>JBGAIB010000013.1:0-84083 GCA_044225825.1 Chitinophagales bacterium
GTGTTACTGGCCCTACTGGTGCAACAGGTGCCGATGGACTGAATGGAACGAATGGTGCGACAGGCGCAACAGGCGACACAGGCCCGCAAGGTTTGCAAGGTCCTGCCGGAGCAACGGGTGCGAATGGTGACACAGGACCACAAGGTCTCGCTGGCCCAACTGGTGCCAATGGTTTGAATGGTGCAACAGGCGCTACTGGCGATACAGGACCACAAGGCTTACAAGGCCCAACTGGAGCAACGGGTGCGAATGGATTGAATGGCGTTACAGGTGCAACAGGTGACACGGGCCCACAAGGTTTGCAAGGCCCTACCGGAGCAACAGGTGCAAATGGAACGAATGGAGCAACAGGAGCAACGGGCGATACAGGACCACAAGGTTTGCAAGGTGCAACAGGTGCAACGGGCGATACAGGCCCTCAAGGTTTGCAGGGTCCAACCGGCGTTGGTGTTACTGGACCTACTGGCGCAACCGGTGCCGATGGATTGAATGGAACGAATGGCGTTACAGGTGCAACGGGCGATACAGGACCACAAGGTCTACAAGGTGCGACCGGAGCAACAGGTGCTAATGGTTTGAATGGCGTTACAGGTGCAACTGGTGATACAGGACCACAAGGCCCTGCTGGCCCGACTGGTGCCAATGGTTTGAACGGTGCAACAGGTGACACTGGACCGCAAGGTTTAGCGGGTGCAACTGGTGACACGGGCCCTCAAGGTTTACAGGGTGCGACCGGAGCAACAGGTGCTAATGGATTGAATGGCGTTACAGGCGCAACAGGTGACACAGGCCCACAAGGTTTGCAAGGTCCTACCGGAGCAACAGGTGCTAATGGTTTGAATGGCGTTACAGGTGCAACAGGTGAAACAGGACCACAAGGACCCGCTGGCCCAACTGGCGTTACAGGTGCCAATGGAACGAATGGTGCGACAGGCGCAACAGGCGACACAGGCCCGCAAGGTTTGCAAGGACCTACCGGAGCAACAGGAGCAAATGGAACGAATGGTGCAACAGGCGCAACGGGCGATACAGGTCCACAAGGTTTGCAAGGTGCCACCGGAGCTACAGGTTCAAATGGAACGAATGGTGCAACAGGCGCAACGGGTGATACAGGTCCACAAGGTTTGCAAGGTCCTACCGGAGCTACAGGTTCAAATGGAACGAATGGTGCAACAGGAGCAACGGGCGATACAGGACCGCAAGGTCTACAAGGTGCGACCGGAGCAACAGGTGCTAATGGATTGAATGGCGTTACAGGCGCAACGGGTGATACAGGTCCACAAGGTTTGCAAGGTGCAACAGGGGCTACTGGTGACACGGGTCCTCAGGGTCCTACCGGTACGAATGGAGTTACCGGTGCCACTGGTGACACTGGTTTGCAAGGTCCGACTGGTGCTACGGGTGCTACCGGAGCCACGGGCGCAGACGGTGCATTGAACGCCTGGGGTATTACCGGTAATACCGGAACTACCCCGGCAACTAACTTTATCGGCACTATTGATGTGGCCGATTGGGTTATAAAAACTTCTAATACAGAACGGGCAAGGGTTACTGCTGCCGGCCGCATTGGTATCGGCTTAACTAATCCGAATACCCAATTAGAAATTACCGAGAACTTCCGTTTGCCAGCCTCCACCGCAACAACAGGTATAATTTACTCCGGCAATAACCGCTACATACACAATTACGGAACCAACAACTTTTTCGCAGGGGCAAATGCCGGTAACTTTAGCTTAACGGATGTGCGGAATACAGGCGTAGGGGTAAATGCATTGAGCGCATTAAGCAGCGGTCGCGATAATGCTGCATTCGGCTATCAGGCGCTTGCTGCTAACTTAGGCAACTATAATAGTGCCATGGGTAGTGGCGCGCTCCAACGCAATACTTCCGGCAACTTTAATACGGCCGTGGGTTATAATGCGCTGCAATACGATACTTCAGGAAGCTATAATACAGCAATGGGATGGGAGGCATTAAGTGCCGCCACAACCGGTAACAACTCAACAGCGGTAGGCCATTGGTCCTTACACAGTAACACTACAGGTGTAGGAAATATTTCCGTTGGTTCGCATTCCTTACGAGATAACGTCACAGGCAGTTTCAATACCGCGCTGGGTCTGGGTGCCGGTCAAGCTGCTTTGGGTAGCGGAAACGTATTCATTGGTTACAACGCGGGCCAAAACGAAACCGGTGGCAACCTGCTTTACATCGATAACAGTAATACTACTACCCCACTTATATACGGTAATTTTAATACTAATCACATTACCATTAACGACAGCCTTACCAGCAAGTATTTCCAAATGACCAACGGAGGCACGCAGAGCTACGTAATGATGAGCGATGCCAACGGTAACGGCAAATGGAAGCCGGCTGACTCGGTATTAACCAACAGCACCGGTACCGACTGGAAATTGACAGGTAACAGCGGTACCACACCTGGCACCAACTTTATTGGAACCACGGATGCAAAAGATTGGGTAGTTAAAACCAACAATGCCGAACGCATGCGGGTGCTCAGTGCTGGTAATGTAGGCATTAACACTGCTGCACCTGCCACTACGCTTGATGTAAACGGCAATGGCATTATTGGTAACAGCAATGCAAATACAGGCACCAATGCGCTGGTAACCGGCAATAGCAACAGCAATGTGGCTAACTACACCTTCATCTCGGGCCGTTTCGATACGATTGCTTCCGGTGCCAATTTTGCAGCGGCCTTTAATCAGGCCAACTACACATCGGGCAACAACTCCATAGTAGGTGGCTATCAATCCTACGTAACCAGCAATCTTGGTTTAGCAATAGGCTGGGCCGATACCACCACGGGCACTGCTGCAGAAGCCTTTGGTCGCGCCAATAACTCAACGGGTAACTATACCTTTACCGCCAACTATTTAAATACTGCTTCGGCACCGCAGGCTACAGCCTTCGGCTGGAACAACATTGCCACAAACAACAGTGCCTTTGTTATAGGCGAAGTGGATACCGCCAGCGGTGCCCATGCCTTAGCCGGGGGTAACTTCAGCAAAGCAAGTGGCTTTAATTCCGTTGCCATAGGCTATAATGTAAAAGCGGCAGGTTATGGCGCTGCAACCTTCGGACAAAACAACTATGCTAACGGCAACGGATCGTTTGTGGCTGGTGTGGGCAACTATGCTAATGCCAACCAGGATGCAGTTTTCGGTAATAACGATACTGCTACCGGCGCTAACTCATTTATTTCGGGTTATAATAATACAGCCACACAAAATGCTTCAGCTGTATTGGGTGGAAATCACAACCTGGCCGCAGGCAGCAATTCGGTAGTGCTGGGTGGCGTTAATGATACCGTTACTGCAGGTAATGCAGCGGTATACGGCCAGTACAACCGGGCGGCGGGCAGCTATTCCTTTGCGGGCGGCTTTCAATCTTACAACAACTCTACCGCCGGTATTGTAGTTGGCTATAACGATACCATCGGAGGTTTTGCATCTGCAGCCTTCGGCCAAAGTACCAAAGCAACAGGCAACTATTCCTTTGCAGGCGGGTATCAATCGTATTCAACGAATACCGGTACAGTAGCGCTCGGTTATCAGGATAGTGCTACCGCTTCAGGTGCGGTTGCCTTGGGTAATAAAAACCGCGTAACTGCCGGCAATGGCTTTGCTGCAGGTTATAATAACGTCGTATCTGCCAGCGAAGCTGCCGCGCTAGGCAACAGCAACACGGTAAGCGGTGGTTCATCGCTGGCAGCCGGCAATTCGAATATCATCAGCAACGCCAATGGCTTAGTGCTGGGTTTGGCCGATACCGTAAGCGGTTATGCTGCTGTAGCCCTTAACCGCGGCAACGTAGCTTCGGGTAACCACACCACGGCTCTTGGTTCGTATAACACGGCACCTTCGTACAGCGAAGTAGCTATAGGTATGTATGGCACCGGCTATACGGCACTCAGCGCAACCGGCTTTAATGGTGCCGACCGCGTGTTCAATGTAGGCAACGGCGCTTCTTCTGCTGCGCGTTCCGATGCATTCACCGTTTTAAAGAACGGCAACGTTGGTGTAGGTTATAATACACCAACCACCAAACTGGATGTAAACGGCAAAACCCGCACCACCACTTTCCAGATGACCACAGGTGCTACCAATGGTTACATCCTCCAAAGCGATGCTGCCGGTAACGGCACCTGGGTAGCGGCGCCATCGGCTGCTACTGATTCGCAGAACCTGTATCTGAATGGCACCAATCTTAGCATTGGTGGTGGCAATACAGTTTCGCTCAGCAGTTTAAGCGGTTGGGCTCTTACAGGCAATGCCGGAACAACTAACGGCACTAATTTTATCGGCACTACCGATAACCAGGCATTGGATATTCGTACCAACAATGTTATCCGCACGCGTATTACCAATAACGGTCAAATTGAAGTGCTAAACACCGGTCAATCGGTATTCCTGGGTGAAGGTGCCGGAGCCAACGATAATTTAAATAACAACAAAAACGTTTTTGTTGGTTATCTATCGGGCACACTAAATAGTACTGGTTATGCAAACGTGGCAGTCGGTCATCAAACCATGAAGGCGAACACCACCGGCCTCAACAATACAGCCGTAGGCTTTGGTTCGCAGGGCAATGCAGCAAACGGACAAGGCAATACCAGCATAGGCTTTTGGAGCCTGGCAAATAATTCTACAGGAAACTACAATACAGCCTTGGGCTTAAACGCCATGCAGAATTCAGTTTCTGCCAGCTTTAACATCGCTGTAGGGGTGCAGGCCTTATATAACATTACCAATGCCACGAACAACACCGCCCTGGGTAATTTTGCTATGAGTGCCAGCACATCGGGTTCAAGTAACGTAGCCATTGGTTCTAATACTATGAACGGCAACACCACAGGCGCTGCTAACGTGGCAGTAGGCCGCGAGGCGTTGTATAACAATACAACAAACTCAAACAACACGGTGCTGGGTTACCAGGCAGGCTACCTGGTTAATGGCGCGGGCAACGTTATGTTAGGCTACCAGGCCGGTTATAACGAAACCGGCGCTAACAAGCTATATATCGACAACAGCAATACCGGTACGCCGCTCATATATGGTAATTTTTCCACAAACAGCGTAACGATCAATGATAGCCTTATTAGCAAGTATTATAAAATGACCAACGGCGCTGCCAATGGTTATATACTGCAAAGCGATGCTACCGGTAATGGTAAGTGGGTAGATGCAACCACGCTCGGTTTAGATACACAGAATTTATACCTGAGCGGCACCAACCTTAGCATCGGCGGACAGAATACCGTTTCGCTTAGCAGCCTGAGTGGATGGGGTTTAACCGGTAATACCGGAACCGTAGCCGGCACCAATTTTATCGGCACTACCGATGCGGTTGACTGGGTTGTAAAAACAACCAATACCGAACGCATGCGTGTAACTGCTGCAGGTAACGTAGGTATAGGCACCAATGCACCTTCATCTCCATTATATGTAGCCAATACAACCGGAGCATCCCCCGTAGTAACCATCGAATCGGGCAGCAGCCAGTTTCCGGTTGCCATAAGCGTGTTGCCGAGCACTCATGCTACCAGTCGCCGCGCGGCTGTTGCGCTGGATGACTGGCGCGTATTGCAGGATTATAACGGCACAGGCACCAAGAATTTTTCCATTTACCAGGCCTCTACCGCACAGCACCGCTTATTTATACAAACCAACGGCAACACAGGTATAAACACCACTGCGCCTAAACAAACACTCCATGTGTCGAATGGGGGCACCAGTGGCCTGAGCGTACAATACGGCGCAGCCTTGTTATTGACCGATGCCAATATTCCGCGCATTTATTTCGAAGACCTTAGCGGCGCTACCGGACGAAAGGTAATGAACATCGATTACGAAGATTCAGTAATGCACATCGGTTCAGTTACGGATGATGCAGTTAGCTGGTATAAGCGCAACATCCTAAACGTAACCTACGGAGGCGCTGTAGGTATTGGTATGAATGCACCGCGTGCATACCTGGATGTTATGGGCAGCAATGCCCGCACTACCAGCCTGCGTTTACGCAGCGGCAATAACAGCACCAGCTCTGTTAGTAACCAAATTGTGATGAGTTATAACAATGGCACCGGTTATTCGCAGGCCATCAAATCGCGTCACAACAGTGGTGCTACTACGGGTAATGCCATCGATTTTTACGTTTGGAATCCGAACACGGATAACGTCGATTCAATTGGCACCACGCAGATCATGAGCCTGGATGGCGCCGGTAAAGGCCGCGTAGGTATTGGCACCACAACCCCTGATACAACCTTACATGTGGTAGGTTCTATAAAAATGGTAGATGGCAACCAGGCCACCGGTAATCTAATGGTTAGTGATGCCAACGGCGTTGGTATCTGGACAGCACCTGCTACTGTTATAGGCAACACAGCCTGGACCACAAGCGGCAATACAGGCACCACAGATGGTGTTAACTTTATCGGCACTACCGATAATGTTCCATTTACGGTTAGAACCAACAATCAGCAATCCGGCAGGGTTGACCCGCTTAAATCCAATAGCTTTTGGGGTTACTGGGCAGGTAAAAACAGTACAGGTACGCAAAACGAAGCCTTCGGTACAAATGCCTTACTGAATAATATTACCGGCGTTAAGAATACGGCTGTAGGTACCTCTTCTTTAGAGAACAATACCTCCGGTGGTAACGTTGCAGTAGGTTACTTCACGCTTAATGCCAACACTTCGGGCCATAACAACACAAGTGTTGGTATGATGGCAGGTAGCACCAATACAACCGGTAGCCGTAACACCCTGATTGGTGACAGTGCCGATGTATCGTCGGCTAACCTTACCAATGCTACGGCCATAGGCTTCAATGCTAAGGTCGGTGCAAGCAACAGCCTTGTTTTAGGTGGCACAGGGTCCGATGCAGTGAATGTAGGTGTTGGCACAGCAACGCCATCTAACTTATTGCACCTGGTTGGCACTTCAAACATTATCGAACAAATTCAAAGTTCCTCAAACACGGGCACCTGGTTGCGTTTAAACAACACCAGCGCAGGCGGCAGCACCTGGGATTTGATCTCTACTGGTTCAGCCAACAGCGAAGGAGCAGGCAACCTGTTGGTGCGCGATAACTCAACCGTGCGCATGACGATAAAATCTTCGAACGGCGCGGTAGGTATAGGCACCACCAACCCTACGCAGGCTTACCTGGTTGTAAACGGTACCCTCAGTAACACCTATAGCTACGGTTACCTCAACTCCTCCGGAGCCACCGGCACTATCACCAACGGTACCTCCGGATATTCAATATACGCCAGCGGCCGCATAGCTGCCACCGAGTTTAATGCCTATTCCGATGCCCGTATTAAAAACGTAATCGGTGTATCTGATGGCGAAAACGATCTGAACACGCTCGCTAAAATTCAAATTACCGATTATAAGTTTATTGATACCATTGGCAAGGGTAATGGTTTAAACAAAAAGGTAATTGCACAGCAACTGGAGCAGGTGTATCCACAAGCCGTTTCAAAACTGGCCGACTTTATCCCTAACATTTACAAACTGGCCGAAATTCATAATGGCACCATTGCTGTTGCAAACGACCTGAAAGCCGGCGATGTGGTGAAATTGATTTTAGCGGATAAAGAAGAAACCGTGGAGGTGTTAACCGCTGACGCCAGCCACTTTACTGTTGATTTAAAAACAGAAGGCAAGGTGTTTGTATTCGGTAAACAGGTAAGCGATTTCCGCACGGTGGATTACGAAGCGCTTACAACATTGAATGTTTCAGCTACACAGGAACTATTGAAAATGATCAACCAGCTGCAACAAAACAATGCGCAGTTGCAACATCAAAACACGGAAATCGAAAATAAAATGGCCGGTATGCAAAGCGACCTGGAAATGATTAAAACCGCTTTGCAACTAAAGGCTGCAGGTAACAAGTAAGGATTCTGCGCGCACTTTTTGCCTATTCATGTGCAGGTAAGAGTGTCGGCGGCGGACTTTGTAAGTCCGCCGCTTTTTAAGCGCAGGCACATTAGGAAATAATTTTGGCCAGGCCGATAATCGTTTATATGTTCGGAGATCAAAGCAGCGATTTAATTCCGGACATGCAGCACGAGATGGATGCCTTGCGAAAAGAAATTAATGCGGCCGTAACTGCTACGCCCCGCAAAATTGATGCTATGATTAGGTTGAGCGCGCTTTTATTGGATACGGACAATGGCGAGTCGGATGATCTGTTGCAACGGGCTATGAAGGAGGCACAGGAAATAAACTATCCTGCGGGCGAAGCCCAGGCTTTATTGCAGGCCGGCATGAGCGCGGCAGCCCTGCGCAATTTTAGCGAGGCTGAAAAATTCTATCGCCAGGCCCTGCAGATTCGCCAAAGCATTAACGATTTGGAAGGACAGGCGCTGGTATATGCCAAACTGGGCAATGTGCTGGTACATCAGGCCAAATACAACCAGGCACTGGAACAATACGATGCAGCAATTGCTCTGCGGCGCGATTTGAAAGATGAACTGGCAGAGGCCGACCTTTATGCCAACTCAGCGGTTATCTATGGTATACAGGGCAATTATTCGCTGGCCCTTACCAATCATTTACAAGCGCTTAAAACCTACGAGCGCCTGCATGAACCTTCCCGTATTGCTTCTTCCTGCTCTAACATCGGCTTGTTATATAAGGAGCAGCACAATTACGACGAAGCGCTGAAGATGTTTAACCGCGCCCTGGTGATCCGCGAAGAAACCAACGATACCAAAACCGTTAGCGACCTGCTGAACAACATAGGTAATGTGTATCACGAACAGCAGAAGATGGAAGAAGCCCTTCAAACACATCTGCGTGCCCTTAAACTTCGGGAATTAACGGGTGAGAAGGCTAAAATTGCAGCCTCTTATAGCAACCTTGGCAACGTGTTCCGTGCGAAAAAGCAAACCGATAAAGCCCTGGATTATTATTTACAATCGCTGGCGCTTTTTCGGCAGGTAGATGAGCGCCGGGGCTTGGTACAATCGTACAATAACCTGGCCGAGTTATATTTTGAACAGGGCCTGTTTGCAGAGGCGCACAACTATATAAAGGAGGCCATTCAGCTTGGAGAAACACTCGGATGGAAAAGTCAAAACCGTGTGGCCTATCAGTTACTGTCTTCAATGTGGGCTGCCGAAGGAAATTTTGAAGAGGCATACAAAGCCCACCTGCATTATTCGCAGTTGGATAAAGAAATATCGAATACCGAAACAAGCAGGCAGATAGCGCAAATGACGATGCGCTACGAAATTGAACAGAAGGAACGCGATGCAGAAGCCGAGCGGGTTAAGAACGCAGAACTAACCAGGGCTTATAATGCGCTGGAAGCGGAGAAGAAGCGTTCTGAAGAATTATTGAACAACATTTTGCCGGATGAGATCAGCGAAGAACTGAAGCAAAATGGGAAAACCCGGGCGCGGCACTTTGATTCAGTAACAGTGTTGTTTGCCGATATTAAAAGTTTCACCAAAATAAGCGAACAACTAAGCGCCGAAGAATTGGTAAGCGGGTTGGATGAGTATTTTGAAGCATTCGACCGCATCGTTGATCGCATGGGTGTCGAAAAAATTAAAACCATCGGCGATGCCTATTTATGTGCGGGCGGCATACCGGTAGCGCTTGAAAATCATGCAGAGGTAATTGTTAAAACTGCCATTCAGTTTGCCCAGGCTGTTAATGAGGTAAATGCCCGCCGTACCGCACAAAACAAAGCGCATTTCGAGTTTCGCTTTGGTATTAACACCGGGCCTGTTGTGGCGGGAGTGGTAGGGATCAAAAAGTTTGTATTTGATATATGGGGCGATACAGTTAATACCGCCAGCCGCATGCAGCAAAACAGCGAACCCGGCCATATTAACCTGTCTCATTCTACCTATCAGTTGATTAAAGATGCCATACCCTGTTTCTATCGCGGCGAAATTGAAGCCAAGAACAAAGGGAAGCTTAAAATGTACTACGTAGAATTGAAAGAACAATCGAAGGATTAGCCTCCGGATGTTGTCAGATAAAGCAGGAACTCAGCAGCCCATTAAACCCCATTTACTATGAGCAGGAAACTACCCCTATTTCTTATCGCTTTGGCCTTGTGTGCCACTGGTTTTAGCCAAAGTGTGCGCAGCACGCAAAACGTAGGCTTTGATGAAATAAGCATTATAGAGTTGGCCCAGAATGGTGATGCCTGGGTGGGTTCCAACGGCCAGGGCCTCGCGTTTTACGAAGCTGCTGCCCAGCAATGGACGTACTACGACCACAGCAATACCCCCTCGTTACAGGGCGATAGCATTACTGGTGTGGCACTGGCTTCCATCGGCAATGTGCAGCATGCATTTATTTCAACTACTGCGGGTTTAAGCTATAACCATGCAGGTGGTTTTTGGGATACTCTGGGGCCCTTACCTAATAACAATGTGCGGGGTGTACTCTACAGGGCCGATAGCCTATGGGCTTTAACACCGGGTGGCTTTACCCGCTTCGATTCTTCTCAAGTGCTGGTGCAGAATTATCCGGCCCCTTTCAATCCGGTTACCTGCATGCAAAAGGCCGGCAATTGTGGCGGCTTTTGGGCCGGCACGGCTAATAATGGTTGTTTTTATACTGCCAATGGCACTACCTTTTCCTATATCGATACAAGCGCACCCAACCAAAAACTGGTAGATAACCGGGTAACCGCTATTGCGGTAGATAATATGTGTGTGGCCAAATACATTGGCACGCGCGGCGGTTTTTCGGTGTGCCCGGTTGGTAATCCCTGTCAAAATTTTACCACTGCCAACGGCCTTCCTCAAAACGAGGTTAACACAGTAATGGTCGATTGCCAGGGCAGGGTATGGATTGGCTTGCGCGATAGTGGAGTAGTAGTATATAACAATCCCGGTTTCACGCGTATTACCATGGCGGATGGTTTGCCGGATAACCGCATAACTGCTATTGCTTTTAGCAATGGCTGCAACAATGTTTGGGTAGGCAGCCGCGATGGAAATATTACGCAATTGGATAGCAACCAAAACGTGGTAAAAATACTTAGCGGCATTAACCGTGCAGCTGCCGATTATGTGGGTGTTTATACCTATCCGCAGCCGGCATCCGATAAGGTAAATGTGGTATTGGGCAAGAAAATCGGTACCGGGATTTTTTCGCTGCTCGATATAAGCGGTCGCGAAGTACTGCAAATGCCCGTTAACAATACAAGTAATTTTAGTATAAGCACCGGCACCTTGCCGGCGGGTTTCTATATCTACCGGTTAACGGTAAACAACCTGCCCGTGGGTAGCGGTAAACTTCAGGTAATGCATTAAAGTTTTTTTTTGATTGGGTTAAACAAAAAAGGGGCCGGTATTTTCCGACCCCTTTTCTTTTGTTGGTAGGCTGTTATCTCGGCGTGCGCATGGGTGCCTTTGGTTGTTGCTGCTGCTGTTGCGGCTGCATGCGGGGCTGTTCCATTTGCCGTTGTTGTGGTTGCTGCTGCGGCTGAAACTGTGGCCTCTGTTGTTGCATCGGTTCCTGCCTTGGCTGCTCAAACTGCTGCTTAGGCTGCAGTTGCGGTTCACCTCTTGGTGGTGCCTGCCGCGGTTGCTCAAATTGCTGTTTGGGCTGTTCCTGCCTTGGCTGTTCAAACTGTTGCCTTGGCTGCTGGTTTGGCTCAAACTGTTGTTTGGGCTGTTGCTGGCGTTGAGGCTCCTGTTGCTGCCAGCCGCGTTGTTGTGGCTGTTGTTGAGGAACCTGTTTTGGCTGCACATTAGGCTGTTGTTTTTGCTCCCACTGCTTTTGTTGTGGTTGTGCCTGCGGTTGTACGCGTCCCGGTTCCTGGTTCATTTCCTTACGCGGTTGTTGTTGTGGCGTAACACGTTGTGGTACTTCCTGTTTAGGCTCACCTATGTTCTGTTTTTGTGGTTGCCCTTGAGCAGGGGTTTGTTTTTCACTGTTTATACCATTTACGCCTGGCTTCGCGCTTTCTGTATTATTACGTTCCGCCGGTTGCAGATTTTTGTTCAGTTCCACCTGCTTAACATCGCTCTTAAATTGGGGCTGCCCCTTATTTACGCTGATGGGTTCGGGCTTACTGATGGTGCGGTCTGCCTTTACGACATTTACCGGGGCCACTTGTTTATCGGTGGCGGCCTTGCTTACCTGTGGACGGTAAATCTCAATCTGGTTGTTCTGCACCTTGGTTACTCCCGCCTGGTCTAATTCACGCAACTGATACATCTGCGGTTTCTGACCGGTATGGCGTTCGTAATCAGCACTGCTGGGGCCTTGTATATACGTTACGTTGTTAGTTACATACGTATTATTTACAATAGTTGTATTGTTAATAATGGTAGTGTTATAACGCGGTTCGTTACAATGCCAGTAAAAGTGGTGATCGTATACATAGGTAGGCGAACAAAACACCCACCAGTCAACCGGGAAGTTATAAGCGCTGTACGATACCCCCCAGCCCGGCGCTAAAGGTGCCCAGCCATAATAATCGTTACTGCTGCGCCAGCCTACCCAGGCCGGTCCCCATACAGTATCAGGCACCCATATCCAGCCATAATAAGCGTCGTATGTCCAGCGGCCATAGTGGAAGGGCGCCCAGCCCCAATCGTAATACGATACCCAGGTGTTACCGTAATCGGTATAGGCCCAGTAACCATTACTGTAATAGGGGCGAAAACCTGCATCCACAGCAGGCACCCATACATATCCGTAGTAAGGGTCATTTATCCAGGTGCCGTAAGGTGCCAGTTGGTCGTAGAATACCTGCAGACTTACCTGCACAGGAGGGGCATAGGCGGAAGTGTAAGAAGGGCCATAGCTGGCCCATCGGCCACCGTGATGATGATGGCGGTGCCACGGATCCGCGGCCCTTACATCGTTAAACGATAACACCAGCAGCAAAGCAGCTGCCAGGGTCATCACTGATTTCTTTAAGTTTTTCATATAACACGTTTTTACAAGTCGTTTTTCAAAATGAAACATCTGGTTGTTGTTTCATGGACAACCCGAACCTCTGTGGGTTTAGTTTCAAAATGTCGGGTGCTGGCATTTTAACGCGTTTTTAACGGTTATCCGACCTTTGGGTGGTGGGTTTTAGTACAAATTCACGCAGGGCATGCGTGCAAAGCTTGTGGGAGCTTACAATGGGGCATGCCTTGTACTAAACGGGCAATTAAACTGCTGATAAACCCTAATGTGCGGCGTATCCTAAACAGAAGGGATGATAAATTGAATCGGCAAGTGTGCCGGTGGCATACATATCCAGTATTCGGTTATCCTCGATACCCATTGCTGAAATACTGAATAATGTTTGATTGGTAGCGTGATTCTTAACATAGATGGTATATGCGCCCGCATTCAATTCGGTAAAGTCGCCAATGGCGTTCAGGCTGTCGGTGCCGTAATAAACTTTGTTAAGGGCAATGGGCGTACTGTTCAGATACACATCCAATGCTGGGGCATCGGTGCCAAAGTGCATAAAGCGCACTTTAAACTTACCCGTAGTGGGCCAGGCTACCGTATCGCTTAACAGGGCGGTTTTTAGGCTGCTGTACTGGCCATAGGTTACCATCGTATAATGTGTACCGGCTTTCCAGTTGCTGATCTTTAACGCGGTTACCAGCGTATCGTTTAAGCGAGCATCGGCAGTGCAGGCTTCATTATCCAATAAATCGGCCGTGTTGCTGTTACTGCAAATGTTGTAGCCGATAAACGAAGCCCGTTTGGTGCCTTGCAGATAATAATCCAGATAAGGCGAGTTAAGCGCAGCATTGATATACTGTACACGTATCTGCTGTTTCTTTTTAATGCAACCGCTAATGCTCAACAGCACAGCAATTCCACAAATGGCGGCTACAAATAATTTGCGCATGGGTTAAGGGGTTTTATGCTTACACGATGCAGGGCCCGCAATAACTTCATAAATCAGCAGGCAATCTTGTTCACCCGGTTTTGGTGCCGGCCACCCTCAAAAGCAGTATTCAAAAATGCCTCGGTACATTCTTTAGCCACATCCAGGTTTATAAAGCGTGCAGGCAGGCACAATATGTTTGCATCGTTATGCTGCCGGGTCAGTTGCGCTAATTCTTTGGCCCAGGCAATTCCGGCGCGTATGCCCTGGTGCTTGTTGGCAGTCATTGCTACTCCGTTGGCGCTGCCGCAAATTAGAATACCGAAATGGCACTCGCCTTTTTCTACCGCCTCGGCCACGGGATGCACAAAATCGGGATAGTCTACACTATCCGCGCTAAACGGACCAAAGTCTTTTACCTCATAACCCTGCGAGGTTAGAAATACTACTAATTCGCGTTTGTAATCAAAGCCGGCGTGGTCGCCTCCCAGTGCTATTTTCATAGTGCAATGTTTTTATGCGGCGTTTAAGTTCTTCAGTCGCTTACGTTCGTTGCGCGCTGCTACAAAAATACTCAACTCGTACAACAGGTAAATAGGTATGGCTACCAGGCACTGGGTAAACATATCCGGCGAGGGCGTAATTACGCCGGATACTACCAGAATGATAACAATGGCATACCGGCGGTATTTGCGCATAATAGTTGGCCCTAAAATGCCCAGGCGCGAAAGAAAATACACCACCATCGGCAGTTCAAAAACAGCCCCGATGGCCAACAGCATTACCGTAAAAAAGTCGATGTAACTGTCAATGGTAAAGTCGTTGTGTATTTTATTGCTGATGGTAAAACTTACGGCAAAGTTTACGGAGAAAGGGATAATGATAAAATAGCAGAAGGCTACGCCCACAAAAAAGAAGATGGAACAGGCCAATATGATCTGACTGGTTTTTTTGGCCGTTGTTTCGCTCAGCGCGGGGGCTACAAACCGCCAAAGTTCCCACACTATATAGGGGAAGGCAACCACCAGCCCCAGGATGATGGAATATTGCACCAGCAGAGTTATCTGGCCAAACATGGTCAGGTTCTGCAGTGTAATGGGAATGTCATGGTCAATACAAATCGCATTGCCCATGTGCAGTTGTTGGGTTACGTAACATAGCAGGCGGTAAGTAGGAAAATCCTTACTGGTAATGCCAAGGATTATTTTATCGAACACTACATCGTAGTAATACCCTACCACGCAGGCGCAAACTACTATAGCAATAGCTGAGCGTATCAAGTGCCAGCGTAAGGCCTCCAGGTGATCAAAAAAACCCATTTCCGCTTCGGGATTATTGGGGTCGCGCCTCCAAATCATGGCGCGAAAGTAGGAGAGTTATCCGTTGCCACAAGGGCATGTACCGCTTGATTTAGCTTTCAGTGTTGCCGGGGGCGGCGTAGGCTCGTTAAAAAGAGACAGCCCGACCAATAGAACAGGCCGGGCTGCCGTAACCCAACTAGTTCACTTATAAAGCCACCACTCCCAGGTTGGTGGTTTGATGTGCCGTAACACTAACGTTACTGATCGTTTTAATACTTAATAGCGGTAATGATGGATCGATTTGCACCGTATAAGAACCGGCTGCAACGGTTTGTAGGGTAAAATGACCGGTTAAATCGGTTACCGTGCAATACGTGGCACCGTTAGAGCCGGTAATACATACCGAAGCAAAACCAACAGGAGCAATACTGCCGGACATAGCGCCTGTAACATCGCCGTTTATAACCACCGAGCCGCCGGCTGTACCACCGGTAGAACCGCCTATGCTGATAGTTCCGTCGGCATTGGTAGTAGCACCGGCACTGCTTTGGGCATCTACTATTAAGCGCAGCACGGGTTCCAGATGAAAGCTGCCTGATCCGGTTGTCATTACCGATTGAGCGGCATCAAAATCTATAGTCCACTCGTACGTTTGACCCGCCTGTAACTGTTGATGCACATTCAGCACCAGGCCCGATTCCATACCCGCTGGTATAGCTATGGGATAGGTTTGTCCGTTGGCAACTATACTGTTATTACTACCTAAGACCAACCGCACCTGGTTGATTTGCCCCTGGGGCAGTTCAGCCTGGGCAATTAAAGTGCTTTGCCCATTTACATATTGCAGCAGGTTAATAGTGCCTACCTGCGATTGTAACGTTACCCAACCGCTGGCAGCGGTTTGAACCTGTATGGATTGCACATCTATATAAAGCGCATCAAAGTCCGCCGGTGCATCGGTTAGTTTAAACTTAACAGTAGCCGCATCCTTGGCTTGCTTTTGCTTGCAGCTAATCATAACCAGTGGTAGTGCTAATAGGAGTAGCGCGCATATTTTTATGGATTTCATGATTTCTGTTTTTGGTTTGTTTTAAAATTCAGCAGCAGCCATAGCATTTCCCCGGGGAGGCTGCTTATAGAATTGGAACGGACCTCTCTTTAAACTTATTGCGTTTTTTCTGCCAAAAACCTTGTAACAAACTGAAAATCAATTGTTAAAATGGCATTGATACGCCTTGATGCCATACGCTTTAGGGTCAGGGAACCTTTGCTTTCAAGTTTAGATTTCGGGCACAGGTTCAGCAAGCTCAGGAACACTGCCAACGGCGATTATTTAAAAAAGGAATAAAAAGAGAAACTTTAATTTAAAATTATTACCTTTGAGCTAGGTTCTTTGACATACCGGTACTGTCTGAAAGGCTCGTAGCAGGCAGTAAATCGTGCCGGGCAAACCCCGGTTGAAGCGCTTAAAATTGGCGTAATAAAGCTGCTAAAGAAAGGTAAGCAGTTGCTTGATAGGATTTGACAGGTGCCCCCCAAAACCCTATCAAACCCTATCAATTCCTATCATTTATGTTAAAAAACCGACCAGTTTAGGCAACATAATTATCTCTTGACCTATAGAATCTACAGGCAAGCCAGTAAAATTGGAGCGTAGCAATCCAGAGCTTATGCCTCTGCCAGTACCCAGGCAAACTTGCGTTGGGCATGTATCCAGTTTATAAACCGGTAGCAGGCATACGAAAACAAGGGGGCAAACAACACATCGGTACTGTAATGTACGTGTTGCCACATAATAAGCAGGGCAACCACCAGCGTGGCAGCCATGGTATACACTTTCAAATACCACTTATCTACGATCAGGAACAGCATAAAACAAGCCGATACATGTCCTGAAAAGAAAAGATCCTTGGTAACAAACACGCCATTGGTATTTAACAACAGGTTAGCAACAGGGTCATATAAAGGCACCATATCGGAAGGCGGCTCCAATGGTAACAGGTAAATGGTAGCTGTGCGCGCAAATATTACCAGCGAAAACATCTGAAGACCTTTTACCAATCTTACCGGGTTGGGCAGGATAAATACAATGGCCATTAAAATGGAGGCATACTGAATAGGAAAAATAATACCGGAAAAATCGTGCGGTGGCAATAAGTTCAGTACATAATCATTAATCAACGTACCCTGCCGTGCCTGAAAAATACGGAGGTAATAAAAGTTGTGCAGGCTTACGCCTATCAGCATCAAAAAGGATAGCAAAAACTGATTACGGAAGGTCTTATTCGACCAGGCCTTCGACCATACTTCGGGTGCATTTTTCAGTTCGCTAATCATAACAGTGCGTTTTTTCGGTTTGGCAAATGTAAAAAGCCCCTAACGGAATGTCAAGTGCCCACATGTGCTTTATTTCATAACGGCCCTGCGCTGGTACGCGTATTTCAGCACGCAAAACATAGATACATCGTATATGAAATGAGCTGTAACTGACGAAAAAAGGCCTAAAAACTTGAATAAATAGCCAAAACCGGCTCCGATGAGCACTAAAAAGAAGCCATAAACCGTAAGATTAAGGTTGGCAGGATTTATATAGCCATGCAGCAAAACGAACAAAAAGGCGGCCGGCCAGATATTAATGATGGGCTGAATGCCTGCCCGGAATAACATTTCTTCACCAATCGAGAGGCAAGCCGAATACACTACAATTTGGGTAACCGAAAGATTCATGTCTCCAATCATGTCCTCCAGAAAGGAGCGCACCCCTTTAAAGTTTTTGCCCCTGATAAGCAATACACCAAGCAGGGCCGATAAACTGCCAAAAAACAAACCGCTTACCACTTGCAGGTAATAACGTTCGCGGCCCAGCAAAGCAACTGCTACATCCTGTTTCTGCACAAAGAAAATAAGGAGAATGCCCATAGCGCTCATGCCAAACAGCGTGAGCCAACTTATATACAACAGGCGTTTTTTATCCGGAACTACCATCGGCAGAGCGGTTAATTCACTAAACTTGTCCGCTCAAGATACATTTTATGGCACAAGATAAAAATTTAACCCCTATCGGTCAACTCGGCGAATTCGGCTTGATCGACCGGCTTACCTCCGGCTTCGAAACCTTTCATTCTTCTACTATTAAAGCCGTGGGAGACGATGCTGCTGTAATTGACCACGGAAACAAAAAAACAGTGGTAAGTACCGATTTGCTGGTGGAAGGCATTCATTTCGACCTGGTATATACCCCGTTAAAGCACCTTGGTTATAAGTGTGTGGTTGTAAACCTGAGCGACATCTATGCCATGAACGCCAGGCCTACACAAATAACAGTATCTATTGCTGTTTCGTCTCGCTTTCCGGTGGAAGCACTGGATGAACTCTATGAAGGAATTCGGCTAGCCTGCAAGAATTACAAAGTAGATCTAATCGGTGGCGATACTACTTCATCGCGCAGTGGCTTGGTTATTTCGGTAACGGCCATTGGCGAAGCTACGGAAGAGGAACTGGTATACCGCAACGGCGCCCGGGTGGGCGACCTGGTTTGTGTATCGGGTGATTTGGGGGCTGCTTACCTGGGCTTGCAGATACTGGAGCGTGAAAAACAGATCTATATAGAGCATCCGGAAGTACAGCCGGAATTGGAGAACGCCCAGTATTTAATTGAGCGGCAACTGAAACCGGAAGCACGCAAAGATGTCATCGCCTTTTTGAAAGATATTGACCTGAAGCCAACCGCGATGATTGACCTGAGCGATGGACTTAGCAGCGATCTGCACCACATCTGTAAACAAAGCGGAGTGGGATGTGAGATCAGTGAGGCTATGGTGCCGGTTAGTGAAGATGCTTACAACATGGCCATCAAGTTTAATATCGATCCTATCACCTGCGCCCTTAGCGGAGGCGAAGATTATGAACTGTTGTTTACCATTGCACCGGAGGACGAAACCAAAATTGCCGGCGAATATGCCTTTAGTATTATTGGGCAAATTGTGCCTAAGGAACAAGGCCTGTTTTTGGTAACCAAAGGCGGCCACCGCCATCCATTGAAGGCCCAGGGCTGGAACCACTTCGATAAGCAGGGATAGCGATTTTTGTTTTTTAGTATTTTGCAACATCAGAACACCATCATGAGCGATCAATTACCAAAGCCCATGGGCTTATACCCAATGACCCGTAAGGCGGGAGGATTGTTGTTTGTATCGGGTATGGGCCCGCGCGAAGCCGGCACCGATAATATACCCGGTTTGCAACTGGATAAACACGGCAATTTTATAGCCTTTGATTTTGAACCGCAGGTGCACTCCGTTTTTAAAAATGTAAAAACTGCATTGGAGGAGGCCGGCAGTAGTTGGGATAAAATTGTGGATGTAACCGTTTTTCTGGTAAACATGAAACGCGACTTCCACACGTTTAACCGCCTGTATGCCCAATACTTTAAAGAAAATCAACCCTGCCGTACCACCGTGGAAGTAAACGCCTTGCCTTCGGCCATAGCCATTGAGTTGAAAGTGATAGCCACCCTTTAAAAAATTCGAAACCGCATAAGCGCCCTGAATTTTTAGCGGCGCTTTGCGTTATTAGCAAAACGCGAAAACCGATAATGGCTAAAAGGAAAGCGAAATGGACAACACCCTCCTGGGCAAAGCGGATGCTTTGGTTGTGTTTTGCCTTGCTTATTGGATTTGTAGCCTGGAAGAATAAAAAGTATCTCCGCCGGGCATACAGGTATGTAGCGCACAAGTATTACAAAACCAATTTCAGTCCCACCGACTTTCCGCAAGCTTATGAGCTGCATGGGATTGATATCTCGCACTACCAGGATGTAATAGACTGGAACAAACTGATTGCTGTTAATACCGAAGGCGATACCATCCATTTCAGGTTTGTATTTATTAAAGCTACCCAAGGCCTATGGCAGGAGGATGATTTGTTTGACGAATATTGGGAAGATGCCCGCGACCACGGTATGGTACGCGGTGCTTACCATTACTTTTTACCCGACCGCAATCCTAAAATTCAGGCCAAGAATTTTATCTCCTCGGTAAAGCTTGAAAAGGGCGACTTGCCCCCGGTGGTGGATATTGAAGAAACGCGCGGCAAAACGGTGCAGGAAATCGATACGGCCTTAAAGCAGTTTCTGGCCATTGTAGAAGAACATTACGGCGTAAAGCCCATCATTTATTCCAACATCAATTTCATTGAGGATTATCTGCAGGAGCAGTTTTCAGATTATCCTTTTTGGATTGCCCATTATTACCGCACCGAATTAAGTGCCGACGAAAATATAAACTGGTTGTTTTGGCAGCATAGCGATAAAGCCGACTTGTTGGGCATTAACGGTAATACCGATGTAAATGTGTTTAATGGCGACGAGACCTCTTTTCGCAAGTTACTATTGCCGTAAGCATTGGTTTAACCCCTTTGTTATAGTTATCTTAGAAGCATGAAAGCAACCCACCTCACGATCCGCATTTTAATTGCCCTGTTTTTAGTTATCTGCATACTAGTGCATGTAGTTGGTCTTGTGCGGCCCTTTAGCGAAGAAACGGTGCTCTCGCATATCGTGCATATCATAAGCTATGGCATGTGCCTGGCAGCGTTTTGGTTGTATTTTCCGTTTCGTATTCCCGTGTATTTAATCGGGGCCGTTTATCCCTTGTATATTCATGGCGATTGCCTGGCGCACTACCTGTCGGCAGAGCACCGGGTGAACATAATTTGTTTACTGGTAGTGGTGGTGTTACCCCTGGCCGCCATCTGGATGTTTTACGAGCACCGCAAAACAGCTTAGCCATCGCTCAGGCAACCACATTTTATTTTATGCTAATTAGCAACGCTAAATAACCGGTAGTGATAAAGGCACTCGATGCAGTGGATTTTTTGGAACAATCGGCGGCCTATTTAACGGTAGACGTACGCAGTGAAGGCGAATTTGCCTACGGCCATATTCCGCATGCCATTAGCCTGCCGCTATTTAATAATGCCGAGCGTGCCTCCATTGGCACTACCTATAAACAAACAAGTAGTCAAGAGGCTATTTTGCAAGGTCTGGATATCGTGGGGCCTAAAATGAGTGGTTTCATCCGCTTTGTGCAGCCTCTGGTAAAGGACAACAAGATTTTTGTGCACTGCTGGCGAGGAGGAATGCGCAGTGGCAGCATGGCCTGGCTGTTTAACCAATTTGGTTACGAGGTGTACACCATGCGTGGCGGTTATAAGGCTTATAGGAGGTTGGTGCTGGACACGCTTGCCGCACCCTATAAGTACATCGTGTTAGGAGGCCGTACCGGAACTGGTAAAACAGATACGCTGAAGGTATTGGAAAAGGCAGGTGAGCAGGTAATTGACCTTGAAGGCCTGGCCCGGCACAAGGGTTCCGCTTTTGGTATGTTAGGTCAGTTGCCACAACCCAGCACCGAGCACTTCGAAAATCTGTTACACCAACGGTTGAAGCAGTTTGACACAGCCAGGCGTGTTTGGCTGGAGGATGAAAGCAAGAAGATTGGCACTGTAGTGTTGGATAATTATTTGTGGAACAGACTTAAACAAGCTCCGTTGCTGGTAATGGAATTGCCGCTGGAGGTGCGCCTGAAACGACTGGTAGCAGATTATAGCCTGCACCCGGCTGTGTTGCTGGAGCAATCTGTAACAGCACTTCGTAAACGGCTGGGTGGCAATGAATGGAAAAGCGCTATAGATGCGTTGCATATCGGCGACTTTACTGAAGTAGCCCGTATTCTTTTACATTATTACGATAAAACATACGACTATAACCTTAGCCAGCGGGAAAACAAGCAGGTTACCCGTCTTGTTTTTGAAGAGGACGACCTTATGGCTATAGCTGAAGTTTTAATCGGCGCAGCCGCACAACAAGGCCTATAAAGAAGCTATGAGGCTGATTTCTACCCTGGCGCCTTTGGGCAGGCCGGCAACAGCTACCGTTTCACGGGCCGGGAAATCGCTTATAAAGTAAGAAGCATAAACAGCGTTAACAGCAGCAAAGTCATCCATAGTGCGCAAAAAAATGGTGGCCTTAATAGCGTTGCTCATATCCATACCAGCTTCTTCCAATATGGAGCGCAGGTTTTTCATTACCTGGTGGGTTTCTTCTTCAATGGTGCTGCTGATCAATTCGCCGGTTTCGGGATTTAACGGAATTTGGCCGCTTATAAATACCAGGTCACCCACCCGAACAGCTTGCGAATAAGGGCCAATGGCGGCCGGCGCACGGTGGGTATGTACAATCAGTTTACTCATATGCCTCTGCGTTTTTACAAAATTAAATCTAATCCAAATCTAATAGGCTGATTTATATCAAGCGCCTTGAATTGCTAATATTAGCGGCCAAATTACCTATGAATTCCGGAGCAAAAAAATTATTTTGCATGCCTCCTCAGGTTTATGGTTTTGCAAAAACCTAAGGGTTTAAAAGCAGCTATGTTAAAAGTACTGGTTACAGGCGAACAAGAACGTGTAGAAGAATTGAGGGCTCGTTTAGCACCAAATCCCGAGGTAGAACTCGATTTTACCGATGGGGATGAAGAAGAAGACTACCGGGAATACGACGTTATTTTCGATCTTAATTTTGATGATGATTTTTCAGGCCTGGAATTTTATGCCGGCCTTCGCGATAAGCCCGTTTTCGTAAACGCTGTTAAAACATCACTTGCCGAAGCCGTTTATGCTGCCAATACCAAAGTGCGTTGTCGGTTGTTTGGCATTAATGCACTGCCGGGTTTCTTAAGTCAGCCTACCTGGGAAGTGAGCCTGTATCGCCGGTTCGAAGCATCCGAACTGGAAAAGACCATGCAACAACTTGGTCTTGGCTTTTTACCTGTGGAAGACCGTGTGGGCCTCGTAAAGCCGCGTGTTATTTTTATGATCATCAACGAAGCGAGCTATACCCTGCAGGAAGGCACAGCCAGCATTGAGGATATTGACAAAGCCATGAAGCTTGGCACTAATTATCCTTTCGGGCCTTTTGAGTGGTGCGATAAAATAGGTATAACCACTGTTTTTGAAACACTGGCGGCCTTGTATGAAGATACCAAAGATGAGCGCTACAAAATTTCACCCTTGCTGAAAAGCAAATACCTGAGGAACGAAACTTTTTACCGTAAAAAAGCTATAGCCGGTGAATAGTTTACTGATATATACAGATAAGGTAACCAATCGCCTTACCTATACATTCGATTTGCTGTTTACCGATTTGCTGGGGTTGCAATACGACTTAACCACCGACAAAGGGACATTTAATAATCACAGTGGCGCTAAGTTTTCGTATGCCAAGGAACCTGTTGGCAATGAACTTTTCTTTCGTTGTTTTCACCTGCTTTTCGAGGAGGGTGTAAGGCATCAACCGATAAGTTTTGTAGAAAAAGGCAAGTTAAAGGGATTCTTTGCCGTACTGGAACCTTCCGCCCTGCCCTTCGATATTTTCGCTTCGTCGTTTTTTGTTGTAACCCGTTACAAGGAATACCTGCCGAGCAAAATTGACAAATACGGCCGTTTTCGAAGCAGCCAGAGTTTGCTTTATAAGGCCGGCTTGCTTGAAAAACCAGTAGTGAACCATTATGCGCTGTATCTTAAAGACATGTTGGCGGAACGGTTTCCTGAGCTAGAGTTTAAAAAGCACAGGTTTTCCTATAAACCCACCTTTGATATTGATCAGGCATATAGCTATCTGCATAAAGGTTTTAAACGTACGGCAGGAGCTATTGTGCGCTCGTTTATACATACCAATTTTAAAGACCTCAAGGAGCGGTTCCAGGTATTAACAGGCCGCAAACCCGACCCATTTGACACCTACGATTATATTTTCAACGTGTGCGGAAATAACAATCAAAAGCCCATGTTCTTCTTTTTGGTGGGTGATGGTTCGCGTTTCGATAAAAACCTCTCAATAGAAGAAAAAGCTTTCCGGGAATTAATTGAGCAAGTTGCACAAAAGGCGGACACAGGCATTCACCTTTCCTTTAAGTCGCATGTTTCGTCACGGATGACCCAGCGCGAAATAAAGCGCTTGGCCAAGGTGCTGAACCAGGAAATCACACGTAACCGCTATCATTACCTCCGGTTTCAGTTGCCGAACTCCTATTCTATGCTGCTCAAAAACGGCATAACCGAAGATTACAGTATGGGCTATGCGCCCCGTGCAGGATTCCGTGCAGGCATTTGTACGCCCTTTTTCTGGTATAATCTGAAAACTGAAAGCGTAACCGAATTGAAGGTGCACCCGATATCTTTTATGGATACCACCTTTACGGAGTATCGCAAAACTACCCCGGCAGAATCGCTGGAAAAAATAAAGAGCATTTTAAAAGCTGTGAAGGAGGTAGAAGGTACCGCTTACGGCCTTTGGCACAACAGCTCGTTTACCGAACAGGGTGTGTGGAAAGGTTGGCGTAAGGTGTTTGAATCTGCAGCAGCGTATGCTGCCAGTCTTGAACAGGCAGAGGTAGCTACACCATCAGGTGTACCGGCTAATAAAGGAGTATAAGTTAAAGGAAGGTTGTAGCATGGCTACGGCTATTTCCTGTTTTAGGGCTGTCTTGTCAAAATCGCGCATGCGGTTTTTCGCAATCAGCCGAAGCGCCTTATCGCTCATCAACAAGGCTCGTCTCTCCCGGTTTTTAGGTGATTTGCCTTGTTGTTCCAGTTCGTTTAATAAGGCCTCAACTCCCTTGCTTTCTACAGCTACAGTTTTCAAAACAGGAATTTCCTTTCCACCAATCTGCAATTGCAACTGCAGCGAGTTAAAGAGTGTTTCTGCATCGGGCCGGTCGGCCTTGTTGATGACATAGATGTCAGCAATCTCCATTAATCCCGCTTTCATTGTTTGTACACCATCACCGGCTTCCGGCACCAACACTACTACAGTCGTATCCGCTAGCCCGGCAATTTCAACTTCACCCTGTCCCACACCTACGGTTTCTACCAGTATATAATCAAAGGCATAGGCTTTCATAACCTCCAGCACTTCAACAATTTTATCGCTTAAGCCGCCCATGCTTCCCCGCGATGCCAGGGAACGAATAAAGAGGTTAGGGTGGTTAAAATAAGCACTCATGCGTAGCCGGTCGCCAAGTAAAGCCCCAAAATTGAACGGTGAGGAAGGGTCCACTAACACCAGTCCTACTTTTTTACCGCTATCCAGAAGTAAACCAACCAAGGCATTGAGCAAGGTGCTTTTACCTGCCCCCGGAGGACCGGTAAAGCCTATAACAGGAACCGCCGCAGGCTCTAATTTACGCAGCAAATCTTCATAACCGGTGCTTTCGTTTTCTACCAGCGAAATAGCCCGGGCCAGTGATTTATAATCCGTAAAACGCGCCTGTTGCACCTGCTTGTTTTTGGTGAAGGTAACGCCAAAATTGAAGCCACAAAATGAGACATGGAAGTGAACATATCTTCACCTGCTTGTGTATTCGTTTAGTTTTTGCAATTTGTGATGGCTAAACACAAACTATGGCTAAACAACGACTGAAAAATATAGACACTCGTGCCCCCAAAAAGCTAAACAAGGAGAGCATCAAAAAGGAAACACAAAAACTGAAGTTTAAACTCGAAGAACTGCAGAACCTTATGTATGCTGAAAGCAAGCACAGTTTGCTGGTGGTGCTGCAGGGTATGGACGCTTCAGGTAAAGATGGAGTGATAAAGAATGTGTTTGATGCGGTAAATCCTATGGGGTGTCGTGTTGTACCATTTAAGCGACCAACTGAGTTGGAAATGAAGCATGACTTTTTATGGCGTGTACATGCTCAGGTGCCCGAGAAAGGGATGATACATGTGTTTAACCGCTCGCACTACGAGGATGTATTGATACAACGTGTGCACGAATGGATTGATGATAAAACCGCGGTACAGCGATTTGAGCATATTAATGCCTTTGAAAAGTTGTTGACAACCACCAATACGGCCGTATTAAAATTTTACCTGCACATAAGTCCTGAAGAGCAATTGGGGCGCCTGCAGGAACGTATGAGTGATCCCACCAAAATGTGGAAATACAACGAGGAAGATTTGAAAGAGCGTCAATTATGGGATGATTACATGAAGGCTTACGAAGATGTGTTTCAAAATTGCGATGAGGCAGCACCATGGCAAATTGTACCGGCTGATCAAAACTGGTACAAGGAATATGTTATTGCTAAAGAAGTGGTGCAGACGTTGGAAAATATGAAAATGAAATTTCCAGGACTAAAACCCAAGTAGTGTTTTAAAACAATGAAAGAGATGTTATACAAAACAACCGATTTATGCGATGCACACCCCGCCAAAGTTCGGGTGGCCGAACCAATTGGCTTTAATGATTATGGTGCACCTGCCATTTTTGCCGGAGCAATTCACACTGTAAAATGTTTTGAGGATAACAGCCTGGTGCGTAAAGCACTGGAAGGCGATGGCACGGGTAAGGTGCTGGTAGTGGATGGCGGAGGCAGCATGCGCTGTGCACTGCTCGGAGATATGCTCGGAGAGTTGGCCGTTAAGAATAAATGGAACGGTATTATAGTGTACGGTTGTATCCGCGATTCGGGAGCTATGGCGCTCCTGCCTGTAGGTGTAAAGGCATTGGATACGATACCACTGAAAAGTAACAAGCGCAACGAAGGCCAGGAGAATATAACAGTTCGTTTTGCCGGGATTGATTTTGTGCCTGGTGAGTATCTGTATGCTGATGAAGACGGCATAATTGTAAGTGCTGAGGCGCTTACGGCTTAAATGCAGGAACAAATTCCCTGATTTTTACGGCCATTATCTGGCTCCATAACCGGTAACCGGTAGAGTTATTATGCAGATCAACCGGCCAGTATAACTGTTCGGATGTAAGCTTTTGTTTTTCCATCTGTTGTTGAAATTCATCGAACAGGTTCACCACCAACATCGTATCATAGCCATGAAACTGATTTAGAAGCGCGACTAATTGGCTGTCCTGCTGCTTAAAATCGCTTAGGAGCGGATGTATTACCAGCAGCAGCTTAAAATGATGCTGTTGCGCTAGCAGCCGGAAACTATCAACACAGTCTTTTAATTTATCCAGGGCCTCCTGTTGCATTTGCTTGAACTCGCTTTCCTGCCGCAGCAGCCAGTTGTAATGCAGTACCCGGTGGGCGACCAACCGGGTGACCATGCTGGCCGCGTACAGGTATTCCCAATTAGGAGATGGCTTCAGGCAAATAGTGCTATCGGGTAGAAAGCGTTCAAAGCCTCCTCGTTCAATTACGTCAAAGATATCGGATTGATTAAAGCACACGATAACCGCATCCGGTTTGTAGGGTAGCAATCGGCACTTTAAAAGCATGTATTCAAAAAAAGGATCGCTGCCGCTGGCGCCGCAGTTCATTACGCGGTAAACAGAGTCAGACCTTAATTGCAGGTTCAGGAGGTACGGCCAGGTTGAATCAGCTGGTGTGCCTACACCTTCTGTAAAGGAATCTCCCAGGGCCATGATTCGTATCTCACCTGGCTTTTTTTGCATTGGAACATCAACATCCCTGAATCCAACAGCGTTATACCGGTGTTCGTATTGGTGATTGGGTTCGCCGACGAAGCGATTTGTGTTGGGCTCGTTTACAGCAATCCATTGCCAGGTATCCGGTATATAGCGATTGATAAACCGAAACTTTTGTAATAGGGTATTGGAATGATAAGAATAATTGCCCAGGCGTTCATAGTAGCTCAGGCAATCGTCGGGCCGTATGAAAAACCACAAGGCAATTTCACAAACAAATAAAGTAATGAGTACCGGAATTACCGCCAATAAGGATTTGTAAACGAAAGGATACTTATGCTCCCAAGCCTTAGCTGCAAAAGCCACCAGCAGCACCAGGAGGCTGTATAAAATGAAGGTGGTAATAAAATTAACTATGCCAAGCGTTAGTTGCACTAACACCCATAGGACGCACACTATATATAGAAAAAGAACTAATCGCTTCACGCCTTTGGGTACTAGTCAGTCCGTAATTTTTACTGCGGACGCTTCTTCTTGAAGTGTTTATTGCGGTTCTGGTTGCTGCCGCCGTGCCCGCCTCCACCACCATGGCGGAACTTACCACCACCGTTATTTTTGCCTTTGGACTTAAAGTCGTTACCAGGGCGCTGTTTGCTGTTAGCACGGGCAAGCGAACCTAAATCCTGGTCGTCGGACACTACCAGCGCACCTTTCGAAAGCAGGCGCAGGTCATTTTTAATGGTCTCATCATTTACGGCCTCTTTGCTCCAGTTTTGGTAAACCAGTTTCATGAAGTTACCGATGCAATTGGTAAAGCCCACTTGCTTATCAGGGTCTTCGGTTTCAACGGCTTTCTTCACGAGCTTCTCTACGTTTTTGCCGTAGTGCTTATAGCGTATGCGGCTTTGCGGGTAAGGCAGGCGTTCTGGACGGCGCTCGATCTCCTCCCGTTTCTTAATGGGATAAGGCGAATTCACATCCAGGGAATAGCCACTCATAATGAACAAGTGGTCCCAAAGTTTATGGCGGAAATCTTCCACGTTGCGCAAATGCGGATTCAGTTGCCCCATCAGTTCAATGATTTCTTTCGCAAACTGGTTGCGCTTAATGGGGTCTTTTTCTTTCAAACAATTTTCGACGATACGTTGTACGTGGCGGCCGTATTCTTTCAGCACCAGTTTGTTTCTTATGGTATTATATTCTGCCATAGTAATGGAGTATGATTAACTTAGTTTAAATCAATAAAGTAATTGCTGTAATTGGGGCAACCAGCCTTTCGTATAGTTAACCGGCGACTTAACGGGAGGGTTGTTAACGCCTGCAACTGATTTGCGGTTGACCTTACGAAGATAATAATAATTTAAATACAAAGGTTTTGCCCAAAAAGGCATCTGGTATTGATGCCGAGCAAAGGGAGCTAAGGCGTGTTGGTGCGAACGGACAAAGGCAGTCCAGCCGGTAATGTTCTAGCTAAACATCTTCGCGGCAAAGACTTAGCCGTTCTTGATGATTTTTACCTTGGCAAACTTGAGCATGATTTTCTTTACCCCAAAGGAGTTAAAGAACACCGAGGCAATGCGGTTGGCTCCGCTGCCTTCTATGCTCACTACCTTACCATCGCCGAACTTCTCGTGCTGAATTTCCATGCCAACCTGCAGGGTACTGGCATCGTCAGGCACAAAGGGCTCGTCGGTATTGTTGCTAACCGGTGGTGCTGCCTGCGATTTTACGAGGGGCTTGGGGTATTGCGCTTTGGGCGCAAAACCACCGCTTAATCCACTGGTGCCACTATTGCTATGCACCTGTGGACGCTTGATTTCACCATGGTGCGACACCAGGCCTTCGGGTATTTCCTGCAAAAATCGACTTTGGTCGCAGTAGTTTAATTGTCCGAATTTATAGCGCGTATTCGCATAGGTAAGGAACAAGCGCTTTTCGGCGCGTGTTATGGCAACATAGAACAACCGGCGCTCCTCTTCCAGGTCTTCGAGGCTATAGAGCGATTGTTGGCCCGGAAAAAGGTTTTCTTCCATACCTACTACATATACCACCGCAAACTCCAGACCTTTAGCGGCATGTACCGTCATTAGTTTTACCGTGTCCAGGTTTTCTGTGTCTTTTTCATCGCCGGTCAGCAGGGTTACATTTTGTAGAAACGAGCCCAGGCTTTTATCAGTCAGCATGTTTATCTCTTCCACATTCGCATCTTCTGCCACCACATCTTCTTCTACAAACTCTTTTATGGAGTTCAGTAACTCCTGAATGTTTTCGTACCGGCTAACGCCCTCCACGGTTTTATCGCTGTATAATTCCGCTACCAGCTTGGTAGTGCTGCCAATGTGTTTGGCTAATTCGTAGGCATTCAGCTTTTTCTCCTGTGCGCCAAAGCTCTTAATCATCAGCACAAATTCTTCGATGGCATTCTTGGTGCGCGTTGCCATATCGTAATACTGCACCTCCTGTAATACATCCCATGGGCGTTTGCCTTCGTTGGCTGCGGTGATTATTACCTTGTCCATGGTAGTTTGACCGATACCACGGGCAGGATAGTTAATTACCCGTTTCAGCGCCTCTTCGTCATATGGGTTTATGGTTAGTTTCAGATAGGCCAGCAAGTCCTTCACTTCTTTGCGCTGGTAGAAACTCATTCCTCCATAAATCCGGTAAGGAATATTCTGTCGCCGAAGGGCTTCTTCAAATGCCCGCGATTGTGCGTTGGTGCGATATAGTATGGCAAAGTCGGCATTCTTGTAATGCTCACGCATCCGCAACTCCTGGATGCTGTCGGCCACCCAACGACCTTCCTCATTATCGCTGGGGGTGCGTACAATTTTAATCGATTCGCCTTTTTCGTTCTGGGTCCAGATTTCCTTTTTAAGCTGATGCTTATTGCGGTAAATAAGTTCGTTGGCCGCTTTTACAATGTTTTGCGTACTGCGGTAATTTTGCTCCAGCTTAAATACGCGTAACTCAGGGAAGTCCTTTTCAAAATTCAGGATATTATCAATAGTAGCGCCACGGAAAGCATAAATACTCTGTGCATCGTCACCTACCACGGTTATGTTCTGGAATACATCAGCAATCCGTTTTACAATGGCGTACTGCAAGTGGTTGGTATCCTGAAACTCATCTATCAGCACATACTTAAACTTATGCTGGTATTTATACAAGGCATCAGGGAATTTTTCGAAGATGATATATATGTTAAGGAGCAGATCGTCAAAATCCATGGCGCCGCTTTTAAAGCAGCGCTCACAATACAGCTTGTATATCTGCCCGGTTGCGGGACGGCGGGTGCTGCGGTCTTCTGCCAGCAGTTCAGGATCCTGCATATAAGCGTCAGGCATTACCAGCGCATTCTTCATAGCAGAAATGCGATACTGAATCTGGTTGGGCTTATAAATTTTGTCGTCCAGGTTCTGTTCCTTAATAATGGTCTTAATCAGCGAACGCGAATCCTCCGTATCATATATGGTAAAGTTGGAAGGATAGCCAATACGCGGTGCTTCTACCCGTAAAATACGGGCAAACACAGAGTGGAAAGTGCCCATATACAAACTGCGGGCATCAGTGCCGGCAATTTTTTCGATGCGGCTGCGCATCGATTCCGAAGCTTTATTGGTAAAGGTTAAGGCCAAAATGGAAAAAGCATCAACTCCGCTGCGCATCAGGTGCGCAATGCGGTAGGTAAGTACCCGCGTTTTACCCGAACCGGGACCGGCCACTATCATGGTTGGTCCATCGGTATTAACTACCGCTGCACGCTGGGGTTCATTTAATTCATCTAAATACGACATGCGGCGAAAATAGAACTTGAAAGAGTATTACTCTAAAGAATTTTAAACAGGTAACAGCTGTGCTAACTAATTTAACCACTTCACCCGTTTGCGTATTTGATAGATAAGCCATTGTGGTGTTAAAAGCGCTAAAAACAACATCAGTTTGGTCATTGCTCCGGGTATAACCACCGCCTTGTTTTTAAACAGCCCGTCTACGCCGGCCTTTGCCACTTCCCTGGCATCCATCATAATGCCCAACTTTTTACCTAACTCCACATTGATAACGTTGGGGTCGTATAAGTTTGTAGCGGTTGCTCCCGGACAAAGACAGGTTACATGAACCCCGTACAACTTTAGCTCAGTATGCAGGCTTTGAGTAAAGCTTTTAATAAAGGTTTTAGTGCCGCCATAATAACCAATCCCCGGAAAGGCTCTATAGGCCGAAATGGATGATGTATTAAGAATATACCCTCGTCCGCGTTCGCGCATATGATTGCCAAACAAGGTACAGAGTTGTGCAACGGTAACCGTGTGCAACAATAGCATGGAAAGCGCGCTGTCCAATTGGGCATCAACAACCTGTCCGAAAAAGAAAAAGCCCGCATTGTTAACCAATACTTCTACTTCCAGCCTTTCGCGTTGACAATGGTCAAAAACCTCCTGAGCAGCCCAGGTGCTGGCTAAATTAAGGCAAAGTGTTTCAACCCTCACGGTATGGCGTTGTGTCAGATCGTGCCGATAGTGTTCCAGCAGCTCGGCTTGGTTGCTTACCAGCAGCAGGGCATATCCTTTCCGACCAAGCAGATGGGCAATTTCCAGCCCAATGCCTGAAGAGCCTCCGGTTATTAGAGCAAATTTTTCAGGCATGGTTAAGACGATTAATTTTTTGTTGCAAATCAGCAGGAATGGTTGTTTCGTTCAAATGGCAACTCATAACTCCGCTGTACATCTTTGCCACGCAGTAATTACAAATGGTGCAGGCAGAACTGCTGATCAACTCATTGCGCAACTGATTAATGAAATCGGGTTGTACTATTAAAGCCCGGGCGAGGGCAATAAATTCAAAGCCCCTGTCCATTGCTGTGTTGATTGTTTCCATGGAATTCATTCCCCCCACCAGTACTACCGGAATTTTAATTTCTCCCTGAATGTTGGCTGCATCTTCCATAAAGTAACCCTCCCGGAAGGGCGCACTTGCTATTAATTGCCTGCCGAACCATTTCACGAAAAACTTCTTGAATGGTTCGCTGATAAAGTAGGCCATGATATCAATGGGCATACTGCCGCGCATTACATACATGGGCGCCTTGCTTACAAAGCCACCGGACACCACAATGGCATCTGCTCCGCAGCTGGCAATTTGTTTGGCGGTTTCAATGCCCTCCCCTTTAGTGATGCCGCCTTCAAATCCGTCATGGCTGTTCATTTTAACCAGCAGGGCCTTGTCGGCAGGCAAAGCTGCGCGCACGGCATGTAGTATTTCGCGCATAAAACGACTTCGGTTTTCAAAAGAATCGCCGTAGGCATCACTGCGTTTGTTGGTGTAAGGCGAAAGAAATTGGCTGATTAGGTAGCCATGGCCTGCGTGTATTTCAATGGCATCAAATCCCGATTCTACTGCCAGGTGCACTGCAAGTGTAAAATCGCTCCGTATGACTTCAAAATCCTGCTGCTTCATCGCGCGGGGGAAAGTGGGGCCATACCAATTAATGCCGCCTGAAGGAGCTATGGGCCTGGTGCCTGTAACTGCTGCATTTGCCATATTGCCGCAGTGCCCCAGTTGAATGGATGCGGCAGCACCTTCGGCATGCAGCGCATCGGTAAACTTTCGCAGTTCCGGAACAATTTCTTTGCGTAGCCAAAGCTGGTGCGGAAAGGATAAACCGCTTTTAGATACAGCTGCATATGCCAGGGTGCTCATGCCAATACCACCGGCCGCCACCGAACGGTGATAGGCTATCAGTTCCGGCGTTATGGTGTGACCCATGCTCATACCCTCGAAAGCAGCTGCACGTATGCTTCGGTTGCGCAACAGTAACGGACCCAGTTTGCCGGGCGTAAAGAGTTTAGAGCGGTTCACGTAACTAAATAAAGGAAATAGCAGTAAGCCGCCTCTTAATTTTTAACAATCTATTGGCAATGAGTGTTGAAGGATGCTAAAGCTTTTGTTCTGCAAGCCTTAGAAACTTTAATCTCCTGTTTTTGTTATCGGGTTTAGTTAATTTCGCACCCTTCTAATGGCCACAAAAAGTACAAGCAAGGATAAAGTGAACGAGCCCATTGGCCTCGAACCCGACAACATCGAGGTTTTTGGTTCGCGCGTGCACAACCTTAAAAATATGGACGTAACCATCCCGCGTAACGAGCTGGTGGTTATTACCGGTATTTCGGGCAGTGGCAAATCGTCGCTGGCCTTTGATACCATTTACAACGAAGGACAACGCCGCTATCTCGATTCCTTCTCCGCTTATGCCCGTCAGTTTATCGGTGGCTATGAGCGACCTGATGTAGATAAGATAACCGGCCTGTCGCCCGTTATCTCCATCGAACAGAAATCGGTTAACCGGAATCCCCGTTCCACGGTAGGAACAGTAACCGAGATCTATGACTTTATGCGTTTGCTCTTTGCCCGGGCAGGGGAGGCTTACTCCTATGTGACCGGTAAAAAGATGGTGAAGTTTACCGAGGAGCAGATTATAGATAACCTGTTGCAGCAACATAACGGCAAAAAAGCAGTTATACTAGCGCCTGTGGTGCGTGGCCGTAAGGGGCATTACCGCGAATTATTTGAGCAGGTGCGCAAACAAGGCTACCTGAAAATACGGGTGGACGGAGAAATAGTAGAGGTGAAGCCTAAAATGCAGGTTGACCGCTATGTGGTGCACGATATTGAATTGGTGATAGACCGGTTGAAGATTGAAAAGGATGCCCGCGACCGCATACGCACCGGTATAGGCCAGGCCATGAAGGCCGGTAAAGGATTAATTCAATTGCTGGATAGCGATACCGGCGAAGTGTTTAGTTACAGCAAGCACTTGATGTGTGTGGATTCCGGTATCTCCTACGAAGAACCGTCGCCAAATACCTTTTCATTTAACTCCCCTTATGGGGCCTGCAACACCTGTAATGGCTTAGGTGTTACCTACGAGGTGAACTCGAAAGTGATTATCCCCGACGATAAGGTGTCGATTAACAAAGGCGGCATTTTACCGGTGGGCGAGGCACGTGATAATTATATCTTCCGAGAACTAACGGCTATCGCTAAAAAGTTTAAGTTCTCGCTCAACGACCCCATTAATAAAATTCCTGCCGAAGCGCTCAACTACATATTATATGGTGATGTAGAAGACCAAAGCGCTTTTGAAGAAGAGGATCTGGTGATAGAGGACTTTGATGAGCGCTGGTACACCCTGGCCAAAGGTGGATTGGTGGGCCTGCTGAAGAGATGTTTTCGCTTTACCAGCAGCGAAGCAATCCGCGAATGGGCGGAAGGGTATATGGAGCAGCACACCTGCCCCACTTGCAAAGGCACCCGGTTAAAAAAGGAAAGCCTATGGTTCCGTATCGATGAACGCCACATTGGCGAATTATCGCATATGGATCTTACTGAACTGGCCACCTGGTTCGAGAAACTGGAAGACCGCATGAGTGAACGCCAGCAACTGATAGCTAAAGACCTTTTAAAAGAAATACGCACCCGTATAAAATTCATACTTGATGTAGGCCTGGATTACCTGGCGCTTGACCGACCAGCCAAGAGCCTGAGCGGTGGCGAATCGCAGCGTATTCGTTTGGCAACGCAAATAGGATCACAGCTTTCCGGTATCACCTATATTTTGGATGAGCCCAGTATTGGATTGCATCAACGCGATAACCGCAAGCTGATTACAGCACTGAAACAATTAGCAGCCAATCCCAACACCGTTTTAGTTGTGGAGCACGATAAGGAGATAATGCTGGAGAGTGACTATATTATAGATATCGGACCGCGCGCAGGTGAACATGGCGGCAGAATTGTAGCAGCCGGCAAGCCAAAAGATTTTTTGAAGCAGGGCAGCACTACCGCACAATACCTGAGCAATAAACTGCAGATAGAAATACCTGCCAAACGCCGCGAAGGCAATGGCAAATTCCTACGATTGAAAGGTGCCAGTGGCAACAACCTGAAGAATGTAGATGTGGAGTTTCCTTTGGGTATGCTGGTTTGTGTAACCGGTGTAAGCGGTAGCGGTAAGTCTACACTGATTAATGAGACCCTTTATCCAATCCTGCACAATTACGTGTGGCAGGGCAGGCACAAACCATTAGCCTATAAAAAAGTGGAAGGTCTGGAGCATTTGGATAAGGTAATTGATATTGATCAATCCCCTATCGGACGAACACCACGCAGCAACCCTGTTACCTATATCAAAGTATTTGATGAAATACGGAAGTTGTATGCCATTTTGCCTGAAGCAAAAATACGTGGTTACACACCCGGCCGTTTTTCGTTTAACGTAAAAGGTGGCAGATGCGAAGAGTGTGGCGGCGGCGGCATGAAGGTGATTGAAATGAACTTTTTGCCCAACGTGGAAGTGATGTGCGAAAAGTGTAATGGCAAACGTTACAACCGCGAAACGCTGGAAGTGCGCTACAAAGGCAAATCCATCAGCGATGTGTTGAATATGACGGTGGAAGACTCGCTGACCTTTTTTGAAAACATTCCGTCCATCTACCCCAAACTTAAAACGCTGAATGATGTAGGCTTAGGCTACCTGCGTTTGGGCCAATCCAGCACCACCCTTAGCGGTGGAGAAGCCCAGCGTGTTAAACTTGCGGCAGAGCTATCGAAAAAAGACACCGGCAAAACCTTCTATATATTAGATGAGCCTACTACCGGCCTGCATTTTGAAGATATCCGCGTATTGCTGGATGTACTGGGCAGATTGGTGGAACGTGGCAATACTGTTTTAGTAATTGAACATAACCTCGACGTTATTAAAGTAGCGGACTACATAATTGACATTGGCCCCGAAGGAGGTCATCGCGGAGGTTTGGTAATTGCCAAGGGTACACCTGAGGAAGTTGCCAAAGTAAAAGGCAGTCACACGGCCCAGTTTTTAAAAGAGGAACTGGCGGGTGGAATGGTTGCCAAACAATAGTTAAAATGCGCTCCGGCTATTTAGCTGCTACACTAAAATATCGCTATACTTAACCATGCTAATCCTGCGTGTAATTATCTGTTGGACGTTTTTGCTGAGCGCGTTTTTTGTAAAGGCCCAATCGGTAATTGCTACCACCACGCAGTTTATACAGCAAAAGCAGTTCAGCGAAGCCACGGCATTTCTTGATTCGTTGCTAAAGAAGGAGCCCAGAAATGTGGATGCCCTGATGATGAAGGGCAATGTGTTACTGAATAAAGCCTGGCTGGAAGTGCCCCAGCGTCTAGCGCTTACCACCACTAACGAAGCCATCTACGATACAGCTGTCCAATCGCTGAAATATCTGGCGCCGGTGGTGCCTGCCGAAACCGAAAAGCAGGTAGAAAAATACTGGCGACAGTGTTTAAAAATCGACTCATCCAGGGTAGATATTCAGAAAGGACTTTGCGCACTGTACGCCTATGCGCTGGATAAAGAGAACCTCAAGAAGCAAATCGTTGTTCTGAAGTCATTAGAGCCTGATGCGGATGGGGAACAGGCCTACCGGATGGCTGAATATGCGCGCAGTTTTATTGCCGCCGGGCAATGGGAGCAGGGCCTGGAGATGTATAAATACATTGCAACGCTATACCCGGCACTGGCCGGCATCCGTTGCGATATTGCATCGGAGTATTTTGATGCCGGGCGCATAAACGAAGCACTTACCTGGGTTGATTCGGTGATGTTGTTTAAGGAAGTAGATGAATCCAGTTTTTTAAACGCTGCTTTTATTTACAGCGAGCTGGGCTACTTTGACAACTGTGCGGCTGTACTAATGCGTTACGACCGCACCTATGGTCGCCACCTTTCGGAGTTTTACAATGCCCTGCAGTTGTTTGCCGATAGCAACTACAGTTATGTAAACAGTCTGGCTGGTTTTTTAATGAAAACCGACTCGGCGGCGTATTACGATGAACATCAATTGGGCCGTGCTATGCTGGTATTTGCGCAATCGTTTACCTTAAGCGACCTTCAAATATTAATTGCCGGCAATATTGGCGATTGGTATCTCCCTTTATTCCTGCAACGCGGAATGCGACAATTCAACACTGCCTGCGAACCGTTTTTAATGTATGGCGTGTTTAACGGCAAGGTGAGGAATTATGCTGCGGCAGTACAGTTGCTACAGGAGGGCGAAAACTGCCGGATGGCTCCGGCCCAAACCGAATACTGGATGCTACAATACGGCTATGCGTTATTTATGAATAAAGAAGCTGATAAAAGCCTGTCGTATTTGCAGCCGTTGCTAAAATCCACGAACATCTATTACCGCCAGGCAGCAGCTTATTTTATTGCCAACGCAGCATGGGAGAAGGGCGATAAAAAATCGGCGCTGCAACAATGGGCCGCCTTAGCCAAGCAAAGTGATGTAACCAAATACAGCCTGCTTGCAGCTGCGCGCACGGAGAAGTAATGCGGCCTTATTCCGGTTTCTGACCGCGGGCTATTTTAATGGCATCTGCCAGCGACTCCTCGTCTTCGTCGATCTGCGTAACACCACCGCTTACGATAAACTTCATCATATCACCGGCACGCACATCATCCAGCACTTGTACCTGGTCGCGGTTTACTACATAAAGAATACCTGAGAGGTTGTAGGATAGCGGTGTATACACGGCCACCTTATCTTTTATGTGCAGATCGCTGAGGTCTTGCTGGGTAATAAAGCCCAGTTTAAAAATGCCCGTACCTTTGCCGAATTCAAACATCACCGGTTTGTCGAACTTCTTTTTATTGCTGATAAAGGCACCGAAGAAATCTTTTAGTGAGGAGTAGATGTCCTTTACCACCGGTGTTTTCTCCAGCAACAGATCGAAGATGTGCAACAAGGGCTGCAGGATAACCATGGAGCCTATAAAGCCTACGAGCGTAATAATACCGAACATGGCTATAATGCCAAGGCCAGGGTAATAAAAGTGGAAGATGCGCTCGAAGAAGATATTGAGTTTGGAATCGAGCCAATCGAAAATGGAGAAGATAGCATAGAAGGTAACAAACACAGGGGCCAACAACAAAAGGCCCTGCAAAAAATACGACACAATGCGGCCAAACCCTGTGCGGAACCATACCCGTGTCCTATCCATTTTCATACAACTAATTTTGCGCGAAGGTGGTAAAAAGATTGGTTATGTGTCTGCTAGGCATTTTCGGCTTCCACTGCAGCCAATAGAATGTTGCAAGCGCTGCGGATCTCCTCTTCAGTGATTATTAAGGGTGGGGCCAGGCGCAGGCAATTGGCAGCAAACAAAAACCAATCGGTTAGTAAACCGTTTGCAATACAACGGTCTATGATGCGCTTATTTTGTTCATAGCTATCAAATTCAACAGCCAGCATTAAGCCAGAGCGACGGACCGCCCTCATCAAAGGGTGTTGTAACAGTTGCTCAAACAGTTGACCTTTTTTCTCAACCTGTTCTACCAGTTCACTTGCCACTAAAATTTGAAAGGAAGCCAAACCTGCTGCGCAGCAAACCGGGTGCCCGCCAAAGGTGGTAATGTGCCCAAGCACCGGATTATCGCTGAGGCTGCTCATAATCTGTTGCGAACTTACAAATGCCCCCAGGGGCATCCCTCCACCCAGGGCTTTGGCCAACAACAGCACATCGGGTATTACACCGTAGTGCTCGAAACCCCAGAGGCGGCCGGTGCGGCCAAGAGCAGTTTGACATTCATCAAAAATCAACAGCGTGCCTGTTTCGGTGCAGCGCTGCCGGAGCTGCGTTATAAATGAAGCGGTGCCGGGGTTAACCCCGCTTTCTGCCTGTACTACTTCCACAATAACAGCAGCGGTACGATTGGTGATGTGTTGTATACCGGCTTCGTCGTTGTAGTCCAGTTGACGGGTATCTGGTAGCAGCGGCCGGAACTTCCGTTTAAAATACTCATCGCCCATAATGCTTAACGCACCTTGCGTACTGCCATGGTAGGCCTTTTTAAACGAAATAATTTCGGTACGGCCGGTGTAGCGCTTTGCCAGTTTCATTGCACCTTCGGTTGCCTCGGCCCCGCTATTGGTAAAATACACGTTGTTGAGCGTTGTGGGCAGATACGTGGTTAGCGCTTTGGCGTATGCCACCTGCGGACTCTGTACAAACTCGCCATACACCATCAGGTGCATGTATTTTTGGGCCTGCCGGCTGATGGCTTCCACTACGGTAGGGTGCGAATGCCCCAGGTTGCTTACTGAAATACCGGCAATTAAATCCATGTATTTTTTGCCATTGGTATCATATAGATACATGCCGTCGGCACGTTCTATTTCCAGCATCAGGGGGGCGGTACTGGTTTGGGCTACATGGGAAAGGAATAGCTGACGGTTCGTGGGCATTTTTAAACGTTCCGACAAATTTACGTTCTTGTTATTAATCATTTGGCTAAATCTTCGCCAAACGTTTCATTTGCGCTTGATTTTATGGTGTATTTCCGTGCCGGTTTTTATTATGTGCGCTACAAAATATTGGGAGATATTATTGTAGAAACCTATCGCCGCTTTCGCTGGAAGGTGTGGCTGCTTTCGGTGTTGTTCATTTTCCTTTATTCGCTCCATCAGTTTTTCTCGCTGTTTTTCAGGTTTATGGACACCCTTTTTCACCAGGGGCATAAAAAGGTGCAGGTAAAACAACCGGTGTTTATTATTGCCAATCCACGCAGCGGTACCACGTATCTGCACCGGTTAATGGCTTTGGACAAAGAGCGCTTTGTGTATACCAAAAACGCGCATACCTTTTTTATGACCTCCAGCTTTGTGCAGTTTTATAAACTGTTCAGCTGGATCGATAAAAAGCTTTTGTTCCATAGCATCAGTAAGTTGATGGACCGGCTGGATGAGAAGTTTTGGGGCGGTTGGGATAACATTCATGCCATGGGTTTTAATAAGGCCGAGGAGGACGAATTGCCCTTTGCCCAAACCTTGATGAGCCCCGGCATTTTTATTCCTTTTCCGTATTTCCATTTGCATAACGACAACAAGTTTTTGGATGAAGAACCTGAAAGCGTGCGCAAAAACGTAATGGACTTTTACGAAAGCTGTGTGAAGCGATTTGTATTCCGCGCGGGGCGCGATAAAACCTATTTGTCAAAGAACGTAATGAGCACGGCCCGGTTTAAAAGCCTCTTGAAGCGTTTCCCCGATGCCAAGATCATCTATATAGCCCGGCACCCATATGATGCAGTGCCCAGCATGGCCAGCATGTTTACGGCCATGTATGATTTCCATAGTCCGGACGTGCCCAGCAGCGACCCCAGCAAGCGCGTATGGGCCGAGTATGGCATTAAGTTTTTCCGCTATTCGCAGGAAATGAAACGCGTAATACCTCCTTCGCAGTTTTGTGCCGTTAAATACGATAACCTGCTGCAAACACCGGTTGAAACCGTACTGAGCATTTACCAGCATTTCGGCTGGACACCTTCGCCGGAGTTGTTGGAACGTTTATCGCACGAACAGAAGCGCAACAGCAATTACAAAAGCGGCCACGAATACAGCCTGGAAGAGTACGGCCTCAGCAAAGAATACATATACAACGAGTTAAGCGATGTAATGGACCAGTGGGGTTTTGCCCGCGAGTTTTAGTGTGCCTTTGGACCTACGGTAATCCAAACGCCCGTCAACTTCATCAATTTATCTTCCATTCTGCAAAACACGTTGCCTTTGGGCATTTGATAACGCGGCAAAGGCAGCAAGCCCTTCTGCATAGTGTTGCCTGCGGCTGGGGCTGCAGAGGTTACCGGCTTAAGCAGTGGCAGGTAATAATACCAATGCAGGTTGCCGCCTGCCCGGGTGGTAAGCAAACTAAGCATGCATACTATGGTAAGCAGGTGTTTCATTTTCCCAAGGCGCGGTATTTCTTCAAAATTACAACTATATCATCATTTACGGAATAGCGGCGTGCATAGTTCAGTTCGGCCTCGTTAATTTCTGCTGCAGTAAAGTTTAGTGCTGCAAAGCTATCGGCCGGCGAAAGCACACCGGCGCGGCTTTGTGCAAATTGCTGTAACAGTTGGGGCGAACTAAACCCTACCCAGCTTTTTCTTCCCGCCAGTACCTGCGCCCAATTGCTGATATAGTTCCCAAAGTTTTTAACCGCAAAGAGCGAAAAGGGCAGCAGCGGCAACATCAGCAAGCAAACACTTAAATCGAACACGCGCTTGTTGCGTTTGTTTTCCGGCGTAAACAGCAATACGGCTCTTTCGGCCACAAAACTATCGCCGGCGGTGTCGCTGCTGTTGCTGCCTACCAGGGCATTGCTGCCGGGGTTCAGTATTTTATATTCCAGCTTATTGCCGCAGGCTTTAATCTTTTGTATGATGCTGCCATAGGCTGTGTTGGCTGCACAAAAAATCACTTCATCGGCGGCATATATGGCTACTGCCTTTTCGGTGCTTTGGATCAGCGGTTCCTGTATGATTTCGTGGCGGTAACCGGCCCCGCGCAGCAGACTTTCGGCGCGGTTCATTTCCTGTTTATCGCCCGCCAGCAGGCATCGTTTGCGCTCGTCCTGTTCAGGCGAAAGCGACTGGTATTTGATCAAATGATACAGCGTACGGGTTAACAGCATTTCGATGGCGGTCCATGCAGCGCCTAACAGAATGATAGCCCGCGAAAAGCGCCAATCGTTGGGTAAAAAGGCATACACAGCAGCTATAGCAATAGTGCCCAACAACAAACCGCGCAGAATTTTGGAGATGCGGAAAGGCTTATCGTACCCGCCGTTTAAGAAGGTAGCCAATAGCCAGATAGCAATATACACGGGCACAATTACCAGCAGAAACTGTTGCGGATAGTAGTGCTCCTTGTATTTTATCATCTTCTCCCAGTAATCGGTGATAAAGAAAATACCACCGAAGGCCAGCAGGGCATCTACTATAAACAGGTAACTGCTTGCAAACAAACCTGCCAGCAGGGTTAAGGCCCCGCGGAACACAATGGCAAAATTGATGAGCAACGAAAACAACCCCGACCGGTTACCGCTAAAATGCTTGCGGGCAAAAATGATCATCGCATTATAAAAGGCCTTCACATAATTCAGCGAGCCTTTTTTAGTGCTCTCGCCTTTGTAATGTATGATGCTGGTGCCGGCAAAGTAGTAGTTTTTATATCCTGCTTTTATAATGCGATAGCTGAGGTCAATATCCTCGCCATACATAAAAAAGTCTTCGTCGAGCAAACCGGCTTTGTCCAGCGCGGTACGGCGCATAAACATATAAGCGCCGCTCAGCACCTCTACTTCATTGGTTTCGGTTTCGGGCAGATAACCCAGGTGATAACGCCCAAAAGTTTTAGATTTTGGGAACAGGGCCGATAAGCCGAATATCTTATAAAAGGCAACGGCGGGTGTTGGCAGTCCGCGTTTCGATTCGGGCAGAAAGTTGCCGCGCCCATCTACCATATGTACGCCCAAAGCACCTGCATCAGGGTGTGCATCCATAAAGGCAGCGCATTGGCTAAAGGTGTCCTCCGCTACTACGGTATCGGGGTTTAGCAAAAGCACGTATTCGCCTTGCGAAATTTTGATAGCCTGGTTGTTGGCTTTCGAAAAGCCGGGGTTATCGGTATTACCGATCCATTTTACCCAAGGGAAACGGGGACGGATATAGTCCGCCGAGCCATCGCTGCTGGCATTATCCACCACAAATACCTCGGACTCCAGGCCTGCCACAGCCTTCTGCACCGAAAGCAGGCACTGCTCCAGGAAATACCGGACGTTGTAATTAACGATAACTACCGACAGCTTCATGAACGGGCACAAGATAGAAGGAAATGGGGTGTTTTAACAAGGGAGCAGCAGCGAACCATAATGACCTTTGGGTTTAGAGTTGTATGTGTTCATTTTTAGTCAGGAGCTACTTTTGTAGCGTAAACTGGGCGATTTTTTAACATAAATGATAGGAATTGATAGGGTTTGATAGGGTTTGATAGGGTTTTGGAGGGCACCTGTCAAATCCTATCATGCAAGCAGGGTAGAGCAAAATACGCCTGTAACTTTACACTCCTTTACACTTTTTTCTCGCCATACGCTCCAACTTTACACTTCTTTACACTTTTCAGAGATCAGAAAACAGAGATCAGAAAACAGACGGGGCAGTGCATGGGACCATAACTTTACACTCCTTTACACTCCGTTACACTTTTGGTGAACTGCCACCATCAAACTTTACACTCCTTTACACTTTTCGAGTAATCGCTCCCAATCTAACTTTACACTCCTTTACACTTTTTTAATGCGCCGGGAGTAGTTCGTTTGAAGTTCCCGGTTTAATGAGGGAAGGTCAATACCGAAGCTTTCGGAGGTCAAAGAACTGTCCTCCAAATGTAGTAAATTAAGTTTATAGTTTCAAATTTAGTTCTAAAAATAATTTCTGCGACCGGCCCATCCTTTGCTGGGCTGCGCCCAAATGGCGGCGATTGCCTAAATTGCGGTTCTATTTGCCTGGTGCCTGATGAAGCTGCCGTTTAACGATAAAAAATTTCTGCTGCTGTTAGCGGCCATAGCCATAGTGGTGGGACTGGAGGTGCTTTCCATTGTTGGCATTCACCTTCCCATGCCCTATGCGCCCTTTGTTTTTGCTGCTTTTATTATCGGGGTAGGTTATCCGGTTATACTAAACGGGTTAAAAGCTTTGGTTAAGTTCAATTTCAGCAGCATTAGTTTATTGATGCTTATTGCCGTGGCGGGGGCTTTTTACCTGGGCGAATATCCCGAGGCCGCAGTAGTAATCGTATTGTATGTGTTGGGCGAGCGACTGGAAGACATAGGCATAGAGAACAGCAAATCGGCGCTGGATGCACTGGTTTCAAAATCGCCTAAAACGGCCCTTGTAAAAGGCAGTACGCAATCCGTAGCTATTGATCGTATACCAGTGGGTTCCATTTTGGAGGTAAAGCCGCATGAAATGATTCCGCTGGATGGCATTATCGAAGCGGGAGATACTGCGGTTGACGAGGCGGCCATTACCGGCGAACCCATACCACGCGATAAAGAGAAAGGCGATACTGTTTTTGCAGGCACACTGAATACCACAGGTTTTATAGAAATAAGAACTACCAAACTTTCGGCGGATACCACGTTCTCCAAAATCGTGCAACTTACGTTTGAAGCAAGTGCCAATAAAAGCGATACACAAAAATTCATTCAAAAATTTGCCAGGGTGTATACACCGGTAATTATGGTATTGTCGGCCCTGCTGTTTGTGGTGCCGGTTTTTGTGTTGCATGAGAACGCCGACCACTGGCTGCAACAGGCCATCACGCTATTGGTGATTGCCTGCCCCTGTGCCCTGGTAATTTCCACACCGGTAGCCATTTATGCTGCTATCGGCAATGCTTCTTCGCGCGGGGCATTGGTGAAAGGAGGGAAATACCTGGAAGCCCTGGCGGGGATACAGGCTGTATGCCTTGATAAAACACGCACCATTACCTACGGCAACCCGGTGGTATGCGATGTATTGCCTTTAAACGGTACCGAACGCGAGGAGCTGCTGGCCTGCACCGCAGGCACCGAGTTGTTTTCGGAACACCCTTTAGCGCAGGCCATTGTAGATGCCAGCCGAAAAGAAGGATTTGAACCGCATAAGGCTGTGAACTTTAAAAGTGTGGTGGGCAAAGGCGCTACGGCCAAATGTTTGGTGTGTGAGGACGAAACAGTTTTAGTAGGTAAACTGAATTATATACACGAACATCAGCCGGTAAGCGAAGAGGCTGAAAGTATTGTAAAGCAGCTGTCGGAACAGGGCAAAACCAGTGTAGTGGTAAGTTTTGGAGATGGAGTAGCGGGCATTATTGGTTTAGCCGACGAGATAAAACCCGACAGCAGCGCTGCCATAGCTTCCTTAAAGCAAATGCAGATTGAACCTGTAATGCTTACCGGCGATACGGAACTTTCGGCGCGTGTGGTTGCGGATGCGGTGCAAATACAAACCGTGTACGGCGGCTTGTTGCCGCAGGACAAGGCGCAGTGTATTCAGGATTTAAAGAAGCATTACACCGGTGTAGCTATGGTGGGCGATGGGGTAAACGATGCACCCGCACTGGCGATGGCTTCGGTAAGCATAGCAATGGGTGCAGCCGGCAGCGATACGGCTATTGAAACAGCCAACATTGCGCTGATGAACGACCACCTGTCGTTGATTCCGTACCTGATACGTTTGGGCCGTGCTACGGTGCGCACCATTAAGTTTAATACCATTGCGGCTATCGCCATCAAATTGTTTTTTGTAATGCTGGCGGTTTTCGGATACAGCAATCTGGTATTTGCCATTGCTGCTGATGTTGGCGTAACCATTGTGGTAATTCTTATCAGCCTGCGGTTAATGCAGTTCGAGAACTCCGGTTTGCAGCCCGTACCAGTACCGGCACTAAAAGGTTCAGGTAAAAAAGAGTGCTGTGACCATTGTTAGCAGTTGCATACGAACTGCAATTGGGTAAATCGTTTATATTTAGCAGGTGCAAGTTTTCAGAATACTATTGGTAGCCTTGCTGGTTGCTGCTGCGGAAGGGTCGCTTTTTTCGCAGGGCACCAAAGGTGCTACGCTGCAAAATGTTACGCCTGCTGTAATAGGCGAGCAGTATGCCGTAGTAGTAGGGGTTAGCAAATACAAATACCTGCCGCAATTGCAGTTTGCCGATGCCGATGCCAGGTGCTTCGCGAATTTTTTGATCAACGACGTGCACGTGGACCCCTCGCATGTTTACCCCTTTATTAACGACAGCGCCAACCTGGAGATAATGTGGAAGCTGGATGAGCTGAAGAAACAGGTGAAAAAGGGCGACCGGGTGTATATCTATTTTTCGGGGCATGGTGATATTGAAACAGCGCAGGAATTGGGTGGTTTGTTACTGCTGTGCGAAAGCGATACAGCTAATTACTACCTGAACCCCAACGGCTATATACAGGAGAAACAATTGCGCACAGCCATTACACGTATAACCGGTGCAGGTGCCGAGGTGGTGTTTATTGCCGATGCCTGCCATAGTGGTAAACTGAGCGGCGGTACCAAAGGCGCGGAGGACAACCTGCTGGCGCTGCGACAGGAATGGAGTAATGAAACAAAAATTTTTAGTTGTCAGGCCAATGAGCTTTCGCTGGAGGGCGCGCAGTGGGGTAAGGGCCGTGGTCTTTTTTCGTGGCATTTGGTAAATGCCCTGAAAGGTGCTGCTGATAGTACCGACACACGCGACAATAAAGTAACGCTGTACGAGCTGCAGAAATTTTTGCAGGATAATGTACGGCGCGAAGCCAAGCCGAACAGGCAAACACCTTTTGTGGTGGGCGATCTGGAACATGTATTATGCGACATCAGCACCGGACCCGAGCTAAGTGCCCAGGATAAATTACTGGCCGCTAACTTTTCGGGTGGACCGGCAAAGGGCAATGTGGAGATGAGCAACGAGCAGCGCCTATTGAACAGTCGGTTTGAGCAGGCAGTAAAGGATCATCATTTAAGCAGTGACAAGGATGGTGCGTTGGGTTTATTACAGCAAATGAAGCAGCAGGATTTGCCTGAAGCAGTGATTGGTCAGGCAACCCGCAACCTGGTAGCTGCTTTGCTGAAGCAATCCACCGAGTTAATTAACCCCTTACTAAGCGGAGATGCGGTAGTGAGTGATGCGGCAGAACTGAACAATGCAGCAGCCGATATGCAGCTGGCCATGGACTTACTGGGCAGCGATCATTACCTATGGCCGGCGTTTGAATCGCGCCGCTTGTTTTTGAAAAGCGTGGCCCTTACCATGAATGAAGAAGACCTGGCAAAAAAGGAAAACCTTAACCAGGCCATACAATGGCTGGAGCAATCGGTTAAGTGGGAGCCCTATGCTTACTACTCGTATTTTCAATTAGGCGTTTGCTATTACTATAAGAAGCTATCGGATAAATCGATTGAGTACTTCAATAAATACAAAAGCTACCTGCCCAAAGACCCCGATACATATAATAATATAGGCCTGGCTTATTTCCGCATGGGCGATTTGGCGAACGCGGTAAAATATATCGGTCAGGCAGTGGGTATTGATTCTACGCGTCCGGCCTATTTCTTTAATATGGGCAACATCATGTGCAATGCCGGCGATTTTGTACGCGGCATTTATGCCTACAACAAAGCACTGAAGCTGAAACCGGATGATGTGAATGTGCTGTTTAACCTGGCTAATGCCTATAACTACGCCAAGCAAAACGATTCGGCTTATAAGTATTATAACCTGGTGTTAAAGCAGGAGCCTAATGATGCGCGCACCTGGCAGTATTTGGGAAATACGCAACGCAAAATGAACAAGCCGGATGAAGCGCTGGCCAGTTATACCAAGTCCGTTAAGCTTGGCAATACGGCTTTCCGTGTGTTTTATAATATGGCTTGTTTGCTATCGGTTAAAAACGACAAGGACAACGCGCTCGATTTTCTGGAGGAAGCGCTGAAGCGAGGTATGAATGATTTTGTATTGGAGATTTACCGCGAACCCGACTTAAACAACATCCGTGGTACGGCGCGTTATACAGCGCTGATGAAGAAGTATGCCTCGAAGTAGCGCTATACCGGGAGCGGGTAGCCGTGGATTTATCAGCACATGTAGCACATAACTTTGTGGTTGGCGGGAAGCGCAACCACCGGGGGCCATCAATTTACCCCGCTCTTTTTTAACGCGGAACTTCTTTCATCCGCCTTTGGCGGAATGTGCAACTTTAAATTATCAGCTAACAGGATTGAGGGCAATGCTGAAGATCTTGTATTGGCTCATGTCGCGCCCGTAGTAGAATTTATCGAGGGCTTCGTACATGTTTTGTGCACGGAAGTAGGAGGTGTGCAATTTGTTCTCACCGATTTTAACCCACTGGATGGTCATGCTGCTTTCGTTGTGGTAATACTGGTCGATGTAATCCAGCATTTTTTTAAGCGCATCAATTTTATCGGTACCGGTGGTGGTATGAAATAGAAAAGACTGCTCGTGTTTAGGGTTTACGGTAACAAGGTCCAGGCGAACGGTTTCGTTGCGCTGCTTATAATTAAAGATAAGGTTCTGCTGATCGAGCCCCAGGCGGCTAACGATATCGCGCTGATACCGGGCAATTTCAACATTTTGATCCTGACGTGTCATACAAACAAATATAGCTAACTAATAAAAGCGGCCCGTTTTAACAACCGGGCCGCCGCTAAAGTTCAGGCTTAGATTAATTTTTCTGCAATGCCGTCAACGATACCGTATTTAACGGCCTCTTCGGCATTCATCCAGTAATCGCGGTCAAAGTCCTTCATTACCTGTTCGTAGGTTTTGCCGCAGTTTTCGGCAAGAATCTTGGCACTTTCCTGCTTGGTTTTGAGTATCTGTTGCGCGGTGATTTCGATATCGGTTGCTTGTCCGTACATGCCGCCCAGCGATGGCTGGTGGATCATCACACGGCCATGAGGCCACATCAGGCGTTTGCCTTTAACACCACCACTTAATAAAATAGAACCCATAGAGGCTGCAAGGCCCATACAAATAGTATGCACCGGCGAAGAGATCATTTTCATGGTATCGTATATAACCATACCGCTGGTAACTACACCACCGGGGCTGTTTATATAGAAGTAGATATCCTTACCGGGGTCGGTAGCTTCGAGGAACAACAGGCGGTTTACCACGCGCTCGGCCGATTCATCGAACACAGGTCCCCATAAAAACACCCGGCGCTGTTCCAGGAATTTGTTGTCGAATTTCATGCCACCGGCAAATTTTTCGATCAATTCGTCTGATTTGCCCGGTTTTTCCGGCTCTTCCATTCTTGTATTCATTTTCATCTTATCCTTTTCGTTTTGATATTGACGCGGGTAAAAATAGAATATTTTAAATGCGGAGTTATGCAGGCGTGGCGGTTGGCTTACAGGCTATTAACAGCCCGGGTGTAAGGCAGGGTGCAGCCGGAAGTTTTACCAGAACATTTAAGCGGTTTTACCGTTTCCTATGATAAAAAAGGGCGTTTGCGCTATAGCTGTTAAGAAACCAGAACAAGCCGGCGGGCGGTACTTTCGGGAGGTTGAACGCAGCAGGATGCCAAAGTGCTGATTATTATATTTTTATATTGACCTATTTATTGCACTAAGTCCCCCGGAACTGTTAAAAGTCATTTATCATTGCGTGGGTCATTTTATATTTTTAGAGCATTAAACTACCCCTAAGTGGCCAGAGAAAACCTTACAGGCGTTTCTGACGAAGAACTGGTGCACAGGTATCGCAACTCGTACGATACCCTGTATATAGGGGAGTTGTACCAACGCTATACGCACCTGGTGTTTGGTGTATGCATGAAGTATTTCAAAAATGAGATGGAAAGCGAAGACGCGACCATGCAGATTTTTGAAAAATTAATTAACGATTTAAAAAAACATCATATAACTGCGTTTAAACCCTGGCTGCATACCGTAGTTAAAAACCATTGTATGATGCACTTCCGTAAGGAGAGTACAGAGGCCAAGCGGAAGAATGAATTAAAATTAGATACGGGTAATGTTGTGGAAAACCCGGAGGATGCACATCTACAGGAAGCACAGGACAAAGAGTTTGTGCTGCAATACCTGAAAGATGGCATTGATGAATTAAAAGAAGAGCAGCGAACCTGCGTAGAGTTGTTTTATCTCAAAGAGTGTAGTTACAATGAGATTTCGACGATAACGGGTTATTCGCTGAATGAAGTGAAGAGCTATATACAAAACGGAAAACGAAACCTGAAGAATTATATAACCGCCAGAAATGAGCAACCCAAAAACCAATAAGGAACTCCTGGACGAGGGCGTTATCAGCGAGGCAGCGATGCTGGCTTACCTGCATAATACCCTTAGTGCCGACGAAAAGCAGCAATTCGAGAAATTGCTGGCGGGGGATCCTTTTGCCCAGGATGCACTGGAAGGTTTACAGGCTGCACAAAATGCGCAGGCAGCTACCGCTTCCATCGCACGGGTTAAATCTAAAGTGCGTGAGCGCACCGGTGCCGGCGAAGTAAAGGTGGTGAAATTGCACTGGACCAATTATGCCTGGGCCGCGGCCATCTTCGCCATCCTGATTGGAATTGGCTTTTTAATGGTTGGTTACATGGGCAAAAAGGCCGATGGTATTGCCATGAATAATACCTCGGGGAGTAAGGGCGCTGATAGTCAAACCCAGCTTTTTGAAAGCGCTGATAAAAACCAGCCTGCAGCTATCGAAACGGTTACCGGCGCTACAGATAGCGGCACCTTTACGTTACATGTAAATGAACCGCTTGCAGATAAAAATATTGAAAGCAAACCATTGGGCGGCAGTGCTGTTGCCGAAAACGAAGTGAAGGAGGATTTGAAATTTGCCGCACCTGTAGCCAATGCCGAGAAACAATTGCAACAACAGACCGAGCAGAAAAATAATGGCTTTGTTAACACATCGCCGGCGGCGGGTATGAACTCCACCATTACCGCTAACAACGGATTAGGCGCAGCACCGGCCGGCAAAAAGTCGGAAACCCCGGCATTTAAACCTGCAGGCAATGTGAATGACGAAGCCGATGACCTGGAACGCCGCAAGGATAAAGAAGTTAAAGCCCCGGCGCGCGGCGATGAGGAGAAAACCTTGGAAGAAGTGGTTGTGGCTTCAAACCGCAAGGAAAAGGCAAAAGAAACGGGTACCTCTATTGAGGATGCACGAAATAGTTTTAACAGCGGTGATTACAAAAAAGCCGGCGACCAGTTTGATGTGGTGCTGAAGAACGAACCGGGCAATCCGGATGCCCTGTATTTTGGCGGTATCAGCGATTACATCAATGGCAAAACCAACAAGAGCGAAAAGAACTTCGATAAACTGCTACAGGATGGTAAACGCTACCAGGAAGGCAGCAAGTGGTATAAGGCCAATATTTTGCTGAAAAAGGGCAAAAAAGAAGAAGCCAGGAAACTGCTGAACGAGTTGGCTAACAGCACAGGTTCGTATAAAGAACGGGCCGTACAAAAGCTGGAAGAAGTAAAGTAAAATTCCATTAGACACTTAACGCCCCGGTGTTACTAGCTTGCGCAGGTAATCTTTCATTTCCTACGGCACTATTCCGTATTTCGAGTTTGTATTAGTGTACCTACTAAGTTGTAAGAACCATGGCAAACTCATTTGAAGTAACAGGCGGTAAAAAATTAAAAGGCGAAATAGAACCACAGGGAGCTAAAAACGAAGCCCTGCAGATACTGTGTGCCGTATTGCTAACCCCCGAAAAAGTTACCATCAGCAACATACCCGCTATACGCGATGTACTGGCGCTTATTGATATTTTAAAAGACCTGGGTGTGAAGGTGGAGAAGAAGAGCGAGGATACGTATGTGTTCCAGGCCGACTCCATTAACCTGGATTACCTGAAAAGCGATACGTATAAAAAGAAGGGCGCTGCCCTGCGTGGTTCTATTATGATAATGGGACCACTGCTAACGCGCTTTAAGAAGGCGTATCTGCCAAAGCCGGGCGGAGATAAAATTGGCCGCCGCCGTTTGGATACACACTTTTTAGGTTTTGAAAAACTGGGTGCTAAGTTTAACTACGACAGCAACGAAACGTTTTACAGTGTAGAAGCCAGCAACCTGCGCGGCACCTATATTTTGCTGGACGAACCTTCGGTTACCGGTACTGCTAATATTGTAATGACGGCTGTTATGGCCAAAGGCACCACTACTATCTTTAATGCTGCCTGCGAACCGTATCTGCAACAGCTGTGTGCTATGCTTAACCGCATGGGCGCTAATATTAGCGGTGTGGGCTCGAACCTGTTGCAAATACAGGGTGTAGAACAATTGGGCGGCACCGAACACCGCATGCTGCCGGATATGATTGAGATAGGTTCGTTTATAGGTATGGCCGCGATGACCCAAAGCGAACTAACGATCAAGAACTGCCGCATTGATATGCTGGGCAATATTCTGCCCGTATTTGAAAAGCTGGGCATTCAAATGGAATACCGCGGCGATGACATTTACGTGCCGGCACAAGAGCGGTACGAGATACAGCGCTTTATAGATGGCTCGATACTAACGGTGGCCGACGGCCCCTGGCCTTTGTTTACGCCCGATCTGCTTTCCATTGTATTGGTAACAGCAACACAGGCAGGCGGTAGTGTGCTGGTGCATCAAAAAATGTTTGAAAGCCGTTTGTTCTTTGTAGATAAGCTGATTGATATGGGTGCCCAGATTATTTTGTGCGACCCGCACCGGGCTACAGTAATTGGTATTAACAGGCAGTATAAGCTGCGCGGCATTACCATGAGTTCGCCGGATATACGTGCCGGTGTGTCACTGCTGATTGCGGCTATGAGTGCAGAGGGCAAATCAACGATCCACAACATCGACCAGATAGACCGGGGCTACCAGCGCATTGACGAGCGCTTAAACGCCCTGGGTGCCGAAATCAAACGTGTGTAATTACTTCAAGCGGTTCAGGTAGTCCTTTATAATGCCAATAGTTTCGGTCTTGCGCTCAAACACGCTCATGTGTTTGGCATTGCTGAAAATATGGATATCGGCCACGGTTGGCAGCGGCGCTTGCTTTAAGGTATTGGCGATTGGAGCGGCGGCATCTTCCTTGCCCTGCACAAACAATACAGGAACCTTTAATTTCTTCAACACCTCATCCTTTGTTTCGCGTTCCATCATGGCGGCAGTAGCCTGCATCAGCGCTTCGGCCGAATAGCTCCGTGCCTTTTTAATAAGGTTGTTTACCAGGGTTTTGTTTTTCTTTAAAAAGCTTTGGTGAAACAGGCTATAGTATAGTTCGCTTACAAAAACTTTAGTACCGTATTTTTTAATGTGCTCTATGGATTTACGGCGACCTTCTTTTTTCTCCGGAGTATCGGCATAGCAATGCGAGTTTAGGAGTCCGAAACCGGTTAAAAGTTCCGGGTGTTTTTCGGCCAGGTGCAGGGCTACATAACCACCCATGGAGTGCCCCAGCAATACAAACTTTTTAGCCTTGGCTTTTTTGGCCACGGCCAGCACAAAATCTACATAAAGTTCCATGCTTAATTTGCTGCCGTCGGCGGGTAAAGCGCTTTTACCAAATCCCGGAAGATCGGGCACAATAATCCGGTGCGTTTTTTTGAGGGCTTTAACAACTTCGTTCCACATACTACCTTCCTCTACAAAACCGTGGAGCAGCAGTATATTTTTACCTTTACCTTCTTCCCGGTAGTAACATGCAGCGCCCTTAAATGTTAGTGTGTTAAGCATGCTCTAAATTATTCTATTTTCGAGGCTTCAAAATTTTACCGATGAAATTTTATCCGGCAACGCGATCGCTTTGTTTGATGTTGTTTACTGCCTTAGCTTTTACGCGCGTAAACGCGCAGGAAACCACGTTTAAAACCAATGGTCCTGATGACTACCGCGAAGGCAAGCATGTATTTAAGAATGCCACCATTTTTGTAAGCTATAATCAGAAGCTGGAAAATGCTACGCTGTTTATTAAAGACGGCAAGGTGATGAAGGTAACCACCGGCAGCGATACGGCCGCCACCGGCTGGATCACCCACGACATGAAGGGCCGTTTTATCTACCCTTCGTTTATTGACATTTACAGTGACTACGGTATGCCGGATGTTGCCAAACCCAAGTGGAGCGAAGACCCGCAAATGGAAAGCAATATCAAAGGTGCTTATGGCTGGAACCAGGGCATCCATACCGATTTTCATGCCGATAAAAACTTTTTGGTGAATGATGGTAAGGCCGATGAACTGCGCAAACTGGGTTTCGGTACGGTGGTAACACACCGCAAGGATGGTTTTGCCCGTGGCACTTCCGTAGCGGTTACGCTGGCCGCTGATAAAGAGAATAACGTTATTGTAAAGCCCGAAGCCAGCGCGAACTATTCGTTCAGCAAAGGTAGTTCCACACAGGATTATCCTGAGTCGCTGATGGGGCGTATTGCCTTACTGCGCCAAACCTACTACGATGCGCAGTGGTATAAGAACAGCAAGGACAAAAAGGAATACAACATAAACCTGGAGGAATGGAATAAGGAACAAGGCTTGCCGCAGGTATTTGACGCCAATGGCGACTGGCAGAAAATTTTGCGTGCCGATAAACTGGGTGATGAGTTTGGTGTGCAGTATATCATTAAAGCAAAAGGCGATGAATACCAACGGCTGGAAGAAGTAAAAGTTACCAATGCTAAACTGATTACCACGCTGAACTTTCCGAAGGCGTATGATGTGGACGACCCTTATAAGGCCATGATGGTATCGGTGCAGGAGATGAAGCATTGGGAACTGGCCCCCACCAACTGTGCGGCGCTTGCAAAAGCAGGAATTGATTTTGCTTTAACCGTTACCGATATTGAAAAGAAAGACGACTTTTTAAATGCGCTTCGCAAAGCAGTTAAATACGGACTTGACTCTACAGCAGCATTAAAGGCGCTGACGGCCAGTCCTGCTTCGTTTTTGAACTTAAGCGATAAAGTGGGTTCGCTGGAGCCGGGCAAACTGGCTAACTTCTTTATCACCAGCAAACCGCTGTTTGATGATAAGTGCGAGATAAATGAAAACTGGGTACAAGGCCTGCGTTATGAAATAAAGGCATTTGAGGCAAAGGACATACGCGGCGAATACGACCTGGTGATGGAAAATGCTACGCTGAAAAGCAGCCCGATTAAAGTGAAGGTAAGTGGCGAAGCCGGTGCACCAAAGGCTACCGTAATTGCTAAGGACAGCAGCAAGCTGGATGTAAAGTTGGCTTATAAAGAGAACGACATCAGCCTGAGCTTTAATGCCGACAAGAAAAGTGAGGCCGGTAAAATCCGTTTATCGGGCACTATTGACCATGCTACGCATATTTGGTCAGGACAAGGACAGTTACCCAACGGCGATTGGGTTAAATGGGTAGCAACCCAAACAAAGGGCCCTGAAGCAGATACCACCAAGCCGAAGAAAGACTCAACGGACTATCTGAAAAATATTGGCAAGGTTATTTATCCGTTTACAGCCTACGGCAGCGAACAACTGCCCAAACAGGAAAATGTGCTGATTAAAAATGGTACGGTATGGACCAATGAAGCAGATGGTATTTTGCAGAATACGGATGTAATTATACGCGCAGGCAAAATTGCACAGGTGGGTAAAGGATTGAGTTGTGCCGATTGCCGTACGATTGATGCTACCGGTAAGCATGTTACCAGCGGTATTATTGATGAGCACAACCATATAGCCATCAGCGAAGGGGTGAACGAAGGGTCGGAGTCCAGCAGCGCGGAGGTACGCATTGGCGATGTGGTGACCTCGGAGGATATAAATATGTATCGTCAGCTTGCGGGTGGTGTGGTAGCTGCGCAGTTGCTGCACGGCTCAGCTAATGCCATAGGCGGGCAGAGTGCCCTGATAAAATTCCGTTGGGGGTATGCTCCGGAGAAGTTGAAGATTGAAGGTGCGGATGGTTTTATAAAATTTGCATTAGGTGAGAACGTAAAACAAACCAACTGGGGCGATCACTCGCGGGTACGTTATCCGCAAACCCGCATGGGTGTTGAACAAACTTATTACAACTACTTTACCAAAGCCAAAGAATACGAACTGAAGTGGAAAGCATACAATGCCACACTGAGCGCTAAGAACAAAGGAGTGGCCGCCGAAATGCCGCGCCGCGATTTAGAGCTGGATGCTTTAGTGGAGATACTGAACAAGAAGCGTTTTATAACCTGCCACAGTTATGTGCAAAGCGAAATAAACATGCTGATGCATGTGGCCGATACCTTTGGTTTTAAGGTAAACACCTTTACGCATATACTGGAAGGTTACAAGGTGGCCGACAAAATGAAGGCACACGGTGCCAATGCCAGCACCTTTGCCGATTGGTGGGCTTACAAATATGAAGTGATAGACGCTATACCTTACAACTCGGCCATACTAACTAAAATGGGTATTAATACCGCGGTAAATTCCGATGATGCTGAAATGGCCCGCCGCCTGAATCAGGAATCGGCCAAGAGCATTAAATACGGGGGACTTACAGAAGAGCAAGCCTGGAAGCTTTGCACCTTGAACCCTGCCAAAATGCTGCACCTGGACAACCACATGGGAAGTTTGAAAGCAGGCAAAGATGCGGATGTGGTAGTGTGGAGCGATAACCCGCTTTCGATTTATGCGCGTTGCGAAAAAACCTTTGTAGACGGCATTTGCTTTTTTGATAATGAAAAAGACAATCAACTGCGCGGCTGGATAAAAGCTGAGCGCGCGCGCCTGATCAATAAAATGCTGGAAGACAAAAAAGGCGGCGCACCAACCCAGGAGCCTGCACCTAAGAACCACAAGGAGTATTCGTGCAGCGAATACGAAAAATCACTGAATTAATAATGCCAAAAGAAAAGAATATGAAAGCGAAATACATTTTCTTATCACTGCTGGGTGCCGGGTTGCTAAATACTGCCGTTAACGCGCAAAGCGAACTACCTGCAGTTGCACCGGCCCAACAAGGCAAAATTTATTTGACACATGCTACGCTGCATGTAGGTAATGGCACGGTGTTGCGCGATGCCACGATTGGTTTCGAGAACGGGAAGATTTTCTTTTTGGAAGAAAGTCCTTCGTTTAAAACGGATGAGACCATGGGCAAGGTAATTGACTGCACGGGTAAACAGGTGTACCCCGGCATTATTGCTGCTAACACCAAAATTGGTTTGGCCGAAATTGAAGCAGTGCGCGCCACCAACGATTATGCGGAGGTAGGCACTTACAATCCCGACAGCAAAGCCATCATAGCTTATAATACCGATTCGCGGGTTACGCCGACGATACGCAGCAACGGTGTGTTGTATGCACAAACAGTACCGCAGGGCGGCAGTGTTTCGGGCACCTCGGCTGTAGTGCAGTTAGATGCCTGGAACTGGGAAGATGCTTTAGTAAAGGAAGACGGCATCTGGATGAACTGGCCTTCGATGGTTACCGGTGGTGGCTGGTGGGCTGAACCTGCTGCCTTGCAATTGAATAAGGAATACGATAAGCAGGTGAACGCGCTGAAAGATTATTTCCGCGAAGCGAAAGCGTATTACGAAGCCGGAACACACGAGAAAGCCAACCTGCGTTTTGAGGCTATGAAGGATTTGTTTAACGGTAAAAAGCAACTGTTTGTAAATGTGGATGCGCTGAAGGAAATGCAGCACGTAATTGCTTTTGCCAACGAACTGGGTGTAAAGCTGGTTATAGCCGGTGGCAGCGATGCCTGGATGATGGCCGAAGAATTGGCACAAAAGAAAATACCTGTAATACTGGGCAGCACCCATGCATTACCCGCCACAGAGGATGACGATATTGACCAGCCCTTTAAAACTCCGGCTGTTTTACAAAAAGCCGGCGTTCAGTATTGCTTGAGTGTGCCCGGTGGTTTTTGGCAGGAGCGCAACCTGATTTTTATGGCTGGCACTGCTGCTGCTTATGGTTTAACCAAAGAGCAGGCACTTAGTGCCATTACCCAAAACACAGCCAAAATTTTGGGGCTGGATGCTACCATCGGCACCCTGGAGAAAGGTAAAGACGCATCTTTGATTGTTTCCACCGGCGACCTGCTGGATATGAAAACATCCAATATTGAATATGCCTTTATCTCGGGCAGGCAGATTGACCTCAGCAACAAGCAAAAAACGCTGAGCGAGAAATACATGAAGAAGTACAAACTGAACTAAGCGGTATTACTGCCGCACCAGTTTTTTAACTGCGGCAGTTTTACCATTACAGCTTACCTCCACAAAGTATAAACCGCTGGCCAGGTCCCCGACGGGTATCGCTACATGATAAGGGCCTTGCTTCAGGTTTTCAGTAAGCACCTCTCGTTGCAAAGCACCGGTTACACTACGTAACTGAATGGCAATTAAACCGGGTTGTGTTAACTCAAACTTCAAATCAGCCTGGCTGCTGGCGGGGTTAGGCGAAAGTCCCAGGCTGCTAAGCCAGTTGTTTTCCCTAATGCCGGTTACACAAGCACCCAGGTAATAATGTGCCACACCATGCAATGCAGCCGGTGTGCAGGGGTCAGAATAGGTAACGCTATCGCAGCCGCATACTTCAATTTGCGGCACTATATCGCAACAGAGCGGGAACTGGCAAATCAAAGTACTATCAATACAATCGTGTGTTATAAATACGGTATCGCAGAAGGTGTTCATGCAGGCTTGGCCCTGTAAATCTTTTCCTGTTACCGTTAAGCAAACATGGTAGTAGCCGTCAGCCCCAAATACATGTACGGGATTCGTATCGCTTGAAAAAGTGCCATCGCCAAAATCCCAGGTATAACTTTGCAGCGTATCAATCTGGCTTTGGTTGTAGAAGTAAACGGTATCGGTGTTCTTATAGAATGTAAAACCAGCCATGCATGAAACCGGCACAGCACCACAGGGGCCGTTATTCCAACTGGTTACGCCATGGTGGTAATAAGCCTCGCAAACATTGTTGTAGGTATTGCCATCGCAACCACATACCGGATCGTAAAAAGCAGGGCATAGTATTCCTATATTAACTACGGATGTATCAATACATCCGCTGCCGTAGAACAATTGCAGATGATCTACTTTAAACTCGGTGGCCGCAGGGGCAAAGCCGCAGCCGCCATACACCTTTCCTCCATAGATGGTGATACGGCACGAATCGTACAGGAGGGCTTGTTGGGTTATGGGAACTTGCAGCGGTGTAAAATTGGGTAAAAAGCCGGGGCTGCTGTATTGCCAGTAACCGCTGTCTACGGTTTGCCCCTGGTGCAATACTTCTACCAGAATAGAGATAGTATCCTGTTGGATGTAGCCGCTATCGTTAACGCAGGGCGCGAAGTTGTATTTAATTTGCGCACTAAGTTTTTTAGGATGAAAGGGCACGGCAAAGGTGGTGCGGGCAAAAGCCTTGAACAGTCCATTGGCATAAAAATTAGCCGAATAATTGCCGCTGTACCTATCGGTATCCTGTTTTACAATATAAGGATCCCAGGCGGGCTTGGTTAGCGGGTTGCTATTAGTTTCCCAATCCAGCAGTACGGGCTGTGCATCCCAGTATTCGAAATCGCTGTTGGGGATTTGCGCCCAGCCGCGCAGGGCGGGCAAAAGCATGAGTAGCAGTATAACATGTTTCATAACAGGTAATTAAACGGTGACACTACTTAACAAACGAGCGCTACCGTAATTTGGTTGCCCTCTGCCATTATTTACTAATTCGGGTATTTTCGCGGCACAAAATTAAACCTCCGCAAGCTGTATGGGCAAGGCCAAGATGTTCAAGATAAATTCGATCACTACATTTCCCAATGTTTTTCAGAACCCTCATTTTACTATACCCCACCTGGTAGATCATACCGGGGCCGAATTGGACCTCAAAGGCAAATGGAACGAGCAGGTATTTAAGAATGACCACCCTCTGGTTTTGGAACTTGCCTGTGGCAAGGGCGATTACACCCTGGCCCTGGGCCAAAAATATCCGCAGAAGAATTTTATAGGCGTAGACTCCAAAGGCGCACGCATTTACACCGGGGCAAAGAATGCACTGGAACAAAAACTTAGCAACGTAGCCTTTTTACGTTTGCGCATCGAAAATATTTTGAATTTTTTTAATGCAGGAGAGGTGTCGGAAATCTGGATCACCTTCCCGGATCCGTTTCCGCGGAAGGGCGATGCGAAGCGCCGGCTTACCGCTCCGGGCTTTTTGGACCGGTACCGTAAAATTTGTAAACCGGGGGCTGTTGTACATTTTAAAACGGACGATCTGCCGCTTTTTCATTTTACGCGCGACAGTGTAACCGAAGCAGGCCTTGAAATGCTTTACTACAAAGAGAATATCTATGCCGCACCGCTTGATTATGAAGAGCTTGCAATAAAAACCTATTACGAGCGCAGCCACCTGGCCAATGGCCGGACTATTAATTATCTTCAGTTCAAGTTATGAGCACCACCAAAAAGAAGGGCGGTAAAAAAGCCACCGGGGCAAAGAAGCCTGCAAACGCTGAGAAGGCGTCGAAGCAGTATTCCTTTTTTGAGAATGTGTGGGAGGTAGCGCGGCTAATACCAAAGGGCCGTGTAACCAGCTATGGTGCAATTGCCAACTATCTGGGCAGTGCAGGTTCTGCGCGTATGGTAGGCTACGCCATGAATAGTTGTTCATCTGTAAGACCGAAGGTGCCCGCACATCGCGTTTTAAACCGCAAAGGGCTGTTAACCGGCAAACATCACTTCGGTTCCTCGGATGCTATGCAATATTTATTAGAGGCAGAAGGCATACGTGTAAAAAACGACCAAGTGGTTGATTTTGAGAAACTTTACTGGGATCCGAGCATTGAACTTGGCCTTTGAATTACTAATAGGGAAACCTTTTTTTTCGTTGGGTACTTTGCTTTTAATAAAAGCCCTCGTATATTAGAGGTCTTATCTCATTAAAACGTAGGCTATGAATAAGAGATTTTTATCAATTGCGTTTACTGCATTGCTGATGGCCGGCACAGTAGCGCTATATGCACAGGGGCCTCCCCCACCCCCACCCCCCCCCCCACCACCGCCACCAAATACTCCTATTGACGGAGGTGTAATTCTTCTGTTGGCCGGAGGTTTAGCTTATGGCGTTAAAAAGTTATATAGCAAAGGATAGTAATAAATATACAGGCACAATAGAAGAAAGCAGCTGCTCAGATTTGGGCGGCTGCTTTTTTTAGCTCTATTGGCAAAGCAAAGTAGCGCACGAATTCCTCCATGGCATGGCGCGGCTCCTTATACAAATCGCTTGCAAAGGTGCGTTCGTAGTTAGCCTGTAATTTTACAATGTACTGGCGGCGCTGGGTGGCCAGCCAATTGCTGAGGTAGTAGTAGGTGTGTATGCCGATATCGTTGTCCTCAAAAATAGGGGTGCCTTTAGTGATCTTCATATAGCGCTTGTAGGTTTCGGTGCAGCGGCTATACTGTTTCAACGAGAAATAACCAATCATCAAAAAGATGAAGGCACTATCGATGCTGCCGGTAAAGTTTACCTGTTGGAAGGTGATGAGCGTACCTTCCAGTTCATTCAAGCCCTTCTTTATATTCTCTCCACCCGATAAAATCAGCAGGGCACTGTAGAGCAACTTCAGGTTTATAAGGTCGTTTTTGTAATACTTGCTCCAGATATCCCTGGATATCAGCATCTCACATTCCTTAATCAACGTCTGGATATCTTCTAACTGGCGAACGCCCAGTACTTCGTGATAATCGGGCCGGTGAATTTGATAATGGTAACCCGAAAGGTAGTAGGAAACTTTAATGGTTATGGCCAGCAGTTCCGGGATATTGAGGTAGTTATTCCAAAACTTTACTTCCTTATAGTGCTGCACAAACTGTTCATACTCCTTGCGTTGTACCTTATCATCCAGCCTAAATGCAGCGGTGTTCAGTTTCAGGAACCACAGGTTGCTCTTCATGTCAAATAAGGCATGAAACGAAACATACCCGTAGTTTACCAGATCGCGCTCCAGGTTTTCGAGTATACCCCGGGCATAGTCACTTTCAAAATTTTCAGGATCGAAATGATATGTCAGATACAGATACGCATAGTAGCTAAGCATGCGGATGCTGGCATACTCGCTTTTAAAATGTTGTTCGCAAAAACTGCGGCTTTGCTGCATCTCCACCCGCCATGCCGGATCGCGGGGCTGGCTTTGGTAAAAGCTTGTGCGTAAACTGGTTAGAACCGCATTATAGGTGTTCTCTGCATCGTACGCCTGCTGCAGTTCGGTGTTATATTTATTGGCCAGCGAAAAATCCTTGCGATGAAAGGCTTCCTGTGTAAGTGTTTTAAGCACCAGTATCTGTGCCCCAAAGTGTTCGATTTGCGATGAGATACTCAGGAACGTTTTTGCTAAGAAATCGGCTTGTTCGCTTTTACCATCACAAATTAAACGCTGCAGATTAGGCAGGTTCGGTAATAAGTAACCCGGATAGTTTTGCACCAACTGGGCGCTTAACTTAAAAGTATACGAGGCTAACTGATTAAAACTCTGACGTTGGTTTTTATCGAAGCCGCCATAAACCTTTCGACACAGCTCCTCGTGGCTATCATAATCGGGTAATCGCTCTCTTATTAACGTAGTTAGTTTAAGCGGTAAACGGGCATTAATATCCTGTAGTATCCGGCAGAACTCGGTGTAGTGAAAATCGTCCAGCAGGGTAACGAACTTCTGTATGGTAAGTAGTTCCATCAAAAACTAATAGAGGTTAAACATACTAAAATTCATCTTATTTAATCCAAACACCGTCTTCTTTCGCTTCCTGATTCAGCTAAAAAATACAGCCAGTAAGACATACACGCACGCGCTTTTTTGATTGATGCACCCTGCTATTGACTAATGGGTTGATTAATAACGTTATAAAGCATATGCTGCCAGCTCTTATTTGTTATTTGCTGCTGATGCCGAAGGTTAAAGCAGGAACGTAAATGAATGGTTGTTCAGTTAAATTACAGGATTTAAGAATTAGAATGTTCGGAATGTTTAAGTCGCCTAATCTCAGTTAATTCAGTCAGGAAACCGGCTTTTTATCTTTGCTATGGAACTAACTTAAGCCCCCGTCCTTATATTAAATGTCTAACAGCTGCTATAACTTATGGCATCAATTTGGTATGATAACCAATACTTTAACAAATAAGATGCTTTGGCATTAAAGTCAGGTCTGATTGACTTTAGATTAGCAACTATTTTTTTCCTTTTTATTAAACCTAGCTTCACAATATCAAACGTAGCTCTACGGATTGGGCCAATTTTTGTTCCAATCGTGAGGGTAATTTTTTTGTCTAGTCTAAATATCAAGTATATGGGCACATTTACTTTTCTTACAAAAAGAGGTTTTCTTCTTATAACGGCCATGCTGTTATTTTCCGGATTGTTTGCACAGATCAGTTTAACTGCCACCGGCGGTACGCTGTCTCAAACGTATACCACCCTGGGGGCTGCATTTACAGCTATTAATGCAGGTACGCATACCGGTACTATCACCATTGATATAACTGCAAACTGCAGTGAAACCGGCCCTTGTGTGCTTAACAGCAGCGGTGCAGGTTCAGCGTCGTACACTTCTATAACCATTCAACCTGCAGCAGATGGTTTAACCATTTCGGGGGCAACTGCCACCGGTCGTGGTTTAATTGAACTAAACGGGGCTGATAACGTAACGATAAACGGCGATAACCCGAATACCGGCGGAACAAACCGCAACCTTACTATTACCAATACAGCGGCCAACACCGTAACCTTTACCATGGCTATCCGTGTTGCCTTATCAACGCTTATTAGCAGCAGCGATAATGTTACTATTAAAAACTGTATTGTTAATGGTAGTGCTACCGGCCGGGATATATCCTCTGCCAGCACAACTTCCGGTACCGAAAACAATACCTATGGTATTTATGTAGGAGGTAATGCCTCTACTGCTGCGGCTACCACGGCCCCCAGCGCTATTGCCAGTTTAACCACTACGTTGGGAGCTGGCCCTACTGCTAATAGCTTTACAGTTGACAATTGTTTGATCAACGCCTGCGCCAAGGGTATAGCGTTTATGGGTAGCGTAGTTAGTAATAGTAATTCGCTGACGTTTACTAATAATACCATTGGTGATGCTACGGCAGGTAATGCTACTACCGTTTACACCCAGGGTATTAGTGCACAAGGATTTACCGCTGCTGTAATACGGGGCAATACCTTTAGAAATATTGAAAGCTGGGTAGGCAGTTCTACCGGCAGCAATATTGTAGCAGCCATTGCTTTAGGGAATATAAGCTCAGTTGGCACCGGAGCGGTAATTGAGAAGAACAGTATCAGCCATATTCATTGCAAAAACACCGGCACATGGCCTTCGGCTGGTATCTATCTAAGTTTATCAACCAGTTCCAACAGCCGCGTTGCCAACAACTTTATAAGTGACATTAACCGCGATATGAGCGGTGGCACCGGATTCGGCACAGCACTGAACTGCTCGGGCATTAAAATTAACGGGGGAACCAATTACACCATCTATAATAACTCGGTGCAAATGTTCGGTAGCTTTCTGGGCACTTCTGCAAATAACCTGTCTTCGGCCTGCCTATCAATTGGTGCAACCGGCCAAACTGGTGTAGATGTGCGCAATAATATATTCAGCAACACTATGACCGGTGGCGGCACCAGCATTGCGCATGTTTGCGTGTTATTGCCAAGCGGTGGTACCAGTGCCATGAACTATACCGAGAACAATAATGCCTATTACTGCGGTTCCGCGGCCAACCAGGGTGTAGCCCATGCAGGTTCCACCTATACTGCGGCTGGCTTGTATAGTGCAGCAAATTTTAATCCGGCAGCTACCACACCGGCCACCAATTTCAGATCTTATTCAAGCACTTTAAGTGCAGCCGGCACCAACGACAATGCCAGCTTTGCCGCTACTACCGCAGCGCCATTTACCAGCACTACCAATTTGCATATTAATAGCGGTGCCTCAGGTGTAGCAGCACTTAACAGCACCGCCGTTACGCTGGCGGCTGTTACCGACGACTATGATGGCGATGCAAGGATAGGTCCGGATATGGGCGCTGATGAATTTGTATACGCCGTTTTCCCTATCGATTTAACTACTTTGGCCCTGGTTGCGCCAACTACTTCAGGATGTAAATCTGCCACTGAAACAGTTACGGTTACCATTAAGAACAACGGTTCTTCGCTGCTTGATTTTTCAGTAAATAACGCCACGGTAAGTGTTACTGCTACCGGCGGTTACAGCAGCAACAAAGTAATTAATACAGGAACATTGGCCGTAGGAGCTTCACTAAACGTAACGATGCCTGCAACCGCCAACCTTTCGGCAGCAGGTAGCTTTACTTTTAATGCCAGCGTAAGTGTAACCGGCGATGGCAATAGCACTAACGATGCTATGTCGCCGGTTGTAATTAACAGTTTAGGCAGCATTACTGTTACCTCAGCCCTACCTTATGTGCAGGATTTTGAAAGCGGGCAAGGCGGCTGGGCATCCGGCGGCACCTCTAACTCCTGGGCCTTTGGTACAGCCAATAAAGCTACTATTAAAAACTCGACAGCCCCTGCAACGGTGGGTACCAACGTATGGACCACCGGTGGATTGACAGGCAGCTATAATTCAAGTGAGCAATCGTTTGTAACCAGCCCTTGTTTCGATCTTTCGGCACTTAACCCTGCCGCCAGCGAAATAGTTGCAACCATTTGGTGGAACAGTGAAGCCAAATGGGACGGTGCGCAGTTACAATACTCTACTGATGGCGGTACTACCTGGACCAACATTGGTGTAAACGGCGACCCAAACAACTGGTATAACAGCGCCACCATGAGCGCTTCTGCGGTAAGTACCTTCTTTGGAGGTAATACCAACTGGTGGAGCGGCCGTGCCGGTGGTGTAACCTTAGGCAGCGGTGGCTGGGTTACAGCCAAGCACGATTTACCTGCAGGCGCTATAATAAGCGGTGTACGATTCAGATTTGCCTTTGCAAGCGACGGATCGGGTGTTGATGATGGCATTGCATTTGACAATGTTATAATACACGAAAAACTTTTGACAGATGTTGGTGCAGCCACCCTGGCTACGCCTGCTGCAACCGGTTGTTATGGCAATGCTGAAACAATAACAGTTCAGGTTAAAAACTTCGGATCGGGAACCATTGATTTTTCCACTACCCCAGTTACAGTTACTACAAATGTTACCGGTGCCGTAACGCAAACGTTAACCGGCTCACTTTCTACAGGTACTTTAGCACCAGGGGCTACGGTTAACGTGCCTATGAGTGCAACCCTGGATATGACCACGTTGGGCACTTATACCTTTAATGCCAGTACCTCTTTAACCGGCGACCAGGATGCTACTAATAATGCCATGCCTGCTGCCACACGCAATGGTGGAACGGTAACGGTTACTTCAGCTAGCCCTTACAGCCAGAACTTTGAAGGCGGACAAGGTGGCTGGACATCAGGAGGCACTTCTAATTCCTGGGCTTTTGGTACCGCCAATAAAACAACTATTAAAAACTCGGCCTTACCAGCAACCGTTGGTACCAATGTTTGGACCACCGGTGGACTGACGGGTTCTTATAACAGCAATGAGGCTTCGTTTGTAGTAAGTCCATGCTTTAACCTGGGCACTTTAAGTCCTACCGCTTCGGAAATACTGTTAACCGTATGGTGGAGCAGTGAAGCGGGTTTGGATGGCGCACAGCTGCAATACTCAATTGACGGTGGCGCCACCTGGGTCAACATAGGTGTAAATGGCGATCCTAATAACTGGTATAACAGTGCCTCGATGGGAGCTACTGCTTCTGCTTTCTTTGGTGGTAACACTAATTGGTGGAGCGGCCGTACCGGTGGCACTACCTTAGGTAGCGGCGGCTGGTTAACAGCCAAGCACGACCTACCCGCTGCAGCCGTTGTAAACGGTGTAAAATTCCGTGTAGGTTTTGCAAGCGATGGCAGCGTTGTGGATGATGGGTTTGCATTTGATAATGTAATTATCCGCGAGAAGAACACGGTAGATGTAGGGGCTGCTGCTCTTACTGCACCTGCAGGCACTGCTTGTTACTCAAATGCCGAAACAGTTACCGTGCAGGTTAAGAACTATGGAGCTGGTGCCATTAATATGGCCAGCACGCCTATTACAGTAACCACCAACGTTACAGGCGCTGTTACGCAAACTCTTACCGGCACCTTAAATACCGGTACGTTGGCTTCAGGCGCAACCACAACCGTTACCATGAGTACAACGTTGGATATGACCCCTGTTGGTGTTTATACCTTTAACTCCAGTGCTACTGTTACCGGTGATCAGGACGCTACAAATAATGCCATGCCTGTTGCCACACGCTCAGGTGGTACTATTACTGTTACACCAAGCACACCTTATACCCAGAACTTCGAAAGCGGGCAAGGTGGCTGGGCTTCAGGTGGCAGCAACAACTCGTGGGCCTTTGGTACTGCTAACAAAACCACTATTAAAAACTCGGCAAACCCTTCGGTAGTTGGCGCCAATGTGTGGACTACCGGTGGCTTAACAGGTAGTTACAACAACACCGAAGCTTCGTTTGTAAGCAGCCCATGTTTTAACCTGGCAAGCTTAAACCCATCCGCCGCTGAAATTGTACTTACCTTGTGGTGGAGCAGCGAAGCCGGCCTTGACGGCGCCCAGTTGCAATACAGTACCAATGGCGGTGGAACCTGGACCAATATTGGTGTAAGCGGCGATCCTAATAACTGGTATAACAGCTCATCGATGGGCTCCACTGCTTCTACCTTCTTTGGTGGAAATACCAACTGGTGGAGTGGCCGTACAGGCGGAACTACCCTGGGCAGCGGTGCCTGGGTATTAGCAAAACACGATTTACCTGCAGCCGCTGTAGCCAACGGCGTTAAATTCCGCGTGGCATTTGCCAGCGATGGAAGTGCCGTTGATGACGGCGTTGCATTTGATAATATTATTATACATGAAAAGCTTGCCAATGATGTAGGCGTAGCAGCGCTGAACAGTCCGGTGCCGGCAAGTTCGATCTGTGGTGGCACTACACAAGCTGTAACCGTAACCCTTGCTAACTACGGTTATGTTGCTCAATCCAATATTCCGGTTACCGTTAATGTTACAGGTCCGGTAACCCAAACACTTAATGCAGTTTACGCCGGTCCGCTAGCACCATTTACGGTTGCCAACTTCACTGTAGGCTCACTGAATATGTCAGCCGGCGGCACTTACGTATTCAATTCTTCTACTTCATTAGCAGGCGACCAGGCCAGCGGCAACGATGCCATGCCTACCGCCTCGGTTAACACTATCAATCCGGTTGTGAATGTGGTTGCCACACCGCAGCCGGCATGTGCAGGCCAGCCGTTAACCTTATCGGCTACTGTAACCGGTACACCGGCGGGAAGTGCTACTTTTGCTTACACCACTCCTCAATCTATACCCGATCGCAGCGGTTCGGTTGCAGGTGTATTAAGCAGTACGATTGCTGTTGGCGCTTCATCCATTGTTAGCACACCTGCCGATTTAAAAGTTACCCTGAACTTCGGAACTACGGCCTCCTCGCCAAACAAAGAGCATACCTGGATGGGAGACTTGATAGTTACCTTAACTTCACCTGGCGGCACTACAGTAGTGTTTGATCGGATGGGGGTTCCTGTAAGCAGCATTGGCGATGGCGACGACTTTAATGGCGCTTATACCTTTGCTACTACCGCTTCTACTATATTACCAACTACAACCGGAAGTATGGCTACCGGCGGAAACGTTAACAACGGCACCTATTTACCTTCTAATGAGGCTGACGTAGCGCATAACTGGACCGGCCTTTCTTTCCCATTCGCCGCACTTGGCAACTGGACGCTAACCGTTAGAGATACCGGCGCAGGTGATGTGGGCGATCTGGTTGGTTGGTCAATCAACATACCCGGTAATTATACCCATGCATTTTCAGGTCCGGGCAGTATAAGTTCTGTAACTTATTCAGGTACGTTTAATGCTACCGGCGAAGTTACTGTGAACGGATTATCAGCGGGCACACCAAGCTTTTCGGTATTAACTACAGACCCTGCAGGTTGTTCTTCTACTAAGAGTATTAATCCTACTGTAACCGTTTGCACCAACACCTGGGAAGGTGATGTGGTGGGTGATGCTACGAATTGGTTTAACCCGGGCAACTGGAGTTTGAACTTTGTGCCTAATACCTGTGGCGCCAATGTGGTTATCCCTACCTCGCCTGTAGGTGGTGTATTCCCTGTAATTAACGCAACCAGTCCGTCAGTTGGTAATGTAAATATTGATGACAATGCTACAATTACGATTAACGCAGGCAAAACCTTATCGCTGTGCGGTAACTGGGTAGGCGGATCAAGTTCAGCCAGCCAGATACTTGGCGCCGGCACCGTGGTACTGGCTGCCACTGCTCCGCAACAACTGTCGGGCAAAACAGAATTCCAGAACCTGCAACTCAATAACCCAACGGGTGCTACCTTACAGGCAGGCAGCCGCTTCGACATCTTTGGCGAAGTAGCCCTGCAAACCGGCACCCTTACAACCGGCAGCGGCTTACTGATCTTCCGCAGCACCAGCGATAGCCAGATAGGTATTATCGACAACTTCAGTGCAGGTTACACCGGCACTATCAGCGGTGGTATTCAGGCAGAACGTTACTACCACAGCTCAACTACCTACGATGCGCACTACATGGGTTCACCGGTAGATGCGGCCACCTTATCATCGTTTGCAGCAGGCGGTACTACAGGTTATGCCATACCAACTGCAAGCTGCGATGAAACCCAACTGCAGAGCGGCTCGCCTTACGGTGCAGTTGCCAGTATGGACGAGAGCGTAGGTGCAGGCTGTGCCATGAAAACATGGAAGTTTGAAAACACTGCGGCTGCAGCACAAACTGCTAAAGGTTATTCGGTACGTAAAACCGGCAGCGGTGTAATAACCGTTAGCGGTAACCCTAACCTGAACAGCAGCTATGCCTTAAACAGCTTAAACAACAGCGGTTGGGCTATTAACACCAGCTTACAGGGCCGTCCGATGGGTCCGGGCTGGCACATGGTAGCAAACCCATTCCTTGCAAACCTGGATATCAGCAGCACCCCTGCAGGCTTTGATGCTACCAAACTGGTATGGATTAACGACGGCGGTGGCAGCTCAGGCACTTACCAGCCTGCAACTATCGTAGCACCGTTCCAGGCCTTTATGGTACACCGTACCACAGGCGGCACCGCTAACTATACTATTAACGCCAGCCAGCGCACTAAAAACGCTGCCAGCTACAGCTTCCAGAAACAAGGTAACGACCATGAGTTGAGCTTAACGGCCATCAACAACGGCACCCAACGCACCGATGTAACCAAAGTAGCCTTCAACACAGGCGCTACAATGGATCACGATGCCGACTTCGATTGTATCAAGATTGCCGGTGCCTTAGACCGCCATACCTTATACACCTACAACAGCGATCCGCTTCGTTGGATGGCTATTAACACGCTGAAGAGCATTGAAGAAACCAGCACCGTAAATGTTGGCTTCGAACCGGGCATCAACGGCAGCTATACCTTCCACTTTGATGGCATGAACAGCTTTGACCCTACCAGCTACGTAACACTGGAAGACAAACTGCTGAACGTGTTCCACGATGTAAGGAGCGGTGACTACAGCTTTACTTCGAATGCTACCGATAACTGGAACCGCTTTGTATTGCACTTTACCCCTGCTGCTAAATTCAATACCAGCGATGCAAGCTGTTCAGCTGCGGGTCAAATCAATATTGAGCAACCGGGCACTGCCAACTGGAACTACGTAGTAAGCAACAGCAACAACGTAACCATCAGCAGCGGTAACCTGAACAACAGCAACCCTGTAACCGTAAGCGTACCAACCGGCACCTATACCGTTACCTTAACCGATAACAACAACTACACGGTAGTTAAAAACGTATTGGTGAGCGGTGCATCTGCCTTAAATGCAGCCATGAATGTTAGCAAGGTTACGGCTGAAGAAGGCGAGGACATTGAGTTTACCAATGCAACAACCAATGCAGCGAGCACGGTATGGGAGTTTGGCGATGGCAGCAGTGCTGCAAGCAGCAATGCGACCCACAGCTACGCACAGGCCGGTGTTTACACTGTTAAGTTAACGGTAAGCAACATCGGAGGTTGTATCAGCACTACGCAACAAACTGTTACTGTAACGGCTAAAACAGCCACCGGTATTAAGGACTTAACAGATGGCAAGATTGCGATCTGGAGCCATGCCAACATGGTGTATGTAGACTTCAGCAAAGCGAAGAACGTGGAAGCCACGATTGACATCTACAACATCCTTGGCCAGGTAGTAAGCAGCGAGACGTTTGGTAAAACAAGCATCTACAGCCGCCAGTTGAACAACCTGGATGCAGGCTATGTGATTGTAAGCGTTAAGAACGCCGATGGCACCTTAACCAAAAAGGTATTCATCAGCAATAACAAGTAATCATCTACCAAGGTAAGTTAACCGAACCGCTGCGCCGTGCGCAGCGGTTTTTTTATGTCTGCTCTGCTCGTTTGCAGATGCATTACACGCGCCTGCTTTAAGCAGAAGTAACAAAGGGCCAGGCGGGCTTCGTTTATCCGCGCATTGGCGGGAAACAATACACAACCCTTTTTCATTGAGCGTACTGATCACACAAACAGGCACAAAAAAAGAACCCCTGCCTATGGCAAGGGTTCCTGAACATATTTTTAAATGCTTACTCTTTTATGAGCCCCAGGTTGGTTTGGTCGCTGGCTGAAATAGAATCGATACGGGATAATTCATTGTTCGGAAAGCGAACCTGAAAGGAAGTAAAGCCACCGGCAGCACCGCGAGGATCAGGCCGGTAATAATCGGTGGAAACTATTTGTGCCCAGCTGGCAAAAGCGGCGTTCATAGAGGTGTAATCGCCGTTGCGGGCCTCATCGGTATTAGCATCAGAACGGGTGCGCACAATATAACCTTGCTGCACACGCTGCTGTATATTGCTGAAACCGCTTACCGGGTTATTCAGGATTACAAACGCAGCTTCGGGTGTGCCGGGGTCGCTGTAAACAAACATAGCGCGGTTGCTTAACGAGGGATGCCCTACCTTATACAAACTTTCGGCGGCACCCTGCATAATGAATACCACCTTACCGCGGCAGTCGGCCAGTTTAGGCCAGTTGCCGGCTAATACAGCTTCTTCCAGCGTGGCGTAGTTGCCGCGCACATCATCCGGTGTAATTACCTTATCGAGGTCGTTACCAAATACACTCTTAATCTCGGCATCCATAGCATCACAAGCCGAGGCATCGTAAGGAATGGAGTGCGTTAAACTTGGCAGGCCGCTGATAACATCTGCGGGCACATCTTCTTTACATTCTATATTGATAAAGATAGGCAGGTGATTTGGGTGTGCAGCGCTCCAGGCGTATACGGTTTCCAGGCCGCCCTTAAAGGTTACGTTGGTACTGTTGTAGTCAAAGTCTACAATGTGTATCATCTTAAAGCCGGGCTGTAATAATTCATCAACACCCGAGGCTGCATTTAAGCCACAAAGGCCCAGGCCTGCACGGTAATAATATTGACCGCCCTGCGGGTCATTATAAATGTCGAGCTCCAGGCCACGCACACCATACTGGCCCAACTGCACATCCAGTGGTTCGTGAAAGTAATCGATACCATGCGGGTCGTACTCACTGGGTATTACGCCCAACGAATCGAGCCCCAATAAAAAATTAAATACCGCCGTATCGGTACGCAAATGATAGCTGTTGTGACTGGCTATAATTTGTATTTGATTTAATTTTAAACTGTCGGTAGGGCCGTTGTCATAAACAATGGGTCCGTTCTTTAACTGGTCTTTTTTGCAAGCCGCAAAAAATAAAACACCGGTAGTAAGCACCGGCAGCAGGTAACGCTTCATTAACCTTAATTTAAGGTGAATTTAATGAAGCCTGAAGCCTGTGCAACAATGCGCTTAGTTAAAATCGTCTTCGTTCAGTCCTAAATCTTTGCCGGGAAACATGCTTCCGAATAGATCCTTAAACTGAATGCCTTTGCCTAACATGGCCTTTCCCAATTGCGAATATTCCGCCAGGCCATGCAGTATAAACTCCTTCATTACATACAGCTCGTTGGCAGGGGTGTCGGGCACAAACTCTTTTATCAACTTATCTAACCCGGGCACGCTATCCAGGGCCTTGCGGTAAGCCGCATCGGTATCGCTCAACAGCAAGTCCAGCTCGTGGTTTTCGCTAAACCAATCCAGCACGGGCTGGTAAGGGTTGGGCTGCTTTTTCTTTTTCAGTTTCGAGGGGTCGGGGAACCAGGTTACAAACTGATTGCGGATGGCTTTACCAATCAGGCTCATAGCCACACCACCGGCGCCTTCCTGTTCGCCTTCATACACCAACTCTATTTTGCCGTTAATAGCAGGCACTACTCCCCACAGGTCGCCGATGCGGGCGGCAGTTTTCTTTTCGCCGTTCAACAGAGCGCGGCGTTCGGCGGTGCTTACCAGGTTTTCGTAGGCCGAAATAGTTAAACGGGCGCTAACACCGCTCTTGGCATCTACAAACTCGCTTTCGCGGGCGGCAAAGGCAATCTGTTCTATCAAATCGCGCATCAGTTCGCTCACTTCTATGTTCTTGCGCTGGCTATCGGTAAGGCGGGCTTCCTGCAGGGTAATCTGCCTGCTGTGCTCGATGGTTTTAGGATAGTGCGTTAATATCTGCGAACCTATGCGGTCCTTCAAGGGAGTAACTATGCTGCCCCGGTTCGTGTAATCCTCGGGGTTGGCGGTAAACACAAACTGAATATCTAACGGTACGCGCAGTTTAAAACCGCGTATCTGGATATCGCCTTCCTGCAAAATATTAAACAGGGCCACCTGCAGGCGGGCCTGCAGATCGGGTAGTTCGTTAATTACAAATATGCAACGGTTACTGCGGGGCACCATACCAAAGTGTATTACCCTTTCATCGGCATAACTCAGTTTTAGGTTAGCTGCTTTAATAGGGTCCACATCGCCAATCAGGTCGGCCACGCTAACATCAGGGGTGGCCAGTTTTTCGGCATAGCGCTCGCTGCGGTGTAGCCAGGCAATAGGTGTATCGTCGCCTTTTTCGGCAATTACATCTTTCGCATAACGCGAGATGGGGTTCAACGGGTCGTCGTTCAGTTCGCTGCCGGCTACTATGGGCACCCATTCATCCAGCAGTTCGGTCATTTGCCGGGCAATACGCGTTTTTGCCTGCCCGCGCAACCCCAGCAGGTTAATGTTATGGCGGCTTAAAATGGCGCGTTCAATATCGGGCAGTACGGTATCGTCGTAACCCAGGATGCCGCTAAAGAGTGGTTTGCCGCTTTTAAGGCGGGCTATTAAGTTATCGCGCAGTTCATCTTTTATAGGCCTGCTTACATAGCCCGATTGTTTCAATTCCTTCAGAGTGTTCACTTTCATATAATCGCTTAAAAAGGTTACAATACTAAACAACAAAAGGCACTTATGGTTCAGGCAGTTTTAAGTGCCGGAATGATATATGGATTAATTTGTACTTAATTAGGTTTTCAACCTACTTGCTTCCCTGCTTGTACCAACTATTTTTCATCGGTTTTTTACAGATGGGAGCAGCCGGAGCAGCCAGGGGTGAGATTTCACAAAAATCTTAAGAACGTTAAAAAGCTATACTAAAAAGGGCCGGGGTTTCGTTATTGATATGGTAAATGTAATCGATTGAAAAGAAGGCATTTGGAGGGTGCCGTCGGGGGCATTTACGTGCAACGGAAAATTCGCTTTTTTAACCTAAAAATTTTTAGCAATGCCACACAATAATATGGGTACCGGGCGTTTTAATGGTGTTCTTATAACACACAAAAACCAGCAAATGGATCAAATCTCTACTCAAGACTTACTCATTCTGCACGCTTACGGCGAAACTACCCTGGAGCAACGCATGCACCTGGCGGTAGAAATGGCCAAAGACCCTGGTTTACAGGGCGAATTAATGGAACTGATACGCGGTAAACGCCTGCTGAACAGCCTGGCCAAAGGCCCCAGCGATACCTCGGTGCGTATTATAATGGAGCACAGCTACCAGACCGAGCATCTGCAGGAAATCTAAGACCGGGCTCTCACTCACAACTAATTGTAAAAATCGCGGGTACCTTTTATGGGCCGGCGATTTTTTTTGCCCCACCGGGCATGACGAACATCAGCAACACGGCCCCCCGGGCCTTTTAGTTTTATACGCAACAGAGGCAGACTAATCCTTTGTTGTTGTTATGAAAACCAGACTTTTTATCGCGGCTGTGCTGACCGCCCTACTAACGCTTCCATTTTTTACGGCCTGCAACCGCCAAACCCAGCCTGATTTTATGGAGGCCGATGGCCGCAGTAAACATTTAGAAGCCTTATCTGATTACCACTTTTTTGAGCAAACTGACAAGGGATTAACGCCCGTTAACGGGGTGTTTGCTTACAAGCTTGTAAACAGCATGTTTGCCGATTATTTGCATAAGGAACATTTTATATACCTCCCTGCAGGTGAGGCTATGCAATACGATAGTGTGGAAGTGTTGAAGCTGCCCGTGGGTGCCTGCCTGATACAAAATCTGTATTACATAGCCGATGAAAAGAGCGCTGACCAAAGCCGCCATTATGTGGAAACCCAATTACTGATACACGAAAAGAGCGGTTGGGAGGCTAAAACCTATGTGTGGAATGAAGAAGGCAGCGATGCTCAATTAACGATTGTAGGTGATGTAAAAAGTTTAGCCTGGAAAGATGCGGCAGGAATAAACCGCAAAGTAGATTATGTGGTAGCCAACAAAAACCAGTGCAAGGGCTGCCATTGGTATAAGGACCAGATTACACCTATTGGCATAAAAGCGGGTAATCTGAATACCGGTGATCCCACAGGTAAAAATCAGTTAAGTGCCTGGGCGGCAGCCGGCAGTTTAAAAGCATATGAGGGTAACGCACCTGTTTTTGTAAACTGGCGCGATACCTCGGCGGAGCAGGAGGCCAGGGTGCGATCGTATCTGGATATTAACTGTGCCCACTGCCATAATGCGCACGGCCCGGCGTATGTATCGGGTTTGCATTTAAACCGCGATAACCAAAACATGGAAACCTACGGTGTATTCAAATCGCCGCCATCGGCAGGGCGTGGCTCCTGCAACCTGAAGTACGACATTGTACCGGGCAGTCCGGGTGAATCGATTATCATTTGCCGTATGGCTGCAACGGAATTAGGCGTTAAGATGCCGCAAATGGGCCGCACGGTTACCGATAACGAAGGTGTAACACTGGTGGCTACCTGGATTACCGATTTAAAAAAACAACAAGCGCAAGAAGGCAACTAAATTCATGCTGCTGATAGTGGCAGACCTTTCTTGCAACATTCGTGTGTTGCAGTTTGGGATGAAATAAGACTACCTTCGGCGCTTAATAAATACCACTTACCATGCGGGTTTTTGCAGATGATAAACAGCAACAGCAATTCGAGAGGGATGGCTATGTAATTGTAAAGGCATTTGATGAAGCGGCTATTAAAGAAATGACCGACTTGTTTGCCAAAACAACGGGCGAAGACTTTTCCGGCTTTCATAACACACTCGAAATCCAATCTCCGGAAATTAAGAAGGAGATTTACGACAAGCTGAACGGCATGTTCCAGAAATACCTGCAAAAGTATTTGGTGAACTACCGTGCTATTGGCTGTGGTTTTGTAACCAAAAAAAGCGACCCCAACAGCCGCGTATATCCGCATCAGGACTGGAGCTTTGTAGATGAAACGCAATACAGCTCGCTGAACCTTTGGGCACCTTTAGTGGATACTACCGAAGAGAACGGCCTGCTTAAAATTTTTAAAGGCACACATCGTATAACGCCCTCCATGCGGGGCTCCAACCTTCCGCCTATTTTTATTATTCAGCAGCCGGATGTGTTGAAGTACTTAACCCCCCTGCACATGAAGGCCGGCGAAGTGGTGATGTACGACCATCGTTTACTGCATGGCAGCGAACCAAATGCTTCAGGTAAAACAAGGGTGGCCGCTTCGTTTAATGTTATACCGCAAGCTGCACAGGCCATCCACTACTTTGCACCTAACAAACAGAACCTGAACGAGGTTTATGAAATTGCGGTAGATGAAAATTTCTATAACAACTATTACCTCAACAAGGCCTGGATAGGCGACCCTAAGGCTAATTATATAGTGCATGCCGAAGGTTATACATCTAAACAAGTTCCCTTTACACCGGCGCGTATCAGCGAGCAGCAGATCGTCGACTTGTATACGCCTAAAAAAGGATTTCTTGCTTCGCTGGTTGACCGCTTATTTAAGCAAGCTTAGTAGCTTTTATTTCGTAGAAGTCAAGATACTTTAAGTCGTAAAAGGTTTTATCGGTGCCTTTATAGATGGGCAGATCGTTACGGCGTACAAAGTTGTTGCCGGTTTCCCATTCTGCTTCAATATCCAACTGCTTTATAAAGTTGAACAGCACAGCTGTTTTTTCAAACGAGCGCACCACTTCATACAGCTTCTTTACATTCAACCGGTAAGCATCGCAGGAGTTCTTTACTACTTGTTCAATCAGTTGTCTTTCCTCTTCGCTGCGGGCCGTGCCATGGAACATGTCTTTTATATACACAAAGCCAAAAGGTTTCAACACGTTAACAGCAGCCTGCACGGCTTTATCGGTATCAGGCGAATGCACAAATGCTTCCAGAAAATAAACTGCATCATGATGGTTATTTGGAAGCAATTGATCCATGGTATGGAAATCGCCCTGGTAAACTTTAATGCGGTCTTCTAATCCTGCTGCTTTAACCTTCTCGCGGGCAATTTTTACCTGCTCGTCCGAAATGGTAACGGCGTCAATCTGCACATCCAGTTTTTTTGCCAGCATAATAGCGGGGCCACAAATACCGCAACCGGCATCTACCAGTTTCATACCGGGTTTAAAACCGGCAGACTTTATATAATAGTCCATCAACTCATCCAGGTTCAGTGCGCTGCGGCCCTGGAACACCTCGCCAAATGATTCAATATAACGCTCGGTCCATTCTTCGTAATAGCGTTTTACTTCAGCGCTGCTATACTCCGGCATCGCCGATTTTTGTTCGGAGGGGGCAAATAACTTTTTAAGAAAGTTCATGCTGCAATATAGCAAAACACACACGATGATGTAGGGTGCCTCCTTCTACTCCTAAGACAGGCATTTGACCTAAGATCTTTGATTTTCGAGTCAGATGCTTTTAGTTTCAAGTTTAAGATTTCAAGTTTAAGGTTGACGATCTTACCCTCCATTCCTTAACTTAAATTCTTTGTGCCTTTGTGGCGATAAAAAATATGGTTAAGCGTTGAATGGAGTCCTCAATATCTAAACAACAAACCGTAGCTCTCTTCGGCCAGTGGTTGTTGCCATGCGCTGATGAGTTTTTTGTAGGCTTCGCCTACGGGCATAATGCGGCGGTTTAAATCATAGAGCCCCAGGTCGTTCACCACGCCTTTGTTTTCGCGCAGGGCGCTGTCCCAATCCACCTGATGCAGCAAGCTATACCAGGTAAAGCCGCTTACCGGTATGCCGTCCTGCTTTAGGCGGTGTACGTTGGCCCATTCTTTATGTAACCATTTTTCGCTGTCGGGCATGCGCAGGTTGGTTTCGGTATGCATAATGGGCAGGTGGTAACGGTCGAAGTATTGCCGGGTAATAACATAGTAACCAAAAATTTCGCCCGAAGGCTCGTGCCGTCCATCCGGAAAAACGCGGTGCTCGTTGGTGATATAATAATCGTTGCCCATTATACAGCGTGCCTTAACCTGGTTGTGGTGGAACCAGTGGTATTCCTGCTTGGTCATTCCATGTTCCATCAGGTATTCATACATCACTACACTTACCGGATAACCATAGGTAAGGTCGAGCGAGAGGAAACGCTTTTGATTTAAAAAATAACACAATGTATTGGCATCGGGGTTGGCTGCATGAAAGTATTCCGATGATTCGCTTTGTATGAACGTTGCTTCGGGTTGAATGGCCAGTATAGCGCGCATGGCCAGCACATTGGCCTTGCACAGGTGCTTTATCGCTGTTACAAAATCCTTATCGGAGCTCAGCCTTTCGTTCCACCAACCATATTGCGCGCTAAAAGTAGCGGCAATAAAGATCTCGTTAATGGGTGTGTAGAACTGCAGATACGGAAAACGTTTGGCAAAGGCCTGTGCGTATTCGGCAAACAGTTGGGGGAAATCGGGATTCTGAAAATTGCCCATCCAGTCGGGCACTCCAAAATGGCAGAGGTCTACAATGGGTGTTATCTCCAGTTCTTTTAAACGGTTGAAGGTTTCATCGGTAAAATCCCAATCGTAGGTGCCGGGGCCGGTGTGGGTTTTATAATAGGGCGGACCATAGCGCAAAAACTTTAGTCCCATATCCTTTACCAGTTCAAAATCGGTAGCCCAGTATTTGTAGTGGTCTGTTTTGTCCATCTCGTCCACCCGATGCAGGGTGCCATCGGGCAGGGCAATTACCGGGTAGCTGTTTTCGATACCGGTAGCAAACATAAATTGACTTGAACCCATAGCGTTTAATTAAAGTATATCCAACCGCCCTCCGTCTACCACCAGCGTGGTGCCGTTTATATAAGCAGCTTCGGCCGAAGCCAAAAAACAAATAGCTGCTGCCAAATTCTCGGGTTTACCTACAGCGCCTTCCACTTTTTCGGCCCCGCTTTTAATATTGGGGTTGTTCCACAGCATAGGCGTATCAACCGCACCGGGTGCTACGCAGTTAATGCGCACCTGGGTGGCGGGATATTCCAAACTAACGCCACGTGTAAAGGCCTCTATAGCTGCTTTGCTGGCCGCATAGGGTATTACATTCGGGGTACTTTGGTGGGCATGCACCGAGCTTACATTTACAATAGCACCGCGTTTCATGCGCGGTATAGTGTAGCTGCAAAACAAAAACACCGAGCGCAGGTTAACGGCCATTACCTCGTTCCATTCTTCCAGCTTAAGCTCTGTAATTTTTTTAAAGGTCATCATAGCGGCGTTGTTCACCAGCACGTCTATGCTCTTCCATTTTTCAAATGCATGTTGCACAGAGGCGATAACTTCGTGCTCCAGCCCCACATCGGTTTTACAGAAGGCTGCCGTGCCACCGGCTTTGGTTATCAGGGCAACGGTTTCTTCGCCGCCGTCCTCGTTGCGGTCTACTACCATTACTTTGCCGCCTTCGGCTGCTAACTGCAGGGCCGTGGCCCGGCCAATACCAGAACCCGCGCCGGTAACCAAACAATTCTTTCCATCAAACCGCATGAGGCGTCTGCCGCAAAAGGCATTCCGTGGGTAGTGGGGTAAAGAAGTCCACGGAAAAGGGAATAGAACGCTGATTTGAGATTGTTTAAAGTTTAAAATTGAAAGTTTAAAGTTGAACAGCCGAGTGACGTTTACAGTCTACAGTTTTCTGTTTCCAGTTGAACAGCCGAATACAGTTTCACCACAGAAGAATAGAGGATAATTAAAAATTAATAATTGATGAAGTGTTTACCCCCTCCGAAAAAAACAAGACTATTCAACCGGCTATGCAAATCTTGTTTTTTTCTCGTCCCCCTATGGCTATGCAAAACGGCAAACGCACAAAGGGGGACAGCTTTGGCGCGTTGTGGGTTAATTAGCGATTAGCATAACGATAGGTGGCCATGTGCTAAGGAATGATTGGGTTTGATGGGAAATGATAGGAATTGATTGGCAAAAATCAATTTGTTGTACCCTATCACCCATTTTGCGGTAGCGTGCATTTGTGCAGCCAACCTCAGCGTAAAATCAGTCAATACTAAGCCTGTAGGCTGATAAAATGCTTAGGTAAAAGCAGCAAATAAGCAGGGCCAGTTAAGGCATAAGTAATTGAAAGTTAGTTGGTTTTAGTGGTGCCGACTGAGGTTTGGCTGAGGTTTGGCTGAGGTTTTAGCGCCGCGCCGAGAATTTAAGCCATTTGCGGGGTGGGTAGGGGCATGGTTTGCCCTTGCCCCAAGGGCGGGTTAGTGTTTACAGGTATGTCAAAGAACAGGTGCGCGGGTGTAAAGGTAATAAAAGGAAATAAAGTTTCAAAAATAATTTCATAAAAATATTTGTGCCGACAGGATCCTGACACTATCCGGACGCTGCCATGGGGAAAGGCAAAATGGACACAGTGGGCATTATTTAACAAATGGATGTGCACCAACAATTTGGATAGATGAATAATTTTGTATATTTGGATGAAACTCAGTGATTACGCGCCCGATTACTGTGCTTCGGGGCGTCTACAATACCAATTTGTTTAGCTACTTGAAAGCGATGTCGCTTAAAGCAGATGAATTTTTTATGGCGCAAGGTGTACAGTTGAAACTTGTATTCTTATTACTACTAGCACAATCAGTCCTAGGTATTTCTGTATTTGCACAACACTGGGGCAAGGTTGGCAATTTTAACTATTACCCCAAACGGTTAATTGGAGATACAAGTGCAAATTTGTTGTATGCCTTTGGCGAATTTGATAGTGTGGACAGTAAAAAGGTAAGCTACGCTGCCTGCTTTAACGGCACAGCATGGGATACCATAGATTTTTTGCAGGGGCATTATCCTGGTTTATCCATGCTTCGTTTACACGATTCCGTAATGTTTGGTATCAATCCAGTTTATCTGTGGGATGGAACGAAGTTGGATACCATTGCCATATTTGATTATGGCGGAGCTGCTAAATTTTATAGTTATAAAAATGACGTATACGTAATGGGCGGATTTGATTCCATTAACGGAATTGCCGCCAGTTATATTGCTAAATGGTTAGGGGGGGATAATTGGGCAGCTTTGGACACCACAAAATGGACAGGTGTTGCGATAGCAGATGCGGTTGCTTATAATGGCGATTTATACATTGGTGGTAATATGTGGGCAAATGGCCTTGAAAGAATCGCACGGTGGGATGGCGTCCGCTGGTGGCCCCTTAGCAATGGTATTACCGGTAGCATAGCCGGCGTGGGCAATTTGGAGGTTTATAACAATGAGTTATATGTGGCGGGAACAATTTTTAAGTCGGCAGGTAATGCGGGCGATGGGATTGTTCGCTGGGATGGTACTAGTTGGAGCGATGCAGGAGGAGGAATGAGCAGTTTAAATGCAGCCATTTACGATTTGCAAATTTACAATGGCTATTTATATGCCTGTGGTCAATTTACCATCACAGGGGGTATGCCCATAAAAGGAATTGCCCGTTGGGATGGCCATGAATGGTGCGGGTTGGGTCAAACTACACAATCCAATTATACCATCAACTGTATGGGCGTTTATCAAAATGAATTATATGTAGGTGGTCCCTTTATAGAAATGAATGGTGATACACTGAACAGAATTGCAAAATGGACGGGTGGCAATTTTGTGAGCATTTGTGGTGCCATTAGTGGCATGAGCGAATCGCTTATTGAAGATGTTCTTGTGTTTCCCAATCCGGCATCAACCTGGTTGCAAGTTACAGGGATGGAAGCTACGGGTACCGGCTTAATTTATTCGGTAGATGGCCGCCTGGTAAAAGAACTATGGCTGGATAAAGGCGAAAACGAGATTGACATTTCCGGCATAAGCACCGGAATTTATGTAGTACAACTAAAAAGCGGTACGCAGCAGGTGGTGAGGAAGTTTGTGAAGGAATAGAAAGTATCCTGTAATAATTAAATCTATGAGGCACATGCGGTTGAATCTTCTTTTTCTATTTCTTCTTCTGCAAACCGCTGTATTTGCCCAATCCTGGAAAGAAATTCTTCCTGCGGCCAACCTGGTGCCCGCAGGTGGCATGATACAAGGCACCTTTTTTGGCGATACAGGATTTGTTCTTGGCAGTTCGGGCAACATTTATAAATCCAACGATTTTTTTGAGACCAATTCAATTGATTCCACCTATAAAGGAGCAGCGTTTAAAACGCTGACTTTTGTTGGGCGCAATACCGGGTTTATAACATCCAACAGTGTAATGGGCGGTATGCTTAAAACAACTGATGGTGGAGTAAGTTGGTGGCCCATGCCAACCGGTTTACCCGGGGGAGAAGATGTTGGCTATATGACGGCATTTTCTTCTACACTGGAAGGTTATGGTGCGTATTACTATGATAATAACATAACCAAAACGACCGACGGAGGCTTGAGTTGGTATGTCGATCATATTAACTGTTGCTACTATTTTACCATGTGTTTTAAAATGTTGAATGATTCGGTTTTCTATGTGCTTGGTAAATCCAGTAGTCACTACTACTCTTCCGGAAATTTATATTTGTTGCGTTCCACGGACAGGTGCCAAACCTGGCAGCAACTTTCGATGCTACCGGGTATCAATTCGTATGCCGATTTAGGGTTTATTGATGATACTACGCTGATAGTAACCTGCCGGAATGCAATATTAAAATCGAATGATGGCGGGTTAAGTTTTCAAACCGTTTTCAGCAGTAATCTATCAGAGGATGATGTAGCCTACTATTATGGCGTTGTTTCTTTTGTTGACCGGGATACCGGGCTTTGTAGGCTTCGGCGGCAATGTTTACCATGCCGTATGATGGTGGTAATGGCAGCGGCAATGCGAGCGGCCGCTAAACCGCAATCAATACCATTCTTTTTTGCGGGCTGTATCTTCTCAAAAAGGTATATTTAGGGTGCGAAGGGAAACTAACAAAATTGAAACCGGCGGCGAGCGGTCTGGCTGGGTGTGGATGACCCGCACTTGAACCGGTGTGCAGTTTACCCCAACCCGGTAAAGTAATTTACAGGTGCTGGGAATTTCACAGGCGCTATGCAAGCGCAGGTGTTTAGTATTGATAGCCGCCTGGTAAAAGAACATGAGCAGGAGCGAAACTGAGATTGACATTTCCGTCCTAAGCACCGGAATGTATGTGCTGCAACTAAAAAGCGGTACGCAGCAGGTGGTGAGGAAGTTTGTGAAGGAATAGAAAGTATCCTGTAATAATTAAATCTATGAGGCACATGCGGTTGAATCTTCTTTTTCTATTTCTTCTTCTGCAAACCGCTGTATTTGCCC
>JBGAIB010000005.1:0-496708 GCA_044225825.1 Chitinophagales bacterium
CTTCGCCAAAGATGTCGAAGCGGCTGCCTGCCTGTAAGGTAGCACCCGTTGGGTTATTGAGTTGCAGGTTCTGGAATTCTGTTTTGCCCGACAGTTGTTGCGGAGCAGTGGCAGCCAGTACCACAGTGCCGGCGCCAAGTATCTGGCTGGCTGAACTTGATCCGCCTACCCAGTTACCGCACAGCGATAAGGTTTTGCCTGCGTTAATCGTGATGTTGGCGTTAGCCTGCACGGTTACATCACCAACCGAAGGACTGGTTGTATTAATCACAGGGAACACACCACCTACAGGCGATGTAGGAATAAGCACGTCGGCGCCGCAGGTGTTAGGCACAAAGTTCAAACTCCAGTTGCCCGGGTTAAACCAATTCGTAGCATCACCCACCACATCACCTTCCCAGGTGTTGGTGCAGGCGTTTACCTGCACGTTTAAGTTCTTAGAAGTAGAACATCCGGTAGGTCCGGTTGTAACTACATTGAAAGCTTGGGTGCCTGCAGGAGTGTTGGTAATTGTTGCTTCACCGGTAGCATTATCAACTCCACTGTAAGTAACACTGCCAATTGTACCAGGACCACTAAAAACATGGGTAAAGTTACCGGAAACGTTATCCGATAGTTGTAACGACCAACTTACCAGGGTTCCGGAAATTAAACCATAATCATCAAATGCACGTAATGTCCAGTTACCAGTTAGAGCGGCTCCAACCAGCGGGTTGGCCGGAATTATACCTGAATACGAACCCGCTTCATCAGGAGCTGCACCGGTAAGATTAGGACCAACAGTTACAGTGCCTTCAGGTGAATAAGTAGCAGTAAATGGCTCATCAGCTGGGGTAACCGTTGTAATGCTGGTAGCAGCACCGGTTTGCAGAACGGTATTGGTAAAGTTTGTACCGTCAGCACCGTTATCAGTAGTCAGTTCTATAGCACGGGTACCTGAAGGATCAACCAGGAACACATCCAGATCCTCTACCCAACTATGGTTGATATTAAGCGTTACTTTAACAGCAGTTGTAGCAGTTACAACTCCCGAAGTTCCTGTCAGGTTTATAGTACTGGTAGCTCCTACGGTATTATTATCGGTTACAGCCACGTTCACGTTTCCTGACGATCCGCTGTTCACAAAGGAGAAGGAACCACCAGAGGTGGCTGTAGCATTCAGCACTGCTGACTGACCCAGACACACCGGAGAAGGAGTAGCAGTAAAATTAACTGAAGGATTAATAGTAACCACACTGGCAGTTGGCATGGCATCATTTGCTGTATTCTGATCGCCAGCCAGGTTGGTTTGGGCATTAAAGGTGTAAGTTCCTCCGCTGCCATTCATATTAAGCGTACCAACAGTAAAGTTTACAGAATTACCCGAAGCAATGGTTCCTGTATAGGTGGCATTCAATGTTTGGGTAATGGCACCTGTAACAGTTACCACCACCGGGAAGTTGCTGATTGCATTGGTGCCATTGTTTACAATTTGCACCACTACATTTTGGCCAGCTACACCACAAATACCTGAGCCGGAAGGTGAAATAAGGCCAGAAACACTAGCATCGTTGGCTAATGGCGTAAACTCATCGGCTCCCATATCAGGTGCAGCACCACGGGCGTCGCCATCAATATCACTTGTTACCGCAGCAATGTTTACGCCAAGGTTATTGAGCGCAACGTTGGCACCCGGAGGCAGGTGTAAATCAGTTGTGGAAGTAAACACAGGAAAAATGCTCTTAGAATTAGCATTACTGCCAAAACCGGCTTGTATCGCAGCAAGGTCAACACGATTAGATCCGATATAACCCAAATTGCTGCCGGTTGTAAAGTAATCGTTGTAATCAATAGCGGCAAAAACGGTATTAGCCGCAGCACTATAAATAGCATATCGCTCCGCACCAACTGTAGCACTCACGTTAAAGATGTTGTTGCGCAGATCTATACTACCGGCAGTTGTGATAGCAGCAGCGACATTTATTGCCATCGGGTAACCCAACGTATTGGTTTGAGCGGTATTGATATTTACAGTGTTGTAGTAAATATTATAACCACCGCCGGTTGACACCATGATACCGTAACCATTATCAGATTCAGTAAAATCATCGTAACCGTAGCTCGCTACATCTGAAATAAAATTATTGAACACGTTAACATTAGAAGCTGTAGAAGTAGCAGCAAGGTATATACCATTGCTACCCCAACCGGTGGTATTAACCTGTTTGATATCAGAAATGCGGTTACCGCTGATAGTTACACCAGACAAGGTGCCACTTACCTGGATACCGGTTACAGTGGCAGAAGAACTTGTAGTTGACACTACGCCTTTAATGGTGTTATTAGTAATCTGTGCGTTTTGAGCACCACCAATAAACAAGCCTCTGTAGCTCAGTTTCTCGCTTGCATTCGCTGAGCCAAAGGTATTATCGGTTATTATCCAATTAGCATCAAGGGCGGCAGCGCCTGAAATATAGATGCCGTTTTGAGTTGAAATAAATGTGTTGTTGCGAATAGTGTTATTCGAGTTAGGAGATTCAGCCGCATTACCTGCCGTAGTTCCGCTGCCGGCGAGTATGCCGCCAACTGTTGCCTGGAATACGCCGCTAAATTTACAGTTCTTAATTGTGTTGTTAGTAGCACCATCAACTGCACTGGCACTGCCCAGCCATAAATCCACGGTAGTTCCGGTTGGGCTGGTGTGGTTAAAGGTTAAATTCTGGCTTGAACTGCCGTTATTGCTACCATCAATTGTTACATAATCGGTACCATTTAACTTAAGCAAGGCTCCTGTAGAGGTACCAGTTATAGTTGCATTGTTACCTGTAGCAGGCTTAATGGTAAGTGTATTAACTGCACTGCTACCAACCAAAGAATTAAACGTAATAGGGAAAGTTTCGGACGGGCCATAAGTGGCATCGGTTAAACTAAATACGGTTGGTCCACACAAACCATATGTATTAGCTGCATTGGCTGCTGCAGTAAGCGTTGCAAAGTTACCGGCAGCGCCAACTGTGTAAGTGCCTGATAAACCGGTTTGGAAAGTAGCGCTGGTGAAAGCATCATTTGCTGGCACGGCGTCAACAACACCATTCGGATTAGAGGTAGAAGCCGCAATAGTGTAGTTAGTTGCACCCACAAATGTGTAGCTACCCAGGGTGACAGTAGTACTGGCACCGGAGGCAACACTAATTGAAGGGAAGTTAACAGTACCCTGGCCTATTCCATTTACGCTCCAGGTTACATCTACCGATGTAAGCGTTGCTATCCCATAGTTTTTAACTACTACCTGTACTGTTTGGCTACCGGGGCAGAAGGGGCCTACATAGTTCGTAACACCTGCATCATCATTCGGAATAACGAATTCATCAGCACCTAAGTCAGGTGCAGCAGAAGCACCTGGACAGCCGCCACCAGGACAACGAACTTCTCCGTCAATATCCGAAGTAATTCCCCCAACGGTTAAACCTACATTGCTCAAAAGCGCGTTGCTACCGGGCACTACATGTAAATCTGTAGCCGAAATAAATACCGGCAATACACTTATCGAATTTGCGTTGCCACCGAAGCCTGCCTGAATTGCTGCCAGGTTAGTACGGTTGGTTGCGCCTACATAACCTAAGTTTGTTCCGCTGGTATAATAGTCGTTGTAATTTATTACCCCAAATACGGTGTTGGCAGCGGCAGAATAGATGGCGTATCGGTTAGTACCAACTGTAGCCGGAATACTAAAGATGTTATTACGTAAATTAACCGAACCGGCAGTGGTTACGCCCGAAGTTATGTTAATAGCAGCAGGTAAACCGCCTGCAGCAGTTTGATTGGTAGCCATATTAACCGTATTAAAGTCAATATTATAGCCACCTCCGGCGGTTAATATGATACCATAACCATTATCTGATACGGTTACGCCGTTAAATCCATAACCGGCCACATCCGAAATAAAGTTATTAAATACCGAAATGTTTGCGGCCGTTGAAGATGTGCCTAAATTAATACCCAAAGCACCATATCCAGAAGTGTTTATTTGCTTAATATCGGAGATTTTGTTTCCAGATATCGTACCCCCTGAAACTGTTCCGCCAATTTGAATACCTGACATATTTGCGGTAGACCCAGTCGTAGAAACGACACCCGAAATGGTATTACCGGTAATTGCGAAATTCTGAACATTTAAAAGAATTAGACCACGGAAATTCAGTTTTTCGCCAACTACAGTAGAGCCGAATGTATTGCCTGTGATTAACCAGTTAGGGTCATTGGCAACAGCTCCGTTTACATACATCCCATTTTGAGTAGAGATAAAGGAGTTATTTTGAATGGTATTGTTTGAATTTTGTGCCTCACCAGCGTTACCGGGGGTAGTTCCGCTACCGGCAATAATGCCAGCTATAGTGGTTTGGAACACCCCGCTGAACTTACAATTCTTCACGATATTGTAAGTCGCTCCATCGGCCGCACTTGCACTGCCAATCCACAAGTCAGCTGTGGTGCCTGTAGCGCTGGTATTATTAAATAACAGATTTTGCGATGAACCGCCACTGTTACTACCATCTATAATTATATAATCTGCGCCATTCAATTTCAGTAATGAAGTTGTTGAGGCACCTGTTATAGTAGCGTTATTAGAAGCAGCAGGCTTAATTGTAAGGGTATTTACTGCACTGCTCCCAGCCAGTGCATTAATTACAATGGGGAATGTTTCTGAACCACTATAGGTAGCATCAGTTAAGCTGAAAACGGTTGGTCCACAAAGGCCATATGCATTTGCGGCATTTGCGGCAGCAGTAAGTGACGTAAAATTTCCGCTCGTCCCTACGGTATACGTGCCGGAAAGGCCAGTTTGTACAGCAGGGGAAGTATAAGAATCATTCAAAGTATTGTCGTCCGAAACGCCATTTGGTAACGAAGTAACAAACAGGAAGGTATATGGAGTAGCTCCAACAAATGTATAATTCCCAAGTGTAAGGTTAGTTGTTGCTCCTTGTGCCACACTTAACCCTGTAAAATTAGCAGTGCCCTGTGAAACGCCATTAACGCTCCAGGTAACGCTTACAGATGTAAGGGTGTTGAGCCCCAGATTTTTAATGGTAGCCACCACCGGACTGCTGCCCGGACAAATACCTGCTCCTAGTGCTATCGGTGTAGCATCATTGTTAACAGGGAAAATTTCATCGGCTCCGATATCAGGCACGGTAACGTTTCTTGTTTCACCATCAATATCCGTCGTAAATCCTGCTATCGGAGTAGCTTTTGTATTAAGAGTACTTGAACTGAGCACATGAGGATCGGCGGCTGAAACAAACACAGGGTTCACATTTAACGAATTCGCGTCCTTACCTGTTGCAGTGGTCCAAGCAGAATAATTGGCATAGTTTGTTCCGGCACTCGAATTACGGGCAACCTTATTATTACCAGTAAAGTAGTAATCATTATAGTTCAGACCAGTAAACATTGAACTTAAAGTCCCGCCATTATGGTAAATACAAGCCATGTCCACTCCGGTACCACCAGTAATTTCACTGGATAGAATATTGTTCTGCACATCCAAGGTAGCAGTGCTGGAATTAACATTAATGCAGGAAGCCCGTGAACTGGCACTAACGGCACCGTTCATCCGGATAGTATTATAGTAAATTTTCAGACCTGTAACGGCTGCGTTTACCATAATGCCATGTGGGTTGTCGGTATTATTTGAGTTCCATCCATTGGCAAACAGGTTCCAAATCATGTTATTGGAAATAACTACACCGGTGTTAACTGTTGCAGAGCTTAGAAGAATACCATAGTAGCCCCAACCACCTGTGTTAGGGTTGCTGCCATCATGAATCTTATTTTTATCAAACACCAATGATTGGTTCTGTGCTGCAATCTCAACAGCAGCGATGTTTGAACCGGTGTTATATACAGTAGTAATATTGTTGCCTTGAATCAAAGCTGCGGTTGCAGCAGATGAGCCCGTTCCGTAGGTACCCGTTACATATAACCCCCTGAAAGTAATAATGTTTGCTCCTGTATTTGCCAGGTAATTATTAAGAATCTTGAGGTTATCTCCTGGATTGCCCGCTGTACCTGCGAAATAAATACCATAGTAACACTTACGGATATCGTTATTCTGTATAGTAACATTATCATAATCCGCAGCCGAACCTGAGGTAGATAAGGTACTGCTGGCAGTCGTGCTTGAATAGGCAGATCCCGCATAAATACCGGCCATACCAGTATTAGTATTGCTATTACCTATTATAATCAAGTTCTTGATTATAATATTGTTACAACCTAAAGCAACAGCCGTTGTTCCCCCCTCAAGACGAACTGCCGGCACGTTATTCGTTGTGCCATTAATTTGAATTGTAAGGTCGCGGCTTGATGTACCATTCGACGAACCGTCGATAGTTACGTTATCCGCTCCCAACAGATCAATAATAGCTCTGCTTGTGGTGGGAGTAGCTGCAGAGTTTATTACCACACCCGCAGCACCCGGCTTGATTGTAACGGATGTGTAGGAGGCAGTAGTGATACCGGAGGCATACAATGCTTGAGTAGCTGCCGGCTCGGTGGTACTGCTGTTAACCGTAATGGTAACAGCACCTTGGTGCGTTCCGGCGTTAATCGCAGTTATTGCCCCGCTTACTGTTGTATAAGAAGTTGGTCCAACAGTTCCGGCCGTTGCCGTAACCGAGACCTGCGCCATAGAAATGGCCGTTATTAAAACAGCCGCAAGAAATAGTAGAAGTAAATGTGCCCATAATGATACGTTTGTGTCAGGAAATCCTTTATCAAGCTCGGATTAGATCCAAGTTTAATTTGGTTAAAATAACCATTATTGTTCCATAAAGGCAAGTCGAATCAGATGTTAAATCCGATTAAGGCACCAAAACTTGGCCTAAAACATTAGAAATCAATTAATAATTTTTTTTTAACCTTTTTCAAATTTTGTCGTAAAAGGAAGGTTGGGAGCACGAAAGAGGGTATTAAAAAGTAGACAACGAGAGGGAATTTAGTGCCCTAAGGATGGTGCAAGATCCACTGTAAAACAAGATCGACAAGTTATCTACGCCTGCCGCCAAAGCCTAATACACCTAAAATTCCACGCGTAACTTCCTTTATAATAAGCTTACCGGCTCCGCTTTTTGCAAAATCCCCGATTGCGTCGGCACTTTTCTTCAATACTGAATCTGAATCAGACGAATCTGTATTCGCCTTCCCCGGTTTAGTAGCCGGCTGCTCGTTTACTTGAACCTTTTTTAATTTATTGTTCAGCAGTTCAAAAGCACTTTCACGGTCAATTACCTCATTGTATTTCTTAACAAGAAAGGAGCTATCAATAATCTGTTGCATTTCCTGGGGAGCAAGCACATCCATCCGGCTGGCCGGGCTTTGCATTAGGGTAGCTGCCAACGGTGTTGGGTTGCCTCGCTCGCTCAATACCGTTACTAGGGCCTCGCCTATTCCCAACTCGGTCAAAAGGTTTTCCGTTTCATAGAACTCCGTCAGGGGGTAATTCTCTGCTGTCAGCTTAATTTGCTTGCGGTCCTTAGCAGTAAAAGCACGCAAGGCATGTTGTACCTTCATACCTAACTGGGCCAGCACACTGTCCGGAACGTCTGTTGGGTTTTGCGTAATAAAGAAAATACCCACGCCTTTCGATCGGATTAGTTTAACAATGGTCTCAATTTGGTCAAGCAGCGCTTTGCTCGCTTCGTCAAATATCAAATGGGCCTCATCAATAAATATTACCAGTTTCGGGCGATCGGCATCACCCTCTTCAGGAAACGTGGCATATATTTCCGCTAATAGGCAAAGCATAAAGGTTGAAAAAAGCTTAGGCTTATCTTGTATATCAGTAAGACGAAGTATAGAAGCCATACCACGGCCATTCTCGTCTAATCGACATAAGTCATCTACCTCAAAGCTGCGTTCACCAAAAAAGGTTTCAGCACCTTGCTGCTCCAACTCAATAATTTTCCGCAGAATAGTAGAGGTAGTTGCCGTAGAGACTTTACCGTAATTTTCCTCTATCTCGTCCTTACCTTCATTAGTAATGTAATTCATTACCTTTTTAAAGTCCTTAAGGTCAAGCAAAGGCAACTGCTTATCGTCGCAATATTTAAAGATGATGGAAACCACACCTTCCTGTGTATCATTCAATGCAAGAATCTTTGAAAAAAGTACGGGCCCGAATTCCGACACGGTAGCACGTAGCTTTGCACCTCCTTCCTTACTTAAACTTAAAAATTCAACCGGACTGCCGGATGCCTTCCAGGTAATTCCAATTTTTTGAGCGCGTTCTTCGATTTTAGGATTCGAAGTGCCTGGCATGGCTATACCGCTAAGGTCACCCTTAATATCCATTAAAAGTGTTGAAACACCTTTCGCCGACAGTTGCTCGGCAATCATTTGGAGCGATTTGGTTTTGCCTGTGCCCGTTGCTCCGGCAATCAAACCGTGCCTGTTAAAGGTTTTCAGTGGTGCTTTAACCAGCGTGCCGTCAACCGCCTTTCCGTCCAGCATAGCACAGCCCAAAACTATATAATCACCTTTGCAGTCGTAACCTGCTTGTATACTTTCAATAAACTTTTGTTGGTCAGCCATGTATTGGTTTACTTTCTTAAAAACGAAATTATGGTTTTGTACTGCCTGCAATGGTATTACGAAGGTTTTTTTTCAACAGATGAGCGTCCATACCATGCAATAATTTCTTCTTTCTTTGTCCAAAATTCTCTGTTCAATGGGCCAATTCCCTTCCATCGTTTTGCATCGTCATAAAACTGAGGCGGTTAAACGTTTCCATCCCTGGATTTTCTCGGGAGCTATTAAACGCGCAGATAAGGGATTGCAGAACGGAGATGTTGTGGAAGTGTTCTCGGAAGATGGGACTTACCTTGCCACAGGTCATTTCAGCACCGGCAGCATAGCGGTGCGAATTTTCAGTTTCAAACAAACCAATAACCTGCAAGCGCTGTGGTTGGAGAAATTTACAACTGCTTTGGAAGTACGGCGCACAGCAGGCCTTGCAGGCAGTAGGGATACAAATGTTTATCGCTTAATTTTTGCTGAAGGCGATGGCATGCCCGGCCTTATTGTCGATTACTATAACGGCACTGCTGTATTACAGGCACACTCGGTAGGGATGTATAATCAGCGTCAACATTTCACCGAAGCGCTTAAAACACTTTATGGTAATGATTTGAGAGCAGTTTATGATAAAAGTAGCAACACCCTGCATGGAGCGGCTGATAATCCTGCGGACGGCTATTTGTTTGGCAGTAGCTCACCTAACCTGGTAACCGAGCATGGACATCAATTTAAAGTGGATTGGGTGCTCGGACAAAAGACAGGTTTTTTTGTCGATCAGCGGGAAAACAGACAATTGCTTGCCCACTACAGCGCCGGCAAAAAAGTATTGAATACATTCTGCTATTCAGGCGGATTCTCGGTATATGCTTTAAAAGCCGGGGCAAAGCTGGTACATTCCGTGGATAGTTCTGTAAAAGCGATTGAGTGGACGAATGAAAACGTGCAGCTCAATTTTGGCGATGAGGCAAGACATCAGTCTTATACACAAGATATTTTTGATTTTCTGAAGGCCAGCACAGAACAGTATGAAGTAATCGTACTGGACCCTCCGGCTTTTGCCAAAAATATGGGAGCCCGTCACAACGCCATTAAGGCATACAGCCGTTTAAATGCGGCCGCCCTAAAGCGGATTGCGAAAGGTGGCATCTTGTTCACCTTTTCTTGCTCGCAGGCAGTTAACCGCGAAATGTTTGAAGGTGCGGTGGCTTCTGCCGCGATCGAGTCGGGCAGAACCATTCGTGTATTGCATTACCTCACACAACCAGCCGATCATCCAGTTAGCATATTTCACCCGGAAGGGTTGTATCTAAAAGGGTTGGTGTTGCATGTAGCCTAGGTTATGGCTTGGTACGAACCAGATCTAAATCAATACGACGCAGAATAATATCAGCCGAAAGTATTTTTACTTTCACTTTATCGCCCAACTGATAGCGCTTACCGGTTCGTGTTCCTACCAGCCGCACAAACTTCTCATCAAACACAAAGTCCTCCTCCCCTAACAAATCTACACTTACCATGCCTTCGCATTTGTTGTCCGTCATTTCAACAAATATGCCTTTAGGTATAACCCCGGTAACAATACCATCAAACTCCAAACCAATTTTATCCTGTAAAAATTCTATTTGTTTGTATTTAACTGCATCTCGTTCGGCATCCATAGCCTTGCGTTCCATTAGGGATGAGTTCTTACAAAGTGTTTCAAGTTCATCGCGATCTACAATTCTATCACTACCGGTTAATTGCAAATGGAGCAAGCGATGCACCAATACATCAGGGTAACGGCGAATTGGAGAAGTGAAGTGCGTATAATATTCCATGGCCAAGCCATAGTGGCCAATATTTTCTGTTGTATAAGCGGCCTTCGCCATACTGCGTATAGCCATGGTTTCAATAACATTCTGCTCAGGCTTTCCTTCTACACGTTTTAACAAGGCATTTAAGGTGCCGGCTATCTGTTTCGGTTCTTCAAATTTAAGCGAGTACCCAAATCCTGAAGCTACTGCAGCAAACTGTTCTAACTTACCTAAATCCGGACTATCGTGCACGCGGTAAACAAAAGGTTTACCCTGCTTACCTCCTTTTATACGGCTGCCGAATTTGGCAACAGTTTCGTTGGCCAATAGCATAAAGTCCTCCACCAACAAGTGGGCATCCTTCCGTATCTTCAGCACTATGCCTATAGGTTTACCGGTTGCATCCAGTTTAAACCGCACCTCGGCTTTCTCAAAACCTATAGCTCCGTTCTTAAAGCGTTGTTCACGAATTTTTTTCGAAACCTTAAGTAGTACAGCTAGTTCATCATGATAATCGCCCTTACCGGTTTCCAGTATTTGCTGCACTTCTTCGTATGTAAATCTCCGATTGCTGTGAATAACAGTTTTAGCGATTGTAAAGTGCTTGATATTTAACTTATCGTCAAATTCAAAGATGGCGGCAAAGGTCAACTTATCTTCGTGCGGGCGTAACGAACATAACTCGTTCGATAATTTTTCTGGAAGCATAGGACAAACACGGTCAGGCAAATAAACGCTGGTGCCACGGCGTTCTGCTTCTTTGTCCAGTTCAGAACCTTCCGGTATATAATGGCCCACATCGGCAATGTGGACGCCAATCTCGTAATTGCCGTTTTCCAAAACTCTGAACGAAAGTGCATCATCAAAGTCTTTAGCATCTTCCGGGTCAATGGTAAAGGTTAACACATCACGGAAATCGATCCGTTTGGCTACTTCCGCAGGGCTTATCGCCTCGCTTACATTTTCCAATTCGCCATAAACACTTTTCGGGAACTCGATACTAAAGCCATTATCCATCAAAATGCGCTTCATATCTAGGTCCGAAGAAGCGCCCCCTGTTAAGATTTCCAGCACCTCGCCCAGTGGATTTTTGGTACCGGTATTCCAATTGGTAACCCGCACTATCACACGGTCATCACTTTTAGCTCCGTGTAAGGAGTCGAGTGGCACAAAGATATCTGTATTCAACCTGCGGTCGTCTGCTACAAAAAATGCAAAACGTTCTAATACTTCTACCCTACCGGTAAAGGTATCCTGCGAACGCTTTACAATACCAATAATTTCACCTTCAGGGCGGCGGCCATGCGCAATAATGCGCACCTTCACCTGGTCACCCTGCATAGCCGTACGAACAAACTTCTTAGGAATAAAAATATCCTTAACAAATCCGTCCACGCTCACAAATCCATCTCCACTGCGGGTTAAATCCACTGTGCCGAAAAAGTAGCGGCCACCACCTTTGTTTCTCTTTTCTTCCAGTGGGGCATCTACATGCAGCAGCCTGATCTTACCTTTGTTTTCAATCTGAATTACACCTTCTCGGTCTAGTTCATTCAGGGCAATTATTACCTCTTCCTGGGTTAGCTTCTTCAATAATTTCGGGAAAATGCTTTTCAGGCCTGCATCCTTGCCAAGTGCTTTAATAACACTAAGCACCAGGCCCGTATTACTTCTGTTAGGGACATGCTTTTTCTTGTCCTTCTTCTTTTCTTTCTTAATCTTTTTACTCATAAAACTTTAATAAATACAATACTATCATCCGCCTGTCTTTTAATTGCGCTGTTCATGTTTATAACGGACGGCTAAAAATTATCACTAGCCTAACTGGAGGAAAGTTACTATTTAAATGCGTGAAGACAGAAAACGCATTTGCATGTTGCAAAAGTAAAACAACAAATCGAATAAAACAAATTACTCTACAATGAAGAAAGGATTCAATAAATCCTGCTTGTTATACGTAAGCGGTTTATGGGTTACTGCATTAATCACTCTTCTACCGGCGTATAAGGCTACAGCATGTGCTGCGCCGGTATCCCATTCCATAGTAGGGCCAAAGCGTGGATAAACATCTGCCTTACCTTCTGCCACCATGCATAATTTCAAGGAACTTCCCTTTGAAACAAAATCAACAACCTTGCCTTGTTCTCTTAAGCGTTCTACAAATGCAAGCGTATCATCTGTCAGGTGCGAACGGCTGGCTACCACTTTCACCTTCTTTAACAAGCTATAGTGCGTTCCTCCCGTCATTTGTTTGAATTCCGCATCACCTTCTGCAACAAAAGAGCCAGTACCTGCTGCACCAAAACAGGTATAATTTAATACTGGCGCAAACACAACGCCCAGTACAGGTACTCCGTTTTCAATCAGGGCTATGTTTACGGTAAAGTCGCCATTACGCTTTATAAATTCCTTCGTCCCATCCAATGGATCAACCAACCAAAAGCGGGTCCATTCCTTGCGCTCTTCATATGGCACCTGCTTGTTCTCTTCCGAGATTACCGGAATTGCTGGCCAAAGCCTATTTAATCCTTCCATAATAACCTCATTGCTCCTTTTATCGGCAATCGTTAACGGACTATTATCTCCTTTTACTTCTATTTCAAACGGACCGTTATAAACCCCCAGAATGGCCTCTCCCGCCTTTTGTGCCAGCCTAACCAATTCAGTTATATCAATATCGTGATAAGTATAACTCATGCCAACAACTTCATACAGTTTAGCAAACTTTCTCGCCAGTAAGGTATTTCAATGGCAAAGGTTTCTTTCACCTTTGCTTTATTAAGCACACTATATAAAGGCCGGGTAGCAGGTGTAGGATATTGTTTGGTAAGGATGGGATTTATTTTCGTACGAAGGCCCGCATTGTCGCGAATAGCAATGGCAAAATCGTACCAACTGCAAACCCCTTCGTTGCTATAATTGTAAATTCCGGGCACCCAGTTTTTTTCACCTACCAACTGCAGGATGAAGGCAGCCAGATCTCTCGCATAGGTAGGAGTTCCAACCTGGTCGTAAATAACATTCAGTGTTTCACGCTCCTTACAAAGGCGCAATATAGTTTTCACAAAATTAGTACCGAAGGAGGAATACACCCAGGAGGTCCGCAGAATGATAGCATCTGCGTTTCGGGCCATCACCAGTTCCTCACCTTTCAGTTTACTCGATCCGTATACCGACAGCGGATTGGGCGCATCAGTTTCCTGCAACGGCCGCCCAATTGTTCCGTCGAAAATAAAATCAGTACTGACATGTAACAGGCGCACATTATATTTTTTACAGGCCGCAGCCAAATTGCCGGCGCCATCAGCATTTATTTGGTATGCCTTTGCTGCTTCGCTTTCTGCCTTATCTACCGCAGTATAAGCAGCACAATTTATTACATACGCATAGTCGCCAGACTCTAATACCCGGTCTATTTCAACGACATCATAAATATCCAGACTTTGTCGGTCGAAAAAACTAAAAGCACCATCTTCCTTTAGCGATGCTAAAAAGTTAAGTTCAGAACCTAATTGACCGTGGGCACCGGTTACCAGTATCTTGCTCATTCTAAAATTGAAAGTTGGTCAGACAATTTGAGAAGGTAGGCAACACTTTATCCTTATCCGAAACCAGTATATCTGCCGGGTTCAGCTGCCAGTCGATACCCAGTTCAGCATCCGAAAACAAAATGCCTCCTTCACTCTCCTTCGAATAAAAATTATCGCATTTATATTGAAAGATGCAGGAATCGCTTAACACGGCAAAACCATGGGCAAAACCGCGGGGAATGTATAGCTGCTTTTTATTTTCTGCACTAAGCAGGATAGAATAGTGCTTCCCGAAAGTTGGTGAGCCCTTGCGGATATCAACCGCAACATCCAGCACTTCACCTTCTATTACCCTAACAAGTTTTGCCTGTGCCATTGGATTAAGCTGATAATGAAGGCCTCGCAAAACCCCACGAGCGCTCCGCGATTCGTTATCCTGCACAAACTCAGTAGTTATGCCTTCAGCCGCAAAAACCTGCTTATTAAAGCTTTCGAAAAAATAGCCCCGGGCATCGGCAAAAACTCGTGGTTCAAAAACTTTCAATCCCGTAAACCCTGTTTCAACAAATGGCATATCCTGGTTGTTACTATATCTTAAGTTAATTTAAATCAAAGTCCTGTTCGCCAGTTTATCGTACGTCAGTATTTTTTCGAGATACTTTAGCTTCAAGCACTCCTGTAACGTATCAAACTGCGTAAGCTTATGTAAATCTGTACCAACAAAGTTCACCAGCTTTTCATCAATCATTTTTTCAGCAGCATTTTTAGCTCCCTTACCATACTTCCCCAGCAGTGAGCCCAGATTTATTTGAAAATGTACATTGCGGTCCTTTAACGAATAGTAGGAATCAAAGCCACTTTCGTAGTAGTAGGGGTATCGTTCCGGGTGAGCTAATACTACCCGGTAATTAGCCAACTGCAATTTATAGATTAGGTCAAAAACCATATTCTGCTTCTGCAGGTAGGAGAACTCAACCAACACATAATTTTTACCAAAAGTCAGTAGATCGTTCTGCTCAATTTTATCGTACATCGAACTATCAGCGTAATACTCCGCAATTGCATCGAATTCTATATCTATATTTTGCTTGGCTAATTCCACCCTTACGGCATCTCTACCGCTTAAAACAATTGCAGTGGTATTCACATAGCCGTCTGCCATGATATGCGGAGAGGTAATTATTTTTTTAAAGCCGAACTCTTTAAAGTGCTTCAGCATTTGGATAGTCGTAGCCATATCAGGTGAGCCATCGTCAATCCCGGGAATCAAATGTGAGTGCATATCAACAGCCATAAGGCTGTAATCCGTTAGGCTGGAAGGGGCTTCCTTTTTTCCTCCAAATAGTGCTGAAAGCTTATTAAACACAAATCAATTTGTGACTAAGATAATGGTTTAGGCGGAAGCAAGGCCCCTTATCCCTTATAAAGGTCTTTAAAGTAGTTGACGGTAAGTTCAAGTCCTTTGCCAAAGTTAAATTCAGGCTTGTAGCCCAATAATTGCTGTGCCTTACTTATGTCAGCCAGCGAATTACGTATATCTCCTAACCTGGCCTCACGGTAAGTGGCAGGATGATCGCTGCCCAATAACTGCTGAATAGAAGAATACAACTGCTTTACTGAGAAATTCTCACCAACGGCAATGTTATAAACTTGTCCGAATGCTTCTTGATTTTCGCAGAGCATCGCTTTCACATTGGCTTGTACCGCATTCTCCACAAACGTAAAATCCCGGGTTTGCTCTCCATCACCGTCAATAAACACCTCTTCGCGGCTCATTATTTTCGAAACAAACAGCGGAATTACAGCGGCATACATGCCATTGGGGTCCTGCTTAGGACCGAAAATATTAAAGTATCGTAGGCCTATAATACGCATGCCATATGTAGCGCTAAACACAGATGCATACAGTTCATTGGCATATTTACTTACAGCATAGGGCGAAAGTTGCTTACCTATCTTCTCTTCCCTCTTGGGCAAAGAGGCTTCGTCTCCATATACCGAAGAGGACGAGGCATATACAAAATGTTTTACGCCCGAATCCTTGGCAGCGGTAAGCATGTTCACAAAGCCGCCAACATTTACATCATTGGTATTCCAGGGTTCTTTGATAGACCGGGGAACTGAACCCAGCGCTGCCTGATGCGATACATAATCAATACCCTCACAGGCTTTGCGGCAAGTTGCAAGATCGCGTATATCACCTTCTATAAATTCAAAGGAAGGGTTAGACTTAAAGGGCTCAATATTCTGCACTCGGCCTGTTGCCAAACTGTCGAATACCCGCACTTTACGGGCACCGTATTTCAGCAGGTATTCAACTAAATTGGAGCCAATAAAACCTGCGCCACCGGTCACTAAAAAGCTGCTTCCCGATAAATCGCGTTGATGATAGTTGCTGTCAAACATATTTAGAATCGAACAGGCATTCTTGGCGCCCGTTGGCACGAATATAATAAGCTACGCTTACCGCGAAGCATATTGTTGTTCATAGTATTTCTGGTAGGCACCGGAGGTAACATGCGTTAACCATTCCTCGTTTGCCAGATACCAATCAATAGTTTTTTCCAAACCCTCTTCAAAAGTAACGGATGGACTCCAGCCCAGGTTTTTGTTAAGCTTGGTAGCATCAATTGCATAACGGCGGTCATGTCCGGGCCTGTCCTTTACATAGGTTATTAGCTTTTCCGAATCTCCTTCCGTACGGGCAAGTTTCCGGTCCATTATGCGGCACATTAAACGTATCAACTCAATATTTTGCCACTCATTAAAACCACCAATGTTATAGGTCTCGCCCAATTCACCCTTGTGCAATATAGTATCAATGGCCCTGGCGTGGTCCACCACCCACAACCAATCGCGCGTATATTTACCATCCCCATAAACAGGCAGTGGCTTGTTGTTTTTAATATTATGGATAAACAGCGGTATCAATTTCTCAGGGAATTGATGCGAACCATAATTGTTTGAACAGTTTGAGATTACCACTGGCAAATTGTAGGTATTAAAATAGGCCCTAACAAAGTGGTCGCTGCTTGCCTTTGAAGCGCTATAAGGCGATTGAGGATCGTAAGGTGTAGTCTCCAGAAAAAAACCGGTATCGCCCAACGAACCGTAAACCTCATCTGTTGAAATATGATAGAAAATACGGTCCTTACGCAAGGGTTTATCCTTTGAACATTCCCATGTACGCTTGGCCGCATTCAATAGATTTACAGTTCCTAAAACGTTTGTAACAACAAACTCCAAAGGATTACTGATAGAACGGTCTACATGGCTTTCTGCAGCCAAATGCACTACAGCCAAAAACTTGTGCTCATCAAATAAACCATTAATGAAAGAAGCATCAGTTATATCACCCTTAACGAATTTGTAATTGGGTTTACCCTCCACATCCTTAAGGTTCTCGAGATTACCGGCGTACGTCAGTTTGTCAAGGTTGTACACCTCATAATCGGGATAATTATTTACGAAAAGCCGTACGACGTGTGAACCAATAAATCCGGCTCCGCCGGTAACTAATATCTTTTTCATCAGCTGTTGTTGTGTATAATTACTACAGACTCCAGTAAGTAAACGATTTCACTTTGTTTCTCAGATCACCTTTAACATCCACAACTATGCCGTCCTTTTTCAGCAGCTTCTTAAAGAAGGCATCATCCAGGGTGCTGAATTGCTCATGGTTAACTGCTACTATTACCGCATCGTAATCAGTTCCATATTCTTTGTGGAGGTGTATACCGTACTCTTCGTGAAACTCTACGGCATCAGCATAAGGATCGGTAACTTCAGTTTGAACGGAATAACGTTTCAATTCTTCGATAACATCTACAACTTTTGAGTTACGGATATCGCTTACGTTTTCCTTAAAGGTTGCGCCCATAACCAAAACGCGTGTTGAATCTACCTGTTTATGCAATTTGATCAATGCCTGCACCAATTTGCGGGCAACGTGCGCACCCATATCATCATTAATACGACGGCCGGCAAGGATAACCTCCGGGTTATAACCTAACTCGTTTGCCTTGTATGTAAGGTAATAAGGGTCAACACCAATGCAGTGTCCGCCTACTAAACCTGGGAAGAACTTCAGGAAGTTCCATTTCGTTCCAGCCGCTTCTAAAACTTCATAGGTATTTATACCCATCAAATCAAAAATGCGCGAAAGCTCATTCATCAGCGCAATGTTCAGGTCACGCTGGGTATTCTCAATAATTTTCGCCGCCTCAGCTACTTTAATACTGGAGGCACGGTGTGTTCCTGCGGTAACAATTATCTCATACGTACGGGCAATAATATCCAGCGATTCAGCATCGCAACCGGAAACCACCTTCTTGATCTTTGTAATGGTATGTTCTTTATCACCCGGGTTAATCCGTTCGGGAGAATAGCCGAGTTTAAAATCCACACCCATTTTCAGCCCTGATATACGTTCCATTACCGGTAGGCAATCATCTTCAGTACAACCCGGATAAACGGTAGATTCAAACACTACATAGTCTCCTTTTTTCAGCACTTTACCTATAGTTTCGCTGGCACTTAAAACCGGCTTTAAATCGGGCACATTGTGCTTATCCACCGGCGTAGGTACCGCAACAATAAAGAAGTTGGCCTCCTTTAAATCGTTCAGATCTGCTGTAAATTTTATGTCGGTCCCTTCAAAATCCTTGGCCTCAAGTTCGCAACTTGGGTCAATATTCTGCTTCATCAAATCAACCCTTTTCTGATTGATATCAAAACCAATCACAGAAATCTTACGGGCAAATTCCAGCGCAATTGGCAGCCCCACATATCCCAATCCAATTACGGCTAACTTTTTCTTTTTGCTTAATAATTCCTCTACCATATTATTTTATTTTATTAACCTTACCATCTTTTAATTGATATTTCTCTCCGCTTTCCGGACATGTAGCAAGACCATCTTTATCAAAGTTCAAGCGATGTCCATATTCACTCATCCAACCCATTTGTCGTGCCGGGTTTCCAACCACCAAGGCGTAGGCCGGCACCGTTTTGGTAACAACTGCTCCTGCTCCAATAAAAGCAAATTCACCGATATCATGTCCACAGACAATAGTAGCATTAGCACCAATGGATGCCCCGTGCTTAACCACGGTTTTCGCATATTGCCCCCTGCGGTTAACCGCACTGCGGGGATTAGTAACGTTGGTAAATACCATAGACGGACCCAGGAAAACATCATCCTCACATATTACACCTGTGTAGATGGAAACGTTGTTTTGCACCTTCACATTATTCCCCAATACCACCTCAGGGCTTATTACCACATTCTGACCGATGTTACAATTCTCACCAATTACACAATTAGGCATCACATGGCTAAAATGCCAGATCTTGGTTCCTTTTCCGATAGTGCATCCTTCGTCAACTATTGCCGATTGATGCACAAAATAATCTAGAGATTCCATTAGTCGAAACGGTGTTTAGATTTATATAACTCCTCTTTTGGCAAATTCCGAAAGTAATCATAAGTAATTTTTAAACCTTCTGCACGATTTACTTTCGGCTGCCAATCTAAAATCTCTTTTGCCCGGGTAATGTCCGGCTGTCGTTGCTTAGGATCATCTACCGGCAACGGTTTATATATTACCTTTTGGTTGGTTCCTGTCAATTTTATAATCTCCTCAGCAAATTCCGAAATGGTTATTTCGTTAGGGTTACCTATATTAACAGGTTGATGGTAATCAGAACGCAATAATCGATAAATTCCTTCAACCAGGTCATCAACAAAACAAAAGGAACGAGTCTGCGATCCGTCGCCAAAAATCGTCAAATCTTCTCCACGTAATGCTTGTCCCAGGAATGCAGGTAATACGCGTCCATCATTCAATCGCATACGCGGTCCGTAGGTATTGAAGATTCTGGCTATTTTGGTATCTACACCATGATAAGTATGATAAGCCATGGCAATTGCTTCCTGGAAGCGTTTGGCTTCGTCGTATACACCTCGAGGGCCAACAGGATTAACGTTACCCCAATAATCTTCTTTTTGTGGATGTACAAGGGGATCGCCGTAAACTTCGCTCGTGCTGGCCACCAGAATGCAAGCACCTTTAGCCTTGGCAAGACCCAACAAATTATGCGTGCCTAACGAACCTACTTTAAGCGTTTGAATTGGTATTTTGAGGTAATCGATCGGGGAAGCGGGAGAAGCAAAATGAAGTATATAGTCTAAATGACCCGGTACATGCACAAATTTCGATACATCGTGATGATAAAACTCAAAATGCTCCAATTTAAACAAGTGCTCAATATTGCTTAGGTTTCCAGTAATCAGATTGTCCATAGCAATAACATGGAATTCTTCCTTAATGAACCTATCGCATAAGTGCGAACCTAAAAAACCCGCAGCGCCGGTAATTAAAACTCTTTTCATTTTACAATTTCACGTCCGATGCTATAATAAACAAAGCCCAGTGTTTTCATATGGCCTGTGCTGTATAAATTGCGTCCGTCAAAAATCACATTATCCTTCAAAGCTGTTTTAACGCGTTCAAAATCAGGCGACCTGAAAACATTCCATTCCGTAGCAATAATCAGAAAATCAGCACCGTCAATCGCATGATATTCATCCTGTGCCAGCTTAATTCTATCGCCATAAATTTGCTTTACATTATTCATGGCTTCCGGATCATAAGCGGTAACCGCCGCTCCACGTTCCAGCAATTTATCAACTAAATAAAGCGCAGGCGCCTCGCGGATGTCATCCGTATTGGGTTTAAACGCAAGACCCCATAAAGCAACCTTTTTACCTTCTAAATTACCATCATAATGCGCCAGAATTTTATCAAAAAACACCTTACGCTGCTGGCTATTCACATCCATTACAGCATCCAATATTTTGAAGTCGTAATCATTAGCTTTCGAAGTATAATAAAGCGCTTGCACATCCTTTGGAAAACAACTTCCACCATAACCCACTCCTGCAAACAAAAAGCGCTTGCCGATTCGGCTGTCAGTTCCAATTCCCTTCCTAACATTATCCACGTCGGCTCCAACCAACTCACAAAGGTTGGCTATTTCATTCATAAAGGAAATCTTGGTTGCCAAAAAGGCATTAGCCGCATACTTAGTTACCTCCGCACTGCGCTCATCCATAAACAGAATGGGATTACCCTGGCGCACAAAAGGCTCATACAATTCTTCCATTAATTTTTTGGCCTTATCCGAACGAGTACCAACCACTACACGCTCCGGCTTCATAAAATCTTCTACCGCTACTCCTTCTTTTAAAAACTCAGGGTTCGAAACCACATCAAATTCAACCGTCGCGTTTTTGCCAATCATTTCCCGAACCTTGTCGGCCGTTCCAACCGGTACGGTACTTTTGTTTACTACAATGGTATAATGTTTAAGCAGCCTGCCCAGTTGTTCTGCTACCCCCATTACATATTTTAAATCTGCACTGCCATCTTCACCCGGAGGGGTTGGCAAGGCAAGGAATATTATTTTGGCATCCGCAATACCTTCTGCCAGGCTGCTGGTAAATAATAGCCGGCCCTGTTTGATGTTACGTTCAAACAGTACATCCAGATCGGGCTCATAAATGGGAATTACGCCCGCTTTTAATTGTTTAACCTTCTCCTCGTTTATATCAATACAGGTTACCGAGTTCCCTGTTTCAGCAAAACAAGTTCCTGTAACCAAACCAACATATCCGGTGCCTACAACAGCAATTTTCATCCTACTATCTCCTTAAAAGTATTACATATATATTCTAACTGCTCTTGTTCAAACTCAGTATGAATCGGCAACGAGATAACCTGACTACACAAGTGCTCGGTTAAAGCAAAAGCACCAGCCGGGTAGCGGTCGTCACGGTAGGCTTTTTGCAGGTGCAACGGAATCGGGTAATAAACCATACAAGGTATCCCCTTCTCCTGCATTTTCTTGCGAACCTCATCCCTGTTTATGCCGGTTAGCTTTAATGTATATTGGTGAAACACGTGCGTAGAATTAGTCGCCCTGGCAGGTGTTTGAGCATGTTTCAAGCCCTTAAATGCTTCATCATAATACTCGGCCACCTTATTTCGGCGTAAAGCATAATCATCCAGGTATTTCAATTTCACATCCAGTATGGCAGCCTGTATGGTGTCCAAACGGCTATTTACCCCAATTTCATCGTGTACATATTGCACGCTTTGGCCGTGGTTAGAGATCATTCGGAGTTTTGCAGCAATGGCATCATCATTCGTAAATAATGCTCCCCCATCACCATAACAACCAAGATTCTTCGATGGAAAAAAAGATGTTGTGCCTATAGTGCCAATGGTTCCTGCCTTCTGTTTCCGTCCATTGCTAAAAGTATAATCGGCACCTATAGCCTGTGCATTATCTTCAATTACATGCAGATTATGCTTTTTAGCTATGGCCATGATAGGCTCCATATCGGCACACTGACCAAACAGGTGAACCGGAACAATGGCTTTCGTTCTTGGCGTTATGGCCTTTTCAATGGCTGCCGGATCAATCGTAAAGGTTTCTGGATTTACTTCTACCAATACCGGTTTCAGTTTCAATAAAGCGATTACTTCGGCAGTTGCAACATAGGTAAACGAGGCCGTAATTACTTCATCGCCGGGTTGGTAACCTAAGGCCATCATGGCAATTTGCAGGGCATCAGTGCCATTGGCACAGCTGATAACATGTTTTGCCTGCAGATAAGCAGCCAGGTGCTCTTCAAATGCTTTTACCTGAGGCCCTTTGATAAACTGGGTAGTGGTTAATACCGACGAAATTGCCGCATCCACCTCCGTTTTTATCCTTTGGTATTGCCCCGAAAGGTCTACCATCCGTATTTCTCTCACTTTTCCAATTTTTGAGCGGGCTAAAATAATATTTTTGCCAGAACGCTGTTTTAAAGAACTATGAACGTACCTCTACGACAAATATTACTGACAATCACCCTTCTGGGCGCTTTTTTTTGCCTAAATGCCCAAGATGAGAAAGAAAAAAAGAAAGATAAGTTCGATGCAGGAACAGCGCTTATTATTTCTCCTACATATACCGCTCAGTTCCCTTTCGGCACCATGCGCGATCGATTTGGATTCAATTCACACATCAGTATGAATTTTTGGTATAAGCTGAAGAAAAACTGGGTTATCGGTGCCGAAGGTGGTTTCCTGTTTGGCAATCAGGTGCGCGATAGTTACATTCTGGACCGCATCACCACTACTACCGGACAGAATATATCGCAAAACAACACATTGGTTAGTGTTCGGCCTGCAGAACAGGGCTTTACAATTAAGGCGCAATTCGGAAAAATCATTCCCTTTACCCCCAAGTTTCCGGATGCGGGACTCCTGTTACTTACCGGTTTTGGCTTCTTACAACACAAAATTGCGCTAAACGTGCGCGAAAGCAGTTTACCGCAGCTCAGCAAAACCTATCGCAAAGGATACGACCGCATGTGTAACGGCCCGGTACTATCACAATTTGTAGGATATGCGTTTATGGCTCGCCGTAAGTTGTACAGCTTTTATGGCGGACTGCAATTTGACGTAGCCTTTACCGGCGAACGACGGGCCTACGACTTCTATGCCATGAAAAAACTCGACGAAAAACGTGTTGATCTATTCCTGGGCATTAAAGTAGGTTGGATTCTACCTATCTTCTTGCAATCCAGCGAAACTGAATATTACTATTATTGATGCAAGCCCTTGCCTCATCGGCTATTGCTTATGTTACAACTCAGTCTGCTCCTTTACAACTTAGCTATCAGGGCTTATGGGCTGGGGATTTTGCTTTATTCTTTCACTAATAAAAAAGCTGCCCTATGGATTGAGGGCCGTAAGAACTGGAAACAGCAACTTAGTACATTACCGTCTTTTGAGGGGAGTACCTACTGGTTTCATTGCGCATCGCTGGGCGAATTTGAACAAGCCCGGCCGCTAATGGAACACTTGAAAAGAACCAACCCCGCCTGCCGCCTGCTACTGACCTTCTTCTCTCCTTCGGGCTATGAAGTGCGTAAAAATTATCCCCTGGCCGACCTGGTTATGTACCTACCATTGGATACGAAAGCTAACGCTTCCTATTTTGTGAAGAAGGCAAATCCTTCCGCCGCGTTCTTCGTGAAATACGAATTCTGGTATCACTATTTGCACCAACTAAAATCCGGTAATATTCCGGTAACCCTGTTTTCAGCAAACTTCAGACAAGACCAGACTTTCTTCGCATGGTATGGAACTTTCTTCCGTAAAATGCTTACCAACTTCACGCACCTATTTGTACAAAACAGCAACTCTCAACAATTGCTAAATCAAATTGGTATTCGCTCAATAGTTGCAGGCGATACCCGTTTCGACCGGGTGCGCGAAATTGCTGACAACCGAAGTGCATTATCCCTTATAGAACAATTTAAAAGGGAATCTGGCCTCCTGATTGCAGGAAGCACCTGGCCGGCGGATGAACAGCTCTTAGTGGAACTTATAAATACTACCCCCGTCCCGGGCTTTAAATACATCATTGCTCCGCACGATATAGATAATCAGCGGATAGATAAGCTGCTACAAGCATTAAAAGGCAAGGCAAGCCGCCTGTCGGAACTGGACGAAGAAAAAGCTATAAATACCAAAGTGGTTATTGTAGATAGTATTGGTCTGCTCACCGCTATTTATGCCTATGGCACTATAGCCTATGTAGGCGGAGGATTTAATGCCAGCGTGCATAACGTACTGGAGCCTGCTGTATATGGAATGCCTGTTGTTTTTGGTCCTAACTACCACAAATCCGCCGAAGCGCAGCAACTGCTTCAATTGCCTGCTGCCTTTAGCATTGCCCGCATCTCAGAGTTGCAAAACTGCCTGAACCAATTACTCGCCAATAACGCCGAGCTGCTAAAACAAACCTCCACTACCGCCAGGGAATACATACTTCAAAACTGCGGGGGTACGGCAATTATTACAAAAACACTGGGCTTATAATCCATCGTTTCTTACCATTGCGTATTATTGTAATTATCTATAATTATGAAAGTATTGATTGCCGGCGTGGGCAATATGGGTAAAACCTACGCTAAAAGTTTACTGCTATCCCATTTTACAAAAGCGGAGGATCTGCTACTCCTCGAAAAAAATCTTACCGAAGATGATGGACTCAAAGCCATTCCTTCCGCCAATCGCTTAACCGCCGCCTCCGAAGCAATCCGCAAGGCCGATATTCTCATATTGGCTGTAAAGCCACAGGATTTCCCGGCGCTGGCTGTAGAGATTCGACCCTTTCTTCATCCTGAGCAATTGGTACTTTCCATAATGGCAGGCATTCGTATGCAGGCCATAAATGCAGCTTTGGGTTTAACAAAAGTGGTGCGCTCTATGCCCAATCTTCCGGCACAAATAGGTATGGGCATGACGGTATTTACCTGCCTTCCTGCGCTCGACAAAAAGGAACTGTTCATTATCCAGAATCTGCTGAACACTACAGGTAAATCGGTATATGTGGAAGATGAAAGCCGTATTGATGCTGCCACAGCCATCTCGGGCAGTGGCCCTGCTTACGTTTATTATTTTATGGAGGCAATGATTCAATCGGCCATCAAAATGGGTTTTACTCAAAGCGAAGCTGAGCTGATGGTCAATCAAACCTTAATGGGTGCCGTTAACCTGCATAACCGCAACGAGCTTACCTGTGGTGAATGGATCAAGCGCGTAGCATCGAAAGGAGGAACTACCGAAGCCGCCCTGTCTGTATTCAACAAAAACGAATTAAGCGCTAAAATCGAGGAGGGTTTATTTAGCGCATTGAACCGCGCCAGAGAACTGGGCAAATAAGCAACTGCCCCATATCCTATAAAAAAGCCCCGCGGCTCAAACGTAGAAAGAACCGACGGGGCAAATTAATGGGCACAATTGAGAAGAAAAAAGAACGATTATGAAATCCTCTCCTTTCCGCCACCTTCAGGGGAGGAAGGGAAAGGCATATTGGTAGATTATAAAAATCCGGGAGAAGGAACCACTCTCCCCCCGGCATAGGGCAAAACTATTCCATCACCAACTTACCTTTGGCAAGCGGTTTATTGTTTTGTAAAATCTGATAGGTATAAACACCCGCAGCCAGGTTATTACGTTCTAACTGCAGCGCGTTACTGGTAAAAGTTTGCTCGGTTACCAGGCGTCCGGTTATATCGTATACGCGCAACTTCGCACCATCCGTATTTTTACCTGCAATGCGTATCTCGGCATAATCTGTCATAGGGTTTGGAGCAATAACCACATTTACCGAAGGCGTTAGCTCTTCAATACCGGTTGCGTCAATCAACGTTACAGCTGCATCATTGGTAACCACTGGTGTGTTGTAATCAAAGTAGATAGCTGCATCATCCGATATAACGTAGCCGGGCAGCAAGCCGTTGTTGGCATTTATGGCAAACTTAACCCAACCATGGCTGGCCGGTTCATTAGTCATTTCCGCAGGCAATTGAATATCGCTGAACTTAAAGTTCATTTCACCATTGTCCTCGGTAACTGCACAAGGGTGACTGGCACCTAAAAATTCAAAACTGCTGATATCCAGGTCAGAAGAGATCACATCCTTAATTACCACATTCACCGCATTTGCATTACCCTGGTTCTGGAAGTTAATTACGTATTCAATACGCTGGTTCGGTTCCACCGAGGATACCATCTGATAGCTTGGATTCTCCACATTGGTTACATAAGCCAGTTTGTTGTTCGGATCCCAGCTACCGGTTACAACCTGGTGTACGGTATCCACGTTGTTGTTCAGGTTAACATCGTTACAGCCGTTACCGGGTACAACGTTGGCCAGTGTAAATACAAACTGGTTAAGCGTTAAGCCGCTATTGGCATTAAAGGTTACCCAATAGTATTCACAGTCGCCCGGCATTAAGTTGTTCAGGGCCCAGCTAAGTGTATGCGTGCTGGCATTATGCGAAGTTTGAGCTGGTGAGCTATAGTTGAAGGTAAGTGTTTGGTCGTAGAACAGATTTACTGTTCCGCTTGCCACACTGGAACCCAGGTTGCATACCTGAATATCGTACCAGGCAGGGAAACCTGCTGTAACCGTAGTGTGTGGGGTAATGTTGATAGCCAGATTACAGGCACCGGGTTGACAGTAAACCGCAAAGTCCTGATTGCTGACCTGCCCGGGTGTGGTAGCCGTAACTGTTAGCGTTTGCGGTGTTACGGAACAGGTGCTAAAGTTGGTGCTTGCCATAGTAATAGTGTAAGTACCAATGGGCACTAATACACAGTAATGACCTTGTGCATCGGTATAAGCCTGATAAGTATGGCCATTCGAACCCGCCAACGTTACATGAACACCCGATATACCTGTTTCGGTGGTATCCTGTTGGTGGTTGTTATTGGCATCAAAGTATACGGTGCCGCAAATGTTAACCGAATTATTCTGCACCCCGAAATCGAATCCGCAAAGATGTTGGAATCCACTGATGCTAACCGGAGCATAATAACCGCAACTGAGCGCTCCTGAATTATTACTGGCTGAAACCGGTAAAGTAATAGTATTGCCCTGTGCAGCACAGTAATGGATATAATAGGTGCCTGCAGGAACGTAGATATTGTAGTGACCATTGGCATCAGTAACAGCCGAATAGTTGCCGGCATATACGGTAACACCGCTTATACCCTGTTCACCATTATCCTGTACACCGTTACCGTTAGCGTCGTTAAACACAATGCCGCATAAGGTATCGTTAAGCGCAGGTGTATTTACAGTATAGCATGCGGTACCCACACACTGGTTGGCATCAAACACCGATACGCAATAAGTTCCCGGTTGGGTTACTGTTACGGTACTGGTAGTGCTGTTATTCCAGTAATAAGCATAAGGTCCACCGGTGCCACCGCTGGCATGTGCGGTTAACACATAGGTAGGGCCTGTTCCAGCACTGGTAATGGAAACAGAAAGCGAACAAGGACTTTGTATAGTTACAGTATCGCAATACTGGCTGGTGCAACCGGCCGAGGTAGCAATGCTCAAACAAACCAGGTAATTACCCGGCGAGGTGTAGGTATGTGTCGGGCTCGCCGCTGTGGACGATGTACCATCACCAAAACTCCAGTTGTATGTAGCGCTCGAAGCACCTCCAAGAGAGGAACTATTAGTAAACGCTGCTAATCCTCCACTGGTAGTAGCAACATAATAAGCCTGGCAATTGGAGCCTTGACCTGGTACTACTACATACTGGCAGAAGGTGTCGGTGCAAATGGTGCCTGACACATAGGCTATTAAACATACCTGGTAAGTAACGGTGGTAGCACTGCTCGGATAAGTATGTGTAGTAGTTGATGTGGTAGCATTGTAAGTGGTGCCATCACCAAAAGTCCAGTGGTAAATGGTGCCGTTTGGATTGCTTGCTCCGTAGAACTGAACAGCCGGTGGTTGACTGGCAGTATATTGCCAGCCGGCATTAACATTACAAGGTGCCGGAGAGGTTACTGTTATATACTGGCAGATAGAATCACAGAAGGTGCTTTGATTTCCGTATACATACAAGCATACGCGGTGCTGGCCTACGGTCAGATTATTCCAGGTAAATTGCTGATAGGTTGGGCCGTTAGCCGTATTACTGCCATCTAACCACCAGTGGTAATAGGTACCGGTTGGGTACGTGTTGGCAACCGCAACACTAATAGAACCTGCTCCGGCAGTAGCAGTAAAGTTGGCTTGTATACCTGAACAAACGTTTGTGCCGGGCACAAAAAATGTTTGGCAGGCTGAATCGCAAAAAGTATTGCTGTTAGCATAAATATACAGGCAGAAGGTATGCGTACCCGCAGTTACGCCTGATACGGTATAGCCCGTATTGGGATTAGGATTAGTTAAGGCCTGTCCATCCATCCACCATTGATATAGCGTATTGGCATTGGTTCCGGTTGAACTGCTTTGCAGTGCTACTACGCCCGCTGTTTGGGTGTGTGTAAAGTTGGCTACTGCATTACCGCAGGGGCTACCTGCTGCTACCGTTATAGTTTGGCAGGTTGAATCGCAGAATAGACTGGAACCGGCATACAGGTATAAACAGAACGTATGAGTGCCTGCAGTTGGAAGTACAGTATATGGATTATTACTGGCCGATGGTGCACCAAGCGACTGTCCATCCATCCACCATTGGTACTGCGTTTGATTATTTATGCCCGTAGAATTACTGTAAAGTATAAAGGCATTAGAGTTGCCACTGGTGGTAAAACTGGCATTTGCATTACCACAGGTAATTGGCAATGTTATAGCAATATTCTGGCAGTATTGAGCATGGCATCCATTTGAATCGGTTACGGTAAGGCAAACCGCATAGGTACCGTTGGCTGTATAAGTATGTACAGGGTTAGTACCGGTGCCTGATGAACCGTCACCAAAAGTCCAGGTATAGGTTAACGGCGGATAATTTGAACTACCATTGCCTACAAAATTAACAACACCATTACCGGGTTGGCTATACGTAAAGGTAGCAACTACCATGCCTGTGCAGTTGGAATAGGTAGTGCAAAAGGTATCAACACAAATATTGCCTGTTCCAATTTGCTGCGCTGTTACTACTTCGCAAACCGTATAATTTCCCGGCTGTGCATAAGGGTGCGAAGGACTTTGTTGAGTGGAAGTACTTCCATCACCAAAATCCCATTGCCACGAGTTTATTTGCCAACCCGATAAAAGTTGAGCCGTATCATGAAATACGGGAACGTTATTGGGGTTTAGTGTTACATAGTAGTAAGCGGTTACCCCACACTGGGTTTGGGCATTGGTTGCAAGGCCCAGACAACAGAATAAGATAAGGAGCCATAGATGTTTAAAGGTCCTCATAATATGTTGGTTTAGTGATAAATTAATTTGCATGTCGCTTGTATTGATGTTCAAATATACGCCCGCAGTTGTTTGCTGTTCATTTTTTCCTATCCAATTCTTACCTATCCAAATTTACAACCTTTATCGCTCACACTACCTTTGCCTGTAACCATACCCGGTATTTCAACACCTCCCCATCTTCTACCCCTTCTGTCACCGGCGTTTGCACAAATTTGGCAATCTCTCCATTTAATCGCGCTGCCACCTTCACCCTGTCATCAGTCATTTTCGGAATCAGCTTTAACACAAAAGCTTCGCGCTTAAATGCCGGTGTAGCAAGCGCTTTCGCAAACTGTTTTCTTACCTGTTCAACCCTTTTTATAGTGGTTTCGGTATCGTCCGATTCGTATTGCATAATACATTCGGCAACAGCAATCTTCAGTTTAAAGCCGGCATCTGCCTTTTTATAATGCTCATTACCATATAGCCTAACCAGGTTCCGGATGGCTTCATTAAATCGCTGTTTAAAAAACAACAGGTTCGCCCGGTTTAATAACAGAAAGAATTCGTAGTAGGCATTTTTCAACTCCTTTATCTCCCGCTCCATTTCATCCAGCGCTTTTAAACCCCGGTTAATATCTATCTGCGCATAATTTATCATCAGCGAGTTGTAGTAAAAGAATAGATACTTGCTGTACAGCATGTTATTGTAGGCCCCCATTTCTTCACCAAGGGTTTCGGCATAATCCAGGCTTTCGTGGTATTTTTTGTTTTTGAACAGGGCATTCACTATGTAAATCAGCATCTGCAAACGGGTTTCATGATTGCCTTTGTCGAACCATTTCTCGTTTACGAACCGCTGATAGGTTAACAGCATATAGCGCTCCAGTTCCAAAAAATTGTGGCTTTGTATAAGCGCCTGGCTTACGGCACGGTATACCCTGGTTTGAAACGTCTTGCTGTTCTTAATGCTCTCGTCTGCTGCAAACTCCCTAATGGTAGTATCCAGCATTTTCAACAAACCGGCATCGCGGGCACCAAAGTTTTGTCCAAGTTTAAGCCGGTAATTAACTGCAGCCAGCACCTGGTCGGTTTCGCGTATACGGTTCAACTGCTCCGCATTTTGCTTTCGCTTTTGTATGTAGATCTCGGGGTTTAAGCCCGATAGATCTTCCGAAAGTTTAATGAAGCTGGCGTAGATGATATCCAGCAACTCGATGTGCTCCGTTTGCGTAGCCCGCTTCTCCGCCTTTTTAAGGTAATACAGCGCAATGGAAGGTTGACTGCGCGCTACAAAAATGTTGTACAACCCCAGGTATAAATACAGGTTATTCGTTTGTTGTTTATCAAAATGCAACAGCGAAAGATTGTAACCAATATCCTCCAGCAACCGGTTCTTAAGCCTGTAAAACGAGTTTTTATCCTCCTTATCATATAACTTACGGAAGATGTGCTCATCGTTATACTTATCCCCTGCCTTGCGCATGTAATCCAACAGGGCTACATCTTTACGAGCCTGCGTCGCATGCGTACTGGTAAGCCACAGCTTTACATTTCTCAGTTCCTCCTTGTTTAATACTGCTACTACCTGATTTAGAAGTTCCATAACATGGGTTGTTTTTAACGCGGTGGTTTGAACCGGTAAGTAATATCCGCTCAAATCGCATCGCCCCTATCACACAGACCGTCTTTGAAAGCCCACAGTTGCACCACAGGCCTGCATTTTGAATAAGTAAGATCCGAAGATAAAAAAACCGTCTTGGTGCAACGCTATTTTTACCTTAGCAGTCAAATAGCCATGACCCAAATGACATTACCCCGTATAATTGGCACCTGGATGCTGGTGTTTGCCGCGCATACTGTATTTGCACAGAGCGGACTGGCACTTACTTTGCTTAACTATACCATCCAAACCGATTCGGTTAATTACACGTACGGCTATACCATTACCATTAATGCCACGCTTACCAATACCAGTACGCAGTTGGTGTTTAGCGACTCGCTGGACTTTGGCCTCCATAACAATCAATATAGCTCTATCACGGCCGGCAGCATTTTCAAAAAGCCACCTTATAGTTCGCGCTCCATTACCCTGCAACCCGGCGAAAGTGTACCCGCTGTATTTGGAGTAAAAATTGATGCGCAGTATTTTGCCCCCGGCCCCGATGTAGTGGTAGTATGGCCAATTTGTACCGAAGTAATTGCCGATTCGGTTGTTATTAACCTACATATAAACGACCCGCTCGCTACAGCCGATGAAGTACAACAGCCTGCGGGCTATCTGATAACAGCCGATAAAATACTTTTACAGAACACAGGCTCAAACAACTTTGAACAGGTAAGAATTTTCAATATCTCCGGACAACTTTTATACCTGCAACACAGCAGCTATATTACCGAAATACCGCTGGGCTATTTGCCAAAAGGGATCTACCTGGCCGAACTGCTAACCGCCGACAAGCGCAGGCAGGTCATCAAGTTCTTCAAATAAATTTTGCTTGACAGTAGGCAGGTTACTTTTCTTCCGGCTTAGGATCCACCTTAATATTCTCCGGCTGAATCGACTCCAGATTTATCTTGGAGGAAATTACACGCAGTGTAGTCCGCCTGTTTAATTGGTATTCTTCTTCCGAGCATTTTATGCCGTTTACACACTTGTTTACCGGGCTTGTTTCTCCATAACCCTTAGCCACTAAATGGTCCGCGGGTATACCCTTCTCAATTAAATAATCTACACAGCTTTGGGCACGGCCCTGAGAAAGTTTCAGGTTATACGCATCGCTACCGCGGCTATCGGTATGCGAACCAAGTTCAACTACTAAGTCAGGATTTTCCTTAAAGAAAACCAGAATAGAGTCCAGCACCACCTTCGATTCAGGCCGTAAAACGGTTTTATCGTAATCGTAGTAAATGTTAGGTATTACCAATTGACGGGTAGTAAATATCTTTTCCAACTCTAGCTGGCTATACACATAAATAAAGGTGGAATCCTGGTTGCGCAGCCCTTTGGTAGTGGTGCGTTCCGATTTACCAAGGTAACCCGTTTTACTGCCAAATAATTTATAGTCGGTTTCTGCATTTAACTTAAACACAAAATTACCGCCGGTATCGCTGGTGGCAGTGGCAATGGTTTTATCGTCCGTTCCACGCAGTTCAACCTTGCTTCCCGGCAGGCTTACAAGGCCAATAACCTTACTATCCGGATTCTTCGGGTCTTCGTATTGCTTTTCAACCACCTTCCCTTTCAGCACAAACAGATTTATCCATTTTTCATCAAATCGATACAAATCATCACCGCCCTTACCTCCTGCACGTGTCGAAGTAAAATAGCCTGAATACAGCAAGGTATCATCCGCGCTCGACGGTTTGTACTTATCTATCCAAAAGGCAAAGTCGTCGCCGCCACTGTTAATCGGCGCTTTTAAGTTCTGCGGATCCTTATAGCCGGTTTTGCTATGCACAGCTTTGAAAATATCCAGGCCTCCCATACCCGGCAGACCATTACTGGCAAAGTATAAATTTCCTTTTTCATCCAGCCAGGGGGTACGTTCACTGCCCGGTGTATTGATAGCACCACCTAAATTTTGAGGTGTGCCCCAACCGCTGTCGGCTTTTGCAGCAAAATATAAGTCGGTTTCGCCAAAGTTACCGGGCACATCTGCAGCAAACAGCAATACTTTACCGTCCTTCGATAAATAAGGATCGTAGATATTCACCGTGTCAGGAAATATCTCCATCCGTACAGGTTCGCTCCAGTGGTCGTTATTAAAGGCACTGTAATAAACATGGCAATACTGGTTGCTCTTTAACTCATCCTGCTTACAGCGTACAAAATATACCTCCTTATAATCCTTGCTGAATACGGGCGATGACTCATGAAACAGCGAGTTTACAGGAGCAGGAAAATTCACAGGTCCCGTAAAACCGCCGTCCTTTTTATCGGTAGTAAATAAATCATAGCACTTCTGCCCGGTCCATCCATCGGTTAAGGTACCGGTTGCTTCGCTGCGCGACGAACTAAAAATAAACTGCCCTTGTTTAAAGGGTTGCAATCCCCAATCGGAGGCAGTAGAGTTAAGCGCCTGTAAATTGGTTATCTGTATTTTACTAAAGGCTTTCTTCCATTCCAACGCATCACGGCTTTGGTTAGCTTGTTTACGTCCCTCAAATCCCGCATTAGCAATCCGTTGATATTGTTCAAAAGTGCGGATAGCCTCCTCATATTTCTCCTGTTGCTTCTGCATCAGGCCCAGCCGGTATAAAGCTTGCTCGCCACCATTCAGGTCCAGCGATTGTTTAAACCATTTCTCGGCATTCGCCAAATCATTAATCCGCTGATAACTGTCGCCAAGGTTAAAAGCTATTTTTTGCTGCTTTATTGGGTCCTTCTCTGCATTATATTCTTTCAGTAAAAAATCAATACTTTGGTTATACAGCAATAAATTGCGTGCTGTATTGCCATCCTTTACCTGGAAAACAGCGGTTTTGCAGGCAGCCAGCCCCAAACACAACAAAGCAAACAACACACTCTTTCTCAAAATCAAATAGTTCTGTATAACTAAAATATAAATTAATTACCGGCACAACGCCGCTTTCTCCTTTATTAGCGGAACCACTAATAATCTATCCTTCCTTCACCAAAAATATAGTGCGCGCCTACCATCAGCCCTCCGCGGAAATTATAACTCTTTTGGTATTCCGAATCGTTTTGACTGTACCACTCTATATCCTTTAACACCTTTCCGTTCAAATCGTTCAAACCTCCGTAGGCCGATAAGCCTACTTCAATATAAAAATGGTCGGTTACATAAATATCAGTACCAAATTGTAGTGCCAGGCCTATATCAACAGGTTTAAACTTTTGCTGTGCGGTAAAACTGTTGGGAACATAAGGCCGGTCAGCCACTTTCACTTCCTCAAAAGCATAGGTACGTATGCCAATTTGCGGACCCATGCATAAAAAGAATTTCGCAACTCGCCCTTTCTTACTTGTAAATTTAAACATCACCGGTATCTGGATGTAGTGGAGTTTCACGTTGCGCTTGGCATTCACGTAATCGTACACCCCCTTCGAACCGGTAAATCCAAAACTATCCGTTCCCACATAGGCCGGTCCATAAAATGCATCTTCGTATTTTTGCCCGGTTACATTGTATTGTACCTCCGTGCGTATACCCCAGCACTGCGTAAAGTTGTAACCCAATACCAAACCCCCATTGCCGCCCCAGGTTGTTCGGTAATCCATTTCAGAGGTCTTTACATAAGGCTGCGAGAAGGCTCCCAGCGTTTGATAGTTATTCTGGTTCAGTATCCACGTGCTGTTAAAGGTGCCTGATAACCCAAGGTGGAAACCGGTTTGCGCTTCCGCATGCAGCAGGAATAATGCACAAATAATGGTAAGTAGTGTGTTCTTCATATTTTAGCTCCCGTGCTTACAAAAATCGAAAATTGGCCCAAACATTCATGAGCAGTTTTTATCGTTTACAAAAATACCTGCAATACCGGCTTAAAGCACGCAGCAAATATTATTTGCACTCGCCTTTTATCTACCAGTTTTACCTGCAGGTACTTGAACCTAAAGACGATGAAAACCTTAAAAAAGTATGCGCCGTGCGCACACAATGGGCTCAAAACAAGGCATTATTGCCCATAACCGACTTTGGAACAGGCCAACAGGTCGCAAGGCCCATCAGCCAATTAGTAAATCAGGTAGCCGTTAAACACCGTTACGGCAAAGTGTTGTATGCACTTGTAAAACACATGGGTGCCGAAAAAATGCTTGAAATTGGTACCTCGCTGGGCATAAGTGCCGCCTATCTGGCAAGCGCCAACCCTGCTGCACGCCTTCTTACCCTGGAAGGCAATCCCGCAGCAGCAGCAAAAGCCGCTGAGCTGCACAAAACGCTGGGGCTGCAAAATATAACCATCGAAACAGGAAACTTTAACACATCGCTGCAGCCTGCGCTGGATAAACTGGAACGTTTAGATCTTGCTTTTATCGACGGCAACCACACCCGCCAGGCTACCCTGGCATACTTTGAAGCCTGCCTGCATTACGTGCATCAGGACAGCGTATTAATTTTTGACGACATTTATTGGAGCCCCGGGATGACACAGGCCTGGGAACATATTAAAGCACATCCGCAGGTAAAAGTCAGCATTGATATTTATCAATTCGGCCTGGTATTTTTCCGAAAGCAAAATTTGGCGAAGGAAGATTTTGTGCTTTGGTATTAGCGAAAGCATAACGCAGCCACTGTTAACACCACCTGCATCAAACAAAAAAGGCAGGCTTTTTGATGGCCTGCCTGCATGTTTTAAATATTAATTTTTTACTATCTTTCAAAAATGCTGCGGATAGCATCAATAACGTTAAAGTTGAAAAGGAAGTAAGGTAAAAACAACACGGTAGCCCAGAAGAACAGCGACATAAGCATTGTAATTAGTATCTTCTTTTTATCGTGGGTGAGCGCCAACGCAAACATTACACCTACGGGGATAGACAATAAAATAGGTGTTAATGCAGCTACACCGCCTAAACCAAAACGTTGTTTAACTTTTACCAGAAAACGGTTGGAACTGGTAAAGCGCCGACCAAACCTTTTAGGGAATTTTTCCACCATATAATCGCGGATCATGTTCCCCAGATAGGTAAACAGCACAATGCCGATTATACCACCAATAATGTTTGCTAATGAACCGCCCAGACCTAAATCGGCCGTTATGGCGGTGAGTGTTCCCATGCTGAATTTTATAATAGAGCCGAAGAAGACTACAATTGATGATATGATTTTATCCATTTTGCTGCGCCGGAATCATGTGACCCCTACAATAATAACGTATTTTATTGGTAAAAAGGTTCAAAAAGTGGGCGGTATTTCATGACGAAAATGCCCGTTCATCTGCACCCGCTTCTTTAACTGCTCGGCATCCTTCAGATTGGGGATCAGTTTTAACAGATGTTGTATCATAAACCACTGCCTTCCCTTTTCCGATGTAGCCGACAAAAGCCTGTATTGGTCCTCCGCGCTTAGCCCGATATACTGGGCTACGTCATACGACAAAGGATTCTTAAACTTGGCAAAAAGGTCGAAGTTAGTTCCCAACACCTTGTGGAGTTCGCTGATCAGGTCAACCAGCGTAGGGTTCAACCGGGTGGTATCCAGTGGCAGGTGGTTAATTTCGTAAACAATTGCAGCGCTGTAAAGCTTATCGGGCACTTCCTTTAACACTTCAATAATCCGGAAGATCCTTTTGCCTTCGGTTTTGATATCCATTTCCCCATTCTCGTACACCTTGCTAACCTCCAGTATTTCCATCTCGGTACCATATTCGTTCAGTGTCTCGCTTAACACCGACGGTATTCCAAAAGTCTTCTTCTGGCTTTGGCATTCGGCTATTAGCTGCTTATACCGGGGTTCAAAGATGTGAAGGTTCAAATGCTGCCCGGGGTATACCACCAGGTTTAGCGGAAAGATTGGCAAAAACTTAGTCATACTGCTATTAACGAATCGCTGCTAAAAATCGTTTTGTAATAATAATGTAAAAATATGCCCGCAGTAGGGGTAGGTCCGCAAAGTTCAAACAAATGGTAGTATCTTTAGTGGCAACAAAACCACACCACTATGAAGGCTTTACTTCCCTTTGTGCTTTTATTGGTGCTTATGAACAGCAGCTATGCTGTTTCCGATGGAAACCTGCTGGGCCGCATTACGGTTAAGGAAACCAAACAAGTGCTGGCCTTTGCCGAAATTACACTGGAAAGCAATGTAGATAAGGTGGTGATAACGGCTAATGAATATGGCCTGTACTATGCCAACCATATACCCACCGGAAAGTATAAAATGACCGTAGTTTTCAATAACCGCACTTTTGTAATGAAGAATGTACGGGTGTATGATGGGTATACCATGGAAGCCAACATGGCCTTGAGTAATGATACAGCGCTGGCTGCAGTGGTAGAAATTACTTATACCGAAAGTCAGGTTAGTTCCGTGCAAAGCACCGACATAACCCTGCGCAATAACAGCAATAAGCAGGCTACCCGCCCATTAAGCGAGGCGCTCAGCGCCCAACCCGGCATCGATATCCGCGACGGCCGCCTGTTTGTAAAAGGCAGCGATCAGGTAAAAGTGTTTATCGACGGTACGCCCGTTATGGGGCAGCCGCGATTAGATCGTATTTGGTAGAACCTTAGTCATTGTTCACTATAAATTCAAATGAGTATGAAAGCATTCCTCAAAATTCAATTTTTCACGCTGTTACTGATGCTTTGCAGCAGTGGCTTTGCACAAACCGCTAGCGTAAGCGGTAAAGTTACCTACCCCGATAAAGCCTTGATACCGGGCGCGCGTATCCAATTTGTTTGCCAGGGCAACAAATTAATGTTTGCCAGCACCGATAGCGGCCTGTTTTACGCCAGCAACCTGCCCGCAGGCACCTACGATATTTCTGTAGGGCTATCGCAAACCACCACGCTGGTTAAAAAAGGTGTAAAGATTGTAGCAGGCGATGATCTGAATCTTGACCTGGTATATGACGATGCCATTGAGTTAAAGGATATTATTATCGACGGTGGCGAGAGCCGAAAACCGCTGATACCTAAAGTTATCTCCAGCGGACCGGCCTACGACCGAACCGAAATAAGCAAGATGGCCATTACTAAAATTGATCAGATACCGCTGCCGGGTGTGGTGCAGGCCGAAAATGGTAAAGTTTATGCCCATGGTTCGCGCGAGGGCGGTGTGCAGTATTACATCGACAATTGCAAAATAATGGGTAGTCCCAACATCCCACTTTGCGGTTTAGATTTCTTCCAGAGCTATATCGGCTACATACCAGCCAAGTACGGCGATAGTAACGGCGGGGTAATAGCCATCGAAACCCGTAGCTTCTTCACTGAATAAACATTCATTTTTTGGTTAAAGCTCCTCTGCTTCTGTAGGGGAGTTTTTTTTATGCCTTTTACTGTATATAGGGCCACTTAACACATATAATGTTATCTAATTTGTAACCCCAAGTGGGAACCCACCCCAAAAATTAGCATTGAAAACCAATAGGTTAAATGGGTATCAAAAAAAACTTTGGATACCCACCCATGTGGGAACCCACTTTTTAGCTCCCTTAAAAAAGGATGGGTTACAAAGGGCTAAAAGCAGAAAATCCCCCGCCATAGCTGGCGGAGGAGTTTTCTATTGGAACCGAGATTGAAGGACTCTTTCAGAACAGGCATTTCGGTTAAACGCGGTGTTCTCTGTTAGTCTCCGGAGGTCACTGTCTTTACTCCAGTAACACATCCGGAAATATCTAGGACGTATGCAGGTAATTGTGCAACGACGTTATATTGGTTGATTCTTTTAACCGTTGAATACATTTCTCTTTTATCTGGCGTACCCGTTCGCGGGTCAGGTTAAACTTCTCTCCTATTTCCTCCAGGGTCATAGGGGTTTTACCGTTCAGGCCAAAGTAGCTGGTAATAATCTCCGATTCGCGTTCGGTAAGGTTACTGAGTGCAACGTTCAGTTGGTTCTCAACGTTCTTCTGCATCAGTTGATCCTCTACTGTTAAACTATCCTTATCATAGAGCGTTTCGTGTAAGGACACGTCTTCGCTGCTGTGCACCTTCATATCGGTGCTAAGGGTATAGCTGTTGATACGGAAGTATTCTTCAATTTCCTCTTTGGTCATACCAAGCATCTCCATCAGTTCTTCAACATCCGGCTCCCGCTGGTACTCCTGTTCAAATTGCTGAAAGGCTTTGGTAATCTTAGTATAGGCGCCAATCTTACTTACGGGCAAGCGAATAATTCGGCTTTGCTCCACTATACTCTGCATTATCGCCTGTCGAATCCACCACACGGCATACGATATAAACTTAAAGCCGCGTGTTTCATCAAACTTATAGGCTGCTCGCATCAGGCCCAGGTTTCCTTCATTAATAAGGTCGCTTAAGGGTAAGCCCTGGTTTTGGTATTGCTTGGCAACGCTTACTACAAACCGCAGGTTGCTGCTAACCAACTTTTCAAGGGCATCCGAATCCCCTTGTCTGATACGGCGGGCTAAGTCAGCTTCCTCCTCTGCTGTCAGTAACCCGTGACGCGAAATGTCATTCAGGTATTTATCTACCTGCGAGTCGCGCCTTGCAATGTTGTGAGTAATTTTTAACTGCCTCATAGGCTAATTTTTTCCCGGTTATTCCAATTACCTAACCTTTACGCCCCGCAGGTCAAAAAGTTACAAATCCGGAAAAAAAACAGCTATTTACAAGCACTGCTTGTAAGCCCACAACCTGCAGCAAGAAATCTACAAGGCCAGCCCACTAAAGTTCAAGGGATTGCGCTAAAAGCCGGTTTACCGCTGTGCTTTGCGCCATATTCATTACATGGCTTCCTCCCGGCACAGCAAGGGCGTCCTTAATAAGACGGAACGGAAAGAGTTGATCATTGGTGCCATGGATATGAATCACCGGGCCATGCACGGCTGGCGGTTGCCAATTTATAACCGCATCAATAGCCCATTCAATAAAGGCGGCATCGGTCTCATCTGCCATCTGCTTAATAACTGCCGAAATCGCCCCATCACCACGGCTGTTCAACCGCTGGGCGGCCACGTTGTTAAAACGCTTAAAAGTAGTGCCCGACAGTAATTTATGTAACCGCAGGTAGCGCATCGAGCGGATGAAGGCAGGAAGTTCGTCCCGGCTTTTAACGCTGGCCAGCAATATCGTCTTCTGTGGTTTAAGCCGATATGCTAATTCCATAGCGACCATACCTCCAAGCGAGGTGCCTACTACATAAAATGGGCGCGAAGTATTAATATGCCTGATAAACCGTTCGGCATATTGCCCAAGGGTTTGGCCCGTTACCGGTGGCAAATGTTCCAATACCATTGCCTGGGGGAATATCTCCAATTGCGGTGCATACATACGCTTATCGGCACCGAGGCCGGGAATTAGATAAATGGAAGGTTGCGCAACCGTGAACATTCAGTGAAGATTAAGCGTTGTTTCAAAAACAGGTTGTCTTTCAAATAAAGAAATCGTACATTCATTCAATAAACCACAGAACCCACATGAAAGACGGCTGGCTAATTTACGGATGTTACGGATACACAGGCAAGCTAATTGCCGAGTTTGCCGTAAGCAAAGGACTAAAGCCAACTTTGGCAGGAAGGGACGAAAAGCGAACGGCGGAACTTGCAGACCAGCTGGGGCTGAATTACCGGGTATTTGATCTGGAGGATGAAGGGCGCATAACAGAAGAATTGAAGCCATTTAAGGCTGTTTTGCACTGCGCCGGTCCTTTTAAATACACAGCCGCCAAAATGGCCCGGGCCTGTATAACTGCACGCACCCACTACCTGGACATTACAGGTGAATACGAGGTGTTTGAAAAGATATTCCGGATGAATGATGCTGCTGAAGAAGCCGGGGTATTGCTGCTGCCCGGCGTAGGCTTCGATGTAGTACCCTCCGATTGTCTGGCACTCTATTTAAAGGAGAAACTGCCTACCGCCGATACACTTGAACTTGCCCTTTTGCAACAGGGTGGTAAACTATCCCACGGTACTGCTATTACGGTTGCCGAAAACCTGGGAGAGGAAACTGCTATACGCCAACGCGGCCGCATAAACAAGGTTAAGAATGGCAGCCTGTTGCGTACCATTACTATTAGTGGTAAGGAAAGGCAGGCAGTAGCTATTTCCTGGGGCGACGTAGCTTCCGCCTACCGTTCCACCGCTATTCCCAATATCATTGTATTCAATATGCTGCCACCCAAGGTAATAAGCAGTATGAAGTGGAGCAACAGCATTGGTTTTTTGTTCCGGATGCCGTTAGTAAAGCGCTTTCTTATAAACAGGATTAAGAGCCGGCCGGCCGGTCCTTCGGAAGAAATGCGCAAAAATGCCAAAACCTTCATTTGGGGAGAGGCAGGTAATGCATTGGGCATCACTAAACAGGCTTTATTGGAGTTACCCGAAGGATATACCCTTACTTATTTAACCGCAGTCAGCATTGTTGAAAAAATACTGGAAAAGGAGCCCCCACATGGATCTAAAACCCCTGCCCAGGTGTTCGGTAAGGACTTCATTATGGAGTTTGAGGGGGTAAAACGCAAAGATTTAAACTGATAACACCAACAAAATTGGCTGGCGCGCGTATACTAGCCGGAACCCAAAGGCAATGGTATGTTAATAACCAACAGATTGCCCTTGAAATATAGTGTAACTTAGTATTTATTAAAAACGTTATGGCTTTGCAGCCGTTAAGCGATTATATCAGCATTAGCGATGCCAGCGGGTTATCTGCTGCCATTCATTTCCGCAATATTGTGGAATGGATTAATGAAGGCATTTTTTGTGTAAATGCTGAAGGCATTATCATTTATGCCAACGACCAATTTTGCCGTAACCTCGGCTACGCTTACCACGAAATACTGAACACCCCCATTTTCAACTATTTCTGGGATGAAGAGCAGGCCCGTATTTCAGCCCAAAAACTGGAACTCCGCAAAAAAGGTCTTAGCGACAGCTACGAGATAAAGATGAAGCGCAAGAACGGCGCTGCAGCCTGGATACGCGTAAATGGCAAACCTGTATTTGACGCAAAAGGCCAATTCGTAGCCTCCATTGCCATTCATATCGATATTACCGAACAGAAGAAGCTGGAAGAAGAACTGATCGAAGCCAAGGAGGACCTGGAACAGAAGGTAGTAACCCGTACCAGGCAACTTTCAGAAGCCAACCATAAGCTTAACGAACAGATCAGAGCCAAAAAATTGGCTGAAATATCACTGATAAACAGCGAAAAGCGATTCCGTGACATTTACATTAACTCTCCTGATGCCATTTACGTGGAAAGCCACGAGGGCATCATTTTGGATGTAAATGAAGCAACCTGCAAATTACATGGCGAAACCGCCGAAACCCTGATCGGTAAAAGCATTTTCGAAATATCTCCAAAGGAAGTACACGACATAATCCGTAATCGCCAACCACAACTTATAAGCGGAGAGATCAATAAGTTTGAAAGCGAATGTACCACCAAGGATGGCAGAGTTTTGCCTATTGAAGTAAGCGTAGCAAGCATTGTCTTTAAAGAAAAGCCTTGCCTGCTAATGCACGTACGCGATATTACCGACCGTGTAAAACACCAGGAGCTACTTCGGAAGTTAAATGAGGAACTTGAGGCAAAAGTTCGCGAACGCACCGCCGAGTTAGAGGCAGCCAATGATAAGCTGTTGGTAGAAGCGCAACAACGCGAACGAATGCACGAGGAATTACAGAAACAAAAGGACTTCCTGCGTTTGATTATTGACTCCTCCCCTAGCCTGATATTCGTAAAAGACCAGGACGGACGTTTCTTGCTCGCTAACGAATCAGCCGCTCGTTTCTACAATATGACTACCCAGCAAATGGAGGGTCATTACGATAGTGAACAGAACTTTAACCGTGATGAATTAAGTTACTTTCAATGGCAAGACGAGGAAGTTATTCGCTCGGGCCAGGAAGTTCAGTTCCCTGAAAAGAGCTATTTGAATCCCGAAACTGGTAAACTTACCTGGCTTTCTACCATTAAAAAACCTATACCATCTCTCCTACACAGTGGTAAAAACATTTTAGGTATTGCCACCGATGTTTCGGCAATCAAGGAAACCAAAATAGAGCTGAAGAAATCGGAGCAGTTATACCGCGAAATAGCTCGTAACCTGCCAAAAGCAGCTATGTTTATCTTTGATAAGGACCTGCGGTTTACGCTGGCAGAAGGACCGCTGGTAGGTGTAATAAGCAAGCCTAAGCACGAAATAGAAGGGAAAACCATTTATGAGGCTATAAGACCGAATGAAATACCTCGGGTTGAAAAAATATACCGACAAATTCTGGAGGGTGATAATAGTGAGTTTGAAACCTCGCACTTTGAGCGCCACATACGTATCCACCACATTCCAATCCGCGATGATAAAAATGAGATTATCTATGGCATGGTAATGGTGTTCGATATTACGGACCTGAAGGCCGTGCAACAAGAACTTGAAAAACGTGCCCGCGAGTTGGAGCGATCCAATGAAGAATTGGAGCGTTTTGCCTACGTCTCATCGCATGACCTACAAGGGCCATTACGCACAATTGCCAGCTATATGCAATTGCTGGAAATGCGCTACAAGGATAAACTGGACGCCGAAGCAGCCGAGTTTATCACCTTCTCGGTAAACGGAGCTAAGCGTATGCAAGCTCTTATACAGGACCTTCTTAGTTATTCCCGTTTGTCATCAGCACCTAAGTCTAAGGGCAAGGTCCGCATTGGTGATGTGGTTGAAATTGCCCTGAACAATCTTAGTGCGGCTATACAAAGTAGTCAGGCTAAAATTATAGTAGGCGATATGCCCGAAATAACAGCAGAAAGCAGTCAACTCTTACAACTTTATCAAAATTTGATTGACAACGCTTTAAAATTTGTGCCTAAGGACAGGGAGCCTCAACTCACCTTACACGCTATAGAGCATGATGAGGAATGGGAGTTTACCATACAGGACAACGGCATAGGTATACGAAGCGATTTTAAAGAACGCATCTTCCATATCTTCCAGCGCCTGCACACCGATAATGAATACGCTGGAACTGGTGTGGGCCTTGCTATCTGCAAAAAAATAGTTCAACTTCATGGAGGGCGCATTTGGTTTGAAAGCGAACCGGGTAATGGCACAACCTTCCATTTCACCATTAGCAAATACTTAGAAAACGTCAAATAATTAAGGCTATCTGGTGTTACATGCGCGAAATTGTACTTTTGCGCCATATTCCTTCATTATGAATTCAATCCGCGGCAAGTGGGCATTAATTACAGGAGCAACCTCCGGGTTTGGCAAGGCTATTGCAGAGCTATTTGCCCAAAACGGATGTAATCTAATCATTACAGGCAGGCGTGGCGAACGCCTGGAAGCCGCAGAACATGTGTTGCACGAAAAATACGGTGTGCAGGTGTTATCTTATTGTTTTGACGTACGCAGCCTCACTGATTGTATTGAAATGGCCAATGACCTGACAAGCCGGGAAATAGTTCCTGACATACTAGTGAACAACGCCGGACTTGCATCGGGTAAAGACAAAATATATGAGGGATTGATTGGTGACTGGGAGAAAATGATAGATACCAACATAAAGGGCTTACTATACATTACGCGCTCAATCTTACCCATGATGGTAGCGCGTAATGAAGGTCATGTAGTTAACATTGGTTCAACTGCGGGCCACCAGGTTTACCCGGAAGGAAATGTTTACAATGCTACAAAGTTCGCGGTAAAAGCGCTCAATGAAGCTATTAACCTTGATTTAGTTGGTACCGGTATCAGGTGTTGTTCGGTTGACCCCGGGGCTGCAGAAACCGAGTTTTCTGAAGTGCGGTTCCATGGGGATATTGAAAAAGCCCAAAAGGTGTATCAGGGTTACCAACCGCTCCAGGCAAATGATATAGCCAATGCCGTTTATTACGTGGTAACCACCCCACCACATGTTAATATTACCACTATGGTAATTTACCCCACAGCACAACGCAATGTGTATGTGTGGGATAAGAAATAGTTCAGATAGCATTTGTGCCTTCTATCTAATGTGCTGATTAACATCAGGCAGGGTGTTGACGCATGTCAGAAAATTCAATAGCCCGTAAGTAGCTATCTTTGTACAAAACTCAGCATTATGAAAAAAATCCTAGCAGCCTTCGATGGCACCAAGTATTCAGAAGGTGCCTCGCGCTATGCCATGGAAATTGCCAAAGCCACCAATTCGTTGCTGGTAGGCGTATTTATTCAGGACATGCGCTATCTTAATTTTACCTATGCTTATGCATGGGATCAGCCCTTTGTTGACTTCACTGCCATCGAGCAATCGCAACAAGAAGAAAAGGACAAGGTAGAGCTAAACATTCAACTGTTTAAACGTGCCTGCGAAGAAAAAGGGATTCACCACAAAATACACCTTGACAAAGGCGTTCCCTTACAGGAACTACTGAAGGAAAGCACTTTTGCGGATATTATAATCATTGACGAGAATACAGGATTCTTTTCAATGGGAAACACCACTCCGAACGTTTTTGTAAAAGACGTTTTGGCTGATTCGCATTGTCCTGTTTTGATTGTCCCACATCATTATCATTATTTCGATAAAGCCTTTTTATGTTATGATGGCAGCCCGTCAAGCGTATTTGCAATAAAGCAGTTTGCTTACCTGTTTCCGGAATTGGAGGACATGCAAACCACGGTAGTAACGGTAAACGAAAAGTCGTCTAACCACCTGAAGGAAGGCTATAATTTTAAGGACCTCGTTAAGGCACATTTCAAAGATGTGGAGTACAAAGTATTGCAAGGCAACCCTGAAGAAGAACTTCTAAGTTTTTTAAAGGCGAATGCTGCAAATTCCATTGTAGTTATGGGAGCATATGGTCGCAATAGTCTGTCACGTATGTTCCATCAAAGTCTATCTAACCGAGTAATTAAGGAACTTAATGTTCCGGTTTTCATCACTCATCAGTAAGGCGTTTAAACTAAAACCTAATAAATAACCCGAAGTCGAACTAAAATGAAATCGACTTCATAAAAAGCAACAAACATGAAAGCTTCATTAAACAATTTACATCACCAAGGTCAGGATTGGCTTCGCGAACTGGAATTTTACAAGGATGAACTGACCGTATTAACCACACGGCTACAGGAGATTACCAGCCGCAATACCGATAAAGAAGTGCTTGCACAGGTTGAGCATTTTCAAAATAAATTCATCATCTTACGCGAACAGTTAGATACATTGAAGCACGATGTAGGAACGCGCAATCATGAGATAGAAGCGTTGACAAAAGAACGGCCTGAACACATAAATGAAAAATTCACAACTGTACATGATGCTCTGCAAGAGCGTGTGAAAGACTTTTCGCGTAGTCTTTCTGATACCCGCTTCGAATTCAACAAGTTCCTTAGCAAATATTTTTAAGCATCGGTAACCAGTGTAATAAGATGCCGCAGCCGGAAAAGACTGCGGCATCTTTTTTTATATACCCTGACAAAACTCACATTCGCTTCTGACTGCAGTCATAATCCTCTGCCTCAAACCTTAATTTCTTTGTGCCGTTAATATTCGATCACAAAAAATAAAAGGTTTATGCAAGCAAACGTAGGAGCATTTGACGGAGCATTCAGAACGTTATTATTCATTGTATCAATCACGGTTGCAATTTTAACTGGCCAATGGCTTTGGGTATTGCCTGGCGCAATATTTATGTTTACTGCGGCTGCATTTTGGTGCCCATTATATGAGATGTTCGGTATCAAAACCAACCAACAATCATAAAAGTTTATCGCTGCGCGTTCTTACCATAATAATCGCTGAGTCCTATTAGTCCAACAAGGCGCGCACGAGAAAGCCACCGTTTTACGGTGGTTTTTTTATTTAATACAGTTATGCTGCAATATTATTGCGGGTTGCGGAAGCGTGCAGGGAATGATCAGTAGCAGTAAATGGATCTGCCTTAGGCAGGCAGAAATGGAAAGTGGTACCCTTGCCGGTTTCACCGGTAAACCAAATACGCCCTTTATAGAGATTTAAAATTTTACGGCAGATGGCTAAACCAGTGCCCGCTCCTTCAAATTCTGATTCCGTATGCAATCTGCGAAAAATGAAAAACAATTTGCTGTTGTACTGTGAGTCTATACCTATGCCATTATCCGTTATAGAGAAAACATAGTTCTGACCATCCTCAGAAGCCGAAATTGTAATAAACGGGTTATCAGCCGTATTAAACTTAAGTGCATTATCAACCAGGTGATGGAGTAGCAAAAGCATCATGTTCTGGTGGCTATGGTGTAATACAGGCAATTTGCCTTCTACCACCACTTTTGCCTTTTTGAGCTCAATTTTAGCTGCCAATTGCATCTGCGCGCATTGTGCAACCACATTCATATCCACCGAAGCACTTGGCGGCAAATTGCGGCCAACCCTGCAGTACACCAGCAAGTCATCTATTTGCTTCGAAAGCCTAACAGCACCTTTCCTTGAGTATTCGATATACTCCTTACCGTCAGCGTCCAAACACGAATCATAGCGCTGCCGTAATAACTCAAGGAAGCTGTTAATGTTGCGCACAGGTGTTTTAAGATCGTGGGAAATGATATAGGCAAACTGCTCCAGGTCTTCATTAGAGCGGTTTAACTCAATCGTATGTTCCAATAAAACATGATTGGCATTTTCCAGGGCCTTTTCGCTCGAATAGTTATAGTACGCTAACAAGTAAATAGCTACACCGAATAGCACAAACTTTACGCCCCCGTTAAAATAACCGACCATGTGCTGGGTATGCAAGTCGAAGTTAAAGGCAGTAAATAGGGGATAGATACTATAATAAACCATAAAAAAGGTGAGAACAATAACAACGCCAAGAGTGATCTTCAGATAATCCTTTACCCGGAACAACAAAAAGGGCACCATGTACACCACATAAAAAAACTCGTGGACTCGAGTAACATGACCCATATAGCAGGCATTTACCAAAACGCACGAACTTACAACAGTTATATAAGCGTATCGGGCAAACATGTACTGCCCTTTTTTATTAAACCACAATACCATACCGATACATAGAGCATCTACAGTATGTTTTAATGCTAACCATGGCATACCTTCAGCTAAACTATACCCTATAAAACAGGTTATAGCGGCTATAGTTAGAATCGAAATAATATTGGTAAAGTGCACATAGCGCAGATCGCTGCGTTGTACAGATCGGGTAACCCCAGAATTAAGACAAGCCTCCCAAAACTGCCTAAACTTTGCAAACAGAACCCCTAAGGCAGAATTACCCGCAGGATTGGCCGTAGCATTAATACATGTAGAGTTAACTTCCATACACAGATTTTTTCGCACCCATACTCCTACGAGGCGATCCTTACAGGGTTTTGACGGTTTGATCGAAATCAGGCAAAAACCTGAGTTTTATCAGTAACCCAGTGTATAACACAAACGTTACTTTGTAACAAAATCAGCGATTACCTTGACAACAAAACTATCCGGCGTTAAGCAATGCTACCATTGCGGAGAAAACTGTGAATTGGAGATTCAGTTCGACAACCATGCCTTCTGTTGCGAAGGCTGTAAAACGGTGTACGAATTATTGAATGAAAACAACCTTTGCAGCTATTATGATATGAACAATACTCCCGGAATGTCGCTGCAAAAGGAAGTAAACAGTTCCAAGTTATCCTATCTGGATGATGAATCTGTAAAATCGAAACTGATTGAATTTAGCGATGGTAATATTAGCACGGTAACGTTTTATGTACCCCAGGTACATTGCTCTTCCTGCATTTTTTTGTTAGAAAACCTATACAAACTCAAAAAAGGCGTTAACCGTAGCACCGTTAACTTTTTAAAGCGGGAGGTTAATATTGCCTTTGATAATACTACTACCCTACGCCAAGTAGTGGAGGTGATGGCAGCAATAGGCTATGAACCACACATTAACCTTAACGACCTTGAAAGGAAAGAAAAGAAAGATCACCTGAAACGCTATTACCTAAAGATTGGTGTAGCCTTTTTCGCTTTTGGGAATATCATGCTTTTAAGCTTTCCTGAGTATCTAGGTATTGATGCACTCAGCGAATCACCTCTACGTAAATTTTTTGGATACCTCAATTTTGTAATCTCATTACCTGTTTTACTGTATAGCGCCCGCGAGTTTTTTGATAGCGCCTGGAGCGGCGTAAAGCAACGCACCATGAACATGGACATACCCATTGTGCTGGGTATATTTGCCATGTACATGCGTAGCTGTTACGAGGTATTTTCGCATACCGGCGGGGGATACTTTGATACATTTGGGAGCCTTATATTACTAATGTTGATAGGCCGATTATTTCAAAACAAAACATACGATACACTTTCATTTGAGCGGGATTACAAATCCTATTTCCCGGTAGCGGTTACCACAGTTAACAATGGTCAGGAAACCTCTATACCAATTACCAAACTACGGGTTGGTGACCGCCTGTTGATCCGCAACCAGGAATTAATTCCGGCCGATGCCGTGCTTTTAAAAGGTAATGGCAATATCGATTATAGCTTTGTAACCGGTGAAGCTACTCCGCTGGCAAAAAAAAGCGGTGATAAACTATTTGCAGGTGGTAAACAACTTGGAGCTGCTATAGAAGTTGAAGTATTAAAAGAGGTATCGCACAGCTACCTTACACAACTATGGAACAATGCTGCGTTCGACAAATCATCGGGTGACCAGAAAGAAATTACAACCATGGCTACCAAAGTTAGCCGTTGGTTTACCCCACTAGTAATCAGCATTGCCACCATCGCCATGATATTTTGGTGGAATAAGGATATTCACAAGGCGCTGAACGCCTTCACTTCCGTACTTATTATTACCTGCCCCTGTGCCCTGGCACTCTCCTCTCCTTTTACGCTGGGCAATGTGATGCGCCGTTTGAGCAGAAACCACGTTTACCTGAAAAACGCGCTGGTAGTGGAAAAACTGGCTCAGATAAATGCCATTGTATTCGATAAAACCGGAACACTCACCAATACCAAAGCTGCTTCAATCGAATTTCATGGTGATGCACTAACACCCGATGAGATTCGATTGGTAAAGTCATTAACCTATCATTCCTCACATCCCCTTAGCCGCAAGGTGTATGAGCACTTGAAAAATGTAGCGGTAATACCTACCACGGATTTTAAAGAAACTGAAGGGATGGGTATAGATGGATGGATTGCGGATAATTTTGTGAGAATAGGCTCAAAACGTTACCTCGTAGGGGAAACTCCCAATAGCACCCGCGAGGCTTCAGATTTTAGACATGCATCCAAGATTTATATTGGTATCAACAACCAGGTTAAAGGATTCTTTATGGTTAAAAACGAATACCGTAAAGGGTTTGGCGACCTTATCAAAAAGTTGCGCGAAACCTTTGGAGTATATGTTGTTAGCGGCGATAATGATGCCGAAAAGAAGTTTCTTACCCAGTACGTGAATGAAGATAACCTAATATTCCATCAACAGCCGGCAGACAAACTTGAGTTCGTGAAAAGATTACAGGAGCAAAAGTCCCGTGTTATGATGGTTGGAGATGGTTTAAATGATGCCGGTGCATTAAAACAAGCTAATGTGGGTTTAGCAATTTCTGACGACGTGAATAACTTCTCTCCTGCCTGCGATGGTATTATTGACTCAGAACAGTTTGAAAAACTAGACGATCTGATGCTATATGCCAAAGACGGTGTACATGTAATTATCGGCAGCTTCATTATCTCCCTTATTTACAATGCTATAGGCATTTATCTGGCAGTACAGGGCACAATGAGCCCTCTCGTTGCAGCAATTTTGATGCCTGCAAGTTCCGTAACCATTATCAGCTTTACCACCCTGGCTTCCAACTTTTTCGCACGCAAAAGAGGGTTCTAAACGAACATGACTTTAATCATGCCCAAAGGCTGTGCAAGGTCATAAACTACGGTAGAACCCACCCCTACTTTTGGCGTTGAAATTATTTACACATGAGCGTTTTATTTATCCTGATAGGGGCCAGTTTACTGCTTGCGGTGGGGTTTCTTATTGCCTTTATACAAAGCGTTAAGAACGGCCAGTATGATGATGAGTATACGCCCTCTGTGCGGATACTTTTCGACGATCAACCAAAATCCTTAAACAAAACCAAAAAATGATGTATGGATGTAGAAAAATTTAAGTACGACAACCGGATAGTGCGGAATTTCGCCTTCGCCTCCTTTATATGGGGGTTAGTAGGCTTATTAGTGGGGGTTGTAGTCGCACTGCAACTGGTTTTCCCCCAACTCAACTTCATTGAATATGCCACTTTTGGCAGATTACGCCCACTGCACACAAATGCGGTGATTTTCGCTTTTGTGGGTAACGGTATTTTTATGGGAGTTTATTATGCGTTGCAGCGTCTCTGCAAAACCCGGATGTGGAATACGGCTCTAAGCTATATTCACTTTTGGGGTTGGCAGTTAATTATCGTGCTGGCAGCGGTTACCCTTATTTTCGGTATTACTACCGGTAAGGAATATGCAGAATTAGAATGGCCTATCGACATTCTGATCGCACTTATTTGGGTTGTGTTCGGTATTAACATGTTTGGCACCATTCTTACCCGCCGCGAACGCCACCTGTATGTAGCCATTTGGTTTTTTATTGCCACCTGGATTACTGTAGCGATGCTGCACATCGTTAACTCATTTGAATTACCAATTTCATTATTAAAGAGTTATTCGCTTTACGCCGGTGTGCAGGATGCTTTGGTGCAGTGGTGGTATGGTCACAATGCCGTGGCATTCTTCCTTACTACTCCTTATCTGGGTTTGATGTATTACTTCCTGCCTAAGGCAGCCGGCCGTCCGGTATATTCTTACCGGTTATCTATTATCCACTTTTGGGCTTTGATATTCCTGTATATATGGGCTGGTCCTCACCACTTATTGTATACTGCCCTGCCAGACTGGGCTCAATCACTGGGAACCGTATTCTCTGTAATGCTTGTTATGCCAAGCTGGGGTGGTATGATTAATGGTTTGTTGACCCTCCGTGGCGCATGGGATAAAGTTCGCGATGACGTTGTTCTTAAGTTTTACGTTGTTGCAGTTACCGCCTACGGTATGTCAACTTTCGAAGGCCCAATGTTATCAATTAAGAGCGTTAACGCTATTTCGCACTTTACTGACTGGACCATCGCACACGTGCACATTGGTGCTTTAGGTTGGAACGGTTTCTTAACCTTTGGTATCCTGTTTTGGATTATCCCCAAAATGTATCGTACAGAACTTTACTCTCGCAAATTGGCAAATATTCACTTCTGGTTAGGTACGCTTGGTATCCTATTCTATGCTATCCCAATGTATTGGAGCGGCTGGACACACTGGAGTATGCTTCGTCAATTTACTCCGGAAGGCAACCTGTTGTATCCTAACTTCCTGGATATGGTGAAATCAATTATGCCTATGTATGCTATGCGTGCATTTGGCGGCACACTGTATTTTGTAGCGGCTTGCGTAGGCGTTTACAACCTGGTTAAAACCATTCAACAAGGTTCATTCCAGGCAGAGGAAGAAGCCGAAGCAGCACCACTTACCAACGAATACCACGCACATAGCGGCGAACACTGGCACCGTTGGATTGAACGTAGACCGGTTCAAATGCTGGTAGTTGCATTCGTAATGGTTGCAATTGGAGGTATCATCGAGTTTATACCAACCTTCCTCATCAAATCAAACATACCAACTATTGCCAGCGTAAAACCTTACACACCGCTTGAACTACAGGGGCGTGATATATACGTCCGTGAGGGCTGTTATGTATGCCACTCTCAAATGGTTCGTCCGTTCCGCGCTGAGGTTGCCCGTTATGGCGAATACAGCAAAGCAGGTGAGTTTGTGTACGATCACCCTTTCCAATGGGGTTCAAAACGTACAGGTCCGGATTTGGCCCGTGAAGGTGTAGGCAACATGAAGAAGACCGATTCATGGCACTATAACCACATGGAAGATCCACGCCAAATGAGCCCTGGTTCTATTATGCCTCCATATCCACATTTATTAGATCGCGATCTTGACATCAGCAATACCGATGCTAAAATCCGCGCCATGCAAACGCTTGGAGTTCCTTACCCTGCTGGCTACGATAAAATAGCCAACGAGGATCTGGAAAAACAAGCCCTGGAAATACAGGCCAGCCTGAAAAATGATAAAATCCAAACTTCGGAGAAGAAAGAGATTATCGCTTTGATTGCTTACCTGCAACGCTTAGGCAAGGATATAAGCGAAGCCCCGGCTGAAAACACGCAAACCAGTTTAAAATAATTAAAGCACAAACAACATGTTCTCATTTATAAAAAAATACGCGGCCACCTTAAGCGGGATTGATGTTTATCCCAAAATAGGTATCGTTCTGTTCCTTTTGGTTTTTGCGGGCATGTTGTGGTTTGCCCTTAAGGCCGATAAAAACTATATCCACGAACTGGAACAGATTCCGCTGGATGAAAAAGACAAGATTTAATAAAGATCAAAACTATTATGTATATGAATATACAATTCAATAATAAACTAAAAAAGGCTGCCCTACTGGCAGTTCCGTTACTCTCCGCTGCAGGTGCGTTTGCACAAGGCGCAGTGCCGCAGGCAGCCTCCACCTCATCTGCGCACTCTACTGTTGACCTGCTGTGGTGGTTATTACTAGGCGTAATGGTAATACTCCTGTTTGCCGTAGGTGTATTGGGCAATGTATTAGTTAATTTGGCCCGCGTTACGATGGAGAAAAGCAAATTGGCTGCGGTTGCAGTCTTATTGCTGATTAGTTCGGTAACATTTGCCCAGGATGCAGCAGCTACTACAACTGCCGCACCCGCTGCCGAAGCTACCGCCAGTAACCCGGATAACTGGAATTTAATTATGGCCATGGTAGTGTTAACTGCCTTACTGGCTGCTGTAATTGTGCTGGCGCTTCGCATTCGCCGTATGCTGATTGAACTGGGAGGTCCTGAATCTGAACGTACAGGTATGGCACTTCACCTTCCCAAATTCTTCGATAATTTGAATGCTTCAGTTGCCATAGAAAAGGAAAAGGACATCCTGCTGGACCACAATTATGATGGCATTAAGGAGTTGGATAACAACCTGCCTCCATGGTGGAAATACAGTTTCTACATTTCCATAGTATGGGCTATCGCCTACCTGTTTTATTATCACCTAGGCGGCGGAGGCCCTTCAAGCCAGGCCGAATATATTGCTGAAGTTCAGCAAGGCCAGGTTGAAGTTGAAAATTACATCCGCAGCCACCCCAAAAAGGTAGACGAGAACACTGTTACGATGGCCGATGCCGCCGGCATTGCGGATGGTAAAGCCACCTTTACAGCAAACTGCGCGGTATGCCACGGCAACGCTGGAGAAGGTAACGTTGGACCAAATCTGACGGATGATTATTGGATTCACGGCGGTAGCTTGGGCGACGTATTTAAATCTGTAAAATATGGTTGGCCTGCAAAAGGTATGAAGTCTTGGCAGGCTGATTTAAATCCAGATCAGATAAGAAATGTGGTTAGCTACATTAAATCACTACGTGGCAGCAACCCGGCTAACGCCAAAGCACCGCAAGGCGATTTATATAACGAAGGCGGGACTACCGCTAGTACCGATTCAACTGCAACACCTGCTGTAGACACAACTGCAACAGCAGCCTCGAAGTAAAAGTTAAATAAATAAGGAGCGATTATGAATGATGTGAAAAATATGATAGAACGTGACGAACACTTCCGGGATTCGATTAATACTATAACTGAACATGGTTCGCGCAACTGGATCTTTGCCAAAAAACCATTTGGCAAACTTTACAATGCGCGAACCATTGTAAGTTTAGGATACCTCCTTGTATTCTTTGCCCTGCCTTGGGTAAAATACAAAGGCGATCCACTGTTTCTGTTTAACATAATAGAACGCAAGTTTATCTTATTCGGAACTGTGTTTTGGCCGCAGGACTTCTTCCTATTCGTGATCGGCATGCTCACGTTTGTAGTTTTCATCATTCTATTTACCACCGTTTTCGGGCGTATATTTTGTGGATGGGTTTGCCCTCAAACCATTTTTATGGAAATGGTTTTCCGTAAAATTGAATATTGGATAGATGGCGATGCCGAAAAGCAGCGCAAGTTATCTACTGCTCCGTGGAATGGAACCAAAATCTGGAAACGCAGCCTAAAATTTGTTGCCTTTTTTTCGCTGTCATTCATAATCGCTAATTATTTCCTTGCCTACCTGATAAGCATGGATAACGTAATGTTATATGTGAAAGAAGGTATTGGCAAACACCTGGCCACCTTTATACCATTGATGGCCTTTACTTCCGTTTTCTTTTTTGTATACTGGTGGTTCCGCGAACAGGCTTGTTTAATTGTATGTCCTTACGGCCGGTTGCAAGGTGTAATGCTCGATCCTAATTCGATAGTGGTAGCATACGACTACGTGCGTGGAGAACCCCGGGGCAAAATGAAAAAAGAATCAACTAAACCTCTGGGCGATTGTATTGATTGTGCCGCTTGTGTGCGTGTTTGCCCTACAGGAATAGATATCAGGAACGGCACCCAATTGGAATGCGTTAACTGCACCGCCTGTATTGATGCCTGTGACGATATTATGATACACGTAAACAAGCCTACCGGATTGATCCGTTATGCTTCGGAGAACAACATCGCCAAGAGCGAAAAAGTTAAACTAACACCGCGCATAATCGGATACATAACAGTTCTTACAGCTTTGATAGCTGTACTCGCAGTATTATTAATAACCAGAAAGGATATTCAAACTACTATACTACGCGCACAGGGCATGATGTATCAGGAAAAAGGTCCAAACCAAATCAGCAACCTGTACAACATACAATTGATAAATAAAACGCGCGAAGATTTACCTGTTACATTAAAGGTAGAAGACGGCGACTTACAGGGTACGATTACGATGGTTGGTAAAGATTTGGTTGTACCGAAATCTTCAATTGGCGAAGGAGTATTTTTCCTTACAACAGACAGGGCCAACATCCATAACCGTAAGAGCAAAGTCTCAATAGGAGTATACAGCGGCGATAAAAAAATAGATGTAGTTACTACCAACTTTTTAGGACCTGCAAATTAAAAATCAGCGATTATGTTTAAGAAATTCAATTGGGGATGGGGGATAGCACTGGTATACGGCACCTTTGTGGTGTTTATGCTAGCCCTGGTTTACAAATCCACCCAAACCAAAGAGGAACTCGTTACCGAAGATTACTACGGCAAAGAGTTAAAATACCAGGAGCAAATTGACAAGCAAAGCCGTGCTGACAAATTTAAGCAGCAACTACAATGGAAAGTCGAGAATCGCAAAGTAGAATTGACCTTCCCAAGCGAGGTTGCCGGCAAACAGGTTAAGGCAGACGTTTTGTTCTACCGCCCTAACAACAGCAAGCAAGACTTTAATATCAGTTGTACCCCTGATGCTTCAGGCATTTGTGCGATTGCAAGCGAGAAGTTCGAGAAAGGTATTTATAAAATACAGGTAGAATGGACTGCCGACGGCATTGCCTACTACAACGAAGGACAGATAAATATTAACTAATGGAATTTCTGCTGGCAGCTCTAACGCTTGGTTTTTTAGGCAGCTTTCACTGTGTTGGAATGTGCGGCCCCATTGCCCTTGCGCTGCCCCTGAATGGTGAAAATGCCGCTAAACGTATAACAAGTGCCTTACTTTATAATCTAGGGAGGGTTGTTACCTATAGCCTTTTCGGTGTTTTGTTTGGACTGCTTGGCAAAGGATTCATCATCGCAGGATATCAACAGGCGCTTTCCATTGGTCTGGGGATTTTAATCCTTGTTGCGCTTGTGATTAGCAAGGTAAAAGGTCCTTCTAATCATATGACAACAATCATGTTCTCCTTTCTGTCAAAAATCAAATTTTCGTTGGGGAAACTGTTGAAGAGTAAGAACTACACTTCAGGTTTTTGGATTGGCATGTTAAATGGGCTCCTCCCCTGTGGTTTAGTTTATGTAGGGGTGGCAGGTGCCATTGCAACTGGTAGCGCCCTTAATGGGGCTATGTTTATGGCTACGTTTGGTTTAGGAACCGTGCCTGCCATGTTCTTGATTTCGATGATTTCGCACACTATTGGAACCGGCGTGCGAAACAAAATAAGAAAAGTGGTTCCGGTAATGGTTGGTTTAATGGCCTGTGTGCTAATACTGCGGGGTATGAATTTAGGTATACCCTATATAAGCCCGGAGTTAAGCAAAACAGATTGCACTAAGCACACCTGTTGCCACAAAAAATAGTTAAAGCCCTGACGATGAAGATTTTTATTGACGATAATAAAACCCTGGCCGAAATTCAGCGAGAATTCGGTAAAGAATTCCCTTATCTGAAAATTGAATTCTTTGAAACTCCGCATAATAAGGCTAAGGCTTTGCCTAAATCTAAAATGTACCCCAACGCCCGCACGGTAGGTTCCTGCCGCAAGGTGCACAACACTGGTGAAATTTCCATCTCTAAAAACGAACTAGTGGAGAAATTAGAACAGGATTTTTGGGACAATTTCGGTCTTTCAGTTCAGGTATTCCGCAAATCTGGGACGCTCTGGATAGAAACCAGTCTCACTGATTCCTGGTCGCTCGAGCGACAAAACCGAGAAGGGCATGAAATTTCCGAGAATAAGTCGGCCAAGGAAATAAGTGATGAACTGGACCTTACAGATCGCGACAAATGGGATTAGTTAAGGAGATTCTTAAGCTTCACTTCATCCAGTATAGATATTTTACCTTCCTTAATATCAATCAACTTCTCGTTCTTAAAGTCGCTTAGTGTACGAATCAATGATTCGGTTGCTGTACCTACCACTTGCGCTAAATCCTCGCGAGACATCTCCAGTCTTGGTTTATCGCCAGGAGCTTTCTTGAATTTTTCATAAACCAACAATAAGCCGTTAGCAACACGCTTACGCAAGGAATTGTAGGCAAGGTTCAGCAACTGATCTTCCTTTTCAACCAGATTGTGAGATAACAACCGTATGAATTTACGCGCCACCTGACTATCGCTGCTTATAAGTGCAATAAAATCGGTCTTAGGTATCAACATTACTTCAGAATCTTCAAGTGCTTCGGCATTATCGGTATAAAGCGTCTCTTCTAACAATGCCGTATATCCCATAAAATCACCTTCCTTATAAATGGCGGTAATCAACTCCTTACCATCGTCATTCATACGGAAACTCTTGATTTTGCCTTTTGCTACAAACAACAGACTGGTGGGGCGATGGCCCTGGGTATACACCATTTGCTTCTTCTTGTAATTCTGTACCTCCCGATCCCCTTTTGTTAAATCTATTTTACCACTATCACGTGCCTGATTGAGGAAATCGTTAATGCCCTCCAGGTTGCTGGCATATTCGGACTTGAGCATGTCTGATTTTTTCAGACGCACCTCAACTGCGTTAAGCAACTCAATATCGTCAAATGGCTTGGTAATAAAGTCGTCCGCTCCCATTTCCATGCCTTTTCTGAAATCGGCACGATCCGCTTTGGCGGTCAGAAAAATGAATGGTATAGCTGAAGTTTTAGGGTTTTTACTTAGCATATGCAGTACGCCATAACCATCCAACTCGGGCATCATTATGTCACAAATAATTAAATCAGGCTGGTCTTGTAACGCAGCATCAACACCTAATTTGCCATTTTCTGCCCCGGTAACCTGGTATTTTGCTAATTCCAGGATTTCCGCAATATTCTCTCTAACTGCCTTATTATCCTCTATAAGTAAAATCTTCTTCATACTTAAATGTGGTTATACTATGGGAATATGGATTGTAAATATAGTTCCTTCTCCCAATTTACTATCTACCTCAATAGAACCTCCCATCAATTCTAAATACTTGTAAATAATATGTAGGCCCAAACCTGTTCCTTGAATATTTACGGCATTGCGGGCTCTGAAAAACCGTTCAAACAAATGCTGTAGGTCTTCAACTGAAATTCCAATACCGCTATCCTTCACTGAAATTGTTAGACTGCCATTTTCGTTAAATGCGGATATGTTAATTGTACCGCCATCATCGGAAAACTTAACCGCATTGGAGGTTAGGTTTAAAAGAATAATCTTTAAAAGTCGCTTATCCGTGGTCACCTCTGCCGGACCGTTTAGATGGTAATCAAGCACCTGATGCTTTTGATTAATCTCGCGCATTTCTGCCACAAAATCGTCCATAAACCTATGAAAATCAAAAACCTCTTTCCTTACCTCAACAAGTCCTTCTTCCAATTTACCCAAAGAAAGCAGATCCTCCAACATAGAACTCATGTGCTGCACTGAATCCTTAATTCGGTTAATATGGCGCTCACGCTTATCTTGTTCCTCGCTGAGGGCATATCTACCTACCAAAGCAGCTGAAGAAAGGATGGTGCTGAGCGGTGTCCGAAACTCGTGGGATACGGTCGAAACAAAGCGTGATTTCAAATCACCCAATTCCTTTTCGCGTTCCAGAGCTGTGGCAAGGTCGTTTTTGGAACGTTCCAACTGTGCCAGGGTTTCGCGTAACATCATTGTACGGTCCGAAACCTTCTGCTCCAGTCCTGTGTTAAGCGATTTTATTTCCTTGGAGACCTTTTCAAGTTCCTCCTTCTGTTTAATAACCAGTTCTTCGTTCTTTTTCCGAACTGTTATATCAATAATAAAAGCCACTACATAAGCTTCTCGGCCCAGTTTATAATGACTCAAGCTTATTTCAACCGGGAATACCGAACCATCCTTTCGCTTGGCGAAGAGATCGCGGCCTGCACCCATTACCCGGTTCAATGGTTGATGATGAAACCCTTCCCGTTTGGCAACATGTGTTGAACGTGCTTCATTGGGGATTAATACTTCAATGCGTTCACCTACAAGCTCTTCTTTTCCGTAGCCAAAAAGTGATTCGGCTGTTGGATCAATTAATACAATTTGACCTGAGCGGTTGGTAAGTATGATACCTTCGGTAGCAAAGGAAAACAAGGCAGTCATCTGCTTGGTGCTTTCCTCCGTTTTATCACGCATGTTTTTAAAATAGAGCACAAAAAACAGCGAAACAATTACGCCCAACAAGGAATTGCAATGGTTAAAAGCTACCTTGGCAATATCTTCTCCGGGATGCATAAAAAATACAGAGCCCATTATAACGATAGTGGAAAGTGCCGCTGAAATGATTGAACTAGTTTTGCCCTCCGAATAAAAAGTAAGCAACACAGCTACGATATAAGCACTTTCCAGATATACACCGGCAGGTGAAATATATTCCAGAAAACCATTCAACACAATAACCGATAAACTGGCTGTGTCAAACAATAATTCTTTCGTACGGGTGCGGTTATACATACCTCTTATAGTTGAAACTTTTCGTGCATGGCCGGCACTAAAATACTATTGTAACCAAGGTCTTTTAACTTATCGGCAAACTTCAGCTGCACATCGTACTCGCCATGCACCAAAAACAAGGCTTTTAGTTTTGCAGGATCCTGTCCCTGTATATAGCGCAACAAATCGTCCCTATCACCGTGAGCACTCATCGAGCGCATGGTTTGAATCTCCGCCCTTACATCAAATGGTTCTCCAAAGATAGTAACTGCGGTTTGTCCGCGCATCAATTTACCACCCAATGAATTGGGTTCGCAATAGCCTACCAACAAGATAGTGTTTCTATTCGAACCGATATTATGCTTAATATGGTGCTTTACCCTTCCTGCATCAGCCATGCCGGAAGCTGAAATAATTACACACGGCTCTTTTTTACTATTTAACGCTTTTGAATCTTCTGCCTCAGTTATGTACTGTAACCGGCTAAAATCAAACGGATTTTCATCGCGTTTCATGTATTTCAGCAGTTTCTCATTGTAGTATTCACTGTGCTTTTTTACCACCTCCGTTGCTTGTACCGAAAGCGGGCTATCGACATAGAAGTTTATAGGAGGAAGCTGGTTGGCTATATCCAGGCGGTTAAAAGCATATACCAACTCCTGGGTCCGGCCAACGCTAAATGCCGGGATGATAAGATTACCTTTTTTCTTCAGGCAGGTATCCACTATAATATCAAGCAACCTTTTATCGCTAAGCGCAGTATCTTCGTGAAGACTATCACCATAGGTTGATTCCAAAATCAGATAATCAGCTTGAGGAAACGATTCAGGTTGCTTCAATATTTCATCATTATACCTGCCAACATCTCCGCTAAAACTTAAAATTCGCTCACCCTCCTTGTATTTAATCTTAACATGTACAGATGTACTACCGATAATGTGGCCGGCATCCGTAAGGTAAAATGAGGCTTCTTCGTTCAAATGGATCCATTGATGATAATCTACTTTGCGGAAATAGGTTAGGCAATGCTCAACATCTTCCTCTGTATACAGCGCCTCCACCGGTTTTTCCCCCTTTTTTGCCCGCTTTTTGTTATGATAGGCTATATCGGATCTCTGAATTTTAGCAGAATCCCGCAATAGTATCGCCGTTAAATCGTAGGTAGCATCCGTACAATAAATTTGTCCTCTAAATCCATCATTCACCAATTTGGGGATTAATCCGCAATGGTCGATGTGGGCGTGACTTAATAGCAGAAAATCTATTTCGGACGGATCAAAACCAAATACACGGTTCAACTGATCTGCTTCTTTGGGGTTACCCTGAAACATACCGCAGTCAAGCAGTATTTTGGTGCCCTTCTCTAGTTCTAACAGGTGTTTACTACCTGTTACACAATGTGCTGCACCATGAAAAGAAATATTCATCGCTGCAAGATGAGGTAGAATTTTGATTCAAAAAAGAGGAATAGGCAGGTATTTTAACAAAACTCAAAAATCACGCATCAAAACCCTCATTTTCAGTCATTTTTAGGGCCTTTTAACCAACTCAGCAATCAACATATTATCATGGTTGTATACCAGCCCGGTAATCTAAAAAGTAAGTAATTCGGTGTGTTTTAAGGCCTCAAATTTTGTGGAAAACCTGTGGATACGTGTTGGTTTCTTCGGGTTTTAGGGGCTACCCGTTTTTATATTTTCGTTCCCCTTTTGCACATTGATAAAGTGACCCATTTATGCAGTTAACCACGCTCGAAATTAAAGGTTTTAAAAGCTTTGCTGAAAAAACCACCATACACTTCAACAACCGTATTACCGGGGTAGTAGGACCCAACGGTTGTGGAAAAAGTAACGTAGTTGATAGCATCCGCTGGGTGTTGGGTGAGCAAAAGACCTCCCAACTGCGCTTAGAAAAAATGGAGAACCTGATCTTCAACGGCACCAAGAGCCGTAAACCTTCAGGTATGGCTGAGGTTAGCCTTACCTTTGAGAATACCAAAAACGTACTGAGCAGCGATTATAAGACCATTACGATTACCCGTCGGCTGTTTCGCGATGGCGAAAGCGAATACCTGCTGAATGGTGTTGTTTGCCGTTTGAAGGACATCACCTCACTGTTCCTGGATACCGGAGTAAGTGCAGATAGCTATGCCATCATCGAATTGGGAATGATGGACGAAATTTTGAATGACCGCGATAACTCGCGCCGTAAACTGTTTGAACAGGCCGCCGGTGTAGCCAAATACAAAAAGCGCAAAAAGGAAACCATTGATAAATTGAAAGGTACCGATGCCGACCTGGAGCGCGTTAAAGACTTACTGTTTGAAATTGAAGGACAGCTAAAAACCCTCGAAAGTCAGGCTAAAAAAACCAAGCGCTACTACGAACTGAAGGAAGAATACAAGGAACTAAGCGTATTGTTGGCCAAGTATAATCTCCAAACCTATAAGGAGACCTTTAAGAGCCTTGAAACGCAGAAAACCCAGGAAGAGGACAAAAAGCTGGAACTGGAAACCACCGTATCGCAAACAGAAGCGCTACTGGAAAAAGAAAAGCTGGATAATGTAGATAAGGAGCGTGCGCTGTTTGAGGTGCAACGCAAATTGAATACACTAGTGGCCGGCGTAGGGGAAAAGGAAAACGAACGCAACCTGCTAAGCCAGCAGATTAAATACGCACTGGACAAGAAGGAAACTGCCGAACGCCAGATTATTGAAGCCAACGATCAGGTTGAAAAGTTGAAGATCAGCATCGATAAGTTGAGCATTGATAAGGAAAGCGAAGAACAGATACTGGATAGCCGCAAGCAGGAATTAAGTGTTTTGGAGGAAGAATTATCTGCTATCCGCAATCAACACGGTAGTTTGAAAGACACCCTAACTACGGAGCAAAAAACATACGCTGAAAAAGAGCGTCAGATATTTGAACTGGAGAAGAAGCTGGCAGTAAACCGCAGTAGTAACGAAAGCCTGCAGCGCGATTTAAATCAAAGTGAAGATGATGTTCGCAAAAAGCGTACGGAACTGGAACAGTTGCAAAAAGACTTTGACCAGTTAAAGGCTGATAAGGACGCAGGAGAAGTCAAGTTAAACTCTTTGATATCAGAGGAAGAAAACAAGAAAAAGGAAATTTCTGAGCTAGAATCAAGCATAGAGAAAACGCGCGTTGATTTAACCCAGGAGACACGTACCCTTGACGCCAAGAAGAACGAATACGATCTAACTAAGAGCCTGGTTGAAAACCTGGAAGGCTTTCCGGAAAGTATTAAGTTTTTGAAAAAGAACGCCAAATGGAGTAAGGAAGCTCCTCTCCTTTCTGATATCATCTATTGTGCCGAGGAATACCGTGTAGCCATCGAAAACTACCTGGAGCCCTACCTTAATTACTATGTGGTTCAGAATATTCAGGAAGCAGTAATGGCCGTAAACCTGTTGAATGACGCAAGTATGGGTCGTGCCAACTTCTTTATACTGGACGAGTTTGAGAAATACGAACAAAAACCACACGTAAATATTGATGGCGCAAAAGCGGTAAGCGAATTGGTGGAACTTGACACCCAATACAAAAAGCTGGGTTCTTACCTGTTAGATAACGTATTTCTGGTGGATGACACCAACCAGTTTGATGTTACCGGCTTAAGCACACAAAATAAGGTGGTGTTGCTATCTAAAAGCGGTCGATTTATTCGCAAGGACTTTTCACTAAGCGGAGGAGCAGTAGGGTTATTTGAAGGTAAAAAGATTGGACGAGCCAAAAACCTCGAGAAGCTTCAAGAGGAAATTAAGGCACTAGAAGTATCGACTTACAAATTGCACCAACAGGTAGCCAACGCTCAGGTTAAGATCAATCAACTAAAGGCCAGTAGCCTTGTACGCGATATCGACGCTCAACGCAATCTGGTAAACCAGTTGAATTCACGCATTTCGGGTTCACAGGCCAGCATCCAAAGCCTTGTTAAGTTTCTGGAAAGTGCCGATGCCAAGAGCAAGGATATCACCGACCGCTTAGAAACGCTGAAATCGGAAGTAGAGAGCATTACCGGTGAACTGAACGTGATCCGCGAAACGCAAACATCTGCCAAGTCGGAATTGGAAAAAACCGATAAAGAGTTTATTGAACTCACCAACCGCCTTAGCCAAGCTAGTAGCCGCTATAACCAAAAGAATATCGAGTTTCACCAACAACAGAACCGGGTTAATAGTATTAACCAGGAGCTAGGCTTTAAAAAGAGCCAGATTGAAACCTTAAGTACCCAACTTACCCGCAACAACGATGTAATTCTGGAAAGCCAGATTCAGGTGGAAGAAAATCAGAAAAAGCTGAAAGACCTGGAAGCCACCTTACTTGGCAGTTATGCTGACAAAGAAAGCTACCAGTCCGAGGTTGCTGAAGCAGAAAAAACCTACTACGACAGTCGTGCGGCTATAAATGACCTGGATGCCAAAGCCCGCGAACTAGGCCGTAACCGCGATGCCGTTAATACTTTGCTGCAGAGTATAAACGATAAGTTCAACGAACTGCGACTTAGCTTAACCAGTATGAAGGAGCGCCTGTACGTTGAGTTCAACATGGACATAAACGTGATATTGAACGAAGAGTTCGAAATGGTGCAGCCCCTTGAAGAAGTGCAGGTAGAAGTTGAAAAGGTCAAAAAGCGTCTCGATAACTTTGGAGAAATTAACCCAATGGCGTTAGAAGCCTTCGAAGAGATGAAGAAGCGCTACGACTTTATCATTGCCCAGCGCAAGGATTTAGAAGATGCCAAGGAAAGCCTTTTAAGCACCATCAAGGAAATTGAAGATACTGCCAAGACCCAGTTTATGGAGGCCTTTACAAAGGTGCGCGAGAACTTTATCCGTGTGTTCCATACGCTATTTAGCGATGATGATCAGTGCGATCTATTCCTCGAAAATCCGGATGATCCATTAGAAAGTAAGATTGAGATTATAGCCAAGCCTAAAGGCAAGCGCCCAACTGTTATCGATCAGCTTTCAGGTGGTGAGAAAACCTTAACGGCAACAGCACTGCTATTCTCCCTATACCTGTTAAAGCCTGCTCCGTTCTGTATCTTTGATGAGGTGGATGCTCCATTGGATGATACCAACATTGCCAAATTCACTAAAATCATTCAAGAGTTCTCGAAAGACTCACAGTTCATCATCGTTACACACAACAAAATGACCATGTCGGAAGTAGACGCCATATATGGTGTTACGATGGCCGAGCAGGGCGTTTCGCGCGTAGTGCCGGTTGACTTCCGTAGCTTAAACTAAGCTTTTGTTACCTCCAATATAAGAGGCGGCCTCATCAGGCCGCCTCTTTCTTTTTGCCAATACACACAATTTTAGCCAACCGGAGGGGTTATCCTTATATGGCTACTTTCTTCTCAAAACTTAAACAGGCCTACAGCCTCTACAAGCAGATCGACCTCGGTCAACTGGAAAGGCTTGCTGCCAAAGTAAACCTGCCGGAGGTGATGAACAGCATTGGCCACATGGATGATAAGCAACTTCATCAGGTGGTTAAAATGCTTACGCACACTACTGGCCGGCACAAAGAACTGCCACCAATAGATGGGGACTTTTACCATATAAGCCACCTTCTAACACAGGAAGAAAGAGCCTTACAGCTGAAGGTGCGCGATTTTATGGAAAGTGAGATTAAGCCACTGGTAAATGATTACTGGTTGCGGGGTGACTTCCCTTTCGATATTATACCCAAACTGGCCCAACTAAACATATGTGGCAGCTCTTATAACGGCTATGGTTGCCCATCGCTTTCGCACGTTATGGAAGGTGTGTTAGCTATGGAAATGGCTCGGGTGGATACTTCCATCTCCACCTTCTTTGGTGTGCAAAGCGGATTGGCAATGGGCTCCATTTACCTAATGGGTTCTGAAGCCCAGAAGCAGGAATGGTTGCCGGCTATGCAGCAATTCAGCAAAATTGGCGCCTTTGGACTTACCGAACCCAGTGTTGGCAGCGGAGTAGCAGGCGGACTAACCATGAAGGCCCGAAGACATGGTGACAGTTGGTTGCTTAACGGCCAAAAGAAATGGATCGGCAATGCCACCTTTGCTGATGTGGTAGTGCTTTGGGCACAGGACACCGAAGACCATGAGGTGAAAGGTTTTTTAGTCCGCAAGGACAATCCCGGTATGCATGTTGCCAAAATGGAAGACAAGATGGCCTTACGTATTGTGCAGAACGGGCTGATAACATTAAACAACTGCGAAGTGCATGAAAGCGACCGTTTGCCCTTTGCCAATTCCTTTAAGGACACAGCTAATGTATTACGCATGACCCGGGCAGGAGTAGCCTGGCAGGCCGTAGGTTGCGCCCGTGGTGCTTACGAAAGCGCGCTGAAGTATACGAGAGAAAGAACGCAATTCGGCAAACCGATTGCCTCCTTTCAGCTTATACAAAACCACCTGGTGGAAATGCTCAGCAACCTTACCGCCATGCAAACCCTTGCGCTGCGCTTATCGCAACTGCAAAGCGAAGAAAAGATAACCGATGAACATGCTGCGCTGGCTAAGGTATTCTGCAGTTTGCGGACCCGCGATATAGTAAGCAAAGCGCGCGAAGTAATGGGCGGTAACGGCATATTACTGGAGCACGATGTAGCCCGATTTGTAGCAGATGCTGAAGCTATCTACAGCTATGAAGGCACCAAAGAGATAAACACCTTAATAGTAGGCCGGGCAATAACCGGTTATAGTGCTTTTGTATAGGACTTAATGTACTACCACAAACCGCGCACTGCTCTCCTTACCGGCAACCGCAACTTTAGCTATATACGACCCCTGAGGCAAACTGCTTACCTGCAACGTCCTAAACGCAACTCCAGGTTTTGCAATTGAGCCTTGTTCGCTTATTACCAGTGCGCCTTTGCTATCATAAATTCGATAGTCGATTGAGCCGGGCTTAAATACATTAAAACTAAGTGTTATGTCAGATGTTGCCGGATTAGGTGACACCAAAAGTGCTCCCGCATTTTCTTTCATCCCCTTGGGTAAACCTGTAAAGCCGTCAAAGCTCAGTTTATCTATAGCAGCAACAGACAAGCCTTTCGGACTGTATTGCGTACCGATACGGATGAGGATATCCGCTGTATCAGGTTGCACTACATTATCATTAAAGACCAAAGGTATTTCGAATGGCATAAAATCGGTAGCTGAGTCCGTAATAAACAAACTGCCATAACCGATGTTCTGCCCGGCTCTGGAAAATGATATGGATATTTCCAGCGTGTCATTCTGCTGCGGTAGAAACTTATAATAACCGTTTAGTGTTTGGTGTTGGATAACACAAGGGAAACCCAAGCCTCCCTGCCCTAACACTTTATCCAGGTTTTCGATACCGGCGGCGTGCATATTTCCTGCTCCATCGGTTATATTACTTAAAAGAACAGCATAATCATCAGGCTGGGCAAACCAGGTTTTTGAAACTGTTGGTGTAACCCCAGGTTCTGCATTCAAAAACTTTGGATAATACCAACCGGGCAGGCGTTCGTAGTTATAATTAAACCAATCCTCCATGTTACCATTGAGCACCGCCGGGGCACCACTACCAAAGCTTATATCATCAATGGCAATGTAATTCCCCGTATTGACAGGTAATGTGTTTGTAAAAGGGTTAGCTGGTATGACCCCTATCATTAAACTATCGGGCATGGCTCCGGAGTTATATGCAACAGCTGCCGAAAAACGCTTAAACGACCCACCTGAATTTCCACCGATAAAAAATACATTTTCTGATACAGGCGTACTGCCTTGCAACAATTGAACCAATACCAATCCCGTATCAATCGTTTGCATGTTATAGTTCAGGAAAAAACTAACACTATCAGGCCTGTAAGAAAAGGCCTGGCCACCTGTGGCCTTATCACCTACAAAGCCCATCATGGCCACGTTAGGCCATACCACCTGTAAGGCATTACCTGAATGTCCGTTAAGTTTGGCAAAGTTTTCGTTGAACAGATTCCAACCAGTTGGTAACTCCACGGTGTTATTTTCCCACACCTGAAAATCCCAATTGGGTATGCCGGACGCTCCGGTATAAAGTTGGATCGTATCTGCATAAAAATCCACAGCCCCCACCGTTCCCTTCATTCGCACATAATACACAGCGTTTGGTAACAAACCTGTTATTGTAGCGCTTAATTGATGCGTAGCAGTATCGCTGATAGTAGCCGGTGAAGCGGCAACCTGGGTGCCAAAGGCAGTTGTAGTTCCAAATTCAAAGCTGAGGTTAGCACTGCCGTTTAAGCCACCGGCCAATCCATGCAATTGGGCACCTGACGAAGTAACATTGGTAGCCGCCAACGTTTTAAACACATTGAATGTAGCACCTGTATAGAAGGTAACGGTATTTGAATAAAGATCACCAAAAGCCGTTTGCCCCTTCAGTCGTACCTGGTATTGCTTTAAACCTTTTAATCCACTCACCGATGCAGTGATTACATACTGTCCGGTATCGCTTATCGTATTGGGAAATGGAATAACTACCTTGGATAGAGCAGCGGACGTATCATACTCAAATGCCAGGCTTACCGGGGCATAGCAACGGTCGATATACGCATTAAAGGTAGCAGAGCTATCTGTGATATTTGTAACTGCATTAGCTTGAAAACTTACATAAGGAGTGCCAGTAAAAAAGGTGCCGATATCCCCATAATACAAATTAGTGGTTCCTACCCCTTTTAACCGATAATAATACGTTGTATGCGTTTGCAAGCCGTTCACAGAAGCAGTAAGGTTATGCTGAAGGGAATCGCTTACGGTAGCAGGGCTGGCAGCCAATACATTGCCCATTGCCGGTGTGGCACCATATTCAAATGACAATGTTACTGTTTCCTGTAAATGGTTTACCAAACCATTTAGTTGGGCAGCATTTGCTGTAATACCGGTGGCCCCCATCGTTTTGAAGACCCGGGTGGTTGCACCTGTATAAAAATGGCCTATGCCGCTCATGCTATAACCTGCCAGTGTACTGGCTAATACCCTGTAATAATAATTGCTATCGGGCAGCAAGCCTGTTAGTGTAACCGGAACCAGATTAGCTGTGTCGTAAGTTAAAATTGGTTGGGGATAGGTAAAACTGATATTGTTGGAGAAGAGTGAGTCTGTAGCTGAAATAATTTGGTAATTACCGGGATAGCCGTGCGTATTAATGCTATTAATGACAGTTGCTGAAGTAGAATCGATTACCATAGCATTCAGCACGTAGGCATCAGGGGCAACAGACTTTGTATAAATAAAACAACTGCCCCCATGTGCTGCTATAAAGCCGAAAGAATCAGTAAGAAATCGAACAGCGGTAAACTTCTGCGTAAAGGAATTTACAACAGTATCCTGATTCCAGCTCAAGCCTCCATCTAAAGAGCGCAGCAGTACACTATTATCTCCTGCAATAAACCCTTTACCGGGCGTAAGGAACCACACGTCATTAAGGCAAGCACCGGTTTCGTCCTTCAACACGGTCCAGTTTGCACCGGCATTGGTTGTTTGCAAAATTGTGCGGGTGCTATCATCACCACCTACTATAAAACCATTCAGTGCGTCGGCAAAATAGATGCTTTTAAAATTGCGTTGTAAAGGTGCACTTACCGGCGTCCAGTTTAACCCGCTGTTTGCAGTTGCCAGTATAGTACCTTTATCACCAACCGCAAAACCGCTACTATTGCTAACAAAAGCTACGGAGTTTAATCGTTCACCGGGTTGATCTAACAATACCGAAAAGGTTTGCCCCCCGTCGGTGGTTTTCCAAATGGTTTGTATGCTATCGAAATCTTTCCTTCCCACCACATAACCTGTAACGTTATCGGTAAAAACAATTTTACTCAAGTCGCGGTCGATGGGGGCGCTGCTATAAAACCAGTTAAGCCCTCCGTCGATAGTGCGTTTAATCTTACCATGTGTACCAACTGCAGTAGCTGTTACTGGCGTATTAAAGGCAAAGCTCTCAATCCAGGCATGACCGGGGTAGTCACCCAAAAAGTCCCACACCATTCCTTCGCTGGTGCTGCGGAACATGCTCTCCATGGAGTCATTGATAAAAAAGCCTCCAGCTATTTGTATGTCGGTTTTACTTTTTAGTACCACATCGTTTACATTACGGGCATGTGGTATGGCCATTTGATACCACTGTTGCGCATGGATACCGGTAGCTACTACCAACAGCAGGCAAAGTGTAAACAGTTGTTTCATAGTGCAAAGGTTTAACTATTTTTCGATTACGAGTTTCCTGACAGCGTTTTTGCGACCATCGGTAATGTGTACTAAATAAATGCCGGCAGCCCAAGTATTAACATCCAATATAAGTTGGTTCACCGGGGCTTTAGTTGCGAATAGAAGATTCCCCTGCAGGTCATACACTTGCAACACGGCATCCATCCCAAACCCGGTGTATGCTAATGTTAACTGCTGATTGGCAGGATTAGGATACAAGCGTAAACTTGCCTTTTCTACATCTACAACTGCCGGCACATCCTTTATGCCAACTTCAAAAAATCCATCAAAGCCAAGGTTATCAATCAATAACTCGATTTGGCCGTGCGGAGCAGCATTACCATTGAAAGTTCTAAACCCAATAGAGGCGCTATCCGGCACTACCTGTCCATCGTTGTAACTGATAACTGCCGAAAACTCGGTATACACATTTATGTTAGTATCCACCAATAGCGAAGCGGCACCAACCGGTTGACCATTTTTGAAAAACGAAGCGTACATACTCATGGTATCACCAGGGGTAATGTTAAGTTTCATACAGCCATCGAGGGTACTTACACGGTGGTTTATTTCAAAATTTGGATGTGTACCACCACCTATCATATCTGTTGTAATATACACAGAGGAAACCGATGAATCAACATTTACCATATTAACCAGACGGATTGCATAATTGCCATGGCAGGCATCGGTTGATTTGGTTACAGGTATATACGGGAAGAAATTTATAGGCGCTTCGCGAATGCTGCTTGCCCAACCTAATGCTTCATCGTATACCGTAGAATCCCAGTTTTCGAACCCAGGATTGATTACATTTTGCGCGGTTCCAATAAACGAAACATTATCTACCTGAATCCAACTTTGCCTGTTCAATGAACCGCCCAACCAATTAGAACTTGCAAACATAATGATAACGGTATCGGGGTTAAGCGGTCCGTTGTAACTAATGGCTCCTGCTTTGCGCACGAAGTTGCCGTTACTATTCCCAGTAATGGGGCAGGGGTTCATGCCAATCAAATGGCCATCGTTTACAAACACGGCCATTCCCCAGGCGGTGTCACCGGGTACTACGTTGTAATTGGCATAAAACACAAATGAATCTGGCCAGGCACTAAAGGCAACCCCTGCAAAAGGAACCGTATCGAAAATCAATCCATCAAAGCCTATCCCTCCTTCTTTCGCCGCATCGCCATACAGATAAAGAGCCCGGCTGCCGTCGTAGGATTGCGCAAGTGTTGCATTCCCTATGGTATACCAGCCCTGCGGATAGCGGGCGGTTACCTGGTGCCAATCCTCAAAATCGAAGTTAGGGATGGTATTAGCGCCTGTATAGAAGGAACGGATATCGCCATAGAAAGTAACCCCTGCCTGTGTTTGTCCTTTCACTCGGAAATAGTACACGGTATTGGTCTGCAAACTATTAAGTGTTACACTTATGCTGTGTGCCAACGTATCGGAAATCGTATCAGGTAGGACACTTACCTGCTGCCCCATCAAATTGGTAGTTCCGTATTCGAAACTTATAGCGGCAGGACTTGAAACACCTTTAGCAAAGGCATTTAGTACAGCACTGTTTAGTGTTACGTTACTTGCCGGCAAGGTTTTAAATACATTATAAAAAACGCCTGTATGAAAGGATAAGGTATTGGATACGAAATTGCCCAGGGCTGTTTGGATGCTCAGACGATAATAATAGTCGGAATTGGGTTGTAGTTGAGTTAAGCTTGCGCTAATAACATGTGTTTGGGCATCGTTAACCGATGCCGGGGTGGCCTGCACAAAGGTACCTAACGCCGGGGTGGTACCATACTCAAATTGCAGCGAAGCGGCAATATTGAACTGGCTTAAGGAGGCATTGAGCGTTGCGATGCTATCGCCTACTGCAGTAGCCGGCAAGGCCTGAAAAGCGCCCACGGCATTACCTGTAAAAAACACCTGTATGTTTCCGAGATACAATAAGCCACCAGCTGTACACCGCAGCCGGTAGTAATAAGGGGTTAATGCCTGCAAGCCGCTTAGCTGGGCCGTAACGATATGACTGAACGTATCGGAAACCTGAGCAGGTGTGGCAGCTACTATAGTTCCCATTTGCGGGGTAGTACCATATTCAAACGAAAGCTGCACCGGTATACTGAACTTGTTAACTGCCCCATTTAGCTGCGCACTGCCCGTGGTAATTTGCGTGGCCGGATTAGTTTGATAAAAGTTAGAGCCCAATCCCGAATAAAAGTGTTGACGAGGGCTGCTTGCTACCCCGGCCAGCGTATATACCGTTGCAATCCAGTAATAATCGCTGTTAGGAACAAGAGCGCTGACAGCGGACGTATTTAAGGTTGGTGAATCGGTAAGCAGATTAACCGGATAAGTTAACTGTTGGTTGGTTGAAAAATTAGAATCGGTAGCAAGGCCAAAATATACTGCGCCATCGTAACCATGTGTATTGATGCTGTTAACCAACATAGCGCTGGTTGAATCGAGCATATAGGCCCCCAGCGCAGTTAAATCAGGCACAGCAGAGGAGGTGTATACAAAACAAGTACCGCCCTGTGCACCTATAAAACCGAGGGTATCGTTATAGAAACAAACGGCATTAAAAGGATTACTTGCGTTTGCATTCGGTATCTGTTCTGGTACCCAGGTTAGGCCGCCGTCAATGGTTTTTAAGAAAGTTGCCTGTTCACCCACCGCAAATCCCTTTAAGGGGTTCAAGAAAGTGATGTCATTCAGCCAGGCGCCCGCAGTATCGGAGTTAACGTTCCAGTTGGCACCGCCATCTATTGTAACCAGAATGGTGCGCAAACTATCGTTACCACCTGCTATATAACCCAGCGTGGAATTCAGAAAAGTAATCTCCCGGTAATCGCGCAGTAAGGGTGCTGTTATTGCCTGCCAGGTACTACCACCATTGGTGGTTTGTAATAATGTGCCCTTATCGCCTACTGCAAAACCTGTTTGGGCATCCGCAAAGGCAATACCATTTAAGCGGTTACCATGCTGATCGAGTATTACAGACCAGGTTTGTCCTCCATCCGTTGTTTTCATGATGGTCTGCATGGTATCTGTTTCCCTGCGGCCTGCAATAAAACCAAGTGCATTATTCAGATAAAACACCTTGCTGAAATCGCGATTAACAGGTGCCTGCTGATACGACCAGTTTAAACCACCATCTAGAGTGCGCATCAACTTTCCATTGGTGCCGCAGGCCGTTCCCAAGGTTGGTGTAGCATAAGCAAAACTTTCGGGCCAGGAAGAACCCGGATAATCGCGTATATAATCCCAGGTAAGCCCATGCGAGGTACTGCGGAAAATGCTTTCAATAGAATCGTTCCATAGGCTGCCACCCACTATCTGAATATCGCCGGGGGATTTGATGATGACATCCTTTGCATTGCGAGCATGCGGTATACTGCTAACATACCATTGCTGGGCTAAAGCGAATTGAACAACAAAAAAACTACTTAAAACAAGTAAGAGTGCTCTCATATTTTCTGATTTCATATTGGCCCGGGGCCTACCGTTTACAAAGATAGGATACCTTTATTGAAATACCGGGCATTGGCCATAGGGTTGCCCTGTTTCATCTTATCCTTAACCCTCGGTTTGCAACAATAGAATTTATAGTTTTGATACCTACTGACATTGCTCAACCTAATACACCAAAACATGAAAAAGATAGGCATAATCGGCTCCGGAGCCGTTGCAAAAGCATTAGGTAACGGATTCTTAAAATACGGCTACCAGGTAATGGCCGGTTCGCGCGACCAGGGCAAACTGCAGGACTGGAAAACAAAAGGCGGCAACCAGGCCTTTACCGGCAGTTTTGAGGAGGCCGCAACATTTGGCGATATGCTAGTGCTGGCGGTAAAGGGGCATGCAGCGCTTGATGTTATTAAAAGCCTGCCAACTGCTTTACTACACTCCAAAACCATTATCGATACCTCCAATCCCATAGCTGCCGTGCCTCCCGTGCACGGTGTATTACAATTCACCACATCGCCTAACCAATCGCTAATGGAGCAGTTACAAAGTGCCTGCCCCGAAGCCAATTTTGTAAAGGCGTTTAACTCCATCGGTTCGGCCCATATGGTAAACCCCGATTTTGGTGCCAGCGTAAAACCGGCCATGTTTATATGCGGTAACAGCGATACCGCCAAAGCCGAAGTTAGAACCGTGCTGGACCAGTTCGGATTCCAAACCGAGGACATGGGTAAAGCAGAAGCAGCCAGGGCCATTGAGCCTTTGTGCATGCTATGGTGTATACCGGGGTTTCTGCAAAACCAATGGAGCCATGCCTTTGCCTTACTGAAAAAGTAAGAGCGGCTTACTGATACCGGAATTTCCTATTTTCCCCCTATCAAACATTGTTTTATGATTCACCCGGCACAAAAGAGTTTGTTCAACGGCAGTATTCATTTACCCCATGGCATTTACGACAACCTTCTGGACGATGTAAGCACCGCGCCGCATGATAACGAAGGCGGCTTTTTTAAACACCGCCGTACCCGCAGAAAAGCATGGGTATTTTTTGGTGTATATAGCCCGGAGCTGATTTGCGGTATAGCCATTGCCGATGCCGGTTTTGTGGCCAATGCGTTTACCTACTTCTACTCGTTTACCGACGGCGTTTTTGTGCAGGACAACACCTTAGTGCCACTGGGTTTCGGGGCTGATTTTGATCCGCATTTACATTCCGACTGGCAACTGGGCAAATACAAGATTACCACTACCGAACAACTGCAGTTAAACTACAGCGGTAAATTTGAACTGCAGATTAAAGCCACCAACAATGCTTATGGTGCCAGCATTGTAGCCCCCAGTAAAAACGGCCGCCCCTTTAATTTTACCTACAAAAATGTATGCTTACCCGTGGAGGTTAGCATACAGCACGCCGGTAAAGCCTACCAGGTAAAAGGCAATTACGGCGCTATCGACTTTACCAAAGGCTATCCGCCGCGCGAAACCATCTGGAACTGGCTGGCCTTTATCGGTAAAACCGAAAGCGGTAAAGAGGTAGGCATAAACATGGTTAAGCACTTTAACGGCGATATGGAAAACGTGCTTTGGGTGAACAACCAAAAAACAGCGCTTTCGCCGGGTAACTTTACCATGGCAAAACCCATTGACAAAAGCCCCTGGCATATAACTACCAACGACGGTATTTTGGATTGCACCTTAGTACCGAACGGCGCCCGCAGCGAAAACGTAAATGCCCTGGTGTTAAAGAGCATTTTTACCCAAACCTATGGCAAGATAAGCGGTACCCTGTTGCTGGATGGCCAGAAGGAAACCTTTACAGCCTATGGCGTTGGGGAAGATCATCATGCGCTTTGGTAGCCTCCAGAAACTATTTCAAAGAACTACCGGATTGAGGTTATCAACACTGCTTGTGCATGCTTGTGCAGGTTTTTTGCTTGTGCACAAGTTAGAGAAAATTCCATATGAGGTTTTTTTGTGTTAAAAGGCCTGAAAACCCCGGTAATTGACAAATTGAGGTTCGCGATTTGTGCACATTTGTGCAGTTGTTTTTCATGTGCACAAATTCAAAAAAAACGAATATATCCTACTCTCTTGCACACCCCTCCCGGTTGCCGCTTCACAGGTTTTACAGCAGCGGCACTATCCTTTGCTCTACAAATGTAATATTTATTGAAACAATTTACAAAATTGGTTTCCTATTTTAACAAATAAAGAATCAGGCGGGTGGGTATAGGCATAAAAAATCCCCGCTTGTACGACAAGCGGGGACTCCGTCAATCTAAATTAACCGGTATTAATTACTTCGCAGCTTCAGCAGCAGCAGGAGTCATAGTGATAGTAGCAGCGTCAGAACCCATTTTCATGGTCATAACTACTTTGTCTTTAGAGATGTCAACGCCAGTGGTATCAACTTTGCTAGACTTAGCATCAGTTAACATTAGTGACTTGCCGTCTTCAGACAGGATCCAGCTACCGGTTTCAGTTTGTTCCTGACCCATCATCTTCAGCTTCATTTCGTATTTGCCGTCGTTTTTGAATTCCAGGGTAGTTTGTTTCATAGCAGCGATCATTTCGTCAGCCATTTTAACAGACATCTCAGCCATAGCTTTGCTGCTAGGGTCGGTGATGGTGTCTAAAGACGACTTCATTTCTTTTATTTTCTTGTCCATTTCAGGGCTAGAAAATTCGCTCCACTGCCATTTCTTAGTGAGCATTTCTTTTTTGTTACCGCCGCCGCAAGATGCAGCAACAACAGCCGCCACTAATACGATGACAGCGAGTTTCAGAGTTTGTTTCATGACTTTTTTATTTTTTTGGTGCCGCAAAGGTCGCTTTTTATTCCTAACGGGAAACTAAACAAGTGAAAAGTTTTACACAAGTTTTTAATTCCGAAAGCAGCCGTTTTAAGCGGATTTGCATGGTTTTCAGTGCCTAAATGGGCTGTTTTGGGCAAAATTGAAGGTTAAATCAATCACCTACTTTAGCTTACTTTTCTCTTTATTTGCCCCTGCTTTGCAGCAAGGCGGTTTACTTAAAGCCCTTGCAGGCAACTAAACTAACAATACATATGAACTACGATTTAATAATTATTGGCAGCGGGCCCGGAGGTTATGTGGCCGCTATTCGTGCAGCACAGTTGGGTTTAAAAACCGCTATTGTAGAAAAAGAGAGCCTGGGAGGCATATGCCTAAACTGGGGTTGCATACCTACCAAGGCCCTGTTAAAAAGCGCCCAGGTATTTGAATATATGAACCATGCCGCCGATTACGGCATAACGCTAAGCGGCCATAAAGCCGATTTTGGCGCTATTATCAAACGCAGCCGGGGTGTTGCCGACAGCAACAGCAAAGGCGTGCAGTTTTTGATGAAGAAGAATAAGATTGATGTAATTATGGGTACGGGCAAGCTGCTGAAAGGCGGCAAGGTAGAGGTAACCACTGCAGATGCCAAGAAAACCACCTATGAGGCCAAGCATATTATACTGGCCACCGGTGCCCGCAGCAAGGAACTGCCTGCCGTTAAGCAAGATGGTAAAAAGATAATAGGCTACCGCGAAGCCATGAACCTGCCTAGCCAACCCGCCAGCCTGGTTGTAATGGGCAGCGGCGCTATAGGAATGGAGTTCGCTTATTTTTATTCGACCCTGGGCACCAAGGTTACGGTAGTTGAATTTTTAGACAGCATCTTACCCCGCGAAGACAAGGACGTATCGCGCGAGGCGGAACGCGTATTTAAAAAACGCGGCATAACCTTTATGACCGGCACCGCCGTAGAAAGTGTAGATACCAAAGGTAAAGGCTGTGTAGTTTCGGCTAAAAAGAAGGATGGCAGCGTAGTGAAAATTGAGTGCGATATTGTTTTAAGCGCTGTAGGCGTAACCACCAACCTGGAAGGTTTGGGCCTGGAAGAGCTTGGCATAAAAACCGAAAAGGGAATTGTAGTAACCGATGACTACTACCGTACGAATGTGGCGGGCGTTTATGCCATTGGCGACATCGTAAAGGGCCCTGCCCTGGCCCACGTTGCCAGCGCGGAAGGCATAACCTGCGTAGAAAAAATTGCAGGTCATAACCCGGAACCAATTGACTACAACAATATTCCAAGCTGCACTTATACCTGGCCTGAAGTTGCCTCGGTTGGTTTAACCGAAGAGCAGGCCAAGGAAAAAGGCTACGAAGTTAAGGTGGGTAAATTCCCTTACAGTGCCTCGGGTAAAGCAAAAGCTGCCGGTATTACCGATGGTTTTGTGAAAGTGATATTTGATGCGAAATACGGCGAATGGCTGGGTTGTCATATGATTGGTGCCAATGTTACCGAGATGATTGCTGAAGTAGTAGTTGCCCGTAAACTGGAAACCACCGGCCACGAAATAATTAAGAGCATCCACCCGCACCCAACCATGAGCGAAGCTATTATGGAAGCAGCGGCTGCAGCTTATGGCGAAGTAATACATCTGTAGTGTTACGCCTTGTTACTTTACTATGCTGTTTAGTGGCATTTGCCGGGTGCAATACGCCGGAGAAATTATTATGCCGGCAACCCTGGAAAATAGTAGATGCTGATTTTGATGTGAAGCAGATTGCCGACCCGGCGCAAAAGCCCATCATTATACAGCAGATGAAGGACAGCATGCAGTTTACCTTTTATAAGAAGGACCATGTTTACAGCCTTAGGATGTCGCAACATACCGAAAAGGGCAAATGGAAATATGACAAGGCCAGCAACAGTATTATTACCCAAAGCGAACACAGCGGGGCACGTTCGGTAGTAAAATCGCTTACCAGGGATTTTTTGAATGTGGAGATTAACGACAAAAACGGCATGAAGATGACGTTACTTTGTGCACCCGTAACAAAGCCTTAGTTCATGTATCGTCTTGCGCTTCTTGTATTACTTACCGGTTTAGCGGCGTGCAGCAGTCCTGAAAAACTGATTTGCAGTCGATGGACGGCCAACGAAGTTAGGTTTACCACCCGCAGCCAGTATAATGTACCGGAGCAGAACCAGATGAGGTACCAGATTACCCGCGATAACAAGTTTCAGTTTAAGCGCGATAGTGTGTATGAACTAACTACCGGCAGCACCCAAAGGCAAGGGAAATGGTGGTTAAGCAGTGATAAAAAGAAATTGTATACCGTGCTTGACGGCGATACCAGCACCATCGTGATAACCACCCTTACAAAAAAGGTATTTGCCTTTGATCCGCAGAACGATGCGGGTGAAATAGATGCAATTATTTGTTACCCTACAACGACGAAGTAACTTCGAGGATACGGAAATCGTTTTCGCCTACCTGCAAAAATCCGAAGAACTTCCGGTTTACCGACTTAGGAGAAATAAATACCACTTCGAGCACCGGCATTTGAACCTGATCGCTTAATGGTACCAAATAAATACGCGTATACTCGCGGTTCTGAACGTCTTTGTTCCATTTGTTGAAAGCGGCAGCGGTAATGCGCACCCAATCGCGTTCGAACTGTGTGTTTACATTAAATACGTCGTTCATTACCCGCAGCGAATCGGGCCCACGATAGATAAAATAAGAAGCAAAGGATTTATTATCCTTTTTAGCCAGGGCCGTGAACACCTCATCCACTACAGCACCTAATACAGGTATTAAGGCGGTATCGGCATGGGGCAGTGTAAGCGTGCCGGGCGCAGGTAATTGCGAGGCAGTTGCGGTTGTATCAGCCGGTTTAGTGCCCCCCTCTCCTTTCTTGCCTTTACAACTGTAAAGGAACAAGGCCAAGACCACCAGTATGCAAGCAGTTAGTTTTACAACTTTCATGGGTGGCAAATGTATTTGTTTTAAAGTATTAGAAAAGGCGAACAGGTTTTACAAGAGGCGTTTCTGCATCCGGTAATGCGGGATGCCCACCTCGGTAAATTCGGGGCCGGTAATCTCGTAACCCAGTTTAAGGTAAAAAGGCACGGCCACTTTGCGCGCATGGCAAAACATAAGGCTAATGCCCTGCTGCCGTGTATAATCCTCAGCAGCCGTGGCCAACACCTTACCTAAACCTTTGCCCTGCAGGGCATCATCTACGGCCACCTGCCGCATTTTCATGCCTCCCGCATCCACCACGGTAAGGGTAAGACAGGCCACCATGCGGTTGTCCTCCATCAAACCGAAATGCAGATCGTGCTCGTCCTTACTAAGTTCTGCCTGCGTAAACTCCAGCCCCAGGGGCTTGCGCAAAACCCTGTAGCGCAGATCCAATGCCTGTTTATATTCCGGCGAAGCCGCTTTAAATTGTCTTACTACGTATGCCATGCCAATAGCTAATAAACGCAAAAACCCTATTCGCAGTTAATCATTTTGGTTTACATTCGGTAAAAAATAAGCGAAACATGAACAAACTGGCCTTGATTTTGGGTTTTACCTTTGCCACCGTACTCGGCGCATCGGCACAGCAGGCAGCTACAACTGCCCCAGCCACTACCCAGAAAGCAAAAGAATTACCGGAAGCAAAAGCGAAGAAGCAGTTAGGTAAAATAAACAATGCTGCTAAACTGGAAGGTGAACAAACCACCAAGGTTAATACCATCCTGATTGATTACTACAAGAAGAAGGATGAAGTTGAGAACAACACCAAAGTGGCAGATAAGAAACTGGCCGATGAAAAAATTGAGGCCCTGAAAAAAGACCGCGATAAAAAGCTGAAAGATGTATTAAGCGCAGCCCAATGGAAAAAATGGCTGAAGTATAAGGAAGAAAAGAAAGATGATAATAAGGATAGCAAAGAATAAAGCTACCGGTTAGTAAAACAAAAATCCCCGCCACTCAGCGGGGATTTTTGTTTGGGGTTACTTAGGTACCGTATCCTGCGGTGTTTCAGCAGGCTTAATTTCAGGTGTTGGGGCCGGCGTAGTCTCCTGCTTCGGCTCCTCTTTCGGTGTTTCCTGTGGTTTCACTCTATCAGGCGGAGGACCGGAGAGGATGTTTTGGTTTTTCATCCGCATCTCTTCCATCTGATTGATCTCCTGTTGTTGTTTCATCTCCTGGCGCTGATCAGGTGTAATGATCTGCTGATCGGGCTGATTGCCACCAAGGCTATCGCCACCGGTTGGCATAAAGAAGTCCAGCGAATCGCCTGGAATAGGGATTTCGATTTTAGGCTCAAAGCGCGGACGATTGATACCATTGGCTTTGTCCTTCATGTAATCCACGAAGTCGGCCTTGTTCATCGACGAACCAAGCGTATACAGATAGAAGCGGTCGCCATCTTTAATACGGCGCTTATCAGGCGCTGTGTTACCTATCATGGTATTGATATCGTCGTAGCTGGAGAGTATACCCAAAGTGCCAGGGCGGTATTCGAAATAGAACCAATCGTTGGTGCCGGTTTTTAGGTAAATGGTAAACAAGTCGGCTCCGCCTTTGTATTGGAATTCTACATAGCCTTCCAGTTTCTTGTTAATCACTTTTTTGCCAATCATGGCTACACCTATTTTACCAACGCTGCGCAGCGATATATCGGAAGAGTCATAAACCATCGTCAAGTCGCTTAATACGAGGTTGTGGTTTAAATCTTTCGGACGTTTAACCAATACCGGATTTTTCTCGAATTCCTCCAGCATCTTCTTGTCTTCCTTTTCATCGGTTAACTCGTAGATGGCTTTTTTCTGTTTTTCGCTTTCGTAGGACAGATCCGGTAAATCGATGTTATCGCCGGCCATATAAAATTCAAAACGCTCCTGCATCTTATCGTCCATGCGCAGATCGATACCGAGGGTCATATTGAATTTGTATTTGCTGCTATCCAGAGCCACTTCGGCTGAACCGGCGGCCATCGTTTTAATGATGCCGAAATTAGCACCCGGCCATATGCGGCCTTCCGCTTTAACGATACCTTTCTTATCGTCGTATTTCAGCACATTGCCACGCAGGGCGTTTTCTTTGATCTTCTTTTCGTTACCAAACACATACTCACCGGTAGGTAACTGCGTAATGATGCCCTTGGTGTAAAACAACGTTACGTCGCGATTTTCGATTTTAGGTGCCATTAAGGTGGTGTACATCTGCGGTGCATCTTCCACTGGGCTTAAGTGAATACCCACGCTCAGGTTATTGCCGGTGCTGCTTTTTACGGTATCGAATTTCAGTTCCAACTTAGACGGATCCACATCCTGACTTATAGAAAAATCGGAGGTCATCGCCTTGGGATGCTTTAACTGAATGGTGGAATACCCTTTAAAGTTCAACAACGGATTGGTGCTGGTAAGCGTAACGCCCCCATTGAATTTTACATTGGGGTAAAGCACAAAGTTTTTGGTATCGGCAATATCGGCTTTGCCATAAATTTTCCAGTGCTCTTCTTTATCGCGTTTCTCGCCTTCAATTTCCTTTTTGGTGCCTATGTCGGTAAAGTCGATAGTTTCTTTGATATCCTTCGTGGTATAATGGTAAACGCCTACCCCTTTAAATTCGGTTTTGCTGTAAACATCCACTATGGCCTGATCGAGCTTGTGCGCCTTTTTTGTGGTATCGGCAAATATTACTGCATTACGCAACTGACGCATTTTGGCGCCTTCTTCAATTACCACTACGCCGCTATCGGGTATCACACCGCCATCGGCAATACGTATTTCAGGAACCTGCTCAACCCGTAATAAAGAGGTTACCAGGTTGTACGTAGCACGTTTGCCCAAAAATTTCAACCCTTTTTGATCGGGCCGGGTACTGGTAAAGTATTCGCCGGGGCCTTGCGGCGGCGCTTTAAAGTCCAGTATCTTTTCGTCCATAAACCACTTAAACTCGTTAATGGCCGTGGTGTACTGGTTGTAACTAAACTCCGTAGGAATGTTCTTCTGATTGGATTTGAAATCGCCTATGCGCGTTTTAAAATCCACTTTGGCCGACACGTTTGGAGTTTTAAACGTCACCTTATCGCCGGTAGTTTTAATATTCAACGCAGCGGTATCGGCAGCAAGGTCCATGGTGCGGAAGGAGAAATCGCGCGAGGCCAGTGTAGCCTCATCCCAATCCAGCAAACCGTTTCCACGCAGGCCTTTTGAGGTAAGCAACAGATCGCCTTTAAAGGTGGTAAAGCCGTCGTCATACATACTAAAAGGCTGATCCTTGTTATTCATGCTGATGAGCATGCTATCGCTGTTCGGTTTCCAGAAAATGCGGTCGCTGGCACCTTTAACCGCAGGTGTTTTTACATCGTCGAATGTTTTAGCAATGCTAAAGCTATCGGTGGTAGCTAACATGCTATCGGGATAGAACCTTACATCGTGTGTATTGAATTCGGCAGTGCTGTGGGTAATGCGGCCATCGCCCTGTAAGCCATTATAGTTGAGTTCGTATTTGCCGTAGTATTTACCCTTGCCTTTGTAAAGCTCGTAACCGGTTGCCGGGGTTTCGGATTTAAAACCAAGCGAGCCATCGCGCTGGATGTGGACACTATCCTTGATATCAGGGAATATACCGCCGGATGCCAGTTTACCTTTCCAGTTAATGATGTCGCCGCTAAAGTTATTCAGACTATCAAGGCGGAAAGGTTCCAGCTCGAAGAAAAAGCTTTTACGGTTATAAGCACCTTTCGCTACCGCAGGGTCATCGTAATAGATATACGATTTTTCGCGGCTGTATAAACGGGGGAACTGGGGCAGCTTAGTGCGGCCAGATTTATTGATGGGCGCATCAATTTCCAGCAGGCCCTTCATGTTCTCCACTTTACTCTTTAAAGGCTTGAGGATGGGTTCGCCGTACTGATCAACCCGGTTACTATCCTGCACATTTATGCGCATGGTATCTACCTGGGTAAGGTCTACCGTAAACGGGGCATACTGGAACTTAAATTTCTGCCCGTACAAATCCATACGGCCGGCATAAATCAAACCGTCAAACTCCATGTTGCGGTCCTTTTGTAAGCTAACCGCATTGCTTTTAGGACGGAAGTATACATAACTCGAGTCGCTGATAGGAATTTCGAATACACCCTTTAAGTCGATATTGCTGCTCTTTAAATCGATGTAGTCATTACCGGATTGCGGCGCTGATTTAATGCGGATAACATCGTAGTCGATTTTTTTAGCGTTTGCCAGTACGTAGTTTAATGTTTTATCGCGCACAGTTACAACGCCCAAGCCCTCGTTGTAGAGTATAAATCCGTTCTCCACCAGGTTGTAAAATAGTGAACGGGCTTCCTGCTCCGTAAGTTTAGGATCGAGTGCACGGGCAACTTCTGTAGCATTTAATTCGCGTGAGCCATTCTTTTCGTACAGCTTCTTTAAGATGGAAAGAGGTTCGTAAGAAGCAAATGCCTGTGTTTTACGGATCAATTCTTTGTTGAAATAATTTACCGATTCAAAAATACCCGGTACCTGTCCTTTACCCTGTAAAATTTTGAGATTCAAAATAGAAGAGTCGAGGTTCCAGAAGATAGCATCGGTTTGAAATTCCTGATTGTGATACGAGTCAGTAAACTTGGCTTTACCCATGCCTGTTTCGCCACGCAGTAAACGCACTTCGCGCTTAGGCACTTTGTACACCAGGTTTAATTGCGGGTGATAAATAGAGTCGGTTCCGAAGTAAATAGCCACCTCGGCCTTTTCAGCGCCTAACTCCTCCCCTTTTTTGATGGTAAGCGCATCCGATTTAGCCTGCAGCACGCGTGTTTTACCGTCGCGGGCAAAAAAGGTGAGTGTGGCCTTATCTTCCGGAGTGCCGCTGCCTATTATTTTACTGCCCCACAAACTAAAACCACCGGTGTAAGCCACATTTGGTGCAATGTCCTTAATGGTCATGCCTACATCGTAGGATTCGAAACGCGGATAGCTAAAGGTATTGGAATCGGCACTGGAAACCAGCTTATCGTTTAAACGGCCCGAGAGCGTGGTTTTAAAATAATCGGCATGCGTGAAAGTTACGGTATCGACCGTGTAGTTAAAGTTATTGAGGTTAACCGTATAATTTTTGAACGTACAGAATACCTTATTAGGGTCTAAGCCCGCACGGCCCCAATCCACTTTACCGGATTTGCCTTCCCATTTATTTTCGATAGGCAGGTAGTCGCCGGAGGTTTGTTTAATGCTTAAGGTATCGCCGCGCACCATACCATAAAAGGTGGTTGTCGGAAAACTAACACGCGGTTTACCGTTCTCAAAGTTGAACTTAGCGTCCTTTGAATCTACCTTCCAGGTTTTGGCCGCGGTAATATTGAGCGCTCCAAATTCGAAATACGAACTGCTGAACTCAGCTGTTTTTAAAAATCCGTTATTGTCTCCTTTTTTCTGGTTGTCAATTACATCATTAATAAAGTCGCTCCACTCAGCAAACTGCGCATCGCTGCGGCCTGCTTTTACCTGGCTGATAACCGCCTTTACGTATGAGTAGTAGTGCGGCGTTGGCGCCATCATCCGTTCGCTCATGAGGTTGGCTGTTTTTGCCATCTGCTCAATCCAAACAGGATTTACTTTCCCATCCTTCTGCAGCTTTTTAAACTCGTCCATAGCCTCCACGTTCTGCTGCATCTTACCGGCAGTCATAAACTGATCGAGTTCTTTGGTGAACTTCTCGGGCTCTTTATCGAAAAAGGTGGCTAACTGCGCCTGCGTTGTGAGGGTAGCACAAGCCAAAGCAAATAACGCGATGATTCTTTTCATCAATCTCAGTTTAGTTTTAGGCTGCCCTGCCTTGTGCCATTGTACCAAAGCAACTGCAGCCCGTTGGGGGTTTATTCGTTTCCGTCAAACAGTATGGCAAGCCATCCTTCATTTCTGATAATATCGCGACATACTAATCCGTTTTTAGCGGCTTCCTCAATCACATCCTTTTCATCGCTCAACAAAATACCACTTACAACCAGTTTACCATTTTCGGCCAATAAGGTTTTCCAAAAGGCCAGGTTTTTCAAAATAACATGCCGGTTGATGTTGGCTAAAAGTATGTCAAATTTTTCGTTAAAACGGTAGCTGTCGTCACCCAATATTGGCGTAATGCAGGAGCAGCCGTTTCTTTCAATATTCTCAATACAATTGCCAAAAGCCCATTCTTCGTTGTCGATAGCTATAATTTTTGCAGCCTTTAACTTTTCGGCCAGTATAGCCAACACGCCTGTGCCGCTACCGAAGTCCAGTACACTTTTGCCCGTAAAATCCATGCGCATCATCATTTCTATCACTGAAGCCGTAGTAGCATGGTGCCCGGTGCCAAAACTCATTTTAGGCTCAATTACCAGCTCCATCTCCGTATTTAAAGGTGCATGGAAAGGCGCACGTATGCCCACCCTGCCGATAACGGTAACGGGATCGAAGTTCTTTTCCCACTCTTCGTTCCAGTTTTTATCCTCCAGTAAATAGTGGGTAAAGGCGATGTGGGTAAACTCGTTATCGGTGAGCAATTGCTGTACGCCCTCGGTGGTAACCAGTTCTGCCGGGGCATATGCTTTTAAAACGGAAGTAGCTTCTTCAAAGCCATCGAAATGACAATCGCCTAACAGGGATATAAGCCAGGAACGCTCTATTTCGTCCTGCGTGGCAAACTCGTAAACAACATATTGCATGATTGCGTGAAGATTTGCACAAATCGAGGAACGCCCAAACAATAGCGGGTCAAGTTTCCAACACCTTCCAGTTTTTTAAACAGCTGCTGCTATGGCGGCAAAATCTGCTGCTTTGAGACTGGCACCACCTATCAACCCTCCATCCACATCAGGGCAGGCAAAAAGCGCTGCCGCATTATCGGGTTTGCAGCTGCCGCCATATAAAATACGGGTTTGTGCAGCTACTTCTGCGCCGTATTGTTGCGCGAGGCTTTTGCGGATAAAGGCGTGCATATCCTGCGCCTGTTGCGGAGTAGCCGTTAAACCGGTGCCTATGGCCCAAATGGGCTCATAAGCCAGGGTTACCTGCTGCATTTGCGCGGCACTAAGGCCAAATAAACTTTGTTGCAGTTGCTCCAAAACATAGGCTTCCTGTGTGCCTTTTTCGCGTATGGCCAAAGGTTCGCCACAACAGAACACCGGCTTAACACCGGCAGCCAGTGCCAGTTCAAGTTTTCGTTTCAACCCTGCAGGTGTATCGCCGAAATACTCACGGCGTTCGGAGTGCCCAATTAACACCCAGGGAATTTGCATAGAGGCCAGCATTGCCGCACTTACCTCGCCGGTGTACGCACCATTATCGTAGGCACAGCAGTTTTGCGCGCCAACGCTAACGGCACTACCAGCCAGTATTTGTTGTACGGAATTCAAAAAAACAAACGACGGAAAAACAGCGAGGTCGGCATTGGCCTGTATACTTTTAACAGCCGCAGCAAGCATCGTGGCTTCGGCTGCTCCCAAATTCATCTTCCAGTTACCTGCAATCAGTTTTCTTCTGCTCATAGCCATTCCGGATTTCAACTTAACTGCTTTTGCGGTTTTTAGCTTCCCGCTCAAACACGGTTCTTAAAATGGTTATATCGCTTTCTTCCAGTTTTAACCCCCGGCGTTCCATCATGCGTTGTGCTACCTCCAGCGATTTATCGAAGGTAAAGGTGCGTAACCACTGCGCACCTCCCCAGCTAAAAGAAGGGATGAACTTGGGAGGAAAATCAGCACCGAAAATATTAGCCGAAACACCGACCATAGTGCCGGTATTGAACATGGTATTAATGCCACATTTGGAATGATCGCCCATTAACAAGCCGCAAAACAGCAGGCCTGTATCCACCGATTTGCCTTCGCGGTAACTGTAAACATCCACGTTGCCGTAGTTGTTTTTGAGGTTACTGTTATTGGTATCGGCTCCAAGGTTACACCATTCGCCTATTACCGAGTTGCCCAAAAAGCCATCGTGAGCTTTGTTGCTGTAGCCAAAGAATACAGCATTGTTTAACTCGCCGCCAGCCTTGCAGTGCGGACCCAGTGTGGTAGGGCCATACACCTTGGTACTCATTTTTAGAGCAGCGTGTTCGCCTAAAGCCAGCGGACCGCGAACCACACAGCCTTCCATAATTTCGGCGTCCCGGCCAAGGTAAATAGGCCCGGTAGCGGCGTTCAGTATACTGGCCTCCACCTTTGCGCCTTCTTCTAAAAAGATGTTTTCCAGAGGTCCGATTACGGTATTGGTTGCACTTAGCGGTTGCGATTTTCGGCCACGCGTAAGGCGTTCAAAATCGGCTTTGATGGCTTCGCCGTTCTTCAGAAAAATATCCCAGGGATAACTGATACTAAATAAGGGAGCCTCGTAAGGCACCTGGGTAAAGCCTTTTGCAATTACCTCCAGGTTTTCATAGTTCAGGTGCTGCTTTTCGGTTTTAAATGCCAGCAGTTTTCCATTACTGGTTAAGGCCTGTAAGGCACCTAATTTCTGAACAGCGTGCAACAGACTTTCATCGGGCAGCAGAGCACCATTGATATACAGTGCCGCCTCTTCGCCCTGCAGGGCAGGGAACTTGCCATAAAGATAGTCCTCGGTTAAGGTGAAACTGCGCACTCCCAAAGCCATCTCCCATTTTTCGCGGATGGTAAGAATACCTACGCGCAGGTCGGCAAGGGGGCGGGTAAAAGTAAACGGCAGCAAATTTTCGCGGCTGCGCTTACAATCGAACAGAACCAATATCATAGGGCTAAACTAAAAAACTAAATCAGTTTGTAAGGGCCGTAAGCGGCCAGCTACATTAATGATGCTTCTTTTGATTGCTGGTAATCCACCATTTCATGATATCATCATCAACTGAGTCGTATCGTTCCAGTTCGGGATACAAGGCCATCATTTTAGCATGTACCTGTTGCTGATTGCCGGCTGCAGCTGCCTTTATAATCTCCTGCATTTGGGTAAACAATTCTTCGGATTCAGCCAAAGGGAAGTTATGCTTCTTCATAAAGTTGCGCGTAACCGTAAACAGGCGCTTCATTAAACTGAAGTTGCCAAACTCATAGTGTATCAACATATTCATCCAGTGGGCACAGAGAATAATATCCTTGCGGATGTTTTCGTAATCGCCGTGGATGAGCATGTTCACCTTATCCAATGCTGTTTTAAGCTGCCCGCTACAGAAGTAGCACATGCCGCTGAAGTAGATGGTGGTTACTTCCAGCTCGCTACGGATAGGTGCATCCTTTACCAGCAGGCGCAATCTCCTTTCTATTTCAATGCCCTTCTCGTATTGTCCGGTTTTGGCATAAACAATCAGCCGTTTCTCGTGGGTTTGCGTACGCATTTCGAAACGTTGGCTATCGCTCAGCTGGGCACGGTCGTCTTCGGCCAACTGTTCGGCCTCCTTTACATACGTAAGGGCTTCGTCGTAACGGAGGCTGGCCACGCAACGGTTAATTAACCCGTTCAATGCTACAAAGTAGTTGTAAGGTGCTACACGTATTTTGTCGGGATTGCTCAAGAATAATTCCCGCATCTGGTAAGCATTTTCGTGTGCCCTTTTATAATCGCCAATCTTGAGATAGCACTTGTTCAAAATCTCTAAGCGGTGCATGCGGGCTTTAAAACTGGCTGCCAGTTTTTCGTCGCGCAATAAGGGGTGCTTGATATACTCCCGTATCTCTGCCTCCGATTCGTTTCGCGTGTGACCTTCTATCTGGGTTTTGCTCATAACCACCCCCTGCAGGTAGCGGTATTCGCAGAGATTTTCGTAGGTGGCCAGGGCTTCCTTTTCGGTTTTTAATTTACCCTCGCCAAGGTCGAGTATCTCTTCGTACATGCCTTTGCGCAGGTAAATCTGAAACTCCATTTGCACCAGGTGCAAATACAGTAATTGCAGTTCCTGTTCTGCCAGTAAGGCTTTGGCCTTTTCAATTTGCCGGAGGGCGCTATCATACAAGCGCTTTTTAAACAGCAAGGTAATTTCGGCCATGGCATTCAGGCGCTGTACTTCGGGGTCGTTATCGCCGTAATAATTGCGCAACGACTTAATGATCATTTTTTGTAAATACAGCTTGGTTACGTTCAGCTGATCAATAAACTTTTCGCCGGCAAACTTCTTTTTAATCAGACTTTCATCATAAGTATCCATCAGGTCGATACAATCGAACAGGCGCAGGTAATTGCCTTCTCCTTTTTTGCTGTTGATACCGGCAAACTTCTTGAAGTAGCCTTTTTCGTTCCGGTTCATCGATTTAATGAGCAGGAATAATTCGTTCGAGGATCGCATGACGCTGTTTTACTTCAACAATACTACATAAGTATGCCCATGGATGGAAATGGCGGGCAATTTTCGGATTTTATGCGTCACGCCCCCCTTTTTCAGTCAATTGTTTCAATCTTAATAAGCGATATATAGGCATACAAACCTAAAACACGGTAATCCGGAATCTATGAAACACCCGCATTTTAGGCATAAATTGAGTGCCGCTGCTCTATCTGCTTCCGTCTGCTGCCCTTATTTTAGCCAGCATAACTATAGATGAGTAAACACGCTTAAACTAATTGCTAACCCCACCCATGCCCAAAGCAGGTAACTCCGGTTGCCTGCTTTATTTTTTTAATACAGTTAAAGGCTTTCATTCCACTGCATTGTTGCGTATCTTTGTAAGAACAGGATTTTACAACGAGGAAGAACAGTACCCCTACTGTAGTGGCAGAAAAGCTTTCACAAGATGCAACCCGTTAAAAGGGGCGGCTATCTTACCCACAACGACACGATTGATTGACGGACGTATAAATGTATAAAACGTGAAAAAGGGATTACTACTAGCGGTTTTAATGATGGCGCTACTAACCGTTTGGGCTGAAAAGCACATTTATGATGTGGTGTTGTTTGGTAAAAGTATCGGCACTACGGTAGTTGAAAAAATTGACAAAGGCAATGGCGAAATACAATACCGCCTGAACAGCAATAGCGAGGCCAACGTTCTTTTTACCAAAAAAACATCGGTTATGAACTACGACATTCTTTATAAGAACGGTCAGCTATTTTCGGCCTACGTGAAGAATGTAAAAGATGGTGTATCGGAGGTGATCAACATTCTGTGGCAGCAAACCAAGTACTTAATAACCAGAAACAGCGAAGCCAGCGAACTTGCCTCGCCTATCAGCTACTCTTCCATTCACCTGTATTTTTCAGAACCCAAGGGCAAAACGAAGATATTTTCAGAACGCCTGGGAGCCTATTGCACTTTTACCAACACCGAACCCGGTGTTTACGAATGTAAAATGAGCAATGGGGTAAATAACATTTACCGCTACCGCAATGGGGTTTTATACGAACTGGAAATGAGTAAAGGCGCAAGCGTTTACATGCGCCTTAAACAGTAGGCTTAGGCTGCGCGAAGTTTACTTACGTTCGTTTTCTCGAAACGCTCTTCTACAAACTCGCGGGTTACAATAAACTCTTTCACATTGCCTGAAGGCAGATCGAACATGGCATCGTTCATCATAGCTTCGCAGATGGAACGCAGGCCACGGGCACCCAGTTTAAATTCCATGGCTTTATCTACGATAAACTCAATGGCATCGTCTTCGAACACCAGGTTAATGTTATCGGCCTTGAATATTTTCTTGTATTGCTTCAGTAACGCGTTTTTAGGCTCGGTTAATATCGAGCGCAAAGCTTCGCGGTCCAGTGGATCGAGGTGTACCATTACAGGCACACGACCAATCAATTCGGGTATCAAACCGAATGAGCGGAGATCGAGCGGAGAAACGTATTTGTAGAAGTTTTCGGTATCCACTTTATCCTTGTCCTTACCCTTTTTGAAACCAACTTTTGCCTGGTTCATCCGGGTAGCAATAACACGGTCGATACCTTCAAAAGCACCGCCGCAAATGAACAGGATATTAGAGGTATCCACCTTCACCATTTTCTGTTCCGGGTGTTTACGGCCGCCTTGTGGTGGAACAAGCACTTCGGTGCCTTCCAGCAACTTTAGCATAGCCTGTTGAACGCCTTCGCCGGATACATCGCGGGTAATAGAAGGATTATCGCCTTTGCGGGCAATTTTGTCGATCTCATCGATATAGATAATGCCGTGTTGAGCAGCATTTACGTCATAATTACTAACCTGCAGCAGACGCGAGAGTATGCTTTCCACATCCTCTCCCACATAGCCGGCCTCGGTAAATACCGTGGCATCCACAATGGCAAAAGGAACATTCAGGAATTTGGCAATGGTGCGTGCCAGCAGGGTTTTTCCCGTACCGGTTTGGCCAACCATCAAAATATTGCTCTTCTCAATCTCTACCTCATCGGTTTTTGATTGGTTTAAGCGCTTGTAGTGGTTGTAAACTGCTACTGATATATACTTTTTGGCCTCATCCTGACCAATAACGTATTGGTCCAGGAACTTCTTTATATCCTTGGGTTTTACACTGTTAGGCAGCGAAAACTGGAACTTCTTGTGTTTGTGAAACAGCTCCTCGTCAATGATCTGCTGGGCCTGTTGCACACAACTTTCGCAGATGTGACCTTCCACACCTGAGATAAGAATCTGCACTTCCCGCTTTTTACGATTACAAAACGAGCAACTTGGTTCTGTTTCTTTCTTCATGCTTTTAAATTCGAATACAATTTACGGGATTTTACCCGAAATGTTAGCAGAGTGCCCCCCTACTAAGTAACAACAATAGTCTTGTTAAAAACAAGAACCTGCTTATTTCTTGGCAGTACGCACCAAAACTTCGTCAATAAGGCCATATTCTTTGGCTTCGAAAGCACGCAACCAGTAATCGCGATCGCTGTCGTGGGCCACTTTATCGAACGGTTGACCGCTATGTTCGCTGATGATGGTGTATAGTTCATCCTTAATTTTGCGGATCTCATTCACCGAAATTTCAATTTCGCTGGCTTTACCGCCGATACCACCCAGTGGCTGGTGAATCATAACGCGGGCATGGGTTAAGGCGGTACGCTTGCCTTTTTCGCCGGCGCAAAGAATAACAGCTGCCATACTTGCAGCCATACCGGTGCATATTGTAGCCACATCCATGTTTACATACTGCATGGTATCGTAAATGCCTAAGCCGCTGTATACTTCGCCACCCGGGCTATTGATGTAAATCTGCACATCCGTGCGGCTATCACTGCTTTCCAGAAACAGCAACTGAGCCTGGATGATGGCGGCTATATAGTCATCAATGGGCGTACCCAGGAAGATGATGCGGTCCATCATAAGGCGGGAAAATACGTCCACTTCGCGGAACGGCATCTGCCTTTCTTCAATAACCGTGCGGGTTAAATTGTTTACCTGGTGGGTGCTGTATACCTTGTTGATATACTGTTCCACACCCAAGCTGCTCATTCCATGGTGCTTAACGGCGTATTTCTTAAACTCTTGTGCTTCTTTTAAATTCATGTTGCTGTCTATTTCGGTCCGAAAATGAACGGGATTTTTGAATATACCAAATGACGATGTGCACCGCCTTTTATTGTGTGGCATACAGCATACAATGTGCCATTGTCAATTTGCCCGGCCCTCCTTATAAAAATAGTTACATCTGTTTGGTTACCTACAGAGGGAAAGGGCATTATACGGTATATGAAAACCATAATTACTACCCTGACACTCTTGCTGCTTTTTGCCGGACGCGTGGCCGCAAAGGCCGATTTTATTGACGTTTTGCACGATATGCAAACAGAGCGCGTGGAACGCTACACGCTTTTATCTACCGACCCCATGCCCATTTTGGTGCGGATGGACTTTAATAATGATAGTGTAGTAAACCCACAAGTATGGGCAAAACTAAGGGGGATATCGGCGGAACGGATCGATCTGGTATATACGGTTTACCGAGAAAGTAAGTCGTTTAACCAGCCTGCGCTGAACAAATGCAGGCTTGACACCCTACGAAAGTATGCGCCCTGGTTATTTGCCAGTGAGGTAACCGAATGGCATTTTGTTGGCCAAACTGCAGGCGCGACGCTGGATAGCGCACAAAAGTTGTTTCACGGCTTTGTAATCTACCCCCGCAAAACCACGCCGGATACACGCGAAGAATTAAAGCTGATAACTTCGGTATTGGACAGCGTTGCCGCATTTACGAAGATGCATGATTCGATATGTTTGGTAAGCAGCATGCGCATGCACAGCAAATATGTTTCAACGGGATACTATTTGCCCAGAAACAAACTGATGGCAAAGGCTGGTGCAAAGTCACCTGTTAAAAACTGGCGTTACCCGTATACGCAAAAGATTTTGCACATCGACACTACGATGCATGTAGACACCGCCCATTGCCTTACCGGCACCATCGACTTCCGCATTTTTCAATACATGCCCGACAGCAGTGTATTGAAAGCCTTTGCGCGACACCCGGAATGGAAAGATAAACTTGTGTTAACAGATGTAACGGGCAGTATGGCACCTTACAGCACCCAATTGCTGGTGTGGTACAAGCTAAAAGAAAGCACCGATGATGTTAAGCGGTTTGAATTTTTTAATGACGGTGATAATAAACCGGATTATGCCAAACGGATTGGTACCACCGGGGGCATTTACTTTAGCCCCGGCGACAAGGGCTATGAAATGATGGAGAAGACCGTACGCAATGCCATGCGCGCGGGCAGCGGTGGCGATGCACCGGAGAACAACATAGAAGCCTTGTTGAGGGGAATTGAGAACTGCCCTGAATGCGGCGATGTGATAATGATTGCTGACAACTGGGCTCCCGTAAAGGACTTGAGTTTATTAAACCAGGTAAAGCGCCCGGTTAAAATAATTTTGTGCGGCGCTACAACCGGAATTATAAACGCCGATTACCTGGAGATTGCCCGACGCACCGGGGGCTCGATACATACCATGGAAAAGGATATTATGGATTTAGGAAAGGTTACCGAGGGCAGCGAGATTACCATTGGCAAAGTTACCTACCGGGTAATCAATAACCGCTTTTGTGTAGTAAAGATGATATAAGCAGGCACGAAGTAACAGACAGGCTGTTTAAAATCATATCCACATGGTGCCTAAAGCAATAGCAGTTTTAAACTATGCTGTTATTTTAGCCTTAATGGATATTAAGCTGAAACACCACCTGGTAGATCAATACCGCGAGAGCATTGCCGCCCGCTATAATTACGAAACGCTGAAAACGGATAAGGCGCTACCTAAGCGTTTTACCCGTGAACTGATAGAAGAGCTGCGCGATTTTTTTCTGGACAACTTATACACCGCGCCAGCCAAACGCGAGAAACTGGATGCTGCCTTTAAGCAGTTGGAAACCTACATTGCCCACCCCACCAAAGTTTGGGCCTTGATGGGTAGCCTACCTTCAGCAATCATGAAATTCGGATTTCAGTTTCCGGCAGCAATGAAGGCCGGTATGATAGCCCTGGGCTCGCATACTTCCGCCAGGCATTTTGAAGACATGTTGTTGCAAACTGCCGTTGATAAAGGCTATAAAGCCCCTTTAACCGCCGAACAGTTTAACGATTGCCTGGCATCGTTGCCTATGGAAGACCTGGAAAAGTTCATCGGTGATTTAACCGAGTTCTTTATGGCTATTTCCGATGCTCCGTTATTGGGTAAAACCGTGGATATACTTAAAGACGTGCTGGACCGTATGAAACATAAGCACGATGTTTTTGGCCCGGAGGACGAGGATGCCATACAGTTGGGTATTGACATTTTGCAAAAGAGCCATGACCTGCTTGGTCAATATGATGATGAGATGCGGCACGATATAGTAAGCTACGTGGCCCTTACCGAAAAACGTTTTCTGCAAAGCTTACAGGCTAAAAGCAAAAAAAAGAAGAAAAAGGCCTGAGCCTGAGTGCCCAACAAGCGAGGGGAGACTACCGTTCGCCTTTCCTGCAATATTTCCGTAATATCGCGGCGTAATTGCCTGCTTACTAGGCAGATTAATTACCACACTAATTGCATTATTTCCAAAACCGTACAAAACGATCCATGAACCGTTTACTTTTAACACTATGCCTTCTATGCAACTTGCTGCCAGCCTTTGCAGGTAACTTTACACCCGGTAATGTGGTGGTATTGCGTGTAGGCGATGGCAGCACCGCATTAAGCAGTTCGGCCGCACCTGTATTTTTAGATGAGTATAATGTCTCCGGCACCCTGGTGCAAAGCATTGCCTTACCGGTAGCTGATAACGGCAGCAACCAAACGTTTACCATCAGTGGCACGGCCACTTCGGAAGGTTCGCTGACCCTATCGGGCAACAGTGCTTACCTAACCCTGGCAGGCTACGATGCAGCCCCCGGCACAGCCACCGTTGCCTCGGCTACCGGTGTTAACCGCATTATAGCAAGAGTAGATGCGACAGGAACCGTGAACACCACTACCGGTATAACACTCGATTCGGCTTACCGTACCAACAGCATACGGGGAGCTTATACTATTGACGGTTCAGCTTTTTGGTGTTCGGGCAACGGCACCAGCAATACAGGGGGAACTTATTACCTGCCTTTTGGCAGCATCAGTAACCCTGTGCAGCTTAGCAGTTCGCCGGTTAATACGCGGGTGGTAAAGGGCTTTAACGGTCAATTATATACCAGTTCTGCATCGGGTACCTTTCATGGGGTAAGTACGGTGGGTACTGGACTCCCCACAACTACCGGCCAAACCACCACCATTTTGCCCGGTTTGTCTACAACCACCGGCCCCTCGGTAAACGGTTTTGTAATTTTCGATTTAAACCCGAATGTTCCGGGTCCTGATGTGTTGTATGTGGCAGATGACCGCACTACATCACCGGACGGTGGTATCTACAAATACTCGTTAGTGGGTGGCACCTGGGTAAGCAATGGTAACATTACCAGTGCAGACCCTCTGCGCGGCATTACAGGTTCCAACAGTTGCGGGCAAGTAACGTTACTTGCCACCAGCGAAGGAATTGCTTACGGTCTGGTAGATAATACCGGATACAATCAAACGCTTTCTGCCACGCTTGCTCCACTCATTACTGCAGGCACCAACAAAAAATTCCGTGGTATAGCATTTACCCCGGGCAGTACCACTACCAATGGCCTTACAGCTACCATCAGCAGCGCTACAAATCCCAATTGTAATGGCAGCAGCAACGGCGCTACAACCGTTAGCGTAAACGGTAACACCGGTACCTCTACTTATTTATGGAGCAATGGCGCAACTACGCAAGCTCTAATTAATCTGGCAGCAGGCACTTATGTAGTTACCGTAACAGACCAGGCAGGTTGTTTTGATACAGCATCGGTTACCTTAACCCAACCTGCTGTTATTACGGCCACTCCTACTATTACCAATGTTAGCTGCAACGCCGGTGCTAACGGTACCATTATCCTTGCGGTTAGTGGTGGCACAGGTGCCTATACCTACCATTGGTATGATAACACCAACAACAGTTCGCACAACTCGCTCGCTGCCGGTAACTATGGAGTTACCATTACCGATATAAACAGCTGCTCAACCACGGCTAGCTTTACCGTTACGCAGCCTGCTGCCTTAAATATTAGTGGCCAGGCAACGCATGTAACCTGCGCAGGCGGCACCAATTCAGGCGCTGTGAATGCAACCATCTCAGGCGGCACCAATCCTTATAGCTACAACTGGAACAATGGGGCAACTACCGAAGATTTGAACAACATCCCCGGAGGAACCTACGTTATTACCGTTACTGACAGTAAGCAATGTACGGCAAGCAGCAGTTACACGGTTAATCAGCCTGCTTCTGTTACCGGTACCGCACAGGTTACCAATTCGGCTTGCTCAGGTGGCAATACTGGTGCCATAAACCTGACTCCCGGCGGTGGCAGTGGTGGGCCTTACACCTTTGTATGGAATACCGGTTCGGTAAACGAAGATATTAGTGGCCTGGGAGCAGGCACCTACACTGTTACCGTTACAGATAATGGCAGTTGTTCAGCAAGTTTTGCCTTTACTGTAAGCAGCAGCGGGAACCTGGCAATAAATGCGCAGCAAACCAATGCCCAGTGTAATGGAAGCACCAATGGCAGCATCACCACGGCCCCATCGGGTGGTAGTGCACCTTATACCTATAGCTGGAGCAACGGCAGCACGGGTTCGGCCTTAAACAATATTGCGGCAGGCAGTTATGCCGTAACTGTGAGCGATAACAGCGGCTGCCAAATAACAGGTTCGTATACCATCACTGAACCTTCCGCACTAAATGTTACCAGCAATGTAACCAACGTAACCTGCAACGGCAACAACAACGGTGCTATTACCTTAAGCACCAGCGGCGGTAACGGCCCTTACAGTTATAGCTGGAACGACAGCAACAGCAGCCAAAACCGCACAAACCTTACTGCGGGCAATTATGCCGTTACCGTTAGCGACTCGCACAATTGCACTGTAACACACAATGCTTCTGTTAGTCAACCTGCATTATTACAACTTACCCTTACGCCAACCGATGTAAGCGTATTGAATGGAACTGACGGAGCGGTGAATGCCAGCACCAGCGGCGGTACCGGAGGCGTTTCGTATTTCTGGAGCAATAGCGCCAATACGCAAAATATCAGCGGCCTGAGTGCAGGCAATTACTGCGTAACCGCCACCGATGCCAACGGATGTACTGCAACTGCGTGTGCCCAGGTACAACAACCCGTTGGTATTGCGGAACAAAGCAACATCAGCAGCCTGCAATCGTTTGTAGAAGGAAATGTATTGGTAAGTACTGTTACCCTTGCTAATGCTGAACTACTGCATTACGAAGTAGTTGGCCTGAACGGACAATTACTGTATAGTGAGAACCGCCTTGTAAGCGGTAAAACCAGCTTTACAGTGCCAGTTAACGGATGGGCCGCAGGATTATACCTGGTGCGTGTAACCGGTGCCGGAAAGCCCGTACTGCAGAAGATTACTGTGCAATAAATAACCTCCCTAATTTTAAAGAGCAAGTTGCGGCTATGCCCGGCTTGCTCTTTTTATTTAGATGGCACACAAACAACTTATTACATTCGCTTCATGCTTTCGTTGAAGTTTACACCCTTTCCTACGCTGGATGCCGGTTCGCTTGTGCTCCGGCAGTTGACCACAACCGATACGCCTGCCATTTTTGAACTACGCTCGCGGCCCGAGCTTTCGGTATACATACACCGGCAATTGTATACAGAACAAAGCCAGGCGGCACAGTTTATTGAGAGCATAAATGCTACCATCAGTCGAAATGAAGCCATGTATTGGACCATTGCGTTAAAGGACACTAACACGGCCATTGGAACATTTTGCCTCTGGAATATTTCTCTCCAAAACGAACGGGCAGAAATAGGCTACGAACTGCTTACCGAATACCAGGGGAAGGGTTATATGCAACATGCTATTAAGGCAGTACTTGCATATGCGTTCAATACGTTAGCGTTGCACAGCCTGGAAGCCGTGGTGAACCCGGACAACACGCCTTCGATAAAATTGCTGGAACGCAACGGGTTTAAACGAGAAGCCTTATTCACGGAAAACGAATACCATAACGGACGTTTTACAAACACAGCGATCTACTCGCTGGTATGCCATTGGTGGAAGGCAGCAGAACATAAATAAAAAAGCCTGCATACGTTTGTAGCAGGCTTTTAATATGATTTGCTGAATCTTGATTAAGCTTCCGGCGTTTCAACTTTTGCTTTAAAGTCGGCGAAGCTGATTGGTGTGTCAACCAGTTTTACCTTGGCTTTGATATAAGCGAGTACTTTATCTTCGATCAGCTGTTCGCGGGTTTGAGAGATCACCTTCTTATCGGCCATCTGCTTTTGTACAAACTGTTCTACCCATTCTTCGCCGATGCCTTTAAGGCCGTAACCATACAACTGCTGAATAACGTTTGCGCGCACACGGTTGGTTACTTCTTCCTCGGTAATGTCCAGGTTCTGCTCTTTTACGATCTTACGTTGGATCAGGCTCCAGCGCAGAGATTTTGCAAACTGCGGGTAATCGCGTTCAATTTCTTCTTTGCTGATTGGTTTTTCGTTGGTGAGGTCTATCCAGCGCTTCAGGAACTCATCAGGCAGCGGAAAGTCAACCTTCTCCATAATGCCTTTGTAAAGGTCGTTTACCAGGTAGCTATCGGTTTGACCATCGAAGTAAGCTTCTAAATCCTGCTTGATAAACTCGCGCATATCAGCTTCGGTTTTAGGGCCGTTTTCGCCATATACCTTTTGGAAAAACTCTTCATTAATCTCAGCCGGCTTAGAGCGGGTGATGTTATTTAGTGTGATACGGAAGTTATTGCCCACCTCGTCGAGTTTGCTGAGGTCGTTCATGTTCAGGATGTTCTTGGCAATGCCTTCGCGGTCGCGGTCGATCACATCAAACAGATTTGCTTCCAGGCTTTCGGTTTTTTTGAGAGCCAGAAACTTTGCCTTTGCATCCGCCTTTAATTGTTCAACCAGGATAGAGGAAACGGTGCTAACACCACCTTCTTTCAGGTTACCGTCGGCGCCTAGTTCTTCCACCGAAACAGTCAGGATATCGTTCTCTTCAACGGTATCAGGATACTCGTAGGTGCTGAAACGCTTGCGGATACGCATTACTTCTTCGTCAATCATGCTGTCTTCTACAATCAGCTTGTATTTGGTAAACGAAGGAGCAGCATCCAGGTAGTTCAGATCAATATCAGGCGCATGGCCGAGTTCGTAGGTGAAGTCGATATCTTTCAGGTGGTTAATATCCACATCCAGGCGCTGGCCGTGTTGCGGTATAGGTGAAGCGATGATATCAATGTTGTTATCGTTGATATACTTGTAAACTTCATCGTTCAGCACCTTGTTCAACTCTTCGGCCAATACGCTGTTGCCATACATTTTCTTTACTACATCTACAGGAACCATACCCGGACGGAAGCCTTTGATCTGTACACCTTTTGCCAGTTTCTTTATTTCGGCTTTTACCTTGGGTTCATAGTCTTCCTTCTTCAGGTTAATTTTAAGGCTGGAAAGGAGATTGTCGATTTTTTCCTGCGTAATGGTCATTGTATAGTTGATTTAGAAAATGCTATTGGGAAATGCAGTGTTTTCATTTTACGAAAACGGAAGCGTGGTTAGCGCTTCCTTTCCGTTTGGTCGTTATTAAAATTTGGTGCGGGTGGAGGGACTCGAACCCCCATGCCTCGCGGCGCTTGATCCTAAGTCAAGTATGTCTGCCATTTCACCACACCCGCAGGTAAACCAGGCCCTTTTTCAAAAAGGGAGTGCAAATGTATGATTTATGCTGAAAAAACGAAGCCCTTTCCGTTAAACTGCTACTTCCGCAGCAATATGGGGGTGGGGATTGTAGTCCGAAAGCGTAAAATCACTGTATTGGAAGCCGAAAATGTTGTTAACGGCAGGATTTAAGGTCATTTTGGGCAGCGGACGGCAATCGCGGCTTAGCTGCAATTTTGCCTGTTCCACATGGTTTGAATACAGGTGCACATCGCCAAAGGTATGTACAAAGTCGCCCAAGCCCAGGCCGGTAACCTGTGCTACCATCATAGTTAAGAGGGCATAGCTGGCAATATTAAAAGGTACCCCCAAAAACACATCGGCGCTGCGCTGGTATAGCTGGCAGCTTAATTTGCCTTCGCTTACATAAAACTGGAACATGGTATGGCAGGGAGGTAAGGCCATGCTTTCGATATAGGGCACATTCCAGGCGCTCACAATCAGGCGGCGGCTGTGCGGATTCTTTTTAATCTGCTCTATCAGTTGGCTGATCTGGTCGATCGCACGCCCATCGGGTGCAGGCCAACTGCGCCACTGATAACCGTAAACCGGCCCCAGTTCGCCCCATTGTTTGGCAAAGGCATCATCAGCCGCTATACGCTGGGCAAACTGCCTGATGTCCTCCCCGCCAAATTCAGGGCTCTTGCGATACTTCTCATAAGGCCAATCGTCCCAAATACGCACCCCGTTTTTGCAGAGATACTGGATGTTGGAGTCGCCCATCAAAAACCACAGCAATTCGTAAATAATAGATTTAGTGTGCACCTTTTTAGTGGTGAGCAGCGGAAAGCCCTCCTGCAGGTTAAAACGCATCTGGTAACCAAATACACTGTAGGTGCCCACGCCGGTACGGTCGTCCTTCCAAACACCGGTATCCAAAATATGTTGCAGCAGTTGATGGTATTGCTTCATAAAGCCCCAAAGATACTTGTTATTTAAGCCTGCCCTTCATTGGAAGTGCACAGGTGTTAATTCCTTTACTTACCAGCCTTTTCAATCCATTTATCTACCAGTTCTTCGAGGGTTGTAAGCGAAACGGCGCCGTTGGTTAATACCACATCGTGGAACTGTTTGATATCGAATTTAGGGCCAAGGGCTTTTTTCGCTTTTTCACGCAGCTCCTGGATTTTAAGCATACCGATTTTGTAACCGGTAGCCTGACCAGGCCACAGGAAGTAGCGGTTGATTTCCTTTTCGATATCGCCACGTGCATTGGCCGTATTTTTCACAAAGTAGTCAACAGCTTGTTCGCGGGTCCAGTGTTTGTAATGGATACCCACGTCTACCACCAAACGGGCAGCGCGGAAGATCTCCATCGACAAACGACCAAAATCGGAATACGGGTCTTCGTATTTGCCAACCTCTTTACCCAGCGCCTCGGCATAAAGCGCCCAGCCCTCGATATAGGCGGTAAAGAATTCGTGGCGACGGAACTTTGGTATGCTCTTTAACTCCTGGGCAATGGCTATTTGCATGTGATGGCCGGGGATGGCTTCGTGATAGGTCAGCGCTTCCATCTGGTATTTAGGCTCATCATCCATGTTATAGGTATTTACATAGTAGCGACCGGGGCGTGAACCGTCTTCGGCAGGATCCTCATAAAAAGCACCGCCGGCACTTTTCTCGCGGAAAGCTTCTACCTGTTTCACTATTAATTCGGCCTTTGGCAGGGTACCGAACAGTTCAGGCAGTTTTACACGCATGCTATCTATATAACGATTGGCATCATCCAGCAGTTGTTCTTTGCCTTGCGCATCGTTGCTGTATTTAAACTGCTTATCGGTGCGCACAAATTCAAAAAACTCCAGCAGCGAATCGCTTTTGAAGTTCACCTGCTTCATAATACCGCGCATTTCGTTTTGTATGCGTGCTACTTCGCTTACTCCGATATTGTAAACTTCATCGGGTGTTAATTTGGTAGTGGTATGCCATTGCAATTCGTGGGTGTAAAAGGCATCGCCTTCGGGCAAGCTCCACACACCTTTATCTCCCCTGGCAGCAGCTTTTGGTTCCAGTTGAGTCCAATAATCCAGCAAGCGCTGATAGCCATCCTTTACCTGCGTTTTAATAGCGGCCGCCGCTGCATCGTTCAATGCCTTCTGTTCGTCAGCAGCTAAGTGGAGCTCTGCTACCTTGGCTTTGAAGTCGTCGAGTAAAATATTATCAGGCCCGGTACTGTTGCAACCGGCGATGAAATTTTTCAAATCGTCGGTAACCGGTTGGAAGGTAAAGTGCGGAGGAACTATTCCCAGGGCTTCACTCTTCTTCAGATCGGTGATGGTTTGGTCCATCACACCACCCATTTTTTGTAAACGTGCGATATAGGCTTTGGCATCGGACACTGAATCGATACGGTGCACATTGATTAAAAAGGCGGGTAAGCCGGTATGCACACCTTCCTGCTCATTAATGGTATAACCATAGTGACGCCATTTGTTGCCTTCTTCCCAACGCTGCACATCCTCCTTATACATACGCACGCTTAATGCGGTTTGCTCATCCAATGCATCCAGGTTAAAACCATTCAGTGAATCGACATTGGCTTTGGCAATGGCTAATTCCTTATCGGCATGTTCATCGCTACGGTCGCTCCAGCTATCGTAACCGGTTTTTAAACCCAGCGATGAAGCTTCTTCGGGATTGCGGTCCACGGCTTCATCGAACTTCCGGTCTAAAAAGTCATTTACCTTTTTCGATTCGGCTGCCATTTGTTCGGCGGTGTATTGCTGTTTCATGTGATTTCGATAACAACCTGCCAATAACAGGGGCAGGATCAGGATATATATTTTTCTCATACTGTATGGAGGAAGAATTAAACCGTTTTAAAGCCGTTAATTTTACAAAGCCAGCCTAACTGACCGGCATGTGTACCTTCGTGGCGAATGGCGTGTTGAATCATTGTTTTAATGCTGTTTTGACTGCCGAAGGCTAAGCCAACCGGATTAGATTTGGCGAGGTCTTCATCCGATAAGGAGCGAATATGTTTCATACAGGCTTCGTGAATTAACTTGCGGTCGGCCAGTATTATTTTCATGTCCACATCCGGTTCGTGCATGGTACCATCGCTGCCCAGTTGATAATGATCGAGCCAGGCTGCTTCGCTGCTGGGGCCGCCGGTGGCTTTCAGCAACAAAAAATCTTCGCTCCAACACAAGTGAGCATTTATCCAGGCTACGCTGTTTAGCTTATAGCCGTTCACTTCCCATTGCTTGTGGGGATCGACATCCTTTAGATTAGAGGTATAAAAACGCACCAGATCGTACGCCATTTGATAGGTATCGGCTAAAAGGTTTGCTTGTGAGTATGACATGCTAATTTTTTATTGCTAGCTAATAGTTGCGAAATTAATAAAGCATTTCAGGGTTTAGCGTTGAACACCCGTTGACCGGCTACCCATGTTTGCAGCACTTTTATTTTATACAGCATTGCATCCGGTGCCTGCATCAAATCGTTATCTGTAATTACGAAGTCGGCGAATTTACCGGGTTCCAAACTGCCCTTCTCTCCTTCTTCGAAATTTGCCCGTGCAGCCCAGATAGTCATGCCACGTAAGGCCTGTTCACGAGTTAAAGCATTTTCCTTTTGGAAACCTCCTTCGGGAAAGCCTTTTTGATCCATGCGTGTTACTGCCGCATAAAAACCAAAAAGGGGATTAACATCCTCTACCGGAAAATCGCTGCCATTGGCTACATAGCCTGTTTGCTCCATCAACTGTTTATAAGCGTAAGCTCCTTTGATGCGGTCGATGCCCAAACGCTCAGCAGCCCAATACATATCGCTGGTAGCATGTGTTGGCTGTACCGATGGTACTACCGAAAAGCGGGCAAACAAACCGAAATCCTGCGGCGCTACTACCTGGCAATGTTCAATGCGCCAGCGTTTGTCGTTTTTGCCCTTCAGCACCTCCCCATAAATTTTCAGCATCATAGCTACAGCCGAATCGCCGATACAATGCGTATTCATCTGGAAACCGTATTCTAAACAAATGGCTGCCTCCTGACGGAAATATTCTTCACTACTTAACAACAAGCCCCTCGTATTTGCATCACTATAAGGTTGCTTTAAGCATGCTCCGCGGGACCCTAGGGCGCCATCGGCATAGTATTTAAAGCTACAAACATGCAGGCGCTCAGTTTTGTAAGGGCCATGATCCAGAAAATACTGTTTGCTCGGGGTTGAATCACCCACCATGGCATATACCCGCATGTTGAGTTTGCCTTGCTTTTGCAGGGTATCCAGTAAAAAGATATTCTCTTTAATCAGCCCTGCGTCGCTTACCGATGTCAGGCCAACTGCAAAACAATTTTGCTCAGCCTGCGCCAGCAATTTGGCTGCTTCTTCATCGCTTGCAGATGGAATTATTTTCTGCACCAGTTCCATCGCATTATCCAGCAAAAGACCTGTTGGCACAGCAGGCGGATAACCCATGTGTTTAATTTCTTTTTGCATTTCGGGTTCCGTCCAGTCCATTTCTCCACCCGGCACAAAGTCCATTTTTATTTCACCGCCGGGGACGCGTGTGTTAGCTGTAATGCCCGCCAATTTCAAGGCCGTTTTATTGGCTATGGCTGCATGTCCATCAATACGCATAACAAATACCGGACGGTCAGGGAATAAACGATCCAGTTCTTTGCGGGTAGGGAATTCTTTTTTGTCCCAATCGTTTTGGTCCCAACCACGGCCCAGCAACCAACCACCGGGGTGTTGCGTTGCATGTTGCTGAAGTTTTTCCAGCGCCTGCTGCCAGGAGGTAGTGCCGGTTAGGTCTGCTTTTACCAGATCGACCGCATATCCATAAAAGTGACAGTGCGCATCTATAAAACCGGGATAAAGAAATTTGCCTTTCAGGTCGATGGTTTCTTTAGGTGCGTAGTTTTTACGGGCTTCTTCTTCCGTGCCGGTGAACAGCACCTTGCCGTCCCTGATAACCATGGCTGTTGTTTTGGTGAAGGCGCTATCTATGGTGTAAATGGTGCCGTTGTAAAACAAAGTATCTGCGGTTTGTTTGGTACTGCAGGAAGAAATACCCAACAGCACAACCAGCAGTAAGCACAAAGAAGAAATTGGTTTGCACATCATAAGGCGAAAAGAAGAAAAAACCCGGAATACTAAACGCACTAAACTTTTAACAAGGTTGATAGGTGTCAAATTGACACCTATCACCAACCTATCACCCCAAATTGAGCGTTTGTTCGTTTTCAATTGATTACAGATTTTACGATTAACAATCATGATAGGAATTGATAGGGTTTTGGGGGTGACCTATCCAAACCTATCAGATGACAATTTGGCGCACTATGTGGTAGAAATTGATGGAGCGCTGTTTTCATGCCATAAAGATACTATAAAAGGATTTATTTTTCATTTTTTATTCCTTTTATCAGAAAATATAATTCGCGACAAATACACATGGGTGGAGCACAGATAAATGCTGAAACTGGATTTTTATCGCTTCCTGATCGTTTAGATTTAACGACCTTCCTTTCCGCCATAAAAAAAGGCAGGAACAAGTCCTGCCTTTGAAGATATGGTTAGTGACAATTAGCGTATGAGCGTTACGGTTCCTTTCTTTTTAACTTCTTCGCCGGTGTCCAATTTACCGATAAGGATGTAGCTATAAACACCTACGTCGCACTTTTTGGTACCGAAATCGCCTGCCCAACCGTGGCTTTGCAGGTTCGATTCAAATACTTTTTGTCCCCAGCGGTTGTATATCTGCATACTGTATTCCGTAAACAGATGACCATCGGGCCGCAGGAAAACGCGGAACTCATCGTTTGCCCCACTACCATCCGGACTGAAGCCCGAAGGTATGAGCACCTGCACCACCGAGTCAACAGGGTCCTTGCCCTCGTTGAAGAAAGCAGTTACGGTATCGGGGTGCTGTACATTGATGAACACCACCGGCGCCAGGTTGCCCGGCACAGGACCATGATGGAGAAATTCGTAGTGGCTGAACGTATAATTGTTTAAGGCCGTTGCGCTGAAATCGACATTAGTGCCTTTAGGGAAGTAGAACACCGCAGGGTATTGATGGTTAGCCGGCGTTACACCCGCTACTGTTACATCGCCTGCAAAAATATTGGGCTGTACATTTACCACAATGGCATACGTATCGGGCGGAGCAACATTGTAATAAGCATACAGCGTGTCGTTTTGCGTAACCGTAAAGCTTACAGGATTAGCAGTGTTGTTAGGGTTTAAGGTACCGGCAACCAGGTTCCAGTTAGTGAACAGGAAACCACTGTTTGGCGTTTGCGAGGCCGTTACAGCCGTGCCATCATTTATAGAAACAGAAGTTGGGAAGCTGGTATAGGTAGTTCCGTTAACAACCATACTACCGGCGTTAGCCGGAACTGTTTGCAGTACCAGTGTGCGCACCGGCACTACAACATTGTAGTTAGCAATTAAGGTATCGTGCTGATGAATGGTGAAGCTGACGTTAGGACCTGTGGTATTTGGTGAAAGGGTGTGATGCAGGATGGTCCAGTTGGCGAAGGCAAAACCTCCATTGGCTGTTTCCAGTGCATTTACTACTGTTCCATCTACCAATTGCAACACGGTTGGATAAGTGCTAAGTGCCGTACCGTTGATACTTACATTACCGCCACCGGTTGGGTTAACCAGCACCGTAAGATTAAACGTATCAGGCGGATTAGGATTTACCGTAAAGGTTGCCAACAGGGTATCGTTCTGCGTAATCACAAAATTAGCATTGGCAGAAGTGTTGCTGGGGGCTAAGGTGTGATGTAGCAAGGTCCAGTTACTGAACGTGTAACCACCGTTGGCCGTGGCGGCCACATTAACCAGGGTGCCGTCTACAAACTTCATTACCGTTGGATAGGCCGGAGGCGTTACTCCGTTAACCGTGGCGTTACCACCACCTACCGGTGTAACCATTACGGTAATGTCAAAGGTATCGGGCTGTGGATTGGCTGTAAAAGTGGCCAACAAGGTATCGTTCTGGGTTATTGTGAAACTGGCGTTAGCGGAGGTATTATTCGGATTAAGTGTGTGATGCAGGATGGTCCAGTTGGTGAAGGTAAAACCACCATTGGCAACCGCCTGCAGGTTAATGAGCGTGCCATCCACATACTTTAACACCGCAGGATAGGCCGGTGGTGTGGTACCGTTGAGCGAAACATTACCCCCACCGAGGGGATTCACCATCACCGTCAGATTAAAGGTATCGGGTGGGTTGGGGTTTACCGTAAAGTTAGCCACCAGTGTATCGTGCTGGGTGATAGTAAAGTTTACCGTTGCAGCACTGTTATTTGGCGCAAGTGTATGATGAAGGATGGTCCAGTTACTAAAGGTATAACCACCCGCAGCGGTAGCCACTGCTGTTAAAGGCGTGCCGTTTACAAACTTCATAACCGTTGGATACGAAGCAGGCGTAGTTCCATTAACGGCTACGTTGCCGCCACCGGCAGGGTTAACCATAACGGTAAGGTTCATGGTATCGGGCGGCAGGAATACAGCAATCAACGTATCGCGCTGCTGGAAGGTAAAGCTGGCCGTAGCTGCATTGCTGTTAGGCGCAATTGTGTGATGCGCCACTTGCCAATGGCTAAAGGTGTAATTTGCCGTTGGTGTTGCCAAAATATTGAGGAGTGTACCCGCGTTCATAGGCACTGTAACAGGTGTTGGAACCAAAATACTGTTAATGGTAACTGTTCCGAAACCGGGTTGCTGCACCAGCACCGTCAACGAATCCGGCACCACTGAACAATCATCGAAAATAACTTTCAGCGTATCGGCTTCGCGGAAGCAGAAGTAACCGCTTTCGGCGGTATCGTTCGGATACACCAGGCTATGATTAGCCTCCCATTTGTAGAAGGTGCAACCCGGAACCGGCGTTGCCTGAACGTTTAGCTGTGTACCCAGTTGGTATACATACGGGCTGTTATCGGCCACAGGGCTGCCGTTAATGGTAACTGTGCCGGGGTTTTGCCCTTTGATGTTTACATATAATACACCGGGTTGTGGATTTACCTGCGTAAACACTGCTACAATCGAATCGCCGGTGGTGCCTAAATCGAACCAGATACTATCGGTTGTGGTGTTGGGATTAGCAGTATGCGTTAACTGCCAGTGGTCGAACTGCCAGCCGCTGGCAGGATAGGCCTTTAAACTTTGATTAATGCCACCATAATAGGTGCCGCTGAAAGGGTACTCGTCGGGGATAAGCGAATTGACTTTTACCTTACCGGCGCAGGCAGGATATACGTTTACCTTAACCGGGTACGGGCCTGTAACATTATAACAGTTTGTTAAGCCACCACTGATGGTATTACAACGGCCGGAAATCTGGTTTCGCAGATACTGCACGTTTTGCACCCAGGTATTGTAGTTGCCGCTCCAGCGTGTGCATTGCCGCTGCATTTCAGGCTGTATGCGTGCAATCATCGTATCGAGGTGATTGAGCATGTTGGTGCAATTGAAGGCTGTGTTTATTAAGTCGGCATAGCGGTTAATGTAAATTTGGTTGAAGGTTGGATTTTGCCGAAGGGCGTTGAAGATTACGATGTGCCCCATATCCGGACCGATGCTTGGATCGCTGAAATCGGGACCGCCTCCGCCGGAACCGTTGATATCGCAAGGTTGTGCAGTGTTATTGGTAGTAGGCCAGCCACTGAAGTTTTCGCCCAGGTTAAAGGTGTTATCGGTGTCCCAAAGCCAGTACTTCCATTTTACAATATTGGGGGCCTTGCGTCCGCGCCACCAGGCTGTGTTCCAGTTCAGCCAGTCGCTGTTTACGGTATAGGTACCCAGCACAATGGCATCAATCAAACTCATGATATCCAATCGGTCGGTTACGTGCTGGTAGTACGCCGGCACCGCCATGTTATGGCTGGTTACGTAGTAATAAAGGTTATCCCACGCGGTGTCGCTGCCAAGTTTTACGTTCATGCCACCCCAGTACTGCAGATTGTCTACGTATTGTTCCTGTTGATCGTAATAATGATCGAAGTAATCGGCATCTACGCGTTCGCGGTATTCGTAAACACCCCAGTATTGGCCGTTAATAAAAACGAGGCAATGATCCATCCGACGTATGTCGAGGTTCATATTAAATTTCTCAGCCAGTGTTTGGTCATAGGCGTCGCGGATGTGCGCAGCAGGATGACTACCTGCATTACCGGGAAAGTTATCGGAGGCGGCTGCTTTTAAGATCAGCCAGTTAAATTTTTTGCGCCCACTGGTATAGAACATTTTTTTCTTGATCTCTACACCCGTGCCATATTCATCCTCCACGTTAAAATCAACCCCTTTTTGAGGATAGGCCCAGCTATCGTTACCGTGCGGGTTATAGTCGCCTTCAATTTCCCAAACGAACTGCCCCGCGGTTGAGAAGTATTCTATATTACCCTGTATAGACTGGGTACCGCCATTAAACAGGTTGGTAAACTGATCGCTGGAGAGCGCCATTACTGGCAGGGTATGTGTTTCGTTAATGAAGTAGGTGTTGGTTTCGGTAAAACTGGGGGCGTATTGGGTGCCATTATCAAAGGCCCTTGCACGGATACACTTGGTTGTAGCTACCGAAATTGGGCCACTGTAGAGCGTGCTTGCAGTAGTAGGTATAGCACCGTTAGTGGTATAGCGGATGGTAACGTTTGACTGTGGACAGCTAAGTGTTACAGACTGCGTGCCCGAATAAAAACCGGGAGCCAGGCTAAACTGCACCATAGGCACATAATCAAGGTAACCGGTTTGCGCATTGTTGGTTGCACCGGGTGTAGCGGTTGTAAAAACCGACCAGGTAGCAGCACCGTTGGTAGTACGGCCATGCGATTGGTTACGCTGATTGGGAAATATTTTTGTAGAGTCCTGAATGATGCCACCTGCGTTGGTAAGGATTATGTACTCGGAAGTATCTGACTGGGTGAGTTTAAAGTTGGTATTGTATTGCCCGCTGAATACACCATTGCGGCCCGAGCAATAAATAAGGCGAAAAGCACCTGCATTAATGGTTAAGCCCGCAGGTATTTGCCACTTGATAAGATTGGTAATATTATCGCTTAAATACCACCCGCCTACGTTTACAGAACTGGAGCCTGCATTGTATAGTTCGATCCAGTCGTAGTATTCGCCATTGTTGGCCACCTGCAGACTTTTATTGGCGGCGCTATATTCATTAATTTTAATTTGAGCAAATGCCGGGCTTAAGAGCAATGAGCAAAGTACAGCCACAACAATCGACTTCAGGGGTAGTACGGTGATTTTCATGTAAATAGTTAACAAGCTAATTTAACAATCGGATCGGGAATTAAGAACTTATCATTAATCGCCCTTTACCAGACTGTTAATAACCCAAAAAGGTTTTACCAGCGTTTGCCGAAATGGAAGGCGAGATACAGACCGATTTTATAGAACCGGTTGGAGTTGTTGACCATTATAGGGATGCGCTTATAATACAGGTCGAGCATAACGCCTGCTTCCAGCGCTTTAACAAATTCATCCTTCTTCCCCCAGTCGAAGTCGAGGCTGAACTTACCGTGCAGGCCGGGAACGGGGTCAATTTGGTTTAGTCCGTAACGGATAGGGGCCGCTTCCACAATAGAATCAAGCGAAAGGAATCGACTGGCATTGGCTTCGGTGTAGCGCTCGGGCTTAATTTCCTGCACCCCATCGGTGTTGGGTTGTATCAAGTTGAGGTAATATGGCTTTACCAGGCCCAGGCTTACCCCGCCAAATACGCTGAAACTTACACATACCCCATTGCGTGGTGCTTTATCGGCAATAACCCTTTTAATGCCATAACTAAAACGGATGGCATGAAAACGGTTCTGGAGACCGAAAGCAAAATCGCGGCCGCCCTGATTTTGAGAATGTTGCCGTTTTTGCCGGTAGTCGATAAAATATTGGTATTCCAGTTGAATGAGGCGTGTTTTGTGGATATCCTTTATCCAGCCGTATTCCAGATACATGCCTATACCGCTGGTTAACACGCGCAAACCGCCAGATGCCTCGCGCTTATACATATAATCGCGCGGATCGTAGACCTTCTGCTGCTTTTGCCCGAAAGCCGTAAGCAGCAGCAAACCAAACAATAGCGTTAAACAGGTTCTTTTAAGCAATGCCACAATTCAATATTAACCATTTATAGTCAAATCCGCTAATAAGCAACAACCTTCAACAAACCCTAAACGCAGGTACATGCCGCCTATTGCATAACGACGGAGAATTGATTTAGGTTTGCTGCAAACAAAAAAAGATGACTGCCAAAGTTGTTTACGAAGGGGATTTACGCTGCCGCATGACGCACGTTTATTCGGGAACCGAAATTATAAGCGATGCCCCGCTGGATAACCAGGGGTTGGCGCAGGCCTTCTCCCCTACTGATTTGGTAGCCACCGCCCTGGGCAGTTGCATGATGACGGTTATGGGTATTAAAGCCCGGGCTATGGGGGTTGATTTAAAGGGTACCACCATTGAAGTAGTTAAGGTAATGGCCAGCGACCCGCGCCGGATTGCAGAGGTGCATTGTACGCTCACCTTTCCGGCCAATAATTACAGCGATAAAGACAAGGCCATACTGGAAAATACAGCGCGCACCTGTCCCGTTTCGTATTCGCTGCACCCCGATTTAAAGCAGGTGCTGACGTTTAACTGGCAGTAGTTTAGTAGTAGATGACAAAACCAAGTGTTGGCACAATTGTACCTGTAGAGGTATTGACTAGTTTATACTGAATTTTGGATGGATCGTTCGGATCAACCTGTACCTGACCGGTAGTTGGGTCTGTTACCGGCACAAATACAGGCGCTGTTGGCGACTTAGCGAGGTAAGCGTTCTGCAGATCGAGATACAATTCGAAACTCCACTTTTTGAAATACCATTTTTTAGTAACGCGTATATCGAGCGCATGGAACCACTTGGTACGGGCTGAGTTGATGTTGTTATAATCTAAAATGCCAGGGGCAATTGGGTTGTAACGGTAGATGTCGGTGGAAGCGGCCAGGTCGTAAGGGGTGTAAGGCGAGCCGCCCTGCACGCGCATACGGGCGCCTATTTCCCAATTGCGTTTGAACTTTTTACCCGCAGTTAAGCTAATGATGTGACGGGTATCCCAGGTGCTGGATACGTAGTTATCGTTCGCATCTTTAAACTGGCTCCAGAAGAGCGTGTAAGACAGGATGCCGTAAAAGCCCTTGAAAAGCTTTTGTTCGTATAAAAACTCTACACCATAGGTGCGGCCCTCACTGGTTGATTTAGCCGGACCATTCCCCACTACACCGAAACCCGCACCCTGGTTAGCGATGCTGATGTTGTTATCGAGCATAAAGGGCACATTATAGTAACGCTTGATAAAGCCCTCTACTGAAATTCGGCTGTTTATCGGTGTGGTATATTCAATACCTACTACACCATGCACATTGCGCATATAGGTAAGACGATCCTTATTTACAAAGTTGTCCAGTGTATCCTTAAAGCCCAACAACGTGTAGGCCGGTAACTGGTGGTAATAACCTGCGTTCATGTTAATGCGCAGATTTTCGGTAATGCGCACGGAAGCCGATAAACGCGGAGAAACCTGGCGCCAAAGTTCGGCCATGTTTCTATTGTAGTTGTTGCCATCCATACGCAGGCCAAATGATAATTCTACCACACCACCAAGGTCCTGACTGATGGTGCCAAACAGACCATATTTATGCAACAGGTATTTAGTGCTGAAATCGACCTTTGTAAGGCCATTGCTGGTAAAATCGGCGGTATAAAAACTAGAGCGGTTGGTGTAACGGGCCAGTTCGTAGTTAACACCCACATTGTATTTAAGGCCTTTTTTACGGCCTGTATATTCCACCCGCAGTTTATTCTCGGCTTCAGTACTGCGGTAGTCGGTAATTTTAGGAAGGCTTTTATCGTTATTAGCCCACTTATTAAACGTATTAAGCAGCATGTTGCGGCTCAGGAAAACCTGTAAGGTGCTGTTTTCGAAGTAGTGCGCATACTTAGCCCCAACCATATAGGTTAACTGGTCCTGCTCGGGTAATACCTGCAGCAGATAACGCTGCCCTTCGGTTTCATTGGCGCTTTTGTTCAGGCGGTTAATATCGTAGGCCGATAGGCTGATAAAAGTAAACTCATCCTTTGGTGTAATCTTCCATTTAATCTTTATCTGTGCATCACTATAAGTCGGTAAAAAAGGGAGTTTCAGCACCTTGAACAATAACTGGAGGTAGCTGTAACGCACACTGGCCAGCATGGTAGCCGTTTTCTTTTTGTTCATGGGCGATTCCATGGAAGCAGCAATTTCGCTAGAACCGAGTGTGATGGTGCCTCCCCAGCGGTCGTCGCGGCCATCGCGCAGGCGAATATCCATCACCGAGCTTAAAGCATTACCCCGGTTAGCAGGGAAAGCCCCAGAATAAAAATTTACCTCGCGGATAAAATCGACATTGATAAGCCCGGTTGGGCCACCGCTGGCGCCCTGGGTAGCAAAGTGGTTAATGTTGGGAATCTCGATGCCATCGATATAAAAGCGGTTTTCGGAGGGAGAACCACCACGGATTAGAATATCGTTCCGGAAACCGGAGCTGAAACCAACGCCGGGTAAGGACTGAATTACGCGCGAAATATCGCGGTTACCACCGGGATAACGTTGTATTTCGTTGGTGCCGATGGTGCGCACGCTCAGCGGACTCTCTTCGTTTTTTACAAACGGACTGGCTTTTATTTCAATTTCCTGCAGTTGTTTGGTATCAGGGGAAAGTTCGGTGTTTACTACGGCAGGCTTGCCCTTGGTAACCTCAATTTCAAACACGGTTTTAGGCTGGTAGCCTATGCTGCTGATTTTTACGTTATAGGTGCCGGCGGGTATATCCTTTATTTCGGCCTCGCCGAGCGAATCGGTAATGGCCCCCAGGCTTGTGCCCTCGAGAATAACGTTGGCAAATTCTATGGCCCTGCTGCTACCGCTTTCGGTAATACGGGCCTTTAGTACACCTTGCGCAAACAAACCCTGCTGTAACAGCACTAAAAACAAAACCGATAAAATTCTTTTCATATGCAAGCTTCCTTGATCATCCTAACAATCGGGGCTAAAATAAGTTCGGTAATCAAAAGATAAAAAAGACCCTAATATCCTAAAAAAAACGCCCCGGAGGTTTATCCGGGGCGCAACACTTTACAATTGAGAAACTCTTATTTGCGGCTGAGTTTAATAACCGGCACAATCATTTCCTCCAGCGAAATACCGCCGTGCTGGAAGGTATTCTTATAGAAGTTTACAAAGTGGTTGTAGTTATTGGGGTAAACCAGGTATTTATTCTCCTTGGCAAAAATATAGGTAGAACTAAGGCGCGACTTGGGCAGGCCTATTTGCTCGGGCTCGCGAACAGCATACACGTCCTTATCGTCGTAATTAAGGTTTTTGCCTGTTTTGTAGCGAATGTTGGTCGTTGTTTCGCGGTCGCCGATGCAACGGCTGGGGTCCTTAACCCGTACTGTGCCATGGTCGGTGGTCAGCAACAAATTCACATCCTTCTCGGCCAGTTTCTTAAGTGCGTTTTGCAAGGGAGAGTGGTCGAACCAGGAAAGGGATAAGGAACGGTAGGCAGCCTCATCACTGGCCAATTCCTTGAGCACTTCCATTTCGGTGCGGGCGTGGCTCAACATGTCTACAAAGTTGTAAACGATTACAGTAAGCTTGTTGTTGAGGTAGTTGGTGATGTTGTTTTCGAGCAATTCGCCATCGCGGTGGTTGGTGATTTTTACATATTGGTGTTTGATCGGCTCGCGGAAGGTGCGCTTCAGGAAAGCATCCAGAAGGTCGGCCTCGTGCAGGTTTTTGCCGCCTTCATCATCGTCGTTTTTCCACCAATCGGGGAACTGCTGCGAAATTTGCAACGGTGTTAAGCCCGCAAAAATGGCATTGCGCGAATATTGCGTGGCGGTTGGCAGCATAGCAAAGAAAGAATCCTCTTCATCGATACGGAAATTCTCCATAACCAAAGGCTGAATGGATTTCCACTGATCGTAACGCAGGTTATCAATCAGAATTAGGAAGGTGGGTTTATTATCCTTCAGCAGGGGAACCAGCTTATTTTTTAATAAGGTGTGGCTCATTACCGGGGCGGCGGGGCCGGGTTCGGTATTCACCCAGTTTTTGTAGTTTTTAATTACAAACTTGTTGAACTCGCGGTTGGCTTCTTCCTTTTGACTATCGAACACATCGGCCATGGTACTGCCGCTGCGGTTTAATTCAATTTCCCAGTAAATAAGCTGGCGGTAGAGTTCGGTCCAGTCCTTGTAATCCAGGTTATCCTGCATGCGCATAAATAACTTCTGGAATTCCTGCTGATAGCTGCTGGTGGTTTTCTCACTCACCAGGCGCTGGTTATCAATAATCTTTTTGAGTGTAGAAAGTATCTGTTGCGGTTTTACCGGCTTAATCAGGTAATCGGCAATTTGCGAACCGATGGCATCTTCCATCAGATTTTCTTCTTCATTTTTGGTAATCATTACCACGGGTACGTGGTTGTCGATTTGTTTAATGCGTTGCAGTGTTTCCAAACCGGTAAGTCCGGGCATGCTTTCATCTAAAAAAACCACATCGATTCCTTTTTGTGCCACACGGTCGATAGCATCTTTACCATTGGTAACCGGAATAAGGGTATAGCCCTTGTTTTCCAGAAACATGATAGAGGGTTTCAGCAAGTCGATTTCATCATCTGCCCACAGTATAGTTATGTTATTCATTGCTTGTGTTTTACCAGCCGGTAAGTTAGTTATTCCTGTATTACTCATGCAAATATAAAGAGCGGGGTGCCTAAATATTGTGTGATGTTATAAATTGCAGCCGTTAAGAAACGTAAAGGAGGCTTTTTACAGATGAATAAGCGCAAAATATTCAACGACCCGGTGCATGGTTTTATTACCATACCACACGAACTGGTGTTTGATATTATCGAGCATCCTTATTTTCAGCGTTTGCGTCGTATTAAGCAACTGGGCCTAAGTGATTATGTATATCCCGGTGCTATCCACACACGTTTTCATCATGCCCTGGGCGCTTTTCATTTAATGCGTAAAGCACTTTCCATTTTAAAAATTAAGGGGAATAAAATTACCGAAGCCGAGGAGTTAGCTGCCTGTATTGCCATTCTGTTACATGATATCGGCCATGGGCCTTTTTCGCATACACTGGAACACAGCCTTATTAAAGATGTGCACCACGAGGAGCTGAGCAAAATATACATGCACCGCCTGAACGTTGCGTTTAAGGGCAAGCTGGATATGGCCATTGCCATTTTTGAAGGCCGTTATAAAAAGAAGTTTTTGCATCAGTTGGTATCGTCGCAACTGGATATGGACCGGTTGGATTACCTGACCCGCGATTCGTTTTTTACCGGGGTAAATGAAGGGGTTATCAGTTACGAACGCATTATTGAAATGATGAACGTAAAGAATGACGAGCTGGTAATTGAAGAGAAGGGCATTTACTCCATTGAAAGTTTCATTATTGCCAGGCGCTTAATGTACTGGCAGGTATATCTGCATAAAACGGTATTGTGTGTAGAGCAGATGATGGTAAAAGCCATTGAGCGGGCTAAGTTTTTGATAGCAGAGGGCAAAATGCTGGATGCCTCGCCTGCTTTCAGCTACTTTTTGCGAAACAAGGTAAAACTGAAAGATTTCGAGAAGGATCAGAAAGTGCTGGATGCTTATTCGCAGTTAGACGATATTGATATTGTATCCGCGTTTAAATACTGGCAGCACAGCGATGACAAAGTGCTGCGTATGTTGTGCGAGGCCATACTGGACCGCAGGCTGTTTAAAATAGAAATAAGCAATAAGGCCTTCCCTTATTCAAAGATCAAGGAGTTGAATAACCAGGCAATAAAAACCTACAAACTAAGTGAAGAAGAGGCCAGTTTCCTGGTATTTTCTGATTCTACCTCTAACCATGCCTACAACCCTGCCGAAAACCGCATTTCGATTTTAACCAACAAAGGAGAGGTAGTAGACATTGCACAGGCCAGCGATCAACTTAACATTTCGGTATTAAGTGTGCCGGTTGTAAAATACTATGTCTTCTATCCCAAAAAACTTTTGAAAGCCTAAAAGCCTATTGGTTATCCGGCGAGGTCTTGCGCCCGGCTGCCGGCTTCAGGTTTTTCATTTTCTTCAACAGTTCGCAGAACTCGCTGCGGTAGCCATCCTTGTCCTCTCCTTTTGCTGCAACAGCTAATGCATAGGCCATATCCAGAGTTGTATTGCCTTTGTTTTTAGCATCCTTCAGGAACATGCCCGTCATTGCCACGGCAGCCGAGAAACGGAAATCGTCACTGGTTTTATCGGGGGTAACGGAATTATCCTGCAACATTTTGGTGATGAGTTTACTTTGCGTACCCTTCGGGTCTTTATAGCGGATATTGAGGGCCATAATATCACGTTCACCAAACGTTGCATAATCCAACTTTGCATTCTTCTCGATCGAAGCATTCAGATTTGGAGCATCGTATAACACTACTTCATACAAGGCCGTTACCGAACTGCCACCGCCTAATTCGCCTGCGTCTTTTTTATCATCCTTAAATTCTTCATCCTTTAAAATGCGGTTTTCGTAGCCTACCAATTTGTATTCCTTCACCCATGCCGGGTTAAACTCTACCTGCAGTTTTACATCCTTGGCGATAGTTAGAATCGTAGCCCCCATCTGTTTGGCGAAAATGCGCTTAGCCTCTGCTTCATCATCTATATAACCGTAATAACCATTTCCATGGTCGGCCAGTTGCTCCATTTTCTTATCCTGGTAATTACCGCTTCCGCAACCAACTACCGAAAGAAAAATACCGTCCTCGCGTTTTTGCTCTATCAGCTTAATTAATCCGGCGTCATCACTGATGCCCACATTAAAGTCGCCGTCGGTTGCCAGTATAACGCGGTTGTTACCATTAGGCATAAAGTTTTCCTTAGCCGTTTTATACGCTAGTTCAATACCTGCGCCGCCTGCGGTAGAGCCTCCGGCCTGAAGCTTATTAATGGCTTCTTTGATTTTGGATTTTTCGTTGCCGTGCGTAGGTGGTAATACCAAACCGCTGTTGCCGGCATATACTACAATTGATACTACATCTTCTGCACGCAATTCATCCACCATGTAATTAAAAGCCTTTTGCACCAGGGGGAGTTTATCGGCCGACATCATAGAGCCTGAGACATCAATTAAAAAAACCAGGTTGCTCGCCGGTAAATCGGTTTGCACCACATCGTAGCCCTGTATACCCAAATGCAGGAGTTTGTGTGCAGGATTCCAGGGGCAGTTGCTCATTTCGGTATATACGTTAAACGGTGTTTCCTGCGATTTTGGCAGCGGATAGTGATAATCGAAATAGTTTACAAACTCTTCAGTTCGAACTTCGTCCTTATCCGGCAGGTTGCCGGCTTTCACGCTTTTGCGCATCAGTGAATACGAACCATCGTCCACGTCAATCGAGAAGGTAGAGAACGGATTTTTAAGCACATTGCGGTAGTCGAAATTGCCAACGGTGTCGGCCGCAGGCTCGCCTAAGTCAGGTAGTTCGGCCACATCAGCCCACTGATAGGCAGGTGCGGCCGAATATCCGTAAGCAGCCATCGGTGCAGTGGCTCCACGGCCTACTGCATTCATTTTGCCCGCGCTTCTGGTCATGTACATCTTATTGCCGGTAGTTACAACGGTAATTTCTTTCAACTCCTTTGCCGACGTTTTTAACTGTACATCCACACGTACAGAATCTGCCAGCGTAAGATCAACGCTTTGGGTATAGGGCTCGTAACCTACAAAATTTACTTCCAGCACTCCTTTTTTAGCAGGCAGGCCGGGCAGGCGGTAGGTGCCATCAAAACGACTTACAGTGCCCTGCGGGTTGCCTTTCCAACCCACGGTAGCAAATGCTATTGGATCGCCGGTCTGGCTATCTGTAATTTTACCGTAAATGGTAACATCTACAGTTTGTTGAGCGGTTAGCTGCCCCAGGCTCAGGTAAGCCAGTAACAGGAGTATGAATTTCTGCATAGCAACAGGTTTTAAACAAAGCTAGGATGCAGGAACGGCAGAATCTCCACAGAATTGTCATAAAAAAGATAGGTGCACCTAATAAAGCCTTAAAGACCAGAAGCCCATAGCCTTGTACAATAAATGCGTATTATTTACGTATTTTGGATTCGATGAAAACTGGTTTACGCGCGTTTTTGCTTGTGGGATTGCTTACCTGTGCCAGCCTTGTTACCTATGCTACACACTACCGGGCCGGTGAAATTATCTATCGCCTGATTGGTAATTATAAGTACGAAGCCTTTGTAATTACTTATAGCAAAATCAGCTACCCCAGTATTTTGGCCGACCGCGATATTATTCCCATTGATTGGGGTGATGGCACCGTAGATTCCATAGCGCGTATTAACGGCCCCGATGCCAATGGCAACGGCATACCGGACGGTGAGCTTATTTTTGCCGATATTAATAAGAATGTGTACCGCGGGGTGCATACCTACCCTGGTCCACCACCACCACCTAACCGCTGGTTTATTATTTCGTTTGTTGACCAAAACCGTATTGACGGCATTATCAACATTGGCGGAGGCGGTTCGGTAAACGTGCCGTTTTATGTGGAGGATACCCTGTTTTATCCGACCGCCGTAGAGAATATTGGTTATGACTCCTCTCCTGTTTTGTTGAATCCACCGATTGATTATGCTAACGTAAATGATACGTTTTTCCATAACCCTGCCGCCTACGACCCGGATGGTGATAGTCTGGACTTTGAACTTATTTCGTGCCTGCAGGACCGCGGTTCCGATGTGCCGCTGTATGTGTTCCCCGATACTTATTGCAGGGGGCAAAACTACCCTACCAACACCTTTACCATTGACCGGCATACCGGCTTTATTGTATGGGCGGTGCCCTGCCGTGTAGGTATTTTCAATATCGCCATTATGGTAAGAGAATACAGGGAGGGTATTCTTATCGGCACCCTGATAAGGGATATGCAGATTATTGTAAATAGTGATCCGAACGACCCGCCGGTTTTATCGGCGGTGAGGGATACTTGTGTACGGGCGGGAGAAACACTACAACAACATATCAGCGCTACCGATAAACAGACCAATCAAACGGTAACGTTGAGTGCCTATGGGGGCCCATTTGCTGTTGGGAGTTCGCCGGCTTCGTTCAATCAGAGCTCGGGTAATCCGGCAACAGGTTTGTTTAACTGGAACACCAACTGCAGTCACATTCAAAAGCAGCCCTATATTGTAGTATTTAAGGCTGCGGACGATTACTTTGTTCCGGGCCCGGGTGGCCCAACACCGGCACCTTTAGTGGATATTGAAACCTGGCAGATACATGTAATTGCTCCACCGGTTAAAAACCTGACGGCAACTGCCACGCCACAAAGCGTAGTACTTAACTGGCTAAATCCTTATGAGTGTGCAGGCAGTCCTGATTTCAGGGGCTTTAGTGTTTGGCGGAAGCTGGGTTGCGATTCGTTTTTGCCTGACTATTGCGAAACAGGTTTAGCCGGACGTGGATATACCAAACTAACCGGGGCCAATATTTTTACCTATACCTATACCGATAATACGAGCGTGATAGGCCAGCAGTATAGTTACCGGGTGCTGGCGCACTTTGGTCAACTTTCGCCAAACGGCTTGTTTGTTTTTAATGAAACAGCCAGTGTACCCAGCGATGAAGTTTGTGTGTATATGCCGATTGCAGTACCGGTAATTATTAATGCCGATGTGCAGGCTACCGATGTTGCAGCAGGACAGCTTTTTGTGCGCTGGACCAAACCTTTAGCTGGAGGCAATAACCTTGATACGCTACAAGTCCCTCCGCCTTACCGTTTTGATTTGTACCGTAGCCAGGGCTTTACCATGGGCACCGGCACACTTATAAACAGCAAAACTGCCAACAGTTACACGGCTATTACTGATACCTCGTATCTGGATACCAACCTGGATACCAAGACAACGCCATGGTGTTATAAACTACTGTTCTTTTCGCAGAACGATACGGTTGGCAGCACTACACCGGCCAGCAGCACTTTTCTTACCGTTAACTCCAGCGACCAAAGCTTAGGTTTAACCTGGCAGGAGAATGTGCCCTGGACCAACGACAGTTTCAGCATTTTCCGTTTAAACAAACTAACCAGCACCTTTGATTCGATAGGCATTTCGTATACGCACGCCTATGCTGATACAGGTTTAATCAACGACTCTAGCTATTGCTATTATGTAAAAGGGTATGGACATTATACCGTACCTGCCTTACCTCGTCCGTTGATCAATAAATCGCAGGAGGAATGTGGTGTACCTATCGACACTGTTCCTCCTTGTCCGCCAGGTTTAACTGTTACCAACGATTGCGACCAGTACGCAGGCCAGCCGTGGATTGGCGACCAGTTCATCAACCACTTAAGCTGGATAAATCAGAATGATGCGTGCAGCGGCGATATTGACCGTTACTACATTTACTTCGGCAGCGATTCGAGTGGTATGCGGATAGTTGATAGTATCACCAACCGCAACGATACAATTTACAACCATGTATTGCCGGAAAGCCTGGCCGGTTGCTATGCGATAACTGCCGTAGACAGAGTTGGTAATGAAAGTGCATACAGCAATATCGTTTGCATCGACAACTGTCCGTATTACATATTGCCAAACACCTTTACACCGAACGGCGATGGACACAACGATGTGTTCCATCCGTTTTTACCGTTCCGTTTTGTGCCCAAAATAGAGATGCATATTATGGACCGCTGGGGCGTAGAAGTTTACCAAACTACCGACCCAATGATAAACTGGGATGGTAACGACCAGAAAAACGGCAAGCCTGTTAGCGATGGGGTTTACCTGTACGCCGGCTTCTATTACGAGCAGCATTTGAGCGGCCTGGTTAAGAAACCATTGAGCGGCGATAAAAAAGGCGGTGGGGTAATACACCTTATCAGGGGAAAATAGTTGTTTATTTGCCCCCGATATGTTTACCGGAATTATAGAAACCACAGGCCGTATAGCCGAACTGCGTAAAGAGGCAGGCAACCTGCATCTTACTATTGCCTCTTCCATTTCAAACGAATTGAAGATAGACCAGAGTGTAGCCCACAATGGGGTTTGCTTAACGGTAATTGCCTGTGGCAATGGGCAACATACGGTAACTGCCATTGCCGAAACGCTTGCCAAAACCAATTTGAGCAGTATAAAAAACGGGGACCTGGTAAATCTGGAACGTTGTACTAAAATTGGTGAACGCTTAGACGGGCATATTGTGCAAGGCCATGTGGACCAAACAGGCGAGTGCTTAAGTGTAGAAGAACAAAATGGCAGTTGGCTCTATACATTCCGCTACAAACCCAACCGCGAAAACCTGATAGTGGAAAAAGGTTCCATTTGTATAAACGGCATTTCACTTACAGCTTTTAACGCCATGGAGGATAAATTCAGCGTAGCCATCATACCCTATACCTACGAGCATACAAACATTCAGCAGGTAGTTGCAGGCAGTAAGGTGAATCTTGAATTTGATATAATAGGTAAATACGTTGCCCGCATTGCACAACTAGGCGGCAGCGCGGCGTAAACGATCATTAATAGCACGGCCCAAACCCTCTTCGGGAAATTGAGCAGCGCAGATAATATCTACATTACCGGCGTCCAATTTACGCATAGCAGCAAACAGGTTTTTAGCCGCTTCGCTTAAACTGCCTGCTTCAGATAACAACACTTGCTGTTCCTGCGCAATACCAGGCAAATACTGATTGAAGGCAAGTATGCCCACTTTTTTGCCGGCGAATTCCGATACATTAAAATGATTCAGATCGCGTATTACCAGTTTCTTTTTGGGTGCGTAATGGCTTTTTAGCATGCCCGGTGTTTTGGGGTTACTGCTATCGGTAGTATTTACTTTTACTTTGCCAATTACCTTTTCAATATCTTCTATGGCTAAACCGCCTAACCGATACACTACCGGTTCGTTATGCTCGAAACCAAGAATGGTACTCTCCACCCCTACTTCCGTTGCTCCACCATCCAGTATATACGGTATGCGGCCATGCAACTGATCGTATACGTGATACGAAGTGGTAGGGCTGATATAGCCAAAGGGATTAGCGCTGGGAGCCGCCAAAGGGAAATCGAGCGACTTTAATAATTCCAGCGTTAAGGGATGATTCGGAATGCGAACAGCTACATTGTCTAAACCTGAGGTAACGAGGTCGGGGATGATGGACTTCTTCTTTAAAAGAATAGTTAGCGGACCGGGGGCGAATTTGCTGAAAAGGGTAGCCGCTTTTTCAGGAACATGTTCCACATACTTCGCAATTTCTTCGAGTGCGTGCGTATGCACAATCAGCGGATCGAAATACGGACGGTTCTTCGCTTTAAAAATGCGCAGTACGGCATCCTCGTTTAAAGCATTACCTGCCAGGCCATAAACTGTTTCGGTAGGTATGCCAATCACCTGCCCCTGCTCAAGGAACATCTTTGCCTCCTCCAAATCAATACCTATCACCGTTTGCATGGGGGCTAAAATAAATTATTAGACCTAAATACCGCCGGAACGCCACTGCTCACCTAACTTAAATCAGTTGCGGGGCTGTTTGCAGAAACGCTACTTTTGGCCCTATGCGATTACTGTTATTAACTGTGTGCCTGTTATATGCAGCGGTATTGGGGGCTCAAACCTATAAGGTAAAACTAAGCACCAACTATGGCCGGATTGTAATTAAGCTGTACGACGGAACACCTAAACACCGCGATAACTTTGTAAAGCTGGTAAAGGAAAACTACTTCGACTCGTTATTGTTTCACCGGGTTATTAAGGGGTTTGTAATACAGGCCGGTGACCCCACTTCAAAGAATGCCAGTGATACTGCCCTATTGGGCGATGGCGATCTGGGCTATTTAGTGCCTGCGGAAATAATGCCTGAAAAATATTACCATAAACGCGGCGCCTTGGGCATGGCCCGCGATGATAATCCCGAAAAGGCTTCTTCGGCATGCCAATTTTATATTGTTCAGGGCAAGCCCGCTACCGATTCCATTTTTATTAAAGCCAAAGCACGTACCAATGGCTACGAAATACCCGAAAAACACAAAAAAGTGTATCGAAAGAAAGGCGGCATACCACACCTCGATTCGCGTTACACGGTATTTGGCGAAGTGATTAAGGGCTTGAAAGTGGTTGATAAAATTGCGGCATTGCCAACCGACAAAAACGACCGCCCCCTACAACCTGTGCGCATTTTACATACTGAATTAGTACGATAACATGAACCATACCTCCATAAACTATGTACCGGCTGAAGAAGCCGTTGCCATCGTAAACAGCAACGAACGAGTTTTTATACAAGGTGGCTGCGCTGCGCCACAGCGATTGATTGATGCGCTTACGGCCAGACATGGTGAACTAAAAAATGTAGAGATAAGTCACCTACACACCGAAGGCACTGCACCCTATGCCAAACCCGAAATGGCGGAATCGTTCCACGTGAATGCGTTTTTTATAGGAGCAAACGTTCGCCCCTATGTAAACGAAACAAATGTGCAGTATATACCCATGTTTTTAAGCGAGATACCCCTGTTGATACGCAAGGGCAAGTTTAAAATTGATGTGGCGATGATACAAGTGAGCCCGCCGGATGCACAGGGTTTCTGTTCGTTGGGAATTTCGGTAGATATAGCACGGGCAGCTTGTGAAGTTGCCCATAAAATTATTGCACTGGTTAACCCCAATATGCCACGCACACACGGTGATGGTTTTATTCACTTCTCCAAGATCGCGAAAGCGGTATATGCCGAAGACCCTGTGCACGAGATGCAAAGCCCGGTTTTGGGGGAAACTGAAATTGCTATTGGCAAGCACGTAGCCGAATTAGTTGAGGACGGAGCTACGCTGCAACTCGGCATCGGGGCCATACCTGATGCTACCCTTAAGTGCTTAACTAACCATAAAAACCTGGGTATCCATACCGAGATGTTCAGTAATGGTGTATTACCGCTGGTGAAAAGTGGTGTAATAAACGGACTTGCGAAGAAAAAGCACCCCGGCAAACTGGTATCGGCTTTTGTGATGGGTAATCGCGAATTATACGATTTTGTTCACGATAATCCTCAAGTAGCCTTATTGGATGTGGCGTATGTAAACGATACCTCTGTAATACGCCGTAACGACAAGGTAACGGCAATTAACAGCGCTATTGAAATAGATCTTACAGGGCAAATCTGTGCCGATTCAATAGGTACGGAAATATTCAGTGGGGTTGGCGGGCAACTGGATTTTATCCGCGGTGCTTCGTTGAGTGAAGGCGGCAAACCCATTATCGCTATATCATCGGTAACAGGCAAAGGGATTTCGAAGCTTGTGCCAACCCTTAAACCCGGCGCAGGCGTAGTAACCACCAGGGCCAATGTACATTATGTGGTGACGGAATATGGTATCGCTGATTTGTATGGCAAAAACATTGCCCAGCGGGCACGAGCATTAATAAATATTGCACACCCCATGCACCGCGAATACCTGGAGAAGCAGGCATTTGAATTATACGGCAAGTGTTGGTAGCCTATACCTCAAAGTGTTTTTTCACCAGGGCCGTCAATTGATTTTCGGTCAGATAATCACAGGACTCCAACGTAATGGAACAACCCCTGAAGTGCGGGTCGGCATCCAACATGTTTTTTAATTCTCTACCTGCTGTGGTAGGACCGATAATGTAAATGTGCTTATAGGATTTTAAGCGGTTGGCGAGTAGTTTAAAATAGCGGTGCAACATGTCCTGATCATGGTTGTGATGATGTGCCTCATCGTTACCGGAACGGGTTTCGCTGATTTTAGTACCGATACCGGTTTCGCCCGCAAATTTCAGGTGGGGCGGTTCTTCGGGAAACATCGTTTCAAGCATGGGAATACCATTGCTGATATCCACAAATTGTGCCTTGGTATGATCGAGCCAAAGCCCAATCCTTTTACCTGTAATTTCTTTCATAACATATTGATTTTGTTGTAATACTGGTTAGCTGTTTAAAGAAACCAAATTCATATGCAGTAGTTGTTGAGCGGGGTTATCCTCAAGCCATGATTATAATCATATAGCAACCCGAATAGCCGGTTTAAAAAATTAGATGCAAAGTGTATTTTCAAGCATTAAACCCCTTCCCCTGTGAAAAAAACCTGGTGGCTGTTCTTCGCCCTTTGTTGTTTTGCAAGCGCACAAGCACAAAACCATAAGCCATCGGCCACTATAGATGTTTACGTAGGTTTAGAAGATTTACCGGTACCTCTTTTCCCACTAAACAACGACAGCGATCCCGATAGCAACGATGTGTTGAACTGGCGCCCAGTGACAGGTCCGTTCAACGGCTATCTGGATACCATATTCGGACAAACCGTTTACCGGGGCAACCCCAATTTTTTTGGCTCCGATTTTATTTTCTACCGCGTTTGCGATAATGGAACCCCCATTAAGTGTGCCCTCTCTACCATCTATATTAATATTCAGAACATAAATGATGCCCCTGATGCCAAGAATGATACGTTCAACATCAACGAGGATGTAACGACCGTATTTAATGTGCTGGTGAACGATAAGGACGTAGACAACGACCCCCTGCATATTTCAGCAATCAATCAGGCACCACAACATGGTACTGCTACTATTGTAAACAATAAAATACAATACGTGCCGGATGCTAATTACAGCGGCACCGATCAATTGCGTTACCGGGTTTGCGATACCTCCTCAGGTTTGTTACCGGGTTGCGACAATGCACGGGTGACGATTTACATCCATCCTGTTAACGATGCCCCAGTGGCACATAACGATACCCTACACGACGATCTGGCGGACAGCACCACCGTTACCATTAACCTTTTGCAAAATGATACGGATATAGAGCACGATACCCTTCATGTTACCACGTTGATTACCGGAAACGGATTAAGTGCTACAGCCGTTTTCAGTCTCGATTCGCTGGGAAATCTGAGTGTTACTTCTTCCACTTTATGTGGGATCGATTCTCTGTGGTATATCGTTTGCGACTATTCGAAATGTGATACCGGTATGATTTTTATTGACCTTATCTGCCCGGACAATCCCATTGACACCAGCCATGCAAACTTATTTTTACCACAGGGCTTTTCGCCAGATGGGGACGGGATTAACGACCTCCTGGTTTTCCCCGGCATTGACAGTTTAAAACCGGTTGGCATTCGCATATTCAACCGTTACGGCGATCCCGTTTACGAAAACGATGATTATCAGAATGATTGGAATGGAACCGAGCAACATAAAGGTAATCCATTACCTGACGGTACCTACTTCTATACCCTGCAATTGAACAATGGTAAAGAGAAGAGTAATTACCTTGTTATACAACGATGAAAAAAAGCCGGGGTCAGGGATTATATGATCTGGGATGGGACATGCTAAAAGATGCTTTTTTTCAGATTTAATGTAAAAGTGAATAATTTGCCAGCATATCTCTACAAATTACAGTATCCATATATTACATTATTAAAAGGTAACAGATGAAGAAGATTTACACTACGGTTTCAATTGCTTTTTTACTGCTGCTGAGCGTTTCCTTAACGCAAGCCCAAAATGGGTATTTTGGCCACTACTTTCAGCATCAGTGCCGCGATACCAATCAAATTTACAATTATACCTGGCTGTACGATTCGTTGTTAAATGAAGACTCAAACGCCCTCGCCATTTTTACTCCACATGCATTAATGTCGGGCTTAGTTGAGGATTTTCACTGTGGTCTTTGGTACAATAAAAATATTAAGCGATGGACGATCTATAGCGAACAAGGCGGGACGGACACCATGCCTATCTATAGCGGATATAACGTGTTGGTTCCTTCTACTAACGGCAGCATGCTTAAGCATACAGCCAATGCCTCTAATATTACCGGCAACAAAACACTTATAGATGAGCCGGCAACAAACAGCAATCCTAATGCATTGCTTTACATTTCACACAATTGGGGTGTAACCGGTGGCACCTATAACAACCACGCGGTAGGCGTATATTACGACCAGGCTGAAGCCAAATGGGGTATTTTTAATGAAGACCTTTCCCCTTTCCCAACCGGCGCCGTGTACAACGTTTTTGTGGTAGATGCCGCCAATGCCAATGCATTTATACATACTTCAGGTGTTGCTCCCAGTGCCTCGCCCTATTTAACCATGCTTGACTATCCTTCCTTAACCGAAAATTACGATGCCTCCATTCTTGTTACGCATAACCTAAGCCCCAACGGTGTAACCAATAACAAGTATGATACAGCCACCGTTGCCATTGGTTTTAAAAGCATTGATTGGTTGATTTACAACCGCACAAAAAGCCCTATGGATAGCGGTACCACATTTAATGTATTAATAGCAAACACATTGCCCCCATCAGCCATCAACGAAACACCAGCAAGTGCTTTCGACTTTAGAGTATTCCCGAACCCCGCCGGTAACAACATTAGCATTGCCCAGAGCTATCCGGCTGCAACACGTGTAGTAATCAGCAATACCTTAGGACAACAAGTAGCTACCTTTGATCTAACGCAACAGTCAAGCAGCTTCAATATAAGTGCACTTGCAAGTGGTATTTATCATTTGAGTTTGTGGAATAAAGAGCAAAGGCTGGCGGCACAAATGATAGTGAAGGACTAGGTGCCCGGCTTTTTACAGATCTAACACAAAGTGATGACTGGCCAGATGAAAGCCCTTGTTTAAATACAAGCGGTGCGCATCCCATCTTTCCTTTTGATAGCCGCTATCCAGGTGTATATTGGCACAGCCATTTTCCTTCGCCCAGGCTATGATATAGTCCAACAAAGCTCCACCGTAGCCTTTACCCCTATCCGCAGCAACGGTGCTCAAATCGTCGATGTAAACGTTTTTACCGCGATAGAAATAGTAGTTGACACGGAATACCGCCACTGCAGGTGCATAATCGGGACCGTCCACATAAAGCATATGAGCACCTTCGCTGAGCAACAGCCGGGCATTGTTCAGGTATTCCTCTTTCTTTATATGTGGCCGGAGTTCCAGGATGGCTTTACGGCATTGCAGTAGTTGTTCTTCGGTAGTTGCAAATTGAATGGTCATACCATAAAAATAGCAAGAGCAGGGCAATCAGGAACTGCCTGAAAAAATAATCCCCGGGCTGAGAACCCGGGGAATTATTGGACACACTAACAAAGGAGAGACTCTTTAAACAATCTTTCAGTTCGCTTTAATCAGCACGATCGTGGAGATAGCCATTGTTCTTCTTCACCTCCGGGCGATCGTAATCGTTATTACTTACACTATATCTTGAAAGATCCGTTTGCGTTGAATACGTAGTATCGTTGTTCAGATCAAGGCCTTTACGCTTGTAAGCCGGCTCGTTTTCCAGTTCCTGCAGGTTATGCTTGTTGCCTACACGATAGCTTAAACCTGCGAGAATTTTCTTACGGTCTTCCAACTGGCTGTTTAAATCGTTCTGGCTAACCTGAGAGGTAGTTTCGGTTTCGTAGTTCTTTTTGGTTACAATCAGAATTTCTTCTTCCAGCACCTTCTCAACAGCCGGCACTATTGCTTCTTCCTGCTGCACTTCTGCTACCACTTCCTCCTGCTGAACAGGTTCTTCTACAATATGCTGTTCTTCACGAGTAACCTCAAATTCAATCACATTTTCAGCAGCTGCTTGTTCCTCTTCCTGCACCGGAGCAAAAAGCGTAAACGCATCGTCCTCCTCTATTACCAGGTTGGTAACAATAGCCTGCTCAATTCTAGGTTCTTCAACGGTAACATTTACAGCAGGTGTTTCCAGTGTAGTTTCAATTACAGGGGTAACGGCAGTAGTTGCAGTTGCCAGTTCCTTTTCTTCCTTATCCTGCAGCACATAAACTTTCACATCCTTCTTCTCTACATACTCATTTTTACGGCCTACGGTAAAACCGGTGGCTATAATGGTAACTGAAAGTTTATCGCCGAATGAAGGATCGTCGCAGGCACCCAGGATAATATCGGTGCTACCGCTTTCTTCCTGCACGTATTCCATGATAGCGCCGATCTCGTCCATAGTAACCTGCTGCGCACCGGTAGTAATATTTACCAATACCTTTTTGGCACCGCGGATGTTGTTGTCGTTGAGCAGTGGAGAATTTAAAGCCCCCTGTGCCGCACGGATAGCGCGGTCTTCGCCTTCAGCAGTAGCGCAACCCATGATGGCCGAACCACCGTTTTTCATAACTGTTTGCACGTCGGCAAAGTCCACGTTGATCTCACCGGGAACAGTGATGATTTCGGAGATAGCTTTGGCAGCTGTGGTTAGAATATTGTTTGCGTGATTAAATGCTTCGGAACGTTTGAGGTTACCGAACATTTCACGAATACGGTCGTTGTTGATGATGAGCAGGGTATCAACATGCTCGCGTAATCTTTCGATACCTTCTGTAGCTGAATTATAACGGCCTTTACCTTCAAACCAGAAAGGTGTAGTTACAATACCTACAGTTAATATGCCCATTTCGCGGGCAATACGGGCTACTACAGGGGCAGCGCCGGTACCGGTTCCTCCACCCATGCCGGCGGTAACAAATACCATCTTGGTATTTTTGCTCAGCAGGTCCTGGATAACCTCAATACTTTCTTCGGCAGAACGCTCGCCGATTTCAGGACGCGCACCTGCACCCAAACCCTGGGTAAGTGTTGGTCCTAATTGAATTTTGTTTGGTACGCGGCTCATTTCCAGGGCCTGGGCATCGGTGTTTAAAACAACGAAGTTAACGCCAACAATACCCTGGTCGAACATGTGGTTTACGGCATTGCTACCGCCACCGCCTACGCCGAATACTTTGATGATGGATGACTGCTCTCTCGGCAGGTCAAATTGAAAAAGTGGTTCCATTTTTTTCCCTCCTGTTCGTTTTTGGGGACGAACGATTTGGTTATATAATTGTGTGTCTATTGTTGCACAAATGTGAGGCATGACTACGTAGCAAAGGAATTTTCGCTCATTCAATTATCTACTGCTAACAGTTGGGTGTAAGAAAAAACAGACAACCCATTTAATACGGGGTTACAGACCAGCCACGTGGTATGTTAACGGGGTTAATTACTAAAGGCGCTTTTAAGGGAAATGAATTACCAATAAAGAAAAAGGGCCCTTCGAAACGAAGAGCCCTTTTACTAGTTTGCCGTTATATCATTATTCGAAATCGCCATTTACGCGATCGTCCTCAAACCAGTTTTTGAACTGCGTAATCATACCTTCCAGGAAGTTCTTCTTACCCTTGTTGCGCTCATCCATGCGTTCCTCAATGTGCTGAACAGGTTGAACCATTTCCTCTACCAGTTCTTCCGTTTCCAATACCGGTTCTTCCACCATCGGGGTTTCTTCTACCACTTGTTCTACTGCCGGAGTTTCGTAAAACTCGGCATAAAACTCGCGGCGGGCTTCTTCGGTCATTTCGTTGTATTCCTTGTAACCTTCGGCAACCAAACCAATACCAGTGGCAAACATTGGGTGCTTGTATTCTTCTTTATTAGTCTTGGCCAGATATGAGGTTGGATAACCGATACGGGTTGATAAACCTGTGATGTACTCCGCCAATTGCTTAATATGCTTTAACTGCGAACCACCTCCTGTAATAACTACACCGGCGTTCAACGAGTTGGCATAGCCGGAACTCTTGATTTCGAAATGCACCTGCGTGAAAATCTCTTCCATTCGGGCATTAACGATATGGGCCAGGGTGCGCATCGAAATTTCCTTGCGGTCGCGGCCTGCAATACCGGGGATTGAGATGATTTCGTTCTCGTGCGTCTCAGCAGGCACTGCACTACCAAATTTGGTTTTCAGTTGCTCTGCTTGTGGCTTCAGCAATTTGCAGCCTTCCATAATATCCTCGGTAATAATGTTACCGGCAAAAGGAATAACAGCAGTATGTCGGATAATCTTGTTTTTGAAGATGGCAATATCGGTAGTACCACCACCAATATCTACCAGCACCACACCTGCCTCCAGTTCGTCGGGGTGCAATACGGCTGCCGAAGAAGCCAGTGGTTCCAGGAACAGACCTGCCATTTTAAGGCCAGCCTTTTCAACGCATTTTTTAATGTACTGCGCAGCAGTAACCTTGCCGGTAATGATATGGAAATTAGCTTCCAAACGGCTGGCACACATGCCTACCGGGTCAATAACGTTTTGCAGGTTATCTACACTAAACTCCTGTGGCAATACGGTGATGATGCGTTCGCCGGGCTCCAGGGCAATACGCTTCATGTTATTCACCATGGTGCGGATGTCCTCGCGGGTAATTTCCTCATCCGGATTTTCGAGCGTATAAATATCGCGGCTTTGCTTACTGCTGATATGCTGCCCGGCAATACCTACGTAAACACTTTTTATATCAAAACCGCTCTGGCGCTTTGCTTCAGCCACGGCATCAATAACTGCATCAGTGGTCAGCTTAATGTTGGTTACCTCTCCACGGGTTACACCATAGGAAGGAACCTTGCCCAATCCCAAAATTTTTATTTTGCCGTATTGGTCGCGCTCGGCAACAATGGCGGCAATTTTGGTGGTTCCGATATCGAGACCAACAATGATAGGGTTTTGTTTAGTGTGCGAAAGGGCCATATGTATAATTTTTCGATAATTTACTTTTTATGAGAACCACATAGTCACGCACGAACCGGGGGATGTCAGGGGCACGTCGCGCCGGACCCTGCGTGTCTATGTGGTGTTTTTTACTTTCAAACAGCAGGGGCATCGCGTTTTACGCATACCACCTGCCCCTTAAACTTCAGGTTGATGGCTTTGTATTTATCCCAGCCTACTTTGCTCAACCCCTCCTTATAAAATATTTTCAGTCGCTCGAATTTGTCCTGCATCTCTGCATCAACCTTACCAAAACAAATAGTGTGGTAGCCGGTAACAGGATACAGATCCATTTCACCATTCGCCCGAACATAAATTTGGTCAACAAGGGCGTTCAGAAATGTATCCTTACGGATGAATTCGGTTAACTGAAAAAGATCGTTCTGCACTATACTATCGCGTACGGGATTGTGGTGTGTTTGCACCTCGCCCATGGCTACAATAACATGCGGCGTAAAGTTATTGCACAGCGGCAGGCGGCCGTTTGTTTCATCCAGATAGTAGCTAACACCGTCTTTGTTAATTACACGAAGAATAGGACGTTTCTGTTCAACCTGCGTTGTGATATGCTGTGTTTGATCCACAAAAATTTCGGCATGTGCTACGTAGGGATTCTTCTCTACTTCAGCTTCCAGCGTTTTAAAATCAATACGGTTCAACTTTTTGCCTACAACCGTTCCGCCACTCAGGTAATTTATCTGCGCCTCTATTTCCTTACCGCTCAAAAAGGCAATGCCTGTTTCCTGGTCAACCTTTACCGATATGCTTTTACAGGTTAATTGTTCCTGCTTTTTAACTGCAGCAGTAAGCACAACCACAAACAAGGCGGTAGCCGACAGTACTGCTGTTATCAGCATTATCTTTTTAAGTATTCTCCAGAATTTCTTCATGGCATGCACCGGTAAAGCCCCGGCTTGTTAGTGTTAGCCCAAAAGTGCTACTATACCCCCAGTATGAAACGCGGAGTTGTTGACAGAAATTGTGGAATGGATTGGGATTGGATAGTGGGATAGACAGGCCGGATGGAATGATTAACGGACAAGTGGTATCTGGATCAGGCCAATAGGGCTTTAATCTCACTCAGATACTTATCGATATCGCCTGCACCAATCGTTACTACAACATCCAGGTTACTGTGGTTGCGCAGTGTTTCCATTAACTGCCCTTTTGTTATAGAGATTTTATTAGTGCAGGTAAGTTGATCAAATATCAAATGCGAGGTAACCCCTTCAATCGGTAGTTCGCGGGCGGGGTAAATATCAAGCAGAATTACTTCATCGGCAATGCTAAGTGCTTTGGCAAAGCCGTCGGCCAGGTCACGGGTACGGGTAAACAGATGGGGCTGGAAGATTGCAGTGATCTTACGTTTAGGATAAATTTCGCGCACACTTTCTAAAAACACCCGGATCTCCTCCGGGTGGTGGGCATAGTCATCAATAAATACATGCTTTTCATTATCCACCAGTTTCTCGAAACGGCGACGTATTCCCTTAAAGGTTCCCAACGCTGCTTTAATATGTTCGTCGGTAATACGCAACTCTTTGGCAATGGCGATGGCTGCAATGGCATTTTCGATATTGTGAAAGCCACCGATATTAAGGCGCAGACCTTTTAATTCCATACCAAAATAATGCACATTGAAAAGGTAACCACCATCTACCACCCAGTACTTGCTGCAATACACATCTGCTTCGGTATCGTGCAACGAGTAAAAGGCCTTATCAAGCACCGGTAGACGGTCGTTAATACTTTGATTGGCCTTCATCACCAGGAAACCCTCATCGGAAATCTTGCCGATGAACTCCAGGAACGCCTCATCGATGGCCTCTTTGCTACCGTAAATATCAAGGTGGTCGGTATCTACAGCAGTTACTACAGCCATATCCGGACTTAACCGATGGAATGAGCGATCGAATTCATCGGCTTCAATAACTACCACATCGTTTTGCCCCTGTAAATAATTAGAATTATAATTTACCGCAATACCACCTAAAAAAGCTGAGCAACCAAAACCCGAATGGGTTAATATATGCGCCACCATAGCGCTAACCGTAGTTTTACCATGTGAACCGGCAACCGCAATCGTGTACCGATCTGCAGAAATTATCCCCAACACTTCACTGCGCTTGCGGAGTTCATAGCCATTATCGCGGTAAAAGTTCAGACCTTTATGATCCTTTGGTATAGCCGGGGTATACACAACCAGGTCTGCGTCTTTAGGCATCAGTTCCAGGTTATCTTCAAAAATAACCGGCATTCCTTCGGCGCTCAGTTCTTCGGTAAGATGTGTGGCCGTGCGGTCGTAGCCGCTTACCTCCGCTCCCAGCGATTTAAAGTAACGCGCCAGTGCGCTCATACCAATACCGCCGATCCCTAAAAAATACACCCTCTTTATTTCGCTTAATGGTTTCATGTTACTCGTTTAATTCAGGCAGGCTTATTAGCCACACGCATTATTTCATCCACTATGCGTTCGGCCGCATTGGGGATGCCCATTTTCTTAATGTTCTCGCTTAGTGTACGCATTTGCACTTCATCCTTCAGCAAATCGATGGCCGCAGGCATTAAATTCAGCTTTGCTTCATCGTCCTTGATAAGAATAGCCGAATTCCGCTGTACCAATGCAGTGGCATTATGTGTTTGGTGGTCGTCAGTAACATTTGGTGATGGCACCAAAATTACCGGTTTGCCTACCAATTGAAATTCAGCTATGGAAAGTGCCCCTGCTCTCGATACAATTACATCCGCGCAGGCATAAGCATAATCCATTCTGTCAATAAACTGCAACACTTTAATAGAAGAATAACGATCAGCAATCTCCTTGTAATCATCGTAATACAACTTACCGGTTTGCCATAACAACTGTACACCGCTCTCTTTAATCCGGTCCAGTGTGGCATCTACACTTTGATTTATTTTTCGTGCACCTAAACTGCCACCAACTATCAATATCGTTTGCTTATAAGGGTCGAGGCCAAAGTAGCGCTGCGCTTCCCCCAGGTCAACCTGCATCTGTACAATTTCAGCCCTCACCGGGTTACCCGTTAAAACAATTTTCTCCTTCGGAAAAACTTTCTCCATCCCCTCGTAAGCAGTGCAAATTACACGTGCATTGCCGGCCAGCAATTTATTGGTTAAGCCGGCAAAACCGTTTTGCTCCTGAATAACGGTGGGGACCCCGGCCATACTAGCCGCACGTAACAACGGCCCGCTCGCATACCCACCTACGCCTACTGCTACGTGCGGCTTAAAATCGCGGATAATTTGCCAAGCATTATACAAACTGGAAGCGATTTTGAATGGCAAGGCCACATTTTTTAAAACTGCCCCCCTTTGAAATCCGGCAATATTCAATCCTTTGATGGGATACCCGGCTTGCGGAACTTTTTCCATCTCCATACGACCGTTAGCACCAACAAATAGTATTTGTGCATACGGGTAGCGCTTTTTGATAGTATTGGCAATGGCAATGGCCGGAAAAATATGTCCGCCTGTTCCCCCGCCTGATATAATTACGCGCAGTTCGCTCATTGGGCCAAACCTACAAGAAATTTATTTTTTGGCACCGCGGCTTTTAAACGTGTTTTTGTTAGGTGACCAAAACTTTATTTAACTGAATTTCAACTAGTTGCACCTAATAAATGTTTTTTGCAGAAAAGGTGTAACCTTTTTAAAAGGCACCCGTATATAAATACATAAGAGATAAATTACTAAGGAATGGTTACTAAATACGAAATACAGACAGAATCGGGCAACCGAAAAAATTCTGAAAATATTTCGGTAAAAAGTGAAACAAAAGAAACCACCCTCCGTAAAATTAAGTATAGTTCTTTAGAGAAAGAGTAAAACGAAAAAAGGGAGAGCAACGACGCCCTCCCCAGCTAAACAAACAAACGAAAAGTTATAATTAGTTCTTTGTAACGATCAAATTTTTAGAATAAGGCTTGCCGTCAGCAAAAACAACAGCAAGGTACTGACCACTAGCCAATGTTTGAACATCAATAGAAACCGTGTTGCTACCGGCAGATAATGCCACATTCTTGTTCTCTGATACAACGCGACCGGTTACATCTACCACACGCACTTCTACTGATTGCGCAGCCGAAGTTGTAATAACCATACGGGTTACATCAACAGCAGGATTAGGCATAGGCTCGCTTACTACAAATTCAGTAGTTCCACCAATTTTAGCAGATACAACATAAGATAATGTGCTTGCACCGTCGTTATCAATTTGATTTAAACGATAGTAGTAAGTAATATTTTCTTGTACGTTCATATCGTCGTATTCATAAGCCAGGGTCATGGTTGAGTTATTACCGCCATCAACCCAACCGATAGTAGAGAAGGTTACGCCATCAGTGCTGCGTTGTACTTCAAATCCTTTGTTATTAATTTCGATAGCAGTTGCCCAGGTAACAGCAATTGAATTTGTTTTAGGCTCAGCATTCACATAGATCAGTTCTACCGGCAGTGCACCACCTGTGCTGGCTTTCTTCATAGCATAGTGACCAAAACCTGTGTAGATACCGCCAGGTACACCTGTTCCGGTGTAGCAGCTTCCTGCATTCTTAGAAAATTCCAACAGATCAGTAGCTTGTGACACGCTATCAACGTAACGGCTCCAGTTTTCGCTTACACCGGTAGGATCGTAACCATAAGCAGCATCATATTTCAGTGTTCTCCAGATATCGCCCTGGCTGCCTTGCACGTTGTAGCTGTTAGCAAAGGTTTCGATGCTGTAGCTAAACTGGGCATCACCTTCGGTAGCAGCAAAACTCCAGTAACCGTGGTCGGTAATATCATCCTGCAGAATCAACCACTGTTCGGCATTTGCATTACAAGGGTTAGCAGCAAAGAAGTGGTTGTACCCTTGTTTTAAGTTACCTTGTTGAGGGCAGTTTACACAATGATCGAACATTTTACCTACGTTGCCATTGCTGTTGCGGGTGCCGTCGTTAAACTTACCCATAACCTGTGCACCACCCGCCGGTATGCTAACGAAATTCATACGGGTAGCGTTATAACCATTTACCTCGGTGCCGATAGGATATACATATGAATTGGCAGAAGCAACCATACGGCTTAGTCCACCATTGGCACTCTCGCGGATACCGCTGGTTAATATAAAACCGGTGTTAGGATTCTTATCCATATCCAGGTCAGCATATCCACTAATTGCATCTACATTGCCGTTAGTAATGCTCAGCACATATTCATCGCTTCCATTAAACGTCTTAATCAGGCCCTTTTGGTTGTTAGGAGTGCCTGCAAATACCGGCTCGTACGTACTGCTGGTGGCTGTACCAAATAACAGCGAGCCTTCCAGGCTTACGTTAGCAGCCAGTTCCACCTTATCAGTAGCGCCTGCTTTATCTACCACCATATTATACAGGCTGGCAGTGCCGGGGTTGTTCAGGTCGCCTTTAATAAACTGAGTACCGCTGCCGATGAACTTAACGGCACGTTCCTTTGAAGTAGTATCAGCGGAAGCCGTGAAAGCCGCGTTGGTCTTGTTTTCAAAATCACCTTTCAGTTCAATGATACCGTCGTTACGGATTGCACCGTTGGTGCTGCTGTTGTTATTGGTCAGCGAACCATCAATAAACAATAAGCTGCCTTTCTGATTATAGATGGCGGCGCCCATGTTGTTAAATTCAAATTGACCAAAGGTCAGAGCAGGGATCAGTGCGATAAGGATGAATAATGTCTTTTTCATTTTCGTTTCGTTTAGCTCCAACAATGTATGGGCAGCGCTCCCTAAAGTCAATCAAGTTTGATTGGTGTCTCACAAGCCGCAGTTTGTATTGTAAAAACATTTATAAGTAGATGGGATAAATTGGGGATTTAAGGTGGAAATGAATACTTAAAAGCAGGCGAATCATTCCATCCAATAGCTTTATTTTTGTACAAACGAACGCGATGGGTGATTTCTTAATAAAGCAGGCACAACTGGTTAATGAGGGTAAAACAATAACAGCCGACCTGCTGATACGTGATAAGCGCATTGAGCGCATTGACGGCAACTTTGATGTGAAATTTAAGGTGCAGGAAATAGACGGCAGCGGTTTATGGCTAATGCCGGGCATTATTGACGACCAGGTGCACTTTCGCGAGCCGGGCCTTACACACAAGGCTACTATCCATACCGAAGCTCGTGCAGGCGTGGCAGGTGGAGTTACCTCTTATATGGAAATGCCCAATGTAAACCCGCCCAGTGTTACGATTGATTTGCTGGAGGAGAAGTATGCCATTGCCTCCCGTACCTCGCTGGCCAACTATTCCTTTTATATGGGCACCAACCATTCCAACCTGCTGGAGCTATTAAAGGTAGATGGCCGAAAAGTGTGTGGTATAAAGATTTTTATGGGCTCAAGCACCGGCCATATGCTGGTAGATGAACCCAATATATTAGAAGACATTTTCCGCGAACGTGCCGATTTACTGATTGCCACGCATTGCGAGGACGATCGCCTGGTAAAAGAACGGACTAAAATGTATCACGAGAAATACGGTGACAACATTCCGTTTGAATGCCACGCCGAAATACGCAACGAGACAGTTTGCCTAAACAGCAGCAAAATGGCCGTTGAAATGGCTAAGAAGTTCAACTCGCGCCTACACATCCTGCATATTTCTACGGCCGATGAAATCTCATTGTTCACCAACCAGATACCTCTGGAAGATAAACGTATTACCAGCGAGGTATGCGTACATCACCTGTGGTTTGATAAAAGCGATTATGCCCGTTTAGGCAGTAAGATTAAATGCAACCCGGCTATTAAAGAGGCCCACCATAAACACGCCTTGTTCGAGGCAATGCTGAACGATACGATCGACGTAATTGCTACCGATCATGCGCCGCATACCCTGGATGAGAAGAACAACCTGTATGCAAAAGCACCATCCGGATTGCCTTTGTTACAGCATACCTTAAACATGATGCTGGAATTTTACCACATGGGTAAAATCTCCATGGAAAAAATAGTTGACAAAATGTGTCATAAGCCTGCGGAATGCTTTGAGATCATTGACCGTGGTTACCTGCGTGAAGGCTACTTTGCTGATCTTGTATTGGTGGATCCCTACAAGAAATGGACCGTTGGCCAGGCAAACATCCTGTATAAATGTGGATGGAGTCCGTTTACGGGACATGAATTTACAGGCGAGGTTCAGAAAACCTTTGTAAACGGCCATTTGGCATATAATAAGGGTACATTTGACGAAAGCATACGCGGCGAACGCCTGGCTTTCGACCGTTAAAACCACCTGCATGCATATTCTGCTGATAGAACCTTTTTATACCGGCTCGCATAAAAACTGGGCAGATGAATACAAAAGGTTCAGCACGCATCGGGTAGATATACTCTCCTTGCCCGGTTACCACTGGAAATGGCGCATGCACGGAGGTGCAGTAACCCTTGCCGAACTAGCCAACCAGCAATACGCAGCACAAAAGCCTGATTTAATACTGGCTACTGATATGCTAGACCTTAGTCTATTTATGAGCCTTACCCGCTCCTGGTCGGCCGGTATACCTGCAGTGCTGTATTTCCATGAGAACCAATTGACCTACCCCTGGAGCCCTACAGACCGTGATGTGAGCCTGAAGCGCGATAACCATTACGCTTTTATCAATTACGCCTCCGCTCTGGCTGCCAACCAGGTGTACTTTAATTCACACTACCATTTCAGCTCCTTTTTTGAGGCGCTTCCCTCCTTCTTAAAGGCCTTCCCGGACTACAACAACAGCGATACAGTTGAAAAGCTAAAAGCCCGAAGTTTTGTGTTGCCTTTAGGCCTTAACCTCCAGGAACTGGAAACCCTTAAACCCGCCACCCTCGAAAAGCCCTTGCGGGCAGTGGTATTATGGAACCACCGGTGGGAATACGATAAAAACCCTGAAGCCTTTTTTAATGCCCTCTTTGAAATAGCCGATCGCGGCATAGCCTTTAACCTGGTTGTACTGGGCGAAAGCTATGAGCACCGTCCGCTTATTTTTGATGTAGCCAAGGAACGCCTGGCCGATAAGATTCTGCACTGGGGATATGCCGAAAGTAAGGCCGAGTACGTAAAGTGGCTCTATACGGCTGATATATTACCGGTAACCTCCCGACAGGACTTTTTTGGAGCTAGCATTATAGAAGCTATGTATTGTAACTGCGTACCCTTTCTACCCCAACGCCTTGCTTACCCCGAACACATACCCGCTGCCTGGCACAAAACCTTCTTTTATGAGGAAGAGGACTTTGTAAACAAGCTCCAGCGCCGCATTTGGGATGTTAAATACGTACGGGTTATGGATACCCGCCAATACGCCCAAAAATACGATTGGAGCGCCCTGGCACCTGTATACGATCAAACTTTTATGAAAATTGCTGCAAGCAACTAATTAAAATCATTCGGAAAAATGGCCGAACCTCTTACATTCGCGGCTGTTTAGATTTAGTCTAAACAAACAAAAAACACAACAGGTGCTCAAAAAGTGCGGATTCCTATTTCTGTTTTTAACCCTTGCCCTGGCCAGCAGTGCCGATAAGGGCGAAGCCAGCCGGATATTGGTGCATACCCTTAACTACCTGGGGCAAGACTACAAAAATGCCGTTAAGGATGGCAAGGTCATCAGCGAAGATGAGTACGAGGAGATGGGCGAGTTCTGCGAGAGCGCTGTTAAGTACTTTCATGAGTTTTCGGCGGAGTGGAGTGATTCGGATTCGGTGGCAGTTGGTAAGCTAATTGAGGACATTGACTTTCTAGTTGAGCACAAAGGCTCGCCGCAGGAAGTAAGCCAAAAGGCTACAGCAGCCAAGATGAAGATTGTAGCCATTACGGGCCTACGCACCTATCCTTCGCACTATCCCGATATTGAAGCCGGCCGTAAACTTTACGTAGTTAACTGCGCCAAATGCCATGGCGACAACGGTTTTGGCGATGGCCCCGAAGGAAAAGGTTTAGACCCTAAGCCCCGCAACTTTCATGATAACAACCGACTTGACTTTATATCGCCCTCCCATGCTTTTAACACCATCCGTTTAGGAGTAGAAGGCACCGGTATGCGTGCGCATGTGGGTTTGGAAGACGAGGAAGTATGGGACCTGGCGTTCTATGTTCTCTCGCTACGGTATGACAAGGCCGATATTGAGAAGAACCGGGAGGTGTTGCAAAAGGTGCCGCTAGAAAGCATTGCAACCCAAAGCGACCACGACTTACAACAGCAGTTTAACCTTGATAAAGAACAACTGGCAGCCATCCGCTTAAACCACCCACACCAAAGTAACGACCGCTTTTTGAAAATGGCGCTCGATTACCTGGACCGAGCTAACGCCAGTTACAGCAATGCCCGTGGCGATGATGCCCTGCAATTTGCATCGCTGGCCTATTTGCAAGGTATTGAACCTATCGAACTACAACTTAAGGCAACGGAACCCGAACTAAGCGAGAAGCTTGAAAAGCAAATGCTGCGTATACGCAAGCTCATCAGCGAAAACCGCCCTGTGGCCGAACTGGCCGACAGCATTGCTGCCGCCAAGCAAACCCTTGGTGAAGTAAGCCGTGTGTTGGAAAAGAAGGAGTACTCCTTCTGGTTAGCGCTCTTTATGAGCGTTAGTATCCTGCTGCGGGAAGGGTTGGAAGCCTTTTTGGTTATCATGGTTATTTTATCGGTGTTGAAAGCTGCTAACCTGCCATTGGCCAGCAAGTGGGTACATGCAGGCTGGATACTGGCCATAGTAGCCGGGGTGTTGTTATGGGTTATAAGCACCTACCTGATGCCCGAAGGCATCACCGAAATGGAACTGGTAGAAGCCGCCATTTCGTTTGTAGCCGTAGCCATGCTGTTATACATAGGCTTTTGGATGCACAGCAAGAGCGAGGTTGGCAAATGGAAGGACTATGTAAGCAAACTGGTAAACAATGCCGTTAACAGCGGTAGTTTGTTAGGCCTGGCTACCCTCTCATTTTTTGTAGTCTTCCGCGAAGTGTTTGAATCAGTCGTATTCCTTTCTTCTTTAAACATCGAATCGGGTGGCAAGCAAACCCATGCCATTTTGTTCGGGGTGGCCATTGCCTTCCTGTGTGTGTTTGCACTGGCCTTTATCGTGCTTCGTTTCTCTGCCAAACTGCCTATACCTCAGCTCTTCAAAATCTCTTCGCTGGTTATGGGCTTACTGGCTATTGTGTTGACAGGTAAAGGCATTCACTCCTTACAGGAAATCGGCCGCCTAAGTGTGCACGGCGTGCCTGTAATGCGTATTGAACTACTGGGTATCTTCCCAACGCTGGAGACCTGCATTGGCCAGCTAATAACCCTGCTGTTAGTGGCTCTTATCTGGAATTTTACCGGCAAGCCTAAAACTACGAAGCCTGCTGCTTAACGTGGTGGCCCAGCAATCTGTAAACCGGGTTACGGTCGACTATACCAAGCCTGCAACCAAAGTTTGCCGCTACCTGCTCTAACTCCGCTTTAAAGAAGTGCGCGATAGAACCCACAAAATGAACCGGGTATTGCCGATAGTTTTTGTAACAGCAAACGTGGTGCTGAAAGAATTCAGTAAAGCCCTCTGCTGCTAATTTGCTCATGTATGCTCTATCGGGCGAATCGCCTAATACCTTGGCAAAGCTTGCCAGGTATACATTGGCGTTGGGCTTTTTGTAAACGGCTTCAAATATCTTCTCCTTCTCCAAACCGTATTGGTCCTTCAACATCAACATTGTTGCCTCCGGCAGTTCGTGGTAGCAGAATGCAGCCAGTAGCTTTTTACCAAAGTAGGCACCGCTGCCTTCGTCGCCCAACAGGTAACCAAGCGCAGGTACCTCCTCGTATATTTCCTTACCATCAAACAAACACGAATTGGAACCCGTTCCCAATATGCAAGCTATGCCCGGTTCTCCGGTGTACGTGGCAATGGCGGCAGCTTTCAGGTCGTGATCTACGTTTATGGTAGTGGCCGAGGGAAAGAAACTGCGCACAGCGTTCTCGACTACCAGGTTGCGGTCGGCACTGCTGCAACTGGCCCCATAGAAGAATACGGCTGTAACACGCTCGCGTAAAGCGCTTAACCCTGTATGCTTTTGCAGTTCGGCCAGTATGGTTTCGGTAGAGTGAAACATAGGGTTAAAGCCCATGGTTTCCAGCAGTTGCTGTTCTTCGGTTAGCCAGTTGGTTTTAGTCGATCCGCTCTCGGCAATTATTATCATAACCTCAATTGTGTATTAAATGTGCGCCCTAAAATAAACCGATTTCAAAATCATGCTGTTTCCTTTTACATTTAAACCATTAACGACCCCTCCATATGAAAAAAGCTTTACTTGCTCTTTTACTGTTATCGGTTTATGGCAGCTATGCGCAGGACCATCTTTCCGCCTCCCGCTCTAACCTCGATCCGTTGTTAGCACCATTTTACCATGGTGTAGCATCGGGCGACCCGCTTACCGACCGCATTATCCTGTGGACCCGTGTAACCACCGAAGATGCTACGGTGAGTGTGGATTGGCAGATTGCCACCGATACCGCCTTTACCAATGTGATAAACTCGGGTAACGTAACCGCCGACAGCAGCACCGATTATTGCGTAAAGGTAGACGCCGCCGGCCTGCAGGCCAACACCTGGTATTACTACCGCTTTAAAGCGTATGGAGCATGGTCGAGTATCGGCCGCACCCGTACGGCACCCGATACGCACGTTAACGATTTGCGCTTTGCCGTAGTGGCTTGCAGCAACTACCAGGATGGCTATTTTAATGCCTACCGCGACATTGCTAAAAAGAACGATGTGGATGCCGTTATCCACCTAGGTGATTACTACTATGAATACGGCACTGATGACTTTACCCCCGGTGTTGACTCGGCCCGTTTGCACGAACCACCCACTGAAATATTGACCCTGGCCGATTACCGTATGCGCCACTCGCAATACAAGCTGGACCCCGATTTGCGCTACGTGCACCAGATGTATCCGTTCATCACCGTATGGGACGACCATGAAACAGCCAACGATAGCTGGAGCGGCGGTGCACAAAACCATACCGACAGCGTTGAAGGCTATTGGAAGGACCGCGAGTCGTATTCGCATAAGGCGTACTTTGAGTGGATGCCTATCCGCAACGTGCACAACAGCGTTGATACCATCCACCGTGTAATACCTTTGGGCGGACTTGCCGACCTGATATTGGTAGACACCCGTAACGAGGGGCGTCAACAACAATTAGGCACTACCGGCGCTGCCGTTACCGATACCAACCGCACCATGATGGGTGCTGCCCAGTTGGATTGGTTTAAACAGCAACTCTCCGCTTCTACCGCCAAGTGGAAGCTGATTGGCAACCAGGTAATGATGTCGCCGTTGAAGGTATTGGGCCAGGCCGTTAACCAGGACCAGTGGGACGGCTACCCTGCCGAGCGTGCCAAGATCTTTAACTACATCGCCTCCAATAACATTAACAACGTGGTGGTGTTAACCGGCGATATACATACCAGTTGGGCTAACGATCTACCACTGGACCCTTCCAGTTACAACTCAAGTACCGGTGCGGGTTCTATTGCAGTAGAATATGTGTGCACCAGTATCACCAGCGGCAGCTTTATTACCTTTGCTGTGCCGGTATCGGCCATACAGTTGTTTAACCCTAACGTTAAGTATGGCGAACTCTCCAAGCGCGGCTACTTGCTGCTGGATGTTACCGACCAGAAAGTACAGGGCGATTGGTTACACATGAGCACTATTACCAGCAAAACTTATACTGCCAGTGTAGCTGCTTCGTGGTGCGATATGGATGCTGCCAACCACTTAACCGCCTGCGGCGGACCGATTGTGCCGCGCACCAATATGCCTCCGCAACCGCCGTTTATCGAAAGCCCTGCAACCGGTATTAAGCAGGAGAACATGGTTATTGTAGGCTGCTACCCTAACCCGTTCGATAACAAGATACAGGTGCAGTATTACCTGTACCAACCCGCTACCGTGCAACTGCAGATTACCGACCTAAGTGGCCGCATCGTATACAGCGAGCGCACTACACAAACCGTGTATGGCCTCTACAATGCTGAGGCCAACGTAAGCAACCTTACTCCCGGCACTTACTTTGTAACGGTTAATGCCGGTGGTAAAAGCTACAGCAAGCAGGTAGTGAAGGTGAGGTAAGAAAATTTTCAATGCTGCTTTTCCTGTCCTTGCGCAGAGTCCCCAAGCTGCGCAAGGGAGACACTGCGGAGGTGTAAACGCGATTCCGGCGCAAGCCTGAATCGCGTGAGAAGTATGCGCAGGTGAACAAATCATTGAATGGCGGGGCTGCGACACCATTATAGTTTAAATCAACTCAGCACCACTCCAACTATGCCGAACAAAAAGGCTATTGCCAATACACCATACATAACTTTAACGAATTTATTATAGAACAATATTTGCCCCCTTACATCATCCGGATACTCTTCGGCTTTGATTTTTGAAAAAGAAGGAAACCCAAATGAGTTGTATATAAATAGATAATAAAACATTTGCCACCCCCAATTTCCTGCAGCGGATTGTGTGATTCGAGCCTTATAATAAATCGCTACCCTTGTAAGCAAGAGAAAAATTCCTGTCAAGACTAAGGCGAGCGTTTCGAATATCTTTGCCCAATGGACCATTTTCTGGCTCTTAATATTTATTTCCGAAGAGTCGGCTCGTGCCGTTTCAAAACTCTGCAGTTTATTTCTCTACCACAAAATTCAACTCCGTAACCCCTATGCTAAACGAGTGCGTATTCAAAAGCTTCAGCTTTGTTTTCTCCTTTACGCCTACAAACAAAGGGATGCCCTTGCCGAGGATGATGGGATTTACAAACAGCCAGTAGCCGTCTATTAAATTCTGTTCTATAAGCGCGTGGGTTGCAGTGGGGCTGCCAAACACAAGGATGTCGCCACCGGGTTGTTGCTTGATTGCATTGACGCGTTCCGCCAGGTTATCGCTTATTATAGTGGTATTTGGTATCTCGCCGCCCTGCAGGGTTTTAGATAATACCACCTTGTGCACCTTTGCATACCATTGGCTGTGTTCAATATCGTGTTTGCTGGCATTGGGCTGGTCGGCAGCCGTGGGCCAGTAACCTTCCATCAGTTCCCAGGTTTTGCGGCCATAGAGGGCGGTATCACCTTCACCTATCCGTTTACCTACGTACTCAAAAAGCTCTTCATCGGCTTTGATCCAGTCCATTTCGCCGTTTGGTCCCGCTACAAATCCATCGAGCGAGATATGCATAAAGGAAATCAGTTTTCGCATGTTGTCCTGTTTTGTTGTTCTACTAATCGCTGCTACTAATATAGCCAGCAGTGCCACAATTTGTCTTCCGCAGGGTCCCCAAGCTGCGCAAGGGAGACCTTGCAGGAGGTGGAACTTTACACTCCTTTACACTTTTCCCGCATCTCCCCGTTCAACTTTACACTTCTTTACAGATTTCTTCACCCTCTCCATATAAACAGCGATGTCATTATTTCGCCTGGTTTGCGCAGGGTCCCCATGCTGCGCAAGGGAGACCCTGCGGGAGATGGAACTTTACACTTCTTTACACTGTTTTTTATTCCTCACCCCTGCCCTCTCCTAAGGAGAGGGAGTAGAGTGGTTTTAACTTCCGGGGTTATCCACACTGCTTGTGCATGCCTGTGCAGGTTTTTTGCTTGTGCACAAGTTAAACAAAAGTTTATATGATGATTTTTTGTGTTAAACAGACTAAAAATCGCGGTTTTGATTGAGGCCCCGGCGATTTGTGCAGATTTGTGCACTTGATTTTGAGGTGCACAAATCCGACAAAAAATAATATGATGACACCAGAGCGCATGGCGGGGCCGGAAAAAAACCAACACAAGCCGCTAACTTATACGTTGGCAGCGGGAAACCGGAAGGTCTATAGACAGCAGTAGTCATGCATTTACAGATTCGTCTGTAAATGTAATAAATAATGAAACAATCTTAAAATATAGTTTGTTAAAACCTCCCGATTTACTACAACCAAAGGAGAAGCGCGCGTGCACACACGCCAGCAAGGGATCAGGCACACGTGCAACACGTGCGCCAGCGAATAGTTACTTACTTCCTAGCTTTTGCAGGCTTAGCGGTTTTTACGGCACTGCATTTGCCACAGCGACAACCGTGGGGTTTGATATAGGCATCAAACATCTCCTTCCCGTAATCATAACATAATTCCTCGCCGGGCTGAATGTTCTTTTTGGCGCTGATCCAGATTCTGCCGGCTTTGATATCTACTTCGCAGTTAGCGGCCCTTCCGCAGGCGTGGTTGATGTAGCGGGCCGTGTTTTTGCGGTCCTTGCCATCAATAAACCATTTGGAGTTTATTTCAAACAGATACATGCCGCCACGCCGGTTGGCCTCGTCCTCATTAATTTTTTCGCCAACGTATTCTATAATTCTGGTGCCTTTAGCAATGGGTTCCTGTGCAAATAAGCCTAGTCCGGCTGCCGCTTTTTTCACTTTTAAACTCACTTCCCCTTTTTTCATGCGTGCGAATGTAGAAGAATTTGCTTGAGAAAGGCGTTTGCCTTGCAGTATCGAATACCGGATGCAAGAGAGGGAAGCGCTTGATACAGGTTAAACCCGCACCAATGCATGCCGCCTGTACTACAGCATAGAAGCCAAAGCCTTGTGTGCGCCGTCGCAAATAGGCATCTTCTGGCTCATGCCACAGCGGCAAATGGAAAGCTTTTCGCGTTTCTCGAGCACTGTACCATCTTCCATAATCACTTCGAAGTTACCGGTAATGGTAACCGGGCCGCGTGGTTTTAATTGTATAGTGGCGTAATCCTTTTTTTCTTGTTCCAGTTCTTCCATAACGCTATATTGTTGCAGGCAAAGTTAATCAGTTTACAGTGCCCGACGGCATACACCATGAAAGCCCTTAAAGCCATTCTATTTATAGCTGCGGCACTGCTGCTAGGCATCGGTATTGGCATTTACCGCATTGCCCAGGTAGAGAGCAGCGAAGCCTTTTTTAAAAACGGAAGCTGGCGGGGCACCAATAACCTGCCGCTGGGTAAAAACACCCTGCTTACTACCCAGGTAACCATCTTTGCCCTGTTTGCTTTACCGAGCAACGAGGCGGTTTACCTTTTTGCTTCGGCCGATAGTGCCGGTATGCCGCTGAACGGCAGTAACACGTATCGCATAACCGGGAACGTAAACAACCTGAAGGCCAAGTACTGGAGTATAACAGCCTATGGCAAGGACCTTTTTCTTCTGCCGAATAAAGCCGACCGCTATTCGGTTAACAACAATACCGTAAGCAGCGATAGTGCGGGCAACTTCAGCATAACGGTTGCTGCCGCCGAACAAGCAGCCAACTGGCTACCTGTTGTTAACGGTAAACCCTTTAAACTGGTGCTGCGGCTGTATGGCGGCGAAGCCTCCTTTTTAAAGGAGTTGAAAACAAGCCCGCTTCCTGTGATTTTAAAATCGACGCAATGAACAGGAAGCATTGGTTTATAAAGTTGGTTTTGTTTGTTGTGCTGGTGGCAGCGCTACAGCAGTTATTTATTGCAGCAGTGCCGCAACTTGTTTTTATGATCGCCAAACACCGTTCGGCCAAACCGTATAACACCTTTATACATACCACTAAAACCGATGCGGGTTTACGCCGGGTAGTTTTGCCCAATCCCGACTTTATTTATTCGGCTTGTTTTTACGACCTGGGCGACAAGATTTACAAACTGCACGTACTTGTTCCCGATTCCAGCCAGTATTGCTCCATTGGCTTCTACGACTGCAATATGCAGCCTTACAGGGTGCTGAACAATTATGGCTATGCGAAACGGAGCGAACTGGTGGTAGCTGTATCTCAATCGCCCCTGCTAAAAACAAACTACCTAAAGTTACTTGCGCCGCACAGTAAAGGCGTTATACTTATCCGCTATTTAGCCACCGACAGCGCTCAGCGCCAGGCGGCCCTGCAATTGCAGCAAGCGATAAGATTTACACCCTAATGCTACCTTACTGGCCCAGCATCATGCTGCGTATATCCTTTACCGGTGCGCTGCCATAACTTAAAAACTGTTCGTGGAAAGCTTTGAGGCTAAACTTATCGCCCTGTTGTTTCTTCACCTCGTCGCGCAGTTCGTATATCTCGGTTAAACCGGTAAAATACGAGGTAAGCTGCACCTGGGTAAGCGTAACGCGGCGGTATTTTTCCTGTGCTTCCTTCTCCTGCTGAAAAGCGGTGGTCACCAACAGATCGAGGGCATCTTTCTCGGTCCAGTTATTGCAGTGGATATTGTAATCCAGTATAAAGTTACAGGCCTCGCGCAGGTTCCATTTGTAATAGAACAACCACATTTCAGGCGTATCGTTATAACCTTCTTCCATCATCATGCGCTCCACATAACAGGCCCAGCCTTCCACCATAGCACCGTTACCCAAGATGTTTTGTATTATGCTTGGAGAACGATTGGCGTAGATATGCTGGGTATAGTGGCCGGGGATAGCCTCGTGGATATTCAGTATCTGCAACACAAAATCGTTGTATTCGCGCAGGTAACTCTCCGCCTCAGCCGGACTGTAACCGGTTAGCGGGGTAACATTGTAATAGGTTACGCCGTTTTTTTCGTAAGGGCCTGGGGAGTTAATAGAGGCCCCTGCCACACCAGCCATGTACTCGGGTGTTTTACGCACCTTAAGCGGTTGCGAGTCGTCCAGATCTATCAACCTCTTCTTCTCGATGAAGTCGTGCAGCGCAGGCAATTGCTTTTCGATAGTAGCGATAAAATCATCGGGCTTGCAATGCCGTTCGGAAAGTTTATCGATCATTTGCCGGGTAGCTTCGCGGTTATCGGAAGGCAGGGGCGTGCCGGGAAAATACGTTGGCCACAACGTTTTGGTAACAGCGGCCATCTGTTGCTGCAGATACTTAACACGCTCCTGCGCCTTGGCATACATTTCGTCCGCCGTGTAGCGCGCATTAATATCGTACGCAAACTTTTTTTGATACAGCTCCTTACCGATGCGGGCACTTCTGCCTTCCTTTTTCTCGAGTATGGGGCGTGCTTCAAGCCATTTGATATACTCTTCCACAGCCTGGCGGGCGGCTTTCGTGGCGTTCATAAAATCCTGTTTATCGCGCTGCGAGAGATTAGCGGCCTTTAAGGAATCAGGTAATACCGTATCGAACAGATACAGCGAACCCTTGTTCTGTTCAATGGCCAATTCCGTATGCTCCAGGGTAGGGTCCACCACTAATTTGGAAGCCATTAAAAAATACTCCGGCACCAGACTCAACTTTTTGGTGAGCGCCTGTAAACGCTGGTCGAGCGGTTTGGCCTTGTTATCGAGCACATCAAAAATGGCACCTCCGACATTAAACACCGAAGGGTTCCACTCCTCTTCTTTAAATTCTTTGATGTAGAAAGTTGTAGCCTCGGCATAGTTTTTAATCAGGTAATAATCGGTACGCTGCGAACTGCTTAGTTCGCTCTCCTTAAAAGAAGCCAGGGTTTGCAGGGTAGCGGCGGCAAACTTCACCAGGCGATCATTGGTTTCGGCACCCGGTATAGTTAGTTGTTCATCGTAGTTATGATAACCAACTGAACTGGCCCACCCGGGATTATTGCGCCAAAGGTCGTCGATAAACTGTTGTTCAAATGCTGTGAACTTGCTGTTGGTAGCGGCATTTTGTGCAGTACCGGTTTGCACCAGCAAAACGGTAAATAAGCATAGCACTATTTTGTACATAACCATCCGGATTTTACGCAGCCAAAGGTGCAAAAAATCCGGTGGCGGGCCTATTTAGCGAATATTATCAGGGACTCTTGTAGCACGGGGTTTAAGTTCGGGGTCCTCGTGTTTATCGACATTTAAATCGGAGCCGAATTCGCGCTCGGGATGTGTTTTAGGCAGAAAAGCCCCCAGTATGGCGCCATACAATAAATGGCCCGTTAAACTTAGCAGAATCAGCATGGCCATGCTATCCTTCATGTGCCACTCGACCAATCCCGCTGCATTTATAATCAGGATGCTAACCGTTGAAAACAGAAATACGAAGATGCTATAAACGACACCCCGCGAAATATTGTTTTCGATGGGCAGGATATTGTTGGCCCAGCGTGCATAGATAAACGCAAAGGCAAAACCCAGCAGCACGTGGATTGCCCATCCTGCTATTTTACTATCGCCGGCTATTTTACCCAGAAAGGCCGCAATGTTGAGGTCGGGAAACAGCCCGGTAAAGGGGAGCATGATGAAGTAAAGGGTCATTACGGCCGTGGCTACTGCCCCGGCCAGTATGGTTCTTTGGACGTTCATGGTTGTAGTTTTAAGTGAATAAATGGTAACTACTAAACTTTCGTTCCAATGCCTTATCCAGTACAGGCATATCCACTTGTATAACGCCGCAGCGGCTTTGTTGGTACGAACCTATAAACGGCTAGTTCCAAACACCGGGTATTTAAAACAAAACCGGCCTGTTTTTAGCAAAAACAGGCCGGTTACTTCGTAAAATCGGAAGTTCTTAACTAGCTAAGTAGTTTACAATGTCCTTAATAGAAATAATACCTACCAGTTCGCCATTATCAACTACCGGCAGCGATAAAAACTTACGCGAAGCGATAAGTTTAGCAGCCGATTCGATAGTGTCGGAAGAGGAAACGGTAATAGGATTAGGGGTCATAATATCGGTAAGGTTGATGGCCTTGTCTATTTCATCAAGGTCCAGCATAACCTTTGGTTCGCGGCGACTAAGTTGCAAAAACACTTTTGGTAAATCGTTGGAGCTGATAATACCTATCAGTTTGTTGTTACTGTCCATAATGGGCAAATGGTGCACCGGAAATTCAGTAAACAGACGCAATACCTGAGAGAAATTGTGAAATTGATTGGCGACCACCGGATTGATGGTCATAATAGCAGAAACCGGTTTTGTTGCAGACATGGTTGGTTGATTTTCGATAAATGTAAACTGTTAAAAGATAAATACAAATTTAAGACAGTTCGAGGGCATAATTACCTGATAAGCGTCACACTGCCCTTCCGGAAAATGGCCTGATCTTCGCCGAACAGGCCCAGCCTGCACACATACACATAAACACCCGGTGGGGCCGGTTTACCTTTATAGGTGCCATCCCAGGGGTAGGTGCCATCGTGCACCTTCTCGCCTATCCGGTCGAATATCTGGAAGGTTATAACCTTTACCCCGCTTTGCGAAAGCACATAGAACACATCGTTGTTGCCATCGTTATTAGGCGTAAAAGCATTAGGGATGTAGAAGTTGTTTGGCAGTATAACCCGTATCAATACCGAATCGCTGATGGTGCAGCCCGACACATACACATTAAGGCCGTAAATCTGTGCGTTTTCGGGGCTAACAACCGGGTTGGTGCAGGTAGCGCAACTCATATTAATAAACGGATACCAGTTAAAGGAATCGATGCTGGCAGCGTTCAAATCAAGGTCGGTATAAAGCATTACACTATCGCCGAAAATAAGCGTGGTATCGGGCCGCACATCCAGGGTGGGCACTGCCACAGCCGTAATGGAGATGGTGTTGCTGGTATCGGTGCAACCATTAGCATCGGTAACCACCGCGTAATACTGACCAGGCTGGTTAATGACGGTGGATTGTCCGCCTGCACCATTGCTCCAGTTATAGGAGGTGTAATTGCCGCCACTTATCTGGAGGGTAACATTTTGTGCGCCGCAAATTTGAGTGGCCCCGGTAGTGCTTAACACAGGTGTTGGCAAGGGATGACTGAACACATACATGGTATCGGTATGCGCGCAGCTAAACCCTGCTGCCGAACAACGTACGGCTACCCAGAATGTATCGATAACGCCTGCCGGTATTGTAAGCACCGGGTTAGGGGCATTGGCATTACTTATCCAGCTTTGAATAGTTGGTGTTTCGGCAATCCACTGAACGGTAGTGCCCGGCGAAGTAGTAGGGTTACCGCCGAGCTGGATGGTTTTATTGCCTGCGCAGGCCGAGGCATTGGGGCCGGCATCGGCAGGCGGTGCAGGTGTTACTGCCACACTTAAATCGTTGGTGATGTATAGCTCGCCACAGGTATCCACTATCAAACAGGTAATTGTTTTACCCGTTTGCGGATAAATGCCATAGTACGGTGAATTATAAACGGTATCGTACGTATTGCCCCCGTCTTGTGTCCACAGGTAATGATAAGGTGGCACACCGCAATCGGGATGGGCCAGGAAAGTTACCGATTCGCCGGGACAGATACTGGTTTTATCCTGCGTAATGTAGCCTTCGACCCTGCATGCAGTTACGGTTACGCCCCACAAATTACCACGGGCACATAAAAAGCCGCATACATCGCCGCAGGTGCTATCGCGGTTTCTCAACGAGAAGTCTATAAAATAATCGGGACACTGCGGCGGGTAGCAAGCGGTGTAATTAGGCACCCAGGTGGGGACAGTTACATGCAAAGGCTTGGCACCATTTACCAGTTGGCTATCGGTAGTGCAAGTACCGGTGTAAGGCGGCAGGGCAGGATTACAAGCCAGTAAACCGGTAGTGGTATTGCAATGATCGCAGATTACCTCCTGCGTTACCTGGCTAAAGGTGCAGTAAGGAGCAGGCAGCGGCGGAGTGCCGCAGGCATTGTCGTAGGTAAGTTGGTATTCCAGTTCTACATAGGTATCCAGCAATTTGCTGCGGCCGGGCACCTGCACCGTCATTTGATAAGGGCAGTATGCAGGCTTGGTTGTAAAGCCCTGTCCGTTTGGCGCTAAACCAGTGGTGCGGTAGTGGCCGTTGATAGAGTCGCCCTGTACGATTACAGTAGGGTCAATCAATAAGGGGTATACATTCTCCTTGCGGGTTAACCAATCGATAGGCACCAGCATTTGCAGGTTGTAATTATTGTTGTGCTGTTGCCATTGGTAGATGCCGTGTGTACCTACCACGTTGGCATCCAGGTAAACCGGCCGGCGGTATATAAAGGCGGTATCGTTTTTATCATCCAGTATCAGCAGGTCGCCACGGAAACCTGCGGGCAGGGGACCATCTTCGTGCAGTTCAATAATCCGGTAACCGGCGGGCAGGGTAAAATGATCTTCGATTACCATATACCCTTCGGTGATCGGCACTTGCAAAGGCGCTTCTATCCGGTAGTTGGTTTCTATTTCGCCGGCGGCAAACACCTGTTCCATATCCACACCGGGCCACATGTTTTTTACAAAGAGGCCTTCTTCGCCAATGGTGTAGTTGTTGTAGTTGCCCCGCTCGGGTTTGGTGTAAACCTTGTTCTCGTCGTAAAAGAACAACTGCAGGTCGTGGTTAAATACAAACTCGAACTTATTGCGCTTAATAGAGGTGGTTTTATTGATTAAATCGCATTTGGTGGGAGCCGGTTGGTTGGGTGCTGTATATACACCGGGCTGTGTAGCATCGGGGCGCAGACGGCGGTCGATGGTATGCCATACATCGCCTTCAAATTTTTTATAGTGCAGCGGATAATATGATTGTTGTGAATAGAGATAATTGGGTTTAGTACGATCGATATACTGGCGGCTTGTTTGTGTGCGCTGGTCAATTAACTCGTCGCAATTATTGCACTGTGCGTTATAAGGGGTAATGCCATATTCGGGATGGCGCTTTGCGGTATCGCTGCTTTGCTTTTCGAGTGCTTTGGTTATGACCTTTTCGTCGGTATAAAAATGACTTAAATTATGTTTCTTAACATGCATGTTTTGTGCAACAGCAACCACATAACCTGCCAGTAACAACACCAGTAAAAAGGGCTTCTTCATAACTGCATCAAATATAACCGAAAGACGATAGCGGGCAACAAAGGGTTGAGTGCGGTGCCTTTGGTTAAATGCTCAAAAATAAAGCAAGCGCAAGCAGGGCAATTTGAGCGGGGCTATTATCTTAGCATTATGCTCCAAAAACTCCTCCTTTTGCCCGTGCTGGCTTTCCTGGCCTGCAACCTATCGGCCATGCCCTTACCTACCGAAGACCCTGCCAGTGTGGCGGCGCAAAGCGAGCTTAAAATATTGACCTACAACATCAAGATGCTGCCAAGGGTATTAACCTTTATAAAGCACCACCCTATAACCCGGGCACATATCATACCGCGTATTGTAGCGCCTGACAGTGCACAAGTAATTGTATTTCAGGAGGCCTTTGACCATAAGGCCGTGCGCATTTTAAAGAAGGGCCTAAAACCTTATTACCCTTTCTGGGCCGGACCCGCCAATGGCCGCCCCAGTGTAAAAGCCAACAGCGGTGTTATGGTGTTTAGCAAAGTGCCCCTTAAACAGTTAGGTGAAGTGGATTTTGTAGACTGCGACCGCGAAGATTGCCTGGCCCGCAAAGGCGCCATTTTAGTGCAACTACAATTTAAAGGACGCACCGTACAGGTTATGGGCACGCATATGGAAGCCGGTGGAGCGTTTGAAATGAAACAGAACCAGTATGAGCAGATTGAAGGTTTGATGGAACGTTTTAAAACGGATAGCATACCGCAATTTTACTGCGGCGACTTTAACACCCATAAAGGCACAGCCCTATATGACACGATGTTGCATACGTTTAATGCCGAGGACGGCCCTATAACCGGCGATTTACAATATACCAGCGACCACCTACTGAATGACATGGATAGCTACGACCCTAAACGCCGGGGCGTTATTGATTTTGTGCTGTATAAAGGCAATGGCCTGCAACCGAAGTCGGTTACCAGAGAAGTAAAGCGTTACCAGTTTCCGTGGGATAAAAAGCACAAGGACCTTTCGGACCACTTTGCTGTGATGATGAAAGTGCGTTTGTAAAAGGTTTATCAGGGGCTGCAGGATCCGGTTCTGCACGTGTAAAACGTTTAGTATGTTAAGTTTTTGGGAGAAGGAATCGCTGTTGCAATACGATGTGATTGTAATAGGCAGCGGCATTGTAGGTCTTTCCACCGCCGCATCGGTTAAGGAGCAGCAACCCACTAAACGGGTATTAGTGCTTGAACGGGCATTATTACCTACCGGCGCCAGCACCAAAAATGCAGGGTTTGCCTGTATAGGCAGTTTAACCGAAATACTGGATGACCTGGAAACAATGAAGGCCGATGAAGTATTGCAGCTGGTAGCCTTACGTTATAAAGGATTGAACCGGTTGCGTATAAGGCTTGGTGATGTCGCTATTGATTATGCTGCCAATGGCAGTTATGAGTTAATTGGCCCTGCTGAAAGCTATGCGCTGGACCGACTGAATGAAGTAAACACCTTTTTACAGCCCATGCTTGGTTCAGCAGCCTTTTCCATGGCGGATGAGCAATTGACAGCTTTTGGTTTTAGCCGCCACTACACGCAACACCTGGTAAAGAATAACCTGGAAGGGCAATTGCATACCGGGAAAGCGATCCGCGCGCTTATTGATTATTGTCTGCACCTGGGCATTGAAATAAAAACCGGCTGCGAGGTAACCGGTGTGGAGGACAGCGGCAGCGATGTATTTGTACATTGCCGAAATGCCACCGGTGGCGAAACACTAACCTTTAAAGCTGCAAAGGCCGCAGTTTGCACCAATGCTTTCAGCCGCCGTTTATACCCTGCACTTGAACTGCAACCCGGCCGGGGGCAGGTGCTGGTTACCGCGCCTATTGCCAATCTGCCTTTCAAAGGCATATTCCACTTTGATAAGGGCTATTACTATTTCCGTGAACTGGAAGGCAGGGTATTATTTGGCGGTGGCCGCAACCTGGATTTTGAAGGCGAACGCACAACGGAATTCGCCTTTAACGAAACGATACGCACGGCCCTGCTAGAAAAGCTCCGCAACATTATACTGCCGGGTATTGCTTTTGAAGTTACCGATTGGTGGACGGGTATTATGGCCTTTGGCGATACCAAGTTCCCCATCATTAAGCAGCACAGCAAAAACGTATGTATGGCGGTGCGTATGGGCGGCATGGGTGTTGCCATCGGTAGTGAGGCCGGCGCTCAGTTAGCCACCTACATTAACGACTGCAATTAAAAGGCAGGCTGTTATCCTTCCCTTCTCCTGTTATTAAAGGAAACTTCAAGACAGCGCAAAAAAAAGCCTCCCGTTTCCGGAAGGCTCGATTATTGGGGCTAAAAAGTTTAACGCATCTGCACTATCTGACGGCTGTAAACTTCGTCGTTGATGGTCATTTTTACGATGAAGATACCGCTCATAGAGCCAGCAGCTTTGGCATTGAAATCGAGTGTGTAGGCGCCGGTTTTTTGACTGCCTTCGTATAAGTTGGTGATCAGCTTACCGGTCATATCGTATACTTCCACTTTCACTTTGCTATCGGCTACCAGGTTGTAGCTGATGGTAGCGTTGTCGATAAACGGATTAGGGAATACACTGATGCTGAAAGGTTCTTCCACATTCAGGTTGCCATCAAAATCGCTTTTGTAGGCTACGGCGTTGTTGCTGTTGTCAACTTTAACCAGATCGGTTACACCACCACTGCAAGGGTAGTTGTAAATTTCCATATAGCTGGCGGTTGAACCTACCAGGCGCAGGTTATCGCCATTTTTAGAAAAGTATAATTCGCCGCTTTTGAAACACCATAATTTGCCTTCGGGGCGGATGGCGCTCTTTACTTCTTTTTCGGCAAAGATCAGTTTGTTGCCTACAATTACGCCTTCTATTCTCATATCGGCGTATTCGCCGTTGGCGTTCAGGATGGTGGAGGTACCGGTAACGATATTGCCTTCCTGTTTCAGTTCAAATTCGTATTCAAATACTTCGATAAAGGTTTTCTTATCCCATGAGTACTGCTTGCGTTTGCCTACCCATTTGCCGCTTACATCGAGGCCGGATACCTCTTTTGCATTAAGAATATTGTTCTTGGTTTCGGCAGCATATACAGCACCGGTGGCAAGCATAAAGAAGGCTAGTAGAGTTATGGAAATGCGCTTCATATGGAAGATGTTTTTTAGTTAAGAAATCACCTGTAAGATGTATATAGAATCAAATTCCATACGGAAAGTAACAGAAAATTAAGGCTTTCTCAAATGCAGGATGTTAAAAAGTTTAAGGAGGAGAATACGGATTAGGCCTTCGTAAAAAAAGAAACGGCGGGCCGTATGGTCCGCCGTTTCAGCTATTGAAGTAGTTAACAGCTTATTTGGTATTGGTAATAAACACCTGCTTGGTGGTTACACCCTCGTTGTTTTTAACACTTACCACCACATAACCTGCCTCCAGGTTATTTAAGGTTCTGGTGTAAATGGTAGACTTACCGAATTGCTCGGTGCTAATAACCTGGCCAAGCAAATTATAGATGCTGATAGTTGCTTCTACGTTTTTCTGGCTGCTGAAATCCACATACACACGGTCTTCATTACTCCAGATGGCGATCTTATCTTTTGCCAGCTCGTTAATACCTGTAGTAGCTTTAGCCGTAACTGTTATTGATTGGCTTGTGCTTCCCTGGCAGGCATCGGCATTTTCTACCATCATGGTTACGGAGTAAACACCTTCCTGCGCGTATTGGTGGCTGATAGCCTGACCATTCAACAAGGTGCCATCGCCCATATCCCACTGGGTGGTAACTATACCAGGAGTAGTATTGGAGAAGCCGATGTTTTCGCCCACCTCAGCCACAGTTTTGCTGGTATTAAAGGCAGGCTGAACAGTTTGTAAACCGCTTAACTGCAGGTTTTTAACCACTGTATAACCGTTGATATCGGTTAAGGTAAGGGTATAAACACCCGGTGCTGCACTAACAGATACAGGGGCATTGTTACTTAAAGTACCGCTGCTGATAAGCACACCGTTCTGATTAAGCATGGTGTAGTTCCAGGTGGCTGAACCCGGTTGCTGCAGGCTGATCTGTCCGTTGGCATTACAAGTGCCGTCGTTCATGTTAAACTTAGCAGCCGGTGTAAAGTGCAATACAAAGCGGTTCCAGTTGTCGGCTGAATCGGATGTAAAGGCATAGTCGCCGTTGCGCACATCATGCATCAGGCCCAGTTTCTTGTCTTCCAGTTTTACATAGCTGGTAGGGTCAAAGGTGCCCATACCATCAAAATGGAATACATAGCTGCCGCTGATGCCCGGTTCGAAGCCCATAGGCACTGTGCTGGTTTCGTCGATGCTGTGCAGAATGTTATCCGACATCCAGGCCATAGGATCGCTGTTGTAGGTATATAAGGTATGACGGTTGAGTGCACCTGCAAACTTCTGACCATCGTATTCAGGATCAAAAGCGGTAGTTGCTGCGCCATTAAATGCCACGGTAGTTACATCCAGTAACTGGGTAGTGGTATTTTCAGCGGTAATCTTCAGTTGCTGATCATTCGCCTGCTTCATAAAGGCCGGAGCGGTTGATTTGGTTCTATCGCTACCGTTGATGGTATAGCTAATAGGAGTTCCCGGCGTAGTAACGTGTGCCAGGAAGGCCTGGAACGGCGGAACTATTGTAGCTGCCTGGTATGAACCTGCAAACGGACCTGCGTTATGCCATACCAGTTTCTGCGAATAGAAGCCGGATGGTGTATTGCTGATATCCAGGTTAGCAAGGTAAGGGTTACCAATCATGGCCCAGCCGGAGCCCATCGGGCGGCCCTGCAAGGTTATGTTAGTCCAGTTGGTATTGGTTAAACCGCTCAACGTATAACTGCTGCCCAGGTTAGGTGCACCGGTAACAGTTAAAACACCGGCACCGTATTTGCGCACAGAATAACCTTTGCCATTAACTGCGGAACCACCAGTTTCAAACTTCCAGCTAGCCATACCGCAGGTGGCACCGTTGGTTTCATCTAAACTTGCTACCGCACCGTAAGGCGAATGAGAGTCCAATCCTGTTTCGTCGCAGGCAGGTGTAGGGATGGCATAACCTCCGGTACCGCCGGCACCAAACTGGCTAAGCGGCAGGTTGTTGATAGGAGAACCCATATAATGCGCATCGTAAGTGCTGCTGCTATGGTAATAACGCTCAGCCTTAATATTACCGCTTATAGAACCGGTGTAACCGGCACTGAAGTTATCGATAATACCGATTTGCGTATCGCTTGTACTACGGAAGATCAGTGTGCCTGAGCCTGTGGTGATCGTACCGCTTTGCAGGGCTACTTCATTAAAGATGTCGAAGCGGCTGCCTGCTGCAAGTGTAGCACCTGTAGCGTTGTTTAAGCGTAAGGTCTGGAATTCGGTTTTGCCGCTCATTGCCTGATTGGTGGAACCATTCAATTCCAACTCGCCTGCACCGTTAATATGTGAAGGCTGTGAACTACCACCCACAAATGTGGCGCATACCGAAAGTTTCTGACCTGCATCGATATCGATAATTGCATTGTTCTGCACATTAATATCGCCCACCTGAGGAGAAGTAGTAGTAATATGCGGGAAGTTACCTCCTACCGGTGCTGTTGGTATAGTAACATCAGCCGCACAACTGTTTGGCACGGCATTGTAGCTCCAGTTATTCGGATCAAACCAATCCACCGAGTAACCTAACCATACGCTGTTACAAGTTCCGAAAGTCATATCCATATCATCGGTTACTACCGGACAAGGACTTGCTGCGGTTACATGTAGGGTAAGGGTTACCAGCGTTTCGCCGGGGCCTGATACGTAGGTTGGGGTTAAGGTAGTAGCATTGGTTAATGTACCTGTGCCATTGTGCGTCCAGTTATAAGAAACATCGTTTGTTACCGATGCAGCGCTTACCGAAGTAGCAAGACCCGAACAACCACCGGTAATATCCGGGCCGGCATCAGCCGTAGCCGGATCAGAAACTGTAATATTAACCGTACCTGTTAAATCGGTAGGCTTAGCAGTACACTTACTATCGCTTAAGGTAGCAAGGGTATAGGTTGCATTGGAAGTTGGTGATACACTAACTGTAATCGGGCTGCTGTTGCCACTAAAGGCAGTGCCATCCGATAGGGTACCGTTCCACGGACCGGTACCTGTAACTGCAATACTTAAGTTTTTGCTACCACCGTTACACAAACTGCCGCTGCCGCTTAAAGCACCTGTTGGGCGCGGGTTAACCGTTACATTTAATGTTAACGGATTACCCGGGCAACCCTGGTTAGACGGGGTGCAGGTTAAAGTAACAGGAGAAGTGTTACCGAAAGTTACAATGGCCGAGTTACCGGAAGTTACAGAAGATGCAGCCCCGGTAATATTCCAAGTGTAAGCATTCACTATGATAACTCCGTCGGCGCTATAGCCTACGTTAGCATCGCCGGCACAAACTACAGTTGGGCCGTTGATCACACCGCCAGATGGCAGGGCAATAAGCGACTTAGTTACCACATTAGAATAAACACTGCCGCAGGCGTTAGAAGCCATCATTTGGAAACAACGGTCAACTATTAAACCAGATGGTGGGTCGTAGCTGCTGGCGTTGGTTGAAGGGATAGCCGTCCAAACCCCACTGCAATTATCGCTCTGATACCATTGGTAGCTCCAGGTACCGTTACCACCTGTAGGGGCAGTAGCTGTATTCATCGGACCAGGATCGCCGTTGTAGCAAACGTCTTCCTTACCATTAATAACCGGTGCCGTAAGATTACTGCTAACGGTAAAGTCGCTGTAAACAGGTATCGACCAACCCATACAAGGGTCACGTACCATCAAGCGAACACGGTAAGTGCTGCCCGGTGTAAAGTTAGGCGCACTGGCATTTAAAGTTACCGATGCCAGGGATGAAGAAGTAATAGTGGATGCTGCTACAGTAGAGGCGGGGTTAAATATTACCCAATCGTAATCTACTGCGGACTGTCCGCTTGGAATAGTAGCAGTTAAAGTAAAGTTAGTGCCCGGGCAAATTGGGTTCGGGTTAATATTGATTGAAGGGGTTTGCCTTGTAGAAATAACCTTGATGTAATTATTTAAGGTATTAGACACACCACCTGGTGTTAATACAACGTCGTAAGTTCCTGTAGCAGTTGCATATACATTAATAGAAGAAGAACTTACAGTATAAGATGTGCTAGACGTGTTTTGGTCATTAACGAATGCGAAACCGGCAGGAAGGGTCCAGTTGCCGCCACCGCTCTTAGTGAGACCAATTTGCGAATTAGTAGCTCCATTACCATTGGAGTAGTCCACGGTAACTGTAGCCGGACTTGGAATAGTAACGGAAGGAGAAGATGTTGTTGTACCTACCACCAATTGGGCGGATAAACCATTGGCACCATCACGGCCACGACCGCCGGTACCCCCGGCACCACCCGTGCCACCATTACCGGCACATTGGCCGCAGACTACGCTACCATCGCAACCGCCGCCTGCACCACCGCTTCCGCTAGCACCAGCCTGGCCTGCTGCGCCATTACCGCCGGTACCAACCGAACCAAGTGTGTAGGTTATATTTTGAAGATTAGAACCAGTAGCAGAGTTATAGGCCCATATACCGAAGGTTCCACCGCCGCCGAAGCCACCGTTGCCCCCTAAACCGCCTTTTCCGCCAGCGCCACCGGCACCACCATTTCCTCCACTCTCACTACCGCAAACGCAGGTACCAAAACGAGCACCTGAACCGCCACCTCCCTGACCACCGCCGCCGCCGCCCTGGCCGGCAACAGATTGCCCAGCCGGTAAAAAGTATTGTATAGCTGTAATAGTAGCAGTAGGTCTGTCGTTCACGTTCCAACTGCTTCCGGTAAGGCCTGCGCCACCAGTAGCACCTGCATTGCCGTTTACGCCGCCGCAGCATATTCCACCGCTACCAGCAGGGTCGCCGCCGCCGCCGCCGCCACCGCCACCTGCACCGTTAGAACCTGCAGGATTAACATAGCCAGGACCGCCGGTACCTGTAGCTCCTGCAGCTCCGGTTCCACCACCACCAGGGTTACCACAACCGTTAGCACTACCACCACCGTTGGCACTACTGCCGCCGTTAGCACCACCACCGGTGCCAGCAGGTGTTGTACCATTAGCTCCGGCTGAGGCATTGCCCGTTGTAATATCGCAGCGGGTTACGTTGTAATTAGAACAACCAGAAATAAACACACCGTAATTTGAACATCCACGGCTGCTGGCAGAACCTGATGAGTTTCCCATAACAATTTTAAGATCGTTAAGGGTCCAGCCCGTTTTGCTTACAGCTTTAAATCCGACTGTATGACATACATCAACACCTGCACCACCACCATTTGTTACAGTTTCGCTACCACTCATATTTATGGTAACGGTTTTGGAACTGTTCTTTTTCCAGTTGGTGCCAGTTTTTTCCCAGCAGCCATCTATCACCAGGTTATCAGCCAGGTTAATTATGTTGGTTTCGGTATAAGTTCCCCCGGCGATACGAATGGTATTGCGGGAGTTATCAGCGGCATATAAGGCCATGGCCCTGGTAAGGGTAAGCACAGGTCCATCGGGGCCGCCCTGGTTAGCATCGTTGCCGCCATCGGCGCTTGTTGCTACATAAACAGCGCCACAAGCGGGCTGCGACACAATCACATTACAAGTAGAAACAGCATCAGCTGCAGGACAAGCATCGCCATAAGTTACAGATACAGTATAAGAACCTGATGAAGGAAAGGTAATTACTGTTGGCGCCGCATTAGTAGGGCTAATAGTTGCACCACCTGTTGCGGCCCATGTATAACTTGTAGAATTGATGACAGCACCAGCTGCAGGAGCACGTAAGATATCAAAGTCGTACCCAACACCAGGTAGTACCGTAGCACCGCAAGCAGCACTTTGTATGGCCGGTGGTGTTGATATGGGAGCATAAGTTACACGGAAACACTGTGAAGCAGTGGTATTCGAATTGAAATCGGCTGCGCAATTGGATGTTACCAAACAGCGGTAGATACGGGTGCCCGGTGTTTGCGGAGGAGTATAAGTGCTGCTTGTTGCAGCCGGGCTTACGTCGGTCCAACCGGAAGTAGCACAAGAAGCTGGATCGCTTGTGGCAGTATTAACCTGCCACTTAAAAAATTTACCCATTGCATTACCATTGGCATCGTTGGCAACAGTTACTGCCAGCGTAGTATTAGTGCCTGTGCAAAATGTACGATCGTAAGGAGCTGTTGCTGTAACGGTAGGAGCACTGGCAAAGGACCACCATATACGCACCTGATAACGGTAACGACCGCAGAAAGGGGTTGTATAAGTATTCCATTGACACGGTGGCTGATTACGGAAGTTGATTGTGCTTAAGGAGTTATTTGTGCAACGGTTGTTATCGGCAACGGCACCGAATGCACAGGCAAGACCACCGGTAGAATAAGAACAGTCAGCATCCTGACAATCGTTTTCCCAGGCATCCAATTTAAGTGTTACGGTAGTTGCATTAGTACCCGTATGGTACAACAACTGGTCAAAAGAACCGGGATTCCAGATAGTGCCGCCCATTTCGCCGTAGGAATAGCACCAGCCTGTCAGGCTTAGCGAACCACCGGCGCCATTATCAACTGCGTTCATGGTCCATGCCGGATCGGGATTACCGCACAAGCCGCAATCGCCATAACCGGTACGTTCTACCTGAACAATCTGCACTTCAAGGTTAACATTCTGTGCTTTAGTGAGGGTGGCCCATGTAAGAAAGGCCAATAGGTATATAATTTTTTTCATAGGTGGCTTAGTTTGCTTTAGTGAAAGTGTACGACTCGGTTACGGAAGGATCGTCGTGCGAAATCGTAAATCCGCCGCCAGAAAAGGTGATATCGTAAGCGGTGGTTGAAACCGATCCCTGTACCGGCTCACCTCCTTTTTTACCTACGCCACTATAGAAAGTCATTATCAATTTTCCGTCCTTTATTTCAAAGGTGGCGGTGATGGGGTTTTCCTGCATTTTGAAGGTAACACGACCATCTTTGCCAACTACCATCACCTCGCCTTTTAAAATCAGGTTGGTCCAAAGGCTGGATTCATCGGTTAAGGTAGCCGGTGTTTCGTGGTCAACAATACTGTGATTGGTAATCTTCCAACTGCCTGTAAAATCGAATGGCTTGTCGGATTGTGCAAGTATGCTTTTAGCAGGAAGTAATAGCAAAAGCATACAAAAAAGCACCTCAGGGTAGAGCTTTTTGATCATAGATGAAGGTTTAGTTATTCTTAAAATAACCAAAAGCAGTCCAACATGTCAAGCATTAGATGTGCACATGTATATAATGAACTGAACTTCAACCCAAAATAAAACATGAAGAACAATTAAAATGATCGATTCATCCTGCTTGACGGCCACTAAACCTTACACTTACTGCCTTTAATTGTGGGCATTAATACCCCGTTAATGCCGCTTTACATACTGAGCAGCGGTTGCAATATTTTACGCTCCCAATCAGTAAAAGGATGCAAACCAAGCAGCGCTTTTGCTTTATCCAGATAGTTAGGATTCTTGAGAAAGGCTTTAAGTACTCTGGTAGCTGGCCCGTTTAACCGGTTATTGGTGTAGGTGGCAGCGTTCATCAGATTCAGCAACACGTCTTCATCACAGTAGCTCATGTGTTCCAAAGCTTCAATTGCTTTAACACGTGTCCGAAACTCGTACCGGTTGCTTGCATAAGCTGTTAATTCCTTAACCTGGGCCTGGGCCTGGGCACCGAACATGTTATCCTTTAATGTCAGTTCCAGCCAGGCTATTCTAATGCCATTATTTACACCCATCAGGCCGGAAGTTTTAGACAAATACTCAGCTTTCTTTTCAGGATGTGCGATGCATAATTTACGCAAAGCCACTTCGATAGTAACCAGGCTGGTATCACTTAACAAGCGTTCTGCTGCCGGTAAAATTGCTACGGGGTAATCATCCACCGATTCTATCACCTGACGGCGTACGGTATAGTCGTTATCGCGCAGGGCTTTCGCAAACAATTGATACGTGGCCTCGTTTTTATCCTTACCCAACTGCCGGATAATTTCGTTGCGGTTTACCGCAGCCTTTTCTTTATCGAACAATGTAATAAGCGCAGGACGGCGAAGGTCCAGATCAAAATCCTGCAGTGCAACAATAGCATCGTAGCGGTCTATAAGGGCCTTTGCTTTTGAGGCTTGGGCTACAAGTTCATCGAAGGTGCGTTGGAAGGAAACAGTTTTTAGAATATTGCCTGCGGGATCAAAGAGTGAATAGTCAATTTCTTTAGCGGTTGGTACTGCAAGAATCACCGTATCAGCGGGACCATTTAACCACTGTTGTGTTTTTATGGTACTACCGTCCTTTGTATGTACTTCAACAACCACCGGCATTTTAAACGGGGACGCAAGGTTATCCATGCGCTGGGTTTGCTGTATAAAAAACACCAACTTATCGCCCTGCCGCTCGTAGCGAACGTTATAATTTGGTACCCCTGAGCGATATACCCATTCATCAAAGAACCAATCCAGGTTAACACCGGCAGTTTCCATAAAAGCCATCTGGAAGTCGTGATTGGTTACGTTACCATAAGCATGTTTTTTTAAATACTGTGTAACGGTGCGTTTATAAACCGAATCGCCTACCACATAACGCAACATATCCAGTACAAAGCTGCCTTTGGGATAAACGCGCGGGCTCCCCCCTTTGCTGTGCCCGATAGCATAGCGGTCGTTTCTATCTGCATTTATCGCCTGCACGGCTTCGTTATGCTTATTCCATTCAAACCAATCGGTACCAAATACGCTGCCCATAAAATGCTTGCTGTAGTTGGTAGCAAAGCTCTCGTGCAGCCAGTGATGGGCCGGGCTATACTCGGTTATATAGTCGCCACACCACTGGTGGGTAAGTTCATGTGCATTAATTGCGGTATAGGTGCGCTCAACAGATGCACGGCTGTCGGTTAACAGAAAGTCGCCATAAACAGTGGCCGTGGTATTTTCCATGGCACCATACATAAAGTCCTGAACCGGTACGTTGGCATAGGTTTCCCATGGATAGGCTACCCCAAATTCCCTAACCAGGTAGTCCATTATCTCGGCAGTATAGGCGTAGGTAGGCTCTACGGTTTCGGGCCGGTCGGAATAGTAATACTGCCTGCTGACAATACCGTTTTTGCTTTTGTAATCCTTATAGGCGTATTTATCGATGGCCAGCATAACCAGGTAAGGGACCATGGGTTTGCTCATTGCATAATTCCAGGTAAAGGTGCCATCGGTATTCTTCTTTTTACTTTTCAAAACGCCATTGGAGATAACTGTATAGGCTGTATCGAAAGTGATGGTAGTTTCCGTAATCAGTTTATCGTTCACATCATCATAGCAAGGGAACCAATGACGATTGTCGATGCCCTGCCCCTGGGTCCAAATCTGATGGCGGGTAAAATATGGATCGTGTGCGGTATTGCTATCGGTTACACTCCAGCCTATAAAATAAAGACCTTTATGCGGGGTGGCTTCGTAACTAATTTCCAGTTTATACTGTTTGTTCCAATCCAGGGATTGGCCGAACCGGATAGTAACGCCCTGCTCATCGGTAGTAAATTTAGTTTCCTTACCATTCACCAATACCTTTTTGATGGCGATGGAAGGAGCATCTAAGAACAGGCTATCCATTACATACTGAATGGGCCTGAAATCATATTTCACTTTGCCAATGACCTTACCCTGTTTAGGGATGAATTTAACATCGAGTAACATGCGGGTAAAGTCAGCATTGTGTTCCCTTATACGCCCGCCGGGATCGCGCAGATAGCAAATGGTGCTATCCTGATCGGCAGCTGAGGAGGTAAAAGAAAGGAGAAGGAAAAACAGGTAGAGAACTTGTTTCATGGTAGTGGCAAGGCCGGTATGTAAACGGCGAAATGCCCCGCAAAGAAATTGATTTTTGGGAAGTGAAAGAGCAACAATTACAAACCCCGGAGAACAACCCGGAGCCGGGTTTTTACGTTTAAAGGTGTACCAGCACCATTTCCAAAAAAAAATCAGGGGCAGGCTGAAATATAATGCTTTACATACCTTAACTTTAGACCATAAAATTCAGCGATAAAATATGAATCCCGCAAGCATCCTTTATGTTATCCCTTTCTTCTTTTTATTAATTGGTATAGAATGGCTGTATGGCTATGTAAAAAAGAAAGAACTCTATCGTTTGAACGATTCGCTGAATAACCTGCTGATTGGTATAGGCAACCAGGTATTTAACCTGTTGTTTAAAGCTATCATCTTCGGCCTGTTTATTTGGATCAAAGACCATTTCGGCATTTTCAATATACCAGCTACCTGGTGGTCGTTTGTTCTTTGTCTGCTACTGTTCGACTTTCTGTTTTATTGGGCGCATCGCTGGGGTCACGAAATGAATCTGTTCTGGGGAGCCCATTCCGTACACCACCAAAGCGAAGAATACAACCTGAGTGTGGCACTTCGTCAATCGTGGTTTCATAATGTGCTGGCCTTTTTCATTTTCTTACCAATACCAATACTGGGTTTTGGGCCATTAACATTTGGTATTGCAGCGGCTGTGCATACGTTGTATCAGTTTTGGATACATACCAAAGCTATTGGCAAACTACATCCGTGGATTGAATATTGGTGGAATACGCCAAGCCATCACCGTGTACACCATTCCATGGACCCCAAGTACATTGATAAAAACCATGCCGGTGTATTTATGATCTGGGACCGCCTGTTTGGAACCTTTAAGGAAGAAGAAGAAGGGGTAGAGATTCATTATGGTATTACCACTCAATTAAAAAGCTGGAACCCTGCCTGGGCCAATACGCACTATTATGTAGAAATGTGGGAGAAGGCGCGCAACATGAAATGGGCAGACAAGTTTAAAATGATTTTTGCTGCACCCGGTTGGCTACCTGATTACCTAGGTGGCTTTCAGGCACCCAAGGAAGTGGATGACAAGCAATATAAAAAGTACGATGCCGACACCAACCTGTATTTAAAAATATATGCCGTTATACAATTCGTTGTATTAATATGGGGCACTATGCAATACATGGCATACTTTCAGGATATAAGTACCTTTTACAAAGCCGTGTTCTTCGGACTAATACTAATTACCATGTTGATTATCGGTGCCATATTTGAAAACAAGCGCTGGATAATGTATGCCGAATATGCCCGCCTGGCTTTGGTAATGGTCAGTCTGAATACCTTCTACTACTTCTGGTATATCAATTGGTTTACCGTAACCATTATAGTTTCGGCTATTGTGTTTGTTGGTTGCGTGGCTTACTTCAGCTATTGCTGGTATGCACTGGTTTACAAAAATCAGCCAAAAACCGCTACTGTAAATTAAACTATACAGGGCCTTTAACGTCTTACTTATAAAGAGGGGTTTATCAACAATTTGCGGGTAAACACAATAATTATTCCGGGAGTTGCGAATAAGAAAAAAGTGCATATTCGCGTTCTCATAAAAACTAAAACCATAGTAAAATGAAGAAATCACTGTTCAGCCTTTCCTTGCTATTTATAGCATTAGCCGGCTTCGCCGCCGAAGGCGATGCGGTTCTGGACTTCAGAAATATCTTTTGGGGTGTGCCTAAGGATAGCTGCTGGAGAGACGGTAAGAAAATTGAGTTTACCAAAGATCGCCAGAGCATGCAGCCCAATGCGTATACGATTACTAACGACGACCTGATGATTGGTGCCGTTAAGTGCGATCGCATCCTGTATATGTTTAACGACGAAAACCGCTTTTACAAAGTGTTTGTACAAGGTTCGGTTGATCAGTCGGCCAATATGAAGTTCATTCTTACTTACAAGTTTGGCGACCCTAAGAACCACAGCACTGTGGACGACACTGAAATTTACCAGTGGTTGATTAAAGACGTGGTGTTTACATTGAAAGAGATTGCCAAGAGCCGCTTTGAACTGACCATTGAAAGTAACTGGCAGGCCAGCGAGGATTATAAGAAGAATACCAGCGTAGACGACTTCTAGTCGGGCGGTTACCCCCCTCTTCGCAAATCCGCGAACAAGCTATATAAGACCCGGTTTCCTAAAAAGGAACCGGGTTTTGCTTTTTATGGGCCGGCTAAAACATTTGCAAAATGTATATTCGTTAACCATGAAGCGTAAGCCCAACTACTTATTCCGCAACTGGGCGGGCAACCAGGCCTGTATTGCCCAAAACTACTACCAGCCCGAAACGGAAGAAGAACTGATTAAGCTGGTGAAAGACCATGCTACTTTGCGTATGGTTGGAACGGGGCATTCCTGGAGCGCCATTTGCCTGAACAACGAGGCACTCGTTAACCTGGATAACTACAATAAGGTACTACATCTTGACAAAGACAAACTTCAACTAACGGTACAGGCAGGTATTAAACTTTGGCAACTGAACGAATACCTGGACCAACAAGGCCTGGCACTTGCCAATTTAGGCAGTATTGCCCGCCAGAGCATAGCAGGGGCCGTAAGCACAGGCACCCATGGCAGCGGTATTAACTTTCAGTTGATAGGCTCGCAATTGGAGCAAATGAGCTTAATAAAGGCCGATGGACAAAAGGTAACCCTGCACCGCGAACGGGATAAAGCGCTATTTAATATGGCGGTGGTTAATTTGGGTGCATTAGGAATCATCAGTGAAGTTACACTGAACATTGTGCCAGCCTTCCGTTTGCACGACCAAACCGTTGTACTACCTTTTGAAGAAGTGGTGGAACAACTGGACGAACTGATCCATAACACCGACCATTTTAAAATGTGGTGGTTTCCGCACAGCGAGCAGGTAGTGGTTTACCGTTACCGGAGAACCCAGGAACCGGCTAATGACTCGCGTTTCCGTCAATGGTTTATGGATGAGTTTCTTTCGGTGTACATGTATCGGCTGTTGGTTAAAATTGGTAACCTGAACCGGGACTGGCGCAAGCCCATCAACCAAATGCTGGTGGGCAAGTTTATTCAACCGCTTAACCGCATTGAGAAAAGCTACAAGGTGTTTAATGTTCCCGAGCCGCCCTTTCACCGCGAGGTGGAATGGAGTTTTGATTTACAATATGCCAAAGAACTATTGCGTGCTTATAAGCGCATGGTGAATGAAGGCCCTCACCGGATGAATTTTATACAAGAGATACGCTTTACCAAAGGCGATGACTTTGCACTTAGCCCCTGCTATGGCCGCAACAGCATTTGGCTAGGCGCTTATAACATGGATAACTACCGGTGGGAGGAGTTGATGAGCGACTTTGAAGCATTGGCCAAACAGTATAACGGCCGCCCACACTGGGGTAAGGAAGCTAATTTTGACAAAAATTATCTGCAAGCACAATACCCTCAATTTGAGGCTTTTAATAAGTTGCGCAACGAATGGGACCCTACCGGAAAGTTTGCCAATGCGTACATCACAAAAATTTTTGGCTGATTTGGCACCTGATATTCCGGAGAACCCGTTATGTAGTTGCCTGATCGATCAACAAACCGAAAATGTTGTAATGAAGTTTTTACCTGTTTTTTTGCTCTCGTTTATATTGTTCAGTTGGTTACCTGTTGATGCACAGCAAACAGCAACTACCTCCAATGCTGAAGAGTTAAAGGCTTATTACCTGGTTATACTTAAAAAAGGTCCTCACCGCGATCAGGATTCCACTACTGCGGAGCAGATACAGAAAGGCCATATGGACAATATTACCAAAATGGCTGAGGCAGGTAAACTAAATGTAGCCGGTCCGTTTTTGGATGATGGCGACCTGCGTGGCATCTTCATCTTTAACCTGAGCAGCGAACAGGAAGTGCGCGCCCTGGTAGATAACGACCCCGCTGTTAAAGCCGGCAGGCTGATCTACGAAATACACCCCTGGATGACCGCCAAGGGCACCTGCTTTAAATAACTACGGAAGGCCTGCTGCAAAGCTCTCTTCGTTCTCATACATCTCCTCTACCAAGGTGCGGTAGCGGTCATAAATAATCTTGCGCTTTACCTTCATGGTTGGGGTTAGCTCCCCTCCTTCCACAGTCCATTCGTTTTCGAGCAACACGAACTTTTTGATCTGCTCCCATTTGCCAAAGTCCTTGTTGAGCCTTTCTACTTCGGCGTTGATGAGGGCTTTTATTTTGCTGTTATCTACTATGTGCGCATTGGTAGAAACTTCAGGAGCATGATGCTTACACCAATCGTGCAGGTTAAGAAAAGAAGGAACAATTAATGCCGCCACAAACTTGCGGGCATCGCCTACTACCATTATCTGTTCAATGTAAGGGCTCTCCTTCATTTTGTTTTCAATTACCTGCGGGGCTACATATTTGCCGCCGGAGGTTTTAAAGAGTTCCTTTTTGCGGTCGGTGATTTTAAGGAAGCGCTGTCCGTGCATCTCTACCCACTGCCCAATATCTCCCGTATGGAACCAACCCTCTTTATCAATAACTTCTTCGGTTAAATCGGGGCGGTTGTAGTAGCCTTTCATAATGTTAGGACCACGGGCGATGATCTCTCCATCCTCCGCCAGCGATACCTCCACACCGGGTATAGGCATACCTACCGTGCCGATAACCCTTCCGGTTTCCTCGATACGGTTAGCGGATAATACCGGTGAAGTTTCGGTTAGTCCGTAGCCTTCAATAACGACGATACCGGCTGCTGTAAACAGTTTTATTAAGCGGGGCTGCATGGGTGCAGCGCCTGTAACTATAAACTTAACCCGTCCGCCCAGCGCTTCCTGCCATTTGCTGAACACCAGTTTACGGGCAATAGCCAACTGCAGGTTATACCACGGGCCCTGATCTTTACCCAATTCATATTTAAGGCCCAGATCAATACTCCAGAAAAACAACTTGCGCTTGAAGCCCTCCAGTGCATTACCTTTTTCCATTATCTTTTCATACACCTTCTCCAACAAACGGGGTACGGTCGTAAAGCAATAAGGCTTTACGTCCTTCAAATTATCGCCGATGGTTTCAATGCTTTCGGCGTAATAGATATGGATACCTTTGCTGAGATACGAGTAAAACACCATGCGCTCGAAGCTGTGACAAAGCGGCAAAAAGCTCAGGGCACATTCGCCTTCGGTGAATGGTGTAACTTCTTTTACGCTGCGCACATTGCTTACAATATTTTTATGGGTAAGCATCACACCTTTAGGATTGCCTGTAGTGCCGGAGGTATAAATAATAGTGGCTAAATCCTCTTCGCTTACCTGCTCCCCGCAACGCTTAATAGCGGCTAAATCGGGCGAAGCAGGGAGGGCTTTCCAGAAGGAGTTAGCACCGGTAATTTCATCGAAAGTAAAGATGCCTTTTAAGGTTGGTACACGGCCCATAAGGGGGCGAACCTTTTCGTAAATGGAGGCATCGCCCACGAAGGCGTATTGCACCCCGGCATCGTTAAAAATAAACTCGTAATCCTTTTCGCTTATAGTAGGGTACATGGGTACATCTACTACACCTAATTGCAAAGCGCCCAAGTCGGTGAAGTTCCACTCCGGACGGTTGTTGGCAATGATTGCAATCTTGTCATCGCGCTTTAAGCCGAGATTGAGTAAAAGCTGACTAACCCTGTTGGTCTGCTCCTGCGTTTCTTTAAAGCTGAAGGTTTTCCATTCCTTATGCACCTTATAAGAAAGAAAAGGCACTTCCGGTTTTTCAGCATTCTTTTCGGCGAGCAGATCAAACAAACGTGTGATGGTCATAAGCGGAAATTGAGGGGATTACCAAAGTTAATAAACCTTGTTTTAAGCGTGCCTACAAGTTTAAGCATACGGCACTTTATTCGCAATAGTTTAGGGGCAGCATGACTAAATTCAGTTATCAGGCAAGCTACCGCTCTACTCCCGTCCTAGCGGTTATTGACTTTAGTATAAAATCATACCTTAGAGATAGGATTCAAGCGACGGCGCATTTATAGGTGCTCCCGAAAACAAAGAACAATATGAAGAAAAGCATTCTACTCTATGGCTTAATAGCCGGGGGCATTGTAACCCTTGGAATGTTATTGGCCATTTACCGTTTTAACGATGGCAACGATATGAGCGGCGGCGAAGTATACGGCTACACCGGCATGCTGCTTGCCTTCTCCACCATTTTTATTGCTCTTTGGCAGTATCGTAAAGCCCAGGGCAGCCTGCCTTTTAAGAAGGCCTTTTTAATAGGCCTTGGCATCAGCTTAATAGCCAGTACCATGTATACTGCTACCTGGATGATTTACTCGAACACCTATGCGCAGGACTTTATGACTAAGTATGCCGAAGCCGTAGAACGCAAAATGGAAAAAGACCATGTAAGCCAGGAGGTGATGCAACAGAAAAAGGCCGAGATGAAGCGTATGGTAGAGCTATACAAGAACCCTCTGTTTAAAATAGGCATGACCTACCTGGAAATACTACCTCTGGGTTTGCTTATTTCCCTCATTGCCGCAACAATCATGCGACGAAAACCTGCAGCTACTTAATCAACTTGCTGATAGCCTTAAACTCATCGGTACCGGCCTTATCGAGCAACATAAACAATATCATTTCGGTGGAGACGATGAAAGCACCTGCCTGGCGCATGCGCTCCAATGCCAGTTGTTTGTTTTCGGGTGTGCGCGAGCCAACAGCATCGGCCACTACGTGCACATTGTAACCTGCCTTTAAGGCATCCAAGGTTGTTTTAAGCACGCAGATATGCGACTCGGCACCACATATAACCAGGTCTTTTACGTTGGTGAGCTTTAACTGATCGCTAACAGGGTCGCTCATCATGCAACTAAAGCAAACCTTTTCGATGATATTGGGATTGGCAGGCAGTTGCACTTCCTTGCAGGTGTTGCCCAAACCTTTGGGATACTGCTCGGTGATGATGGTTTCCAAAGCCAGAATTTCGGCACCACGCAACAGCTTATTTACGTTCTCGAAAATGCGCTGGCTATCATTTATTACAGGCATTAAGCGTTCCTGTACATCTATCACCAGTAAGGCGGTGTGTTCGCGTTGAGCTATTCCTAAGTTCATGTTTGGGGTTTGTCGTTAGTCGTTAATTGTTTGTCGGTAGTTGTTGGCTTTTTTTGAGGGTGTTCTGTCGCGAAACTTTTGACCAGCCGTATTTGAGCTATTTAAGTACCGGATAAAACTTCCTGACTTGTTGGCCGCAATATCGGCAAGTTCATATAGTTTATCAAAGGTTTGCTGGTTGATATGTTCCCTATCCAATGCCCGGTAGAGTTGTGATTTTACTTCATCCAACGAACCGGTTGTTATAGCAAGAAATGTTACAAATTCGTTCCTTCCTCCTCTTCCAAAACCCTCAGCTATATTGTCCATTGCTGAACCTGCTGCCGCATTAATTTGATCCCGCAGTTTATAATCGCGGCTAAAAGTTCCGGTGAGGGTAACCAGGTAAACTTCGCGAGCCAAACTCCGACAATGTTTCCATGCTTCTATGTCTTCAAACCTTGAGATGGTAGCCATACTATTGAATTTAAGACAACAATTACCTCACTTAGCGAACGACAAACTACAAACAACGAACTACAAACGATTTTACACCGAGATAGAACCCTTTCTAAAATCAGTTTTGCCAATGATGGCATTGATGATATACGGAATGCCCTTGCGGCTAAACTCCTTGGCTTCCACCACGGCAGCGTTAAAGGCATCCTGACTTTCAACGCGTACGCCATCGGCGCCAAAGGCTTTGCCTATGGTTTGATAATCGCTGTAGGCTAAACACATGGCGCAATCACTTTTCAGAAAGTCCACCTGATCGCGGGCGATCTGGCTCCAGCAGGCATCGTTACCGATAACAGAGATGACCGGGAGTTTATGACGCACAAACGTATCGTACTCCATCAAGCTGTAACCGGCACTGCCATCGCCGTAAATTATGTATACATCCTTTTCGGGGAACACGAGTTTGGCACCCAGCGCAAAGCCGGCACCTACACCAAGTGTACCAAATACACCGGGATCGAGCCAGCTTAGTGGTGAACGTGGTTTTAAGGTATAAGCTGAAGTAGCTACGAAATCGCCACCGTCGGCTACCAGAATGGTATTGTCGTCTAACAGCGGGTCCATTTCGCGGAACAACTTGATAGGATTGATGCCCTGCACCGGAGCGGCTGCCTGTTCGTTGATGTTGGCTTCGCGTTTAGCATCGCGGGCACGAAGGGTTTCAATCCAACTGCCGTAGTTACCCTGGTATTTGCCAGCAAGTGCAATCAGAAACTCCTGTGGGTCGGCAAGGATACCTACGGTTGGGGTTTTGTTTTTGTTCAGGTCCTCGCGGCTGCGGTTAATGGAGATAAACGGACGACCGCCGATGTGATTTCCGTAATCGAGACGGAAGTCGTTAGGCACACCTGCCAGGATAATCAGGTCGGCTTCTTTAATGGCCTCCTTGCGATGGTGGCGCATTTGCAGGTTGTTTTCTTTACCCAGCAAACCGCGGCCCATACCGCTTAAGTAAACCGGTATACCAAGTTTGGTTACTGCTGCTGCCAGTTCGTTTGCTTTGCGGGCATTCATCATAGCGCCGCTGCCTATGAGCATAATAGGCTTCTTCGCTTTGTTTAAACGACCGATTACTTTATCGATTTGGCTGCTGCTATGCTTAGGGTAGCTAAAGCTTTTTACAGGCGTATCCAATTTAACGGAGTCCTTACCGGCAAACAGATTTTTAGCATGGTAGTTTATATACCACTGCACGATGCGCTCCTGCAGATTACGCGGAGGTACATCTTTGCTTTTTGCACCATACCAACTACGCACCAGTTCTTCACCATAGAGAGTATCAATCGGGCACTCGATAAAAACCGGGCCGGGAACCCCTTCCTGAGCAATGCGAAAAGCTTCATCCAGCATCGGCACTATCTCTTTTACTTTGCTGATGGTGGTGCTCCATTTGCACACGGCTTTCATGATGCTTAGCTGGTCGATATCCTGTAAGGAACCGCGGCCTTTGAGAATAGTAGCGGCCGCACCACCCAATAATATAAGCGGCGACTGTGCCAGTGCCGCATTCTTAACAGCGGTAATAGTATTGGTTAAACCCGGACCAGCGGTAACTACCGCGCAACCCGGCACCCCCGTAAGGCGCGACACAGCATCGGCAGCAAATACAGCATTAACCTCGTGACGGGTATCAATTACCCGAATGCCGATGTTTTGCGCCGAAACAAATATGGGCGACACGTGGCCACCGCAAAGCGTAAACAAAAACTTAACGCCGTGCTTTTGCAGGCTGCGTGCAATAATTTCTCCTCCGTTCATTCCTGTAGTGTTAGGGTGTGTGAATAGAACGTGAATATACTATTGGCGGCGATAATTGCTAAAAACGAGACGGGTTTTACCCGTAGAATTAATGTGCTGTTCATATGTTTTTACTTCCTTCGTTTTATGAAGTTTTTTGCCCTGTTGCTTTTTTGCCTGGGATGCCTGTTGGGCATTGCCCAGCCAACTGTTTTGTTACACGGGCATGCCCACAACGATTATGCCCATAAACGGCCACTGCTGGATGCCCTTGAGTGCGGTTTTGGCAGTGTAGAAGCGGACGTATATTTATACAACGGGCAGTTAAAAGTGGCTCACCTGCCATTAGGCTTGCAAGGCAAGAAAACGCTGGACGAACTCTACCTGCATCCGCTGGATTCGATTATTAAACTGCATGGGGGCAACGTTTACAAAGGTGATGCTACCCCCCTGATTTTAATGATAGACTTTAAAGATGCAGGCCCGCTGCTTTACCCGGTGCTGCAAGAGGCTTTAAAACCCTACCATCAGTGGCTTACCCTTTATAAGAACGATTCGATTGTACGGAAGGGGGCGGTGCAGCTTCTTATTTCAGGCAGTCGGCCAGTTTTAGCGGACGACACCTGCTATGTTACGCTGGACGAAGACCTGGGTGCCCTTGGCAACCCCAAAAGCTATGCCCATGCCACACGCTTTAGCAGTGGCTGGGGCCGCTACTTTAGCTGGAACGGCAAAAAGGACATGCCCATTGCCCAAAAGCTGGTGCTGGATAGCCTGGTACAAAGGGTTCATGCACTGCATAAACAGATAAGGTTTTACCACATACCGGATAAGGAGAATGCCTGGAAGACCCTCTTAAATGCCGGGGTGGACTGGATTAATACCGATCGACTGAAAATTTTTAAACGGTATTATCAGAACCGCGGAAATTAAGCCCTACCTCCACTTAGCTGCGCGCTAAACCCGTAGCCCGGAAGCGCAGGCCATTTGTGCACATTTGTGCACTTGATTTTGAAGTGCACAAATTCAGAAAAAATTAATGTGAGGCAAAAGCATGCCTTTTAACACAAAAACGCAGCACTGCGTTAGTTTTTGTGCCAACGTGTATTGCTAAACTACAAGATGAATGAACTATGCCCATAACAGTACACGAATTATAAACGCCCTGCCAATACTTTACGCTCGCCAGTATTTTTACGCCCGGCACTATTACCGGATAAAAATGGCTTGGGTAAGGAAAGACCCTACACCTCTACAAAGATAATATTTTTTGAAACAAAAATCCCAATATAATTTGTTAATTATAAAAAGACCGCAGCCACTATTGCGCCGAAGCGGGCTTGCTGCGTTTTACGCTGTAAACCCCACGTCCTTCGGCAATGAGGTTATCGGGACTATCGTGATAGGCAATCATACGGGTGAAAATGACCCGGCTACCGCTTTTTACAATAGTACCTTCGGTAATGATATCGCGGGGCTGGCCGGGGGCCAGGTAATCGACCCGGAGATCAATTGTAGAGAGTTTATCCTCGTAATGCTTAAGGGTAGTTATGCCGGCTGCACCACCCACTGCATCCATAGCGGTGGCAATTACGCCGCCGTGGATACTGCCCCGGCGGGCATCGCCGATAAGTTCGGGTTTATAGGGTATCAGCAGCGAAACAAAGTTTTCGCGCACTTCTATCAGCTTAAAGCCAATAACCTTGTGAAAGGGAATAAATTCTTCAATAATACTCTTGAACAGTTCATGTGGAGCTTCCATGGCAGCAAAGGTAGCGGAGCGCCGGGATTTTCATCACAGTACTTTGACAATAATATGACAGTGTCATCCTTTCGATTGGGTAACTTTACGGCTCAAAACCACTTCATTATGAAACACAACTACCTTAAAAAACTGACTAGCGCTGTGCTTTGCCTGGCATTTACGTATGCATTACAAGCACAATATGCCCAACACTTAAGTGCTAACAATGTAGATGCCACCATTGGCGTAGGGGGTAATTTATTCAGCGTACTGATTGATTCGTTTGACGTGAATAACCCGCAAAATACCGACCAGGGTGTAGAAGCCCCGAAGGGCTCAGGTATTTTCCCTCTGTTTACTTCTACCCTGTGGGTTAGTGCACTGGACGCCTCGAATGCCCCGCATTGCGCCCTGCAACGGTATAAATTGCATGGAGGCGATTACAGCGATGGTCCGATTGCCAGCACGTATGATGCAGCCTATGATAATTATTATAAGCGGGTGTTTAAGGTAACCCGTCAGCAGATAACACAGCATATTAACCGTACGTTTCCGGTATTAATGCAGAGCGTTGATACCAACCTGCTGAAATGGCCGGCTAAAGGCAATGCCTGGGTACAAACCACCTATGGTGTTACCATCAGCGATAACCTGGCCCACTTTGTAGATGTAAACAGCAATGGCATTTACGACCCGTGGAACGGTGATTTCCCTGCCTTATGCAGCGATGAAGGCGTGTTTTTTGTTGTGAATGATGTTCGTAAGGCGCATAACGAATCCGGTTCTACACCATTGGGCATAGAAATACGCGGCATGGCAGAAGTGAGCTACGACTTCAATACCTCCTTAAGCAAGGGTGCGATCAACAACACAGTTTTTGTAAACTATGAGATTGAGAATAAATCGGGGGGAGCATACCACGATTTATATATAGGCGAATTTCAGGATCCGGACTTAGGCTGCTTTTCTAACGACCGTGTTGGTTGTGACATCGGCCGCAATTTAATGTATGCCTATAATGGCAACAATCCAGATGCAGATTGCAATGGCGTACTTGGTTATGGCGCTTATAAAGCAGCCTGGGGAACCCGATTGTTAAACTACGATATGTCGGCCTTCGGTTATTTTACCAATGGAGCACCGCCGGCAGAGGCGGACCCAAGCGATTGCACCGGCTTACGCAATTACCTGCAGGGGAAATGGAATGATGGTACCGCCTTTACCGAAGGAGGAACAGGTTATGGAGGCAGCACAGCTACTAAATTCCTGTTTCCCGGTAATCCGTCGGATACCAATACCTGGAGCGAAATGAACTCGCCACTGGCACCCGGCGACCGGAGAATGTACGGAGCGATTGGCCCACTGCAAATAGCTGATGGAGTTTCGGTAGTGTTGGACATGGCCTTCTTTTTATCTTATGACTCCACCGCCACTAATCTTTCCATAGTTGACACGCTGAAAAGAGATGCTGACCTGATTCAGTCCTATTTCAATCAGGGAATAGTTGCCTGCCGAAATGGTCAAATAGGATTAGGAATAGGTGAAAATGAAACTGTTCAGGCACAACTTTTCCCTAACCCCAGCAATGGCACCTTTAGTGTAAGGTGTGAAAAAAATATCGAACAACTGCAGCTTACCGATTTAACCGGCCGCCTGCTTTTTGAAAGTAAACCAATGACAAAATCCATAACTTTACATGAACCAAATTTGCCGAAAGGCGTATATCTGGTTCATGTATTTACAGCGGAGGGAGGCACAGTGAAGAAACTGACCATTAACTAATGGCCTCCGCAAATATGGTGAGGGCGGACAGGTAACAACCTGCTCCGCCTTCTTTTTTATTATCATTGCCTCCTGAAATTAAAACAATGGAACGTAGCATTTACAACGACGAGCATAAGCTGTTTGCACAAAGCGTGCGCGATTTTGTGGCCAAGGAAATAGTGCCCAATAATGCCAAGTGGGAAAAGGACCATATGGTGAGCCGCGAAAGCTGGCTGAAATTCGGGGAGGCCGGATTTTTATGTATGCAGGTGGATGAACAATACGGAGGTTTGGGCATTAAAGATTTTAGATACAATGCCATAATAACCGAAGAGTTAGCCCGCACCGGTTGTGCAGGCCCTGCTGTAGGTTACCCTTTGCACTCGGATATTGTATGCCCTTATATTGAACATTACGGCACCGAAGCGGTGAAACAAAAATGGCTGCCTAAAATGGTAAGCGGCGAAGCCATTGCCGCCATAGCCATGACAGAACCCGGAGCCGGAAGCGACCTGCAGGGGATGCGCGCCACTGCCGTTGACAAAGGAGATTACTACCTTGTAAATGGTTCAAAAACCTTTATCACCAACGGTTACCTGAGCGATGTGGTTGTTGTAGCTGTTAAAACCGACCCTACAAAGGGCGCTAAGGGCATTTCGTTATTAGTAATGGATACTACTGCTAAGGGATTCAGCAAAGGCAAGCCGTTTGAGAAAATTGGTTTACATGCCCAGGATACCTGCGAATTGTTTTTTGAAAATGTAGAAGTGCCTAAGGAAAACCTGCTTGGCAAGGAAGGTGAAGGCTTTAAATACCTGATGACCGAATTGAGTCAGGAACGCGTTGTAGTTGCTCTTGCAGCCATAGCTGCTGCGGAAGGTGCCCTGGAAAAAACGGTGCAATACACCAAAGAACGCATGGCATTCAGCAAACCGATTTCGGAGTTTCAGAACACGCGTTACAAACTGGCTGAAATGGCTACCGAACTTACCGTAGGCCGTACGTTTGCCGATAAGTGCGTGGAACTGCACTGCGAAAAGAAACTGGACCAGGCTACCGCCAGTATGGCTAAATACTGGTTAACCGACCTGCAAAGCAAAGTGGCTGACGAGTGCTTACAACTGCACGGTGGTTATGGTTATATCTGGGAATATCACGTTGCCCGCGCCTGGGCCGATGCCCGTGTGCAGCGCATTTACGCCGGTACCAACGAAATTATGAAAGAACTGATTGCACGCAGTGTGCTGAAGTAAACGCCAAGTGTTGCGCATCCCACTAACTCCCTAAAGGGAGAACCGCAACCCAAGCCATGCAGAATTGAATTCAGATAGCAGGCCGGTAAGTGCTGGTAATATTTAAAGGCCCCTTTTACGAGGGGCTTTTTGTTTGCGCCGATGGCGAAAAATCCGCTTGCATTTATTCGTTTTGAATAACCGTGCCAGCAGCCTTGCTGTATAGTTTTTACTTACCTTTGAAAAATATTTCCTACGCGCATGAAGCAACTTTTTTACCTGTTAACCCTGCTGTTTTTCTTTAACACCCTGCAAGCCTCTACGGGTGATACGATCCGGGTGCTGACACACGATACCGTACTCATTCAAACTGACCCTGGAGGCAGCGGCCATACGGAGTATGCGCGTTGGGGGGTATTTCCCGGTAACGCTACCAAGTACAGCAAGGTATTGCTGCGTATGCAGTTTGCCTGCCCCAATGTTACAGGACTTACCTGCGGCGAATGGGACTACCTGAACTGGATATATGTGCGCCGCACAGGCAGCCAGGCCGATACTTCGAAGAATGTATCGATAGCAACCTTTATTACTCCTTATGGCCACTTTTGGCCCAAGAACTGGAATTTTGAATGGATGATGGATGTAACCGATTATGCGTTGCTGTTGCACGACTCAGTTGAAATTGAATATGACCATACCGGCTTTGAAGCCAGTAACGACCGCGGCTGGCGCGTAACACTGGAGTTTATCTGTATTGAAGGAACGCCGGCGCTGGAGCCTGTAAAAATTGAGAACGTTTACAATGGTTCAGCCGGTTATGGCGGTACCCCCAGCATAGATGAAACGTTTTTAACCGAGCGCACCATTACCGCAGCGCCCGATGCAGCAGTGCTGCGTTTCCGTTTAAACCAAACAGGCCACGGATCGGATGCGAATTACTGCAGCGAGTTTTGCAATATGAGCCGCACCATTTACTGGGACAGCAATTTTGTTGACCAAAGTGAAGTATGGCGCCCCTGCGGGTTTAATCCGCTTTATCCGCAATACGGCACCTGGCTGCTGGACCGCGCCAACTGGTGCCCCGGTGCGCCTGTAAAACCGGCTATACATGACTGGACGGTAGAACCCGGCACTACCCATAAATTAAATGTGGACATGGAAGCTTACACCAGCAGCGGCGGCGCCAATTACATGTTTACCAGCCAGGTTATACATTTTAAAGCCAACAACTTTGCCAACGATATTGAGTTGTATGACATATTAACGCCGAATGATAAAGATGAATCGGGCAGAATTAGCCCGGTATGTGATAACCCCAAGGTGGTTATAAAAAACAATGGCAGTAACACACTTACTAAATGTGAAATTAAATACGGGCTGGACGGTGATAACGTGTACACCTATTTCTGGAGCGGCAACTTAAAAAGCGGTGAAACCCGGGAGGTAGATTTACCGGCTATGTTCTACCGTTTGAATCCTCCCACCAACACGTTTATGGCATGGGTAGATTATCCTAATGGCGGCACGGATGAATACCACTGGAACGATACCTCGCGCACGTATGCGGCGGCTCCTCCCCTGATTGACTCCAACTTTATTGCCATTATTAAAACCAATCAGAATTCGACCGAAACAAGCTGGAAGATACGCGACAGCAATGGAAATGTGGTTGACAGCAACGATGCCTCGGGCTACCAGCCAGCAACCGTTTACCGCGATACCGTACATCTTACCGCAGGCTGCTACGAATTAACCTTGACAGACGCCGGCGGCGATGGACTGGATTTTAACTGGGCTAACGGACAAGGCGTAGGATTTTTTAAACTGGTAAAACTGAACAACACAGCTATTAAAACCTTTACCGCCGATTTTGGCACTCAGCACATTTACCAGTTTATGGTAGGCACGCCAGAGGTAGACCAACCCACAGCTGTAAACGAAGTGCCTGCGGAGCCTTTCTTTGAAGTTTATCCCAACCCAACGGCTCATCTGCTGAATGTAGATGTGGCCCTTGCAGGGACCGAAGATGTGCGGATAGAAGTTACAAACCTGAATGGCCAGCAAATTGCGGCTAAACAATACAACAACTTTAGCAACAACATTGTGCAGTTTGATTTTAGCGGACAACCCCAGGGCATGTATTTTGTGAGCCTGCAAACGGCTACGCACAAGCTGGTGAAGAAAGTGATCATAGCCCGTTAAACATGCGGCGAAAATTACGTCTGTTATCATTTAAGAAAATCATTTAAAAATAATATCGCCACTGCGTTAAATGCCGGTGGCGATTTTACTTTCGCGGCTATGAAGAATTACCTGCCCCTGCTTTTGTTTTTAGTGCTTACTAATTATGTACAGGCCCTGAACTTTGAAGGTCCGCATTTGCTTAGCTACAAGCTGTTTAAAACCATAACCAAAGAGGAACTGCTGAAAACGCTGCACGACAAAAAGATACCCAAAAGCATGGTAAAGGTGCGCGGCGATGTAGAGGTGTACGACATCAGCTATAAAACCTGCTGGCACGATGGGGTATGTATTAAAGCCACCGGACTGTATTTTGTTCCGAAGAACAGGACCGAACCATTAGCGGAGACGGTAATACACCACGGCACCCGTATGCATACCGACCGCAGTCAGAAATTAGGCGCACAGGAAATGCTGTGTGTGGGTATGGCGGCAGATAACTATGCGGTGTTGTTGCCCGATTATGTAGGCCTTGGAGGCGGTGATAAGTTTCACCTGTATCTGGATGCCAATACCGAAGGCCATGCCACCGCTGATATGTTGTATGCGGTGCGGGAATTGAACGATACCCTGAACGTGAGACTGAACGGCCAGCTTTTTTTAAGCGGTTACTCTCAGGGCGGGCATGCCTGCATGGCGGCTGCCAAACTGCTGCAGGAGCAATATGCCAAAGATTTTACCGTAACTGCAGCGGCACCTATGAGCGGCCCGTATGATTTACAAGGTGTGCAAAGCCATGTAATGTTTGAGCGCTACACCCAGCCTTTGTATTTGCCTTATATGCTGCTAAGCTTTAACGAGGTTTACCACCTTGTGCCTGATATTAATGCGATATACCGCCCACCCTATGATAGTCTTTTGCGTAACCTGTTTGACGGCAAGCATAACCTGCGGCAAATAAGTGAAGCCATGCCTGATACCCCTTACCTGATGCTGAAAGACTCGTTTATCAACCTGTATTTAAACGATCCGGATTTCCCGATTCGCAAAGCGCTGCGCGATAATTCGTTGACCGACTGGAAGCCTGAAATGCCCATGCTGCTGTGCTATTGCGATGCCGATGAACAAGTGAAACCCGCCAATGCTAAGGTGGCAGCAGAAAGCTTTAAGGAAAAGGGCGCCAAACACATCCGGCTGCTGGATGCAGGACGTAAATACACCCATACCAAATGCGCGCTGTTCGCCTTTATGTATGGTAAACTGTATTTTGATAGTTTCAGGAACGGCAGCAAATACGGACGAAGGGGCAAGGTAGGCCCGCGCTTTATGCTGGCGCTGGCCAAGCTGGCCGTAAAACGCTAAAGCCGCAACGGATAAAAACCAGTTTCACACTCAACTATTTACAGGCTTTTATTTCCTTTGAGCAGAATTGTTAGCCCAAAAATGATGGGCCACACAATATTATTTCGTTAACACGTTTTTAACAGAATTAACCCCTGGTGATGGAGATTACTGCGAAGGAACTGGCTGTGTTGCTGAACGCCAAGTTAGAAGGAAACCCTGATGCAAAAGTCAGCAAACTGGCCAAAATAGAAGAGGCCGACAAGGATTCGTTCTGCTTTCTTGCCAACCCTAAGTATTTTCATTTTGCGCAAACGGCTACAGCCGGCATTTTACTGTGCGATGAAGTATTGGAATACAACAAAGCGAACATCGGCGCAGCACTGCGCGTAACGGATCCTTATACGGCGTTCCAAAAGTTAATGGAATTATATGCGGCCATGACTGCCAAACAACAAAGCGCCGGCATTGATAAGCAGAGCAGCATAGGCAAGGGCAGTACGTATGGCGAAAACCTTTACCTGGGACCGTTTAGCGCCATAGGCGAAAACGTAAAAATAGGTAACAACGTAAAAATTTACCCCAACTGCTACATCGGCGATAATGCCGTACTAGGCGATAATACGATACTGTATTCGCATGTAGCGGTGTATCACGATTGTAAGATCGGAAATAACTGTATCGTGCATTCGGGTGCAGTTATAGGGGCAGATGGTTTTGGGTTTGCCCCACAGGAAGGAGGCACTTATAAAAAGATACCTCAAACCGGTAATGTGGTAATTGGCAACGATGTTGAAATTGGCGCCAATACCTGCATTGACCGGGCTGTGATTGGAGCTACTGTAATTGGTAACGGCGTTAAACTGGACAACCTGATACAGGTGGCCCACAATGTTGAACTGGGTGATAACACGGTTATTGCTGCGCAGGTAGGCATTTCGGGCAGCACACGCATGGGCAAAAATGTGTTGATAGGCGGGCAGGCCGGCATTACAGGCCACCTGACCATAGCCGATGGTGTAAAGATACAGGCACAGGCAGCCGTAATACGCGATGTGGAAGAGAAAGGCAAGGGCTTATCGGGCGTGCCGGCTATTGATGCACGCGAACATTACAGGCAACTGGCGGCGATTAAGCAACTGCCGGAGCTGATAAAAAAAGTAAAAGAGCTGGAGCGTAAATTGACTAGTTAAAGCGGGTAAAACCGGTAAATGTGCTACTATGGGGGGCTTAATCAGAAATTGTCTAAATAATACGCTAAAAACTTACATTTGCCCACTTTTAAGGATTTGTGAATGAACCATTCCTACCAGCAAACAATTAAGAAAGAGGTTTCCCTTTCAGGTGTTGGACTACATACCGGTAAAAATGTTACCGTAAAATTCCTGCCCGCGCCGCCTAACCACGGCATTAAGTTTCAGCGTATAGACTTACCTGATCAGCCAATTATACCGGCTGATTGCGATTTAGTAACCACGGTGCAACGCGGCACCACCCTGGAAAAAAACGGCGGTATAGTTGCTACTGTAGAGCACCTGATGAGTGCCCTTGTTGGCTTACAAATAGATAATGCCCTGGTGCAGGTAGATGGCATTGAGATACCGATTATAGACGGCAGCGCCCTGCCTTTTGTAGAAGCCCTGGAAAGTGCCGGTGTGCAGGAACAAAATGAAGAACGCGAAGTATTTGAATTACGCCAGAACATTCACTACGCCGATAAAGAAAGCGGTGTGGAATACCTGGCGATGCCGAGCAACCGCTACAAAGTAACGGCACTTATTGATTATAAAAGCGAAGTATTAGGTCAACAACATGCCAGTATGGAGCGCATGATGGACTTTAAAAATGAAATAGCCCCATCGCGCACGTTTTGCTTTTTGCATGAACTGGAAATGCTTTATGAAGCAGGCCTTATTAAAGGCGGCGATTTGAATAATGCCATTGTAGTAGTAGATAAGCCGATCACTGAACCAGAGCGTTTGCGCCTGGCGGCCCTCTTCAATAAGCCTGACATTACCGTGGTGGAAGAAGGTATTTTAAACAACATTAAACTACACCACCACAATGAACCTGCCCGGCATAAACTACTGGATGTGGTTGGTGACTTAGGGCTGGTAGGTACCCCCATTAACGCTAATATTATTGCCACCAAACCGGGGCACAAACACAATATTGAATTTGCCAAAGTGCTGAAACAGCACATTAAGCAGGAGCGCATGAAAGATCCTGCACCGGTTTACGACCCCAACAAGCCACCGGTATATGATGCCATAGGTATTGAAAAAATACTGCCGCACCGTTACCCTTTTTTGCTGATAGATAAAATCATACACCTTACCGAAAGCGAGGTGGTGGGTTTAAAAGCGGTGACCTTTAACGAGGAGTTTTTCCGCGGGCATTTCCCAGGTAATCCGATTATGCCGGGTGTTTTGCAACTGGAGGCCATGGCCCAAACAGGGGGCATACTGGTGTTGCACAAGGTGCCTGATCCGCACAACTACGACACTTACTTTCTGAAAATAGATAAGGTAAAATTCCGCAACCATGTGGTGCCGGGCGATACCGTGTTGTTTAAACTGGAGATGCTGGGGCCTATGCGCCGTGGTATTATTGAAATGAAAGGCTCGGCTTACGTAGGCAACAAACTGGTAAGCGAAGCTGAATTAATGGCCAAAATTCAACGGAAAGAAGGCAAGTAAAAAACGCTCCAACAGTTACGCAATGAATCAACCCTTTTCTTATATCCACCCCAGTGCCGAGATTGCTGATAACGTGGTAATTGAACCTTTTGTATCGATCTCGAAAGATGTGGTAATTGGGGAAGGCACCTGGATAGGTTCGCACGTAACCATTATGGAAGGCGCCCGGATAGGTAAAAACTGCAGGATTTTCCCCGGTGCGGTAATCAGCGCTATACCTCAGGACCTGAAATACAAGGGGGAGAAAAGTGTTGTGGAAATAGGCGATAACGTTACCATCCGCGAGTTTGTAACGGTAAACAAGGGTACTGAAGCAAGCATGAAAACCGTTATCGGCAACAACAGTTTGCTGATGGCCTATGTGCACATTGCACACGATTGCATTATCGGCAACAATTGTGTGCTGGCGAACAACGCCAATTTAGCAGGCCACGTGGAGGTAGGTGATTTCAGTATACTTGGAGGGTCCACCAATTTTCAGCAGTTTACCAAGATAGGGCGCCATGTAATTGTAAGCGGAGGCTGTTTGGTGAATAAGGATATACCACCTTTTGTACGGGCGGCCCGCCACCCTACTACGTATGCCGGTGTAAACTCGATAGGCCTGCGCCGCAGGGGGTATACCACCCAACAGATAAACGAGATACTGGATATTTACCGGATACTTTACATCCGCGGCTATAACACCTCAACGGCCTTAAAAATTATTGAGGCCGAAATTACCGACAGCCCCGATAAGGATGAGATAGTGACCTTTACACGTGAAAGTGTGCGGGGCATTATGAAAGGGTTTAAGAGTTCCAGCGAAGAATAATACTTACAGGCAGCGCTAATAACGCTGCCATTTTTATTTTTACAACCATGCATTCCTCCAAAGCCGGCTTAGTTCCTACCTCTGTTGTGTTACACGATGTGGGAAAAAAGTTTGGCAGCAATTACATTTTTAAAGGCATCAGCAAGCAGTTTATGACCGGCGGGTGGTATGCCATTGTGGGAGTCAATGGCAGCGGCAAAAGCACGCTTTTAAAGATCATAGCAGGCATGCTAACCCCTAACCAGGGCACCATCGAGTGGCAACAGAACAGTAAGCCTGTTAAGGCAGATGACATCTACCGCGAAGTAGCCTTCTGCTCGCCTTATACCGAATTGCCGGAAGAACTAACCCTGCGCGAATTGCTGGATTTTCATCAAAATGCGCGTTCGTTAAGCATACCGGTAAGCAAACTAATAGAAGAACTGGCCATAGACGGTGACAAGGAAATACGCAACTACAGTAGCGGCATGAAACAGCGCGTAAAACTGGCATTGGCTTTCTACACTTACAGCAGCATTCTACTATTAGATGAACCTACCGCAAACCTGGATGAACACTGGAGCAACTGGTATTTGCAAAAGATTACTGCTGCAGATGCCCACCAGTTAATAATTGTGTGCAGCAATATACCCGCCGAATACAGCTTTTGTAAGGATGTGCTGCACATTGACCATTACAAAGTGTAAGCCGTAATAGCCGATTTTATTTACATTTAATACGGACTAACTCAGCATTCGCCCGCCTTATTACAAAATGCCGGTGTGCATGGCTGCTGCTTTAATACTGTATTATGGAAGAAAAATCGTTTCTCTCGATCAAGAGTTGGGCGGAGGAAGACCGTCCGCGTGAAAAACTGCTACTGAAAGGTAAGAGCAACCTGAGCGATGCAGAATTGCTTGCGATATTGCTGCGCACAGGTGTTAAGGGGAATTCGGCCCTGGATATTTCAAAGAAATTGCTGGCAAGGGTTGGAAACAACCTGAATGAACTGGGCAAACTGAGCGTAGGGGATATTAAGAAAATGGAAAAGGGTTTGGGTGATACCAAGTCGATAACCATTGTTGCAGCGCTGGAGCTGGGCCTTCGGAGGCAGGGCAGCGAGATGCGTGAGCGACCTGTTATAACCTGCAGCCGCAACAGTTTTGATTACATATACCCCGAGGTTGCAGACCTGCCGCACGAAGAGTTTTATATTATTTACCTGAACAAAGCGAACCGGGTTTTAGCGCATCGGAATATCAGTACAGGCGGAGTATCGGGCACGGTAGCAGATGTGCGCATTATTTTAAAACATGCACTTGAACTATTGGCCAGCGGACTTGTAGCAGTGCACAACCACCCCAGCGGTAATCTTAAGCCCAGCGAAGCCGATATTCAACTAACGCGCAAACTAAAAGAGGCCTGTATGTTAATGGATATTGCATTACTGGACCACCTGATTGTTGGCGACGGTAATAAGCGATATTACAGCTTTGCAGATGAAGGTATGTTGTAGGTGAATTATAGCCCTTGCTACAAAACAACGGCGCCATTCCGCAGGGAATGGCGCCGTATTATTTTGATTGATACTTGTATTACTTGCTAATTACAAAGCGCAGTGTATTGATAACACGGCCATTGTCCTTAACAGAAACAAAGTAAATACCGTTTTCGAAAGCAGCAGTGTTGATGCTGGTTTTGAAGTCGCCTTTGCCAAATTGGCTTGGCGTGGTGCTGTAAACGTTTTGACCTAATACATTGTAAACTTCAAAGCTCAGACGAGAATCGTTCGCTACTGTGTAGTTGATGTTAACTACGTTAGAAGCAGGGTTAGGATACAGGCTGATATTGTTTACGTTGAGTTCAGCAATGCCATTTGGTTCGTAAACGGAAGGAGTTGATGTTTGAGAAACAGTACCGTTTAAAGGAACTTCGATTGCATTCAGGATTTCGTTATGGCCTGATTTTGCGTTTGAGTTATACTCGTGCACAAAAGCTACCAGGTGAACGTGGTTTTCGTTCCAGCCGGCAGGTAAGGTGTAGGTATATTGCTTGGTGTATTCTCCACCATCGGCAGTAGTAGCAGGCACAATGGCAGAGGTGCCCCAAGAGCCGCCAACTGCTTTACGCAGTAAGTGGTTGTGTACATAACCGGCAATTGCCCAGGTACCTGAACCTAAATTGCTGGTACCAACATTTAACCATGGGTTAAGCGTAGTAGGGCTATCGTGGTAGTAGCTGTGCTGATCGTAACCTGAACCGCTGCCTACAACGCTATCTTCGATAACATACAGGTTCAAGCGGAAATCGCCGCTAACGGCTGCAAAGAACTTAGCAGTAACCGAAGCGTTGATTACACGGCTGCCGTTGTCGTAAGTGCTGGTAGCTGATACCATGGCAGGAACTACCATTGCTGCACGCTCGGTAGTTTTCTCTAACCAGTAGTTGCTTTCAGGGCCTGAACCCATACCGGCTACACCAATTGCTACATCATCCTCACCTTCCCAGTAAACACGGTCGATACAAGAAGTTGGAGCACCGCTTGCAAAAGCGTTAGCCAGGTCGCTGTGTTCGGTAATAGTCATTGCATCAGTACCGAAACCTGCGTGCAGGGCAACCGGGATAACTTTGCTGCCTACGGTAGCATCGGCTTCCACTTCGTTAACACGGGTAGCACCACCAGGGCAGTAACCGCAGGGAACCGTAGTGAATTCTTCTAACACAACAGCTTTTTCAGGGATAGCGCTCAACGCAACAACAGAGCCTAATTGGCTGTTGTTGGTCAGGTCGGCATCGGTAGTTAAGTTAGGAGCCGAAGCAGTAACAGTGATGTCGTATACCTGCGCAGTTGACATAGCAATACGCTGGCTGAATTGGAAATTATAGGTTTGGAAAGGCTGGATATTTAAGCCGGTAAAGCTTTGGTTAACCGCAGCACCACCGTTTACGGTGTAGCTAAGATCGAACGAAGTGATGGTGTTGTAACCTTCGTTAGACACGGTGCCTTTAACAGCCTGGTCGCTCAAACCAACATATTTAGTCAGGTTCAGGTTAGTTAAAGCAATATCAACCGGAGCCGGTTCGAATACTTTGATATCATCAACTGCCCACCAGTAGTCGTAATCGCCCTGGTAGTTGAACTTGATATAAACAGTAGCCTGGTTAGCAGCTAAACCACTGATATCAACTTTAACCACGTGCGGATTATCAGTTGTAGAAGATACGGTGTAAACTTCAGACCAGTTGCTGTTATCAGTACTAACAGAAACAGTGCCTGAACTGGCGTTATACTGCGCGAAGAACTCTTCGAATTGCAGGGTAACATGGCTGTAACCACTACAGTTGATCGCCGCACTAATTAAGCTTGCATTTTCCGGTTTGCTGTCGTTGCCTTTAGCATCCGAGTCAAAAATCCAAAAGCCGTTGCTGGCTGTGGTGCTGGCAAAACTGTGAGAGCTGGTTTTGCGGGCCCAGGTACCTGCACCATTACCGCTTTGGTCAACGTTCTGCCAACCAGCAGGTAAAGAGGTACTTGAAAAGTTTTGCGTGTAAATTGTTGTTTGAGCCTGTAGGCCTAACGACACGAACACGGCAAAAGCGAGTATAACTTTTTTCATGTCTAAAATTGATTTGTTTGAGAATTTCGAATAGTGAAGGTAAATGGTTTCTGTTAATTTACATAAAGCAACATTTGTTTAAAAATTTGTTGTTAATAACTAGCTATTGGGCTAACTTCGTTGCCAGTTCATCAAAAAACCGTTATGCGCTTAAAACTTTACTTTTTAGTTTTTATCAGTGTAGCCATATCACATGTTGCTGGTGCTCAGGCATTTATAGGCAGCCCTAATGATTCGGCATTTTTAAATACCAGCGTTCCGGATCAGTATACACCGGCCGAGGTGCATATCCACCTAATTAACAATAGCGGCCAGGGACAGCAGATTAGCTGGGCGCTCGTAAATTATACCATACCTACCCCGGCATGGGAAGTTGCCCTGTGCGACAACGTTAACTGCTACGATATGAAAATTAACCCGGGCCCACACCTGAGTAATACCGTAGCTGCAGGTGACAGCATGGACACCAAATTTCAGTTTACCGCGCATTGTGTAAACGGAACCGGCGAATGCAACATCGCCTTTTGGATTGACGGCGACAGCGCTAATACCGTTACAGTATTGAACTATAAGGCGCAAATTTTTAACGAGTGCGTAAACGCTGTTGCAGAGATCAACAAGAACAGCCTGCATTTGTATCCGAACCCGGTTAAACGTTCGTTTATGGTTACCGGTATTGAGAATGCCGGAAATCTGGAGTTTGAAGTATATGACCTGCAGGGCCGTTTGGTTGAATCGCAAGTTACAAGTGCTACTGCCGAAATGGTTGAAATTTCAATAGCTAATCTGCCACCGGCCAGCTATGTATTAAAAGCATTCGACAGAAACGGCAAGGTGGTTGCTACCAGTCAACTTACGAAGTCGGAATAAGTAAATAGTATTTACGACTACCAATAAAAAAGCCCCTTCGTTTGGAGGGGCTTTTTTATTGGCTCTTTGTTTTTAGAAGGCGTTAAGCTTAACAAACTTCTTACTTAAAAAATCGAGTATAATTGGATTTACCACCAAAGGACGCTCCTTCTGAGGATAGTGCTTGGTACCGGGTATAACGGCCAGGTAGCCCTGCTTTACACTTTCGAACATCTCGCTGGTGTGGGCCAACTTAATAATATCATGGTCGCCGGTAATAAACAGCGAAGGGCACTTGATTTTAGCCAAATCGGCCGTAGTAAGGTTGGGTTCGGTTAACAACAGGGTTTTCATGCGCTGTGTGAATGGTTCTATTAAACCGTAATTAGGATACCCTTTAAAGTGATTGCGCACATACTGATAAATTTTATCGCTGTTCCATTCCTCCACTTTTTTCAGTACTTCGCTATAAACGGCGGTGGTGTCCACTTTATAATTGGCGCCGATAGCTACCAGTTTACGCACTTTATCGGGGTGGTTAATAGCCAGGCACAAACCTATAATTCCGCCATCGCCAAAGCCTACAATATGGGCGCTGTCGATATTCAGTTCCTTCATAAGGCCGATCACATCTTCGCTCATCAACTGATAATCAAGTTTACGGTCGGTGAACGTACTCTTGCCGTGCCCCCTGTTATCCATGGCAATAACCTTGTATTTTTTTGAGAAATCAGGAATCTGCTTGAACCATTCATCGATGTTTTCGAGAGAACCGTGCAACAATATGAGAGGGTCGCCACTGCCGTAAACCTTGTAGTGAATTTTTACATCATCGATGTTGGCATAGCGGCTTTTGGTAGTATCGGTTTGGGCAAACACTGCGGTGGAAAGGATGAGTAACAGGAATGAGTAGAGGACCTTCATATATATAACTTTGGCTTAAAGATTAAGATTTTAAGGATAAAACAAAACACTATTGGCACCGGAAGAGTTTACTTACCCTGGTATAACTAAACTGCGTGTTTGCCGGTTATTGTCCACACAACCAAAAGTCTCTATCTCCGAATATCAAAGCCGGCGAAGTGCTGCAGCGGCCCCTCCTCTACGGAAACATAGCTTACCTGTGCCTGATCGGGGCCATGGTGGCACCATTGAATAAGTTTTACCAGTAGCTCCTCCTCCCCTTCTGCTTCGCAGTAAACGCTGCCATCTGCCTGATTGCGCACAAAGCCTTTTAAGCCCAACAGCTCCGCCATTTGACGGGTACCTGCACGGTAAAACACACCCTGCACTTTGCCGGTAATGGTAATGTTATAGTGCTTGTGCATGCAGCTGAAAGTGCGCGCTATTTGGCGTGGAAGTCGATTTTTTCGCTGATGGTTTGCTCATCGGTTAAGCCCATATTACGCCATACCTCTTTGCCATCCTTATACAGAATAAGCAGTGGAATAGCTTTAATGTTCATGGTATTGGCAACCACCGGGTTTTGGTCTACATCCACATCCATCAACAATACGCGTCCGCCATTTTTGCGGATAACCTTTTGTACGATAGGTTTTAATGTTTTGCAGGGGCCGCACCAGGTAGCATTAAAATCAACCAGTACCAGATGGGCTTGTTTAACCTGACTGAGATACATATCGAAGGTCATACCTGTTGGGGCAGCGGTATAAGGCGTTTTTGCCGGATCTGGTTTGCTGCTACCCATACAAGCCGTTAAGGCCAACATTATTATCAGAAACTTAAACTTCATGAAGCAATCGGATTTACTTATTTGCAATATAGAGGTTTCGTATTCAAAAAGCGGGCTAGGTTTTCTGCTTGCCCACCAGTGCTTCGGCATTTATACAATTTTAGCAGTTATCCGTTTTTTAAAACGCCTGTTTCTACGGGCAGGTGGGTGTTTTTAATTGCTCCCCAACCGCCTGCTACATCCACCAGGTTGTGGTAGCCCCGTGCCCGGAGTATGGAAGCCGCGATAACCGAGCGGTAACCACCAGCACAATGCACATAGTAGGTTTGCGTGTTGTTAAGCAGACCGGTCCAATCGTTGATATAGTCCAGCGGCTTGTTATCGGCATTAGAGAGGTGGCCTCCTTCAAACTCACCGGGGCGACGCACATCCAACACCTGTAAATCGGCAGCATATTGTTGCTCAAATTCCTGCGCTGTGATAGATGTAAGCGTGTCCACCGCTTTACCTGCAGCTTTCCAGGCTTCCACCCCGCCCTGCAGATAGCCTATCGTATTATCGTAACCTACACGGGCTAAACGGGTAATGCATTCTTCTTCTCTTCCGGCTTCGCATACCAGTAATATTGGTTGCGCTAAATCGTTAATAAGCGCACCCACCCATGGCGCAAATTGCCCATCTATACCAATGAAGACAGCACCCGGCACAAAGCCTTTTACAAAGTCCTGCTGCTTACGGGTATCCAATATCAACGCACCAGAGGAATCGGCCACGTTTTCGAAATCGGCAGGGGCCCAGGCTTTCATTCCGGTTTTTAGTATTTCATCCAGCCCCTTTGCACCTGTTTTATTTAAAATCGCATTTTTAGGGAAGTATTGCGGGGCTGCACTTAAACCTTCGGTAACTGCTTTTACAAAAGCGTCCTTACGCATGGGTTGTAAAGCGTAATTCACCTGCTTTTGATGGCCAAGTGTATCGAAGGTTTCCTTCCCCATATTTTTGCCACAGGCCGAGCCAGCGCCGTGTGCAGGATATACGATCACATCATCGGGCAAAGGCAAAATTTTAGTATGCAGCGATGTGTACAAATGGCCCGCCAGATCTTCGACAGTCAAATCGGATTTAATAGCTAAGTCCGGACGACCTACATCATTTATAAAAAGCGTATCACCGGTAAAAATGCAATACGGTTTTCCGGTTTCATCCAGTAACAAGTAGGTACTTGATTCCATGGTATGGCCAGGCGTATGCAAAACTCGAATAGTGAGTGCCCCCACCTTATATTCTTGTCCATCTGTGGCTATATCGCACTCGTAGCTACAAACAGCAGAGGGCCCGAAGACTATCCGGGCCCCTGTTTTATGGCTTAACTCTACATGTCCGGATACAAAATCGGCATGAAAGTGTGTTTCGAAAATATACTTGATACGTGCACCATCCTTTTCTGCACGCTTCAGATAGGGAGCTGTTTCGCGCAAGGGGTCAATAATTGCCGCTTCACCATTGCTTTCGATGTAATAGGCTGCTTCTGCCAGGCAACCGGTATATAACTGTTCAACTTTCATAGCCACTAATTAAGCTACAAAAATAAACAGTTTTAGACTGCTCAGGCAGGTGAACACCCGCAACATGAAAGTTTGTGAATAACCTAGTTTTGCGTAGGTAACATGCACTTATCCAGGCAGTTCATCATTTGTGTAAGCGCAGAATCCTTCAACGAATAGAATATATTCTGGCCCTGACGCTCGGAACTTAAGAGGCCTTTTTGCTTCATAGTTGCCAAGTGGTGCGATAACAGCGACTGTTCGCAATTGGTTTTAGCGCATAAATCATTTACCGTCATTCTGCCGTTTTCGTCCAGCAGGTTAATAACTGCCAAACGCACAGGATGTGCTACGGCTTTAAACACATACGCAGCTTGTTCCAGCTTCACCTTGTCAATTCTAACTTTGTCGGTGGTCATAGTTCTTCTTTTTTCGCTTTTTAATGATATCGGGGTCCCATTTACCTCCTTAATTTTACCAACCGCAATTTTGTTTACGATTAATGGCATTGGGTTTATACCCTTCACACAACAAAAGTGAATGTATTAAAGAACATGAAATATGACACAAGTCATGGCACTTAGTGACATTTGTTCATACTGGCCAGCACCCTTAAAGCCTGTCCGATATGACGCTGTTGATGCCCCAGCAGAATTTGAAATAAATCGGCAAGGTTGTAAGTAATTAATTTAGTAACCGGAGAGTATAAGATAGTTATCTGAGGATCAAATGATTGAAGCTTCATGAAGTATTCCTTCATCTGCTTTTGGTGTGCTGCAAACCGGTTTAATATATCAGCAGGCAATGCACTTTGCGAAGGGCTAAAAACCGCAGGATTTTTAAACTTTTTACTTATTACCGGTCCAGCGTCCTTAATAAGACGGGCACCCCAAAAACGGCTGATGAAGCGGATTTTCATGTACCAGGTTTGCCTGTGCGTGCCTGCCAGCAGTGCATCGAACTGGGGGTAGTAGGTGCTATCGGAAACCATAATATGATCGAGCACCTGTGCAATGCTCCAGGCATCAGGAGATGGTTTCCAATTAAGGGCGGCCGTATCCATATTGCCAAAATGCAGTTGCACCTGCTTTGCAATTTCATCGAGCGTTTCGATATGGTATTGAATTACTGTGCTCATGCTTTTTCCCCCTCCAGCCAGGCGATAAACTCGTGTGCCTTTTCGCGGCTTACATCAATACGCAGGTTTTTATCGCATTTAAGATGTACCTCTATTTTACCGGTATCGTGTTTCTTGTAAGTTTCCACCTCGTTAATATGAATAATGGTTTGGCGATTGGCCCTGAAAAACCGGGCAGGGTTTACCACCTCTTCGATTTCGTCGATGGTATTGTAATCGGTAACCAGCTTTTCGTTTTCAGAGGTTACCAGGTAAATGATTGTTTCCTTCACAAAAAAGGCAACATGGTTTTCGGCCACCGGTACCATACCTGATTTAAAGTGTGCCAGGAAACGCTCTTTGTATTTAGGCACATTGTTCTGCTGCATGTTTGCCAGCAATGTTTTCATTTGCTCGCCTACATAACTATCGCCATTCCCATGATATTTTTTGAACTTGACGATAGCTGCCTCGAGGTATTCTTTGTCAATAGGCTTTAAAAGGTAGTCGACACTATTAACCTTAAATGCACGAATAGCATAATCGTTATAGGCCGTTGTAAAAATTACAGGCCTTTCGATTTTAACCTTCTCGAAAATATCGAAGCTAACACCATCGCTGAGTTGAATATCAAAGAAGAACAGATCGGGATGCGGATGTTCGTTCAGCCATTTTACAGCACCAGCTACCGAATCCAGCACGGCTATCACTTCCATAGCCGGGTCAATTTGTTTCAGCAGTCGCTGCAGGTTTTTGGCTACCAGGGGTTCGTCTTCTACAATTACAATTTTCATAGCCATTAAATTAAGCAATGAGCGGAATTTTTACGGCAAAGGTGTCCGGATCTTCTACTACCAGCACTTTGCGTACGGACAGGTAACGATACAGGTTCTTTAGATTTTCGAGTCCCTGGCCGTTGGATGATTCGACCCTTTGTTTACGCTGAATGTTATTCTGCACTACCAGCATACCGTCCTCATCGCTGATAACTATACGCAAGGGTGTGGCAGTAGAAACAATGTTATGCTTTACGGCATTCTCAAAAAGTATTTGCAGGGTTACCGGTACAATTTTCAACTCGCGGCTTTCGTCGCTCAGCTGATAGGTAATCTCCACCGCACTCTCGAAACGTGTTTTAAGTAATTGTGCGTAATGGTTTACAAAGTTTATTTCGGTTTGCAGTGTAACGAGGTTCTTTTCCTTATGCTCGAGCACATAGCGATAAACCTTTGCCAGTTGTTGTAAAAAATCAGAGGCTAACTGGGGATTTTCAAAGATCAGCGAGTTAAGCGACGAAAGCGCATTGAACAGAAAGTGCGGATTTAACTGGTTTCGAAGGTTATCGTATTGCACCAGAGCCTTTTCCTTATCGAGTTCTGCGGCGCGTACTTTTTCTTCCTTCCAGCGCGAAAAAAAGTGATATCCGAAAATGGAAAGGATAATAGAAAGCACCATAAAGGTGTTAATAACGAAGGATACAATCCAAAGCTCGCGGCTTATCTGCATGTGCACCTTCTCGAGGAAAATAATGGCACTTGCATAGCGAAACACAAACAACACCGTAAGTGTTACCAGAAACTGAATGGCTATACGCTTGAAGATATTACGCTCGAAGGGGAAAACGCGATCGAGATAAATATCGATAGCCCTGACAATAAAGCCGAAGAAGAAAATGAAAACCAGGCCTACCAAGCCCGTTACAACATGCCATTTTAAATTTTGGCCCGGGAAAAACAAAAACTTAACCAGGGTAAATACCGTGAAGATAATACCGATGGATAAGAGGGCAATTTTGTTTTCCTGTTTCAGTTTCATGGATGCACTATTTCACCGTCTTTCATTTCAATAACACGGTCGCTGTTGGCAGCAAACTCGGTATCGTGTGTAACCGAAATAATAGTTTGGTTTTTGCTTTTAGAAAGATCGCGCAGAATATCGAATACTATTTTGGTGTTGTTACTATCGAGGTTACCGGTAGGTTCGTCGCCCATGATAATGGTGGGATCGTTGATGAGTGCACGTGCAATTGCTACGCGCTGTTGCTGACCACCCGAAAGTTTGCTGCTTAGTTTTGTGGCAAAATCCTGCATATCCAGCCACTTTAGCTTTTCGTAGGCACGGTCTTCTATTTCGCTTTTGGAATACTTACCCAATTTTTCCGCAGGTATCATAACATTTTTTAGTGCGGTGAACTCCGGAAGTAAAAAGTGAAACTGAAAAACAAAGCCAATATGTTCATTCCGGAATTTTGCTAATTCATTCTGCCCCAGGCCTGTTACTTTTCGCTCGTTAATTATGATCTCGCCCTGGTAATCGGTATCCAAAGTAGAAATAAGATATAGCAAGGTGCTTTTACCGCAGCCCGACTTGCCAACGATAGATACAAATTCGCCTTTTTGCACGGTAAAGGAAACATCCTTCAACACACGGAATTCATCCGGCTCGTGAAAGTATTTGTTCAGCTTAATGGTTTCTAATACTACGCTCATACCACTTATTTATCCTCGTTAGCGTTTATCCGCGTAAAATAGCTACAGGGTCAATTTTACCTGCCTTAACACTCGGCATCAATCCCGCTATAAGCGTTGTTATGATACCGAACCACAACCCGAAAGCATAATGATACCAGTGAAATACGACCGGGTAATGGGTGATACTTATAAACTCATTTTTAGGGAATGGCAGGGTATAGACCCCATAACTAAGCACCAGGCCCAATAACAAACCAAGTATTGCACCGAACACCCCGATGGTTATTGATTCGGTAAGGAATATCTGGCGCACATCGCTGCCTGAAAAGCCTTGTGCCTTTAAAATGGCAATGTCCTTCAATTTATTCTGAATGGTCATGCTCATGATGTTGTAAATGCCAAAACCGGCCACCACCAACAGGGTAAAGGAAATTACGACCGTCATTACATTCCGGATATTGATGGATACCATGGCAGAGGCATTCGCTGTTTGCCAATCATCCACTTTATATCCATAGCGGGTGGCAAACTCTTTACTCATTTCGGTTGCCAACTGATAGTTTTTCAGTTTCAGGTTTATATCGGTGTAATACTGATTATCCTTACCCAGCAGTTGCTGCACTTTAGAGACATTTACATAACTGCGGATATTATCGAGCGAGCCAATACCGAACTGAAAGGTGCCTACCACGCGGAAACGCATGGCTGTTCCTTTAGGACTAGCCAGGGTAACCAGATCGCCCACACGCACATTTAATTTATTGGCCAGACCATGCCCCATTAATATGCCATTATCGATGGTCAATAAATCCTCAATTCGACCGGTCTTCATTTTATCGCCCAAACCTGTAAGGCGGCTTTCGGGCACTATATCCACCCCGTTCAAACTGCCGTTAATCTGCACCGGGCCACTGGTATAAAACACCTGCGTACTCAGCTGCGGCGATACGGCCAGCACACGATCATCCTTTTTCAGATCCTCTATTATGTTGCCGGCGTTACGGATATTAGGGTTTATATCCTTAGGCTTTGGGTGATATACTACATTAAGCACCTTATTCGTATCGCTGATGGCATCTAATATGGAGTGCGAATAATCGGTTTGTATATCGTTATAAATGTGCACATCGGGTGTAGACGAAAGAAGTGTATCTTCCAAAAACTCATTGAATCCCGACATGAAGCTGATCATGAGGATATACATGCCGATACCAAAGGTAACCCCCAGCATAGCAATAAACGTTTGGCGCTTTTTAGCCAGCAGGTGCGTTTTAGCGATTTCAAAATTTACAGCAAACATGCTACTACCCCGGTTTGGTTAACTATTTAGCTTTTGGCAACACCACTTCATCATTCGCAGTAATACCTTCCAGCACTTCCACATATTCCATGTTCTCCATGCCCTTTTTGATCTTCACTTTCTTGTTCATGGCAGACCCTTTAACTTCTACTTCATCTTCGCCCAGCACTACGCTTTTAGGTATCACCAGTGCATCGTCCTTTTTAGCAATAATGATGTTGGCCTCCAGCGAGGTATGTACAAAAGGCATGTCGTAATTTTCGGTAAACTCAGCTTCCACCTTAAAACTTTGGTCGCTCTGGTTCATGTTCGGATAGATTTTGGTAACCTGCGCTTTGTAAATTTTATTACCGGTAATATCCATTTTAACTACAATCTCCTGCCCCACTTTTACTTTATCGATATCCTGCTGATCGACCTGCAGTTGTAAGATTTTACTGCCCTTTTCGCCGATAACAGCGATAATATCGTTGCGGCGTACGGCTTCGCCCAGCTCCTTGGTAAGGTCGTAAACCACGCCATCCATTAAACTACGTACCGTAAAATTACCGGCTTCTAAACCCGAAGCAGCTAATCCGCTTTGCGCGTTTTTTAATTCTACCTGTAACTGATCTTTCGTTTTGCGGAACATTTCGCGTGCCGATTGCAAATCGTTACCTGATACCTCCAGTGCCAGCGCAGCCTGGTCTAACTGCGATTTTGTTAGTGCATTGGCATCAAACATATTTTTATATCGCTGGTAGTTGAGCGAATCGTTACGGAATTTAGCTTCCGCACTTTTTATTTTGTTTTTGAGGTCGAGCAACACGGGCGAATTATCGGATGCATTTTGTTTGGCCAGTTCGTAGGCACTGCCTGAAGCACTGAGTTTGGCTGCGGTGGCATCGTTTTGAACCTGTAGTATAACTTCTCCTTTTTTTACCTCATCGCCGGCTTCCTTATACTTTTCGGTAATGTAGCCATCGGCCAGGGCATACACTTTATACTCGTTTTTAGGCACCAGAAAGCCCGAGGCATACACCGCTTCGGTAATGGCCTTACGCTCGGCACGGATGGTTTTAGCCCGGTTACAGCTTATAAACAGCAACAGCATGAGCGCCAATGCTATACTTGCAGAAAGAGAAACTACTTTTTTCATTATCAGCAGATTTGCCGTGCAAAGGAAAGCCTACTGATTGTGTTAAACAACTGCTTTCGGGCTATGTGAAAATTTTACTCTCCGAACCGTAGGAAGCACCCAATGAAGCGTTAAGACCATGTTAAATTTTTAGGCTTTATATGAACCTTTTTTACCGGCAGATGTTTAACTTGCGGATTGTAATTATTAAACAAAAATTAGATTGACATGAGAAACCCATTACTTAAACTAAAAACCTTTGCTGTTGGCCTCCTGCTATCAGGCGCAGCATTTGCGGGCGGCGGCCCATCGGCTACCGTGCAGGTTATCCATAACTGCGCCGACCCCGCAGCCGATACTGTGGACGTATACCTGAACGGCAGCTTAGTTGGCAACGATTTCGCCTTCCGCACGGCTACCCCATTTATGTCGTTACCGGCCTCGGTACCTTTGCGTATAGGTATCGCGCCAAAAACTTCCAGCAGCGAAGCAGACACCATCAAAACCTTTTGGTTCGACTCGCTGGCAGCCAATGAAAAATATACCATCATAGCCAGTGGCGTAGTAGGCAGCGGTTTTGCCGCTAACCCCAACGGCCGCTCTATCAATTTTGACCTGAAAGTATTTGCAGGTGCTCATTCAACAGGCAGCAACGGCGCTGCTATTGATGTAAATGTATTCCATGGCGCTACCGATGCCCCAGGTGTGGATGTTCGCGTGCGCAGTGGCGGACCCTTATTAGTTGATAATGCTAAATACGGCGATATTACCGGTTACCTGACTGTGCCGCCAACCTGGTATCAGTTGGAAGTAATTACAGAGGATTCATCTTCGGTGGTAAATACATGGATTGCGAACCTGAGCGGCTTAGGTGGCCGTGGTGCCACGGTTATGGCTTCGGGCTTTTTAACGCCATCGGCTAACAATAACGGACCAGCTTTTGGCCTGTTTGCTGTGCTGGATGACGGTACTGTAGTTGCTTTACCTGTTCGCCAAACTGCTAACGTGCAATTGATACACAACAGTCCGGATCCACTGGCTGACTCCGTTGATATTTACGTGAACGGTCAGTTAGGTTTCCCTAACCTGCATTTCCGCGGAGCTACACCGTTTATTCCAATTACTGCTGATTACCCTATTGTAGTAGGTATAGCACCGGGTAATTCAACTTCGTGGGCAGATACCATTAAAACCTGGACTTATTTCTTTACCCCCGGCACTAACTACGTAGCTATGGCTACCGGTGTTGTAGGAACAGGCTTTGCTGCTAACCCTGATGGTATTTCGACCGGTTTGGATATTGTGGTAAAACAAAATGCAGTTATCAGCAATGGTAACCCGGCATTGGTTGATATAGCTTTTGCTGAAGGATTGAGCGATATCGGTGCTGCGGATTTCCGCATCCGCAGCGGCGGGCCTCTGGTTGTAAACAATGCTAAGTATAAAGAAGTGAGCAGCTACCTGCAGTTCCCTCCTTACTACTATGCGTTTGAGTTTTCTTCCGGTGACTCTGCTACCTTGTATGACACCTGGATAGCAAACCTGAGCAACTATGGCGGTTCGGGCGTATTTGCCTTTACATCGGGTTTCCAAAACCCAGCCAACAACAATAACGGCGCAGGTTTAAAACTGTTTGGCGCTTTACCAAGCGGCCAGGTAGTTGAGTTTACCCGTCGCCAAACTGCAACCGTGCAATTTGTACACAACTGTGCAGATCCAGCAGGTGCAACGGTTGACGTATATATCAACGGTGCCCGTTACTTCAACGATTTTGCTTTCCGCAATGCATCGCCTGCGCTGGGTATTATGACTGCCGATTTCCCGATCCAAATAGCATTTGCACCGGGCAATTCTACATCGATCAATGATACCTTCTGGAGCAAGACCATGTTCTTTAGCCCCGGCCAGATTTATGTAGGTATTGCACAAGGCCTGGTAGGCACCGGCTTTGCGGCTAACCCCGATGGTGTAAATACAGCGTTTGATCTGAAGGTTAAAAACCCAGGTCAGGTTTCTTCAACCAACCCATCGCACTTCCAGTTTTTTGTAGACCATGGTGCAACCGATGCTCCAACCGTAGATGTTGATGTAAGCGGAGGCAGCAACCTGGTAAATGATGCCAAGTACAACGATTTAACCGGTTACATATCTGTGCCGGCCGATAACTACATACTTGATCTGAAAGACGGTGCAGGTACCACTACCCTGAAGCGTTATGTGGCTGACTTAACCAGCCGTGCAGGCCAGGCAGGCACTATCCTTGCTTCAGGCTTCCTGGATCCAGGAGCCAATAATAACGGCGAAGCATTTGGTTTATACCTGATTACCTCAGCCGGTGGTCCGTTTGTAGCGTTGCCTGAGTATACCGCTATCAACGATCTGGCAACGGAATTAGGCATGAGCATCTATCCTAATCCTTCAAACGATGTGCTGTTCCTTAATTTTGAACTGAAAACAGCAGAAAAACTTGCTGTTGATGTACTGGATGTAAACGGCAAACTGGTTAAAAACCTGGTAAATGAAAACCTGCAAGCCGGCAAACAAAACATTACTGCCGACTTAAGCAGCCTGAGCAACGGCTTATACTTTGTTCGCGTAACCAACGCGGGTGAAACAGCTGTAGCCAAGTTTAACCTGGTACGTTAAAATTTTTGGGCCTGATTATCCCTAAAAGAAGCCGTTCCGAAAGGAACGGCTTCTTGCTTTTATAGGGTATCTGCCGGTTTTAGCAAACAAATTACCTTACCTATAGTTTTATACAGCGGGATGGCTTTACTTTGCGCCGCTTTTAGAAAAACATGAAAGACAAACGCATCCGCATATTTGCCCTCAGTATTGTTTTGGTGCTGCCGGTATTCTTCTTTTTCCTATTCCGGCCACTAAGCAAGGTGCCCCGGCCAAAGAGTCCTCGGCGTTTATATCCGATAGGGGTAATTGACACGGTGGATCGTGAAGGCACCCATTATACCGATACGGTTTATCAGAAAATACCGAACTACAAATTTCAAACGCATAACGGCGACTCGCTGGAATTGGACTCAATGAGGGGCACTATTTATGTGGCAGATTTCTTTTTTGCCACCTGCCCGGGTATTTGCCCTAAGCTGAGCAACAGCATGGAACGCGTACAACGCGATTTTATAAAGGATGAGAACTTCCGGTTGCTTTCCTTTTCGGTGGACCCCGAACGCGATACGGTAGCCGCCCTGCATGCCTACGCCGAAGAACATGATGCCGTGCCGGGGAAGTGGTTCTTTTTACGTGGCAGCAAACAGGATATTTTTAAACTGGCCGAAGAGGGGTTTCACATTACGGCTAAGGACGATGATGGCGGTGGACCTGAAGCCTTTGTGCACAGCGAGAAAATTGTGCTGGTGGATGGCGAAGGTATAATACGCGGCTTTTACAGCGGTGTAGATACTGCCAGCGTATTTAAGCTAGAAGGCGACATCGCCCTGTTGTTGACAGAGTCATCGCAGGGCTTTAGCTTTAAGAAACAAAAACAGACCACTAAGAAATTATTCTAAACATCAATTCAATCACACATGAACATCTCCATTCCTAAAAACGACAAACTGGCTTACCAGTTAATTGGCGTTGTAAGTTTTGTAGTGTTTGCTGCAGTGGTAGTACTCAGCAAATTTAAATGGGAAGTAAACCTGGGTTTTAACCCTCATTTATTTGCGCAGTTGAATGCCGTTATCAATTCTGCCGTGTCGGTATTGTTAGTAGCTGCATTTATTCTGGTGAAGCAACGCAAAATTGAAGCGCACAAAAACATCATGCTGGGCGCTATTGTATTATCGGTAGTTTTCCTGGTATCGTATATAGCCCACCACTTGTTTGCCGGTGAGACCTCCTATAAAGGAACTGGGACATTGCGCACTATTTACCTGATTATTCTGGCTTCGCACATTATACTGGCCGCAATCATTCTTCCCTTTATCCTTCTAACTGCTTACCGCAGTCTTTCGGGCGATATTGGCAAGCATAAAAAAATAGCCCGGTACACTTTCCCGCTGTGGTTGTATGTATCGGTAACCGGTGTTGTAGTTTACCTACTTATTTCACCGTATTACGTGTAACGCACAAAAGCTGTTATAAAACAAAAAAGGAGCGCTGTGCTCCTTTTTTTATTCCTAAAGTTTACTTTTTAAAAGCCCTGTTCGCTCCACGATTTTAAATTATCGCCCTGGAACAGGTGCGGGTAATGCACTTTTAGTTCCTGCACAAAGAGCTCATAAGGCAGGTCATCGAACTGACCGTATTCGTGCAGATATTCCATGTATTTTTTACCGCCCTCGTACGCATGAAATATAGAATCGTTTTCGCCATCAAAAGGCAGCGCTTCCACACCAAAGCGGTCGCACAGGGTTTTATTGAAGGCTGGTGTGCACTTCACCCATTTGCCATCTATCCAAAACTCGTTATAGCCGTGAAACACGAACTTATCCGAGCGAAGCATCTCGACAAACTTTGGGGGACTTAAGTGATTTCGCACTATAGAAAACCCCAACCGGTAAGGGATGCCATGAACCCTACCCACAGCCGCCAACAACAGCGATTTCTCGACACAATAACCCCTGCCACGCTGAAGGGTGATAGAGGCGGAAATAAGATCGGGGTTTAGTATCAGGTGATACGGATCATACAAGATATCATCCCGTACAGCCAGGTAGAGGTCAATGGCTTTTTGCTTATCGGTAGTAGCTTGTGTTTTGCTTTTAGCGTAAGCAATAACATCGGGGTTATCCGAATCAATAAAATGCGTAGGACGCAGGTAAATTTCAAAATCCTTCATGCAGGCTTATATCATTAGTCCAACCGGTAAAAATCGCTGATAGCCGGGTTTATTTATCCTTTTTGCAGCAGGCCGGCTTATCACCGTCGGCTTTCATCATGGGGCACTCGCCTTTGCCCATATCCATCTGGCAACCGGCGTGACCGGCATTGGCACAACAATCGGCTTTACCGGAAGTTTGGCAGGCCTTGCTGCACTCCTCTTTGCTCATAATGCAGCGGCCACGTTCTTTCATCATTTTATCGCAGGCCTCTTTCCCCATCATTTTTTCGCAGGCAGCAGCATCCATTACCATGCTATCGCCTTCCATTTTGCAGCAGCTGGCCATACCGCCCTCGTTGTTCATGCTGCAATGGTTACCGCCTTCGCCGTTCTGGATTACAATCTCTTTCTGCTCCACTTTGCACTCGCCTTTACCACATTCGCCGCCATTACAATGCAGCGCTTTAAAGCCCGTAAAACCAATAGCCACCAGCGAAAGTACAATTACCAGCCAGGCAAGTGCTTCGAACAATTTGCCCATAAACTGGCTTTTAACCTTTACCAAAATGTAAACACCGGCAGCAAAGGCCAGTACGGAGAGCGGAAGTGCAACCATGCTTGTTAATTTTTGGGCGAAGATAAGGGCTTTGGCGATTTGATTTTCCCTTTATTTTCGCCGCGTTTTATGAAATTTGTTTAATGAAAAAACAAGCATGGTTTGTCCAGGCCCAGTGCTACATGGTAAACCGGCTATAACCAACAGGAAGTATGACGCTGGAAGAAATGAAACAGGCCTTCCGCTTTAAGCGGGAAGTAGACATCAGGTGGAGTGATATGGATGAAATGCGGCACGTAAACAATGCCGTATACCTCACCTATTTTGAGCAGGCACGTGTGTACTATTTTCACGAGAGCTGCCAATGGGACTGGAAGATGGACGGCGCGATACTGGCCAATGCGCATGTTGACTACCTGCGTCCGGTGGTATTCCCGAACCCCACTTTTATTTACGTGCGCACCAGCAAGCTGGGCACCAAAAGCTTTGAACTGCAATATATGATCACCAGTATTGTGGACGGCAAGGAGGAGTTAACCACTACCGGCTTTACTACAATGGTAATGTTTGATTATAAAACGAACAAAACCACCCTAATTCCTGATTATCTTCGCGAAAGAATTGTGAATTTTGAAATCGTAAAACCGCAATCCAGTGCTACTGCGAATAAATCCTGATAACATTGATGACCGCCTGATAAACCAGGTAGTGAATTGCCTGAAAAAAGGGGGTGTAATTATATACCCTACTGATACGGTTTATACGCTGGGTTGCGATTTAACCCACCGCGATGCCTACGAAAAGCTGTGCCGGTTAAAAGACATTAAACCCAATAAGGCCAACTTTTCGATGGTATGTTACGACCTTAGCCATATTACCGATTTTACCACCGCGGTGCCTACGCCGGTGTATAAAATGATGAAGCGCGTATTGCCCGGACCTTACACCTTTATCCTGAACGGTAACCACAACATCAGCAAAATATACGGATACAATAAAAAGACAGTGGGTATACGCGTGCCTGATAATGCCATTGCACGCGCTATTGTAGATGCCCTGGGAGCACCTATACTTTCAGCCTCTATTAAAAACGAGGATACCATACTGGAATACATCACCGATCCGCAGGAAATTTATGAATTGTATGACCACACCGTTGATATTGTGATTGATGGGGGCACAGGTGGCAATACTCCTTCTACCATTATAGATTATACCGGTGCAGAACCGGTATTAGTACGGGAAGGTGCGGGAGAGTTTCCTGCTTAGCCCGGTTTTGGGGCCAACAACGCTTAAAAAGCAACTTTTACCCCCGAGATAACCGGCGCTTTTAATTGGCCGGGCTTGTTTTATTTTAGCCTACTGATTGCTTTGAAAAAAGGCCTCCTCATATTACTGCTTACCTGCTTTGGCTGCTGTCTGCAAGCCCAACAGGGTATAGCACCTGTCAACTCTAACTTTACAGCACGTTTAACGGATAAAGAAAGCGAAGAACCAATAGAGGGTGTAACCGTAGCAGTGGAAGGTACGGCCATTGCCTCATCTTCGGACTCGACCGGCTTTGTTGTACTCAGCCATGTGCCTGATGGCGAACAAAGCATCGTTTTTAGTTTGATTGGGTATTACCGCAAAAAAATAAAGCTAAGTTTCCCACTAAACAAAGCGGACACAGCTGAAGTTAAACTGGAATCGATTGAACAGGAATTGGATGAAGTGGTAGTGGTATCCACCAGAAACGAAAAGAAAACAGAGGAGTTGCCTACCCGTGTAGAAGTGATCAGCGAAGCTGAAGTAGATGAGCGCATGAGTGATAAGCCCAGTGATGTTTCGCATGTATTGCGCGAACAGCCGGGCGTGCAGGTGCAACGCACATCGGCCACCGGCGGCACCATGAGTATACGCTTACAAGGTATGCGCAGCAGATATGTGCAGGTATTAAAAGATGGTTTCCCGGTGTTTGGGGGTTTTGCCAATGTAATTGGTATTACCCAAATACCACCGCTGGATATTAAGCAGGTAGAAATTATAAAAGGACCGGCTTCGACCCTTTACGGGGGAGATGCCATTGCAGGCGTTATTAACCTGATAAGCAAGGAGCCCAGCGAGAAACCGGTATACGATATTATGGCCAATGCAGAAAGCAGCAAGGCCGTAGATGCCGGTGCTTATGCCAGTCAGAAATTCAAGTGGTTTTCTTTTTCAGTGATGGGTTTGTACCGCTGGCAAAAAGAAAAGGATTGGGATGGTGATAAATTTAGCGAAACACCGCGCCTACAACGTTACTCGGTAAATCCGCAATTGTATTTTGATTTGGGGCCGCATGCCAAACTTAACATTGGCATTGGTTACACCCACGAAAACCGCACAGGGGGCGCATTGCCTGCTATTGCCGGCAAAGCTGATACCACGTATAACTACTACGAAAAAAACCTCTCCGATCACGTGGCCAGCAACCTGAAGTTTCAATATAATTTTGGTGCAGGTGGTAAGCTGACTTTAAAAAACGCCGTTAACTATTTTAAGCGCGACCTTCAACTACCCTATTACCTTTTTAAAGGGGAGCAGCTAAGTTCGGCCACGGAATTAAACTACCACTGGTTCCGGCAAAAGCACGACCTGGTAATCGGGCTTGATTTCCGCACTGATAAATTCAGTGAAGCGCCGGACTCGGCAGGTATTGCAAGAAACTACAGCTTTTACACCGGAGGTTTTTTTGCTCAATACAACTATCTCTATAATTCGAAAACCACTTTTGAAGGAGGCTTACGACTGGACTACAACAACAAGTATCGTATTTACGCACTGCCTCACCTTGCCTGGAAACAAAAATGGAATGACATTTTTACTACCCGTTTAAATGTAGGTATGGGCTACAAACTACCTACCATTTTTCAGGACGAGAGCGAAGAAGCGCGCTTTATTAATGTGCGCCCGATTGGCGATAGTGTTAAACCTGAATTAAGTTTAGGTGGAACGCTCGATTTATTGGTTAAAATACCATCCAACAGCGGCGTAAATGTGGCCATTAATCAAATGTATTTTGTTACGCATATTTTTAAGCCTATGCTGCCGCTTACAAACACCATTGATGGTTGCACCAATACAGATTGCCAGGCGCTGTACTATATGAATGCTAATGGATGGCAGCGCAGTTTAGGTGTGGAAACCAGCCTGCGGATTGGGTATCGTGGATTTGATGCATCTATAACCTACACCTTAACCGATAACAACTTTAAATTAAACAATGTACGCAGCATTGCGCCGCTTACATCGAAGCACATCCTCTCCATGCTCGTGGGCTACGAGATCAAGAATTTTGCCGTGGGTATTGATTGTTATTACTACAGTGCTGTTAAACTAAGTAATGGCCGCTCGGGGCATGGCATATGGGAATTTGGTATAGTAACTCAATACAGCTATAAGTTTTTGCTGCTGTTTGCCAACCTGGAGAATGTATTTGACATCCGCCAAACCAGTTATGGCCCTATTGTTCAACCGGGCCCCACCTACAGTCATCCCACCTTCTCGGAAATTTACGCACCACTGGAAGGCCGCCTGTTTAATGCAGGATTTAAATTACGCCTGGGCATGCTTTCCAAAAAATACAGAAACGACGAAAGTGGGGTAGAACGCCTGAAAGGCAAAGCAGACTAAGCTACCACTCCATACGGTCGTAGCCCTGCATCAGATGTAACTGCACGCTATCCTGCCTGGTGCGGTTAACCAAATAATTCAAGTCCTCCTTAACATTGCCCGCCAGTTTTGGTAGAGCAGGCAAATGATTACTAAGCGGTTTAAAAAAATTATCCCAATGAACCGGTATAATAACCGTTGGTTTCAGAGCTTTAATGGTTTGGCTATAAAAACTATCCCGGAATGCTTCGCCCTGTTTACTAAGCGAAGCAATACCTAAAAACAGCGCATCGGCATGAAGCGTATCCAAGGCACCGGGAATAAAATTGGTACTGGCCTTGATCAGCATACTTTTGCCATGGTGTTTTATCAGCACGTCGTAAGCACCGCCTTCGGTATAGGCTTGCAATTTAGCCGGCTGCTGCAGGGGCTTTTTAATTTCGACACCCAGATCATCATTACTTTTACCCATTATCTTAATGGGTGGTGTGTGACGGCTGTTGAGAATAACCACTGTAAACCCGCCAAAATGAAGTTCGCGGCCCGGTTCATATAACTGTAGTTGCTTTTCGCTCAACCCCGCTCCCCTGCCGATATTTAAAGTAGAAGTTGAACCGAACAGTTGAGCCCCTGTAAACCGGGCCATGTAAGGGGCATCCATTGCATGGTCGTAATGGGAATGCGCTGTGAACACAGCCATGAGGTGGTGCATATCCAAATCTGCAATCACTTTTTTTACCAGTACGGTATCACTTTTAATTTTTCCGAATGCAGTTTTAAAAAGACCCGGTCTGCTCACAAACCCATCCATCAACAATTGGGTTTGGCCATCATCAATCAACATACTTGCTACACCTAAAAAGGTTACCTGCACCTTGCCATTTGTGGTACTGCCACCCTGCAGATAACGCAAGGCATCATAATCGTGCATTTTTGCCGAAGGAGCACAGCCCATAAAAAACAAGAGGACAGGCAATAAGGTGAACGAGCATATTCGTTTCATATAGGGTCAAAGCAAAATAAAAAGGCGGAATCCTGTAGAGGAATCCGCCATTGAGTGAGTTATCAAGTTTTATTAATGTCTTCCGAAATTGCCACCTCCGCCGCGCGGAGCAGGGCTAAAACTTTTGTTTTGTTGAGGGGCCGGTGCCGGCGAACTGTTGAAGTTTTGCTTTGGCTGGCTAAAGTTTTGACGCGGCTGCTCCATTTGACGCGGCTGGCTAAAATCCTGCCGTGGCTGACTTTGCTGTTGTGGCTGACTCCAACCACCACCACGAGGTTGCGGCTGTGTTTGTTGCTGTTGTTGTGGCTGACTCCATTGACGGGGTTGTTCCTGCTGTTGATTTCCTCCCCATTGCTTAGGCTGCTGCTGTGGTTGTTGCTGCTGCGGTTGCGAATATTGCCGCGGCTGCTCCTGCTGCGGTTGACTCCACTGCTTAGGCTGCTCCTGTTGTTGGTTATTACCCCAACCACGCGGCTGCGGATCTTGTTGTTGCGGTTGCTGGCTCCAGGTTTTAGGCTGTTGTTGCGGCTGTGTATTAGTAGCTGGCTGCTGGCTTGGTTGATTCCATTGCTTTTGTTCCTGTTCGGTCCAGCCACGCGGCATATTACCCGCCTTAGGCGATTCATTGTTGCCAGGTTGCGTAGTACCGTAACCTCCGTTCCACTGACCAGGGGTTTGGGTAGCAGGTTTATTATCGGCATTGCCGTTGTTGGTTTTACCCCAATTGCCTGCGTTTGACGGACCATTGGTAGCAGGCTGGTTTCCGCCCTCAAACTTAGGCTGTAACTCGCCGCGACTGGTGTATTTATCCGAATTACCGGCTTTGCCTGAGCCATCGCCAATGGTTGATCCCATTGGTACGGTGTTGCTCTTCACATTATCGGTACCCACATTGTTTTTACCTTGCTGCACCGTCACATTTTTACCGGCCTGGTCGGCAGGCAACCAAGGGCGGGTAACGCCCGATTTAGGTATTTCGATTGGAGTTAATTGCACGGTAGGTTTGCCGCTTGGTCCAACACCCGGTTCGGTTTTAAACGTAGGGCCGCTGTTATAGTAACCACCATAATTATAGCCGTTACCGTAGTAATTACCGGTATTGCCGTAGGTATACGGGCTGCTGTAATAACCATCGTAATAGCCATTCCAGTAGCCATTGTAATAACCATTGTTGTAGCCGTTGTTATAACCGCTCCAATATCCGCCATAACCATAGTTATATCCATTACCGTAATAACCGCAGTGGTGACCAAAGCCGCCCCATACAAATGGAGTGCTGCAGAAACTCCAGGTATTATAATAAGTAGGATAGTAAAAACTGTTATAGTAGCAACTATTTAAGCCCCAGTAATAGCCGTAATAGCTGCTACCCCAGGGATCGTAGCTGTAAACATGGCAGCGGGGACGATTCCAACTCCACCAGCTATCGTAATACCAGGGATCGTAGCTGCTGTAATAGCCCGTGTTCCAGTTACTCCAGCCATAGTAATAGCTGGGTGTAAACCAGTAGCTGTAGTAGTTTACCCCGTAATTTGAGGTGTAATAACGACGCAAACGATTCGTGTAAAAATAGTCTTCATCATTATCGTAGTAGTAGTTATTGGTTACATAGGTATTACCACCATCCGAATAAGTTGAGCTGTTATCGGCATTATCATAACGATCGGCCGGGTTGCTATACCCATCATTTTGCGAACCCTGGTTACTACCATTGCTATATTGCTGTTGCGGTGGGCCGGATTGCTGCTGGCCGCTGTAATACTGCGGAACCTGCGACGGGTTATTATATTTTTGGTTGTTGTTCTGCTGGTTATACTGATTTTGGTAGGCAGGATCCTGACTGGGGTCGTAGGGTTTATCATCCTGCGCCCAGGTATAGGCTACTGCCTGCATCAGCAAAAACAACGTTGACAAAATCCGTTTCATGGTGTTTTGTGTTTTTCGTTAAGACAAATTTATTCCGAAAGAGTTTAACCGCGGATGATTTTGATATTTTAGCCGCTCTTTTAACAGTATCTAAACATCGTACCAATTTTTGTTATGGCAAAAGAAATTACTTCCCGGGTTAACGATTATTCACAATGGTATAACGACCTAGTGCTAAAAGCAGGGCTGGCCGATTACAGCAGCGTGCGCGGCTGTATGGTTATAAAGCCTTATGGCTACGCCATTTGGGAGAAAATGCGCGACGCCCTGGACAAAATGTTTAAGGACACCGGCCACGTAAATGCATATTTCCCCTTATTTATCCCCAAAAGCTTTTTAAGTAAGGAAGCCGCCCACGTAGAAGGCTTTGCTAAAGAATGCGCGGTGGTAACCCATTACCGCTTAAAAAACGACCCTAACGGCAAAGGTGTAATTGTGGACCCGGAAGCTAAGCTGGAGGAAGAATTAATTGTTCGTCCTACTTCGGAAACTATTATCTGGAACAGCTACAAAAACTGGATTCAAAGCTACCGCGATCTGCCCTTATTGATCAACCAGTGGGCTAACGTTGTGCGTTGGGAAATGCGCACGCGCCTTTTTCTGCGCACGGCTGAGTTTTTATGGCAGGAAGGTCATACCGCACATAGCACACCTGCTGAAGCCATTGAAGAAACCGAAAAAATGCTGGATGTATACGCCACGTTTGCCGAACAATGGATGGCGATGCCGGTTATACGCGGCCGTAAAACTGCCAATGAACGTTTTGCAGGAGCTGTAGACACCTATTGCATTGAGGCTATGATGCAGGATGGCATGGCATTACAAGCCGGCACATCGCACTTTTTAGGTCAGAATTTTGCCAAGGCGTTTGATGTGCAGTTTTTGAATAAAGAAGGCAAGCAGGAATATGTTTGGGCCACCAGTTGGGGTGTATCAACCCGTTTAATTGGCGCCCTGATTATGGCGCATAGCGATGATGACGGACTGGTGCTTCCTCCCGTATTAGCGCCCCTGCAGGTGGTTATTGTGCCTATTTATAAAAGTGAAGATGACCTTGCAAAACTGAGTGCCAAAGCAGAACCGCTGATAAAAGAATTGAAGGCGAAAGGCATTTCGGTAAAGTTTGACAACGACGAAACCAAGCGTCCCGGCTTTAAATTTGCCGAATATGAATTGAAAGGCGTACCTGTGCGCTTAGCGATGGGTATGCGCGACCTTGAAAACGGTACCGTAGAAGTTGCCCGCCGCGATACGAAAGAAAAATCATCGCAGCCTTTTGAGGGTATTGCGGGTTACATCGAAAATCTGCTGACCGACATTCAACAGAACATTTTTGCAAGAGCAAAATCGTTCCGCGATAGCCATATACGCCAAGCTAACAGCTGGGAGGAATTCAAGCAATTGATTGAACAACCCGGATTTATCAGCGCCCATTGGGATGGCACACCTGAAACCGAAGAAAAAATTAAAGAGGAAACCAAGGCTACTATTCGTTGCATCCCTTTAAATAATGTACAGGAAGAAGGTGCCTGCATCTTTAGCGGCAAACCAAGTAAGGAACGGGTTATTTTTGCCAGAGCTTACTAGTACGAACAAAGGATCGCTGAATGTTACGTTTACTCAGCAGCACAGTAATACAAAGGGAGGCATTGTCCTCCCTTTTTTATTGGAGCAGCGAGTACTGCTAAAAAGGGGACCGGCCCAAACTATAACTTGAAAAACTCCAATGCCTTATAGACCACAAAGCCTGGCCATACAATAGCTTTTAAAAAGCCAAGCACCCCCATCCAGAAACCGGTAGCGTGCTGAATAAAATAAACGGCTGCGCCGATAAAACCCATACCGTAAACTGCACCTGCGGGATGTACCACCCGTTCTTTTATCTTAGTTTGCATATAACAGGTTTTAGTGATTGAATACCCAAATGTAAGTTGCCCGTTATTGGTTGTTTATGAGCATGCTTACCGGAATACATGAGGGAACTCACCTTTCTCCCCCAACTTTATGGTTGTACTACCCGCCAATTGCAGCCAGGCGATAAAGTCCGCAAAATTCTGCTACTTCGCATTTACACAAGCACTAGCAATATGAAACAGGAGTTTATTGATACCCTTAAGAACTGGAACCCCGAAATAAAACTGACCGTTAAAGTGCGCTTCATTAAAAAAGGAAGCGACACGCCCCTGCACGGCAAGCAATATATAGCCCGCTTATACGATCGCGACATCTTTGACGATGACTACCTGGGTAAGTCGGAACTAAACGAAAACGGAGAAGCGCATATTACCTTTTACCCGCACCAGATCCGTTCGCTTGACTCGCTATTTGAGGACCTGCCGGATTTGTATATCCTGTTGTTTGACGGTGATACCGTACATTTCGAAACACGGGTATGGAAAGACGTGGATTTTGACAAACTGGCCAAGCTTGATCATAAAGAAGGTGAAGTGCTGGATTTCGGCACCTTCCTGGTGAGCTGAACGCCTCCACGAATCCTCCGGACAGCCTCCCACCCCACCACCATTACAGGTTAAAATCATGCGTTTTGCATTGGTTAACAAAGCTTAATGCCTGCTTAAAATCATTTGTTATAACGGATAAATGCACCATCTTAGCCAGCTAAACGTATAAAGAACCGTGCAGATAGGCGTTCTAAAAGAACCGGAATACGAAAACAGGGTTTCCGTATTACCCGATATAGTAGCTCAATTACTGAAGCTAAAAGTAGAAGTAAAGATTGAAACCGGTGCCGGTATAAAAGCTTCGGCTGCCGATAGTGCCTACGAAGCTGTTGGGGCAAAAATTGCAACCCGTGCCGATGTACTGAGCACATCCAACATTCTTTTGGGTATCCATAATATTGGTGAAGGCGAATTCGTTTCAATGAAGCATGGAACCATATTGACCGGCGTTTATCAGCCTTTGTTTAATGTGGATACGATGGGTAAGTATGCGGCTGCTAACTTTACCGTGTTTTCGCTGGATATGTTACCCCGCACCACCCGGGCCCAGGCTATGGACGGGTTGAGCAGCCAGGCGAATATTGCCGGCTATAAGGCCGAGGTATTGGCGGCCTCGGTGTACCCGCACTATTTTCCGATGCTAACTACGGCAGCAGGCAGCATACCGCCTGCCAAGGTGTTGATACTGGGAGCGGGAGTAGCAGGCTTACAGGCTATTGCAACTGCTAAACGATTAGGCGCAGTGGTAGAGGTTTTTGATACCCGTGCAGCAGCTAAAGAAGAAGTGATGAGTTTAGGTGCCAAGTTTGTAGAAGTAGAAGGTGCTGCAGATGCCAGTAAAGCCGGTGGCTATGCTGTAACGCAAACCGAGGAATACCAGCAGCGTCAGAAAGCCCGCATTGCGCAGGCTATAGCAAAAGCTGATGTGGTAATAAGCACTGCCCAAATACCCGGCAAAAAAGCGCCGGTATTAATTACCGGTGAAATGGTTACTGCTATGAAACCCGGATCCGTGATTATTGACCTGGCTGCGGCTACTGGCGGCAACTGCGAACTAACCGAAAACAATGCGACTGTAGTAAAACATAGTGTTACCATTATAGGCCAGTCGAACCTGGCAGGAACGGTACCCGTAGATGCCAGCCGGATGTATGGCAAAAACATATTGAACTTCCTGAAATTGATTATTGACGATAAAGGAGGCCTGAACCTGAATTTTGAAGACGATTTAGTGCTGGGCGCCTGTATTACGGATAACGGCAAGGTAGTTCACGAACGATTAAAAGGATTGGCAACAAGTAACTAACTGTTGCCGATTTCGTTTTATATAACACTGTTAACATGGAAAATCTATCGCATTACATCACCATCCAGACGGTTTACATCGTGCTGCTGATGATTTTTTTAGGCATTGAAGTGATTTCGCACGTGCCTTCGATATTGCATACCCCGCTGATGAGCGGCGCCAATGCCATACACGGTGTGGTTATTATTGGGGCCATTATTGTTATGGGCAAAGCCGATAGCGGTAATTACCTGGCTTTGACTCTTGGCTTTTTAGCCGTTTTGCTGGGAACACTTAATGTGGTAGGTGGCTTTGTAGTTACCGACCGCATGCTGGAGATGTTTAAAAAGAAATAATTGAACGCAACACTCGCTATATGGATTACATGCAGGATATATTAGCCATAGCCTATTTAATAGGGTCAGTAACATTTGTACTGGGCCTAAAAATGCTGGGCAAACCGGAAACCGCCCGCCGCGGTAACCTGATTGCCGCTTTTGGTATGACGGTTGCCATTTTCGGCACCATTTTTCTTTACAACGAAGGCGGTACTTTTCTGGGTAACAAAATCTGGATCTTTAGCGCGCTGATATTGGGTGCTGTGCTTGGAACTTATGCAGCACGCAACGTACAGATGACACAGATGCCTGAAATGGTATCGTTGTTTAACGGTATGGGCGGTGCTTGTGCTGCCTTAATTGGTTTAGTAGAAATTAACCGTGCCGGTGTAGAAGAACCTATGAAGATGCTGGCTATTGTGGCCGGATTAGTGATAGGCACCATTTCATTTGCAGGTTCCGTAATAGCATGGGGTAAACTGAACGGTCGTATTAAGGATCATTCCTTTAGCGGACAGCAGTTTATCAATATTGGCCTGATGGCGATTATACTGGTAGGTGCAGTATTTATCATTTCAGGTAAGGCCAACCCTGCATTTATTTACGGCGAACTTGGCTTGTGTATACTCTACGGTGTATTATTTGTTATGCCAATTGGTGGCGCTGACATGCCCGTGGTAATTTCGTTACTGAACTCGTTTACCGGCGTTGCAGCCGCCTGCGGTGGCTTTTTGTACGACAACAAGGTAATGCTGACCGGTGGTATATTGGTAGGTTCAGCAGGCACCATTCTTACCATCTTAATGTGTAAGGCCATGAACCGCTCTTTAACCAATGTTATTATCGGTTCATTTGGCGCCAACCAAGCACAAGGACCGGCCGTAGCACATGGCGATAAAGGTAATGTGAAGGAGATGTCGCTGACTGATGCTGCTGTGATGATGAGCTACGCGAAAAAAGTGGTGATAGTGCCCGGTTACGGCCTTGCTGTTGCGCAGGCACAACACACCTGCCATGAACTGGAAAAAACCCTGGAAGAAAAAGGAGTAGAAGTTAAGTATGCCATACACCCGGTAGCAGGCCGCATGCCTGGCCATATGAACGTATTGCTGGCAGAAGCTGACGTAGAGTATCCGAAGTTGATGGAAATGGAAGAAGCCAACCTGGAATTCAATACGGCTGATGTAGTAATGATACTTGGCGCAAATGATGTGGTTAACCCTGCCGCCAAACACGATAAAAGCTCCCCTATTTACGGGATGCCGGTGTTAGAGGTAGAAAATGCAAAGAATGTGCTGGTTAACAAGCGCAGCATGAATAAAGGCTATGCCGGCATTGAGAACGAGCTTTTCTTCCAACCTAAAACATCGATGATTTTTGGCGATGCCAAAAAGGTATTACAACAATTGATTTCGGAGATTAAAGCGAATTAGATTGCGCCAAGTTGTTTGTCCTTATTCAATATCGGGATAGCTAAGGCCCTTTTCAGCCTTACGCTCCAGCAGTACATAATCGTAGGCATAAGCATGTTTTGCATCAACAGGATGATGCTCCAAACTGCGCACGTGCCAATCGCTTTCTTTTATCTCCGGATAGAAAGCGTCTGCATCGTAAAAGGGCTGTTGTACTTTGGTCAGATAAATACAGTCGGTTAACTCAAAAACCTGCTTGTAAATTTCGCCCCCTCCAATCACCATTAACTCATCTTCGCCATTATCAGCAGCAAACCGGATACCTTCTTCTACCGTGGCAACCACTTTGCAACCTTCGGCGATATAACCCGGCTGCCTGCTAACTATAATATTAGCCCTGCCCGGAAGCGGACGGAATTTAGGTGGAATACTTTCGTAAGTTTTACGGCCCATCAGCACATGATGGCCCATGGTTATCTCTTTAAAGCGCTGCATATCGTTTGGCAGACGCCACATGAGGTCCCCTCCCCTGCCAATGGCATTGTTTTGTGCAATGGCTACAACGGCTGAAATTTTCATACCGTGAAGTTACGGGTTTAAAATGTAAACTTTTAAGCCGGACTAAATGCTAAAAGCTATAGGTGTAGGTAAGATCGCCTTTGTATTCTCGGCGGTCGCCGGTGGCAGCAAAGGTAGCCATCACATAATTCATCAGCTTTAAGGAATGATGATTATCGATCCGGTAGCCCACGGAAATACTATTGTTTAGCACCTTACTATTCCAAGCGCCATTATTGCGCCCAGCAGTAAAAGTGAAGGATACACCCGTCGTAATTTTATTTTTCCAAAATGCCTTACTAACCGCCAGGGTAGGCCCTACATTTAGCAGCTCGAATGTGCTGCCTTTGCTGTAAAGCACATTGAACGATGGTGAAAACGATAAGGCTATTTTGTTTACAGAAAGTGAATATCCGAGGTTTGCATTTATTGTGGAGTTTTTAGAGTAACGGCTGGTGATCTTGTTCAAATCGTCCATACGCGAATAGGTAAGGGCGGAGGTAATATTATGCACCATCTTTGTATTGATGATCAGGTAATGCGGGGCCACTACCACTGTTTGCTGCAGCTGCATAATTTTGGTGGAGTCGTTTAAAGCCTTCAATCCCTTTTGCTGGAAAGTAATGTAGTTGCTGTAGTTGATGGCAATGCCGAATTTTTGATTCGGGTTGAAATTAACCCCTGCAGTTAGGCCTGCCCGGTTGGTTTTAGCAGCCTTGCGATTATTTAAATCATCGCGCTGGAAGAATTCGTTCAGACTAACATACACCTTCTTTTTAGCTGCCGGAAAGCTTTGAACCAGGGTAATTTTCTCCTGGTCGTTCATAATGTAATCCAGCCCCATACTCTGATATTCCGGCTGCAAGCGATTATAATCGAAGGAGAGTGTAAGCTTCTCGCCTTTATAGGAAAGGTTGGTGTGTGCGGCCCATGCATAGCTTGTGCTAAGGCGAGGCGGCATTACTACTTTTAAAAAGCGTGTGCCAAAACCATTTCCTAAATCCAGCAACTGCGAATTTAGGTTGCGGGTAATGGCAGAGATGCTGCCATCCAATTGCCAGGTAATTTTCCTCTTCAAAAAACTTTGGTAACTCATAATGCCGAAGACGGCATTCTCCATCGGATTATAATCAAGTTGATTGAGTGTATCAGTAGGTACCGGAATGGAACCTGCCACATCTTTTGCTTTCAGAAAAATAAAATCGAAATAGTTGGCTTCGTTACCTACACCTATTTTGAAACCAAAGCCCCGGCGCTTGTATTGCGGCTGTTGCGGAGCAGGGCCAAACAGGTTTTCCTTGATGGCAGGATTAAACCGCCCGTACATAGCACCAAACCGGAAAAGGCTTGGATTTATATCTACACCAATACCGAGAAAGGTTTTACCGTTCAATGTGGTTGGGCTCCATTTCATATTCGTCCAACCGGCATATACTTTAATCCATTTCCAATAGGGATTAATACCAAATTGGGCAAAAGGATTTTTCAGCGATTTGGACCCTTCAGTAAAGGTGAAGTTGAATGGTATCTGAATTCCATAAAGCGAAATGGTAGGCGCAGCCATAATTGAATACGTATAAGGCTTGCGGGTATTATTAAAACCGCTGCTGGCATAATAGCCAACCATAGCACTGGCGGCCCCGTGAATTTCGAAAGGCTTTTGCTTGGTTATCTGACCGATATCCTGTGCCAACGATGCATTCATCAGCAAGGCCGTACATAGAACCGCCAACAACTTTTTAAAGCCTGCGGAATAAAAAACATTATTGTTTACTTGCATGCCGCTGCTTTAATCAACCGATATAAATTTCACTTCCGACTTCTCGCTTTCCTGTCCGTCGAAACCAACGGCTACCAGGTAGTAGAAATAAGCCTTACCCTTAACTGCTTTCGTATCACTGTAGGCATTAAATGTTACAGGTACGGTTGCCAATTTCTCTTCGGCTTTAGCCCCCTGCTCGGCCCGGTACAACTGAAACTCCTTAACCGGCACGGCATTACCGCGGTTCCAGGTAACGTTTACACCCTCCTTTCCTTTTGCTAAACCCAGACCTGTAGGAGGTGATGGCTGCGCGAAGCTTAAGCTAAACTCTGCAATGCCGCCATTAGCCGAATTAGCACCGGAGTTGAGCACCGTTTGAACCGTATATTCATATACCAAACCAACAAGCACAGTTGTATCGAAATAAAAATTGGAGGACACCGGTATTAAGGAAGTAGTGAGCTGTTTAAAATCTGATTCGCCTTTAATCCGACGCAGAATCCGGTAACCATCTACCACTGCATTACCGGCCTGACTTTCCCAAAACAATTGGGCATAACCTCGGACACTTTTTGCTTCCAGTTTTATTATGGTTGGTGCCTGGTCGGCTTTAACCACCGATTCCACATAGGCGTATTGCGAAGGTGCGCTAAGCACATGACTGGTATTTTGCTGACGCACCACATAGCTGTAACCATAAGGCGAGTTTAAATCAGGACTTTCGTCCAACCAGGTGCTCAATGAGTCCCTGGCAGGTATCATGTCCGATACCAACAAATAATTAGAATCTAACCCTATTGCGCGGTAGACGAAATAGCCTTCAATGTTTTTATCAGCGGTAGTCCATTGCACCCGCACTTTACCGTTCTCGCTGCTTGCTGTAACGTACCGGGGAGGACGTGGTGCATTTACATCCTCCAGCATTCCAAATACGCGAACACTGCGGAACGAATTCTTCTGAAAGCGATCAGTAAGCTGCAAATAGTAGTAATACAACTTAGCCGGTTGTACATAGGCATCGAAATACGCAGTATCGCGCGGCGTAGCAAAACCAACTGAAGTATATTCTCCATCATAGCTTTCGCAACGAAAAATCTGAATGCCTGATACTGACATTTCGTTTACCAGTTTCCAGTTCAATTGAATGCCTTTAGGTGTTGCTACCGACTTTGCTATAAGATATTGGGGAGCAAGTACATCCTTCGTGTTATAGGTTTTAGTGAGTACGGTATCGCTGTTCTGCGAATAATTGCCATAGGCATCGTAGGCCACTACAAAATATGAATAGGCAAGATTGGCCCCCACCGATTTATCCCACACCTCCATTTTCATATCGCCCGATTTTTTATCGGTGCTATATCGAGTACTGTTCTCAATCAGTTCATAATCACTTAAGGGCTCCAGTTTACGGTAGATCTTAAACATTTTGGTTTTGCTGGCAGTTGGTATAGTAAAATCAATACGAACCGAAAGTTGATCCTGCTCCGTTTCTCCTGCCTTAGGCTTCCATAAGCCCTGGTTAGAACTGGGGAATGAAACCGTGTTGGTGATTTGAGGATTTGCTAAACTACCGTCGCGTTTTACTTCGCTTAACTGGTATTCGTAAGTGCTACCCCGCTGGGCGGTAGTATCCAGATAAATATTACCAAGTGCCAATGCAATTACACGATCGAACAACAGGATACCGAGCGAATCCCAACTATAATTTCTATCCAGGTTTTCCCATGCCGGTATAATATTATCGGGCTGGGTAAACTCCGGTGCTAAGGCGTACCCATGCATTTGGTGATACCATTGGGTAAACTGTGTACGGCTTTCCGGCGTTGCAAAAGTGCCTACGGTTTGCCAGTTACTTTCGCCCTTTTTGCGCCGTTCTACCTTTACTTTAACCGCACCATTTTTATTCGGCCGTTTTGCCGAACAAGGTTGGAAGGGGGTATAAATATAGATGCCTGCCGGACCGCCATGTGCTGCATTATTACTTTGTGCTGAAACACAAAGGCCGCTTAACATCAGTATCGCTATTATTATCTTCTTCATATCATTCAGGTTAATGGCTTTAAAATTTATTCGCAACCGCCGGTTCCGCAACTTGGTCCGTTAATCGAAAAATCGAACGAGCCCAAGCCACTTGGTGGAATATTGTTTTCATACGACGCACCAAAGTGAATCCAGCAGTGCGCCGACACACCATCGCTGATACATGGGCAATACCAGTGCCCATCGCAATCGGAATCGCAACAACCGCCACCGATTTCAGCCGAACCGCCCAGGCACATACCTGTACCCGCAGTAGTGGCCACACTGATATGGTCCTTGCTTATAGAGCCAGCGATCTCCACCTGTTCCTTCACCTCCACGGAGGCATGCACGCAGCCTACTACCACCGAAGCACCGGCATAAGCATGCAAATACACATAGCCACCGGCCAGGAACCCAATAGAAGAAGACAAACCATCGTATTTAAATGAGTTGATAATATTCAGTCCAATCTCATGATCAAGTCCGGCTTGTACAAAACCACCAAGATTCAAATCAATTTGAGGGATTTTAGGAACGGGCATTTTAACGGAGCCCGCGTTTATTATGCCTATGTATTCGCTCCCTGAGATATTTGCAGGCAGGGAGTTGCCATCCAGAGAGAAGGACTTAAAGGAACTTAGTATTGTTGGACTAAAACCTGATTTAGTATAGCCTAACCACATGGCACCTTTGGTTTCCTTAAACAGGAAGTCAGGCGGATATTTAATGTTACCACTACCGAACACGTACCATTGGTCCTTACCCAGCAATAACTCCATATCCATTGTTACCTGCTGCACACCAAGTGCCGATTCAATGTGGGCAGTACCAATTACTGCCTTCTTATTTACATCATATACAAAGCTCATATTGCCGAGCGGTGTTTCCACGTTCTTCACGCCTATCTGATTGCCGGGATCAGCTACAATATCCCCCTTGATAGTCATGTAAACCTTTTTCTGGTCAGCCTTCACACCTTCATCCATTCCGGCCAAATCTCCATTAAACGAGAAGTTGTTCCAGCCTGCACCGCTCTTATTCATTGAGCCTTTAATATTGGTGACATAACGGGTTCCACCGTTTTCGTAATAGAATCGGTTAGCCGTTCCTATGGCCTCCAGTTTGTAATCGGTTGATGTTTTGGTGAGCTGCACATCAAACTTATAATTGCTGGCGGCAGGATCCTGGTCCTTCAACTCTCCTTTTAACTGCAACAGGTTATCCTTAAACACATAGGTGCCGTCTGTTGCCGGGAAGGTGGCCGATATGCCCTTTGTTTTTAGCTTAAACTCACCTGGGTTATTAAAGAATGGAACCACTTTACCGGAGCCATCTTTCATGTATTTAAGGCCGAAGTTAGTTTGGTAAATTAACTGGGGCACATTAAAATCGATACAGCCCCCAAGCTGGATATAGTCTTTTCCGGCATCCAGCGCCGAAGCCTGGAATTTCGCCACTTTATAAATTTCTACCGGAGCAGCATCGTTGACCAGCATTATTTTATTGTTGCTGCCTTTGCTGAACGACCGGATACTGGAAATCTTGAACTGGGAGCCACCGGTCATACCTTCCAGTGGGCCGAAGGTGGAGCAGACATTTTCGTTTTGCGGCGGCAACACCACCATACTCCAACAACCGCCATAAGTTGAGTTATCGTAACCAAAGGAAACAACCGAACCGGATTTAACGGATATATCAACTATACCCCCAAGTTTAAGATTGTTTATCTGATATTCACCAAACATCAGGTCCTTGTGATAGACGCTCATATTCGTAAAGGGTACCGATATACCGGTGTTGATAGCGCCGGTTTTAAGTACCAGACCTCCCTCTTTGGTTAATGACCATTTAGTGCCGGTTAATGACCATTGACCTAACTTGAGCGAAATAGGTGTAGTGCTATTATAAATACCACTGATATCGTTTATGGTAAGGGTAATTAATCCCGGCTTCAACAAAATATCGCCATCACCATCCACATGCTGAATGTTGGTATGCAGTGTAATAGGCATATAGAGTTGGTCATTTAACAGCAGCGTGCTGTCTTTATGTGATTCGGCGTTAGGATAACGACCATAGAGGTTAAATTTAATCGGAGCCCGGCCACCACTTGCATAACTGAAGACGTTAAATCCTTTAAAGCCATATTCCGGCAATGATTTATCGGAAGTAATTGCATTAAACACGCCATCGGCAGGGCCACCAGCAGGGGCAAGCAGCATTTGCGACTGGTTGAATTGCACCCCGGACGTGAAGGTGTTACCCTGCAATACAAGCATACCCTTAACAACACCTTTATTCCCTGATTTATCCAATTGCAGCCCCGAAAAGAAATTAGGGGTTAACAATCCACTGATTGTTTTATTGTATAAGGTTGCAGGAATTCCCCAGCAACCTGTCCATACCGGCAATGTAACCGGGTTCATCAACGGCTTACCGCTTGGTCCTTTATCCGCTCCTGCTTTTACTTCTACATCCACAAATGGGATGGAAGCATCAGTACTTACTTTTACTACATTATTGGAAGGCAGATTAACCAAACGGCCTGTCACTTTTTGAGCACCATTTGTGCCGTTTTTAATACCTGTAACCTCCACAGGGAAACCAAGGAAGGTGCTGAGATCAAAGTTGCTTTCTACCAATTCAAAATCGTGCTGGTAAGCGGCCTCACCTTGCCAGGCCTGCAAGGCATTTGTGTTTGCGCTTAGATCGCCGTTATAATCATAGAAACCGTTTCCACCACCAAATAGATTACCGGTAACATTTCCACCAACAGTCATACCGCCGCCACCTGTTGTTCCACCGGCAGCGCCGCCTCCGCCTAAACCACCTAACCCATAATTGGAAGTCCAGTTATTATTTGAAAGATTAAAATTACCGCCTGTTACACCCTGTGTAGGATTATAGTAAAATGATCCTCCCGAACTGTTGGTTGGCTTAAAATTGCCAGTGTAATTATCGCCCACATAGTTTGAAGGCGATTTAACTGCATGAATAAGTACATTATCCTTCATAGGAATACCACGTAGTTCATAACGGCCATCCGCATCACTAATAGCTTCTAACGGTATAGAGGTATGTTGTTGGTCGACATACACTTTGGCACCTGCTACAGGTTTTCCGCTGCTCATTACCCGGCCTTTTAATGTAGCCCCGGGATCCAGGGCTACTTCTACATAGGTGTAATCATCCTTTTGTACATCACTGGTAACCGTAATCACTTTCGGCACATAACTCCTTTTATCATCGTAGCCATAAACAATAAACTCAAACTTAGTGGCATTCGACTCGAACTCCAGGTATGGCACGTGCTCCTTGATAGCAAAAGGCATAGGCCCATTGCCGATAGCGGCATTTCTAAGCTTTTCGTTTTTAACGTTTGCATTCGTTAGCCGAACTGCAGCATAGGAGATATAATGTTCCTCATCGCTGCTGTAAACATAGAAGTCAATCTCGTGGCGCTTACGTTTAACTTCAATATTGTTCAGCTTCTGGGTACTGCTTTTTACAGTAACCTCAACCGAATCTACACGGTATAAATCCATGTTATCCGGATAGATGTAAAGTTTAACCTTGCCATAAGGCACCAACAAGGTGGCTTCCTCATCGCAATTTTCTGCAACCACAGCAGGACCCACACCATATGGCCCGGTTGAACCGCCGTAATTGTTGTAACTGCAATTTTTGGTTTGGGTTTGTGCCCAACTATACCCTTGCCCAACAATAATCTTAGACTTAACTCCAGTTGTAGTTCCTTCCTCCACCAATTTGACCTTTACTTCGATTGGCAAGCGTAAATCAAGGAATACAGATTCCTGCTGACCTTTCAACAAGGGAGCTCCTTTGCGTACCAAATACACCTGATCCAAAAATCCAGCCTTTTGAACCCATAGCAGCCAAATTTTATTATCGGATAAATTCTGAAAGTCGAATTTGCCATCGGCACCGGTGGTAAAGGTTTTAACGAGCTTGTATTTTTCGTAAGTCGTAAAATAATTTACCCCGTACAGAGCATACACGTCACTTACATCTTTAACCTCCCAAAGTGGCTTTTCATTCACACAACCATCATAAGCACTCTTATCCGGCACGCTGAACAACATCACCTTGGCATCCTGTAGGGCCGTAAAAGCCATATTCGATGCAGGGTGTAAGGTGCCGCGTATTCTTGGTGCCAGCGCTTTTGCTTCAATGTACAGATTTGTCATTTCAGGTGCATCTGCTGGCTGCTGACTGTTATATGTTAGTGGAGTACAGCTTAAGCATTTGCTTAGACCAATTTCAACAGGATAAGGGGTACTGTAGTTGTTCATCCCTAATTCATCCGGTTGCACCATTACAAAATACGAATCATCGTAAATGGAGTATTTGCCTTTATCTAAACCTGCAAGGCGGGTAAATGTAAAATAGCCATCCTTATCGGTATTGGTTTCTGCAACCACATCGTAGGAAACACCATCCTGATCCTTCAGGCTTGGATAGCTAACCGTGCCACTGTTACCCTCATCAGCAGGTATTGATTTTCTCTTGTTCTTACCACGGCACAAATAAACGCGCAAACCATTCAAGCCAACCCATTTATCCTGATTGGTCCATTCCTTTGTAATCCGGCCCTGCATACGAGCTTCGCGTACGTTGGCAGTAAGGGTCCCAATATCATAGTTGTATCCCCCATCCACCACAAAGCTGTTATCGGGACTGTAGTAATAATCGTTAATCACATTTACCCGCAGTACACGATAGACATCTTTACCATTAAAACTACCCACCTTACCTAATTTGGTGGAGAGCTTTGAAGAATCGGAGTAAACGTTAAAATCGAACTTAAACTGACCGGCTCCGTCAGTACTGGTAATTGCAAAAATGCCCCAGTCGCCGGTATTGGTTATGCTTGCAGGTAAATTTTTGGCAATGGTCTCTGTGCCATTAGGATTTTGATATACAAATTCTGCCACTAACATTACTGGTGTATTAGCCAATGGCTTATCTGCTTTTACGTTCGGGTCGTCATTTGATTTTAAGTTGCAATTCCAATGGCCTTTTAAAATACCGGTGATTGAAGTATTGACCAGCAGATCGGGGACTATGGTAATTTTACGGTCGTAGCAGCCAGCGTTAAAATACTTTTCGTAATCGCTGGAAGCCTGGTAAGTTTGGTCGATATTAAATGTATTACAACTTTCATAATCGCTGGTCCGGTATTCCACCGGTGTCATTATCTCTTCCACACCAGCGCTATATTTTGCATACACATAAAACTTATCGGTAGCAGGATTCTTGTCGTCGTTAACAACCAGATCTTTAAAATGTGCCGGGATGTTAGTACTTGTTTCCAGGCGACTGATAACGGCATATTGCTTGCCGGCAATCTGAATCACATCCTCATTCTCATTGCCGCACTCATGGTGAGGTGAATAGGTTTGCGGATACTTTGTTTTACGCAACACGTAGATGATCACCTTCTTAGGCTGTTGCTCAACGGGCTGGGTTTTATTGTAATAGTTTTTCTTGGGTAATTCTTTAAATGTTACATCCAGGTTAAAGCTTTTAACACGCGCATAGAAATCCTTTGTTACATTCTTTTGTTCATCAACCATCACATAATTGTCAGGGTCGTTTACATAAGGATTGGTAAAAGTGGTAATCCCGAAGCCATCGTCTGCCACGCTTATTTTTAAACCCTTTTTGTAGTGATAAGTTACCCCGGCTACTGTTGTATCCTTTATTTCGCCAAGTACAGCACCTGTCTTAAATTCAAAATAGCCAAGCGCATCCGTATTGGTTGAACCTACCCACTCCCCGATATCTGAAAAAGTAGCTTTCCCATTCACAGCTTTTTCAAACATCATAAAGGCAGTGCCGTCGAAAGTTACTACGGGACTATTGCCTTCTGTTACAAGGAGCGCTTTATAGAAATTGATTTTTTTATTGGCATACGGATAGCTTCCTCCCTTATCGGAAGACGGCCCACCGGTAGTTATTACATTGGTGGCAATGGCATTCCCAGTCCAGGAAAAAACCGATTGCTTCGGCAAGTGGTAGCTATAATTTACGTGGCCACTTACGGTATATTGTCCGTAATTTTTCTTCACCTGAAAAGTCCATACATCGCTGAAGTACTTATTATAGGATGCGCTGCCGTTTCCGGTGCCGTGCACATCCCATACATAATTAACTCCGGGCTTAAAGTCTCCAATGCTCTTATACCTATAAGTAATTGCCGGTAAACTGGATGCAGCTATATTCCCAGCGGGCACATAAATGGACTTCACCTGGGTATCAACAGCAAATGCTTGTGCCGGTGTTTGGCCGGTTTTCAGTTCGGCAATACGCAACACATAACCACTAAAAGCATAGCCAGGTATAGGGGACGGGCGTTTCCATTCAAAAGTATAATGGTCTGCAACCCCGGTTGTAGAAGAAGTTTTATCAATATCTATAGTAGCATGATTAGCCGGTGTTTTTAGTACAATAGGAGCAGTTGAGGGAGCAGTAGTGTCTGGTCTAACATCAGTTATGCTTGCGGCTTCCATTGTAAAGAAACAAGGTTCGCTGTAACCGGCATTTTTAAACTGCACAGTGGTAAATGGATCGGTAGCTTTTACGCGCCAAACGTATTTTTTACCGGCGTCAAGCAGCGGATAGGCATTTGTATAAACCAAAACGTTTGCTGCCATTACCGTTGTGTTAAACAAAACCGGGAAAGCAGCATTTTTTATAACATCGGCAGGGTTCAGTGTGTTAGGGACTTCTTTCAAGGTAAACTCATATTGAATGGCCCCGGGAGCTGTAGCTGGCGGAGTCCATGAAAACACCAGATTTTGGGGTTGGCTAAATGGCAGAACGGAAGAACAAAATGGTTGAATGGGCTGGGGCGCATCGATGTAATAAAGACCGAATGGTGCTGTACAACCGGTACCTTCCATACTTAAGGGCTGGCCGGTAGAATAATCCAATGCTCTTACACAAATAGTGTAGTTGCCCTCGGGTAATGCCTGATTTTGAATAAGTGCAGCCTGTGTTATACCTGTAAGAGCTACATGGTGCGGGTCGAAGTAACCACGTGTTTCATCTTTCGTAAAATCGGCGTTGTAGGTGCCAAACGGTGGCAGTATAATAGGATTAGCAGGTGCGAAATCAGGTTTCGTAGTTCCGCTTACTCCATTATCACCTTCTATACGAACCCATAATTTAATACGCTGCTCAGCATTGGTTTGGTTAACCATGGTAAGCAATACCTTGTTGGGTTGATCAACATATGTTGAAATATAGGGAGAGTAAGGCGGCACTACCGTGATATTGACCAATACCTGGTTTTGTGCTTGTAGCGAAAAAAAAGCCTGGCAAAAAACAAATACAGCCAGCAATACCCTTTTCGAATACTTTTTCATGCGCGGTAGATTGATATAGTCAAATATGTAAACTATCGGTCTGTCGATAAAAAAATGTTTCCGTATATTCGGGAAGTTGAAAGGCTTGATTCCATTGCCTACAAGCAACAAATCGTTGATTTTCAAATATTAATACCATTTAACCAATATAAGTCGAACGCCATGAATGAGCCGGTATTTGCACTGATAAAATCGCTGGATAAGACAGAAAAGGGCTATTTTAAAAAGTTTGCAAGCCGCTATGGCAGCAAGGCAAGCGGTAACGATTACCTGAAACTGTTCGACCTGTTGGACAAGGCGGACAGCTATGATGAAGAGAAAGTCAAGGCATCCTTCGCCAGGGAAGGCAAGAAATTTAACCTCAGCGCGCAGAAGAATTATCTGTACGCCCAGCTTTTACGTGCCCTACGCTCCTACTCCAGCGGCAAAAGTGTGATTTATGAAATTACCGAAAGCACACTGGATATACACAATTTAATTGACCGCGGTCTGACCGAGCAAGCACTTGACCTGATTACCGAGTGCCAGAATAAAGCAACTACCATTGAAAGTTATGAGTGGTTGCTATCGCTTAAAACCATTGAAGAATCTGTAAAGTTGCGGATGCTTGGCAGGTATAGTATGGACGACATACAACAATTGAAGAGCGAAGTTCGAGCTATCTTACAGAGCATAGAGCAGGAAAGAACGCTATCCGATTTGCTGTTTGAAATTAAGCTGCTGGATGATGAACGCGGAGTGACCGAGATTTCGACAGAGGACCTGCAGAACCGCGCCGACCGGGTAATGCTGCATCCTTTACTTCAGGATGCAGACAAACTAAGCCGCCGAGGCCGTTTAATGTATTATTCCACTTATCACATCTATGCAGCCATTTGTAATGATGATAAAACATCGCTGAATTACCTGAAACTGGTTCATGAAGTTTATAAGCAGATGGAGCTAGACGTGCGCACCACATACAGTTACCTGGCCAATGTAAGCAACGTAATTATGACAGCCTTAAACATAAATGATATAGAAGAGGCGAATCATTACCTGCGCGTATTGGAAAAGCAGCGCTTTAAAGACACTACGCTGGAGATATACCGCAAGCGTGTATATGCCAAAAATTTGCTCATGTGCCTGGTAGTAAACAGCCTTACCGGCAATACCAAAGATGCCGTATATGACGCTGAGCAACATTATCTGGCAACCAAGCCAGAAAGTGCCGGCAACAACAACCTGATGAGCAGTTATTACCTTGCCATTTTATTTTACAGCGTAAATGAACCAGATAAGGCATTGGAATGGTTAAACACCACTATGGAGCACAAAAAGACCAGCTTTATAAATGTGCAGGCTTATTGCCGCATTGTCTGTGCCCACATATATTACGACCTTGACGCTCCCAGTTTAATGGAAAGCTCTCTGCAAAGCGCTCAATATTTTATTAAAAAGAACAACCTGCCCAGCAACTACCTTAAACAATGCATTATGCTGCTGAACAAATTAAAAGACTGCCCCAAAGGTGCCGAAACCAGGGCGCAATTGAAAAAAATGCAGGAAACCATCAATGAACTTTATGTTACCGAATTGAAAAACGAGAACACCTACTTCCACGATTTTAATTTGGCAGTTTGGTGCAATGCTAAACTGCAGGGCCGCACTTACGGAGAGCAATTAGTATCGGAACATAAAAAGGAACAAGCAGCAGTGGCAGCCATTTGAAGTTAGTAAGCCCACCATGCAATTAAGTAATTCTATCCTGGAGAAACTACCAAGAGTAGAATCAGGTTTTCCAGAAACGCAATAAGGCCGTTTCGGTAGCCAGAAAAACCAAGGTCAAAATCAGACATAGTTTCCATAAAGGAGTGCCGCGATCCAGTTCTTTTACCACAGCGGCAACTTCCGCCTTTGCACCATCCACTATATTAATATTGGCCCCTTCATACTGTTTTCGTAAATCGGCTGCGGTATAAAACTCAAGGTCCGATTCGCGGCGGTCGAAATTCAACGCAAGGGGTTCTGCCGTTCCTGCCCCTTCCAGCGATAAGGAATAAAAGCCGGCCTTTTTAACCTGTCCACTTAATCCGAGCAATATTTTATTGCCCGCCGTAAACTGTTCCGGTACCAATTCCAGGTTATCACCTTTAATTTTGTATACATGTTCTCCGGATGTTTTAGGCGCTTCCATTTCAATGCGCGTTTTATCGCCAATAAAATAGGCAATGCCGGAGGTTGGCACGCTTAAAACAGCCATTTTGTATAACATGGGTACAAAAATGGCATGTACGGGCAGGTCGCTGGCCGCTTTCTCTAACGGAGAGGCACAAACGTATAGCGATCCGGTTTGAGCAGGGTAGCGGCTTAAAAACACATTACCATCACGCAATGTCAGTATACTTTCCTGACGAGAAGCGGTAGTGCTGGCAAAGGTGTAAAACCTGCGCACCTGAGGAAGGTTCATGTTTTCCGGAATGCGCTCAAACACATCGCGGAATACATTTTGCTGTAAGTTGATGCCGGCTAAATCCTGTGTTTGTTCACTAAATCCTGTAATTGAATTAGCCTGCAGATTATTTAAAAAACGATTGTAGGCTTCCATCTCACATTTCTCACCGGGAAAAACCACAATCGCCCCTCCCTCCGTTAAATAACTGTTAGCAGCAGCTGTTAAAGCAGGTGATATACTTTTCAGGTTATCGAAAACAATCAATTGCTTGCCCTTTAACAAATCGGGCTGTACCGTAGCAGCAAGCGTGGATGTGTATTCAAACTCCGGCTGGTTTTTAAACAAAGCATCCAAAAAGCTATTTGAACGGTTCTCGCTTATCGCCAGTACATTCAACTTGTCAATCACGTTAAATGTCACATAGTAATTATCGTCGTAAGTTATAGGATAGTCACTGACAGCCAACTCAGCCTTATTCCATCCACTTTGGGATGCAACAAAGCTAAGTGTATCGTAAACAAAAGCCCCTGGTTCAATATTCAACTCGGCCATACTTTTAGTTTGGCCATTCAACTTCAGTACCAAGCGATTGTTCTCCGAGGTCTTTTCGCCGCTGTTGCGAACCTTAACAATCAGATTAACCGGTTGATTTATCAATTGTACAGGTTCATTCAGCCAACAGGTATCAATATAAATATTCGATTGCGCATCGGCTGCTAATGGAATGAGATTATATGAATAGGAAGAATCCGGACTGATACCCCCCATGTTCTTTTGATAATCGGACAAAACATAAACAATCTTAGCACCGGCATTCTCCCGGCTCAGCGCATCCTTCTGGCGTTGCAATACTTCGTTAAGAGATCGCACTGCAGGAGAAATTTCAAGTTCATCCAGCATTGTAATAAACTCATCCTTACTTACCAAACGTTGATGCCTTCCTTCAAAATCATTAGTCAGCAATTGAAATTGGTCGTCGGCTGAGTAGTTACGCGCAATTTCACGGGCTGTAAGCCTAGCCTTTTCAAACAGGCTTTTACCGCCATTTACCGCATTCATCGAAAAGGAATTATCGATATAGATACTCACTGTTTTGCGTCCACTGCTCCCCTCTTGTTTTTTGCCCGGTATAAAAGGCTGGGCGAAAGCGAATACTAAAAACAATACTGCCAGTAAGCGCGATGCCAGCACCAATAGGTGCTTTACTTTGCTGCGGTTAGATGTTTCCTCCTTTACTTCGCGCAAAAACTTAACATTGCTGAAATAAACAGTTTTGAACCGGCGGAAATTAAACAGGTGTATGATAACCGGAACAGCCAAGGCGGCAAGGGCCCACAAAAACCAGGGAAACAAAAATTGCATGGCCCTAAAATATTCTTTTAGTCCATAAGATGCAGACTCCAGGTGGAGGATTGTATGCCCATCTTAACATCCGTTCACACTCTTATCTGTAAAACGGTGATTCCTTCTTAGAAATGTCCGCCACTCTCAGGGCGGTTCAGAAAATAAAGATGTTTTTCCTTCTGTACGTCAAAAGGCAGTTTCATCACCTTAATTTCATAAAAATCAACCGGAAAAATATAATTATCCCAGGTAATGATTTTAGCTATATCAAATAAATTCTGAAAGTCGTTGGAGATGGTTAAATGCTCAAACTCTCCTACCTTAACTTCAGGGGTTTTTACAAACAACACCAAAAAGTTTAAGCGCCGCATAACCTTCAGCACCTCATACAAATCAGCCACCTGATAGCAGTATGCATCGTTTATAGCCTTTACAATTGCATCTATTTTAGCCCCATCTTCCGGTGTTGGTGCTTCACGCTTAAATAAATCCTTTATATAGAGCATTCCTCCCGGCCTCAATACCTTCCAGGCTTGCTCAATAAGCCGTGCCTTATCGTTTGAATGACCAAATGATTCCAGGAACATTACCCGATCGAAGCGCTCCGGACCGTAAATGGTTTCTAAATCGTGATAATCGCCTAATTGGATATTAACCTTACCTTTTAATTGCCGCGCGGAAACAATTTCCTTCGACTTCTCGACCTGATACGGGGAAATAGTAAGTCCTTCCACCTCTACATCCAATCTGGATGCAAAATAAGTAGCCGGACCTCCCACACCGCAACCGGCATCTAATATTCTCAACCCATCTTTTAACTCCGCATTCTGAACAGTATAGTCCAGGTAAACCGAAATATCGGTTGTGCGGAAAGCCTGAATGATTTCGCCATATACTTCCAGGAACTTATCGGTATGCTGATTATAGAAATTGCCGACCTCTGCTGGCTTAGAGCCTTGCTGCCTGCCCGCTTCTTCCTTTCCTCCTCCCAATATTTTTGTTAACCATCCCATAAAATTATTTTGAGCCTGCTTTTAGCCTTGTTATGGCATCCTGAATAGCTTTACTTGAAGGATCTAATTGTTGCGCCAAATTGTAATAATACAGCGCGCTATCGGTGCGGTTTATAACTGCAAACGTTTGAGCAATATTGGAAGGAAAGTCCACTTTGCCAGGAAACAATCGCATACCTTCTTTATTCACCACGTTCGCCGAGTCGTATTTAGCCTCCAGAAAATACGTAAAACTAAGTTGTACATAAAATGCAGGATCGTTTTTAATGGTATCCATGGCTAACAGATAATACGATCGCGCCTGTCGCGGTTGTTTACGCATCAGTGCCAATTCGCCCGCGCTTAACCATGCTGTAGCATAGGCAGGATTTAATTTAGCGGCCTCTACAAAATTCGCCTCAGCTTCTGTGTTTTTACCCAGCAGGTTTTGCGTACGTGCCAGATCGTACCAGGCATTAAAGAACGGAGGGAATAGTTCTACCGCTTTTTTGAAATGCAATTCCGCAGTGGCGCGCATTTGCTGCTGTTTCGCCACATCGGTTTCTTTAAACGAATATTTCATTAACTGCACAGCATAGAGATTATTAGCCTGTGCGGAATTACTGATGTGATTAATATCGGCAGAAAAAAGAGTGAGGTGATTTTCCCATTGGTTGTTGCGCCAAACGGTCAATATCGAATACCCAACTAAAAGCCCCAGCAGTGCACCTTTCAGCGAAGTAGGCCATTGTTGCCAGTTCCAGTTGATGCTTTTGCCATCCAAAACTCCGGTAAAGCGCATTAGCAACCAGGCCAACAACAAAACAAATCCCAGCGAAGGCACAAACAGAAACCTATCCGCCATCATTCCCGGAACGGGCATCAGATAATTGGAATAAATGCCGATGCCTATCAGATAAATCAATAAACCTGCTGCTACCACTGCCTGTCTCCGGGCTAGAAACAATGCCAAAAGCAAGAGTGCAGCAAAGACGAACAGTGTTAGAATATTGGCAGCTGTAAATACCGGTTGCCGGTCGATTTCCTTATAGCCATAATAAAAAGCCATGGGATAAGGCAACAACGTCAAGCGGAAGTAACTACGGAATACCTGTGCCGCAGTACCAAGTTTTTCGTTTGTAGATGATTTAGGCGTAGTAACCGCTTCGGCTATGCTTATGGGACGGTCAATTTTAGACACCTCAATAACTTGCGGAATTTCCTTGTTGGCTATAGCATTCACCCTACCACTTACATCCACAAACGAACCCTGGCGATTGCTGATAAAAACCATCGCAATTATACCCAGGGCCGCAGGCAACCATAAGAAACGCCTTAGGGCCGGAAGAATAGCAAAAACAATAACCACCAAAACATTCAGAATATCCAGTGTATAAACCTCTTCAGCAACAAAACGGGAAGGACTGCTGAATACAAAAAACAGGTTAGAAAGAAGCACGATAGCCCCCACAATATAGCCGGCAATATTTTTACGTGGTAACCATATTACCGCTGACAAAACAGCCAATATTACAGCCACCACATTTAAGGTGGCAACCGTATGGCGCGTTGCCAGGCCTGCAACAAATATTAAAGGCAATACGATGTAGAAAATCGTACGATAATAGCATGTTGCCAACAACAAATACACCATAAATGCAGCTACCAAACCATCGCAAGGCCAAAACAGTAAACAAGCCAGCACCCCAACAACCGTAACGAGAGCAAATGCATAGGGGCGTAATTTTGCGGCTACTATGTATGGCAATAGTAAAAGCAAGCTCAATGGCACAAAATAAAATGGCTTATTATAGAGATATAGTATTGCTGAGCTCAAGAGCAAAACTGCCATTACACCAATTGCCGGGAACAGTTTAACTTCGAAACTCAAAAAATTGACAGTACTTGTATCAGATTCTTTTGCAGCAACCGCCGGTAATTTTAGAAATGCCGGAAGAAATAAACGATCGTAATGTCTGGTAATATATACCCCTATTACCAACAATAACATAAACACCAAAAACAGAGTGGAGGCAAAAAAAGTAGCCAAAGGCGATAAAGGCAGGTAAATCAATGTGGCAACCAATGCAAATATTACCGGAATTCGCCAGTTGACAGAAGTCAACAGCACTAATACTATAGGAATCAGTACCGCCCATGCTATAATAGTTTGCTTGGATAACAAGGCCAGTGCAAACAGCATAAGTGCAAGTGATAAATTGAGGATGGCCTTCCCCACGGTAGCCTTATAGGCGAACCTAAGTGAGAACAGTGCAAACAAGAGCGCCAGAATCTCGTCGCGGTTTTTAAGGCTGGCTACCACCTCGGTATGCAACGGAAAGGCAGTAAACAATAGCGTAGCAATCAAAGGTAGCAAAGGATTAAATCCAGATAACACGAACGTTAAAGTCCATAGTAATACCAGACATAGTACCCCATAAAGCAGCGCGTTTATAAAGTGACTGGCATGGACATTGCCACCAGTTAATGTTCGTTCTATGGCATAAGTGGAGAGCACTATTGGCCGATAATCATAGGCATAGCCCGAAGCATCTTTATAGTAAGGTTCCGTAAAAATGTCGGGTATGGCACCAATACCCTGGGCCGTTATGCGGTGCGGGTATTGTTCGTCTGTTGTAGTTACCAATTCATCATCCAGGTTAAACTGGTTGGGTATAGTATTAGCATACAACAAAAAAGCGAACAGAAATACCAAAAGGTATTTATATCGTTCCAATGCCGGAACGGCTTGTAACTTTTGTTGTTTGGGGGCCATGCTTTAACTTCTGATATCACGAATATAACCGAATCCGCCACAGTTGGTAAGCACAGAATTGTTACCAAAGCAGCAACAATAATCCCAAACGGGCCAACGTTGGCCAAACCATCTAAATACGGTATTATTGATAGCTTGATGAGCTATGACCGTATGTTGCCCCATTTTTACATAAAACCCCGAATCCGGCTGGCGGCATTCATTACGGCTTTCACCGCAATTGCAGGTTTCTTTATTACCCTGAACAGTTCATCGCTTAACAACCCCGAAACTTGCACTTGTAACCACGGCTACGGCATTGACCCGTTTGAATACCACTTGATAGCGGTCAACCTTGCTGTGTATCATCAATTCCCGGTTTATGGATTTATAGGAGACCCCAAAGATTACAACATCTGCCCGGAGAATACTGCTGCCCGGCCTTATCTCAATGATCTTCAAAAAGCCGGACCAGTTTTGTTTACAGGCAGGCCGCCTGTATTCCCTTTGTTGCTGGCCTTCGCCTATTCTTTATTCGGTATTAACCTACAGGTATTTATCGTTTTGTGCGCCTTATGTTCGGCGCTTTTAGTTGGGCTGATGCCCTACACCGGTTACCGGCTCTGGGGCACCAAGGGCTTATGGACGGGCCTGATTGCCGCCCTACTGTTTCTTGCATTTAAAAATACCGGCAGCACAGCAATCAATGCTGAATATTTTACAAAGCTGATGGCTTTTCTACTCTTCCTTTGCTTAGCAATAGCCATTAAGGAAAAGAAAAACACCGCCTATTTTACAACAGGTATAGTACTAGCCATAACGTTACTTACTAAAGGCACATTTATTTTTATCCCGATCTTCCTTAGCATTGGCTTGCTTACAAATGCAGTTAAGGAAAGGAATTTTACCCCGTTGAGGAATTTGCTTTTGTTGGCAGCAGGTGCATTGCTAACAATTGCTCCCTGGTCGCTTTTTATCAATTGGGAAGTGCATCAACAAAAACAAAGCATGCACGCCTGGGCACAAAGGTTTGCGGCAACCATGCCGGTTATTTCAGTAAGCAAAGCCTCAGAATTGGTTGTAAATGGCGTATATAACCCTAAGGCCATTGACTACTTCAACAAGTCGCAGCAGGTGGTATATACCGGTAATGCAGGTCTTATTCTGCTTACCAATCAGGTAGATACAGAAATTCTGCGCTCTGTAAACAACGAGTTTTGTTTAGACGGTGATATACATCCAGAATGGAAACTGATTCAATCCTCCTTATATAACAGCAGGTATGCCCACCTTTCAGGCAGCAGTCAAATCTTTCATTTCTATATTGACAATCCCGCTTTGGGCCTGAAAATACTGAAGGCAAAAATTATCAATTGCTCCGGTGAAAAGCCCGTTCTGTTTCTGGCGACCGGAGCGCTCTGGGCGCTATATATGCTGCTGCTAGCTTTAAACAGAAGCAACCGCCTGTCAGAAATTCCAATCCGCATACTTTTGTTGTTAGCCTTAGTTACAATAGTTTTTTTGGGATTCAGCCCAGTGCTTGCAGCAGCCCCATTAATTTTGATCGCCATTTTTTTGGCGGGTGCCTGTTTTATAAACCAATCGGGAGCCGCGCCGTGGGCAACATTGGCAGCAGTGTTTAGCTTCAATTTTCTACTGTTGATTCTGGTCATCTACGGCGACGTACGCTTTGTGGCCAATATTGACGCTGTTGCTGTATTTGCATTCACAGGTCTGGTGTTTCGGATTATACAAGAACTGGTTTTTAAGCCCAATGCAATACCTGCATCATAGCGCAAGCCGAAATATTGCTTAAGTTTGAAAACAGCTCATGCAATGAACAGCGGTTTAAAATTGCCTTTTCAGTTTGTTTACAAGCCTTTGTGGAACCGCGTAAAACTAGGTGAGGGCGGGCTTGTTGTTTTCAATCTTTTTCATGCCGCCTTCTACACCCGCAGCATAACTGCAACCATTCTCGAAACAGCGTTTTCGATGCTGGTAATTACCTTGCTGTATGGATTTAATGATTACCAGGACCGTGAGGTCGATCGTTGCAATCCTAAAAAGGAAAAGACCTTTGTGGAAGCCATAAACCAGCATAGCAAATTTTATCTCGGCCTGCATATCGGTATAAGCTTGCTTTGCTTACTGACCGCATTTTTCTGGGGTGGAGTAAACAAGGGAATCGTACTTATTGCGCTGTTTGCAGTTAACATTATTTATTCACTTTGGCTAAAAGCATTTCTGATTGGTGATTTATTGATCGTAATTCTATGGGGAGGCTTATTTGCGCTGCTTGCCGGTCCTTCCAATGCTATACTTGCAACAATTACCGGCTTGATGACTGGCATGGCGCATATCTTTCAAATGAAAACCGACCAACCCTACGACCAGGCTAATAATGTACAAACCACCGCTGTGCGATTTCCTGCTGTTATCCCCGCTTTGTTTGCGGCATTATGTCTAACTACGGGGATATTGCTTAACAGGCAATTGAATCTTTGGTGGGGACTTTCAGCTGCTCTGCCCTTATTTTTTTATCTTGTAGGTAGTAATCTTTCACTTGCCTGGCATGCGGCGAGGCTGTATTTTTTTATATGCTGGATAATGTTGCTTAATACGGTTTATGGAGGCTTTTAAACTTGCACAACTGGCACTGGCTTATGGTCAAAGTCTGCTGGCGTATAAAGCGAGTGGTTCTCCACGCCCATTTTCTGCATCCTTTGTGGTTTCCAACAGGTGTAACATACATTGCCACTACTGTAACTTCCCCAATTTAAAGGAACCGGAGCTTAATCTTGCCGAAATTGATCTTCTATTCGGTCGCTTAAGGAAATTAGGGGTGAAACGTCTTGGTTTGTTGGGTGGCGAACCATTATTGCGCAAAGACATTCTGGAAATTATAGCGCTAGCACGGGAACACCGTTTTTTTATCAGCCTCAACACCAATCTCCTGTTGTATGATAGATATAAGGAGCAATTGCAGGCAGTAGACTACTTTTTCACGAGCCTGGACGGCACCCGCGAAAGGCACCTTGCGAACAGGGGCAAACAAAATTACGAACAAATCATAGAGGCCATTCGCGATTTAAAAGAACGTGGTAAAAAATTAACAGCCATTAGCGTGATAACTGAACCCGACTACCCATCAGTGGATTACCTGCTTGACTTCGCGAACAAAGAAAATATTCAAATTCATTTTCAGCCGGAATGCTATGACACCGAGATTGTGCTACGTTCGGCACCAACCATGGTTGACAGTGAGTTGCGCACCTTCTGGAAACACCTGGCAGATAAAAAAAAGGAAGGCGCTCCTATTGCCAGTTCGCAAGCCTATTTGAATTACATTGCTAATTGGAATGATTACCGAACTTCCTCGCTGTTGGAAGCAAATAATCGTTGTGCCGCCGGCTCCGGTTATTTATTCATTGATTCGGCAGGTTTTGCATACCCGTGTGCTTTTACAAAAGGTAAAACTGAAGGCGTGCGTATGCTCAGGGAAAATTGGGAGGATAGTTTCACAGGGAATACCCCTTGTACCAAATGCATTGTAGGCCCTATGCTAGAGTTCAACCTTCTATTTCAACAACCTGTTCAAGCCCTCACCAGCAGTTTGGTTCACTTATAACGTCCTAATTGAATGCAGTTCGCCTATATTCGTTAGCGTAAGTACGGTCAATGGTTTCAGCTTTAAACAAAAGACATTTCATACTAGCGCCGCTTGTGCTGCTTTTTATCGGCTTGTTGTATGTAATGCTGGGACTTTACTACGAGGACAATCAAAATATCGTTGCCTCTATCGATTATGGCGAACTAGGAACCAGCCCTTCTGACCAATGGATCAATGACTTCGATTTTTTATTAACCCCCTTCTTCGGCTGGTTATGCAAAACACTACCCCAAGTGCCGGTTTACGGCTATTGGCTATTAGCGCAGTTGTTTTTGTGGCTCTTTGGATTGATCAACTTCGCTTGGGTGTTTTTCCGTAGGCAACAGCAATTGCCACTTACCTCGGTTTTATTGTTTCTGCTGCTGGTTTTCTTCTTAACGCTTGATTCCATCACCAGTCAACATTGCGTTCGTAATTCTATTTTGTTATCCTATACCGGACTTCTATATCTATATTATAGCAGTCGACCCACACACGGCCGTTATTTATTTTCCCTGCTGCTATTTATCGTAGCGCTTGTGGTGCGCATTCATTCGGCAGTTATCGTGTTGTTATTTTTCCTTGCGCTTCAATTCCTGGCTAATCAAAGAAAGTTTAGCTCCTTCAAAAAATACACTTTACACGCAGCAATTGGCTTTTTAGCCATCGGTATTTATCATGTAAACGGCGCGCTTACCACCAACCAAGGTAAAATAATAGAAACCCGCTATGAGTGGGCCTTGTTCGACAAAAGCTCCTTGTACCCTCTCGGGGGAATGCATACGCACCGCGATAGCGTAAAATATATGGCCTTAAAAGCCATCTTGATTTCGGACTCAGCCGAAATGACGCCGGAATTTTTAAAGCGAACCGTGGACCTACGCTACGAGTATAGCGGCTTGTTCAACCCCGAAAACATTCATAACTTTTTCCACGAGATAAAGCGGTCTCTATCGGAACATTGGGAAGCTTTTGCCCTCATCTCTCTGCTATTTCTACTTTGGGCTGTACACCGCTTACGCGACTGGCCAACCGGCAAAACGGTCCTCTCGCTGCTCTTTTTGTATACCGGTATCCTTACGGCGTTGCTAATAAACCTGGTAAGCGACCTTAAGGACAGGCTCTTCGCGCCTTTAACGGCCATGGTGGTCTTACATTTGGCGCTGCTGTTCATACCTGTAATCGTTTCAGAATACCGCAGGCGAATTCAATTGACCTTGCTTTTATTGTTTACGTTGGCTTGCGCTTTCCTTTTTAAAGACCAATTGAACGTAACAACTGCTTGGGCCGCAACAGAACAAACTGCCTTAAAAAACCAGGCACTGCTGAGGCAATATAGCAGCAACCACCGCCTGTTCGGCACCGTAAACACTGACCTGCCCATGACACGCGATATTTTTTATCGTGCTACCCAAAATCCCTTTTACAAGTTGGGTTATATTGATGCAGGCTACATGGTTTATTACAGTTACATGTATCAAAAATATGTAGCGCTTTTTGGGTATAGCCCGCTTAACTATAGGGCTTTTCTCCAGGCCATTCCGCATAATCCCGACTACAGGATGTATGCTTCCGAAGAGCGGATGAAGTTATTTCAGCAATACTTTGCAGGAGTATACACCACTACAGTAGTTGCCACATTGGATAGTAGCACTCCTAACTGGTCGCTTAATGCCCGGGGATGGAAGCTGGCAATCGCAGATACCATTCCTACGCCTTAAATCTTTCTCAACTTTTTATACAGCGCCGCAGTCCATGCAACAGGTAGTTTCCAACTACGTGCCCACCAGAAACTTACTGCCATAGATTCTTCCTCGTTTCGTAGATGATGCCACCAAAAACTGGGCAAAAAGAGTGTTTCCCCTGCAGAAAGTTCCACCAGGTAAGGCTGCGCATTTTTGAGCGCCGGGAAGCGTGTATAATCAGGTTTCAGCGGATCAACCTGCGCATGATTAGGCAACTTTGAAAATCGTGAATTGGGATATACCGGTGCCGAAGGTTCAAAAAGTATAATTGTTTTTTTCCCCTTCACCATTACATACAAATTCTCAAACAAATCCTGGTGCAACGAAGTGATAGTATGCTTAGGGCCCAGAAAAACCCGCGACCGCAGGAAACTACTATGCGCACAATACGAAGGGACTCTGTAATCCTCTTTAATCCACTCCGGAAAAACATCCAATGGCGAAGCTACCGCCAGGCCATTATCTGTTCTACCTGCGTTAATGGCTCTAACGGTTTCGCCTACAGATATATAATCGAGCCGGGAGCCAGTAAAATTGTTTAAGTCGCATTCGCCATCCTTCAGGCGAACTACTCCTGCTTTTGTTTCACCAAAATTTTGGCCGAAATAGTCCATATTCCATTTGGAAAGTGCCGGCCAATCGTTCACCATACCAGTTATAATAACCGGCTTATTAGCCTTCAGATAGTTCTTTTCAAACTCCTCCTGCGTTGGTGGCGTAATACGTTTTACAGGGATGGGGGCAAGCATACAGCAAGGTATTAATTAATCAGCAAAAAGTAGCAAATATGACGTTCATTTGCTTTTACGCTGCCTATGACAGAAATTGAATCCTCCATTACTTCTCAGAAAACGGAACAGGCACCACGCAGCAAATTGTGGAGTCTGATACGAAGCCTTGCAGGATTTGCCATAAGTGGATTTTTGCTTTGGCTTACCCTCCGCAGCAGCAATTTACAATGGCACGATCTAAAACTCAGCACTACCGGCATGCTGTATTTTGCTGCCTCTATTATTCCGTTTATTCTGGCCGTTATCATCCAGTCGCACAGAACCCAATATTTTTGGACAGGCACCAGGCACCACATGGTAGCTACGTACGACAGTTTAATAATCGGTAACTTTTACAATGCGCTGTTGCCAGGCAACCTGGGTGAAGGAGTAAGGGCACTACACCAAAGCCGCCGGAATCTGCTACCATTTATACAATCCTTTACGGTTGTACTTACAGAAAAGTGGCTTGATAGTATTGTATTTGTCGTACTGGTTGCACTTCTCTTTGCTGGTAAACATCCTATCAACAATCCGGTTTATAAAGCATTACTAGGCGTTGCTGCAGGTGCATTGCTATTGCATGTAATTTACTTAACCATGCGTGTTTACCGGCCTGCTGAAAAAGCTATTTGGAAAATTGTATTGCGCATCTGGTGGCCGGGCAAATTAATCTTTCGCCTTTATGCACATGTAAACCTGCACCTACAGCATCTGCGTATACATCATAAGTTAAGCAGGTATGCCTACCTGTCCTTAGTAATGTTATTCCTCAATTGCTTACAATACTATCTGCTGTTGTTTGCGGCAGGTGTTCCTCTACAACTATGTACGTTTTACATCGCGTATCTGGCTGCGGTGAGTATGATGGTAGTGGTCTTCATCCCTTCTGCTCCAGGTAACATCGGCGTAATACATTACGGCATGTATCTGGTGCTGATCTTTGCGGCCCAACTGTATGGAGTAACACCTACTGCCGATGCCTTGCGTAGCTTTGCCCTTTTTGGAACCTTTCTTCACTTTTCGTGTTTTATACCTGAAGTGGTTTTAGGGTTGCTGTTTGTAATTAAGAACCGGAAATTCTTGTTTTGATTACTTTTTTAGCATTTTCGGACGAATGGGACCTACACGCCGTAATAGCCCAAACCGTATATTTGGTTAACTTAGTTCAGCGATATGAAAGTTTGCCTGATTAACCCTTCCCGGCTAATGAAACCCATGAGCTTCGCCATGAAGCCATCTCCTCCCCTGGGGTTGGCATTTATTGCAGCTGTACTCCGCAAAATGGGACATACGGTTCAGGTAATTGATGCAATGGCAGAGGGTGCTGAACAATACGTAACTTTTAAGGACGACATCATTCTTAATGGGCTAACCGAAAAACAGGTGGCCGCCCGGATTGCACCAGATACAGATGTTATTGGGTTTAGCCTGATGTTTAGCGGCAACTGGCTGCACCACCGCGAATTGGTGAACTACATAGGCGAGCAATTCCCAAATGCAGTGCTGATTGCGGGTGGAGAACATCTGACAGCTGTTCCGGAATTTTGTATGCAACAGGCTAAACGCCTTACCGTTTGTGTTTTGGGCGAAGGAGAAGAAGCCGTTGCGGGCTTGTTTAAAGCACTGGAGAATAACACCCTATTAACAGAGGTTCCAGGCCTTGCAATTCAAAACGCGGACGGCAGCTTTACACGTACTTCAACCAAACAACGCATCCGAGAACTGGAGGAAATTCCATGGCCAGCCTGGGAATTATTTCCGTTAGATAAATACAAGGAACATGGCATAAGCCTAGGTGTAGAACGAGACATCTATTCCCTACCTGTTATGGCCACCAGGGGTTGCCCTTATGAATGCACCTTTTGCAGTTCGCCGCAAATGTGGGGGACCCGTTACTTTATGCGCAGCCCCGCCGATGTAGCGAATGAGATCGAACACATGAAAAACAAATTCGGCCATACGAATTTTGACTTTTACGACCTGACAGCCATTATCAATAAAAACTGGATTATTGATTTTGCAAAAGAACTGATTGCAAGAGACCTGAATATAACCTGGCAAATTCCGGCAGGCACACGCAGCGAAGCAATTGATCAGGAAGTAGCACATTACCTCTACAAATCAGGATGTCGCAACATCACTTATGCGCCTGAGTCGGGTAGCCCGGAAGTATTAAAGTTCATCGGCAAAAAGGTATCACTTCCTAAAATGCTTCAGTCTATTGCTTATTCCTCCAGGGAGAAAATGAACATAAAAATAAATATGATCATTGGCTTTCCGGACGAACGGCAAAAGAACATCTGGGAGACCATAGTCTTCCTTGTAAAAGCCAGTTGGCATGGTGTGAACGATATGTCACCTTCAGTTTTTTCCCCTTATCCCGGCAGCAGCTTGTTTAAGCGCTTGAAGGACGAAGGCAAGATTAACATGGAGAATGATCAATACTTCTACCAGATCATTTACGTTGATACTTTCTTTAACAACTACTTTTACAACAGCCGTATAAACAAACACCTGTTGCGCTTTTATCTATTAAGCTACCTGTTTGTATTCTACTCTACCAACTACCTGTTTAATCCGGGCCGCCTGTTACGTACCATCCGCAATTTATTTACCAATCGATTTGAATCGCGGGCAGAAATGGCCTTAAGTGAACTGGTAAAACGCAGTAAAATACGTGTAGTTACTGCCGAGCAGGTATCGTTAAAAGAAGTGGCCTAGTTAGCTATGGCACTATCTAACGAATATGCCCACTCCAATCACCCGGCGATAAAGCCACTAGCATTACTTTGCATTTCGGCTGTTTTTAGTTCGCTATTATGTGCTGCCACCTGGTTGCTCTGCCCACCCGAATGGGATTTTTACGACAGCTTTGTAGCCCATCTCTGCAGTGGGATAGCCACGCGCAATCAACTAACTCACTTCTTTATATATGGCTTCTACGCTATATCAAAACCTATCATCTGGCTGCAAACCAATTTTAAGCAGGTTCCCTGGATGGGATTGCTGATAACGGGCTGCCTGCTTATAAGTAATACCCTGTTCACTTATCTGCTGTTGCGTAGATTTATGCAAGTAGCAAGCGCCTCCTTAAAATATAGTTTGTTGGCCTTGCTGCCATTGCTTGCTGCTACACAGATATACGGATATTACCGCCTCAGCATGACAGGTACAGGTTTGCTAATGACCGGCTGCGCTTTTCTGCTATCGCTTGAATTACCGTTTAATGGCAAGCGCAGTTGGATCTTTGCTATTGCCATTGTTGCCTGGTGCCTGTTAGCCACCTGCATCCGTTTCGAAACGCTTGGTGGCGGTTTAATTATTGCCCTTTATGGGCTTTGTAACCTCAGCACTGCTTATCCGGGCAAGGATTTAGTATCACTGATTAAAAGGTGCTTACTCCCCGGCTTACCGGCCCTTGCCCTTGTACTGCTTATAACCAGCGGCTTGCAAAACGAGCCCTTTCTGAAGCAGACAGAAGTGGACTTGTATATTGCGGCAGATGGCAACTCAGCCGATCGCGAAATTGCAGCTGTAACGCCAGAGGACAGCATTAAGGAAGTAGCCATCAAACGCTTCTTTTTAAACGATGAAACGGCACTGACACCCGCTTATATTCATCAGCTGGCACTCACCACTATCAGCAACAAACAAAAGCTGGCCGGCCATTCCGATCAATTTATGCAGCGGTTATGGCGGTTAGCCTCTCCCACCCTCCTATCACATTGGCCTTATGCTGTACTTAGCACGCTGCTGTTGTTGTTTGCGCTCCTTCTCTCGTTAAAGGCCTCTATGCGGATGCTTGTTTACCAACTGCTTTTTTGGCTTGTTATATTCTCACTGGCCTACCTCGTTAAGCTGGAGGACCGTCATTACCTCTACCTGGTTCAACTGTTTACCTACGGCAACCTACTGCTGTTCTTTAAAATTACGCAGGGCAAAAACCTGGTTCCATTAAGTGCGGCCGGTTACCTCTTTGCGGGCTTTGCGGTTTACAACATTCATAGCCATCAACCCGGGGTAAGCCAACGGTTACAGCATCTGCACCTGGCTGAACAGGAGATAAACTCCTTAACCAAAGGCAAAATTCTGTTACTGGATGGCGAATCAAAAGATGTGTTCCTTGGAACGCCATTTACACTACGCAGGTTTGCCCCAGCCCGTGATATTGTTTTCTACGACATGGGTCAAATGCCTGTTATTACTGAGTACCGTCAACATCTTGATACCCTGTGCCAATGTAACTCGCGCAACATAACTGAATTCTACAGCTACCTGCTAAGCCATAAAAATGAGCTGTGCATCATCTCCACCGAAGAGCGGGTAACCTTTATAACTACCTATTTGCAACTGATCCACCAAAAATGCTTACCAATTCATAAACAATTTGGTGATTTTGAAATTGAAAAAATTGAGCGAAATACAGGTAAATTGCATTACTACACATTAACTGATTCATCATGGCAGCAAATCCGGTAGAAGAGCGCTTGTATTTTTTGAAAGAAGAAACCTATACCGGTTCACACAACTTCTTTTATAATAGCAGCGATTTCCCCTCCATAAAGGTTCTTCAGGACAACTGGATGGTTATACGCGAAGAGATAATGGGGCTTATTACCGGTGAGGAAGAAATTGAAGTTAAAAATCTCAATCCGCCTTACCTCTCCTCTCCCGATGCCTGGAAGAACATCTACTTCTACAATTTTGGTTGGCAAAAGCACAGCAACTGTAAACGTTTCCCTAAAACATTTGCCCTTTTGCAACAGGTGCCCGATTTAATTTTTGCAGGCATTACTGTGCTTGAACCTCATTCGCGGGTGCTACCGCACAATGGTGAAACTAATACTACTATCCGCTGTCACCTTGGATTGCAGGTTCCTGCCCCACTGCCCTTATGTGGGGTGCGCGTAGGCACCGAAGAACAAAGCTGGGCAAACGGACAAATTATGATGTTCAGCGATGCGCACTACCATACCACCTGGAATGAAAGCAACGAACGGCGCTTTGTGCTGGTATTTGACATTGTAAGACCCGAGTATGCACATGATAAACATAGTGTTTGTGCCAATGTACTGGGAGCCCTTTCGCTCAAGTTCTTCTATGCAAAGTGGCCCGGTTTGAAAAATGCGCCTTACGCGCTTATAAAAGGTGTTCATAGGTTATTTACTTCCTTTTGGTATGTCTATCTTCCCCTGCAACAAAGGCTTGGTCTTCCCTAGCACTAAAATCAATCCGTATTCTTAACAGCAAAACCTGTATTTTAATTTAAACAATCATCAACTTTGATACTGTTGCTTCAATTTGCTGACAATGGAAGAAAATTATACCGCCGTTATTGAGCACCGTAAACAACTGACCACTCACCGTTTGCTAAAGGATGAAGCCTTAAATGATTTTTTCCTTACCAATGGCTATGTGGTTATCCCTAACCTGCTAACCACTGAAGAAGTACAAGACCTGCGCCACTGGTATCTTCAACACTTTGAAACCGGCCCCGGCATGTATGTAAGCCACACCGGACCCGATTATAACCGCAACAAACAAACCAGCGAGAAGATCTACAGCATTCAAAAAAGAGGACTGGATGAATACCTGGCCCCCTATCGCCAGATGGTATCGCTGTTTGCTGCGAAGAGACCCGGCGGCGGTAACGCTTTCAAACTTCACCAGGACTGGTGTATTGCCGACGAAGCCAACTATGCCATTGCGCAGGTATGGATAGCCCTGGCGGACCTTACCGCCAACGATGGCACCCTTATAGCAGTACCCGGCTCGCATCTCTATTTTCACAACCATCGTTCCGGTTCGTGTGGTATTAAATTTTTGGAGCACGATGCACGCTTTAATAACATTATAAAAACATTTGAGGTTAAAGCAGGCACCGCCGTGCTTTATCATCCTTCCCTCTTTCATGGCTCGCTGGATAATCATTCCACTGCCGACCGCCTTGCTACTATTACTGCTGTATGCCACCCGGAAGCTTCGTTACTTTATTACCATAAAAACGGCACTACACTCGAAACCTACGAACTTACCGATGAGGATCTGTTTAGCCGCTTAGAACCTTTAGCGCAAGGTGCCCTGCCCAAAGGCAAGCTACTGCACACTGAGCAAAACTTTCATAACATCAACGACGATATAACGGAAGAGTTGTTTATTAACCGGTATCAAAACCAGGCGCATGCTAACTAAAGCCGGCGCTGCGGTCCTTACCTGTTCCAACATCGGGAAAACCTACCGGCTTGCCGCTGGTAACCGAACCGTATTGTCCGATGTTAGCTTCGACCTTAAGAAGGGCGAAGTGCTGGGTATTATCGGGGCTAACGGTGCCGGTAAAAGCACTTTATTAAAAATACTTTCCGGCATTGTAAAACCAAGCGAAGGCCGTGTTGAACTATACGGCAGCAGCGCTTCGGTACTTGACCTGGGCCAGAACTTCCACCCTGACTTAACAGGCACAGAGAACGTGCTGATGAACCTGAAAGTTAACGGTGTTACCTCCGAGAACACAGCAGCCAAACTCGCCGAGATCACGGCCTTCAGCGAATTGCAGGAGTATATGAACGAACCGGTGAAGCATTACTCCAGCGGTATGTTGCTGCGCCTTGGCTTTGCCCTTTATACCCACCTGGATGCCGACATCATTCTGCTGGATGAAATCATCTCGGTTGGCGATTTTAACTTCCGCAAAAAGTGCAGTGATAAAATTCAAGAGTTGGTTAAGAAAGGCGTATCGTTCCTTATCACTTCGCACGATCTGGACGCCATTCATTACTTAACCGAACGCTGCATACTTTTGCAACACGGCGCAGCACATGTGGGCTACACATCGCAGGTAATTGAAAGCTATTTATCCAATCAAACACCTGTTGCACCTGTAACACCAACGGCAGATGGCCCCTCTGTTCTACTGACCAATGCCTTTACTGAACCGGCACTTAACGGATTAAATTCAGAAAGCGCCATTCAATTACATTTCCATTTCCAGGTATTGCAGCCCACCGAACTTGCGCTAAGCATCAACATGTTCTTCGATCAGTCGTTGCGGTTACTTAGCAGCAGCCCTGTATTTTATAAGCCCGACGCAGCACATTTATATGCGCCTGGTAACTACAAAGCCATGGTGCAATTACCGGCCCAAACATTCGCCCCCGGACTGTACGATATTGATGTGGTGTTCCACAACGGCCGAGGACGCATTTATGGCACTCATAAAAAGGCCATCAGCTTTAGCCTGGCATCCAATCCGCACTGGAACAATCTGCTGAACCAAAGTAATACCCCCTGGGCATTGCTGCCAAACCTGCCCTGGCAAATTGAAAGCCATACGCAGGAGGAGCCGGTGATTATTAAAGATGCCCGACTGCAGCAACAACTTACCGAAGAGGGGTACACCTTTTTTCCGCCGGTTCCCGAAGCAACTATTGATGCCCTTGCAGCTTATATCAGTTCGCAAATGCACCACTTTACTCCCGAAACCATATCCTGTGTTTCGGTTACACACCCCGATGCCTTGTTCCGGCAACAGTGCCAGGAGGTGATATACCGCGAGCTTGATGAATACCTGCAGCAGCATTTCAAAGACTACCAATGCGTGCTGGGCACTTTTTTTGTAAAACGCCCCAGCAACATCAGCAGCGTTGGCTACCACCAGGATCCTACCTTCTGCGATCCGGAGCTATACCCGGATTTAACCTTGTGGATACCGCTGGAAGACATTGGTGCCGGTGATGGCGAACTGGTTGTAGTAGAAGGCACACACCGCAGCTACAATAAACTTAACCTGCTTACCTACACCCCCGATTATATCCATCAATACAAGGACGGGGACGGTAAGGTACTTTACCAGCAGAAAGGCTACCCGGTATTGTTTTATAACCACCTGCTGCATGCTTCGCGGCCCGTTGTAAACAAACAGGTACGGTTAGCAATTTCTTTAAAGCTGGCACATAAAGATGCCTTGCTGTATTCCTATTATAAGAGCACCGTACCCGGTATGGCTGAGCGATACAAGCAATCACCTAACTTTTTCCTTTCGCAGGACTGGCAGCCATTCGACCGGCCACAGCAATCGAAATTTGATAAAGAAATCCCTATCCGGTAATATGGCACCACTATTCCGCAATGCGCAGTTACAGCAACAATTCGAGCAGAAAGGCTATACCAAATTTCCGGCAATAGATGCCGCTGTTGTTGATGAGTTGCTACAGCTATATAACAGCTACGAAAAAGAACACCGCGAAGGTATAAATACCAGTTTCCATAGTACCAGCCATACTGAAAACGAAGCCTTGATTCACCGGATAAGCTATGCCATTATTGACAAGCTTAAGCCTGAACTGGATAAACACCTGCAGCACTACAAGTTTGTAGCAGGCAACTTTTTAATAAAAGATAAGAACGCTGACGAAGAAGTGCCACCCCACCAGGACTGGACTTATGTTGAAGAACCAGCCCATTGGTCGGCCAATATTTGGATTGCCCTACGCGATGTACCGGTAGAAAATGGCGCCCTGTTTTTTATTGACGGCAGCCACCGCATGGCACCCTCGATGCGCTCCTCGCCCGGTAACGGCTGGATGTATGCCGGCGCTACCGAAGCCATGCAACAGTTGCGCATCGTAGTACCGTTAAAAGCCGGCGAAGGATTGTTGTTCAACAACGCCACTATACACGGATCGGTGGCCAACACCCTGCAACGCGAACGGGTAGCCGCCGTGGTTGGTTTGTATGATGCCGAAAGCCCGCTTTATCATTATTACCAGGAAAAAGGCAGTAACGAAATTACGCGTTACACCATTTCGCAGGACGATTTCATAAAACTTAAGTTCGGCAAACGGCCCGAACATTACCAGCAGGTTGAACAGCCTTATACCTTTATCTACAAGCCGGTAACTAACGAGGAGTTTAAAGCCCTTTACAAAAAAACCAACGGAAATTGGTGGAGCAGGCTTTTGCATAAGTGAAACCAGAGAGCAGAAAGCAGAGATCAGAAATCAGACAAGGCAGTTAGCGCTGTCTGTAACTTTACACTTCTTTACACTTTTTGAAAGCAGAGAGCAGAAAACAGAGAACAGAAAGCAGACAAAGCAGTTAGCGCTCGCTGTAACTTTACACTCCTTTACAGTTTTTTTTTGTTGCGCACAGATTAGAGAAAAATCCATGTGATGAATTTTCCTGTTAAATCAGCCTGAATCCTGTGGCTCCATCCAATCCGCTTCCGCCATTTGTGCACATTTGTGCACTTGATTTTGCAGTGCACAAATCGGAAAAAATTTAAAGTGTTTGGAGAAGTGCATGGTGGGGACGTATACGGTTATTAGCCCGGTGCGGTTTCGGTAAAAGGTTTACATTGACGTGTAAACTTTTTGATGGAGGGGCAAACACAGCCGGGCAAATGCCTTTACCGCCGGCATGGTTCCGCCATTACATCCTTTACGCACTGCGGCGATTTCAAAGAACTGGTTCAGGCTATAAATATACGTATTTAGATTTTATTTTTCAATTTTTATTCTTTTTAATTGCAGCGTAGGTGAAGATTTAACATTTGGGGGCGGGGTGGCCGTTGTCTGAACTAAGATTCGTAGGATTAGGGGATGGTAGGATGAATACAAAAAAGGGAGTTTTTGAGTATGTATAGGAGACGGCACTAAACTCCGAACCAGCATGGAGCTAAAAAAGCGTAAAAAACACCCCTAAAACACGCACTATTTTGGCATTTTATGACATATTTAGAGCCAATTTTGTTCTTTGAAATGCGCTGAAATTCAGCGCCGTATCCACAGTTCCGTTACCATCCCTTTGGGATGCTAATGCCGGGGCGCATATATACTTCAAATACATATCGTTATGGGTTTAATGGAAAGGAAAAGGATGATGATGTAAAGGGCAGTAGCGCACAGTATGATTATGGTTTTCGTATCTATGACCCTAGATTAGGAAAATTTTTAAGTGAGGACCCCTTAACTGAATCTTATCCCTGGTATTCGCCATATCATTTCGCCGGAAACACACCGATAATGGCAATAGATGTTGATGGGTTAGAGCCGCAGGTTGTTATTGACAAAGCCAATGAATACATTGGCACACTATATGAATGGGGTGGAAAAAGTCCTACAGCAAATTGGAAAGGAATTGGAATAAAGTTAAGAACAATAAGTGACGGCGATGTTAATTCTTTTTTATCAAAAATATCATTGAAGTTTAAAGATTCAAACCCTTCCGACAAACCCAAAATATATGATGAAATAAATGAAGGGATTTTCTTGGATGGATATAAAGTAAAATATGGAAATGGAACCTTTGGAATAGATTGCTCTGGTTTAGCTACGGCCAGCTTTAATGCTGATCAAGAAAAAATAATGAATAACTTTAATCCTGGAATTGCCTCAGCGCAAATGCAATACAATATATTTAGTCAGGCAACTTTAGAAGGGAAAGGCATTTTGCACCGTGACTTTAACAGTATCGGGAAAGGAGATTTAGTTTTTCATAAAAACGGAAAAAAGGTGCATCATGTAATGGTGGCAACAGGCAATGTTTCATTGGATAAAAACGGGAATGTCAATAAATTTGAAGTAATACATGCCCCGGAAAGCGGAAAACAGGTAAGAACTGAATGGATGACGCCTAAGAAAGGACACTCCATTGGCCATACTTATCGGAATGGTGACATTTTGACCCCCATAAATTTAGACGATCTACAGAGTTTTGAAGATTTAAAAGCTATCGAACAGAAGATGGAGCAAAATATAGAAAAATTCAAAAATGAAAATCAACACGTGGTTACACCTGAATAGTAGCTGGTCAATTCTAATAGTAATTGGTTTGTTATGGAGCTGTGATTCAATTTCGGTAAGTAACGTTAAAACGACAAAACAGCATTCTATCTACCAAGATTCTTTGCAAAAGAATGGCTTTTTCGAATTTCAAAGTTACTTTGTACATCTTGATAGTAGTTCTACTGAAGATAAACAGAGAATTCCGTTTGAGGTAGCAATTCGTTTTTTGGGGAATGAGCTTGATAGTGTAAATGGCGTATATGAAATACTACCTGTTGCTTATTTTAAAAACAATAATGGTCATTTCTTCATTGTACAACTTGATTGTGGAGCAGGTGGAGATTGTGCTTTTTTCTATTTGTTAAGTTTTAATAGTAATTTGGGGTTTAATAATAAAAAGCTAATAGGGAGAGAAGTCGGAGAGCTATCTACCTCAACATTCTTTGAGTATTATAGAGGGGCAGACTCATTATTAGTTGTAAACGAGATTCTATATGACAATAATAATGATACATATATAGATACCATCATGACTAAAATTTTGCTAAAGTGATACCTGTAGAGCGGTTACTGGTTGAATCGTCTGATAGGTCACGAACCTGGAGGACAAGTAATGCCCCTCTGTTAGTTTCAGATCTTCAAAATTGACCTTTTAATTTATCAGGAGCAAGTATAAGAAGGATGAGTGGGAGCATAACCAACCATATCTAGTAAGTTTTCAGTTAAGATTAATTGAATCGACAATTGATTGTAACTCCTCCACCTTCCAATATATACGAGGGTGTTGGTCAATAATCACTCTATCACCAATCATGATTTTCAAAAATGATCTGTCATACTTCGTAAAAGGTTCGCGCCTCATGAATACAGAAATCTCATCTATGTTTGTCTTGCATATGATTTCGTTAGAGTATAAATATCCAATGATATAAATATAGCCATTGGAAATTTTAAAACTCTTTAAGCAATATTTCTGATAATATGCACTGCTAATTAAAGAAAGAAATAAAACTAATACGGGTATGGCAAATATAATTGGTGAAACTGGTCCTTTAAATAAGTAGACAAAAAAGATTATAATAAATATAACTATAAAATAATACGATATACTAAAAAAGTCTTTTATTACTCGAGTATAATATTTGGGGGTACTGTTTTATAGAGATCAATGTCCTTATCTGGGTTTGTTTTCATTATCTTTCTTTTTTAAATTATCATTTTGTTCTACTAACGTGATTACCAGATTTACGGATGAAAGTCCTTTATCCATTCCGTCCAAGAAATTTTTAGGCAATTCCGTAGGATTAAGGGTCATTACACCATCAACAACGTTTACAACAGCAGTAACAGTTTTATTTTCCTTTCCCTTTGTAATCGACAATGTAACTTTGTAAGCACCATCCAACAAGTTGGTGGGTACATTATCTGACTTTTCATAATCACCTTTCAAATCAAAAATAAGCTTGCTTGATCCTCCTAGAACAGCTACTGTGCTTGAGGTAAATGTAAAGGCCGCAAGAAATCCAGAAGCACCACCAGTAGCCAGAATAGAGACTACAGCACCTGATATGAGTATCACATCTTTAGTTACTTTGGTTTCTTTAGGAGAATTATATCCGCTATTACCTGGATCATAACTACCTTCCAAACTTTCTGAATGTTCCGCCAACCTAGCTAGTGTATAAAATCTACTATAGTCATTATAGTAAGGATTTCCGCTCCAATCTGTTGCTTTATATCTTCCAATGTTAGTCCAATTGCGCCGTTCAGTTTCATTTAATTTTATAGGCCACCCGTGGGGATGCTCTTCAATTTTACCTGTTATATTATTTTGATAAAAATCATCTCCATTGGGATCAACATTTAGGATAGGATTAAGACCCAATATCGCATAATTGCTGCGATACTGCTTATATCTAGGATCAGAGTTCCATCTCCGCGCCAACCTTGTGTCGTACTCCCAAAATTTAGCGTTTAGAGTGTTCCCGCATCCACTTAGCTCGTCATCTTTTACCTGTCCATTTGTAGGCTTCCCTGTTATTAGGCCAGCTATTAGTTGATTTTACGAATATACAATATCAGGTAAAAGATCAGCAGGGGTTAGGTAGTTCAAAGCTTTATGTGGGCGGTGATTGTTGTAATCTATCATCCATTCTTCTGCCTTCTCCCTTACATCCAGTGATTTAAATACATAAGCATTCAGGAGTTCACGGCGTATTGCCGTTACATCTTTCTATATATCCATTTTGCATAGGCTTACCGGGTTGAATAAAGGTTAGTTGTATCTGGTGTTCCTGCCTACATGTCCAGTTGGAGAGATAAACTCAGGGCCATTATCTACTCTTATCATAACGGGTAAGCCTCTGAATTCTTTTAAGTATTCCAAGGTTCGTATGAGCCTCAGTGTGGGTAAAGACAGGTCTGCTTCTATAGCCAATACTTCGCGGTTATAATCATCAATAATATTCAGTAAGCGGAACCTTCTGCCATCCCACAAGGTATCGCTCATGTAATCAATACTCCATACCTGGTTAACGCCCTCTGGCCTGAATAGAGCCTGTTTTTTACACGGGCAGGCAGCCTCTTACGGTACCCGCCTGCGGATATTGAGTTTTAAGTCTGTATACACCCTATACACCTTTTTATGGTTCCAGATAAATCCCTGTCGCCTGATGCGGTAGAAGCATTGCCAAAAGCCAATGGCCGGGTGCTTTTTTCCACAAGCACCTGTAGTTGTTCTATAACCTTGCTATCGTCCTTAATTACCGGCCGGTAATTTTGACTGCTTCGCGGTATGTGCAGCGCTTTACAAGCCTGACGGATGCTTACGCCATGTTCTTCAATCATGTGTTTCGCAAGCTCGCGCTTCTCATCAGGCTCTATAGCTTTTTTTCTACTGCGTCTTTCAAAGCATGGTGCACAAGGCTCAGCTCCGCATACATGCGCTTTAAACGGGAGTTTTTCGCTTCTAATTCCTTTACACGCTTTAATTCCGCTACTTCCATGCCGCCGTAACGTTGCCGCCATTTGTAAAAGGCACCGGTGGTAATACCTAACTCCCGGCAAATGTCCTTGGCATCACGGCCTTTTTCATGTTCCTGGATGGCCTTGATAATCTGGGTTTCTGTGAAGTTTGACTTTTTCATAATTGAGCTTTTTAAAGTTGTGAAAAATTTGTCCTTTTTCAACTTTTAACTGGCTCAATTTTCAGGGGAGCTTACACATTAAACCCATAACGGTATGTAGCTGAGGAGTATATGCGCCCCGGCATTAGCATCCCGAAGGGATAGTGGTATTTTTCAAAGAACTATGTATAAATATAACCGCTTTCTTTGGCTGGTAGTAATGTAATTTTCGATAAAGGTCAGTTACAATTGAAGGGGATTGCAAAGGCATTACAAATTCCAAACCAGTCACATCCTCGTCCCCTAACCATTGGCCAGGCTACAGACAAGGACGAGTTGGGGGTTAACTATCGTGTGCTGTTAAGAGTTACTAAATACTGTGCTTAACAACTAATCCTTATATCCTTTACTTTCGATGAATTGGTTAAACAAGTCAGCAAACATTTCTCTCGTATGAGAATCTGAACCTGAATACAAACGTATTAGTTTAACCCAATCAAAATTGTCTTTGTGTTCATAACGATGATTAACAAACTCTCGGAATTCCACCATAAATTGGGTAAGAAGCTCATTTTCCTCCTTTTCGAAAATGGCATATTTGTATCCTAAAATTACCAAACCCATTTCTTCCACTCTATTGACACCATACATCCCGGGTCTTTCATTAATGGCGTTAATAAACTTTATAAAATGATTAATCCGTTTCATTTACTCGACTTTTGTAGAAAATTCTTGAATTAATTTTTCACCTGATATTGATACGGTTCCACCTTTATCGTAACGTACACCACCCATTTCTTGCATATATTTACTCATTTCAATTCCCTTTGTATAGAAATTATCAAAAACTGTGGTCACACCATCTTTGGTAACCGTTGTATATTCATGTATACCGGTGTTTGCAAGCTGTTTTTCAAAATTCCCAATAAGACCACTACCATCCTTTAAATCAATTCGATAATGCGCAACTGTTGCTCCTTCTTTCTCTAAAGCAGGAGCAACTCGTTTCATAAAATCAGCCGCAAAATCCATGCAAGCAGTTCCTCCAATTTTCCCTGCGCCTTTAAGCAATAACTCTCCACCGGGACCTATTAATCTTGTTAAAGGGCCAACAACCTTACCCAGCTTAAAGAAAGGAATTATACCCAAAGCTTCAATGATATAGTCCTTCTTAGTAATTTTTTCGTTTTGAGCTTTTTTATAAGCCAACGTTGAGCCTGGTACAATCAATTTAATCATCTCAACCTGGTTGTTGATAACCATTTGGCCCTCCGGACTTCCGTATAGCCCAGTGCCTCGAATTTCTGGTTGCGGTGCAACAATCTGTAGCACAGGCTGAGGTTTTATCTGGATGTCAAGGGGCTTCCTATACAAATTACCAATATCACCAGATCCCATATATTGACGCCCTAAGCCAATGTCTATCCATCCACTTTCTCTGCCATCAATGTCCACAAACTGAACAGGATCATTTTCTGCAAACTGGTATACAGTTAGCCACGGGTAATTCATTGCTAAAGGATCAACGCTTAAAAACCTCCCAAGCCTTGGATCATACACTCTAAAGCCATAATCCTGCTGGCTTCCGGTTATACCCTTAGCCTCATCGTCATTTTCCTTTCCATTAAACCCATAACGATATGTATTTGAAGTATATATGCGCCCCGGCATTAGCATCCCAAAGGGATAGTGGTATTTTTCAAAGAACTATGTATAAATATAACTGCTTTCTGTAGCTGGTAGTAATGTACCTTTCGATGTAGACAAGTTACAATTGAAATAGGATTGCAAGGCATTACAAATGCCAAACCAGTTACATCCTCGTCCGCTTAGCTGAACCCTTGGCTTAAGACGAGGACGAGCTGGGGTATACGGGTTCGCTTGCTGTTAGAAATATAATAAACCGGCACCTTATTGAACTGGACATCTCAGGTAATTGAACCATCAGTAACCCGCAATCATATTCCTGAGCGGCTTCACATTTTTGGTATGAACACTACCGAAATATGACGCTAATGGGATTAGAGAGAGAGTCATTTAGATACAAACTTGCATGTTTTACTTTTTCAATATTTCTAAAGTGACCTGGAAGTGAATGTACAACTTGATATCTATCAACAAAGGTGTTCAAATTTTTCGTATTCGTGATTGGTAAAATATATTTGGACATGTGTGTTCCACCAGGCAAAAGCAACACACATAACGGAGAATTTGCATCGGCTACTACTATTGCTGAAGAAAAATAGCTAGGCTGAATCTTATAGTAGGCTCGGATTAGTATAGGATCAATGACAGAATCTATGGAAATATACGATACAAACAAAGAATCATATACTATTGCCTTTTTATGCACATTGCCCAAAGTCACTAACGTATCTAGTGAAATATTAGTTTTTATTACTGTCAATAGAATACATTTTTTTTTGACTTCAAAAGTATACTTTGATTGAATGTAATTATCCCTATAATAAAATATTTTATGAGTAGAGCCAAGGCTTGTAAAATTAATTGAACATACACATAAAAGTAGGGCAAACAATATCTTTCTTGTAATCATATTTTTCCTGTTTTCAAACTGATCATGCACCAATCTTTTTAAACCACCATAACCTATACCATTTTTGTTTACTATTTATCAGCACCTTGTTTTGGACCAGGTTCAAAATTCCAATCATCATTTTTCGATGGCTCTAGCGGTGAGCCACTTGTTCCTTCCGGTTTACTAGAATAATCATCAGGAAGAGGAGAGTTCCACTGATAATCTGTACCGGGTACGTTTGGAAGCCCCTTCAATACTTGATTTTGAGGATATGGCCCCTTGTAGTGTGAAGGATCATTATCAACACCCGGATTAATATGATCGGAACCATCTCTAAGTTTTTTATGGAACAACTTTCTTACCAAATTTTCAAATCCAACTGCCCATTGATGCTGATCGTTAGCGTTAAAATACAGATAGCCAATTGGATGTCCTAACTCATGCCAAAATACAAAAAATTTTGACTGAAAGTAACCTGCCTGTGCATATCCAAAGTTTGAACCAATGCCTGTTGCTGCATACAATGTTTGTCCAGCATAGCCCATAGGGGTTGTTGCATTAGCCTCGTCAACCACATACTGCTTCCGGTCTGCACTCCATGTGAAGTTGGTCAAATCAAATCCCATAAATTCATAATGCATGTTGATATTATTTACAACCTTAGCAATGAAATAATCTAAAATAATTTTACGATTCCCCGTAAAATGCATGTTTTGTCCATTATGCACTAGCTGATTGCCATTAAAACTAAAACCATTATCCTTTCCAAACGTCCGTCTAAGTATTCTTAGTATAGTCTTCTGGCTTGAAGCATTAAAACAAAAAAAGTCCTCTCCTCCTTTATCCATGAACAATATCGGAGAGTTGCCGCCAAAACTATAGGGTGCTAAGTAAGGATAGGATGCTGATAAAGGATCTATGCTCAACCATCTTCCTAACCTATTATCAAAAATCCTCGCACCAAAATCCAAACTATTGCCATCTTCTTTTATTTCATTATCCTTTTCCATACCATTGAAGCCATAACGATATGTATTTGAGGAGTATATACGCCCTGGCATTAGCATCCCAAAGGGATAGAGATATTTTCAAAGAACTACATATAAATATAAACATTCCTTCGTTAGCAGGCAGTGAAATTGTTTTTGCTATAAATTGACGACACAGATGATAGAGTAATCGGGCATTACAAATGCTGGCCTCGGACGAGATTGTTATGAAATTTAGCAGAGCCTTTTAATTTCCTCTTATCGCTTCTGATTTTTAGGGGTGTTTGTATGTCAAGTATTAGGATATGCCATTTTTAAAAAGTTTCGACCATGATAATATGAGCATATAACAAAGGGCGTCTTGAAGAAATCATGAGCATCTTTTTCACTCATTTCGAGACATAAATGATTCTATCATATACATCCGTAGTTATATAAGCCTCAGGATGATTTAAAGAAGACAAAACGAAATACTGATTTCCAGGATAAATTCGGAACCGACTTGGACCTAATGTATCGCTTACTTCATCTATTACCAATCCTGTCGTATCTATCTGTCTTAAAAGATCAATTGCCTTCTTCTTCTCTATCGAATCTCCGATGGAAAAAAAATTATCCTCATCTGTTGGTCCTACTCTTAGAATGATTCGCTTTATTCTAGAAGCAAGTATCATAGAGTCGCTTGGGCTTGAGCCTTTATTGCAATCTCTTATTTTTACCATACCCCAAGAAAATATAATACCACAGATCCCGATTACAACTCGTCCTCGCATTGACCATACAGCCCTTCTATATAGTTGCCTTGATGTTATCATTCCTGTTCGTCTTGTTTATTTTGCTGTTTTTTCTTATTCGCATCTTCAAATGCAGAATCAAGCTCATTAGCAGCCTGAATACGTGCATTGTTCATGATCTTTTCGATTTTCTTTTTAACCATTTCTTGGGGTTTGTATAGATATAAGGTTTCACCAAATTTGACATTTTTAGCATTAGGATCATTTTTAACATCATCAGCGCTTTTCTTATGCTCCTCATCGAGCCATTTCTTGTTGAATGTAAATGTTCCATTCTCATCTACCTCACCTATCCCTTCGGTTTGTAAAATCTGAACTGCTTTTGCGTCAAGCAATAGTTGATAATAATCGGTTTTTTTAAATTCTGTATATTGATCTGCAGAAAAAGATGCCGTAGATATCATTAATTCTAAAGCTACGGCGGCATCAACTTTTCCAAGTTGCTCTAATGAACTACCTACCTTCATGCCAATCACTCCTAAACCTATACCTAACCAATCACTGAACCCGAAGCTTACGCTATTATCTTTGCCTGCTAGGATTGCCTTTGTAAAGGTCGCACTCCAACTAATTTCAGGTAAAAAGGGTACACATCCAGCGATGTTTAGTGCCTTCAAATCAGATATTTTAGTAACTTTTATTTGTGCTGAAGAAATCTTATGAAAACCTTCATGGCCTTGTTTACCTAGTGGACACGTTCCAATATAGCATAATGTACTTTCAATCCAGTAATTGCCATCTATTTCGACATTTTTTATGGGCGAGTTAGAAACAAAAGCAAAGGGTGAAACATCAGGATAATCCTTATTCAATGGATCTACTGATAACCATTTGGCAATCCGGCTATCGTATATTCTTGCACCTGCATCAAAGCTGTTTGTCGTGCCATTTATTTCTCCATCACTTTCCTTTCCATTAAACCCATAACGGTATGTATCTGAGGAGTATATGCGCCCTGGCATTAGCATCCCAAACGGATAGTAATGCATTTTCAAAGAACATTAGGCTAATATATGATATTATGGTTTAAGTAGTCCCGACAGGAATCGAACCCTTATTGATGGATTACGCCCTAATAGCTATATGTGCCGGAAAGATGAATTACTTATAGCTCTCTTAAAATAAAGTTGGTTACAATTATCAATGCCCCTACTTCCCCAACCTACCCTTAAACCTACGCACCACTCCTATCAAATTTAAAGTTTCGCTGATGGCCTGTAGGACAGTTTTAAGAGAGCCGCCTTTGGGGGCACCGGCCATGCGCGACATATAAACGGAGGGTAGTTGTTTTACCTGCGCACCGGCCTTTAGCAGTTTGGCTGCCAGTTCGCTTTCTACCAGTGAGCTGTGTAGTTCGATACCGGTAAAGCTGAGTTGCTCTTTACGATACACCTTTATCCAGTTTACATCGTGCAGGGTGATGCCTAAAAAGATGCGGTTAAAGAAGCGGTTGGAGCGGTGCAGGATGGTGCGGTAGAAATTGTAATCGGGTTGCGGGCGGTAGAAACTGTAGAACATGGTGTTGGCAAAAGGTTCTACCTTTTCCAGTTCCCAGATATCGAATTGCCCGTCGCCGGGCACGGCGCATACATAATCGTATTGCGCAGTAAGGTAACCGCTGCGCAGTGCTTCGCCGATGCCTTTGTTAAGTTGGTGGCGGATTACTTTTAAGGTGCTTATCTGTTGTTGTAACACCTCGGCAATAGCGGGTGTTTTATCGGTGCTGCCGTCATCTACCAGGATGATTTCCCAATCGCCGGCATTTTTGGTTAAGAACTCAGCAACCTGATTGACCGTTTTGGCCAGGGCACCTTCTTCGTTATAGGCAAATACAATGATAGACCAGTTCACGTGCGGGTTACTTATTTAGCGCCACAATTTAGCCAGCCGGGCAAAGAATCCCTGCGTTGGGGCCTTTAGTGTTTTATACTTTAGGAGGTTGGTAAGCGCTGCAGTGTCCAGTTGATACGCTGGTTGCGGAAATACCTTTACCTGTGTTAAGCGTTTGTTACCTTCCTGTATGTTTCCTTCTAAAAAGAAATCGACATTGCTTTCATACACTTCTACCTGTGCGTTATTGCCATAGTAGTAATACATAGTGGCGGTTTGGGGTATGATGCCATAAACAGCCGCCAGGCGCAGGCCGTTGCTGCGATTGGGGTCGCTGGCATGGATAAGGCGATGGTCGTAGATGAGGGCTTCGCCGGCCTTCATGTAAAGCGGTTTCATCTGGGCCCATATTTCGTTCTGCACGGGCTGGTATACATCGGGTAAGCCCGGACCGCGATAGGTTTTAAGCCAGGCATGGCTTTGCGGTGTAACCTTTATTACGCCGTTGTTACCGTTTAAATCAACCAAAGGCACCCAGATGTTGAAGGAGCGGAAGACATCTTCATCCACAATGTTCCAGTCCTGATGGGGGTTCAGTTTATCCTGTTGGGTGGGCCCTTTTACCACAAATGAACCGCCCAGGGGTTGGCACTGGTTAAAGTAATGCGCAATAGGTTCGGCGAATACTTCCCGTATCTTTTGATTCATCTGCTTGCGGAAAGCGATATCGGTAACATGGGCTGTGGCGTAAAAGCCGTTGACGCCCTGCGGGTGGTGGGCATTAAAAAATGCTACTAAATCCTGCACGGCGGCCTGGTTTAAAAAGGGCACTACCACATAACCTTCGGCAAGCAGTTGCTGATCTAATTCGGGATTGTGTAAAATGGGTGCTGTATAGGGTTGCAAGATTACCTGAATAAGTTTTGAAGAAATTTACGGATAGGATTTGCAGGAACCGATGCGGGAGGCACTGATGCCTTTGTTTTTAGTGCGAAGCCTGCACCGGTTTTCATCCGGGCTAACTCTACCATTAAAGCATCGCCGGTAAGTTGCTTCAAGGAGTAAGGTATAGTACCCACCGAACGGCCCATTTTGGGGCGTTGGCCGATATCGTTCATAAAATCGCTGAAGCGAATGAGGAAGTCATCGTCCATTTCAAACACTTCCAGTTCCTGCTTATCCGGTACCTTGTAATGAAAGCGCATTTGTGCTCCCTTACTTTTAATACCTGCCGTAATTGCTTTGCGTACGGCATTACTTGTATTGGGCGGCGAATAATGTATTACACTTTGGTTGAGTATAACAGCCGTGCCTGCTTTTACGAGCATGGGCTCCAACTCGGCTAATACAAGTTCATCGCTGCCACTGAAGAAGAAAGGCAGGGTTGGTGCACGTATAACGTGGCGGTTAGCACACTGGCTACCGGGCATTATTTCGATTGGGCCGTTATCGGCCGTTATATCGCAGAGCGGCACCCAGCAGTTGAGTGCTACATCGGTTGTTTCATTCACTATGGTCCAGTCCTGATGCGGGGCCAGGGCGCTGTTGGGGCCGGGCACTTTATAAAGGAATGCTCCACCGAAAGGGGTATAGTCCACAAACAAACTTTCGTACGCGCGGGTAAACACTTTTACAATTTCATCGCTGGCCGCTTTTTTATAGTCGTAATCGGGACTGTAACTGCCGCTAAAAAAACCACCAGTGCCTAAGTTGGGGTGCAGTTCATCGAAACGTTTATTCAGATGCGCTACTTCTTCTGCATTGATAAAAGGCAGCACAATAAAGCCCTGCTTATCGAACAGTTGCTGATGTGCCTCGCTTTTAAATATGCGTGTACCCATTAGCTTAACCGATCTAACAAGCGTTGTAAAAAACTTTTGCGCACAGCAGGCTCTACCGCCGCAGGCTGCTGCACCGGTTGCTGCACCACTTTGGCCACAGCAGGCCGTGCATCGGCAAGTAATTGACGGGCATTGGTTTTAGTAAACCTGCTTTCTAAAAACTGCTTATCGATTGTAGGGAAGTTATAAGGTATGGTACCCAGCGAATGACCTACTTTGGGACGCTCGTGTATGTTTTCGCCAAACTGTTCGAAGTTGGTCATAAAATCATCGTCCTGTGCAAAGGCCTCTACACATTCCTTGTGATTGACCTTATCGAAATAATAGGTACGGAATTCGGTAGTTTTATGGGTAAAGTAGGTATTGGTTACAATGCGGATTTTATCGGAAAAATTAGGCGGAGAAAAGTGAATAATGCTTTGATCGAAAAATACGGCCTGACCGGCCTTTACCAATACGGGCTGCAGGTAATCGACTATATCTTCCATTACCGGACCGAAAAATTCAGGAATACTGCTACCACGGTAAGTTGGTATCAGGCGGTGGCTGCCGGGCAGTACGAATAATCCTCCGTTTTCAACCGTGAGGTCCACCAAGGGCACCCAAATGTTAATGCCGGTGTATTTGCTTTCATCTACCAGGCTCATATCCTGGTGCACACACATGCCGCTATCAGGGCCGGGACTTTTAACGATGAAGGAGCCGCACACCACCTTGATATCAATACAGTAATTATCAATGGAACGCTGGCATATACGGCGAATTTCGCGGTCGGCTTCGTAGCGGTAATTGATGTCGCGCGAGAAGGTGCTGGGGAAGAAGCCTTTTTCATCCTGCGGATGCAGGCGGTGATAGAGTGCCTCCAACTCCGCAATTTCATCGGGGGTATAAAACGGCAATATCACAAAGCCGTTCTTCTCGAACTCCTGCTGGTGTTTATCGTCCTTAAACACCTTCAACATCTTTTCAGGAAACTGAAACATACACAGTGATTTAGCTGCCTACCAGGCGGTGTTTAATTTCGCGGTAAATATTTAGCGGTGTATAGATCTGGAAGAAGGACCGCTTATCCACCACTTCCACTTTGGGCTCTTCTACCGGCGCACTTTCGGTAACCGGGGGAGCTTCCGTAACAGTTTCTTCTTTTTTTGCAGTACCCGCATTACCGAATAAAAGCGCCAGTTTCTCAGTCATTGGCACATTCCAGGTGTTGCCTGCCGCCTTTATTATTTCTACCAATTCTTCACTGGAATATTCGGGGCACACATACGGCACCTCTTCAGGCTCGCCATACCCTTCAATCAATTTACCTTCGTTGTACATACGCGAGAGCGTAGCATTTTCGTATTTCAGGTAAAAGTCCTCGTCCACGTTATACCGCAGCAGGGTTTTAAATTGCCCGTCGGGTTTCAGGTAATAATGCACCAGTTTGGCATCGCTTTGCATGATGCCCACACCGGCAGCCAGACGAATAGCGTTGGTTGTATTCGGAGGCGAGGCATGGAAGGTGCGGTTATCGAACATCAGCACCTCACCGGCTTTCATCTCTATAACCTGCAGGTAAGGGAATATACTATACATATGCGCGCTAAGCGGCACCGGTGTTTGCGGAGAAGGCGAAGGCCGGTGATTTTGCATAAACTTATGGCTGCCACGTATAACACCCAGCGCGCCATTATCGAGCGTGGTATCCTGCAAGGCTATCCAACAGGTGATGGAGGTGTTCCCTTCTTCCTCTTTATCGGCAAAGCTCCAATCCTGGTGAGCAGGAACTACACCTTGCGGGTTTGGGTCTTTGGCTACAAAACTGGCAACAAATGGCTTAAAGTCTTTCAGGCGCTCAGCAAGCTTAGGTACCGCTATGCCCCATATTTTATCGCGCACGCGGCGGCAAAGTTCTTTATCCGTACTATCCATGCTTACATAAAAACCGTAGCCTTTCTCGTCCTTTAAGGCCAGCGAGTTGTAGAACGATTTCAGGTCATTTACTTCATCGGCACTCAGCAGCGGGAAAACACTATATCCTTCGCGTTCAAAAAACACCTGCTGTTCCGCATCTTTAAAAATTGGCTTCATCTTATACATGGCTTCGTTCTTTTTAATTTCAAATGCAATTTTTTGCCTGCGGTATTCAGCAAGGCTGATGCTTTCAGGTTTATACGAAATTACTTCTTTTAGCGTGGCACCCACCGGACGATCGCCAATGCGCGTATTATACTGGTTAAAGAAGTCGGCATTGGTTTCATACACCTCTACTTCCGTATCGTTTTTGGGGAAGTAAAATTTCAGCGGAGCTTTGGCCTCTATCAAGCCATAAGTAACAACCACCCGGGAATCGTTACTTAAGTTTGGCGGCGATGCGTGCCATAAGGCATGACTGAAAATAAACGCTTCACCGGCCTTCATGGGCAAGGTCTTCAGGTCGTTGCGCACATCGGCCTGTATGGCATTAAAAGCAGCAGGCATACCGGGTGAACGAAGCGCTTTGGTAAACCGATGGCTACCGTCTATAACCTGTATAGCGCCGTTTTGTTCATCCACATCCTGCAGGGGAATCCAAATAGTAACCGAATCGTATGTTGGCTCATCGGTAATGGTCCAATCCTGATGTATGGGCATTTCGCTTACAGCGCCGGGCTTTTTATTTAAAAAGCAACTGCCCATTTTTTTAATCTGCCCGAATGTACCGGCCACCTGCGTATGCAGTAAGCTTTCAATATAAGCGCCGATCTGTTCTTTTACGTCTTTGGCTTTACTGAAACTACTGGAATAAAAACCCTCGGGGACTTCGGTATGTGTGTCAAAAAAAAGTTTCCGTAACTGCTCACAGTTCTGCTGCGGTAAAAACGGGATTACCACATAACCATATAGGTCGAATTTTTTTTGCAGTTCCGGATCTTTAAAAAGCATAAAGGTGGGGTTGCGTCAGGAAGCAAAAACCTGTTTGAGCCGTTGCATGAATCCAACTTTTACAGGCTGTTCATCAAAGCGCGGCGCTTTCATACGCTGTTTAAATTCCTGCTCGGTTAAAGGGTGGAATTTATACGGTATATGCCCTACCTTCTTTGCGTTTTCCGGTTTCTTCCAGGGGTTGAACTGCATGTAAAAATCAACATCCACTTCTAACACATCCACATCGGTCATACTTACCGAAGGGTCCATGTGGTAATGAATGGAAGGCATTTCGGCTGGAATACAGATAAGCTGAATAGCCAGGCGCAGTTCATTTGTTTTATTCAGCGCCGAATAGTGCACAATGCTATCATCCAAAATTACACAATCGCCGGCGCGTGTTTCCAGCGGCACCAGGTAGTTATCAATAATTATTTCCTTAATGCCGTCCAGTTCCCAGGGTATCATAGGTCCGCGTACTTCGCCGAAGCGTTTGTGGCTACCGGGTACTACTTGTAAAGTGCCGTTCTCAACTGTTGAATCAACAAGGGGGCACCAAATAGAAACGGTGCAGCATTTACGTTCATCGGCAAAGGCCCAGTTTTCGTGCAAGGGCACCTCGCCGGTGTCGGTTTTTTTGCGAATGTAGTTGGCAATAACCGGACGGTAATCGGCCAACAGACGATCCATATGCGGTTTGAAGTAGGTAGTTATAATGTCAAACACCTGCCGCTTATAGTCAATATTTTTATCGATAAAGGTGAAGTCGTAGGTAACAAGGCGGCTGTTTTCCACGCCGGTTTCATCGGCGCTGATCTGCCCGCCACTGGCAGGAAGCGAATCGAAAAACTTTTGCTTCAGTTCTGCTACTTCCTGTGGTGTAATAAAAGGTACACGCACATAACCATCACGCTGAAACTGTTCTTCCAGTGCCTCATCGCGCAATACTTTACGCATATAGTTTCTATTTTCTTTAAAGAAATAATCTGCAAGGCGCGTTAAGCGCTGTCCACCAGTTTATCTTCCACCTTCATCAGATACACTAAACCGGCAAAGCCTAAAAGTACGCAAAATATCGGGGCTATAAAAAATTGCCATTCAGGAAACTCTGTTCCTAAAAGAGAGAAACGAATGCCTTTGATAATACCTGCCATAGGATTGAACCAAAGCAAGAACCGGTATTGATCAGGGATAAGCGTGGTGGGGTAAAACACCGGAGTAAACCATACCGCCATACCAATAAGTGCCGGCACCAATTGGTTTAAATCGCGGAAGCGGATGTTAAGTGCTGTCATCCAAACGGCTATCATAAAACCACAGGCGATTATTAAGAGCAAAAACAGCGGTAACAGGACAATACCTACATGAATACCCGTGCCGCTGATCAGTATCATAACAAACAGGATGGCGAGTGAAATGCCCATTTCCAAGCCCGAAACCACCACCTTAACCAGCAGCAGTACAACCTTGGGGAAATACATTTTACGGATGAGCTGTTGTTGCTGCACAATTGCCGTGGAACCTGTAATAGCTATCTGCGAAAAATAATTCCAGGCAAGCATACCGCTAAAGGCAAAAAGGTAATAAGGTACAGGAGTTTCAACATGCAGTAACAGCCGGAACAACACGGTAAAAATGAGGAGAATGATGAGCGGACGAAGCACCGCCCAGGCAAGGCCGAAAAAGGTTTGGGCGTAGGTGCTTTTGATCTCCTGCCAGGCAAATACGCCAATAAGATGTCTGTACCGATATACCTCCTTTAAATACGAAGCTGCAAACGGTGGTTTTGCATTAATAACTTTAACAGGTTGTAGCTCCGCTTGCATGCTCCTCATCCCCTTTTGGCAGGTATTCAAATATATCAAAAAGGCAGGCGGAATCGTACTGTGACCGGTACCAGGCAATAAAAAAGGCCGGTGCAAACCGGCCTTATCTATTTGTATGTAAAGGTTAGATGAACAACATATGTGTGCCTTCACCTTTGCCCTGATTGTAAAAGCCGCCGACAGTTAAAACACCATCCAGGCCATCGTACATATCTTCTTTCTTATAGTGGAACATATCCATGGCTAGTTTGCAGGCCCACAGTTTAACGCCTGATTCCTTTAGAATATCCAGGAATTCGTGCACACCGGGCATATCCAGTTTTTCCATTTCTTTTTTCATCATGCTGGTAGCGAAGGCTTCCATACCGGGCAAGCCGCCTAACATGGTTGGCAAGTGCATAGCAGGGTTACCGACTGTAGCTACGTGCAGGTGTTCCAGTTTCTCTTTATGGAGTGCTTCCAAACCAAAAAAGGTAAAGAATATTTCAGCCTGTATACCTTCCATACGGGCACCATTGGCCAACACAAATGCAGCATACACATTTTCGAGTGTTGCCTTGGAAAGTATGATCATCATCTTTTTGATATCGCCTTTATTATCGCTCATAACTTAAATTTTAAGTGGTTATTAAATGCAACTGGCAGGCTTAGGAATACCCGCAATTTTAGCGGAGGTTTTCAGCGGACCTTCGGGATATAGTTCGTAGAACTCCTTGATATCGATTACACCGCTGGTGCGGATTTTGCGAATGCTTAGAGGAATATCCTTGGTGTATTGATCCTGCAGGTAATTGATAACTGTCCAGTGGCGGTCAGTCATGTTAATACCAGCTTCGGTAGCCAGGGCTTCGCCTATTTCGCGACTCCACTGTTTATAATTGGTCATGTAACCTTCTTCGTTTACGTCGATGGTTTTTCCGGCAATTGTCTTTTCCATTATCTAAAATTTATGGGTTAGTTAAAGTTCTTTCCTTCTTCCTGCATGGTAGCAGTAACAAACGGGATATGGGTACCCTTAAGCAGCATATTCCAGTAAATCCAGCGGAAGGCCAGTTTCCCCATGTGGTTCATGCGGCTTTCTTTCAATAACCGCAGCGGTCCTATGCCCGGGAATGGGAAGGTGCCTTCCACCGGCTCGTGGGTGTAGTTAAAATCGATCAGCAGTGCTTTACCTCCTCCTGTTTCCACAAAACAGTTGGCGTGGCCATCAAACTCCTCTTTTAAAGGTTCGCCTTTTACAAAGCGGAGCACATTTTCAGTAAGTATTTCTGCTTCAAAGTGTGCAACTGAGCCAGCTTTAGAGGCAGCGATATTGGTAGCATCGCCGATTACGAAAATGTTTTTGAAGGCATTGCTTTGCAGCGTAGCTTTGTTGGTAGGCACAAAATTAAGGTCGTCGCCCAGGCCGGAGCGTGCAATTAATTCATCGCCTTTGTTAGTTGGTACGGTAACCAACAAATCGAAAGGCACTTCCTTACCGCCATAGTCAATAATTTTCTTGTTCTCGTTATCCACCTGCTCAATGGCAAAATCGCTTACGATATTGATGTGCTTTTCGTGCAGGAGATGGTCGAGGGTGGCAGTGGCTTTAGGCTTGGTAAAGGCCCCGCTTAACGGAGTAACGTAGGTTATCTCCACTTTATCGCGCAGGTTATTATGCTTGAAATAACTATCCGCTAAAAATGCAAACTCCAGTGGCGCAACCGGGCATTTTATAGGCATCTCGGTTATGTGTACCACCAATTTACCACCCTGCCATTCACGCAATTTATTGCGCAGGGCCAGTGCCCCTTCAAAGGTGTAAAAATCAAACACACTCTTTTGCCATTCGGCACCGTTCATGCCTTCCACTTCTTCGGGCGCAATTTTGGCACCGGTAGCGATTATCAGAATATCGTAACTAAGCCGGTCGCCGTTCATCATCTGCACGTAATTTTCGGCAGCTACAACACGGTCAATCCGTTCGCTTATTAAGTTAACACCCTTAGGCATAAACTCGCGGATGGGCTTTACAATGTCCTCGGGCTCATAAATAGAGAATGGTAAAAAGAGGAAGCCGGGCTGGTAGTAGTGCTCTTCGCGTTCGTCGATGATGTCAATCTCCCATTCGTTGGCGGGTAATTCCTTGTGGAGGTGGTTAGCCATCATTGTGCCGCCCGTTCCTGCCCCTAGTATCAGTAATCTTTTCATTCTTATGGGTTATTGGTTAATTCAACAGCAAAGCTACCGGGGCGCCAGGCCTGATTGGGTGATGATTGTCACATAGAAGACATGATTAAAATCAAAATACGATGTGCTGCCATAGTTGTAACTAAGCGCCTATTCAACCAGTAAAATGTGCAATAAACCGTCCCGGTAATTCAATTGGATTTTACCCGGACTTACAGGATGATCCATCAGATAAGACCAGGAGAAGGAACGGCAACAATATTGGCGGAGGGTATGATCGTGCTGCTGCTCTTCGGTTCGGTCTTCCATTTTGGCATCCACTATAAGCATCCCATCCTCTACTTTAAGTTTAAAGTCATCAGATTGCCAGCCCGGGGCCGATAAAATTATCTCCCGACCGGTGGCAGTTTCTCGGATATCCACTAATACCGGTGCACCGGCTGAGTGGTGGGCACTGCTGCAGGAATTATCAATAACAGGCATTATATAAGCCGGTTTTATACCTAAGGCTGAGGGTAAGTTCGTCCAACATTTTATAAACCACATACCATATCAATTTGTGCTTACGCGTTTATCAAATATCGATTGCGATGAGGGCATTTATATTGAGCATGCTTAATGCTATTAATGACAGTGCTCACGTTTTATTACCACGGCCGTTATGTGCTTAGCCTTTAACATTATTAAGGCAGTCGGCGGTTACCTTTAATAGTTGATTGCCTTCGAAAGGTTTTGGTAAAAAGCCTGAAGCACCTAGTTCCAGCGCGGCAGCCTCCAAATGCTGCTCGGCTTTTGCTGTAATAATTATAAAAGGGATGCTGCCCGTATGTGGTTGATGACGGATAGCCTTTAACACCTGCCAGCCATCCATTTCGGGCATGGCAATATCCGATATAATTAAATCAGGTTTAATCAACATAGCCAACTCAATACCCAGGGAGCCATTTGCTGCGGTCACCACATCATAGTGTGCCAGTTGCAGTATTTCCACAATGTTTTCCCGCATTTCGGTGTTGTCTTCAATCACCAGTATGGAACTCATGACGTTGCGCTTAACTGTATTAAAATACTTTACCAGATAAAGGTAAGGGAGGTATACCTTGCCAACAGTTGATTTCGGTCAATTGAAACGGTATAGTTGCTCAATGAAGCGGCAGACGTACGGTAAATGTGGTTCCCACGTTCAGCTTGCTGGTAAAGGAAATTTTTCCACCCATTATATCCATATATTTTTTTACGATATGTAAACCCATGCCTGTACCCTGGATATTGGTTACGTTATTGGCCCTAAAGAACGTTTGGAATAAATGCGGCTGATCCTCGGGCGGGATACCGATACCGGCATCTTTCACCGAAACTCGTAAAATGTTTTTATTGAGTTGGGCACTTAACTGAATTTGTTTGCCCTGCCCGGAATACTTTACCGCATTGCTTAAAAGGTTGAGCAATACGTTTTTGAAGTGTTGTTTATCCAGCGTAACCTCACCCTCAATGTTTTTGCAGTTTAATTTTATGGACTGACCATCCTTGAGATAATTCTGCATTTCATCAATAATTTCCAAAAGCAGGCTCCTTAACTCTACCGGCACCGGCGTATTGCGCACACCGCCTTCCTCAATCTTACCAAGCGAAAGAAAATCGTTTAGGATATCAGTAAGGTTATTTACCGACTGCTTAATCCTGCTCAGGTGTTTCTCGCGTTTAGATTCGTCATCAGGGTCGGTGTATTTACCAACCAGGTAAGCTGAACTTAAAATAGTACTTAAAGGAGTTCGGAATTCGTGGGAAGCGATGGAGACAAATTTTGATTTCATCTCATTCACTTCCTTTTGCTGCTCAAATGCACGCATCAGTTCCTGTTCGGTTTTTTTGCTGCTTGTTATGTTCAACATCACCACAAGTGCCTGGGTTATTTTATGGCTGGTGTCGCCAATTGGCACTGTAAATACCTGGTAAATGCTTCCTCCTATTTCTACCTCAAACGATACATGTTCTCCTTTAAATGCCCTTCTGAGAAAAGGTTCTGCCAACAGATTTAGGTCGGGCCGTATCTTATCAAATATCTTATCGCCTACTAAACTTTTGTATGCTAAGCCCATCCGGTCCAGTTCGGTGCCGCCCACAAATGCATAGGTTAAATCATCATTCAGCACGCCGATAACTCCATTGGGAAAATAATTGGCTATGGCATTAAACAATTGCTGTTGTTGTAATAACACGGCTTGACTTTCCCGCAATTCGTTTGATTGCACTACGGAGGTAATGTCAGTCATTATGCCAATGTAGTTCACCAACCTGCCATCCCTGAAGATAGGTGCGATGTCAGCTGAAAGCCAGATAGGCTTACCATCTTTGCTGTAGTTAACCAATATCTCACCGGTGGAGCTTTGCGATGCCCGCAATCTGCGGGCTATGCGCTGCACCGCTCTCTTATCGGTTAAAGCTCCCTGTAACAACCTGCCCGGGTTTTTACCCCACATTTCGGCCAATGTGAAGCCTGTTAACTTTTCGAAGCTTTTGTTGACCCACTGCACCCGTTGTTTTTCATCGGTTATAAGTACAGCGTTATTGGTGTGGCTGGCCACCCAGCTCAATCTTTCAATTTCCTGCTCGGCGTTTCGTTGAACAGTAATATCCTGAATAGTGCCGATGAGGCGGTACAAACCGGCATTTAGCTGCAGCGGGGTGCCCTTAATATGTAACCACCTGTAATTGCCTTTTGCAGTTTTTAAACGGCGTACTACATCAAATGCTTTGCCTTTAGTAAGGGCTTCTTTCAGCCGTTGCTTGAATTCAGGCAATTCGGCTGGAACATATGCCTTTTCTATCCATGAAATGGTAGGTCTGAAATTATCTTCCACTTCAAATATCCTGTACACCTGCGCCGTCCATAATACCTGCCTGGTTATCGGGTCAATTTCAAAGCCCCCCAATTTTGCCATGCCTTCCGCGTGATGCTGTAATTGCTTGTATTTTGTACTCTCGGTTAAATCGCGAACGGTTTTAATGATGAGTTTCTCGCCCGAAGATGTTTGGTAAAGCCTGTTGGATACATACACATTGCGATAAGCGCCGTTTTTACAGATACCCCGTCGTTCGTAGTTGAGTGAGGCGCCCGCTAAAACCTTTTTATGTGCTGCTTTAACATCGGCCACATCAATGGGTGCAATAACAGTAAGCCAAGGTTTGCCAAGTAGTTCGCCGGCTTTATAACCAAACATTGTTTCAAAACCATTGTTTGCCTTTACGATGTTACCCACTGCGTCAACCACCACCACGCCTGTATCGTCCGTATCAAACAGGGCAGCAATCAACTGCTCCATGTCCGCCATTTCCTGGCGTCCGCGTTTAATTTGTGTCAACTCAAACAGGTTTACCGAAACAAAGGCGGTAAGGCCCTTTTCATCTACCACCGGCATAAAGTGCATGATAAAGGAGCGGAACTGCTGCGCCCTGGCCTTGCATTTAATCTCGCATTCAACCGTTTCGTTTTTAAAACTTTTGGCTACGTGCTTCTTCAGGAACAATTGATCTGCATCTGACAATATTGCCTGCAGGTGGAGCCCCTTTTTGATCCGCACATTCCATATACATGAAAACTCCTTAACACCAAGTTTATTTATGGTAACTACTTCCAGTTTTTTATTTACCAGCATAAAAGCATGCGGCATGTTGCGTAACAACAGGTCCATATTGCCCATTGGCGCCGTTGTAACTTCAGAGGATCCCTTTATGGCGTTGCGCTTCAAACTCAAGTTCTACAGTTTAAAATCTAAAGTAGCAGGCCCGCCGTCGCTAAGGCAATGACTTATCTCAGCAACAAGGCTTATCGCCATTACCGATTTACAGGCTTGAAAACCTGATAAAAATCATATACGCCGTTGTGGTTTGTTCTCTTATATCCTACGAATTTTCCTCATACTTGAACCCGGATTAATACATGACCCACTCAGCCTATGAAAAAGATTCTACTAATAGAAGACAATCCGGGAATACGCGAAAACGCGTCCGAAATTCTGGAATTAGCGAATTACCAGGTTATTGCCGCATCGGATGGCAAAACAGGTATCAAAAAAATAGAAAGCGAACAACCTGACCTGATTTTGTGCGACATTATGATGCCTGAACTGGACGGTTTTGGCGTGCGGCATTTGATGAATAAAATGCCCAAAATCTCTACTATCCCTTTCATCTTTTTAACCTCCAAAACCGACCCTGCCAGCTGGCGTAAAGGTATGGAGTTGGGTGCCGATGACTACCTGTTTAAACCCTTTACCGGCGATGACCTGCTGAACGCTATTGAAACCCGTTTGCAGAAGAATGAGGAACAGAAAAAGGAGTTCGGCACTACTACACAGGTACATGATATACTTAGCCAGGCGCGCCATGGTGGTATGGAAACCCTGATTGCCGAAAATCACGATATGCGCAGCCTGCGCAAGAAACAACTGCTGTATACGCACGGCGACCGCCCGGTAAATTTGTATTTTATCAGTAAAGGCCGTATTAAAACCTACATTACCAATGGCGAAGGCAAACAACTGATTACCTCTATACTGAAACCCGGCGATTTTATAGGTTACAGCACCTTGCTGGAGGAGCACCCTTATGCCGATACTGCAGAGGCTGTGGAAGATTCGGAGATACTGGTGATACCGAAGGGCGAGTTCCTGGCACTAATGTATAGCGATACCACCCTTACACGTGAGTTTGTAAAAATGATTTCGCAAAACCTGCGCGAAAAGGAAGGGCAGTTGATGAACATGGCCTACAACTCGCTACGGAAAAGAACGGCGGACGGCCTCTTGCAGGTACTACAATCCTTGCGTAAAAGCGAGCGCGAAAATCCTTCCATCGACATATCGCGGCGCGACCTTGCCGAGATGATAGGCACTACCAAGGAGTCGCTGGTGCGTACGCTAAGCGACTTTAAAGAAGAAGGCCTTATTGCCATCAGCGAAGGCACCATCTCCGTGCTGCAGGAAAGCAAACTGCGGAATATGTTCAATTAGTGATCAGTAGATTGGTGATTGGTGGATTAGTGAGCTGAGGCACAGCACATAAGCAGTTTGCATTACTTCTGATGCCAATCAGGGAAACTGGTAAGGCTCGTTGGCGTAAGCCATTTTGCGGATATTTTCAATTACCTGTTTCATATACACCCGCCAAAACAGTTTGGTGAACAGCCAGTTAAATGGATACAACAGCGGATTGGATGAATACATGGTGTAGGTATAGTCTATCTGAATTTTGTTGGGCGCCAGTTCCGTGGTTTTCCATTCGCCTATAAAGCGGGTAAAGCTTAACATCCAGGCCTGGAAATTGCTTACCTCTATCTTCCAGTATTCATTCTCCCGGCGTTCAATCACTTTATCCACCGAGCCAAAGCCACCCGGCTGTGTCAACGACTTAGCGACAAATACCTTTTTACTGCTACCGGGTTGCCCCCAGCCGGCATCGCCTTCGCAATGGGTAACGGGTGGCATAACCAACAGGCCGGTATGCACTTTGGTAACATCGCAAAGGATAGGCGTTTTAAAGGCGCGTTCCAGCGAGCAGTTAAAGATGGTGTGAACGGATACAGAGGAGGTCATGACCGCAAATTTTGGGCAAACGTATAAAACGACTGGAAGAAAACAGATGGCAGAAATCAGTGATCAGCGCATGGACATGAGAAAGCAGACAAAAGGGAAAAATTACCGGAATACGGTAGGATGACTAACTAAGTAGACGAAATTTTAACATAAATGATAGGAAATGATAGGGTTTGATAGGGTTTTAGGGCTCACCTGTCAAATCCTATCATGCCTGATTCGGGCTTGCTATTTATGATTTAACTGACCTACTTATCCCCCCTCCGCTTTTGCGGTTGACTTGTAATTAGCATGTCAATGAACGGCACTTTTGTATGGTAAAGATATAATTTAAAATTCATTGTTTCAAATATAATTCCTTTTATTTTAGGCTTTACTCCTCTCCCTCCCCTCTGGAGAATTTTTAAGGTGGAACAGCCTGTAGCGTTCATGGCGATAAACTCTTCGCAGTACGCAGGATTGGATTTCAGCTATCGGTTATGCAAACTGTTTGGGCTTGCGCTGCTGAGCGGCCAGGGAGGCAATTTCGAGTATGCGCTTTTCGCGGGTTTCTGGGCGCTTTGCCAGCACCAGCCACTGCAACATAGCCTTGCGGGTGGATTTACTGAGCTTCTCAAAAAATGCTTTAGCCCCTTTATATTGCCGGAATGCTTTGGATAAGTCTGCCGGAACTGTCAACTCTTCTACGGTATCCAGCATGTTCCACGAGCCGTTTTGTTTAGCGATTTCGATGAGCTCAAGACCTGCCGGCATCATCAAACCTTCCTCTATAAGCTGTGCTACCTTGGCTTTGTTGATCTTTGACCAGGTGCTTTTATGCTTACGCCTGCTAAAGAACTGTTTCGATTTTTCGTGATCGATGGCCACTTTCTTACTGTCAATCCACCCATAGCAGAGTGCAATATCCACTGCCTGGCTCCAGGTGAGGGAAGGTTTGGCAGAGGACTTCTTATAAAACACCACCCAAACAGCGTTTTTTGATGCATGGTGCTTGTGCAACCAGTTGCGCCATTCCGTTGAGCTTTTAGGATAGAACAGTTCAGCGTCTTTCATACTCGTAATACAGTAACTAAAGTAAGCGGATGTGTGTAAAGAGCAAGCAGTTGGCTGCAACTGAAAAAATGTCCTTACTAAAGCGCTTCGGGGTTGCAGTTATAGATATTATAATCGGTGGCAGGGATATTACCGGTTATGCCAAGGGAACGGGCCATAGTAACTATCTGACCGCGGTGAAAAGTGCTGTGGTTTACTACATGAATGATATAGTCGTACCGGCATCGCTCATTTTTAGCCCAGGGCATATCCAGGTGTAGCACTTTTAAAAGGTCCTCTTCCTTAAAGGCAGCAAAGGCTGTTTTCATTTCAGCGGATTGCTCCACCAGTTCATTCGTAATCGTTTCCGCCCGGTTGTCGTAGGGCTTCCAGCTAAAACCGGATAGATCCTGCTCTGTTATAAACGCCAACCAAAAGCGCTGCGTGCGCAGCATGTGTTGCAGGGTGTAATCGATAGAAGGAAAGCTGGAAGGCAGTTGTGCGCTCAGCAATGTATTATCCTGGCTCTTTAGCCAATCAGTTAGTTCCTTATTTGCCCAGTAATTAAAGTTGCCGTAGTTGGCAATCAGTTTCTGCAGACTCATAAGGCAATTTAAAAGTTTTATGGGAAAGCAGCCTGCGAGCGCCGGAAGCTGAAGCATCCGGCTTGCCGGAAAAGCGGAATTTGCTATTTAACGGGCTGAAGCCCGGAGATAGGGGGTGTCTTTAATACTACTGCTTTAGCGCCTTGTACTTGTTGGTGACGCTGTGCTGTTTTATTGTTTGGAAGCTATAACACAAACAAGAGCGGAAACAGAATGGAAGTCTGAAGACTTCCTCGTATTTGCACTTCCAGGTCTCCCGTTGGAAGACCTGGAAGAACGGGTAGCGCCTTGTGCTTGTTGGTGAAGCTATGCTTATTTTATTGTTTGGAAGCTACAACACAAACAAGGGCGGAAACGGAAAGGAAGTCTGAAGACTTCCGCCTATTTGCACTTCCAGGTCTCCCGTTGGAAGACCTGGAAGAACGGGGTGTTAAGTTTAAGTGTGCACGCGCAACATAAGCCTCAGGAAGCTTGTCGACCTTCAAAAAACAAAAAGCGGCCCTTTTGAGGCCGCTTTTGTAATCCGTTGAGGATCAGTGCGGAGAGAGAGGGATTCGAACCCCCGGTGGGCTCATCACCCACGACTGTTTTCAAGACAGTTGCAATCAACCGCTCTGCCATCTCTCCGGGGGCAAAAATAGAAAAGCGCACCACAACGCCAAACCAGCGGTGAAAAAAACCACGGACAATAACACTTAGTCTACCGCATTAGTAGATTTTGATACCTTCGACCCCGCATGACAGAGTCTCACCTGCGCAGTATCATCAAGGCCGCCTCGTGGCGTATTATCGGCACGTTGGATACCATGATGATTTCGTATTTCGTGCAAGCCTTTCATCTGGTAGCCAATAAAGCCAAAGTCAGCCGCAGCGAAATGGCCGGCAACGCCGTAATGATCGGTCTGGTAGAGTTGTTTACCAAAATATTGTTGTTCTACCTGCATGAACGTGTGTGGCTATATTTTTTGAAGGGCCGCGAACAAACCAAGGCCATCTCTATTTACAAGGCGATTTCGTGGCGCGCCGTAGGCAGTATTGATACCATGATATGGAGTGGCGTTATTTTGAAGGACTTTCAGAAGGGTGTGCTGATCGGCTGCCTGGAGGTATTTACCAAGATATTTTTGTTTTACCTGCACGAGCGTGCCTGGCACCGCCTGCCGGTGGGCACTGTGCGTCGCTGGTTTGGTATTAAATCTAAAGAAGAATTATAGCACTTCGGCCACCACAAATACGCTACCGGCCACCAATACCAGATCCTTTTTACCGGCCGCTTTTTTAGCCGCTTTAAAAGCTTTTTTAACCGAGGCATAGGTTTGCCCATTTAATCCATAGGCCGTAGCCTGTTGTTGCAAGGAAGCAGCATCCAGCGCGCGGGGCAGATCAGCTTTGCAGAAATAATAAACTGCGTTTTTAGGCAGCAGCGAAAGATTGGCGCTTATATCCTTATCGCCCACCGTACCATATACAAAATGCAACTGACGATAGCTGCGGTGCTTTAACTCGCTGCGCAGGGCGGCTAAACCATCGGCGTTATGTGCGCTGTCAAAAATTATGGTGGGTTGTTTTTTCATTACCATCCAACGGCCAAAGAAGCGGGTGTTGGCTACCACGTTCAGCAAACCTTTGCGAATGGATTTTTCTTTTAGTTCTACCCCTTGTTTGCGCAATACTTCTGCTGCCACTGCCGCTGTTTGCACGTTCTGTTTTTGGTAGCGGGCGGTTAAGGCACGGCGCCATTCGCGGCGGTGTTTACGGCTATCGGCAAATACGATTTTACTGCCGCGCTCTTCTGCCGTTTTACGGAATACTTTTTCGGTTTCTATTTGTGTAGAACCAATTACAACCGGCACCCCTGGTTTTATGATGCCGGCCTTCTCCCCTGCTATTTTTTCCAGCGTATTGCCCAGAAACTGCTGATGGTCGTACCCGATATTGGTAATAACCGAAAGCAATGGCGTAATGATGTTAGTGCTATCCAACCTGCCGCCCATGCCTGTTTCTATAACCGCATAGTCCACTTTTTTCTTTTTAAAGTAAGCAAAGGCCATTGCCGTACTTATTTCAAAAAAACTGGCGTTTACATCTTTAAATTTCGGTTGATTCTCCTCTACAAAAGCGGTTACAAAACGTTTGCTGATATACCGGCCGTTAATTTTTATGCGCTCGCGGTAATCTTTATAATGCGGCGAAACAAACACGCCCACTTTGTAGCCCTGCTCCTGCAGGATAGATGCTATTAAATGGGTTACGGAACCTTTGCCGTTAGTGCCTGCCACATGGATGCAGCGCAGGCTGTTTTGCGGGTTGCCCAGTATGTTACAAAGGGCGGTTATGTTGCCCAGATCGGCGCGATAGGCTGCTGCGCCCACGCGTTGAAACATAGGCAGTTGCTCCAGTAAATACGTAACAGCTTGCTGATAGGTCAACGCTTGTAAATTTTGGGCGAAAGTAAGAAGGAGAACAAAACCGCAGGACTATTTAACGGTAAAGATGTAAGTGATAGTACCGAACTGAAATTCCTCGGCCTTGTCATCGCGGTTAAATTTGGCGCGCTTAGCCGCTGCAATAGCGTTATTAATGCTGCATTGGTTAATAACGGTGCTACCCGAACGGTGGTAGCTGGCGCTTACTATGTTACCGTTGCGGTCAACTTTAATATCGATGATTGCTTTGCCACGCTCGTTGCAATAAACGGCTTTAGGCATGGCTACCTTGCTGCGGCCTTTTAAGCTAAAGCCACCGCCTCCGCCGTCACCGGGCCCTCCCGGACCACCGCCATCGCCGGGGCCGCCTTCGTAATTCTTTGAATTAGGATCGCCATTGGGGTCGCCCTGGTCGCCGGGGCCACCTTTGTTGCCATCGCCTTTGCTGTTGTTATTACCACCCGGCGCACCCGGATGAAAAAGGGCATTATCATCGGCCTTTGGCTCCGGCGGTGCGTTATTAGTGGTAGTACTTGGTTTAGTGTTGTTGGTAGGGTTGGTTGTTGGCTTGGTATTTGGCTTATACTCGGCGTTTGGGTTGGTTTTAGGTTTTGGCTTATCCTCCACCTTGGGCACTACTACTTCGGCATCCGAGTTATCCTGGGTCAACAAGTCTTCTTCCTGCTGGCTGGCGGCACTGCTGGAAGCAGCAGGCGAACTTTCCATTTGGCTTGGGTTTTCGCTCAGCGGCTGCACATCGCCTTCGCCACTTATATCAACGCCGAAATTTACCGATACTCCACCCGGTTCTTCAGGAAACGGGGGAATAGGCGTTTTGATTACAATCAATATCAGAATAAGCAAAATACCCCCCACCATCAGTGCTGTGCTAAGCGTAGCCCGGATGATTTTCTTTTTCTGGAAGTCTTTCTCTTCCTCCTGAAAGGTATTAGTTGCCAGCATTTATTTAAAGGTGCGCCCCGCCTGTATTTCCATAACGGTAGCCTGTTAAAACTATTTTATTGCTTTCTATCGGTGGCCAGCACCATGTTCATACCCAGGCGCGGCCCTATGCTCATTACATCAATTAATTGCTGATAGGTCATGTTACCGTTGGCTTTAAATACCACGGTTTGCTCCTTGGCCGTATCGGCAGCAGCCAGGTCCTTCAGGCGCGGCTCAATTTCTTCATACGCAATCTGCTCCTTATTGAGATAGTAGGTAAGATTGCTATCCACTGTAAGCACTATATTCTGCTTACTCATCTTTTTACCTGCATCGCTCTTAGGCAGCTTTACCTTAATAACCGAGGGCGCTACCATGGTAGAAAGCAGCAGAAAGAACAGCATCAGGAAAAAGAGAATATCGTTCAGCGAGCTGGTGCTCACCTCCGATGTTACTCTTGATTTTCGTCGTAAATGCATGGTTGCTCCCGCTTTAATTACTTACCAGGTTCCTGGATAAGGTCAATAAATTCAACTGTAGTGCTCTCTAACTGAAAACTTACGCGGTCGATCATGGCATTTAGGTAATGGAAGCCGATGTGCGCGATAATGCCCACCAACAAACCTGCAGCCGAGGTTACCATTTTTACATACAGACCGTCGGAGATGATCTTGATACTGATATCGCCGTTCTGCTGGCTGATGTCGTAGAAGATCATAATTACACCGCTGATGGTTCCGATGAATCCAATCATGGGTGCAATACCGGCTATGATACCCAGGTAGGATAAGTTCTTTTCCAGCTTATAAATCTCCAGTTTACCTGTATTCTCAACGGCACTTTCAATTTCCTTAATGGGTTTGCCAAGGCGCTTGATTCCTTTTTCGATAAGGCGGGCAATAGGGGTGTTGGTAGAACGGCACATGCTTAGGGCTGCATCAATTTTGCCATCCATCAGCATGGTTTTTACATTGGTTAAAAAGTTGTTATCCACCTTACTGGCGCGGCTGATAGTGATAAAGCGCTCAATCATCAGGTAAATGGCTATAACTGCCAGTAAACCAAGGGGCAGCATAATCCAGCCCCCTTTTGCTACCAATTCAAAAAGGTTAATAGAGGTATGGGCAGCGCCGGTGGCTGTGCTGTCCACTATTTGTAGTAGTACCATGCCGTTATTTTTACTGAAACGCTAAGTCGTTCCGGTTTATTATACGCAAATCTGTCTCCATAAGCCTGTAAACCCTACCCTACTAGTAAACCCGGCGTTGTGGATACTCCGTATTATCGGACGTGCTACATGGGGCTTTTTACAGGCTCAGGTAGCCTTATTTTGTGGTATAGTATGGGGAATTCATAATTGTTATATTCGAAAAACCATAATAGGCAACATGAAGAAAACGTTACTCTTATTTTACTGGCTGGTGTTCTCGTTAGGGAGTGCTGTTGCCCAATGCACCACGGGCAACGCCACCAGTTGCCAGTGTAAGGATGGTTCTACCAATTGCGATCTGTTGCCTAACATCACCATTGGTGATGAGCCCCTGCTTGCCGCAGGCTATAACGGGGTAATTGAATACTCGCAAACGGGTAACGGGGTGGAGAATGGCCGCCTGCGGGTTTCTGTTTCTACGCCTAACATAGGTTACGGTCCCTTAACGGTTCGCGCTTCCAGTATTTACCTGTGCGGCACCGATACGTTTTTTTCGAACCCCGGCACCTGCCCCGATGGCAGCAGTCCGCGCAACTTAATTTACCAACGGGTGTACCACAAGAACGGAAACACCATGAGTTATACGGACCGCCCGGCCGGTTCCATGACCTACCACCCTACACACAACCACATGCACGTGGACGACTGGGGTATTTATACCTTACGCAAGCGCGACACCCTGCAACCCAATCCGCTGCTGTGGCCAATCATCGGCAACGGAGCTAAGCTTGGTTTCTGTTTAATGGACTACGGCACCTGCTCGTACTACAACGGCCATTGCGAAGATTCGCTGGGCAATGTGTTAACCAATGCCGACTTTGCCAACTTTGGTTTAGGTGGCGGCAATTACAACTGCTCCCCTACCGAGCAAGGCATATCGGCCGGTTACACCGATATTTATTTTCAATACCTGGATGGTATGTATATAAACCTGCCGCCTACCACCTGCAACGGCGACTACTACATTGTAGTGCAGATAGACCCGCACGATTATTTTCTGGAAGAAAACGAAAATGACAATGTAATTGCCATACCGTATACGCTAACCAAGCAGTTACCTGCGGGCACCGGTTCGGCGTTGATTACCGTATCGGGCAGCGCTACCAACGTGTGCGAAGGCACTGCGATTTCGCTTTCGGCTAATGCAGGCACTACCTATTTATGGAGCACCGGCGATACCACGCAAAACATAACCGTTAACCAGCCGGGCAACTATACCGTAAACGTTAATTCGCTTTGCGGCAGTGCCACCAGCCCGGCAGTAACCATCAGCAACATACCCAGCCACATTAACAATGTAACGGCTGATGCAATATGCGAAGGCAGCGGCCAAACCGTTACGCTTGAGGCTGATGCTACAGGAACTATCCGCTGGTATAACAGCCCTGCCGGTACTACCGAGCTAAACACCGGTACCAGCTATACCTTTACACCTGATTCCACCACTACCTTTTACGTGCAAAGCAGCGATACCCTTTGGGGTGCAACCGGCTATGTAGGACCGGCAGATAATACGATTGGTACAGGAGGTTATTACAGCAACGATCAGCACCAGCTGTTTAATGCATTAAAACCTATTATCATTAAATCGGTAAAGGTGTTTGCAAACTCCACTAAAAACCGCATCATCCAACTGCGCAATTCGGCGGGCACGGTGCTTATTTCCGACACTGTTTCTATTGCACAGGGCACACAAGTAGTACCCCTAAACTTTAATGTAGCCCCCGGTAACGCCTACCAATTGGGATGGGCAGTTGGCAGCCAGCCTGATTTATACCGTAACAGCGTAGGCGCACACTACCCTTATACTTTACCGGGCTTAATTACTATAACAGGTAACTCGGCCAGCGATACCAACCGCTGGTATTGCTTTTATAATTGGGAAATACAGGAGCAGCCTATTGCCTGCAGCAGTGTGCGTGTGCCTGTAACAGCAACGGTACATGCTAACCCGACAGCCGGCATTGGTGCACTTAACAGTACGTACTACGATACTACGGCTTCGGTTACCCTGCAAGGCACACCGGCAGGCGGCACCTTTAGCGGCACGGGAGTAAGCGGTCAAACGTTTTCGCCACAGAATGCAGGCGTGGGGGGGCCTTACGACATTACCTATAGCTATACCGATACCAATGGCTGCACGGGAGAAACAACTGTACAGGTTACTGTTGAACACTTTAATAGCGTGGGCATTGAACCTATACCGGGCATACGAACTATTCAGCTAACACCTAATCCATCGAACGGCAATTTTGAGATAGTGGTGCATGCAGCGCAAAAGGAAACGCTGCAGGTAGCCGTTACCGATGCCAGCGGCCGCCTGGTTTGGGAGTTCGCTAACTGGATGGTAGAAGGCACCGCAAGCCACGCTGTAAGACTACAACAATTGCCGAAAGGCATCTATCAGTTAAACATTACGAATGGAAGCAGCAAGGCCGGTTATAAGGTGGTGATTCAATAAAGACTGTATCACCAAAACCGCCTTAGACGGAGTGGAACGTCTACTTTATAGCCACTACCGCCAATGTTCTTTCTGCTATCTTCGCCGCACTTTGTAGGATAAACACCTGCCGTATGTCGCATTTAATTGAACTGAAACTTACGCCCGAACAGGCTGCCTCACCGGATGCCATTAAGCAAGCCGCTGCTGAAAAAGCCCAATTACACGAAGCGCAAATTGCTGAAGTAAAACTGCTGAGAAAATCGCTGGATGCCCGGCAACCGCAAATTTATGTATTACTGAAGGTGGAAGTGTTTATGCAGGGCGAACCTGTGGACCATAGCCTTCGCACGTTTAAAGCGCAGCCGGTAACAGCCACCAAAACCTGCCATGTTATAGGATTCGGTCCGGCGGGTATTTATGCTGCCCTGCAATTGCTGGAGCGCGGTATAAAGCCCATTGTTATTGAACGCGGCAAAGCAGTAAAAGAACGCCGACGCGACCTTGCTGCCATTAACCGACAACTGGTAGTAAACCCCGATAGTAATTATTGTTTTGGTGAAGGTGGCGCAGGCACTTACAGCGATGGCAAACTATACACGCGCAGCAGCAAACGCGGCGATGTAAAGAAAGTGCTGGACGTATTTATACAGCATGGCGCTAACCCTAACATAGGTTACGAAGCGCACCCGCATATTGGCACCAATAAACTGCCGGGCATTATTGAAAACATGCGCCAAACCATTTTGGATAATGGCGGCGAAGTGCACTTTAATAAACGTCTGGCAGGTTTTGTAATTAAGGACAACCGCATCACCGGTTTAAAATTTGCGGATGGCACCAGCACCGATTGCCAGCACGTAATACTGGCTACAGGCCACAGCAGCCGCGATATTTTTGAGCTGCTGCATAGCCAGGGCTTGCTTATAGAAGCTAAACCTTTTGCACTGGGCGTGCGCGTAGAGCATCAGCAAACACTTATAGACAGTATACAATACAAACGCAAGGAGCGCGGCGATTTTTTACCGCCCAGCAGCTATAGTTTGGTAACACAGGCCTGCGGCCGTGGGGTATTTTCGTTTTGTATGTGCCCAGGGGGTATAATTGCGCCTGCCAGTACCGCCCCCGGCGAAACAGTAGTAAACGGTTGGAGCCCCAGTAAGCGCAATGGCAAATTTGCCAACAGCGGTATGGTGGTGGCTGTTAACCCCGAGAACTGGACCCAGTATGGTAAGTTTGGCGCACTGGCTGCGCTGGAATTTCAGAAGGAGGTAGAGCAAGCGGCGTTCAACCTAACAGGCAGTATTAAAGCCCCTGCACAACGGATGGAGGACTTTATAACCAACAAACGCTCGCAAAATTTGCCGGTGTGCTCCTACATCCCCGGTTTAGTAGAAGCAGATCTGAAAGATATATTACCGCCATTTATAACCCAAAGTTTGCGCGAAGGCCTGATAGATTTCGGTAAAAAAATGCGTGGCTACCGCACCAATGAGGCGGTATTAGTTGGCGTGGAGAGCCGCACCAGCAGCCCGGTGCGTATACCGCGCGACAAGGAAACGTTCAAACATCCACAACTTAGTAATCTGTATCCATGCGGAGAAGGCGCCGGTTATGCCGGCGGTATTGTAAGCGCTGCAATGGATGGTATAGCCTGTGCTAATGCGGTGCATGGGTGATTGGAGATTCGTGATTGGTTATTTGGCGGCTTTGTGGTAGTCAAACAAGTGGCTTCACTAATTACAGATGAACTAGTCACAAATCTACCAAGGTCGCACGAGCAGTTTGTTGCTACAATCTTCCCTCCTACTGATGGCATGAAAATTTAAAGGCATTTTAAAATTGACCGCATGAAACGTACTATCAGCGCCAACTTTGCCATTGTTATAGGCTTGTTTTTACTTATAGAGGGATTGTGGGGCATGGTGAGCAGCGTGGTATTTTGGGTATTTACCACCAACACTACGCATGCAGCTATTCATATAATACTCGGTACACTGGGGATTATCGCAGGCTTCCGGAACAATGCCCGCGTGTATTGCGGTTTTTTAGGTGCTTTGCTGTTGCTGGTAGGTGTATTGCATTTTCTACCAAAAGTGGGCGATTGGATGTTTAATATATTGGCGGTAAACACCTACGTGGCGGCGCTAAACATTATTATAGGTCTGATAGCGATTGCTGCAGCTATCGATAAGCGTGAGGTGATTAACCCGGGTACGGCAGCCTAAACTATCTCAACAAGGTAACATTTCCCTTTGCGGATTTACGCTTGCCTGTTTTGCTGATTTCGTAATCGCATTCCCATACAAAGGTGCCCATGGGTTGGGCTACCTCTTTGTAAGTCCCGTCCCAGCCTTCGCTTATACCAGAGGTGCTAAACACCATTTCGCCCCAGCGGTTGTAGATGGTAAAGTTCAGCAGTTTGATATTGGTATTTAGGATACGGAAAACATCGTTTACACCATCGCCGTTAGGTGTAAAGGCAGTAGGCACTAACAAACCGTTTTTTACATACACTACATAATTGCAGGTAACGGCGCAGCCATTTTCAAATACAGTAAGTTCATAATTCGCTCCTTCTTCCGGCTGAATGGTAATGGCCGTATCGTATAATGCCACTATTCCCTGCTGTGGTTGCCAGCTATAGCTACTGCCATAGGCGCAAGCGGGCAGCACCACGGAATCGCCTTCGGTTAGGTGATAGGCATGCTGCACAGGTAATAGCCGGGGTCCGGAGCTTACGTCAACATAATACGTTGTACTATCGGTGCCTGCGGGGTTGCTTACCAGTAGGGTTACGGGAAAGGTTCCTGTGTCCTTATAACAAATAGCGGGCGGGGTTTTATCGTTCCAAAATGCAGGACTGCCGCCGGTAAAATGCCATTCGTAATTTACAGGATAATTTTGGCTGCTATCGCGAAACACAAGGCAATCGTTGATGCAGGCGGTGTGTGCACCAGAAAATTGCGCCACCGGCGGGCAGTAGGTTACATATACATAAAAACCAGCCTGATAATCGTGCAGGTAGTTACCCATATAATCTACATAATCAAAAACGCCGCTAATCTCTTTTACCCCGGGTGTAAAGAAATTAAAGATGGCTACCGGACCACATTGTGTATCGGACTGCGCATAAAAAAAGCAGGACCGGTTGATTGCAGTAGCCGAACCTATGTGCATTACCAGCTTCACGTCTTCTATAAGGCAGACGGTATCCATTTCCTGCACTGTATCTATCCCTTGTATACTGTATTTTTCGTTCACAAGCACAAAGCCGTACGGATTGGGAGGAAACTGCGCTTGCAGTTTAAATACCAACAACAGTTGAAGCACCAACAACACTATTTTCATACCATAAAAATAGGGAAGGGACGAATAGCCCCTCCCCATCATACTTTAGTTTTTAATAAACTTTATTACAGCCTTTTCGCCGATGCGGTTGCTAACAGCCAAAAGATAGGTTCCTTCGCTGAGGTCGCTAACGCCAATGTGCAGGTTATTTTCCCCGGTTACAGTAGGCATTGCATCTGCAACGCGTTTTACCATTCTGCCGGTAAAATCAAAAATATCCACTGTAAGTAAGTCCTCCTGGCCTGCTTCCAAATTGGTAACACTACATAGTTGGATCGCCCCACCTGAATCACCGGAGGATATCCCGTGGAGGCCCTATATTCCTACATTCAGGGCCAAACCCTTATATTCGCGCCCCAATGTATTATAACCGCAAAGTTGCCCTTTACACCCTCGGCTGCAAGCTTAACTTCTCCGAAACCTCGGCTATTGGCCGTAGTTTGGTTGAAAATGGCTTTGAGAAGGTGGAATTCAGCGACCGTGCGGATTATTACGTGATAAATACGTGTTCGGTAACGCAAAACGCCGATAAGGAAACCCGGCAGATTGTAAAAACAGCGCTGCGCACCAATCCGGAAGCGAAGGTGATTATAGTGGGCTGCTATGCCCAGTTAAAACCAGAAGAGATTGCCCAGATACCCGGTGTAAACATGGTATTAGGTGCCAACGAGAAATTCAGGATACATGAGTTTTTGGAACAACTGGAAAACCGCGAACAGCCGCTTGTATTGAACGGGGATATTGAAGAAGTGAAGTTTTTTGAGCCTGCTTACTCGCAGGGCGAGCGCACGCGCAGCTTTTTAAAAGTGCAGGATGGTTGCGATTATTTCTGCTCCTTCTGCACCATCCCTTTAGCACGCGGTAAAAGCCGCAGCAATAGTATTGCCAAAACGGTGGAAGTAGCCAAACAAGTAGCTGCATCCGGTGTAAAGGAGGTAGTGCTTACCGGCGTAAACCTGGGCGACTTTGGCCGCACACCCGATGGCGAAGAACGCACGAAGGAAAACTTCTACCAGCTAATACAGGAACTGGATAAGATTGAAAGCATTGAACGCTGGCGCATATCTTCTATTGAGCCGAACCTGCTGACCAATGAGATCATTGAATTTGTAGCACGCTCGAAGCACTTTATGCCGCACTTTCATATCCCTTTGCAATCAGGTGCTGATAAGTTGCTTAAGCTGATGCGCCGTAAATACCTGAGCAAACTGTATGCCGAGCGAGTAGCGAAGATTAAGGAAGAGATGCCGCATGCCTGCATTGGGGTAGATGTAATTGTTGGTTTCCCCGGAGAAACGGAAGAACAGTTTGAAACTACTTACAACTTTATTAATGGTTTAGATGTAAGCTATCTGCACGTGTTTACCTATAGCGAACGCGCCAATACACGCGCGCTGAATATTGAACCGGTAGTACCAATGGAATTGCGCAAACAACGCAATAAAATGCTGCGAATACTCAGCGAAAAGAAGAAACGTAAATTTTACAGCGAACACCTGCACAGTCAACGCCCGGTATTATTTGAAGCTGAAAACGACGGAGGCCTGATGTATGGTTTTACCGATAACTACATTAAGGTGGCTATACCTTATAATGAAGGCTGGGTAAATACGCTGCATACTATACGCCTGGATGAAATTTCGGACTTTGGTTATATGAAAGGCACCAAACACCTCGAAATTTCGCTGGCTTAACGCTGTGCACTTATGGCAACCTTTTGGGTGCGTGCAATTTTACCGTTATGCATTAAGGTAACTATATAATACGAAGCCGGTACGTTCATCTCTAATTTATAGGTAACACCGGGTAAGGTAGTATTTACCAATTCTTCCCCAAGTATACTAAACACCCGTACGTTCCAGGATTGCGTGGCAGCACCGGGTACGTTGAGGTAAATGGCAGAACCATCGGCATATACCTTTATAGCATCGACGTTGGTTGTAGCTACACCGAGTGGTTGCTGCACTTGTACCTGCACAACATCAGTAGCTGCACAACCTGCGGCATTTGATGCGCGTAAGGTAACGGTGTAGTTGCCCTGCTCGCCGAAGAAGTAATATGGATTAACTACGCCGCTGATAATCGTTCCATCACTAATGGTCCAGGTATATTCATCTGCATTTTCTATGGTAGCCAAAAACTGAATCTCCTGATTAACAGTGGTTGTTAATGCAGTTTGGGTGGCATCGGCAACAACTGCATTGCCGGGCAGATGAATTTTATCGCTCACTACAAAAGCAGAGTCTAACTGGTAATACAAAGTGTAATCGCCTTTGGGCAATTGATTAAAAGTAAAGCCCCCGCTAACATTGGTTTTCATCTGCAACGTTCCCTGTATCGTATCCTGCAGAATAACCTTTTGCCAGGTAACCGAAGGATCGTATTGCACACTAACATTGCCGTTTTTATCAAAGCAATCGGCAGCTACAAGATTATATACCGGCAAAGCAGAAAAATGCAGGTAAAAACGACCGCTTTGACCCTGACCCGCGACCAGAAATGTAGTATAAGGGCCGGTGCGTAAGTTATGGAATACCCCCAGCGCACGGTCTTCTAACCGAATGAGCACCATGGAAGGGAAATTAACCAGGGCTGAAGCGCTAAATGTATACGTACCATCCGTATCGATCTTTACCCCGATAGCCACTTCTTCATCATGTTGCAGGTCGCTATAGCTATTTATAAGGCAAGGATAGTTGTTGGATGTATAGGAATACACTGCCGGAACAATCATCGATTGACTGAATACTTTATCAACGTCTTCGGCTGCCACATAACCGGGGGTAAAGCCCTGATCGAAAGTAATCTGGGTATAATCGCCCATACCGTTGGCAGCGGATATATTAAAATTGATTTGCTTTTTATCCTGGCTGGCAAAAGCCGCTTGTAAACCCAGTAAGCAGCAGGCAAAAAGTAACACGTTTTTCATAACACACATTTTGAAATACAAAGTCAATTGCTGTGCCATTTGAACCAGTAAAAAGCTGCGGAAATTTGGGGAACGCAACCTTCAATTTTTAACGAACAGAGGGATTTCTCCCTCATTTAACATCAGTTTGTAGTTTAAACAGAAAGAAACCAATGGCTTTAATACCTGCAATGATGGTCGGCTATGGCACGAATATTTCAACCTTCTAGCATTCATTCACTTAAACCAATATGTTATGTTACGTTGGTCTTTTCTATTTCTGATCATAGCCATTATTGCCGGCATTTTAGGCTTTACAGGTATTGCACAAGGTGCGGCGGCTATTGCAAAAGTGTTTTTCTTCATTTTCCTGGCCGGTTGGTTACTGGTATTAATACTGGGACTAACCATTTTCAAGAAGAATTAAAAAACACTATTTACTTAACAGAATAAAGCGGCGTTAACCAGCCGCTTTATTTTTTTATACCTAAATAAAAAAGCCGCCCGTTAAGGGCGGCATTGGTTATCGCAGCAAATCAAAAATTATTATCCCAGATTGTATTTAGGCTCCAGTTTTTCCTTCTCCATCATTTTGCGGAGGTTAATAAGCGCATAGCGCATGCGCCCCAAACATGTGTTGAGCGGTGTGTTGGTGCGTTCTGCCACTTCGTTAAAACTAAAGTTAAAGAAGTGACGAAGAATAACAACCTGTTGTTGCTCTTCGGGCAGGCGTTCAATCAGGCCTTTCAGGCTGCCTTCCAATTTTTCGCGGAGCATATGGTCCTCGAGGGAAGTATCTTCGAACTCCAGATCCCGGAAAAGTTCATCCCCATCGCTGGTTACGATAGGCGCCGAACGTTTTACCTTGCGGAAGTAATCCATACACAGGTTGTAAGCAATACGCATTACCCAGGGCACGAACTTACCTTCATCATTGTATTTTCCGTTGCGCAGTTTTTCAATCACTTTTATAAATGCCTCCTGAAATATATCTTCAGCCAGATACTGGTCTTTTACCATGCAATAGATAGAAGTATACACCTTTTGTTTATGGCGCTCAATCAATCTTTCTAATGACTGCTGGTTTCCTTGCAGGTAGCTTGTTATTAGCTCCTTGTCTGATAAGAGTTGTTTACGCATAACTTGTGGTTTTATACCAGCGAGGGAACAAAACCTATTCCAACCACCATATTCCATTAAAACAAGGTCATATCATCAGGAATGAGCCCTTTTCGGGTTATACCACGGGGAACCCATTCCCCAATTAGGGAAAGGGATATTTGATTGAACTTTAAACGGGGAACACTTTTAGTAGGGATAGCATCAAAATATACTATCATGAAAGACAAAAAATCGCATAGCGACAAAAACGACCCTAAAGAAAAACAGCAGAAACCTGCTCAGAGCAGCCCTGAAACAGGCAAGCAGGAAGAATCGTCTAAACACAATTCTGAAAAGAATTCCAACGACCAGGATGACGACAAGCAGAAACCTGTGCGCAAAGAGAAAGTAACCAATGAGGATAACAAGGTAACCAATAAGGACGCCCAGGTAACCAACGAGGAAGTTGAAGAAGACGGTGATAAATTAAAACCGGGAAAAACTACTGATCCGGAAATAAGCCCGGAAGAAAAAAAAGAAATCCGTACTAAGATACATACCTCACCCGGCAACGACAACATACCTGAATAGCTGAAGCAATAATAGGCAGGATAAAAAAGAAAGGGGACACGCTAGTATCCCCTTTCTTTTTAACTGTTAGATAATCTTAGAGACCTTTGTAAGGCTCTTTCTTATCGCGGTCCTGCGATTTTTTGTCGCCTTTAAAGTTACCGGGCTCATCTTTTTGAGATTCATCGGTATCGTCTTCCATGGTGGTGCTATCCAGATCTTCGATCGGCTGTTCTTCCTGCTCCTCGCGTTGCTGGAAATTACCCTTCTTATTTTGTGAACTAAACTCACCTGATTTGCCCGACTCCTGATTCCAGGTTTCGCTTTGGTTGGTCAGGTTTTGGCCGGTTTTTTTGTCCTGGCTTTTTGATTTGTCAGAATTGGAGGTAGTATCCTTTACAGATGACTGCTCCTTCGGATTTTTCTTGTTTTCCATAATGATTGATTTAGAACCTGAAGGCCAAAAAGAATATGCCTTATATGCGCAGCCGGTTTAGAAAGCCAAATCAGCCGAAACCAGCCTTAAAATAGCCCGGATGGCAAGCACCTGTTTGCTATCTGCAACCAAAATTCCTCAAATGGGGTAATTAACATAACAAGTACTAATTCCCGCTTATGGCACACATTTCTAAGCAACCCTGTATTAACAAACTAAAATTACAATTATGAAAAGGATAGCACTTCTGCTGGCTGTAGCAAGCGTAATCAGCTTCTCGTCATGCAAAAAAACATGGACCTGCCAATGCACCGATAACAACAACAATACTACCTACCACGAAATTGGTAACTCCACCCTGCACGACGCAGATAAAACCTGCAACAACTTTGAATTCAATACGGGCGGTTCTTATAACAACTGCTCTCTGATCCAATAGGTAAAAGGCATGCAGAGGAAAATAGTTAAGCCGGTAGTTAAGCTACCGGCTTTTTAGTTTTGCCTCCTATCCATTTAAAAAGCACCGGCGACGTAGTTTCGGGCATGGTATCGCCCATTAAAAATCCAAGCGGCTTTAACTCTTCAATGTGGTCGCAAACAACTTTTACCAGGGCAATTAAAGGAATGGCCATAAACATACCAGCCACGCCCCAAAGCAGCCCTCCGGCTATAACCACTATAATGCAGATAATAGCATTTATCCGAACCCTGGAAGCCACTACATAGGGTACCAGGTAATGGTTATCGACAAACTGAATAACGGCATACAATACTACCACCAACAGGGCCGAAACAGGCGACAGCGTGAGGATAGCAATAAATACCGGTAAGGCTACAGCTATAATACCGCCTATATAAGGCAAGAAGTTTAAAATAGCACCAGTAATACCCAGCAATACGGCATACTTAACACCAATGGCAAGCAAGCCAACCGAATTGAGTGCGGCTACGATAGCTGCTTCGATAAGTAAACCAAACAAGTAGTTTTTTAGAATGGAATTTACACTTAATAATACCTCCGAAACCGTTCGGTGGTAATCTTTAGGAAAGATGCGTGCAATAAACTCCAGTAACAAAGGCTTGTAATACAGTAACAGGAATACATATACCGGTACCACAAAAACAGTAATCATAATATTGCCAAAAGTAGCAATGGTACCACCCAGCCCCTGTAGCAGGCTCTTGCCGGTTTCGCTTTCCATATTCGCTAACCAGGCTTTTACCGCATCAGGTTTTTGATTGAAGGTTCGTGCGCACCAGTTAATTAAATTAGTACTTATCAAATCAAACTTGCCTTTCAGATCACTGGTATCCTGTGCAAACATTTTAAATTGAAAAACCAGCAAGGCTATAACACCACTTAGCAGCAAAAGCCCTACAAGTAAGGCAAGCGCAATAGCCAACACGCGCGGCACCTTCTTTCTGTTAAACCAATTAGACATCGGATTCAGCAGAATAGCAAAGAACAAAGAAAACAGCAGCGGAACGAACACATCGGAACCAATCCATAATAGCCATAAGGCCAGACTGGTGCCCAAAAGAATAATCGTAACCTTAACGTAAAAGGGCAGTGTGGCCGGTGGAGTCATAGTGCGTATTTAGCAGCTTAGTAGGCGGCACGGGCCATATACTGGTCCACCCGGCCCATTATTTCATCGCGCTTACCGCTGATGAACAAGGCCTGGATACCAAGCACCAACCCAAGCTTCTGCTTAATAAGACCTGATGTTTCGCGGCAAACGCCTTTAATTACTTTGGCTTTCATAACGGCAGATTTTTAGATTAAACATTTTTGCCCCTTATCAGGCGTAGTAATACAGCTATAATGGCAATTACCAATAAAATGTGAATGAGGCCACCGGCATGGAAGCCGATAAAACCAATAGCCCAGCCAATGACAAGAATGACGGCTATTATATAAAGTAGGTTTTCCATAACATGTAGTTTAGTTCCCTCAACATTCATAAAATGTGCCAGCCATGCCCTTAACAATTGGTGGGGCTACTGTGGATTTTTGAGGAGAATACACCGCCTGCTTCCGCTATCAGTCAAACACTCTGTCCTGGCGGCCCTTTCTTTTATTTGTTTTAGCCGTTCGCACCAGCACCTTATCTACATCTTCGTCTAAATTTTCCAATGCTCTCCTAAGCGACTCCGGTATATCGCCATCATACGCAATGCGGTAATAAGAAAAACCGGTACGTGGAAGATCAGTTTTTTCCGGCGCGAACACCAAACGCTTTAAAACAGCCTCCTCTTTAAACGGCTGTGTAAATGCGGCTTTGCGCTGTTTTACCAATAAGGGTATTCTGCTAAAAACAACACTCGTGTCAACCCATCTTTCACATTTCTCCTGAATGGTGAATAACAGCTCCGAGCTATCTACAAATGCATCCAGCGCTGCTACAAACTGCGAATCCTTAACCGACATTTTTTCCACGGCAATTGAATCCTCCTCGCTGAATGCATCCGGAGATTTGTTATTCGCCCGCAGAAAGTATTTTTTCTTCGCCTCGTAGAAAAGCAGATGCTCCCGCTCTTTTACTTCAAACAATACCGGCTGCACATACACCCTGGCTTCAGGATTCTTCTCCATAAAATCGGCAAGCTTCTCTAAAAAATGCTGCTGCTTATTACTTACGTTAAATTGGTGCATATCCCACCGGAAAATCTGGTATTTCTCCGCTTCATTCTTTAAGTTTTTTACATAAGCCCGGTAAGGGGATGTAGGTGGTTTCACGAACAGGTTACGGAGTATATCCAGTATAATATCCCACACAACAACCTTCGGGTTTTTAAGATCGCCGTGCACCGGTATTTCATAATCAATATAGTTGCCCGGCTCCTTTACCACTGCTAAAATTAAAGGCATCGGCAACCATTTGGCATCGCGTTTACGGATTCGCTTAGTTAACTGCGGATTGATGATTACCAGATGGTTCGTGCTTTCAATTTCCCGGTTCCGTACTTTCCAGTTGCCGTTAAATTCGATGGTACCGCTCTTAAACGGAAAGGAGGTATAAGTAATGGTATAGGGGTTTAAATCGGGTACAGCCAGTTCACTTACCTTATAACTTAAATCGAAGTCGGCAAAATTTTTAGGCACCGCACCAAAGCTTACATTAATCTTACCGTGGGGCACTACATCCGTCTCCAGATCCACTTTTAAATACGGATTATCCCGATCAATATCCTTTGAAATGATGTTAAGCGGATACGCCGATACGCCAAACTTTTCGCGAAGGGCAAAATCATTAAAGCCAATATTTGCCTGGTAAACTGCCAGTTGATTAGCCTTGTAATGGCTCTTTACAAAGTTCTCACCAATAACCTTTACGAAATCGGCAATTTCTATAATCAGGTTAAATTTGCTGCTGTCCGCTTTAGCTGCTTTTATATTGGCACCATTAACACCAAACATACGCTGCAGGTTATCCAGATTATCGTAGCGTTCAAATTTGAAAAAGGGCCGGACTATGGCAAGAGTATCAAAAATGTACTCATACTCCTTAGGGTTCATATACTTAATAGTAAGGGCCACTTTATCGAATGAAGCAAAGTCATCACCGGCAGCCTTACCAAAGTGAAAATCGTTTATGCCGATGTACCCTCCCATCTTCATATCCAGTTCATCTTTAAAATTTCCACTGGTATGGATGTCTGCATCAAGATTGGCACTTAAGGAACCATAATTGGCTAAATCGCGCAAATACTGTTCAAATATTTGTAGGTCGAATTTCTGAATGACGGCCTTAACATTGTAATCCAGGCTTTTAAGATTAATACTTCCATTAGCTGCAAGAGTTCCGGGAGCAGGACCGTTGGAAAGTCGAATCTTATATTGGATCGAATCTACATTCCACCATTTGCCCGGGCTTTCGATATACAGATTTTTTACGTAGTAGTGAACAGGAATAGAAAGTTCATCGTAGTAAAAGGTGCCGTTATTGATTTCGATGTTCAGTATATTAAATTTAACGGGTGTAGTGTCACGGTTCAGGGTATCCTTAGGCGTAAACTTTCGGATCAAATCACTGAAATTAAAAGCTTGTCTGTTTTGTATTAAGTGAAAAACCGGATCGTTTAAACTAACATCACTTATCTCGTAGGTTTTGCCCAGCAACTTCCACATCGAGAAATTGACATTGGCTGATTGAGCCGACACAAAAACGGAATCGGGGTTTTGTTCATAAATTTTTAAACCGTTTATATGCGCATACCCTGTAAACGGGTTCACATATATCCAATTTATGGTCACCTGTCTTCCGAGCCATTTTTCGTCATATTTTTGGATAACATACTTGGCTATCGGCGATATAAAAGCTATTACCAACACAAGAAAGAGGACAATTGAGCCCAGGGTAATTAGTACGATTTTCTTCCAGCGTTTGTCGGCTAATTTCATAGTTGTGCTTTAGCCGTTTTAACCAAAATACATACCCCTTATAATGGGGAATTACATCCACGTAATTACTGGTTTTCGATGCGCACGTTTTGACCACTGATGCCGCTAAAGGTATTAACCGAGGCCAGGTCGTTATTGTAGCCCACATTACCATGTTCTACAAAAATGCCATTTGCCGCACTATTCATAAGCTGGCACTGCGATATAGAAATTTGTATAGCATCCGAAGCATTCATGATGTTCACAATACCTTTGCCCTCGGTACTGGTTCCACCGCCAATAAGGGTACAGTGTTGTAACATACAGGGTTGGCTGCCATTAGATTTGAAGGTCAAACTATTCCAGAATCCGCTTGGAGAGTATACACCGGCAATAGTAATTGGCTCAGCGCTTGTGCCGATAGCTGTAAAGGTAGAGTTAGTTTCCTGTCCATCGTACGTCCAGTTGGTTTGTTCATCCATATATAAACGGGTGCCCGGTTGTATTGTAACATCACCTGCAGTTGTTATAACTCCGGTTAAGCAATAAGGTATTTCCAACTTATTAAATATCACATCACTAAGCTCTGTAACTCCTTTGCCCGCTATATGGATATACTCTTTACCGTTGTTGTAATAGGTATTACCGTTTTTAACGAAGGTGAGAGCGGAGAGCGGCAAGGTAACCGGATATGCTGTATTGGTGGAAAAGGTATTGCCTGTGAAATTTTTAACCTGCGATCCCTGTTCTACCGTAAGGCCGTCTGCATTGCTGGTGGTAATTGTACAATTATTGATTTCGGCTACACCTGTATTATCAGCCGATCCAATGATAAGATCAGCTTTCCCGTATTCTGTTGCAGCACCACCATGTTCAAACTGGCAATAGCTGAACACATTATGCGAACTGTTACTTAATACTGTAATACCCTGCCATGCCCCCCGTTTGCCTGAACGCGAGGTAAACAGAATAGTATTGCCGCTTTGGCCGTGGGCATAGATGGCGCCCTCTTCTTTAACTAATATGTCGGCACCATCTTCAAACATAATGGTTACACCGGGTTGAATAGTGAGTGTACCGGAAGTTACCATAAGCGGGGAAGGAATTACGTAATCCACACCATTCACACGATCGGTCAATGTAACATCGGAAGTTATATCCAGTTGCTGAATTACTTCGGCATTGGCAACATCCCTGCGCTCGGCAGGAATATTTGTAAGTAGATCATTATCGCTCTTCTTATTGCAGGCGGTAAAGGTGCACAGGGTGCTTATACTTAGCGCAATTAAAGCGCAGTTGGTAGTAAACTTTTTCATGGCTTCTGTTTTATCATTAGTAATCACTACCGGTAATTTTAAAATACTATGCCAGGCAGAATTTGGATAAAACAAAAAGGGATCTTTCGCTGACGAAAAATCCCTTTCAGTTAAAAATTTAGATGCGGTAATTAAGTTGTAAAAAACTGGTTTAGCGTGGCTAACACAATCGGCTTCTCTACAAATGCATCAGCACCATTGGCCATTGCCTTATCTTTGGCATTTGGCATAGCACTAATCAAAATAATCTTGGCATCGGGAGCAAGCGATTTAAAATGAGGTATATAGGTAACGCCCTGCCCGTCAGGCAGGTTATTATCTAAAAAAACAACATCGGGCTGTTCATTAAGGAGCATCTCTTTGCCTTCTTCCAGTGTACTCGCAATATCTACTTCCTCCACCTTGGTGGTTAAAATGTTTTTTAACAAAAAACACAAATCCTGGTCGTCATCTATTATTAAAACTTTGGTTGATCGTTTCATATCACTGTTATAACACCTTATTGACTAAAAACCCGTGCCAACGGCTAGTTATTGGAATAAAAGAACATTTTGAAACCAGTAAGCATTGAAACTTTTAACTAAATCAACCAGTTTTTCGTAACCGGAGGGCTTGGCAATATAACTGGCAGCCCCTAAGTGATAAGATGAGTTTATATCGTTTTGAGCCGTAGAAGTGGAGAGTACAATAACAGGTATAGCCTTAAAGGTGGCATGCGACTTAATCCGCCTAAGTGCTTCACGACCATCCATTTTGGGCATGTTCAAATCCAGCAGTATAACAGCCGGCATACACTTGCCGTGTTTTTGGTTATAATCCTGCAGTATTTGTAGAAGTTCCTCGCCATTCTCGGCAAACTGCACCGGGTTTGCTACTTTATTCTCGTCAAGCGCATATTTTATCAGCTGCTTGTCATCTTCGTCATCATCCGCTACCAAAATGGTTACATGCTTGTTCATTGGCCTAAGTTTGATTAGTAACAGGTAAATAAATAGTAAATATAGCACCTTTGCCTTCCCACCCCTCGGCAGTTATATAGCCTCCATGATTTAGCACAACCGACTTGGAGATCGCCAGGCCAATACCTGTGCCCTCGTACTCGCTCTTTCCGTGCAAGCGCTGGAAAACCACAAAAATGCGTTCAGCATATTGCGAATTAAACCCAATGCCATTATCGGCCACTACTATTTTATGAAAAAGTTTGCCCTCATCTCCTTTTCGTAATCCCGGTACAACCATCGAATCAACAATGGTGGCCACAATGGAGACAACCGGCGGTTCGTCAGTTTTTGAATACTTAATGGCATTGGACACTAAATTCTGAAACAACTGCACCATTTGCGATTCGTAACCTTTAACTATAGGCAGCCAGGTACTGGTTATGGTGGCACCTTTAGCGGTAATGCTGTCCTGCAGATTGGCTTTTGCTTCCTGCAGAACCAAATTTAAATCAACATCCTGCCCTTCTACCTTCGCGTTTATCACTCTTGAAAACTGTAACAGATCATCGATTAAGCGCTGCATTTTTGCGGCAAAACCATCTAACTTTATAATTATCTCCTTGCCTTCGTTACTTAGGTTTTGTTCCTCTTTCAAACGAAGTCTTTCGCCAAATGCCCGAAGTTTGCGCAGGGGTTCCTGCAGATCGTGCGATGCTACATAAGCAAACTGTTCTAAGTCCTGGTTCGAACGGCTGAGTTCAATGTTTTGCTTCTGCATTTCTAGTCGTAGTGTTTCCGATTCGCGTAGCGATTCGCGCAGTAGAAGGAACAGGATGGCAACAATAAGGATGCTAACAACCGAAGCTCCTAATAAAAATAACGGACTGCTGTATAAGCCCGATTGCTTTTGCTGGTTTCTGCTGTTCAGTAATTCGTATTCCTGTACCAGCATTTGCTCCCATAGCTTATCTACCTTCTGCGAAGTTCTTACGCCTTCCAGCAGCAAACTATCCTGCGCATACAAATCCAGTGTAAACAAATCTACCACCAAATGTCTCCATATGTCAAACCGCTTGTTTAATAGTGGCGAGAGCTGCATTAAACATTTTTGTTGAAGCGAATTATCGGAAGTCTGCAGCCGTAATTGATTTATCAGGGTATCCAGGTCCGACCGGGGCGTTGCAAGGTCGGGCCGGTACTTAGATTGTTGCAGGATAACATAGGCTCTAACTGCCGATTCGGTTTCATACATTTTAGATTGTCCGTCACTTATAAGGCGCAGCACATCCTGCGAATGGCTAACCCACATATAACCATTTAGCGTACGGGCATAACTAAAATAGGATAGATAGGCAGTGCCTACCAGGGCTATAAGTGCCAGGGCTAAGAAAACACCGAGGTTAATCTGTCTATGTATGGCTTTTAATCGCATAATGCCCCATGGCAAGGGGAACCAATTCCCCAAACTTACTCATCCAATAAACATTGCAAGAGAAAAATATCTCTAAATCGCTGATAATGATATAACTAAAATTAGGCACGATATCCGTTATAGTATCATGACCCTAAAATTTCAGACCAAATATAATGTTATGAAGATTCAACGCACCACACTCCAGACCCAAAAAATACTTCCATCCCAAATTCAGTTTCTTAATTTTTTGAAACTGCAACGTGAAGAATTGTTGCAAACACTGGCCCTTCACCTGGAAGAGAATCCCTTTTTAGAAGACACCTGTAAGGATGAGCAGGAAGAAGAGAGCGAAGAACTGCCCTTGAGTTACGAAGATGCCGATACCTATGAGGATGAATTCAGCATCCGCGAAGCCGGCATTAATGACAGGAGTATTCACGAAGAAAAACGCGACATCTTTAATAACAGTTCGCGCGGTAACAACACGCGCGAGGACATAATAGAAGAAGTACGGACCATGAAGTTAACCCCATTGCAGTTTGAGATTGCCTGTTACATCATCAACTCACTGGATGAGGACGGTTACCTGCGTCAGGACCTGGATAGTGTGATTGATCATTTCTCGTTCTCCCGCCAACAATTGGTTGGAGAAGAGGAAGTGCAATTAGCACTGGATGCTATTCAAACCTGCGATCCACCGGGTATTGGCGCACGCGATTTACGCGAATGTTTGATGCTGCAACTATTTAGAAAGGAAAGAAAGACCCGCACGGATGCGCTGGCCTATTGGATTTTAGAAGAACATTTTAATCTGTTAACAGAAAGAAAATTTGAAGAGATACAAACGCACTGCGAGATAAACGCTGAGCAAATGCAACAGGCGCTGCGTGCTATCAGACAATTAAAAGCCCGTCCGGCCTTTATCGACGAGCCAAGTACCTTCCGCGCCCCGGTGGCAAGCGACATTGACTTTATTATTACAAAAGATGCTGATGGTAATCTGGTAGGCGCTTTGGCTTCGTCCTTTGCCGGCCGTATACGCATCAGTGCCGATTCGGAGCAATTATTATCGGCTGTGAGTAAGAAGAATAAAAAAACCGTGGCTTACCGTAACCAGGAAACTTTCTTAAGGACAAAGGCACGCGAAGCACATTGGTTTATTGATTGTATTGCACAGCGCGAGGACAGTATGAAAAAGGTAATAGATGCCATAATAACGCTGCAACACGATTACCTGCTAAGTGGCGAAAAAAGTGATTTGAAACCGATGATACTGCAAAACGTTGCAGATATGATAGGTCTTGATGTTTCCACTATATCGCGCATTACCAGCACGCGCAGCGCCGATACTCCGATTGGCAAAATTCACTTGAAGGATCTGTTTACAACCGGTGTACAATCGGGAGAAGGACAAACCATTTCGAACGCCAATGTGAAGGAAATACTGGCGGAGATAATCGCTGCAGAGGATAAACAACGCCCTTATACCGACGAAGAACTTGCCCGTGTGCTGGCAGCAAGAGGCATTAAAATAGCCCGCCGTACCGTACTTAAATACCGCGAACAATTGCGCATACCTGTTGGTAAGCTGCGTTGCTTACAGGCCGCATAGTTTATAACTTATCTAATCGGGTAAAGCCGAACGGATGATAAGGAGCGTGTTTTCCTAAGCGGATAGCATTGGCAATTATACCTGCCGCCAATTGGCTAAAGGTAATTCCATTGCCTCCGTAGCCCAATGCATAAAATACGCGCGGGCGGTCGGTAAGCGCACCAATCAAGGGCAAACCATCCTTTGTTTCGGCAAACGTGCCGGCCCAGGCATAATCTGGCACAAAGGGAACTTGCGGGCAAAAGCGTGCGGCCGCTTTAGTAAGTTGCCGTGCCTTGCCATTTAAAAGTTTATCGCGTTTTGGTGCACTGCTGAACGGCTCATCCAGTCCACCGATAATTACACGGTTATCAGTAGTGGTACGTAAATAATGATAGGGGCGGGCGGTTTCCCAAACAAGGCAACTGCCCGGCCAGATCTCTTGTGGCCTTACCGGTTTACTAATCACCGCATAAGTGCTATGCAGTTGCGCAACCGGTTTCTTGATCCATTTAACTGCATCGTAACCCGTGGCAACCACCACATACTTCGCCTTTACCTGAAAGCCCCGATCCGTTTCAAGCGTAATGGTTTTGGCATTTTCGGTAACAGAAAGAACCTTTGTGCTTTCAAACACCAAACCTCCTGCCCTTGCATATGCTGCTACCAGGTGCTGGCATAACAGATAAGCATCGGTTTGCGCCGCCTTGGCTGAGTAAATAGCCGCCGGCGCTTTAAAGCCATATTTATTTTTTACCTGGTCCGCTTCCAGCCACTGTACTGGTATTCCTATGGCCCTGCGTGCTTTAAATTCAAGATACAATTCAGCTACCTCGGCGGCCTTACTGGCTAATAATAAACTTGCCCGTGTTTTAAAGATGTGTTGCAGATTAAGTTGGGTATGTATAGCCTGCAGTTCATCAATACCACGATAGCTTAGAAGGTAGCTTTCCACCGCATCGCGCTCTCCAATTTTGCGTATTAAATCATGCAAGGAAGTATCAATATCGTATTGCAATAATCCGGTGCTTGCACAGGTGCTGCTGCTACCTGCCGCAGTGGCGCTAACCATACAAACCTTGAAACCCTCCATTACCAGTTTATAGGCAATAAGTGCACCGCTGATGCCATTGCCAATTATCACTACTTCCGTACGTAAATTGCTTTCCAATCGTGGATAGGATGCCAGTAGCGGATCATTTACCAGCCAGAATGGTTCGGGCGAACGCAGCTTAAGCATAATGGAGGTACCTTACTTTTCGTTCTCCTTCTCCTTCTCCTTTTGTTGGCGTTCCTTTTCGCGCTCCTGCTTTTTAAAATAGCCTTTCAGCAGAAAACTGTTTTTGGCTGCGTCCATATTTTGCTTAAAACCGCCGGCACCTTCCTTGATATTTACAATCGTTTGATCAAGATTATCGGCAAACACAGTATCCATAAACAATTTGCCTACACTACCTTTCCCGGCGCGTATATTGCCTATAATATCTGCGAGATTGCCGGTGATTTGCGCAGTATTAGTGGCAACAATTTTAACCTGTGCCATAATCTCTTCAATACTACTACCGCTGGCATAAGCTATCTGATCGTTGTTTTCAACGCTTTGAGCACCGGGTGTACCACCGGAGAGGTTTACCACCTTATCCCCCATCAACCCTTCGGAGCCCACACTTGCCCAGCCATCCTTTTTAATAAACTGCCGCACCTGCTTATCAACTAATATATCTACCTGTACAGAGGTATCCGAAATAATATCAATAGCATCAACCGTTCCTACATTAATGCCCGAAAAGCGCACATTATTGCCAATCTGCAAACCGCTTACATCGTTACATCTGAACTTTAGGTGAATGGTACTACTGAACAGGCGTTGCTTTTGGCCTATAAAAAAAATGCCCAGCACAAATAGTGCAGTGCCTATTGTAACAAATATGCCCAGGCGTATGCGGCTTCCGGTATTGCTTTCCATAATTAATCAGCTTTTGTAAAAAATGAACGAACCCACTCGTTTGAACTTTTCTCCAGTTCATCATACGTACCTTGCTCAACAATGGCACCTTCATCAATAATCATAATCCGGTCACCAGTAATACGCGCACATTCCGAATCGTGCGTAATAATGATGGCGGACGTTTTAAATTTCTCCTGTATCTCTACTATCAAATGACTGATTTCGCGAGTGGTAATTGGATCGAGCCCCGTATTAGGTTCATCGTATAAAATAATTTCGGGCTGCAGAATCAAGGTACGTGCCAGCCCTACCCGTTTACGCATACCACCCGAAAGCTCTGCCGGCATTTTGTCAATGGCGTCCTGCAGACCTACACTTGCCAGCGCCTCCATAACGCGTTTATCCTGTTCTTCTTTAGGGATCTTCATATCGCGCATGGGAAATTCCAGGTTTTCGCGTACCCTCATCGAATCATAAAGCGCAGCGCTTTGAAAAAGAAACCCAATTTTTTTCCGCAGGTCGTTTAATTCCTTCTCGCTTAATGCAAGCACGTCCTGGTCCAGGATACGAATGCTACCGGCATCGGGGCGCAGCAAACCGACCATACATTTTATGAGCACCGATTTGCCGGTGCCCGACTTGCCCATAATCACCAGGTTTTCCCCCTTCGCCAGTTGTATACTTATATCATTTAACACCTGCAAATCGCCGAACGATTTTTTAACGTGCTCCACCACTACTACGGCTGAAGTAGTAGCGCTTTCGTTGGTAGTACCTGTATCTGCGGTAGCCATAATCCATTCTTTACATAAAAAATTCAGCAATACGAACTGCCACCATATCAATAACAAAGATGGCCAGCGACGAAAGCACTACAGCGGTATTGGCTGATCGTCCCACTCCCTCCGTGCCGTTAGAAGAATTATACCCGTTATAGCAGCTAACAATACCGATGGCTAAACCAAAGAAGAAGGTCTTAATTACTGCCGGCATTAAATCGATATAGTCCAGTGCATCAAATACATGCGAGAAGAACAGCGGAAAACTGGTGTGGCCATCCAGATTAACCCCGATAAAAGAACCTACCAGCGAAATACTATCTGAAAAAATGGTAAGTAAAGGGAGCATAATTATGCATGCCATTACGCGTGTAGTAACAAGATATTTGTAAGGGTGATTACCAGCCACCTCCATCGCATCAATCTGCTCGGTAACCTTCATACTACCTAGCTCGGCACCAATGCCGGAGCCCACTTTACCGGCGCAAATAAGCCCTGTAATTACCGGCGCTATTTCGCGTATCATGGCCACAGCCACCATTGCAGGCAGCCAGCTTTGTGCGCCGAACTTGGCCAGTGTGGGACGGCTTTGCATGGTAAACACAAGGCCCATTATAAATGCAGTTAAACCCACCAGGGGCAACGATTTATTACCTATCAGGTAACATTGCCGCATCACTTCACTGAATTCGTAAGGAGGCATGACCGCCTCTTTAAAAAAGCGGCCGGTAAACTTTGTGAAATCGGTTACGCCTGTAAAGAAGCCGTTAAGCCCCATGGCCCAACGGTCGATGAGTGGTATACGCAACAAGGTGCGGGCCTGCTCTTTTTTAGCTTCTGGCATAGGTTCGCACTAATGGGTTATTTAAAATAGCGGCGCAATTTCCAGGCAATGGTTTCGTGATCTTCCATCAACTTGGTTAAAAAGTCGGTAGTGCCGGCATCCTGATACTTGTCATCACACTCCTCTATCCCTTTCCTCAAAGCAACAATGCAGGTTTCGTGGTCATTTAATAACTCGCGCACCATATCTTTTGCAGCAGGGTAAACGCCCGGTTCCTCCTTAATTACTGCACGATCACGAAATTCTTTCAACGTTCCTATAGTATTGCTGCCAAGTTTATTGATCCGTTCTGCAACTTCGTCAATTGCCTCCTCTAATTCCTTGTACTGGCTTTCAAACAGCAGGTGATATTCCATAAAGCTTTCTCCGGCAACATTCCAGTGAAATTTGCGCGTTTTGGTATAGAGCACAACCTGATTTGCGAGCACGTCGGAAAGGATTTCTACCACCCCTTTTAAGCTTTTATCGCTTAGCCCGATATTTGGCTTCATACATGTAATTTTTAGTTGAATAATTGAATATGGTAGAGCGGTAAAAAACAATGCCATGTCGGTGCTTCCATTACCCATTGCGTAAAAACGAGTAAGCCTTACTACAATATGGAACAGCTCCAATCTTGATAAATCGGTGCTACACGCGTTGCATCAGTTTGGGGAGATTATTGCACAAGAACTCCTATTGGAACATGGCCGGCGTCCCAAATTGCAGGTATGATTTTTTAACAGGTCATGCTAAATCAAAATATATAGTATGAAACCCGGCAATTCCACTCCTCGCAATGTGTACTACTTAGTAAGTGCAGCAATTCTGTTAGCGATATTAGCAGCCTGTAATCAGCGGGCTAATCCCGAACGCCAGCAAAAGCTGGATGAATTTAAAACCTATGTAGAAGAAAGACGCGATTCAGCAGATAACTACCTTGACCGTACCTGGGATGAACTGAATGCCGAATACGAACAACGCCGTATGAAACTGGACACCAGTGATATGACAGACGACATGCGCCATTCCTACTATTCCTCCGTAGAAGATTGGAACAACTTCAAAGGCACCTTTCAAACAAAATGGACCGAACATGCCCGCGTTAAAAAAATGGATGCATTGCGCAGCACATTGGTAATTAACGGTGTTCGCCCCGACTATACCGATTTACCCGCCAGCCGTTTGATTGAGCAATACGAACATTTTATAGCTACCGTAGATGCACATAAGGATGAATATACCGCGGACGAATGGCAGGTAATTAATGTTAACTACAAAGCCCTGAACGGCCGTAAACGCGAACTGGACAGCCAGATAAACGCGCCTGATGGAGCTAAAATCACCAAACTGCAATTGCAGTATACCGCTATTAAAGCGGTTAACCGCCCTGTAGCAGAAAACCCATAAGGTAAAAATCAGTAACTTCTCTATGTCAGATCGCATAACTGTCCGCCGTATTTGGCTGTTGCTAATTTGGGCAGGCTTGCCAGCGGCAAGCCTGCTTAGTTTTTTGTTTCCCCCATTGCTGCGCTATATCAACCGCCGGTTATTGCGGCGGGTTGAAGGTTTCGAAATGGACGTAACCAAATTGAATATCCGGTTGTTTCCCGCCCGGATCGAGTTTCACAACTTTAGCTTCCACCAGTTGGCCAATCTTCAATCGGGCTCTAACTTTATTGTATCTATACCTAAAGTGCAGCTAAATCTGCAATGGCGCCAACTGCTAAAAGGTAAAATTATCGGCTCCGTAGTTATCGACCAGCCCGAAGTACTCTTTGCCAGTATTGCACCGGATAGCTACGATAAGCTAATGTGGCCGTTCGATTTACCTGTTTTACTGCAGAGCCTGAAAATTAATGGAGGCAAGATTGTTTATCGCGATAAAAGCACCACGCCGGAAATTTCAATACAGGCGGTAGATGTTTGGGCAGAGGCGTTGAACCTTACAAATTTAAGTACGCCCTATGCTCAACTACCCGCTAAGATAGATTTAACCGCCATGCTGGAAGGCGGCCGTATAACTATTGCCTGCGCCATGGACCCTAAAACGCCCAGTCCCACATTTGATCTAAACCTTGAAGCACTCAACATTCAATTGCCGCAGCTAAACAGCATATTCCGTAGTTACGGAAAATTTGATGTAAGCAAGGGCGAAATCAGTTTGTTCGCTGAAATTGCAGCGCGCGATGGTTACTTTAAAGGATATATTAAGCCCGTTATAACCAACCTAGATATACTCGGCCCCGAGGATAAATTCAAAGGTTTTCTCAACCGCGTATGGGAAGGAGTAGTAGGCACTGCCGCTGATATATTTGTGAATCACAGGCGCGATCAGTTAGCTACTAAGATCCCTATTGACGGGCATTTTAAGAACCCTAAGATACATATCACCTTCGCCATACTTGAAGTGTTCAACAATGCATTCATCCGGGCATTAACAGCTTCGCTCGACTTTGACATTAACATCAACTCCGTTTCGGACTCAAAAACCATCGATAAGGCTTAACGCGGACGGCATTCGCTACGCATATATTCCATCGTTACTTGTTCCTCCGGCGAACTGCCATTCATCGCTCCACTTTCGCTGCGCAGCCTTTTTACTTTCTCCAAATACTTATTTAACCTGCCTTCTTCATAATGGGTAAATACATCAGGGTGGATGTAATACTTCTTGCAAACCGCTTTTGTATTCCCCAATTTCTTAGCCACCACTTCCTGTGCTGTATTAAGGTTTTGGCGGGCCTCGGTTAGGGTTTCAAAAGGCTCCAGTTCTGCAAGCGCACTAAACATAGAAACGGTACCCCACCAGGTTCTGAAATCTTTAGCAGTAAAATCTTTACCCGTACCTTCCATGATATAAGCGTTGATATCTGCCGAATCTACCGGCCGTTTTTCGCCATTGCCATCATAATATTGAAACAGCTCCTGCCCGGGTATATCTCTTAGCTTTTTCATCATCCCCGAAAGGCGTAAGTGCGTAAGTTTTATTTCCTGATACACTCCTTTTTTGCCTTTAAAAGCAATCGTCATGCGGCTGCCTTGTATTTGTATATGCCGGTTACGTAAACTGGTTAAGCCGTATGAACCATATAGTTTCGTATAGGCCGAATTGCCTACGCGTATGCAGGTTTTGTCCATTACGGTGATAGCCAACGCCAACACCTTTTCGCGGCTAAACTCTTTTTTCCGCAAATCACGATTCAGCCGTTTACGCAATGCAGGCAGGCTCCGCGCGAACTCCACCATCCGGCTATGCTTTTTTACGTTGCGGTGTTTATTCCACTCATTATGGTATTTGTATTGTTTGCGGCCGGCAGCATCGTAACCGGTGGCTTGCAGATGTCCATTGGGTTTCGGACTGATCCAAACACGCTCCCATGCAGGCGGAATTACAAGGCTTTTTATGCGCTGCAAAGTTTCTTTATCCCGCAGGCGTTTGCCGTTCGTATCGTAATAAATAAAGCTATCGCCTTTGCGCTGCCTGGTATAACCTGCCCCACCTGTATTTACATATACCAGTTTCATTTCTCTGGCAGCTGCCACCAACAAACTCTTCTCTTCTATCTTCATGGTTACTGCTATAAATAAAGAAGCCCCAAAACTTGCGCTTCGGGGCTTTCTTTATCCTACCCAACTTAAAGGCTATTTATCCAGGTAACAAGCTCCTCGCGCTTTTTACCGGTTTTTTGTTGCAGGCGGCCCAGCAACTCATCTTCCTGTCCCTCCTCATACCTTACATCATCATCAGTCAAATCAGCGTAAGCCTGCTTAATTTTACCTTTAATTTCATTCCATTTACCTTCTACTTTCAGCTTATCCATGATTATTCGTTTAGGTGAAAAATTTGATTGCTGCTACCGATAAAATTCCATTCCACTACTTCTTCTCCGCATCCACCTGTTTATTGTGTATCCCTGATTCACTATCGGTTTTAATACCCGTAGGATGCAGTTTAACACCCGCTTCAATGGCAAGACTCCGCGTAAATTCCGCCCCAAAAAATAAAATCTGCGAGGAGTAAAATACCCACACAAGCAATAGCACCACTGAACCTGCTGCGCCGTAGGTATCACCCAAATTGCTTTTCGTCAGGTAAATGCCAATCAGGTATTTACCCAGTATAAAGAGTATGGTAGTAAACACCGCCCCCCAAATTACACTTCCCCAACGCAGGCGCACGTCCGACATAAATCGATAAATAAGGGTGAACAGAATAATTGTTAGCAATCCGGAGAGCAACAAATCCAGAAGTTGCAGGGCTATCATAGGGCCTTGTTCAAAGTGCCGTTCAAGATAGCCTGTAACAGCGGCCAGGCCGGCATGCATCATCAACGATATCAGCAATAAAAATGCAAGACACACAATCATCGCAAATGAAAACAACCTGCTTAAAAAAAACTGCACAATGGGTTTACGGGCTTGCGGCTTCACGTCCCAAATAGTATTAAGCGACGTACGTAATTGTCCAAACACACTTGTAGCCCCTACAATTAATAATACAATGGCAATGATGGTAACTAGCAGGTTGTCGCCGGGCTTATAGGCTGCCTTTAAAATATCCTGCACAAGGTCGGCGCTTTGTGTGCCGATAATAGACTTTAACTGCCGTTTTACTTCACCTTGCACCGCCTCGGGGCCCAATAGTGCGCCTGAAACCGAAATAACGATAATGAGCAGTGGCGCCAGCGAAAAAACGGTGTAATACGATAAGGCCGCACCCAACGTTGCCGTATCGTGCCGCTTATAAAGTTGAAAGGAATTTTTGATGGAATTAAAAGCAGCGCGCAGCCACCTGTTAAGTTTACTCATGCATTACCATTTAAGTGGCAAGCCAAAAAAATATGCCCGGTGGCATACTTATTGGCCACCGGAGAAAAGCGACATATGAAAAGCAAAAAATCAAATAAGCTAAGCGCCATTTTTGAAAAATTTGCGAATGCAGCAACCAGGGCTACCGGCAGTACTACTGCCTTTTTGCTCGCCTTTGGTGTAATAGTGGTTTGGGTAATCAGCGGCCCCATTTTCCATTATTCCGATACCTGGCAACTGGTAATTAATACAGGCACCACCATTGTTACCTTTCTAATGGTATTTCTGATTCAAAAGGCCCAAAACAAAGACTCGCTGGCGTTGCAGCTTAAACTGAACGAATTAGTAGCCGCCACCGAATTGGCCAGCAACAGGCTGGTGGATGTGGAGGATTTAACGGAAGATGAACTTCGCATTATCCACGGTTATTATGCGAAACTTGCCGAATTGGCTAAAAAGGAGCTGAACGTTCATAGTACACACTCCATTGACGAGGCCATGCGCGATCACAACCGGAAAATCGCCAAAGAAGCATCTGCTCAAAAATAAAATAGGGCCGGTAAAACCGGCCCTATAGCGTCAATCTAACATCACCATTTATAGCGACGCCCGGATTAAAATCAAGGCGCTTTTTTACAGTCGTAGTTTTGCGCTTCGTAAACATCAACTGCCAGACCATAAGCGGTATGACTATCATAATCCTTTTCGCATAAACGCACATCGGGTTCGTTATTCTTAGTGCAAACTGTACATTTAGAACAGCTGGAGGCACCGGAAATAACTACTGCCAGTAGCATTCCAAACAGAAGTTTCATAATCTTAAATTTTAGTGAGTAAATTGAGTCCATTACAGCATATGCTTTTCAAGAAACATCCCTGCGCACCTCGTCCATATTTGGGGAAAAATATCCCCACCTATATCAGCCGTCTTCTATCTTATAGGCATTGAGGAAAGCCTGCCTCCTCTCATGCTATTAATTACCCCAGGTTGGCACAAAAATTTTCGCAAGGCCTTAAAATCTAAAGCATGAAGTTGGGAATACTGGTATTGATGTTGGCTTTGGCAAGCATCGGAAGCTATGCAAAAACCGATTCGTTAAAAACAGTGTCCTCGGTTGACTTGCAGAAATATGCGGGTAAGTGGTACGAAATTGCCTCTAAGCCTATTCACTGGCAACGTAACTGCGATTGCACTTCTGCCGAATACACCCCGCGTGCAGATGGCAAAGTGGATGTTCTGAACAGCTGCAATAACCGAAAAAAACTACGTCGCGATTCAACACATGCTGTAGCCAGGGCTGTTAATGGCTCCAACAATGCCAGGCTGAAAGTAAAATTCGGGATTATAACCGGCGATTACGAAATTATTGCTTTAGCTGCAGACTACTCCTATGCCATGGTAGGCACACGCGACCGCAAATACCTATGGATTTTGAGCCGCACACGTATTTTGGATGAAGCTATTGCGAAAGAATTAGTTGCAACAGCCCAAAAGCTGGGCTTTAATGTAGAGGACCTGCACTTCACCAAACAGAGTTGCTACAATAATTATTAGTTTTGGAATCAGCGATTATTTATCCCTCCCATAGGGTTAACACTTAATAGGACACACATGAAACGTATTCTTGTAATAGATGACGATAAGGATATTACAGCCCTGCTCCAACGCTTTTTAAGCAAAAACGGGTACGAGGTACAAACCGCCTGGTCAGGAACCGAAGGGCTTGAAAAGCTGGTTGATTTTAAGCCCGATCTGGTAATGAGCGATTACCGCCTTGATGATATGAACGGCGCGGAGTTGCTTACAAAAATTAAGGATATAAACGTGCAAGTGCCGGTGCTGATTATTACAGGTTACAGCGACTTAAAAACTGCGGTAAGCGTTATACGGCTGGGCGCAGTAGATTATATTACTAAACCGTTGCTACCTGAAGAAATACTGTATACCATCCGCCAAACGCTTAGCAAGGCCGAAAATGGTGATATTCAGGAGTCCCCGGGATTAAATGGCAACAAGCCGGCGAAGAAGAAAGGGGGTGGCAGCGAATACTTCTTTAACGATAGCCCGGAGTCATCGAACCTCTTACGTCAAATTGAGCTGGTTGCACCCACCAACTATAGCGTAATTATATATGGCGAAAGCGGCTCGGGCAAGGAAGGTGTGGCAAAGGCCATACACGACCGCAGCAAACGGGCAGGTAAGCCCTTTGTTACGATGGATTGCGGCGCTATTTCTAAAGAACTGGCAGGAAGCGAACTCTTTGGTCACGAAAAAGGTTCGTTTACAGGTGCTGTAAGCCAGAAAATAGGTCATTTCGAACTCGCCAACGAAGGCACGTTATTTCTGGATGAAATCGCTAACCTGCCCTACGATGTGCAGGTGTCGCTGTTGCGTGTAGTGCAGGAAAAAAAGGTGCGCCGTGTAGGGGGAACCAAGGAAATAAACATCGATGTACGTATTATAGTAGCCAGTAATGAACGTTTGAGCGAGGCTTCGCGTAAAGGCAAATTCCGCGAAGACCTCTACCACCGGTTTAACGAATTCAGTATCGATGTACCACCTTTACGTGAACGTAAGAACGACATAATGTTCTTCGCTCACCGCTTTTTACTTGAAACGGCCAACGAGTTAGGAAAAAACATTAGCGGATTCAACAGAGATGTGCAGGAGGCATTTCTTAAATACCCCTGGTTCGGCAATTTACGTGAGTTGAAAAACGTTATTAAGCGGGCGTGCCTGCTAAGTGTAGGCGAAATGGTAGATGTGCGTGCCCTGCCTTTTGAGATTGTAAATTATTCGCACCTGGAGTTTGGCGATGCAGCTGCAACAACACCCGAGCAAATTGTTTCAGCCAATCCGGTTGTTACAAACGAAAAATGGCCCGCACAGCACGAAGGTCCAATGGAGGAAAAGAAACCGGAACTGCATAAAGTGAACCTTAAAAAGGCAGCCCAGCATGCCGAGTATGAAATGATTTTGGAGGCACTCAAAAAATCAAATTTCAATAAATCAAAAGCCGCCGAGATACTGGGCATTGACCGCAAAACTCTTTATAACAAAATGAAGCAGATAAATCTGGATTAGGAACTTTATCATGAACGGTCATAAACTGAAAATACTGGTGGTGGATGATGACGAAGATGATCTCTTCCTCACCTGCAACTTTTTACAAGCCATCGACAACTACCAATTGGAGTTGGAAACAGAAATAAATTACAAACGTGCCTGCGATAAAATTTTAGAGAACAGGCACGACATTTACATTATTGATTACTTGCTGGGCCCCCATACAGGTGTTGAATTAATCCATACTTGTGTAGCTAATGGGGTAAACAAACCCTACATACTACTTACCGGTAAAGGCGATAGACAAATAGACATCGAGGCTACCAAAGCAGGAGCTTACGATTATCTTATAAAAAGCGAAATTAATACCGAACTACTGGAACGCAGTTTACGTTACTCGGCCCAGCGGTACCAGGCTTATAAAGCAGTGTTGGAAAGCGAAAAGCGTTTCCGTAACATCTTCGATAAAACAACCGACATCATCTTCGTGTTGAACCAGCAGTTGGAGTTTTCGAATGTTAATGCCGCGCTCACACGTATTTTGGGTTACCAAACGTCCGATTTGTTGCATAAACCATTTGCCGCGCTGTTTGCGAAAGAAGAAGATGGTCAGCGTTTTACCGAAGCTATGCGCACATCAGGCCAGGGCAGTAACCAGGAAGTGCTGTTACGGGCCGGTAATGGCGAACAACGTACCTTTATTGCCTCCTATACACAAATAGTGAACGAGAATCAGCATATCGAATATCAGGGAATCTTATTCGATTACACCACCATTAAAAAGTCGGTAGCCGATGATCTTCTGCGCGAAAAAACCGAGGCTACCAACCAGTTGGTGCGCACACTTGCACATGAAATCCGCAATCCCTTAACGAATATCGATCTTTCCGTTAGTCACATTGAAACGGAGATACCCGAAAGCCTGCATTTTTTTACTGAAATAATTAAGCGAAACAGTAAACGGGTAAACGACCTTATCCGCGAGTTGATGAATATCTCCAAGCCGCAGGAAAACAAATTTGAAAAGCTGGAAGTAACCCGTTTGTTGCAGGAAACCATTCTGCGCGCCATCGACCGTATCGAACTGAAGCGGATACAAGTGGTAAAAGATTTTGCTACACAGGAAATCTATATAAACGCGGATAACGCCCGTATGCAAATAGCCCTGCTTAATATTATTATCAATGCCATAGAGGCAATGGAAGCAGATTCAGGCATATTGCAGATAACAGTTAAACCCGATGCCGGGCATGTACGCATCACCATTGCAGATAACGGATCAGGAATAGAGGAAGCACATCTTTCACGATTATTTCAGCCTTATTTTACCGGCAAAAAGAACGGCATGGGCCTTGGTCTGGCCAACACACACTCCGTTATCAATTCGCACCAGGGCGATATAACTGTTAATTCTATACCGGGTAAAGGCACTTCCTTTTGCATTTCTTTACCGGTTATTAACTAATACTCGCTATTTCAGCGGATGTTCAGAAACACTTCAGTTTTAATTCGCTTTTATCAAAATCTTTTCATACCTTCAATCCCGGATACAGCGAATTACCTGCCAAATAAAGGAGGGCAAATTTCTTTATAACTTATGTAATACAACCGCTCATTCCCTTACGGGGTAAGCTACTGTTCTAATTCTTTTGGGAGTACCCGTCTTGTTAAGTGCAAACTGACCCTAATCAATCACTTAAAAGTAACAAGCAATGATCTCCTGCAAAAATTATTCCGATCAATTGGATGCGTTAAAGCTACTGCCCGGCATCCGTAACACAACCATGCATAGCTATCCTGTTATTATGCATACCAGCTTATGTAAAAATCAAACTTACCTCAGCCAGGGAAGCAAAAGCAGCATTATGCTGCCGGTTAAAATACAACTACCGGTGGTAAATACCATTTATTGCTGTAATGCAACAGCACCACGTGTTAACACGCCCCTAACAAACCTATGGCATGGTTTTTTAAAAAACGCGCTGATTAAAACCAGCGATCTGTAATCTTCCAAATTCAACAGACAAGCAATTATGAACCACCCCTATACGTTTCAGATTCCCTTTTTAGGAAACCTGTCAAGCCCCGGTGTTAAAACCTACTTTTCGCATAAGGCTAATCTTAATATCCCCTTCCTTTATACCTTATCGCGGTTTTATTTTAATATCAAAACCAACCGCCGTCGTTGGGCAGGCTCCCTATTCCTGCTTACTTCATTACTAGGTAAAAAGAATTTACACATACTTTTAGGCGACGATGATGAAGAAGACCGCGATATTTTTATTTCCGCGATGCGCGAAGTTGCCCCCGAAGTTCAAATTACAGTAGCCAAAGATGGGCGGGAACTGATGAAAACCTTAGCGAACGGCCAGGTTGAACGACCCGACATTGTATTTCTCGATCTAAACATGCCGGTAAAAAACGGATACGAGTGCCTGGAAGAAATTCGGGCAAATGAACAATTCGCAAACATTCCGGTGGTTATTTATTCTACATCCAGTAGCCGCGAGCATATTGACGATACCTACCGTAAAGGGGCTAACTTATACATTTGCAAACCCGAAAGCTTCTCCGATCTTAAATTAATAGCCGGTAAGTTGGTAACGCAAAAATGGGATACGCAACAACGTCCGGAGCGCGAACACTTTGTTTTAAAAGTCAATCAAATTAAGTAAGCAGCATGGAGCACCCCACAGAAAAGCAGGCTGCAAATGTTGCCTCTGATAAAATACTCACTCACTTACCTGCTTATATCAAATTCATCCTCGATCATAAACTGGAAGAATTTATCCGGATTCAATTACAAATATCGCGGGAAGTGGATGCCCCTGTATTAAAGTTTTTCGCGGGCATGAGCGATGACGATCTCGTAAAATTCAGTATTGCCCCCACCCGCGAATATTGGACCTACCTGGTTACCGGAGACATCGAAAACCAATTGAAGGACACGCTCGAAAAGTGGAAAGCCAATCAATTACCGGGCATTGAGCGCGACCAAATCGTAGCAGAAGATATTACAAAGGGAAATTATATTCGTAAAACGGCACTAACACAACTCCTGCCTCAGTACACCGATGATTTTGAACTTTACAGAAAAATCAGTAACGAAATTGATTACTACCTGCAAATTGTTGCTTCGGCTACTTTTAATACCTATCTCGAAATTCAGAACGCCAGATTGGATAAATTGAACGCTACCCTGCAACGCAAGGAAGAGCAACTCCTTGCTGCCCAGGAAATAGCCAACATGGGGAGTTTTGAATGGTGCATAAAGGACAGAAGCCAATCCTATTACAGTCCACAACTGCTCCGCATATTTGGATTGGAACAAACTACCACACTTGTGGACTTTCTGCAGGATGTACACCAGGAGGACCGGCAACTGCTACAGGAAACGATACAGCAATCGATAGCAACAGGTTCCATATTTGAGTGCGAGTACCGTTATACCAAAAACGGTAACGAAAAAGTGCTTTGGTGCAGGGGAAAGGTCCGCCAGGTTAACGGGCAAAGCGAATTTCTAAGTGGTACCGTAATGGATATTACCGAAAGAAACCGCATGGTGGAGGAACTTAAACAGCGCGATGCCTTATACAAACAGTCGCAGCAACTAACACACATCGGAAATTGGACTTGGGATGTGCGTACTGATACCATCACCTGGAGCGATGAAATGTATCGTATTTATGGATTGGAGCCCCAGGCTGAAACTATTACTTTCGATCGATTCCTATCTTTCTTACATCCTGAGGACCGCAAGAAACGCCTGACGCAAATTGAGCAAACATTAAAAGGAAAACCAGAAGATTACCTGATGCGTGTACGTACCGTACAGGGTGAAGAAAAAATATTAAAAGGGAAGTCGGAGATAAGTGTAGATGCGAATGGCAAGGTAATACGTATAGCAGGCACCTGCCAGGACATTACCGCGGAGTACTTACTGAACAAACAACTGGAGAATGAAGTGCTATTTGCTGAATCGTTGATTGATGCAAGTGTAGATATCATCATGGTATTTGACCACGATTTAAAGGTGATGGCCATTAACAAAAAAGCCCTCGAACTTTTTAATCTTAAACGAAGTGAAGTACTAGGCAAAGCAATAGCCGAGGTTTTCCCTTTCTCTATTGGCACTTATTACGTGGATGAATTGAACAAAGCGCTTTCGGGCCATGCCATTCACCATAAAGAAAGTAAATCGCTGATGTCCGAAAGGTATTACGAACAATTTTTTATTCCGCTCGCCAACGCCCAAGGGCTAATACATGCTGCCCTTTCAATTAGCCACGACATTACCGATATCAAAAAGACGAATATTGAAATCAGCCAACTGAATGCTTCGCTGGAACAAAAGAATGAGCTCCTGCGCCGTAGCGAAGAGCAGCATCAAAAGATGGTAGCTGAAGTAGAGGACTATGCTATTATATTATTGGACCCTAATGGCATTATCCGCAATTGGAACCTTGGCGCTGAAAAAATAAAAGGGTATAAGGCCTCTGAAATTATCGGCAAAAGTTTCGAATTGTTTTACGGGGAAGGTGACCGAAAAGAAGGTTTACCTTTCCGCTTGCTCAATGAAGCTGCTACTAAGGGCCGTGCGAATCATGAAGGATGGCGCGTTCGAAAAGATGGAACCCGTTTTTGGGGTAATGTGGTAATTACCGCCCTACATGGAAGCAATAAAGAGATTATCGGTTTCTCGAAGGTAACGCGCGACCTTAGCGAACGGAAACAAGCCGAAGAACAATTACGACTTAACAATGCCCTGTTGCAGCAGCTTAACCAGTCACTCGAGCAAAAAAATCAGTTATTGGAACGCAGTAATAAAGAATTAAGCGCCTTTAGTTACATAGCAAGCCATGATTTACAAGAACCTTTGCGAAAAATAAAAACCTTTGTAAACCTCATTGTTGAGAAGGAATCGGAGGGATTGCAAGCCCGGCAAAAAGAATTACTGGATCGTATAATGGTTTCCAGTAACAATATGCAGCGTTTAATTGAAGATCTTCTCTCCTATTCTCGAACCCATAACACTTCCGATCAGTTTCAAAAAATAGATCTGAACGAACTGGTTAACCATTTTAAAGAAGAACACTTAAATGCGTTAAATAAATCACCGGTTACCATTACGTGTGGAGCGTTACCTATAATTTCCGGCATCCGGTTTCAGCTAAACCAATTATTTGATAACCTGATTGGCAATGCTATTAAATACGCCAAGGAGGATGTGCCTCCTTCTATTTCAATTACTTCGTCAGTGGTTGATGGTGCCGATCTAGCCCAGTTTGGCGCCGATTACGGGCAACGCTATCACCTGATCGAATTTCGCGATAACGGTATCGGCTTTGAGCAAAAATATGCAGATCGTATTTTCGAACCGTTCCAGCGCTTGCATGGCAAAAACGAATATTCAGGAACCGGTATCGGGCTTGCTATCTGCAAAAAAATTGTACAGAACCACCATGGAGTAATTTATGCCCACAGCGACCCGGGAACCGGGTCCTCATTTTTTGTAGCCCTGCCCGCACATAATTAACTTACTGCCAGGGACTATACTCCCAACCTTGCCCCATTAATACCATAACGCAATCGTTATGACATTGGTACATTTTTTTAAGTGCGTGATTGTTACAAATCACTGCAACTATGACAGAAAATGTTCCTTCTATACCTCCTTAGCTAGGCCTGTACTTTGTTCTTGTGCACTGACCCTTCCATTTTTTCAAAATTTTTAAATCTCTTTTTATGAAGAAGAACACCATACTCTTTAAATCATCGGTTGCCTTTGCCATCATGCTGTTTATCAGTATAGCCGCTAAAGCTGCAACCTTTACAGCTGTAGCAAATGGCAATTGGTCGGCTGCGGCAACATGGGGAGGAACTGCCCCGGGCAACAACATCACAGGGCCCGATGTTATCATTATACCGGCTACTATAACGGTTACCCTCGATCAGAATGTTACTATTAACAACCTATTAGCTTCTGTTGCAGTATCAGGTACGCTTAGCGGCAATTCCGATTTAACTATTAGCAGTGGCGATCTTACACAAACCGGAGATGTTTCAGTTAATACACTAACCGTAGGTGCCCTTGGTACTATTACCTCTACCGGCACTATTACTGCTGATAACTTCGTTAACAACCAAACTTTGTTGGGGCTTACCTCGCACGTTAATGTAAATGGCATGCTTACACTTAGTGCAGGCTTATTACAATTGAACAACGGTAGCGTACTTACCATCGGCAATAATGCAACTGTAAATATTGCAGGCGGTGGATGGGCAATAAACGGTGGTAGCTTAAGTGCAGCAGGTAATTTTAATCTGATGTATAGTGCTTCGGCTAATACGATAGGGCCGGAAGCTTCTATCAGCGGTTTGCAGGATATAACTGTAAACCTGAGTTCAGGCTCAGCGCAATTGCAGGCACAAAGCAATATAATAGCCGGTGGCAGCCTTAACCTGCAGCAGGGTAACCTGGTGCTTAACGGTTACGACCTTACTATCAACGGTACTGTATCAACTGCCGCTGCGGGTGCCATTTCTACAACCGGTTCCAGCAATATATCTATACAGGGTAGCGGCAACGTTGGTACTATTCGTTTTAACAGCACCAATAACACCGTTGGCAATTTAACGGTTAACATAGGTAGTAGCGGTTCGGTTACACTAAACAGTAATCTGCATGTATCCGGCAACCTGAATGTAATGGGCGGCTCGTTAACAATTGGCACCAATGGCCACCTGTTTATTGATGGCACCATGGCCTTTAACGGTACAGGTTCCATTGCTACTTCCACAGCTTCGTCTATTAGCGTAGGCGGGTCCGGTAATCAGGGTACCTTAGTGCTTAGCGGCAGCAGCGTTGGCGACCTAAGCGTTAACATCAGTTCAGGTGGCTCGGTTTCGCTGGGCTCCGATCTGGTAGTTGATGGTGCCTTAAGCCTCAACAACGGCACACTGGCCCTAAGCGGACACAACCTTACTGTTAATGGTATGGTAGCAGTTAGCGGCACCGGATCACTGGGTGGTAGTGTTAACTCCAACGTTACCATCAACGGTTCAGGTAGCGTAGGTAGTTTGGGCTTTAGCGGTTCTGCGCATACCGTGCACGACCTTAACGTTAACATAAGTGGCAGCGGTGGCAGCATTGCAGTAGCTTCCGATCTCACAATAGCTGGTTCGCTGCATTTGCAATCCGGTTCATTAGTACTGGGCAGCCATAATCTTACAATTTCCGGAAGCATCGATGCTATCGGTTCAGGTACGCTTTCAAGCACTTCAGCTACCGACATTACCATCAATGGCTCAGGAAACATGGGCACATTAGAATTTGCTGCTACCGGTTCAGTGGTGGACGATTTGAATATTGACATCAGCGGGGGTAACGGAACAGTAACGTTGGGTTCCGACTTAACCGTTCAAGGTACTTTATATTTAACCGGTGGTCAACTGGGTTTAAATGGCAACGATCTTACCATTAACGGTAACATTGATGGCGGTGGTTCAGGCAACATTGCAGGAAACACACAATCAAATATCACCATCAATGGCTCAGGCGTGGCTGGCACCATCGAACTTAGCGATACAGCTTCCTCCATCAACTCACTTACCGTTAATATCGGTGGCGGCAATGGCAACATTGCCTTAGGAGGCGACTTAACCATTGGCGGCACACTTAGCCTAACCTCTGGCTCACTTTCACTGAATGGCTACAACTTAACTTTAAACGGTTCAGCCAGCACCAGCGGCACCGGCAGCATAGCAGTGGATAATGCAGCGAGCATTACGCTTAGCGGCAGTGGTAATATGGGCACCCTTGCGTTCAGCGGCACCTCACTGGGTTCATTAACCGTAAACACCAGTGGTTCAGGTGGCTCTATGGCACTGGCATCCGACTTAACAATCGATGGCACCCTTACGCTAACCAATGGTAATCTGGTTATCGGCGCTAACGATCTTACAATTACCTCGGCAGGATCTATACAGGGTGGAAGTGCTACCAGCTATATAGTAACCAATGCAGGCGGCACATTAACCATGGCCGTAGCTAATGCCGGCGGCAGCGGTAGCTTCCAGGTAGGTAGTCAAACTTCCTATGCTCCCGTGGTAATCACCAACAACTCTTCGGCAGCCGGTAACTTTATGGTAAATGCACATAGTGGCGTTATGGCCCACGGCACTACCGGCAGCGACTTAACCACAACACAAAGTGTAGTAAACACTTCATGGGATATCGAATCGGATATTACCTCAGGTGTAAACGCGAACATTCAGGCGTTTTGGAGTGCAGGCATGGAAGTCAACGGCTTTAACCGCAACCAGGCTTACTTATCGCATTACACAAACGGCTCATGGGATGTAGCCGCAACCGGCCAGGCCACCACGCAAGGCAGTATGTATGGCATAACCCGCACCGGAGTAACCAGCTTCAGCCCTTTTGCTGTGTTCGATAACAATACTGAAACAGCCATTAAGGATGTTGCGGCTGAAACCGGTCTGCAGTATTTCCCTAATCCAGCTACTAACCAACTGAACCTGATTATGGATGATTATACCGTAGCCAACCGCTACCGTGTGTATGATGTAACAGGCGCTTTATTACTTGAAAACGCCATTACCGACAAAAACACCCGTATTGATGTATCTCCTCTAAGCACAGGAGTTTACATGGTAAGCTTAAGCAACGGTCAATCGTTCCGCTTCAACCGTCAATAACATATAGACACACACTACCTAACTAGAGGGGTTCATAGGCGGCTGCTTTAATAGCAGCCGCTTTTTTAATGCCATTTTATCAGAGCAATAATTGCCCTCTCGTTCGTTCTTCAAACTGGCAACGGTCAAACGGTGTAAACCGCAGGCAGCAGAGTTCCTGAAACAGCATCAAAAGCTGTAGGGCAATCTACCCCGGCAATTAATAAACCCCGCTAGTTGGCTAACAGATATAAAAAAGGCCGGTAACAAATAGTTACCGGCCTTTCAAATAACACTAATCAGTTTTCTACTTAGTGTTATCCTTTCCAAAGTCACTTATCGAATTTCCCAGTTCGTCCATATCGTGGTTAAACTCGCGTTTAAATTGTTCCCAATCGCTGCGCTCCTTTTCGTAACCGTATAAACGGGCGCGCAGGTCAGCATTCTTTTGCTCCAGATCCTTAATACGCTGTTCGCGCATGTTATCCAGTGGTTTGCCCCCGGTATTTATCTTTTGGCGTAATTCAGCAATCCGATCTTCGTTTGCCTTAATGCGCTGTTCAGCGTCGGTGCGGAAGGTGGGATATTCAGCATTTAAATCGCGCTGAGCATCTTTTAATTCCTGTTTCGCATCCTCTACATTTTCTTTAGCATCCTCCACGCGCTGCTCCTTATTCTGGCAGGCAGTAAAGGTAGTCCCGGCAACCATGGCCATGGCAGCAAGGGAAAGAAGTCCTTTTTTCATACTTGGTGATTTTAGTTAATAATGCTACCTATCGTTAAAAAATGTGCCAGCACACTGCCCCATTATATTCACGGCTAACACCAGGTTTTCATGCCTTCTGGGCATATCATTGCCCATAACAAGCGGAATGCGCCTTGCAGAATAAAAGAAAATCTTTTGTTATGGCTAAGTATGGTAAAAAAGCGCAGGATAAAGTTGAACGCGCCATGCACGAAATGCACGAAGGCAAATTAAAATCAGGCAAATCGAATAAAAAGGTAACTGATCCTAAACAAGCAATTGCTATAGGCTTATCAGAAGCACGAAAGGAAGGTGCCAAGGTGCCAAAAAAGAGCAAGAATGCAGCCCGTAAGGAAAAGTAAATAGCATCTGTGTATTTTATTACCCATCCGGCGAAAACCGCAGGCTGGTTTAATTTTTTAGCGTACTGCTAAAATGCGCAACCCCACATGGAAAAAATGAACGAAGAAACCATTATAGCAGAAGGCATTATGTTTACTGATATAGGAGCTACGGCTCAGTTCAATTCTTTTTTGTCCCTTGTTACTACTACCTCGCTCTTTAGGTGCATGTATAAGTTGGAAGAACGGGAAGACTATGAGAACGCAGTATTGTATCGCAACGAGCTCATCCGTCGTGGAGAATTATAAAGGAAAGCCGGCTTCTAGGAAGCCTTTTTCTTCCCCCCCAAACTTGCTTTCAGCATCGATACAAGGTCATCCTGATCCTGTTTATAAGTAACCTTCATTTTAGGTGCCTTTGGCCGTTTACCGGTCTTAGCTTTATACTGTATAATTTTCATCAGTTTGGCAGTATAAGTGTCCTTATACCTGGCAATATCGAAATGCTCGGTTAATTCGTCGATCAGGCGTTGTGCCATTTCCTTTTCTTTGCTCTTACCCCTGGTTAATGCCGGTAGTTGCAAATCGCCGGTATCGCGTATTTCTTCTTCAAACCGGATGCGGTTAAGCACCAATACCTTATCCATTGGTTTCAGCACCGCCAGGGTTTCCTTGTTCCGCATCACAAAGGTGGCAACACCTACCCTGCCCGAGCTTTGAAGGGCATCGCGTATTACTCCGTAAGCCTTGGCTCCGGTTTTATCGGGTTCCAGGTAATAGGGCTGTTCGTAATAAATAGGGTCAATTTCGTTCTGGTCAACAAAGTTGATCACCTCTATGGTTTTGGTCTTTTTAGCATCGGCACTTTCGAAATCCGCCTCCTCCAGCACCACATATTTATTATGATAGGGGTAGCCCTTTACAATACTTTTATAGGGAACTTCTTTACCGGTATTGGCATTTACCCTTTTAAACTTGATGTTCGATAAGTCCCGCTCATCCAGCATATCCAAATCCAACGAACTATCCTGTACGGCACTGAACATCTTTACAGGGATATTAACCAAACCAAGACTTATAACACCGGTCCATAGCGATCGCATAAGCATTCATTTTCTTTTATGCTTCAAATTTTTAGCCAGCACGCTCGGGTAAGTTATTACACAATTCCCGGGGGAATACTTGTTGCTAAGTACCTGCTATATATTCCTATCGTTATGAAGTATCTGTTGTTGTTAGTTCCGGTTGCCCTGGTATTTGTACTTGCTACGATACTGTTTGCCCTTACCAATATCGGGCGCATTATTGTAATTTCTATCGCCGGGTTTCTGATGTTGTTTTTTGGTAACAGCCTTGCACGAGCAACTAAAACAACCGTCTTTTCGCGTTAATTACCCGCCAACTATTTCGCCACCGTTTGGGTGCAGCACCTGCCCGCTCATATACGAGGCATCTTCACTGGCCAAAAAAACAAGACAAGGCCCCACTTCCGAAGGCTGACCAGGTCGTTTCATTGGTTGTTCCTTACCAAACTCTTTTACTTTTTCTGCCGGAAATGTGGATGGAATAAAGGGAGTCCAAATAGGCCCAGGTGCAACGCCGTTGACACGTATGCCCTTCTCCGCCAGGTTAGAACTCAGTGCCCGCGTAAATGCAAGTATAGCGCCCTTGGTACTGCTGTAGTCTATCAAATGACTACTGCCCCGATAGGCTGTTACTGAAGTGCTGTTAATAATGGAACCACCTTTCTGCATATGGGCCAATGCTGCCTTTGTAAGGTAGAACATCGAGAATATATTGGTGCGGAAGGTTTGCTCCATTTGCTCATCCGTCACCTTTAAAAAGTCCTCCTGGTAATGCTGTTCCGCGGCATTATTTACCAGTATGTCCAGCTTGCCAAACTTGCTAACCACATCTTTTATCACCTTTTTGCAAAAGGCCGGTTTACCCAAATCTCCCGAAAGCAATAAGCAACTTCTTCCTTCCGCCTCTACCAGCAGTCTGGTCCTTTTAGCATCGCCATGCTCCTTTAAATACACGATTGCCACATCGGCACCTTCGCGGGCAAAGGCAATAGCGGCTGCACGGCCAATACCGCTATCGCCTCCTGTAATTATCGCTACCTTATCCTTTAACTTTTCGCTGCCTTTGTAGTCGGCACGTATATACTCAGGTGCAGGTTTCATTTGCGCCTCGATACCCGGTTGCTGCCTTTGATGCTGCGCCGGAACGGAAGCCGGCTTCTTCCCTTTGCTCTTTGCCATAATGCTTGTTTTTGTATCAAGCATTGCACAAGCAGCATGCCCCTGTACCGGAGATGTGGAATGAGGATTTTTAGGGACAAGGCACTGCAACCACACGATCCACACTTGCTTCAAATAACAAAGCCCCTCCATTTCTGGAGGGGCTTCTCTGTCGGGGTACCAGGATTCCCTGCCTGACTGCTGACGCTAGTCACGCAGGCTGGGAACCTGCGACCAATACTTAACAAGGAGTTGCATACAACCTCCTTAAACGAAAAAGGCAACGCATTTGCGTTGCCTTTTCATTTTGTCGGGGTACCAGGATTCGAACCTGGGACCCCCTGCTCCCAAAGCAGGTGCGCTAACCGGGCTGCGCTACACCCCGAACTTTTATAAACAATCCTACCGATTGCTTGCGGTGAGGGAGGGATTCGAACCCTCGGTACCGTTTAACCAGTACGACAATTTAGCAAACTGTTGATTTCAGCCACTCATCCACCTCACCAGTAAAGGATAAGAACCTTCTTTCCACCTTTTGCCGGAAGTCGTCCCCCGTAAAAAGGACGACAAAAATAGAAAAATCAAGAAAATTGCAAACCCTAAAATCACAATTCTGCAACTAAGTTTTTGCATCTATCCTTCTTCATACATACCTTGGCGCTCAAACCCTTACCTATGGCCCGTTTGCGCGTATTCACCCTTTTGTATCTGCTCTCCTTTTATTCCTGTCAAAGCCCAAAAAAAAATTCTGAAGCCCCGGTTTCTACCCCCGGTTTTGTAAAAGTAACCCACGTTGTTGACGGCGATACCTTTGATGTGCAGGACAGCACCGGCCAAACCACCCGCATCCGCTTCATCGGGCTCGATGCCCCCGAGAGCCGCAAGACCCCTCACGAAGACGTGCAGTATTACGGTAAGGAAGCCAAAGAATACCTCAAACAACGCCTCAAAAATCAGCAGGTACGATTGGTAAACGATGTAGAACCGCACGATAAGTATGGCCGCACGCTGGCTTATGTTTACCTGGCCGACGGCACCTTTTTAAATGCCGAACTGGTTGAACAGGGTTATGCCGTTATAATGACCATTCCGCCCAATGTTGCGCATGCCGATGAGTTGCTTGAACTGCAACAACAAGCCCGCAAAAACAAACGCGGTTTATGGCAAAGGGAATTATAAAATAGATGATAACAGATTACTCCTGCACCTCTTCGCTTTCCGAAGCAGTTGCATCCAACCCGTCCGTTTCAAAATTGATTTCGGTTTCTGCTTCGCTGTCTACCACAGTTTCTGTTTCGGTGGTTGTTTCCGGAAGGTCCGATACCACTTCAGGCACTTCACCTACTGTGTTTACATCAACCGGAGGTAATACATCCTTCAGTTTAGGTAACTCGGCAGTATTATTAATGCCAAAGTAATCGAGGAAGGTTTGGGTAACCTTATAGATGATAGGTTTGCCGGGCTGGTCTTCCAGCTTGCCGCAAATTTCTATTAATTCTTTTTCTAATAACTTCTCTACGCTGTAATCGCAGCTAACACCGCGTATTTTCTCGCACTCGCTTTTGGTAACCGGGCCGCGGTAGGCAATAATAGCCAGGGTTTCCAGGGCGGCCGTACTCAGGCGTTTCTTTTCGCGCATACCAATTAAAGCAGCTACGGTACTGTGGTATTCAGGCTTGGTAAAAAACTGGTAACCGCCGCCTATTACGCGCAGTTCAAAGGCATAAATATCGCTTTGGAATTTCTCCTGCAGATCGCCCAGTATCTGCTCCACCACTTTCTCGTCGAGCACCGTACCGGGAAAACCCTTTTCTATTGCCTCTACAATATCATCCACCGTTACAGCACTTTCCGAGCTGAACACAAGCGCTTCAATATGTTGATGCAGGTTTTCCATGCTGAGTTATGCGAAATAAGCCCCTTGCGGGGCTCTTTAAATTTATCCTTGTTCTTCCAACGCTGCGGCACCGCCCACAATCTCCAAAATCTCCTTGGTAATTGCAGCCTGACGTTCGCGGTTGTAAACAATCTTTAAGCTCTTGATCAGTTCCTGTGCGTTGTTGGTTGCCGATTCCATGGCCACCATGCGGGCGCCGTGTTCCGATGCATTGTTATCTAACAGCGCCTTAAAGAACTGGGTATTCAATATCTTGGGAACCAACTCCTCTAACAAACGATCCTTTTCAGGTTCAAATATGTAGTCGTTCTTCTTCTTGGTCTCTTTGCCCTTCTCGGCCGGTTCAACCGGTAAAAAGCGTTCAACGGTAAACAACTGGGTAGCGGCGTTCTTAAACTTGGCATATACCAGTTCAATTACATCGTATTTACCTTCGGCAAAATCTGCCATCAACTTCTCACTTACTTCCTGCGAATTCTGGAAACTAAGTTTGGCAGTAAGACCGCTGTAATCATTAATAAACTTCAGGTCCTTGTCTTTCTTAAAAAAGTCGTAACCTTTTTTGCCTACATGCAACATGGTTACGTTACCGGCCTTATGCTGGGTAGCATACGTTTCGGCCAGCAGGCGACGGGCTGTTTTAATTACGTTGGTATTAAAACCGCCACACAAACCCTTATCGGAGGTAATTACCACCAGCAACACATTCTTCACCTCGCCTTTACGGTTGTATTTACCGTTAGCGCCGCCTTCCATGTTGCCCATAATGTTACTCAGTATCTCGTTCAGCTTTTCGCTGTAAGGGCGCATTTGCACAATGCGGTCCTGGGCACGCTTCAGCTTACTTGCGGCTACCAGTTTCATAGCCTTGGTAATTTGCTGGGTAGTACCAACCGAGGTAATGCGTATACGTATCTCTTTTAAGTTAGCCATTCTATTTGTAGATAGTCAATGGTAGATAGCTCGCGGGGAACCATCTACCATTGTTGGTTTTTAGTGTTGAAAATTCAGTGATACTTCAGCAGCCAGTTCCTGCAGTTTCTTTTCAGTAGCTGCATCCATTGGGTTCTTCAGGCTCTTTAACACATCAGGGAAACGGGTTTCCAGCTGGGTGATAAAGTCTTTTTCGAACTCACGCATTTTGTTAACCGGCACTTTCGACGCCAGGTTTTTAGTACCGATAAACAGGATAGCTACCTGCTTTTCTACGCTGTAAGGCGAAAACTGCGCCTGCTTCAGAATTTCCACGTTACGGGCACCTTTATCCAACACCGCTTTTGTAGCAGCATCCAGATCGGAACCGAACTTCGAGAAGGCTTCCAACTCGCGATACTGAGCCTGGTCAAGTTTCAGGGTACCTGCAACTTTCTTCATGCTCTTAATCTGCGCGTTACCACCCACACGGCTTACCGAAATACCTACGTTGATAGCCGGACGAACACCTGAGTTAAACAGGCCCGATTCCAGGAATATCTGACCGTCGGTAATCGAAATTACGTTGGTTGGGATGTAAGCCGATACGTCACCCGCCTGTGTTTCGATAATTGGCAGAGCGGTTAAGGAACCACCACCTTTAACGATGCTGCGGATGCTCTCCGGAATATCGTTCATCTGGCTGGCAACTTCCTGGTTCGAGTTAATCTTAGCAGCACGCTCTAACAAACGGCTGTGCAGGTAAAACACGTCGCCGGGGTAAGCTTCGCGGCCCGGAGGGCGACGCAGCAGCAAGCTCACTTCGCGGTAAGCTACGGCCTGCTTACTTAAATCATCATATACAATCAAAGCCGGACGGCCAGTATCGCGGAAAAACTCGCCGATAGCAGCACCGGCAAACGGAGCATAGAATTGCAGCGGAGCAGGATCGGCAGCAGAAGCCGAAACTACCACAGTATAAGGCATAGCACCATTCGCTTCCAGGGTTTTTACCACGTTGGCAACGGTTGAAGCCTTTTGACCGCAGGCTACATAGATACAGAAAACGGGTTCGCCTTTTTCGTAGAACTCGCGCTGGTTAATAATAGTATCGATAGCAACGGCGCTCTTACCAACCTGACGGTCACCGATGATCAACTCACGCTGACCACGACCGATAGGAATCATGGCGTCGATAGCCTTAATACCGGTTTGCAGCGGTTCGTTTACCGGCTGGCGGTAAATAACACCGGGGGCCTTACGCTCCAGCGGCATTTCATATAACTGACCACCGATAGGGCCTTTACCGTCAATAGGTTCGCCCAGGGTGTTAATAACACGGCCCAGCATACCTTCGCCTACTTTAATAGAGGCAATTACGCCGGTACGTTTAACGGTATCACCTTCTTTAATTTTCTCCGAAGGGCCCATCAATACCACACCTACGTTATCTTCTTCCAGGTTCAACACAATGGCGCGAACGCCTACGTTGCTAAACTCCACCAATTCGCCGGCGCGGGCGTTGGTTAAGCCATACACGCGGGCAATACCGTCGCCCACCTGTAACACAGTGCCTACTTCTTCTAATTCGGCTGCGCTTTTAAAGTTTGATAGTTGTTCGCGGAGTATCGCTGAAATTTCATCTGGTTTTACTTCTGCCATCGGATGACTTATTAGAGATTAGTGAATTGTTAATCAGTGATTTGTGAGATTTTCCGGCGTTTTAGGCCAAAATGCCCCTTTTTCAAATGCGGCGCAAAAATAGGAGAACGGCGTAAACTAACAAGGGCAAGGCTATATAATAGTCCACATTGGGTAAAATAGGCAGGGGAAAAGGGGCCAGGGGTGGCACAAACTGTCCCCTGTCATTCCGGTGCACGCCTCAAGCCCATCGCCACGGCGCGGCCAACCAACCACCAATCCACCCACCACCAATCCACCAATCTACCAATCCACCAATCCACTAATCCACCGATCTACCAATCCACCAATCCACCAACTGGGGGTTGCCTTCGGCCGGGCTACTCCGGGCTCCGCTATCGCTCCGGTGCCGCTGTCTGTTTATCTTTAAAGTAGGCGGGCACTAAACCCTCCATATCCCTAACCCTGAGGACCATTGGCCGAGGTCGCTAGAGAGGCGTTAGCATTGCTGAGACTTTTGTATTTCTCCCCTTCTTTGCCTAGCAGAGAGGGGGCAGGGGGTGAGTCAAAAAAACATCATTCCGCTTCTCGGCGCACTCAGGCAAACCCAGCTCATCATTGTGTAAGCCCTCCCTTTTTTAAGATGGAGCAGGATTAGACTTTGGAAGGCAGGGACATGAGGGACCAGTGGGGTTGGGCAGTAATAGATAAGCAAGCAATACGTTAATTAAAAATCCAATCATGAATATTTTTGACAATAATATATATCCCTAGTGCAATTGCTATCGTACCAAATATGTAACCCCTTGGATTAAAAAGGTTCAAATCCCGCTTTACCGGGTGAGTATATTGGAAATAAATTGAGAATATACCACCTAAAATTAACAGTAAACTAAATAAAACACCCATCTCCATTTGTTTGAATCACTAATGCCATATCCAACGGCATCTTAAAAATCGAATGGCCACCGTCCATCTTCACTAACTATTATTTAACTTAAGATGATAATTACTAGAATACATTATTTTTAAAATTTTTATTATGAAATCTGATTGCTTTAAAATTAAGTTCGCTTTAGATTGATCAAAATAGGAGGTAATTTGCCGATAATCAAATTGCCCTTCTATTCCGATATCTTTGGCTAAGGCTATCAACGTAATTAATTTTTCATCATTGAACGGATACGTTCCAACCTGAATTTCAATTACCTGATCATGCCATTTGTCAACAAACAATAAAACATACTGACCATCAGAAAAAATGGAAAAGTTAAGTCCAACGCAATGAGCCGGTGGTTTAGTAGAAGCAGTAATATCCATAAATCCCTTTTCGGCTAACGCAATCTTAATGGGACTAAATTGATTACCATTTTTCCTCCAAAAAAACATACTCTTTATTTTTGAAAAGCTGGTCCAATAGCGTATTGCACTTCCACATAAATCTATCTCCAATCAGTTCCATTGTCCAATTTAAACAACTAGCTACAATTAAGCCCACTTACTGTTACATTGTGCTATTCATTATTACCAGACTCACCTATACTACTTAGCAATGTATCTGCTATGCTTACAATTTTGTCTATTTGGGGAATAAGTTCTAGCTGATAGGCCCTTTTCTGCGGGTATATATTAAGATTCAGCATTTCTTCTGCCGTACGGAAGGAATAAAACGGCATCTTCATGTAGATATAATCAATCAGGTTTAAAAAATGATTGTTGAATTGCCTTTTTTCCAAAAAAGGATAATCCTCTATAACCCGTTTAAGTTCAGGATTAGATATCCTTATTGTTTGCAAAGCACCATAAACTGAATTGCTAAGGTCAATAAATTGATATATGTAATCATAAAAATGCCCTTCTCTAATCTGCGTTGCCAAATCCTTTAAAGAAAACAATGTCCATTTTAAATGTACTAACTCCTTATTCATACCTCCGGTATTGGTTGTTAACTACAATAGGATTATTAGACTAAAGATGCTGAAACATAACAAAAGCAGGATAAAATAAATGGAAAGAAAGACAATTTTATTATTTTAAATTAAAGAAATAAGCTTCGCTCCTAACTGAATTACCGCATGAACTCGCGCTTAAGAAACCTCACTTTGCTTACCATACTAATTTATTCGGTTTTGCTGGTATACGGTTGCTTCCTTCTCGAGGAGTTTTTTAGAGGGCTTGTGTACAGGGGGCAAATTCAACAAAACGTTTTTGCGAAATTGATCATAACCAAAGTAGTTTGTCCACTGCTAGGAAGCATCAGCTTGATTTTTGGAACAGCTCTACTTATCGGGGAGAAAAAATATGGTAAAAATCTCACTACACTTTCGCTTGCTTATTTATCAATATTTTGGATGTTTCAATTAAGTGGTAATCCCGCTTATTGGCTAAATGTTTTGATAGGTGGCATAGCATTGCTTTTTCTTTATATTATTTTTAAATACTTTTAATATCCTTTCTTAAAACTCATTGTACTCGGATATTGCAGGATACTGGGAGGATTGATGAATTGAATGGCATTACGAATGCCAAAGCAGGATAAGAAACGCGAGACCGCTTAAACCAAATAGAAAGCGCATACCATCCACATGTACAAATTAGCAAGGACTTTCACCGGCGTTACATTCATTATCTTATGCTGTGTATTTTATAGCTGTAGTCAGAGTCGGATAATGTACAAACAGCAATTGACTAAAACTGAAAAATTTATCGAGTGTCTAAACTCCGAGAATTATTCTGAGGCGAAAGCGATGATTGTTGGTAGATTTAATGATTCAGTATCTACCGATTTGGAGTTAAAGGAAGGAAGAAGAATGATTAAAAAATTCGGAATTCCTGCAAGGGGCACATCTATTATTAAGGAAGAATATATTGCAGATCGGGTTCAGATAACTGTAACATATCCTTTTCCTACAGGGAAAGACTTAGGGAATCCATATTCTAGACTATGGTTTGAGTTTACCTTTCTAAAGGACTTATACAATAACGATATATTGCACTTTTATATTGGTAAGCGCTATTAGTTACTGCTCATTACATGCTAGACAGCTTGGCTCAAGGCTTGGTTTTAGACGAGGATTTTTTCAGAGACCATAAAAACTGAAAAACAACAGCAAGCATCAGATAAATGAATTCGTTTTTTATTGCCGCCTTGATATCCCAATTAAAGTGCAAAAACTCATGTCCTCGAATATGGAAGGACTCATAAATAGTATAAGGGAATCCAATTTTCGTTCCGTAAAAGTCCGAATAAATTAAGTATGAGATTACATAAGCGACTGCAGATACAACCATCCATAAAACTACTATTGCGATAGGTCTTCTTAACCTATTTTGATCCAGATACTGGATTACAGTTTTCAGCCCTTGTAACATTACCATAAACTTCGTTTGAAGGATTGCGTATTGATGAATGGCTTTGCAAACGCCAAACCAGCAATATCGTCGTCGGCCTAGCTCAAAGCTGCGCCAGTGAAATGCGAGTGGGGAAAATAGAATCCATAAAGCATTATGAGCTTCGCAATCATTGCTCTATCGCCGAAAGTGGTGTGAAACCATTTGTCATTGTTTTAAAAATTTGCCTATAAAATTCCACAGCTGCATATGAACAACCGCAACCTAATTGATATACTCCATTCTTCGTCTTAATCACCTTCATTGCGTAGAACAAGGTATCAGCCGCTCGCATCTCGCTATAACTAAATGTATTATCTGGGACTCTGGTATATTCAATTATAGAGGAGTCATCTCTTAGCTCTTTTTGATAATAATCATCTACCAAATCCTTTAAATTGTCCTTTTTCCCTGCCGTCAACTTATAAATTACAAACCAAGGATGAACATTTCTATCTGAAAACGGAGATACCGACGATAAAATATTTTTAGAAATAAGGGAATCCCTAAGCTGCCATCCTACCGGATCCAAATAAGCAAAATCCAATAACGGAGCTTTTCCAATTTTAAAACAGAATCTTTTATTCAGCTTGCCTATAATTTCACCATTTGAATAAAAGACCTGCGTAACTTTAGGATCATTCGCGGCCGTATCCCATAATCCATCACGATACCCAAATTGATAAGTTCCAATGCTATAAACTGGTCCATGCTTAATATAATCTATAAAAATCCCATGCCTTTGCCCCTTGTATATATATTCTTCGATGTGCCTGTTATCGTCTTTTACAACCTCATTAAAGCCATCCATCAATTTAGCTTCCTTGTGGCAATTACAAGCAGACAACATAAAAGCAAACAATAAAAATCCGATTCGTTTCATTATTATTTTTTGTAATCAACATCCTTTGATTTCCAACTCGTTTTCGACAGTAGCTCGGCCCATACTAGGGGAAAAGCATAACCAGTCAATAAGGACATAATTCACCTCAGTGAATACCCCTAAATCAGCATCTCCTTAACTAATTTCTTTCGTTTTTGAAGTAATAACTCCGGCTCCTGATCAGTGCTTGCCGTATTCAATATGCCCAGATCGATTTGAGCTATCCTGTATTCGCGACTATTCCGGTATGCATCCATATCCAACTGACCGCTCCAAGGCATTGCAGTTGCATGTTCTACCAAATTTTCCAGGTTTCCCAACACCACATTTATATATGGATTTGACTCCCAACTTTCCTCACATGCTTCGTAAAATACCTCCAAAGTAGGTGGGTCTTCTAAAATCATTTCTATAAATTCAGTTATTATAGTCATATCTCAATACAATCCCTTGTCAACTAGTGCGAGGAGTAGGTTTTACACAAAATTATTAAATATGTTGTATCATGCTGATGCATTTCAAATGCCAAACCAGTAATATCCTCATCCGCCGAGCTTAATGCTTGGCTTCAGACGAGCGATATAATAAGAAGCGTAAAAAGCACCATTAAAAATTAATGAAAAGCATAATTAAGGATGACAATAGAAAAAAATAAAAACAATGTATTGGAACTGCTTGTAAATGAAGGTTGCAGACTTGATGAGTTTTATTCGTTTTCTGATTATTTATCTAGTAGGCTATCAATACAATATGATAAAAAAATAGATGGGTTTGACACCATTTATTGGCATTTTAATTACCAGGGAAACGATCTGACCTTATCATATAATATATACCTGGGCATTTCCATTTATCATCGAAAAGGGAAAGAAGCTTTGTCTTCCGAAAATGCTATTCTCTATTCCATTAAGAACATTCTTGAATCTCAACAATCTAAGTAATCACCAACTTGTCATCCTTTTGACTTGTACTGTAATTAATTAAGAATACTTACATAGTTCAGCACGCAGTTAGGCCAGTTTAAATGATATTGCAAATGCCAAATCAGTTACATCCTAGTCGGCTTAACTGAAGGCTTGGCTTGAGACGAGAAGGAGTTGGAGACGATGTTGTAATTGGTCTAAGCGTTTGGGATAGTCATTTTTATTTAAATAAACCAATCGGAGGGGGGGGGGAGTCATGAACTGTTTTATAGTATGCATAACCCTCATCATAGGTTTCTGCATTTTCTGAATTTTCATAAAAACACCCAAACTTAATCAATAAACTATCATCCGTATATTCGATGAAGTAACATGGTGTGCGGGTCATGAGAGCCTTCAACGGAAAATTAAAAGGCCTTCTTACGCCATTTTTTTCAAGAAACTCGTAATGAGCTATCAATGAATCTTGATAACTAAGATCAGTAATTACTAAAACTGGATTGGGAACGCGGCTATATGTTTCGTAAATGTATATTGGTTTCATTTTTTTAATGTGCTTAAGTTTAAGGCTGTAATACATATAAACAATTATTGCACATAATAAAACGAAACCTAACAATATCTTCATTTTATTTCTCATTATTTTCTAAAATTGAAGCTTCATTTAAATAAGAATCGGAAACCCAAACATTGTCTGAAGTTTCTTTGCAATTAATATATTTTACCCCGGCTGGCGCACGCGTATCGCATGTGCTCTCAAACCCCAACATTAAATTTTTAAACCCTAAACCTCCTCGTCACCCAACCTTTGGCCAGGCTACAGACAAGGACGAGTTGGGATAATTCCTCTATCCTAAACAAGTTCCGTAGAGATAACCAATAATCCTACACGGCTCTTTTGATTCTCGATACTACGTTTTCTCCGGTCAAAACGGGGTTCGCAACATCATGAATGATTTCCTTGGTATCCTCTGTGTCGAAATTAATATCCTCCCTGTTTTCGATAAAGTTCGCCCAATCCTCAATATCACTTTCAGATATTTGGCCTATTTCAAACATAGAAATCGCTCTCTTCAAATCTTCTATAGTAACTGTGTAAAGAATTTCATCAGTGTCCCATCTCAACGCTGATGTTTTTTCTTTAATATTAAGCTTAAAATTTGGACCAATAGTCAATGTATTCCTAAGTAATTCGTTTTTTTCAGTTAATGTCATAGTTACAGTTATGGCTTGAAAATAGTTCCTGCCCCCATTTTGTCCTTAATACTCACAATTTTGCCTGCCGGATCATAAGTGGTTTTTAAATATTTGTAAGTTTGCCCAGCCGCATCCAACGTTTTCCCCCACTCGTCCTCGCCTGAAGCCCAGCCTTGAGCAAGGCCGACGAGGATGTTGCTGACATTTGCAATGTTCCTCTTTGGCATAATCCAAAGCTAAAAGCGGACTGGTTTGGGAAACTAATGGGCCATTTTTACATTAAATTCGGTTATCAATGTATCACTCAGAAGGAGATCGTGGTTCAAATCATAAAGTCTTCCGATTGCCATTTGAGTGTAAAGTCCGTCATGAGCAAAAAGCCTCTGTAATGACACCATATTAGATATAGGAACTAACTCTCTTTTTTCGATAAGTTGGCTACCACTATCGAATAGCATCAGTAATAGTTCTGTTTTGCTATTGGGAGGATTTGCCGTGGTGATATGGACCCTAACCGTGTTGTTGGCATAGATGGAGTCAAAATCAGTTTCACTCCATACTTGACCAACTATTACCCCTTCTCGGCTGGATATTTCTCCGTTCTTAGAATATTTTTCTATATATCTGCAATGTCCATCGAAGTCATAATAGCTATACTTTTCTATATTTCCATTATCGAAGTAGCGAATAAAATCACCAAATGGTTCATCATCTACCCATCTTCCAACTTTTTTGACTTCGCCGTTTGGATAGAAGCTGGAATCCAATCCGAATTGCAGACCATTTTTAAACTCAAGTTTCCTCTCCAAGCGGCCATCCGGATAGAAGTAATAAGACCAACCATTTTTAACCCTTTGACTTTCTTGCAAAACACTTTCAATTTTTCCATCATTGCAGATCGTATCATAAGCTACGGCCTCCTCTCCAATCTTCGTTTTTCGGGAATCACAACCAGTTACAAGTATATACAGTGCAACTATTCTTAATATTCGAATTTTCATCTTTAGGTGATTCATCTTGGCTTTGTAAATTCCCACTCGTCCTCATCTGATGCCAAGCCTTAAGCTAATCCGGCGACGATGCCGGGAGGGATGAGTGGCTGACTTATTTTATGTTCATAAAAAGACTATGATTACGAATTTTATTAACAATAAAACAATGAATAACGTGAAGAAAAAAATGAAGGCCATTTGGAGTTTTTTTGCTACGATAATTTCTTCTATTTCTTCGTTACATTTTGCCTGATTCAACGCTGCTTTAATTTTACGTAAGGACGGCCGCCCAGCATCCTTTGTCAATCCGGAAAAAAATAATTTGCCGTATTGAATACCAGAAAGAATCGAAAAAAGCGTTCCCACTATCAAGACACCCATAATTGCATAATCAATGTACATAATTAATCTTTGAGCTGAGTATTAGTATTTAGGATTATTCTGAGTGTAGGGCTTATCTTTTGATTTGGATCTCTTATTCGTATTTTCATTCTGTTCCTAACATTTAATAGTGTTAGTTGTTCCTCAACTCGTCCTCATCTGTAACTTAGCCACTTGTGGGCGACGAGAACGGTGAGCAATAAGGTCATTGCTTATTTATAATGCTATTTAAATGATATACACCAGTTTTAAAAATTATTTGATCACCGCCGTAATCATTTTTTTATTTTACGTAATTAATGGTTGCGGGATGGTAAAATATGGGACATATCAATGGGGCATTCCTGGATTTAAGAAGGCGGTTGTTATAAATGCTGACAATTCCGGTCAATGTGAAATATCAGAACATTTAATTGGCAACTATTCTTCCTTACTGCAATGGACTAAAAAGGGATCTATTTTGAACTTCTATTTGCCGGATACTAATCTGGTATATTGGACCCAGTTGAACGCATCTTCAGTTAGCTCTAACACAAGGTTGTCCGCTTCAAGTGAAACACCTTTGATAGTACTGGACGCTAGGACTCATCAAAAATTAGGGCAACTCCCAATTCAAGACTCGGTCATAATCCCTTTAGATATTGATAGTATCTTGATTCTTCCGGTATCAGGTTATCCGATTGAGGTGAAAATCCCCTCTAATCTTCTGAGGGGCAATATCAAAATAGGAATAAAAGAGGGCGCTACGGAATTAGGCTATTTTCAACATGCGAAATTTAGGATTTTCAAAAATCGATTAGTTAATACTGCTGATAAAAGCATTTGGCATTTAGAATAGCAAAGACCATATAAAGGGACAATTGTAATCGATGGTCATAGTTTTGGGCATGATGGAATTAAAAAAAATGACGGCGCAATTAATATATCGTCCTATTATTTAATGAAGTAAACATGAATAAATTAATACAGGAAACTAAAGTCTTTTTAGATGCGATTTCTGGAAAACAAAATTTAAAGGACCGTGAAGAAATTGAAACTACATACAGGTTTATAGAGGTATTAACATTTAGTTCAAAGAAAGACATAGAAGAGATGCTAGCTTATTTTTTAGGGAAGGACTTCCTTGGTCTTCCGGTTTGGGTAAGAAACTTAGCATATAGGTTAGCTTGTCTTCAAGATCCAGAAGATAAGGAATTGCTGAAAGCCGCCGCCTATGACCTACAGAGCTTCGGCCCTGATTGGGATAGTGAAGCGACGAAACTTCTTAAGGAAGCCAGTAAATAAATAAGTATATAAGAAATTAGTTGCTTGCACTAATTAGTGGGTCCCTTAACTCCCCCACTCGTCTGAAGCCAATCTTTGAGCCAGGCCGACGAGGATGATGCCGTTTGGCATTTGCAATGCCCCCGCTGGGGCAAAAAACCAACTTACCACGGAAGTAATTCTGTTATAACCCCCAATCAGCACACACCAGTAGGCAAGTAGCGCAGTACCCGGACTTCAGTCCGTAAAACAGCAAATTCCGCTTCTCATGGCAAGCCGTATGCTTCAGCTTACGGCGCACTCTGGCAAATCCGCCACCCAATCCAACAGGCCGCACCTACGGCGCTGTAATTTTATACCCCTCATTTTCTACAAACAGACCGCCCCACTGGGGCTATACCCCCCCCCCGGCTGGCGCACGCGTGCCGCGTGTGCTCTTAAACCCCTACATTAAATTTTTAAACCCTAAACCCCAAACTTCTCCTTCAAAATCAGCCCCTTAACCCCGTTTTCAGCTAGCAATGCTATCATTAAAGTAATTTATTACGAAACTTATCACCTCTTTTTATTTATTTTTGCAGCAAATTGAAAACACGATGCAACACCAAGCCTTTATTGAACTGGTGGCCGCCGGAGCTTTGCCTGCCGATGCTTACCTGAAAGCCGTAAACCTGCAGGCCACAACCGAAGAAGCCCTTACTGAAGGGGCTAACCTGGCCGAACAGTACAAAGAACAAATTACCCACCTGCAAACCGAACGCGCACACCAACTGCAGATGGAAACTGTAGAACCCCAGCACCGCCTGTTTATTGAACTGGTGGCCCGTGGCATGCAGATAACCGAAGCCTATAGCCGCACCGTGGGCATAGATAGCACCCGAGAATCTTGCTCTGCCAATGGCTGCCGTTTATTTACGCGCTACAAAGCCGAAATAGCCACAGCAACGGTTATACAGCGCAGGCGTTTTCAGGCCGATCTGCAAAACTACAGCCGTCAAAACCCCGGCACCCTGTTAAGCGATGCCGAAGTAGTGGAACGTTTGTGCGCCATTATCAAAGGCGAAAACGGACTAAATGGTAACGAACTTTCCGTACCCTCCTACCCCGATATGTTGCGCGCTATCGAACTGCACCTGCGTATGTCGGGTAAACTTTCACCTAAAACCTATGCCGATGCACTTAAAGGAACCATCGTTACCACCCTTAAATGAGGCGGGCTATGGGCATGTGCTCGATTTTAGAACGAATGCCCACCAACTATTTACCAAAGTATTTCACGCCGTGCACCACTGCACCAGCAGGTATGTGGTGGTATACGGTAGCGCTGCCAGCAGCAAAAGTTACAGCGTACACCAAAGCGAACTGTTGCATTTAATTGAAGCCGAAGAAGGCGACACCCTCTTCTTGCGCCGTAATGCAGTTGACCTGCGCGATAGCTGTTATAAACTGCTTACCGGCCTTATCGAACGCTATCAGTTATCGCGGTATTTTAAATGTGTATACAGTGGCGCTAACCGCTGCATTACCTTTTTGCCTACAGGCCGTAGTATTTCATTTCGTGGTGCCAATAACAGCGAGAAACTAAAAAGTTTGGCAGGTATAAAACGCGTAGTAATGGAGGAGGCCGATCAGTTTACCTTCGAACAGTTCAGCGAAATTATCCGGCGCGCACGTGGTTACCCGCATATTCAGTTCATACTGATCCTTAACCCGGTAAGCGAACTGCACTGGATTAAAAAACACCTTTGCGAAGAAGGCAGTCCGTATAGTGCCGATACCACCGTATTTAAATTCAATTACCGCGATAACTGTAATGCCGCCGGCCAGTCGTTCATCAGCGAACAGGATGCTGCAGCTTTGGAAAACCTCCGGCTTATCGACGAAAATCAATACCGCATTTATGCCCTCGGCGAATGGGGCGTGGAGGACCGTACTAAAAAATTCATCTGGGCTTTTGAGTATGCCAGGCATGTGGTGCCTACGCAATACGACCCCGAACAGCGGCTGTTTGCCTCGTTCGATTTTAACGTCAACCCGCTTTGCTGCACCCTGTTCCAACTCTCCTTTCCCGAAAAATACCTGCGCGCTATCGAATGCATCAAACTGCCCAACAGCGATATCTGGAAAATGTGTGACCACCTCAAAGCCTCTTACCCGCAGGCACATTGGCTGGTAACTGGCGATTCAACCGGCAACAGCAGGCAGGCTATCAGTAAGGAAAACGTAAACTACTACCAGGTCATTCAGCGGCAGTTGGGCTTGTTTCAGGCGCAGTTTACCGTGCCCACCCACAACCCGCAGGTAGAGCAAAACCAACTGGTGGTAAATGCGGCCTTTAAACTCTGGACTATCGAAATAGATCCCGTGCGATGCAAACCCTTAATCGATGATATTTTGTATGTAGAAATGGATAACAACAAAAAAATTATCCGCGACCGCAGTGCTCCGCACCGCTGCGCCGATTTTCTGGATACCCTGCGTTACATGATCAACGCCACCGTACGCCGCGAACTACCCTATTTGGGCGGTTGATAGGTTTTGACAGGTGTCCCCTAAAACCCTATCAAACCCTATCATTTCCTATCATTTATGTTAAAAAAGCGGATATAAAAAAGGACAAAAACAAAAAACATGAAAACTCAACCCCTGTGTGCCTCTGGCCAACCAGCATCGCGTCCCTACAGCCAATATCTCTCTCCCCCTGGTTGCGCCTCCGGCCAACCAGCATTTGTTTAACTGTTAAAGCCTGCCTTTTTGTCAGTTAATTCCTATCTTTGCCGACCCTATTTACGATGGAAAAGAAGCTATACAACAACGAGGTTGCCTTTGAACTGGAAACCAAAAAGATAGATGAAAGCCGCCAGGGCGAAACCCTTACGGCCGATCGACCGCTTACGGTACCCGGCAATGGCAAGAAGTATTATATAGAAAGCTACGGCTGCCAGATGAACTTTGCCGATAGCGAGGTAGTGGCCAGCATTTTAAGTAATGCAGGGTTCGACAGCACCACCGAGTTTACCGATGCCGACCTGATATTGATTAACACCTGCGCCATCCGCGATAATGCCGAACAGCGCGTGCGCCACCGCCTGCAACATCTGCAAACGGTGAAGAAGAATAAGAAAGGTGCGCTTATTGGGGTATTGGGCTGCATGGCCGAACGCCTGAAGGAGAAGTTTTTGGAAGAGGAAAAGATTGTAGATATCGTGGCCGGCCCTGATGCCTACCGCAGCTTGCCCGGTTTAATTGAGGAAGCAGAAACAGGGCAAAAGGCCGTAAATGTGCTGCTAAGCCGCGAAGAAACCTATGCCGAAATTAACCCGGTGCGTCTGAACAGCAATGGCGTAACGGCATTTATAAGCATTACCCGCGGCTGCGATAATATGTGCAGTTTTTGCGTGGTGCCCTTTACCCGTGGCCGCGAACGCAGCCGCGACTGGCGCACCATTGTGGAGGAAGCCCGCGAGTTATACAGCAAAGGTTATAAAGAGGTGACCCTGCTGGGGCAGAACGTGGATAGCTACCGTTTTAGCGAGGACCCTAAACTGGTAGGTAAAAAACTGGTAGAAGCCAAATACGATGAAAACGTAGTGAACTTTGCCCGCCTGCTGGAACTGGTTGCACAAATTGCACCTGACTTACGTGTGCGGTTTAGCACCAGCCACCCTAAGGATATGACCGATGATGTATTGCACGCCATGGCGAAGTATGATAATATTTGCAACTACATACACCTGCCGGTACAAAGTGGTAACACCCGTGTGCTGGATATTATGAACCGCACGTATGACCGCGAACGGTATATGAGCCGAATTGATGCCATCCGCCGTATAGTGCCCAACGTAGCCATAAGCACCGATGTAATCGCCGGCTTTTGCACCGAAACAGAAGAGGAACATAAGGACACCCTGAGCATGATGGAATACGTACGCTACAGCATGAGCTACATGTTTATGTATAGCGAGCGCCCCGGCACCGTGGCAGCCAAAAAATTTACCGACGACATACCTGAAGAGGTAAAGAAACGCCGCCTGCAGGAGATTGTGGACCTGCAAATGAAACACGCGCTGGAACTGAACAAAAAGGATGTAGGGCAAACATTTGAGGTATTGGTAGAAGGAACCAGCCACCGCAGCCAGGAGCATCTGTTTGGAAGAAATAGTCAGAACAAAGTGATTGTGTTCCCGAAAGGAAATTTAAAGCCCGGCGATTATGTGAACGTGAAAGTTACTGATTGCACCGCAGCAACTTTAATAGGCGACACGGTTTAAAATAATATAGCCGCCAAGGCACATGTTTTTATTGACACTAAGACACAAAGAAAAAGAAATACCAAGGGGGATAGTTTACAATAACCTTACTGCCTTTGCGACTTAGTGGCAAAAAAGAAAATACAATAGCCACAAAGGCACGAAGACACAAAGTGGTGGTTGTAAAAAGAAACAGAATTTAACCTTTGATTCTTTACGGCTTAGTGGCAAAAAAAAATACAATTAAACTTTGCGCCTTTGCGTCTTAGTGGCAAAAAAGAGTTTAGACTATGGAAATACAAAGCATAAAAAACAGGTTTGGCATTATCGGCAACTCGCCGGGGCTTAACCATGCCATCAGCATTGCCGAACGTGTATCGGCTACCAACCTTACCGTACTTATCACCGGCGAAAGCGGTGTAGGTAAGGAGGTTTTCTCGCACATAATACATCAACTGGGTACGCGCAAGCATAACCCGTTTATAGCCGTTAACTGCGGCGCCATACCTGAAGGAACGATCGACTCGGAATTATTCGGCCACGAAAAAGGCAGCTTTACCGGCGCACACGAACAGCGCAAAGGTTATTTTGAAGCTACCAACGGCGGCACCCTGTTTTTGGATGAAGTAGGTGAACTGCCGCACGGCACCCAGGCGCGTTTGTTGCGTGTGTTGGAAACGGGCGAATACATCCGCGTAGGTAGCAGCAAGGCGCTTAAAACCGATGTGCGCTTGATAGCGGCCACCAACGTAAACTTACAGGAAGCGGTACGCTCGGGTAAATTCCGCGAAGATTTGTATTACCGTTTAAGTACGGTGCCTATTTACATACCGCCATTGCGCGAACGCGGTGAGGACATTTACCTGTTGTTCCGCAAGTTTTGTATCGACTTTGCCGAGCGCAATAAAATACAACCGGTTAAACTTACCGACGATGCCCGCGAACTGATATTGAAATACACCTGGCCCGGCAACGTTCGTCAGCTAAAAAATGTGGCGGAGCAGGTGAGCATCTTAGCCCACGAAAAAGACGTTACGGCAAAAGAACTGGCCGAGATAGTACCCGATATTACCGATAACCGCTTACCGGCACTGGCCGAAGCCCGCTACGATAGCGGCGGTGGTTCGTTTACCGAGCGCGAGATTTTATACAAGCTGATTTTTGATTTAAAGAAAGATCTGAACGACTTAAAGCAGTTTGTTTTTGATGTAACCAAACAACAGGTAGTAACAGGCCCGGTTAATAACGGCTACGAACCTACGCTCCAACCTCTGTCAGAGAAGCCGATTATCATACAACCGCAGATGGGCAATAATCAGCCGGTGGTATTAAACGATAAGAAAGCTTTTGATGAACACGAAACCGTTGACGAGGTACTGAACATTGCCGAAAAGGAAAAAGAGCTGATATCAAAAGCGCTGAAAAAATACCGCAACAAACGTAAAGATGCTGCGGCCGATTTAGGTATTTCGGAACGCACGCTGTATCGCAAAATCAAAGAATACGGTCTGGAAGCTTAAGGCTTAGCTAACTTAGGGCGGAAGTACTCTAACAGCCTATCGGCCACAACATGCTGCCCCAGGTTGTTCCAGTGGTAGCCATCAAACGCGCGCACGGTATCGCCCATACGCTCGTGCAGTTTCATAAAGTAGCCCACACTGTCTATGTAATCAATACTGTTGCGTTGGCAAACCTCGGGAAAGAATTCTGCGCCGGGCGTAAAGTCGTCCGCATCAAATATCACCAGTTGCGCATGCCGGCTTTCTGCCAGTTTTTTAATCTCCGTGATCCCCTGTTCCGTTGCCTTCAAGGTGCGGGCATATTCTTCTTTAAACTCCGGCTCAGCCGCCAGTTCAGTCAGGTCCCGGTCGGGTTTAGCTTTATTAAAATGTTGCAAGGCGTTATGCATACGTGTAAACAACATACTCCAAAACAAGGAGTAGTCTTTTACATGTTCGTACCAGGGGCGTGGGTAGTGGTATTCCATGGTGCCATCGGCCATCAGGTACGGGCGTGTTTGGCTAACCTTGTAAGTGCAGTGCTGTTCCAGTTTCCATGAGTTATCTACAAAGTCGTTATTGCAAACTTCCAACACCACCCAGTTGGGTTTAACGCTATCGATATACCGGCGGAGTATGAGTAGTTCCTGGGCAGTGCCGTAACCGGCTGTACCGCGGGCATAAATGCGTACCGGCAAACTATCCTTTAGCACCGAATAAAACAAGTGTTCGTCGGATGCTTCCAGGCTTTCGGTGTACGAGTCGCCGATAAAAAAAAGTGTAGCAAGTGGGGAATCGGTGGCTGTTTCGTTCCACTTGCGGAAACCATATTTTGTAAAATTGGCGTGTATAGTATAGCGGCTACCCAGATTAGTAAGAAAATCGTTGGCGGTAAACGTATAATCATCTTTCGATTTCCAACCCAGCTCGGCGTCTTTCTCTTTGTTATCGTACGGCGGCCCGGGAGCTTTGTAGGTGAGGCGCATATACACCTCTCCTACAAGGGTAATCAGCAGCAATAAAGCAAATAGCAAGAACAGAGCAAACTGTATTTTCCGCTTCAGGGTAAATTGCTTGCCGTTGCTCATATTACTGCTTTAAATAGCGATGGTTAAGCGTTGCGCAGGTAAGCAGCTACATTAGTTTTAATACGGCCTATTACATCCTCGCTGGTATCGGGCATAAAATTCTTACCGGTTACGAGTTCGTATAGCTCGATGTAGCGATGTGACACAGTTTCAACAAACAGATCGGGCATTACCGGCATCTTTTGTCCGTCCTTACCCTGAAAACCGTTTTCGATTAACCACAAGCGCACGAACTCCTTACTGAGTTGTTGCTGCGGTTCGCCTTTGGCCTGGCGCTCGGCATAACCCTGCAGGTGAAAGTAACGCGAAGAGTCGGGCGTATGGATTTCATCAATCAGCATTACCTGCCCATTGTGAACGCCAAACTCGTATTTGGTATCAACCAATATCAAACCACGTTCGCGGGCCATTTTCTGACCGCGTTCAAATAACGCATAGGTATATTTTTCCATAGTGGTATATACCTCTTCGCTAACAATGCCGCGCTTCAGTATATCCTCGCGCGAAATGTCTTCATCGTGCCCTTCAACCGCTTTGGTAGAAGGTGTAATGATGGGTGTAGGGAAGGCATCGTTTTCCTTTAGGCCTTCGGGCAGGGTAACGCCACAAAGTACACGCTTGCCGGCTGCATATTCGCGTGCCGCATGGCCGGCCAGGTAACCACGTATCACCATTTCAATACGTACCGGTTCGCAGCGCACGCCAACGGATACGTTAGGATCAGGCGTGGCGAGTAACCAGTTAGGCACTATATCGCGGGTAGCATTCAGGAAGTGAGCGGCAATGCCGTTCAACACCGCACCTTTATGCGGTATAGGCTTGGGTAAAATATGGTCGAAGGCCGAAATACGGTCGGTTGCAATTACTACCAGTTTGTCTCCCAGGGTATAAACATCGCGGACTTTACCGTGGTATACGGCGGTTTGTCCGGGGAAATTGAAGTCAGTTTCACGAATGGTTTGCGTCGTCATCTTTAGGGCGTGTGCTATTTAATTTCTCGTAAGCTTTTATTATTTCCTTAACCAGGCGGTGGCGTACCACGTCGCTTTCGTTCAGGTGAATGGTAGAGATTCCTTCTACGGGCTGCAATATACGAATGGCTGTGCCTAATCCCGACTTAACCTTTGGAGGTAAGTCGATCTGGGTAGGGTCGCCGGTGATAATAACCTTGCTGTTGGCACCTATACGCGTAAGGAACATTTTTAACTGCATATCGCTGCAATTCTGCGCTTCATCCAGAATGATGTAGGCATGATCTAATGTCCGGCCGCGCATAAAGGCCAGCGGAGCTACTTCTATCACGCGGTTTTCCATGTAATAGGTGAGCTTATCGGCTGGTATCATATCATCTAATGCATCATACAGCGGACGCAGGTAGGGGTCAATTTTTTCCTTTAAATCGCCGGGCAGAAATCCCAGGCTTTCGCCGGCCTCCACTGCGGGGCGGGTAAGTATGATCTTCTTTACGTTCTTTTCTTTAAGAGCTTTAACCGCCAGCGCTACCGCCGTATAGGTTTTACCTGTACCGGCAGGACCAATCGCAAACACAATGTCGTTCTTTTCGCTCTCTTTTACCATTAACAACTGGTTATCGGTACGGGCGCGTACCACTAAACCGTTGTTGCCATATACAATGATGTTACCGGCGTCCTTCTTGTCCTTGTTCAGGGGTTTATCGTCGCTGGTTAGCAGTATGGCTTCGATGTTATCTTCGCTAAGTTTACCGTAGCGTTCGATGTGGTCAATCATGCGCTCCACCTTTTGCTTAAACACGGCCAGGTCTTCGTCATTGCCTTCCGCCTTAATGGTATTACCGCGCGAAACCATACGCAGGGTGGGGAAGTTTTTCTTTACAAAGTTGAACCTGGAGTTGTTTACGCCGAAGAAGTCAATCGGGTCAATCCCCTCTACATTAAGTGTGATCTCTGTCAAATGGGGTAGCTTTAGTTTTTCAAATTTAGCGTTTTAGCAAGGCGGGTGTACTGTATAGCAAAATATATCTATCCACACCTTTTTCCACGAAACATTGGTACGTTGCGTGGTATTTTAGGTGCTTATTTGTTGTTAACATAAAACGGCCATGGCGCTTGTTACTTTTACATCTGATTTAGGAACGCGTGATTATTACCTCGCGGCTCTTAAAGGCGCCATTATAACCCACTGCGACGGGCTGCATCCGCAATTGGTTGATATAACACACCAGATAAAACCGTTCGACCTTAAAGAGGCCGCGTTTACCATTAAAAATTCGTACCGCTATTTCCCGAAGGGTACTATACATGTGGTTCATGTAAATAGCAACGAAAGCGAGAACAAGTTATTGCTATCCATGATAGATGGTCATTACTTTTTGACCTTTGACACCGGTGTACTGGCACTTGCTTTTGAAAAAGTTCCGCACGAAACCTATCAGTTAAACGACGCGCTGATGGAAGGCAGCAGCCTGCTGTTTGAAGCCCCTATTGCCCGTGCCATTAACCTGTTACTGCAGGAATATAAGCCTACCGACTTTGGCCATGTGGCCATTGAAACAGTGCATTTACGCTTACTACAACCGGTAACACGCCCCGGCAGCATACGCGGCACGGTGGTGTATCTGGATAACTATGGCAACGGCATAACGAATATTAACCGCGCCATGTTTGAGGAGTGCATTGGCGCTAAACGCTATACCATTGCTGTAAACGTAGGTTCCACCAATACCATCAGTGAGCAATATAATGATGTGGATGAAGGTGAAATGGTTTGCCTGTTCGGCACCTCGGGCTTTTTAGAAATTGCTATAAACAAAGGCAAGGCTGAAAATCTGTTAGGATTAAAAATAGAGACCCCTGTTTTAGTAATTGCCGATTAAATATACCTGTATGTTGCAACGTATTGTGAAGATGACCTTTAGGCCTGAATGCGTAAAGGAGTTTGAAACCCTTTTTGAAGAACGGCGTGCCTTGATAGGCGGTTTTGAGGGTTGTGCCGGTGTGGTGTTATTGCGTGATATCAATAACGCTACCATCTATTTTACCTACAGCCGCTGGAAGGACGAAGCGAGTTTGGAAAACTATCGCAACTCGGAACTATTCAACAGCACCTGGAGCCTGACCAAGAAACTATTTGGCGATAAGCCCGAGGCATGGAGTGTGCGGGAGATTTAGAAGGAGACATCAGAAAACAGATATTAGACAACAGACAAAATAAAAGCGGCCCTTCTTGTGGAGGGGCCGCTTTTATTTTATGTCCGTTCAGAAGATTAGTTCTGGACGTTGATTTTTGAGCGGAATACTTTGTCAGCGCTCTTTACTTCTACTACGTAGATGCCTGCACTCAAATCGTTGCGGCTGATGTTTATGTTTTGTTCAGCAGTTTTTTCGAACATCATTTGCTGACCTGCCACATTAAACAAACGAACTTCTACCGCGCCTACTGTTTCTTTTAAGCGGATGGTAAAATTGCCATTGCTTGGGTTAGGGAACACGGTGGCCAGGGTAGCGTCCACTTCATTGATACCACTGTGCAGGATCAAATCGTTTACGTAACGAGGCAGGATTTCGTAACCTGATGTGTAAGGTGAAGAACCATCGAATTGAGAGCCGATACCGATTACATCAAATGTAAACTGAGGAGCCGGTTGGTTGAACAGTGCAGACTGCTCGTCGATACGCAAGATCCAGGTATTCTGACCGTCGGTGATATCGCAGTTAAAACCGCTGGTTTGGGTGTTATCCCATTGAGATGGAGTAACCAGCGAAACGTTATTGATTCGTACCAGTTCGGCTTCAGTGGTTTCGTCCAGATCCTGTACTACAGTAGGAGCAGGCACCGTGCCAACACCAATTTTATAAAGGGTATCGAGGTTAACCAGTTGCAGGGCACCATTAAAGAAACCAACGCTACCGATAGCAGCTACTGAATCGCCTTCGGCTACCGTATAGCCAAATGATGAAGCCGGAGAGAAAATTTCGATTCCATCTGTTGCATCATGAATGAAGAAATCTAAGCCGGTTGCGCGGTAATCGATACTTAGTACAGTACCGCTAATAGCAACTTTAACACCTACTGAATCGGGTTGGCCGTTCGCATTTTGCGAACTGATTTGGCCGATGTTGTACGGAACGGCAGGAACATCACTGGCATCGATAGTTAAGGTGAAAACAGAATCGGCACCAATCAACAGCGGAGCAGATGAATTGCGGATAGTGAAGATCAGTGTTTCGGGACCTTCAGGAAGTGCATCATCGGTTACTGTTAAAGTAAGAGTAGCAGAGGATGCACCCGGTGCAAAACTTACGGTTTGTGTAGTATAGTTATTGATGTCAGTTGCATCGCCTGTACCGCCGGTTAATACCACATCAGCGGTGAAGGTGCTGCCTGCGCTGGCAGCATTCAAAGCCAGGTTTACAGCGTAAGTACCTACATTTTCAGCAACCGAAGCAGCAGTTGGAGAGAAACGCACCAGGGTATCAGTAATAGCACCACATGGATTCATTGTATGGCTACCCAGGTGGATGGTATCCTTAGGGAACATGGTCCACTCTAATTTTCCGGTTGTCCAGTTGGTTGAACCTTGCTGAATGTTTGGTAAGCGCACGTAGCTATGGTCTTTACCAGTGGTGGTGTCAAACGGTATATCAGCCGTATCGCCAACGTTACCAATGCGATCCAACAGGGTAGTGCCATTTAATAATGCAAGCACATCATTACCGTTAAAGTTCATAACACCGCCAACCTGGGTAGTATCGTCGGCAAGGGCCTTGATGGCTAGATTGGCATTTTTGTGTGCTAATACAAACACATCGCCTGCAGCTACTGTGCCTGTAAGATTATAGGTAGAACCTACAGTAGCAGATCCGTTGGTATAAATCTGGATTTTGTAGCCGGTAAGGTTAACCGGTACGGCTGTAGGGTTATAAATTTCAAGTGCTTTGTTGTTACTGGAACCTTCCACATATTCCGAAAAGAAAAGGTCGGAACACTGGGCCCAAGTACTTCCTGCAATAAACAGGGCAATAATGGCTAAGTATAGCTTCTTCATGTTAAATTGTTTAGCGTGTCAAATCCTTTGAACCGGCAAATTTAAAATAATAATCGGGCTGCGTATTAACCGGGTGTTAATTCAAAACAAGCACCTTTTTATAGGCCGAATTAGAGCCAATAGTTATACGCAGCACATAATTGCCCTGTGGCAGGGCAGATACATCCATCGTTGCGTTCTGGCCTGTCCACGAGCCTGTTAAAATTTCATTGCCCATCATATCGATAAGCGTTAGAGCTGCAAAATCGGCACCGGCGTTTGCAATGGCAATATTAAGCACGCCGCCGGCAGGGTTAGGATAGGTATTTATGTTCGCATCCAAAGCCACTTCCTTAACACCGGAAATTGCGCCGCAGAGGCTGGTTTTAAACAGGCTATCGAAGTTGATGCACTTGGCCCACTCAGGATGATCGATAAAGGGGTTGCGGTTGTTTTGAACAGAATAGATGTAATCATTTTTAGTACGCTCAAAACGATCGGGCGGATCCTGCTGGTTCCACTGTTTTAGCACCGCCTGGCTTTGATCGCCGGCTTCGGCTAAGAGATAATCAAGTCCCCAGTCGCCGCTGGTGCCATTATAACAAATCATTTCGTACATCATGGCACGTGCAGCATCGCCTTTGCGGTTATCGCCGGGTTCAAACACATTAATGTTATTGGCATCCTTGCCCAACTTGCTTGGACCATACGAACCGGTTTGGGTTACCACCACGCCATACGGACGGTTACTGCGGGCATTGTTAGGTGCCGCAGCAGTAAGCAACAGGTTAAAGTAATCAGCTCCTTCGGGGTATTGCACTACGTTACTGCCAAATTGCGTATAGGTTTGCATCCAGCTTTTGCAGAGAACGTGCTCGCGGTTGTAGTTAGTGCCCGTAAACGAAAATGGCGGTGTATAGATGGTTGTTACCTCACTGTATTCGCAGTTTACCACGGCCTGGCCACCTACTGTATCGCGTTCGTACATAGCGGGTAAAATGGTGCTGGCATACCCGGGCGTATAACTGCTCATGGTATGCGGGTTAATAAGATTGTGGAGGTCAGTAATAATTGAATAAGAGCTGCTATCAACCGCGCTATAGTACGTACCGGGATCGGAAGCCGGTGTAGTTAACGAGTCGATAAGCGGGGCAGTTTGCCGGTAGTTAATACTGCTGCCACCGCCATTATAGGCGTAAATGGCAAAGTAATACTTCGTGCGTTCCAACAAGCCACGCACATTATAAAGGGTTGCGTTTCCGGTAACCATAACTTTGGCATTGCCTAAACCCTCCCCTTTATCGTAAGCAACCCCGTCGACAGGGGCCACCGTAATAGGCTGCGTACTTTTTAATACCAGGTAACCATCGCAGGTAACCCCGGTAAAGCTCATAATGGCGTTATACGTTTTAACGGTGGTAAACTGCAGGTTGGTGGGGTTGGCAGCAGGTTCCTGGGCTTTTACAAGCGCAGGGAAAAGCAGGGCTGTAACAGCCCCAAAACAAAAGGCAAAAAACTTCATGCAACTAAATTAATGTAAGAAATGAAAATGACTACTTATCGGAAATGCTCTTCAACAGCACACAATAAGTAGGAAAGTGATCGCTGTAACCACCATTATAAATTACCCCATCGTAGGTGCGCATCGGGTATCCTTTATACTTACCGGTTTTGGTAACCATAAACTGACGGCTGAAGATGCGGGCATCTTTCAGAAAGAACCCTTTTTGATCTTCCACCAAAAAGGCCTGTGAGAGCATGATCTGATCGAACAGGTTCCAGCTATCGTTATAAGCCAGGGTGCCGATACCTTTCTTTAAATAATCGACCCAGGGGTTATACATGCCGCTGCGCTTTACATCGGCCTTATCACCTTTAGCACCAATAACTTCGGCAACACTCGGGCTGGTGGGGTCGTCGTTCAGGTCCCCCATCAGTATCACCTTGGTATCGGGGTTTAACTGCATCAGCGAATCGATAACGTGCTTGGCAACGCCTGCAGCGGCAGCACGGCTTGGAGCACTTGCTTCCTCTCCTCCCCTGCGCGATGGCCAGTGATTTACAAATATGTTAATTGTGTCGGTTTCGTCGTAAATACCGCTTACCCACAATATATCGCGGGTATAGTGCAGGCTGCCATCGGCTTCGGCCAGGCGTACGAAGAGTTTTTCGCTGTGTTTAACCTTAAAGTATTTAGGGTTATAAATAAACCCTACGTCTACACCGCGTACATCAGGTGAATTGTAATGCACTATTTTAAGGCCGCGGTCTTTCAATTTTGGCTGGTTGATGAGGTCTTCCAGCACTTTGCGGTTCTCCACTTCAGCCACGCCCAGCATCGAAAAACCATCGGGTGTAACTTCCGTTCCTATTTGCGAAAGTACATCACTAAGTTTACTTACTTTATCGGTATACACAGCCGTGTTATACATGTGGTCGCCTTCAGGTAAAAACTCTTCATCACTGGTGTTAGGGTCATTGATGGTATCGTAGAAGTTTTCGAGATTGTAAAAAGCTACTACGCCAACTTTGTATTTATCGGCGGCATTACCCTTCTGTGCCATAGCAGCAACACTGCCAAGCGTCAGGATAAAGAGGAGGACGTTCTTCATGAATTATTTTGTATAAGCGGCAAACATATAAAAACCGCGCCGTACTGGGCCGTTAAGGGATATTTAACAAGCAGGTCCCAATAAGATGGCATTAACAGGCTATTGGCGCTGGTTTTGCTTTTTACGGGCATCTCTTATATTCGCAGCCCTGTTTGGGGTGATACTCACCTCGACATGCAAGCCCCGGAAATGGTGCACAACGAATCTCAAAAAGATTTTGTTTCTGGGTGTGGCGCAGCCTGGTAGCGTGCTTGCATGGGGTGCAAGAGGTCGTGGGTTCGAATCCCGCCACCCAGACTTGGAAATCAATGGTTTACGGAGCAATCTGTAAACCATTTTTTATGTCTGGTCTCCACTTTGGTCCCACATTGAAAGAACGACTACTTTCTAAGTTAATGGTATACCAAATGTAAAGAATAGTTTAGTCCTTGCAAAAGAACTTTTCAACCCATGAATGCAGCCTTTGAGTTTGCCGCCCAAACCCTCGAAACCGAAAAAAGTCTGAATAGGTTTATTTTAAATTCAGTTATAAAACCTTCCCTTGAAAAGAGTATCACGCGAAGGGCCGACTCACCTGAAAACAAGCGATTGCTTCAATACTATTTTAAGGGTCAAACAGCCTGCGCAAGATTGCTTGAAAATTTTGCGCAAGGTGTGCAAGAAGAATCAGCAAGACTGCTTGATAGTCGAAAGGCATTGGCTTGGAAACAAAACGAGTTGAATAGCCTAGCTAAAGTTCTTGGATCAATAATCTCCAATATCAGTTATTACGGAAAGATCGACGCAAATTGGGAAGAGAGATATGTAAGACTTATTATGAACAGCGATATAGATAACTTGTTAGAGATCGCAAGAGAAAATAACATGATGAAGTATTATCAGGAACGCATGTCCGCTAAGGTAGATTCAAAAAAAATATTGGTAGAGGATGATTGGGTTAAGGATTGGAGGGAAACACAAGAAAAAAACCGGCAGCAGCAGGAAGCATTTTCTGGTACCTTAAAATTGAATGAAGAAGAAATCTTGTTCGTGCATTTGATGGGTCTTTACGGCCAAACGCTTTTTTTAGTTGAGCTTTTTGTCCAGCAATTCCGAAATGAGTTTCATTTTTCAATGGAAAATATACTCAAAGGAACTCCTATTGAAATAGTCCCTCCAAAAGTGAAATTTGAGGACACCGGCTTAAATAAAGAGTTAACCGAGATATTAAGGCAATACGTTGCCAGGAAGTCAGGGAAATATTTGAAAGACTTTTTTGCTGCAAAACGGGTAAGCGAAAAAATTGAATTCCTTGGTCAAAAGGGAGAATTGTTAAACCTTTTTTGGCTTTTATATCAAAACAAAAAAGCAAGCCAGAAACCAAAGGCGCTGGCAGCGTTAATCACAGACTCCTTCACTTTGCCAAATTGCCCAGAAGGTCCCGACATTAACCCCGATAGGGTCAGAGAGGCCTTAACCCGAAAGAAAGCCCCCTCCTTATACCTCCCTGAAGTTAGGAAACTAGCCCACCGGAAACGATGGATATTGTGAATTTTTCATAGGCGTTTCACTCCACTCACTCCACTCCTTGCGACATTTTGAGTAGTTGCGGTATTAACCTCGTATCCGTAACCAACAGTGTGGCCATGAACAAAGAAGAACAACTACGCGAACTAGATGCCATTAAGGCAAGCCTTAATGAACTGAAGGGCTTGTTCCAGAACGCGGGCGAAAGCCTCAAATTGATGGCGCATATGCAAAAGGACGCGCTTCGAGAAGTTCTGGACGTTGATGGAGCCTCACAGCTTATCGGGATTAGCCCAGATAGTGTCAATTACTATGTCCAAAACAACCTTATACCACACAAAAAAATCGGTAAACATACCCGATTCAGTAAGGCATTTCTGCTAAAATGGATTGAGGAAGACATGGACCTTGTGCTGAAAAATTTTAGGAAGAAAGGATAACTGATAAACAGTTACTGAAAATAAAACAAACCACTCATGAAAGAAGAAGAAAAAGAAAAGGCGCCAGAAAATTTTACTTTAAACCGGGTAATAACTATGCCCGCGAAGCTAAACTCCCAAGAATACCTGCACATTTCAGAGGCGGCAAAACTTGTAGGAAAAAATCATAGTGACTTTTTACGGACTGCGACCCTAATAGAGGCAGATAGGGTATTTAAAAAGCCCTCGGAACTTCAACCTATAACAACACCAAAGGAAATCTCTGAAATTGAAATGTTGAAGTTTAGACTCGAGGCTCTCAGTAAATACTTTGCAGCCGAAAAGCTACAAATGCCGACGGAAGAGGAATTGATTAAGCTTTGGGTAGAGGGTAAAAAGGAAACTGCGCCGTTTGGGCGGGTAAAAGTGTTGGTAGAGCCCAAGGAATTGCCAGACTTTAAGATCTCAAACAAAATCTTAGATGAAGTCAAATAGAGATGTTCAAATCTCATAGCAAGGCTTGAGAGGCGAAGAGGGCCCAGAATTGACCTTACTAAAGATAATTTAAAATAGCTTCAAAAACAAATTAAATTCATCCTTTTGTAATTGGAGCTATGATAAACATTGACATTCTCTCCCATTTCGATCACGCAGTAAATGCACAGGGCATTCACGTTTACACCCTCAAGGAAGCCGAGCGGGCGACTTTCTTTGCCAAATTACCATTGCCGTTTAGGCTTATGTACCTATCAGACGAGGACTTGACCTGGCGCACTGCGAATACGGGATCTACACGAGCGGAAGAAGTCATAACTAAAATTCCTGACAACCCAAGCTTAATGTCAGGCGAGTTCGCTGAAATTTTGACCTACTATTTTATTCCTGAAAGGTATGCGCCAGATAGCAGGCTGAGACCGCCAAAATGGCGGTGGAAGGAATCGAAGAATAACCCGGCGCATTTTACTGATGTAATCATCTTTCATCAGATAGACCCCGATCAACCCAATGTAAGTGATTCTCTTATTTCAATAGAATCGAAATCTAAGGCCACCCAACCTGTCAGCTCTGCCAGTTCTCTTCAAGACGCTATTACTGACGCACAAAAAGACTCTACAAGCAGGTTGGCCGAAAGTCTCTTTCATGTGAAGACAAAATACAAAGACGAGAAAAACCTTGAAGCGCTTAAGCAGTTGGAACGATTCATGGACGCCGTTAAGTTTCCTACATTTTTAAAACATTTTAAAGCGATCGGTGTTGTTGACGGCGCATTCGCAAATACTCATCTCGCTAATGTGACAGCTATTCCCACCAATATTAAAGATAGTTTCGAAGTAATTCTTATCCGCATCGAAAATCTAAAAGGAGGCTATGAACATGTCTATACTCAAATGCAAAACACATGATTTATAAAGAGCTTAGTAGATGGATAGCTCAATCCGAGTCATGGCAGGAAATGGTAAAAACAGATTAGAACAAGAAAAAGTCTCACAATTCTATGTAAATTCTCAATTGCAGAAGAGAATACCTCTTGTTACTTGAACAATAGACATCCTTGGGTGCTCTAACTCCGCAGATCACCCACTCAATTAGATATTTCTATTCAGACTTTATGCATCCAATGAAGAGCTAATTCTGATCGGACCTAGGCCTTCAAATTAAGCATAATACCAGCGTTACTGATTTGAATTTCTTTGCCGTTTAATTCTGCCAATGCCAAACCGTTTTCAAAGTCACCTACCTCATCAAACTGCGGTGCGAATATTTCCTTTCCATTCCGGTGATATATCCCATATTTCATTTTAACCAGGTCTGTTTCTTGTAAGCCTTCAGTTGCCACAAAACCTACCTTAAACAAATCCTCGGCCACTGGTTCAATCGAGTCAAATTTCGGCGGAATGATAATGTTCCCTTGTTCATCTACCATTCCGCTTAACTCTCTGCTTGTCCAATCATAAACATCCACAAAGAAAAGGTCACTCTCCTGAAAGCGATTTATTTCAGAAATGTCTTCATCAAAGAGTTCATTAAAGCAAAAGAGCCGATTGCCTAAGCGGTCATACAAATAATACTGACTGTTGCCATCTTCACCGGTTTCAATTAAAAGTTCGGTATTAAATCGGAACACTGGTGCATAATCGAATACCGCATCTATTACGATAGTTCCGCTTTCATTTTTGTATCCCCATTTTTCATTTTCATTGTAAGGAATAAGTTCAGGCCCTAAGGTGCTGCTAGAAGAATTTTGTGTGTTCATTTTTTTGAGTTTAGGTGAGCTATTTATGTCGGCTTATTGCAAAATTATTCGACAAGTTCTTACACTATTCCCTGAAGTTAACTTTACAATATAAAGACCTTTGGGAAGCACTGGCGCTTCAAATACTGTTTTATAGGAGCCTTGGGAAAGTTTTTGTGAAACCGGTGTTCCAACCTCTCCCCCAAGCAAATCATAAATGCTCAATGTTGTTTGCTGAGTAGCCGGGATATGAAACTCAATATTAGTCGATTCCGAAAAGGGGTTAGGATATGCTGACAGGGTTAATTGCTCAACCGTTGGTGCGGCTGGAGAACTAGTTCCTGCCGGCGTTTCGGGTATTACCGAAACGGTATCGAGCGAAAGACTATTGCTAATTCTAAATCCACGCAAAACTAAACCCATGGACGGATCACCAAAAAGTCTCCCATATTGAGGCTCGTAAATATTGCCGGTAACGGTATCCGTTTCATGTGACAAGGTATAGAGTGTGTTATTATCATTGAAAGTAATATCCATATTCCAGCAACAGATGTTTGAGTCGCAAACCAGTTGATTGTTTTCAATCGGCACCCAATCATTATTAGAGCCACTGTTGAGGTCTTTAAGCAGAATATTTATTTGTCCTGCATCCGCTGAGTTTGTATCGGAAAATAGCTCTATGGTTTGAAAACTGATAGCAACAATACCAGTATCGCTAATTGATACGGCTGGCATCCTTATATCTTCATCAGAGGAAGCGGGATAGTCGTAAAACTGGTTGGGATCCCAACTATCGGTGCCGGCGTTATATATTTCAACTTTAAGATTATTCGTTATTCTGCCACTATCATCATCATCTGTGTAAGTATAGGCTAACGCTCCTTTTTCTCCATTAAAACTCATCGACACTTCCTTGTAAGAGATGTTTGCGTCATCGAGCGAAATAATCACCACAGCACTGTCCCAATCTGTTCCGTCATAAAAGGCGGATAAAATCATGTTGCCACCAGTGGAATCGTCTTCGTCAGGGTCGTAAATCCATGTAGCGACGGCTTGATTAGAATCTGTAAAAGATACGTTTACATGATGGTTATCCCCTGGATAATCATAAGTAAGCAGGTCGGGGTCAGATTGAAACCATTGATTTCCGTCGCGCGTTATTTCACTATGCCATACATCCGTATAGCCGTAATGAATATCTTCAGCCAACCAGGTAATGATTGCCTTATCAGAATTGCTGATTGTTACCGATGGCATGCCTTCAGGTAAATCGGTCTGGTCACTGATTTTTGCCTTGTAAACTATAGAGTCGCTTGATTTATTATAAATAGCGAACCACGTATCCTGAGCATCCAGGTAGTTCTCAATGCTCATATTCGAATCCAAGTCGCTGACCAAAAATTTATTTTGTTCCCAGACTATAATAGCCGAGCCATCGCTCATCAAAGCAACCTTAGGACTGCTAACTGAAAAATTGGTGTCGCTTATTAAATGCGTCCGGCTAAATGAACTTGCCGAACTATCCAATTCGGAGAAAAATAAATACTGGTTCGCATCATCCTCTTCAATCCATACTACGCCTACCTTCTTTCCTTTCGCCGAAAATGATTGTTGGGTTAAGTCATCCAATACATCATTAGTTAAAGCTGCGGAATAGGTTTGCGACCGCGTTCCATGGTCATTGGAACTTGCAACCAAAAAAGGAAAGTTAGCTGGCATCCCTCCGTTAATCTCATAAGGGTTTCCATCAGTTGGCCAAATGGTGCCACTGGCTATTTCGCCATTCTCCCCACAATTGTGCAAAAAGCAAATTACCTTTTTTGCAGCACCTGTTAGGCGCAGTGAACCGTTCAGTTGCAGATCACCACCCCATACGATTTCATCCTGGAAGTCAGGAACGGTCCGAAAACGATAAGATGCTCCTATCCTTCCAATCAGGTCAAGTTTGCCCTCAATTCCAGCTAAGCGCTTATGAATTAAGCTTATGCTTCCCCATATTGTTCCCACAGCCTTTCCCCCGACCGAGATAGAACTTATATCCGGTGTTCCTAAGTTACCTATAAATCCATATTCTCCATTGCTACCTTGCCCAATCTTTGCGTTTAAATCGAAGCCGCCGACCAGCTGAAAACCGACCTTTACACCAATTTTAAAAATCGGTGCAGATGGAATCGAATATTTCCATTCTTTGGATTCAAAGTTCAAAAGCTGCATTGCTCTTGAATAATGAGCATCCATTTCTAATTCGAGATTAGCGTTAAGTTGAGGTTGAATTTGCCCCGCGGGAGATATTGTATCCAATCCGAAAGTGTACGGAGGATTGGGAAACTCTACCAAATCAAAGGCATTCAGTTGAAATTGATATTCGCTATTTGCAATGGTTCCTTCTCCCGTACTTACGTCGTAAGTTCCGGTAAAGACAAAATCATTTTTCTTTATTCCAAACTCCTTTCCTCCTAAACCGGTTACATCTGCAGGAATGTTCGCCGATTTTTTATAAATGGGATAGATGTAATTTACATCAGCAATGCCTGTAGATTCGTTAAATGCAAGAAGTTCAATTTCACCGTTTATATCCGGGTCAAGATTTGAAGCCCATAACGGCAAAGGCTTTATTGAAAAATTATAGGGTTGGATTGATGTATGAATTAAATCTCCTCCATTATCATAAAACTCGACGGTAATTTGCGTTGCGGTACTATCTAAACTGCCCATATCGATGTCGACCATATTCAGCGGTAAAATCTGGAGCACATTATCATTAGTATCGAGAACTTTTAGTGCATAGTGGCTTGCTCCAATACCGCCGTCATCAATTGTAAATTGATTTATCACGCCGGTTAGTCCAAATAAGAATTGGGGCGAATTGCCTCCACTAATATTTGAAGCAATAGAAGGTTGTGCCAATAGGTCAATGGTAAGAATGCTAAGACAAAAAACGATAAGAGAGTATTTTGTTTTCATCTTTATTGAATTTTTTGAATGAGAACTCTTGAATAAATTTCGTTTTCTCCGGTGCTTACAGGCTTTCCCGAGTTATAGGTAGCACCGTTTACCGTGTTGGTCGTATAGTCAATAAATTGCTGCAACGCTATAGTAGAAGCCGAAGGGATATTTATTACACCTGCTACCTGCAATGTATATTGGTCGTAAACATTTGCTCCAACCGATACAGGGTAGGACTTAAAAACATTAGTTCCGTCACTTACCAACAACGTAGAGTTTGAACCAATATCTCTAACTCTAAGTTGGGTTTTGGCGCTAATAAAGCCGCTTTGGTAGCCCTGATTCCAATCGGGTATGTTCCAGCCCCATTTTGCAAAAGCAGCGATATAATAGGCTCCTGGCTGCAACGTGATATTTGAACCGCTCCTGGAAATGTTCGACCCATTTTGAATTTCGTCGGTGTTAAGCGCCCTGCTTGACCAGCTTCCATCAGTTAGGGTTGTTGCCGGTAAGCCTCCAGTCCCAGTTTGCTCTGTGTAGATGGCAAAATCAGTCCAGGAACCACCACCGGCTGCTCCGGTAGGTCCGGGTATTCCTTGTTGACCGGTTGCACCAGTAGGGCCCATTGCTCCCCCTCCGGCTCCAGTGGCACCAGTAGGTCCTGTAGGCCCAGTTACGCCGGTGGGGCCCGATGCTCCGCCCCCACTACCCGCTGGACCTGTTGGACCGGTGGGTCCAGTATTGCCAACGGCGCCTGTTGCTCCCGTCGCACCTGTCGTTCCACCACCGCCTCCATTTCCTGCCGTTTTTGCGTAGAGCGCATATGGGACACTTAAAAGTTGCGAAGTGCCGAAAGGGACGTAATTGCCGTTATTGTTTATATCTAAATCTATCTTCAGATATTTATTTCCTACTCCCCAATCAATGCTGGAAAAGTTACCTGATAAAGCAGCACCATTACCTATGGAGATAATTACGAGGCCAAATTGATTTGTTTGTGGCTGATGTTTTTCTTTATAAAGGACAGTGCCATTGGCATTACTGTCCAATATTGAAATGCGGATTGCTACCACCTGGTTGGAAATTATACCACCAGAATTATCTCTAACTACAGCTTGGTAATTAAAACCCTGTGGTGCTTGGGCTTGGAGTGAATTGTATAAAAGTCCGATAAATAGAGCAAGAAGAAAATGGGGCTTTTTCATAACGAGGGTTTAGGTGGTTGGTAAAACCCATAGAAAAAGGAAGGGTGCCAGAACTCATACCTTACCAGTACCAGGTACCGCGAAGCACCCTAACGGAATAAGAATATGAGGAAGCACCCCGATTGGGGCGTCCTGCATAGTTCTCTCCGTTAGATGAAATTCGCGGTTTCGGTACTGGAGAAACAGCTGACGCTGTTATTTAATAAGAGGCTTGGTTATTCCTTTGCTTTGACTATAGTTTAAAATTTGTTTCAATGCCGAAAGTATAGGTTAGTTTTTAGTTTACATAATGTAAAATGGACTATCGCACAGCAAGCACAAAAAAATGGACGATAAGCGATATAGTGCATAAGTATTTGTGAAGTTAAGACACTATAATACCCACCTTTGGACTATACTCAAAACCGCACTATGGCACTTACGCATCTTTTACCCCGAAAACCTGATATCCTCGATACTTGGAATACACTATACTTATAAAGGCATGAAGCTTATTGCAATAATGACCTCGATACATTCAAGTCCTTCAACGAAGCACTGAAAGATATGAGAAGGCAAGGTGGATGGACAGAAGATGAAATAGCTGAAGAGTTTGCAGTATACGATACACTATTGTCTAAGCCATATACCCTCTTGCAAACCAACCCCAGAATATCGTACGATATAGACTATATAGGAAAGCCTCAAAACCTGCGATTAGGTATTCGCCAGCTTAGTATCTATTGGCGACATAAAACGGGAGGCAAAAGTTATAAACATGCACTTAAGCTGACACTATCACCACAGAACCCGATATAGCAATATAGTCGGGCTACAGTATCGTTAAACTCCATATTACACGGACCAAGGGACTACCTCTCAGCATAATCGTTACAATACTCTCAACTGCCATTCCGATAGTATCGTACAGAGTATCATCGAGGAACCTGTTTCAACTCCTTGGGTACAATAGCATCAATATCGAATTGCAATACTATGCGATAGTCTAGCCATACTATCCCGCCTTATTGTACTTAGCTTTCTTTTCCCTCTAAAACTGCTGCCCTGTTAGCATAGTGTTGCGATAGGCCAAACTGACTATAAAAAGCAATAAATTTATGAACGAAATAGCTATGAAAACCGCTAAAAGAGGGACCAGCCAATCTAGAACATAAAAAGTAATAAATTTATTAACTTGTAAGGTATTGTAAGGAGTATCGTACCACTATCGCGCGGCCTCGCCAAATTCCGGCTTCGTTCGATAGTCTAAAGTTTTATGTAAACCCAAGGGAACCCAAGTTTACCCATGTTTCCTTAAGAAAACCTAAGTATCTATTGCTCCTCTTATAGTATCGACATTGCCAATTGGCACTATCGTTGGCGTTCCTTTTCAACGCAGCAAGAAAATACACTATATGGGTATTACGATATTAGGATGCAAAACAATGCAATACTATCGACAAGACCAGTAACGATACTTATGCTTATTGTCTTCCTCGGCGCGACAAGTCTCCCCCCATAGTTCAACTACCTATACCATCCGCTGCTATAACCATAGAGCCACGTTCACTACCTACACGAATTGGACCGCTATCTCAATGCTAGCGACTGTATAAGCCCCCCTAAAAATCGGATAGGATGAAATTAGACAGAAGCAGTAAATTTCATCTTTATGAAAAAAGACCAAGTTCACCGAAACACAGATTGTAAGAGCCATCCAGGAAGAAGCTGCTGGTCGCAAGGCGGAAAATATTTGCCGCGAAATGGTTATCAGCCGGGCTACTTTCTATAACTGGAAAAGCAAGTATGCTGGTATGGAAGTAAACCAGGTAAAGCAGCTTAAAGAGTTGCAGGAAGAAAACCGGAGGCTAAAAGCTATGTATGCCGATCTTGCCCTTGACCACTGTATTCTGAAAGACATCATCGAAAAAAAGCTCTAAGGCTCTGCCGGAAGCGGTAACTGGTCGAAGAAATTAAATCAGAACAAACCATCAGCACCGTCAGAGTCTGCCGGATAGTAGATATATTTACAACCGCCGTTTATTACTAAAGCCACAAGGACGACAGCGAAGTAATAGCCAAACTGCAAAACCTGGCAGAAAAACTGCCTACACGCGATTTTGGCGTGTATTACAGGCGTATCCGCAATGAAGGCCTGGTATGGAATCATAAACGGGTAAAGCAGGTGTATGACCTCCTAAAACTCAATATCCGCAGGAAACATAAGCGTAGGTTACCTAACCGGGAAAAACTGCCTCTTGAACAACCGACAAGCATAAATCAAAAATAGAGCATGGATTTTATGGGTGATGCACTGACGGACGGGAGGAAGTTCCGCACCTTAACTCATAGATGATTTTTACCGCGAAGTATTAGCTGTTGAAGCAGATACTTCATTGCCAGCTAAACGTGTGGCAAGGGTGCTGGAACGTGATATGGGAACGGGGCAAGCCCTCTTTCATCAGAGTAGATAACGGACCTGAATTTATCAGCATCACATTAGAAGCATTCTGCAAGGATCAAAGGATTACCTTGCAGTTTATTAAGCCCAGCAAACCTATACATAACGGCTTTGTGGATAGGTTGAACCGGACTTACCGGTAGGACGTTCTTGATGCTTTCTATTCAACAACATTAAACAGGTAAGAGCAATCAGCGAGAATGGGTGGTCGATTACAATGCCTATCATCCACATCATTCTTTACAAAGTTACAGTCCCATTGGCTAGCGCCAAGCTGTTGAAAGAGGAGAAATTCGGGTCTCTTTTACTTCTTTTAATAAACTCATGTGGTGTTAAGCCATTAAGTGAACTGTGAGGTCTGATTGCGATTAGCACCATAATCGCGCATTTCGCTTAAATCGTTCGAACCCATGGCACCTATCTTCGAATAGCTATTGGGAGCTAATGCTCTGTAAAGGTAATCTATCAGTGGCACCCTTATCCAGTTTCTCCCACTTATCAGCATTAATACTTCATAACTGCATGACATTACAGGCAATGATTTGATTATTGCTTATAGGTCAAAAAGGATTGGCCAGTTCGGGATCACTCAAATAGCTCGTATCAGTAAGTGTTTGCAAAAATTGAATTAAATCAACTTTCTCCTGCTGGGTAAGTTGTAATCCTTGTTCTTTACTGGGTTGTGCCATTATGGGGTCTATGTTAGGTGAATTTTGGTGGACTCCACTGTTATAAAATTCTATAACCTCCGTTAAGGTAGTGAATCGTCCATCATGCATAAACTGATGCCTTAGAGCGCAATTTCTTAATGTGGGGGTTTTAAATTTACCTAGATCATGGGGGTTACCGGAAAAGGCATAATAACCAGGATTGGATGGGTCTATTAGACTATCAAGACCATTATTATGTAACCGGTTATCGGTTAACAGGATTTCATTATGACAATGAAAACAGTCGCCTTTTTCACTGGCGAAGATAATCATACCATTTCTCTCATGAGGATTTAGAGCTAATTCTCCTCTGCGATACCGATCAAATTTGGAATTCCCCGAGATAAGGATTCTGAAAAACTGTGCCAGTGCCTTAGCTACCTCGAAAGAAGTAATTTCTTCCACTCCATAAGCTTGATAAAATAGTTGTCTATAGGTAGCATTATTATTTAGTTTTTGAATGTCAGAGCCAAAAAAAACATCAACCTCAAATAGCATTATTTGCTCTAGGCTTCCAGTTTGACTACCATTCCATAAGTAGGTGTCATTCCAGCCGAGATTGATATGTGGTAATATCGGAGTTTGGCTATTAGATAGATCGGTGAATCCATTTTGCTGAAGATGGCAAGTACTACATGAGCGGCCGTCACTTGAAAGAATAGGATCGTAATAAAGCCGACGACCAAGAGATATACGTTCCAAGCTCATTGCATTGTTTTCAGGAACCAACATTGCGGGGAAACGCATAGGTATCTTTAACTGGTACGGCGTAAAGCATATTGAAGATGCATTGTCTTTTTTGCATCCGGAAAGAACCAGACTCACAATTAGAATAAGGAGAGCATATTTAATTGCCAAAAACATCGCTTCCATTGTTCTTAAGTTTATACATAGAAGTATCATTGCTCATTGTATAGTTTCCATCTGTTTCAAAATTGTAAATTACGGGGTTACGGAACCATTCATTAATGTTCATCGTTAAGGTAATAGCAGTAGAACGTCCAGATTCGATCATAATATCACGATTAAGAGTTATGGTGATTAGATTCTTTCCTTTGCCTAAGTGCATGGCAAATCCATAGCTACCAACACCATCAACTGCGTGCCCTTCCAATTTCATAAAGTGATAACCACCACCCATCATGTTTGGCCAGGCCATATTTACGTTATCAATAGTCGCAGGTAAAGCATCTGTGATGTTATGAGTTGAATCAAGACCGACAAAAAAGGTTATTTGATCATACTGCCCTACGGGAATCTCATAAAATGTGCAATTACTAAGGTTCGAATTGAATGCATCTAGATAATATACCCCCTTAGGGCAATAATATTCCCCACCTTTTTTTCTAAAAATAAAACCAGAAAGGTAGTAATTGAGCTTGGTTATGCTATACTTATTCCCTGCGTCGTTTGTATAGAGAAGGCTATCATAAAGTAGATTTTGTCCGTCTACGATATGATTAATAGTTGTCTGAAGAGTACCGTTGTTTGATACTTGTTTTTTGCAAGAGACAAAAAGGGGAATGGCGCAGATCAAGCACCACAATATATAAGTTAAATATTTCATGGTCGCAAATTTGTTGGGATCGAACCGAGAGAGAAATGATATAGATCAGAAAACTTGTTGTATTTTGGCATTTCTTAACTTGCAAGAGATCTTAAAACCTCCAAAGATGGATTTTGAGCGTTGGGAATCATAAAGCAAGGACTTAGTGGTAGAGATTTTCTATAGCTTCCAATGTTTCCTTAGGATCGATAGAGAGTCCTACTTGTTGGTGGACAATAACACCTGCTGGATCTATTACGTGGATTATGTTGGAATGATCAATGCCATTTTCCGCACTTTTTTTGAAGCGTACATCCAGCACATTGGCAAGTTCCATAACATTATCGACGGTGCTGGTTAACAGGGTCCATCGGGTAAGATCCAGGTGATGATCAACAGCAAACTGCTTTAATTTTTCGGGCGTGTCGCGATCGGGGTCCATGCTAATAAGCACAAAGTTAATTTCGCCGGGGTGTTTTTGTTCTACTTCTGTTTCAATACGCTGTAAGTCGGCTGTAATACGCGGACAAGCCGAGCGGCAGGAAGTAAAGATCATAGCATACAAATTGATTTTGCCTCCAAAGTCCTTCAAGTGAGCCGTTTTGCCATCCTGTGTTTTCCATTCCGAGTTAAGATTGTATATAGAATTCTCAGGCAATGGATCGGGTATTGTAAAATGTTTTTTCGATTGGCAGGAGACCATGCATAAAAGCAGGACTGCAAAAAACAGAAGAATCCTCATACAAACGGTTAATGTTTAATAATAGTTTTAGCACAGCGAAATCCCAGATTGCTAACGGTGTATCGCGCTTTTAAACTGGCACGCATAGCGTTGCGCATAAATGCAGCGTAATTTTTCAAGTTTTTGGCATTCACCGCACCGGCACCGCAAAACAAGTCTTTATCTAAACTGGCATCGCTGCGCGATTCACCTGAGGTAAGTGCCGAATTAAAATCCTGGGTCCATTCCCAAATTAGTCCGTGCATATCCCAAACACCGTAAATATTTTGGAACGTGCTGCCTATTTGCTTGATAGCTCTTTTAGGCGATGGCTTTGCGTACCAGTCGATAATACGTTGGTTAAAGCCGGAGTCAAGGGTTGCATTGGTTTTCTTTTCACTAGCCATTGCGGCAAATTCCCATTCCGCTACTGTAGGTAATCGTTTTCCTTGACATTCGCAATAGGTTTTGGCGGCGTACCAGCTTATGTAAACAACGGGAGCATTTGCCAGCATAGCCGAATCTTTGCCCAACTGTATCGCGTTGTTCCAATATTTAAGATAGGAGGAGTCGGCAAAAAGACTTTTTACGTGGCCTTTTTGCCAACTACCATTCCTTAAAACAAACTCTAAAAATTGATGGTTGCTAACGGGATAAATATCCAGTTGAAAAGGTTCAACCTGCATAGCAGCAGTGTCGGAAGAGTAGAGCGGCACATAAGTGCCGCCCTTAATGGTTGCCATCGCAGTAGTGCTTTGCGCAAATGCGCTCACATTGTGCAGAATAGCCGTCCATATAATCAACCAACTCTTCACAATCAATAATTTATTTTCTGGCAGCTTTAACCTGTTCGGGTTTTATTTCACCGCCTTTGTTGCCGAAGTTATTCAGCACGTAAGTTATAACATTTGCAGCGGCTTCGTCGCTTAACGTTTGCTTAGGCATTACCCCATCGTATTTCTCGCCGTTCACAACAATCGAACCGCTTAATCCATTTATAACAATACTACAGGCGCGCGTGAGGTTACTGTTCAGGAAATCGGATTGGGCTAACGGAGGGAATGCCTTCGGTATACCTTTTCCATCGGCCTGATGGCACGGTTGGCAGTTGGCTGCAAATACAGTTTTACCTGCTGCAATGCGTTCTTCTTTTGTTTTTGCTACCGGTGCGGTAGGTGTGCCTTCATCCGGCATTGACTGTACGTTGCCGCCTTCAGGTTGATATACGCGGTCGTCCTGTTTGCCGCTGTAAATGGCTTTATCTTCCCCGCCGGTTACACTTAATATACCCAGGCTGCCTTTGTTAAAGGTGCGGAAGATGGAGTGGTCAACCAATATAAAGTTGCCCGGAACATCCACACGGAACTCCGTAATCGCCGAACCTCCAGCAGGTACAAGGGTGGTTTGCAATTGATGGTTTTGAGTAGTACCACCTTCTATATAAACGTTATCGAATATCTCGCCAATTACGTGGAAACTGGAAACCAAGTTAGGACCGCCGTTACCCACAAACAAGCGAATCCGTTCGCCGGTTTTTGCCTTCAGCGAATTGTCTCCGGTAAGTGAGCCAACCGAACCGTTAAACAATACGTAGTCCGGTGTTTCAGTAAGTGCTTTCTCCATATCAAAAGGCTGATGTCCGGCTTCGCCATATGCCCCCTTGGTGTAAAAATCGCCCTGCATTACGTAAAACTCTTTATCCACCGGAGGTAAACCTTCTTTAGGTTCTACCAATATTAACCCATACATACCATTGGCAATGTGCATACCAACCGGAGCCGTGGCACAGTGGTATACATACAAACCGGGATTAAGTGCGGTAAAGGAAAATACCGACTCGTGCCCCGGTGCTGTAAAGGAGGCCGCTGCACCGCCGCCCTGTCCAGTTACAGCGTGCAGGTCGATGTTGTGAGGTAGTTTATTATCGGGGTGGTTTTTTAAGTGGAACTCTACAAAATCGCCCTCCCGCACGCGTATAAAACTACCGGGCACAGTGCCACCATAGGTCCAAAAGGTATACGTAACACCATCGGCAATGCGCATTTCTTTTTCAATAATTTCAAGGTTAACAATCACTTTGGTTGAATTTTTACGGGTAATGGGCGGTGGCACCATAGGCGGGCTTGTAAGTTTGGCTACTTCTTCGCCTTCAATTTTTTCAATGGTTTTAGCAGCTAACTGATCCTTTTCGGTAGTTTGCGGACCGTTATCGTTGCACGATGGCAACAAGAACAAGCCGACCATAGCTGCCAGCGAGGCAAGTGCCCATGATCTGTTGGATTTAATGAAACTCATATGTATTGTTTAGTCGTTAAAAAATTACTTAGCCTTTTCCCATTTAAACACAGTGGGATTTACGTTTACCTGTATCCAGCCCCAGCCGGCAAACGGTTTGCGACTGCCGCCGCTTACTTTATCCAGCGCTTCCAACGAGGAGGTGGAGGCCACTATGGTAGAATAGCCTCCCTTAATTTCCAGATAGCTTAGTGGCTTGTAAGAGCCGTACAAATCCAGTTCAAGACCAAGGGGCTTTTTTAAATATTCTCCTGCATGTAACGGGTCTGTTACTTTATTCGCCAACAGAAAATAATGCACATCTAATCCAACCTTACCGGTTGTAGCAGGCAAGTAGTTCACTTTCAGATAAGCATCCATTAGTCCTCCTCCTTTTGTATCTTTAGGAATGTTGAGGAAATAATCCATGTGTCCATAAAATTTATGGTTGGTAGGGTAAAGAGTATGAAAGCGGTTGTCACGGTTATTGCCGACATCGGAAGCGTCGTTACCTGATAGAAAATCGAAACCAGCGCCAATCATTGCTTTTTTGTCAATGGAGTATTCAAACCAGGCAGAGGCAAAGTAGGCCAGTATATCCTTATTAAAATTGTTCTTGCCGAATTGAACAAAGCAAAACAAAGTTGATTTAAACCCGCCAGTAGCGGCATTCAACAAAGGTCCGGCGGTGCCTCTAAAGTATACCTTCTCTTTATGTAGCGAGGTGTCGGCGGTAAAGCCATCGGTAACCGCATAAACAGAAAGTTTAAGCTTGTCGTCTAAAAAGCGATGATTGTACCACATGTAGGCCAGTGCCTTGTAGTTATTAAGTCCGTAATAGGTGCCAAAAAAACCTTCGCTGGCCTGGTTAAAGGCACCGCCTGCATGCAGCGTAAGATTGCGGTAACGAAACTTAAATACGGCAGCATCGTGCGACCTGGCTTGTTGTGCCCAATCAAGGTTACCGAGTAGGCGTTGATCATCATAAGCAATTTCCTGCCTGCCCAGCTTTAATGAAATGCTATCGTTAATGAACAGTTCGGCCCATCCTTCATGCAAAGCAAACCCGGGCACATCAGCAGTTTGGGCTTCATCTCCCCATACACGAACATCCTGTAACGAAACGCTCATTTTGATATGTGGTGCCTGAAAGCCAAGATTAAGCCGCGCACGTTCCGAGATGGAAAAAGCGGATTTGGATTTAGGGGGTGGAAGTGTTTGATAACCCCGGCGCTGCTCGAACCGCGGAGAAATTTGTAATCCTACATCAAAACTGGTTTGGGCAAAGCTACTACCCAGCAATAGTATGGTGATAAAAGTTAGTATTATTCTTTTCATAGCGTGGACATTTAAAAGATAGGGCAAAGGTGGAAGCTAGTGGTGGTGTTGCTTACTGACTGTGCTCAGCAACAAATATGAGATTGCCTAATAAAAAAATTACAAAACGATATTTACTTGAATGTATTGGCCTGTGAATTTGAGTAGGTAGCCGGATAAGAAGCAGGTATTGAAAGCCTTTAAGCAGGCATGAAAGAATAATACAGGATATTAAGACCATAATCTCTTTTAAATGTAGCCGGCGTTAGAATGTGTGCTATAGGCTGACAAAGGTCATCTATAATATAGTAGTTGTTTTCCTTCTTTGTACGGTTTCGCACAGTGCTGTTGTTGTTTATTCTGGGATGAACGGTAACGAGCTAATAATGGAATGAAGATGCGCATGGATGCAACGGGGAAATGAAGCAGTAACTCGGTTATTTCAACGATGAGGTAGCAGAAAGGTGATGCAATTTATTTCACAGTTAAGAAGAGATATTCCTCGTTTTTATAAACTACTTGTATGAAACCTGGTTTGATAAGTTGTTTAAACTGTAATGCGAAGGATTGTTCTATCCTTCGCAATTGTCCCGTAGAAATACTACAGTTTTTTGATGTAAGAAAGCATTGCATGACGTACTCTCCTAAGCAATTGATAATTCATGAAGGATCGAAAATCGACGGCGTTTACGTAATTTACGAAGGGATAGTAAAGATGCATGTAAAGGGCCGTTTTGGCCGCGATTTTATTTTGCGTCTGGGTCGCCCAGGTGATATGTTGGGCCATACTGAAGAAGAGGAGCAAAAGCAGTCGTCCAGCGTTACTGCGGTAGAACCTACTGTAGTTTGCTTTATTGAATTATCGGATTTTGAATTGGGGATGAAACATTGCCACGAAGTACAACGTGGGCTAATGGCAATTTTCAGGAATGAATTGAAGGGCATCCGGCAACGCACCATACGCTTGGTGCAAATGGATGTGCGCGAAAAAATTGCTGATGCCCTTTTGCATATTGCTGAAGTATATGGTATTAAAGAGGCTGGCAGGCCGGTTGAAATTTCCCTCAGTCGACAGGAAATTTCAGAAATGACAGGAACAACAAAGGAACAGGTATCAAAGATTATATCCGAATTAAAGGCAGATAAGATTATTGACGCTCAGGCCAAAAAAATAAGCATACTCAATCATGGTCAACTCATGAATTTAACCGGCGACTGATACCGGTTGTACACGCCCGTTCTCTTAAAGTACGAAATAATATTTTATTGTTTGATGGCCCTCATAAAGGAAAAGGCAAAGCGAATTGATTTTTGAGGTCAATTGTTAATCTAAATCCAAGTTATGAGTGAAGAAGTACCCCGCCCAGCCCCGTTTTTCCTGGTAGTGATGGACGACATTATGTTGCTGTTGTTTCTTGGCGTTACTATATACGCTATCTTTTACCTGATATGGGGGGTAATGGAAATAGCAACCGTTCCTGGTATACCGGAAGAAGTTAAACAATCCATTCTTAAGTAACTCAAAAAATTAATGTATGAGTTTAATAGCACCCTCCGAAGGTTGGTTTTATAAACGTATTGCAAAAGACGAACGCATGTGGATTTTAATTGCGTTTGTGGTTTGTATATTTCTGTTTGTGTGGATGATTATGTGGCACATAGTGGGCCGGCAAAATCCTTCCAATACCACGTATAAAACTACACCTGCCGAATATACCCAGCTACACGATGCGTATGTGAAAAAGCATATGATTGGTATGGATAATGGCATACCGGTTGTACGTCCTGAACCGAACAGCGATGTAATATTACTGGCACAAATGTGGCGCTGGTCGCCTGTATTAATTCTGAAAAAGGACGAGTGGTATAGCCTCCACATTTCCTCCAAGGATCTTGTTCACGGCTTTTCATTGCAGCCTGCAAACATGAACTTTCAGATTTATCCCAATTACGATTATGTGCTAAAGTTTAAACCTACCGCAGCCGGTGAATGCAAAATTCTTTGCAACGAATACTGCGGTATCGGTCACCACGGTATGATTGGTAAAATAGTGGTTATTGAAAGCGATGCCGATTTGGCTAAGTATGGTTATGATAAACTAAGCGCTGCTCCGGTAGCGGCGGCTGCCACCGAAGAAGATATTTCCGGATGGTCGGAAGAAGAACTAGTGAAAGCAGGCGAGGATGTTTATAATCTGAAAGGCTGTAGCGGATGTCATAAAACCGATGCGTCTCAACAGGTAGCACCTGGGTTTAAAGGCTTATTTGGCTCAAAGGCAAAAGTTACTGAAGAAGGAAATGTAAAAGAGGTCGATGTAAACGAGGCGTATATAGCCGCATCAGTAAACGAACCGCAAAAGCAGGTGGTTGTGGGCTTCGAAAAAACCCAAATGCCAAATATAGGCCTTAATAAAAACGAATTGAAGCAAGTAACTGCTTTCATTAAATCACTCCAATAAATAATGAACTATGTTTAGAACATGCGATATAACCGGGTTTAAAGTAGATTTAAATTCGGAACGATTTATCCGGCTGAATGCTGTAATGGCGGTGGTGTCGCTGCTATTGGCAATTGTAGCCGCAATATTAGTGGTGTTTACCCGCTATCAGCCGGTACATTTATTGGATGCCGAATGGTACTACCGCCTCACCACTTTTCATGGCCTTAATGCGCTTATTTTTTGGATTGTGTTCTTTGAGATTGCAGGCCTATACTTTGGCTCTACCGTAGTACTTAACCAACGGTTTTGCTCGCCCTTGCTGGGGTGGGTAAGCTTTGTGTTGATGGTAACCGGTTTTTTAATGGTAGACATCATGATTATGATTGGCAAGGCCGATGTTATGTTAACATCCTATGTGCCGCTTAAAGCGCATCCCCTGTATTACCTGGGCATTATCCTGTTTGCCGTAGGGGCACTTTTAGGAGTAGCGTTATTTTTTGCGAATGTGGTAATGGCCAAACGCGAAAAAAATGTAGGCGAAACCCTGCCTTTATTTACGTACGGCCTGGTAGCGGCAGCTATCATTGCCGTAATTACGCTGTCTACCGGTGCTATTATTTATATCCCTACATTTTTATGGTCGCTGGGGTTAATTGATGCTATGGACCCTGCCGTTTATAAACTAGTATGGTGGGGCTTGGGGCACTCTTCGCAGCAGATTAATGTGGCGGCAATGGTAAGTATATGGTATCTCACTACATATCTTGCCTTAGGTGGCACTTCTATCAATGAAAGAGTGTCGCGCACGGCATTTGTGCTTTACATTCTGTTTATCTGCCTCGCCTCGGCGCACCACCTGTTAACCGATCCTGCTACCAGCTCGGCCTGGAAAGTTTGGAACACCTCGTATGCGATGTATCTGGCCGTATTGGCATCTATGATTCACGCTTTTGCGGTGCCCAGCTCTATGGAGTCCGCTCAACGCCGCTGGGGTTACAACAAAGGGTTATTTGAATGGTTGGCCAAGGCACCCTGGTCTAATCCGGCATTTACGTCTGTGGTACTGGCCTGTATTGGCTTTGGCTTTATAGGCGGCACTACCGGCGTAATCTTTGGTATGGAACAAACCAATATCATTGTGCATAATACGCTGGCCATACCGGGCCACTTTAAAGGCACCGTGGTAATAGGCACTACCTTAACCTTTATGGGCATTACCTATTATCTAATTCCCCTTATTTTCCGCCGCAAGATTGTGGCCTTCCGCCTGGCGCAAATACAACCCTGGCTGTTCTTTTTTGGCATCGCTATACTTAGCGTATCGATGATTGCACTGGGCCAGTTTGGTGTGCCACGCCGGCACTGGGATTCAACTTTTAGCGGTGGTCCATTTACCCACACCTTTAATCCGGCGGTAGATTTCTTTTGGACGCTGATGATGTTGGGGGGAACGCTGGCCTTTACCGCAGCACTTCTTTGGGTGTTGCAGGTAGTGGTTTCCGTTTTCTTCGGGCCCAGAGTGAATGGCCCTGAAGATATGCAGCTATCATTATCGCCCCTGGCGCCTGCGGCTAAAGAACACAAAGGATTTGAAGCGCCGGGCACATTGGTGCTTACGTTGATGTTTCTGGCCACCTTTGCGGTGCTTTTTTTCCTGAACTGGAAATGGCTGGCTGCAACCTGGTGGGTGAAGTAATTACGTAGTGTAAATTTTGGTGTATGGAAGCCTTTAAGCGGCTGTTTGCTGCAGTGTTGGTGTTGGTTTGTTTTGTTTCACTCTGTTCGTTTGAATTGCCTGACGAGAGGGCTTTTATTACGCGCAAGGTAGAGGATGTAATGGTAAAAGATGCCGCAGGCCATACACTAAGGCTGCTGAGCGCTGCCAATGGTAAACCTGTGGTGTTATCGCCAGTATATACACGCTGCCCTATGGCCTGCTCGCTTATCAGTAAAGGATTAAAAAACGCTGTTGAAAAGCTGGGCACGCTGGGTGCCGATTTCACCATTGTAACCTTTTCATTCGACACCAGCGATACCGACAGGGATTTGGCCGGTTTTGAAAAGCGCTGGAAAATGGACGGCATAAATTGGAAAACGGTTAATGCCGATAGCGCTGCTACTGCCCAATTGCTTGCTTCTATTGATTATCATTTCGATTTCGATCTAAAATCAAAAGAGTATGCGCATCCGAATGTGGTTGTGATTATTACACCTTCGGGCCGCATTGCAAGGTATATATACGGGATAGAGCCCAAAGCCAGAGATTTGAAACTGGCAATTATGGAAGCCAAAGCAGAGAAAAGTTCCTTCAGCGGCTTTTGGGAAACCTTTTATGTGCGGTGCTTTGCTTTTGACCCTGCTACCAAATCCTATAAACCCGATTGGCGCTTTTTGGGACAAACCTCTGCAGGACTTTTGATGATTATAATTATGGGAATAATCCTTATCCGCAGTTTATATGGCGATAAGGAAGAGAAACGTGAGGAATGAAAACTACAGCGCATTGGAAATTTCAACGGTTTGCCGGCCCTTTCAGCCGCATTTTTTCTTCGCGGTTAAATCCGCTTTATCATTTGGGCGATATCGCTATTGCCATGTTTATTATAGCCTGTGCTACCGGGGTCTACCTTTTTTTCTTTTATAATGTAGACCCCGCGCAGGCCTATCAATCGGTAGAAGGCATTTCGAAAAATCCGTTTAATGCGGTTATACGCAGTGCCCACCGCTATAGCAGCGATTTGCTGGTGGTGTTTCTCTTGTTGCATTTTTTACAAACGTTGTTTACGGGCAAGTATAAACGCGTGCTCTCCTGGATAAGCGGTGTAATATCGCTGTTGGTAATACTGTTTATCGGGGTTACCGGTTTTATTTTAGTGTGGGACGAAAAGGGTAAACTGATAGGCTATTTAACGGCCCGTTTTTTTACTGCCCTGCCTATCTTCGATCCTGCCATTGCCGGTTCGTTTATTTCCAATAATCTTGATTATGTAGGCGGCTTTTTTAAAGTGTCGCTTTTTGGGCATGTATTCTTTTCTGTATTTCTGCTTATTGTACTTTGGCTGCATGTAATGCGCATTGCCAGGCCAAAATTGTTTTCGCCGCGCGAAATTTGGATGTATACGGGCATTGCGTTGTTAGCTGCCTGTTTAATATTTCCGGTAAAAAGCGATTCGCCGGCCCAGGGCACCTTCATTCCATATAACACCACGTTCGATTGGTATTACTTCTTTGGTTACTACCTGCTTATAATATTTACAGTGCCGGTTAATTGGGGCATCATGATAGTTTCGGGTATAGTGGTAGCGTTGGTGCCGTTTATTGCCCGTCCGAAAAGGAAAGCCCCGGCGGTAATAGACCTTGATAAATGCGACGCCTGTAACCGGTGCGCCGAGGATTGTCCGTATGGTGCAATTGATATGTTGATACGCAATGGCAACCGCAAAGCTATACTGGATAACGATAAGTGCATCAGTTGCGGTATTTGTTTGGCCTCGTGTAAGGAGTTTGCCATAACCATGGAGGGCTACCCCGATTTGCTGAAAAATACCGGTGCTGCAAAACGCCAGCTTACAGTGGTGTCGTGCTCACAATTTGCCCCGGTTAACCTGCCGGCTAATGTTAGTAATTATCGCGAGCAGATTACCTGCATAGGCGACCTGCACAGCAAGGAGGTGGAACACCTATTAGCCGAAAAATCCGAGGGCGTGTTATTGCTGGGCTGCGAAGACTGTTATCACCGCCTGGGTAAAACCTGGCTAACAGAACGCCTGGTGCGCAACCGCCCTCCCGGCCTGGCAAAGGCCGTACCTCAAAAGCGTATTGAACTTATTACCGCCAATAATTACAGCGAAAAAGCACTGCAGGATTTTACGGATTTATTGCAAAAGCCAGAAGCCGATGAGGCCGGGGCGGTATACCGTATCCACGATTTTTTAAAGGCTAATCACGCCCTGGCGGCAATGCTGATTACGCTTTTCTTTTTAAGCATTCCGCTATTGAGCAATACCCGTGTTTCGTTTTTCAGTAAACAGGAACACCTGTTGGTGCTTAGCTTTAAATATATCTCAACCCCCATCGAGTTTCGCGAAATTAAGTCGGATGAACGGCAGATGCAGTTGGGTAAACCTATGGTGGCTAAGCGAAGTCCGGTAAAGGTAGAGGTGATGAACGAAGCGGGAGAGGTGATTTACACCCGCCAGTATGTGCCCCGTGGGCTAAAACAGGATATTGCCATTTTTGTGTACGATGAAATACGAACCCCGCAACGGGCCGTAAGTATCCGTGTAACCGAAACTGCAGTAAAGGATAAACAGATACAGTTGGCGCATGTGACGCTCAGCGATGAGGATGGCACCATTGTAACTTTTGTGGACGGCGAATTAAAAACACTTAAAAAAGAAAAAAGCGCATTATGAAACTACCGGTAAAACATTCCTGGGCCGAGCCCTATAAAATGAAAATGGTGGAGTTGCTGAAGATGACCACCCGCGCACAGCGCTTAAAAGCAATACGCGAAGCTGGCTTCAATACCTTTCTCCTTCGGTCCGAAGATGTATATATTGACCTGTTAACCGATAGCGGCACCTCGGCTATGAGCGACAGTCAATGGGCCGGTATGATGAAGGGGGATGAAGCGTATGCCGGCAGCCGCAATTTTTTCAGACTTGAGAAAACGATACAAAAATATTACGGTTACAAATACATTATTCCTACGCATCAGGGCCGCGGAGCGGAAAACATACTTTCCAAGGTGCTGATTAAAAAGGACGACATTATACCCGGTAACATGTATTTTACCACTACACGTTTACACCAGGAGTTGGCCGGTGGTACTTTTGCCGATGTAATTATCGATGAAGCACACGATGCATCAAGCGAGTTTCCGTTTAAGGGGAATGTGGATTTAAACAAGCTGGAGAAACTGGTTAAAAAATACGGGGCTTCGCGCATACCCTATGTGTGTATTGCCACCAGCGTAAATATGGCGGGCGGCCAACCTATAAGTATGCAGAATTTAAAAGAGGTACGCGCCTTTACTCGTAAACACGGTATAAAAATCATACACGATATGACTCGTGTGGCTGAGAACGCTTATTTTATTCAGCAACGGGAAAAAGGGTATGCGCATAAAAGCATACGCCAGATAGTGCTGGAAATAGGAGCCTGTACGGATGGTGCTACCATGAGCGCTAAAAAGGATGCACTGGTAAACATTGGCGGCTTTTTAGCCGTTAACGATTGGGATATTTTTGAAGAGGCCCGAAATCTGGTAGTAGTGTACGAAGGTCTGCATACCTATGGTGGACTGGCCGGGCGCGATATGGAAGCAATGGCTATTGGTATTGAGGAAAGCGTATCGGATGATCACATCAAAGCGCGGGTGGGTCAGGTGGAATACCTGGGGCATAAAATGGAAGAGTTTGGAATACCGATTGTAAAGCCGATAGGCGGGCATGGTATTTTTGTGGATGCCAAACAGTTTTTGCCAGATTTAAAACAGGAAGAATTTCCGGCACAAACCTTGGCCGCAGAAATTTACCTCGATTCGGGTGTGCGTACAATGGAAAGGGGAGTAGTTTCTGCCGGACGGAAGCCGGACGGAACCAATTATTATCCCAAATTGGAATTGGTGCGATTTACTATACCGCGTCGGGTATATACCCAGGCGCATATGGATGTAATTGCCGAGTCGGCATACAATGTGTATCGCAGGCGTAAATCAATTAAAGGCTTGAAGATGGTTTACGAACCGAAATATCTTCGTTTTTTTCAGGCCAGATTCGAAAGGTTGAAGTAGTATGCTGCTTAAGTATCTTATACTGTTACACGTATTGGGCGCTTGCATTTGGGTGGGCGGGCACCTGGTGCTGGCACTTTCTGTATTACCCCGCGCATTAAAACAAAAATCGCCCGGTATAATCCGCGAATTTGAAAGCCACTACGAACGTATCGGTATTCCGGCCTTGTTGGTGCAGGTACTAACGGGCTTGTTAATTGCTTATCAATATTTTCCAGTAAACGAATGGCTTACTTTTAGCGATAGACCCCATATACATATTGGCGTTAAACTGATTTTGCTGTTTGTTACGGTATTACTGGCAGTACACGCACGTTTTTTTATTATTCCCCGTCTTAATGCAACTAACCTTTCGCAATTGGCGTGGCATATTACAGCTATTACCACCGTTGCTGTGCTCATGCTCTTTACCGGATTGAATTTTAGGCTGGCGATAATTTGATCCTTGGAGTGATAGAGGGTAATGACGAAACGGTAACTTAATTTTTGCAATCCTAAACTTACGTTAACCAAAGTGCTATGCCGTTAAATTTGCCCTTTGATAATGTTGCAGGACCTTTTAGCGGCGATAAAATATTATGGCATGCCGATGCGTTGACACAACTGCGCGATGGAAAGGTGCCTGCGCCGGTTTCGATGGAATTAGACCTTACCAATCACTGCAATCTCGATTGCCCTTACTGCACCAACGCGCAATACATTAGCAGTTGCAAAGCCTCGTTGACGGCTCCGATAGCGGAGCAGGTATTACGGACACTGGCGGCCATGGGTACACGGTCGGTAACCTTTACCGGTGGCGGAGAACCTACCTTGCATCCGCAGTTAGAGGCATTGCTGTTATTGGCACACCGCCTGGGTTTGGAGACCGCCTTAATTACAAACGGACTGCGGGCTGTTGCGTCCGAAACCGTGGTGCGCACTTGCAAATGGGTGCGCTTTTCGGTTGATGCATACAACCGTGCATCATATTGCTTATCAAAAAAAACAGATGGTTTCCGTACGGTTTGCCGCACCATCGAGAAAACTGTAGCGGCTAAAAAGCAAACGGGCGAATCCTGCACTATTGGTGTAGGACTGCTTACCGAAACTATAGGCCCCGGCAAATTAGCAGAAGCAACAACTGTTTTTAAAGCATTGGGGGTAGATTACGTACAGTTTAGACCCACCACCTTTTTGCAAAGCGATAGCAGAAATGCTGCACCGCCTTTAGTATGGCAGGAGGACGATATGCGTAGTGCCAAGGCACATGAAACCGATTTTTTTAAAGTGTATCTCTCGGCCCCTAAATACAGAAGTATCACCAGGGGCGATGTTGACAGGCCTTATAAATATTGCACCGGCGTATACTTCTCCTGTGTAATTGGCGCAACGGGCGATGTTTGGATTTGTTGCCACATGCGGGGCAACAAAAAGTTTAGCCTGGGAAACATAAACCAGCGGAGTTTTGCTGATATCTGGAATGATACAACTGTACGAAACGAGGTAAATGCCCGTATTGGTGATTTCGCGGAGTGTATGCCCTTTTGCCGATTTCATGGACAAAACACCTTACTGGCTCATATTAACTGGCATCCACAACACATCAATTTTTTATGAATGCCGATAAGCGCAGTATACTGTTTATAGTGCAGCACCGGTTTAACCGTTCCGGCGGGCAGCGTTTTCGATGCGAGCAATACCTTCCGTTTTTACAGCAGGCGGGGTTTGAATGGGAGTATTCGCCATTATTAATAAACGAACAGGAGGATTTAGATTTTTACCGGCAGGGTAATTATATAAAGAAGCTGTTGTTATTGATGAAGGGGCTTTTCCGCCGAACAAGGGATGTTTTAAGGGCAAGCCGTTACGATATTGTTTTTGTGTACCGCGAAGCATTTATGACCGGTACCACCATTTTTGAGCGGTTGCTGAAAAGAAGCGGAGCAAAATTGGTATTCGACTTCGACGATGCCATCTGGAACTTTGATGTGTCGGATGGAAACAAAAATCTGGGCTGGTTAAAGCGGCCTGCAAAAGTGAACGAACTCATCGGCATGGCCGATTTGGTGTTGGCAGGAAGCGCTCCGCTGGCGTTGCATGCCCGGCGTTATTCAGCTAATGTGGAGGTAGTGCCTTCTGTACTCGACCTTACTAAATACAGAATTGATACAGTCTGTAACAGGAACGGATTTCCGGTAACAATTGGCTGGTGTGGCAGTGTAACTACTATTAAGCATTTTACAACTATTATACCTGTATTACTTGTCTTAAAAAATCGATATGGCGATAGGATAAAATTCAGTTTGTATGGCGTAAACGGTTATACCTGTAGTGCCCTGGGCATTCGCAGCATACCCTTTCATCCCGATACGGAGGTGGCCGAAATTGCAGCATTTGATATCGGCATAATGCCATTGCCCGATAATGAATGGACGCGCGGTAAATGCGGTATGAAGGGGCTGCAATATATGTCATTAGGCATACCTGCTGTTATGCAGGCGGTGGGGGCTAATCTCGATATTATCTGCAACGGAGAAAATGGCTACCTGGCCGGTTCCGAAACCGAGTGGTTCAATAAACTTTCCGCACTTATCGAATCCGCAACATTACGGGAAAAATTAGGGCTCGCTGGCCGGAAAACAATTGAAGAATTCTATTCGGTAGATGCGCAGGCCAAACTGTATGTAAACCGACTATTAACTCTTTGCCAACAGGGGAATAAACAACCGGAAATAGCCGCTTATAAGAGTAGCATAAACCCGTATTAGGCGGGTTGCTTTACAGGTAATTTAAGGCCGGCTAATTCTTGTAGCTTTTTGTAGTTAAGCACCTGCAACTGTTTGCCTTTGGCGGCTATTACTTTCTGCTTGCGCATATCGGTTAGGCATTTCGAAACCTGTTCTTTGTTTAATCCTATCAGCGCACCTATTTCTTCGCGGGTTAAATTCATTTTAACCGGGGCGGTGGCATGTGCCGGATTGTATAGTTCAGTGATGTAATGCAGGCAATCGGCCACTTTTTCGTGAACGCTCATTTGCACAAGCCGGGAGGTACGCTGGTAAATATGTTGCAGCAATTTATTTAACTCCAACGTTAGATCGGCGCGAACACCCACATTCTTTTGGATGATCATTTCAAAATCGGCGTTTTCGATAAAACATACTTCGGTGTCTTCCACGGCAATTGCCGATACTTGATGTTTGTTGTGCACATTGGTGTGGTGGCCTATCATGGCTCCCTGGTTGGCCAGGTAAAGTATAAAGGGCTTTCCTTTAAAACCGGTAATCTGTAATTTAACCAACCCTCGGTTGATAACGTAAATGCCATGTGCCTCCGAGTTTTCATGAAAGATTTCCTGGCCTTTTTTATACAAAAAACACAACTTACAATGATTCACCAATTCAAGAAACTCGGTTCGGCATTTGTTTAAAATAGTGCAGTGTCGTAAGCTGCAGGTTTTGCAGTTGTGTGATGCTGTCATCGCTAAACTTATGCGGTAAAAATAGTTCGCTTTAAAGGTAAGGGCGGTTGACTTTTGTCATAAATATGCCGAAGGTCTTTTATATATCATGGAGAACGAAAAACAGTTAAACGACAGTTATTTGCTTGAGGGCGATCATCACTTCCGGTACACAAGTAATTAACCTTTGCCCAAAATAATTGTATGAAAACATCTCAGGTCGTGTTAGTGGTTTTTGCTTTTTTTTTAGGCATTCATCTTTATTCGCAATCCGCAACTTCTATTACAAACGGGCCCTGGCTTAGTCCTTTTACATGGAATTGCACCTGTGTGCCAACTCCCGGCTACACAGTAACCATTGCGCATAATGTTACGCTTAATACCAGTTTTCAACTGCCTTCGGGTAGTATTACAGTTAATGCAGGTGCCGCATTGGTGCAGGACAGTGACCGCGATATGTGGATGAACGGCGGAGCAATTATAAACCACGGCACGGTTGATTTTCGCTACCTGCTGTTGCAATCGGGTAGTGTTATTAATACAGATACCCTGCGGCTTAAGTCCTTCTCCAATTCCGCTACCATTCAAAACTCCGGCGTAATAGAAAAGGTAGATAGTTTCTACAATGTAGGGCTGTTGCAAAATACAGGTGTAGTGCAAGCTAAAAAATTCCAAAACAACGATTCGGTGCTAAACAGTGGTTCGTTTACCGGCGTTGATAGTTTTTATAACCTTGGTTTTTTGTCTAATACGGGAGAAATTAAAACACCCACTTTTTTTACAAGTAATAAAATTATCAATAATGGTTCGGTAACCGGGGTTGATAGTTTTACCAATACAGGCGTGCTTATCAACGGTGCGGCAGGTTTAATAGAAGCCGATACGGTGCTTAACTCTGGAAATTTTACCAATCAGGGGCGGTTTAGCAATAAGGCTTTTGCCAATACGGGCACCTTGCAGAATGCGGGTATTTTTACTTTCTCTGATGGTTACAACCTGAATGTGCTAACCAATACTGATTCGATAGATGCCGCCCATAGCTTACTTAACACAGGTCGCTTTGTAAATGCTATGGGGGCTAAATTTCACTTGGGTGGTAGTTTTATGAATATTGACTCCCTTCATCATCATGCTTCCTGTTTTAACGATGGCATTATGCGGGTTGATAGCAACTGGTTTAACGGCGATACGGTTTCGGGGATCTTTGGAAGTTTTACGGTAGCATTTCAGAGCGGGAATGCCGGTGTTATGAAAGGGTCATTCGATTTTTGCGATTTAACACCTCCACCTATGGCGCCTTATATCGATCAGAATAGCGGGAGTATAAGCGCCCAAATTACATGGTGCGCCCCGCAGGCCCCTGATGCTAACTTCAATGCGTTGAATGTTTGTGAAGGATCGCCGGTTATTTTTAATAATACCTCCACCGGCTCCATTAGTAATTTTTACTGGAATTTTGGCGATGGAACCACCTCTGCACAAACCAATCCGGTGCATACCTATTCCACGGCCGGTATGTTTCAGGTGATGCTGGTTGCCATCAACGGACTGATGACTGATACAGCGCATATTGCGGTTACAGTTTATGCCAAACCTGCCACACCGGTGATTAGTGTTAATAACGATACGGTTAGTTGCCTAACTGCTGCAGCGGCTTATACCTGGTATTTAAACGGTTCATTACAAAGCGGGTTAACTTCTCAAACTTTTGTGGCTACACAAGCAGGTTTTTATACCGTTGAAATAACCGATGCCCAGGGTTGCATTTCAGATAACAGTGATAGTGTGGCAGTAAATATTGTTTCCGAAATTATCGCTCTACAGCAGTCGGAGATTGTGCAGGTTTACCCTAATCCATTTAGTTCACAAACCAATCTACAGTTTGAATCGCAGGGAGTTCAAGTAGCAACTATTTGGGTATACAATATGCTGGGGCAATTGGTATTTAACAGCGTTATGAATTCGATAATAGAAGGCATTGTCAATAGTATGCCGATAAATTTGGCGGTTCAGCAGGCAGGTTTGTATTTCTATCAACTTCAACTGGGAACAAAAACCTATAGCGGAAAATTAAGGAAGAAATGATAACTCCACAAGTTATCATCCTCAGCAATAACGGTCTTTACTAAATTTCGGAATGATTTCCTGACACGTTTGGAGCTTTCCAAATCATCGACCTCTTGTTGTTAATACACAAAGGGACTTTAAATATGCGCTAATTACATAAACTGGTGCAATGACAAAATAAGCAGTTTGCTCATTCAATTGTATTGTTTTCTTTGTTCAATACCATAGTCTACGAGGATGTTTATGTTACATTGTAAACATCCTGCTACTGTATAGTAGCCTGTTAGAAGTAATAAATAACATAATTAGAATGTGTAGTAACTATATAAAAATCGATTTGCCTTACCTTGTCCCAAAGTATCAAATTGCCGCTGAGTTCTTTTTGAAATTTTTCTGCTTCTGCAATTGTTTTAAACGCCGCCAGGTTTCCACCCATCGGACTACTTATATGTTCACCATGAAGGCGAAACGCTTTATCGGCTTCAATCAATTCACCCGGGTTTGCATAATTGGCAACCAAATGCTTGGCTGGCATAAAACCTTCATCTGCATTCAGGAAGGCAAACATGCATTCGCCCGAATCGAATTTGATGACCTTGCCTTTTGTGTTAATGAGTTCGGCACCAAATTTTTTATCCATAATGGTCATTTTGCACGAAACGCAGAGGTCCTTACCATATTCTATTGGTTCCGGCTTGTTGTTACAGGCAGCTAAAGTTGCAAGTAGTAAGAGTGATATAGTTAGGCGTTTCATTTTTTTCGGAATTGTTCGTAAAGTGTAAGTACTACAATAAGGATTGCCGGGGCTATTATCAGCCAACCGCCAACGTCAGGAAATGAACCTGCTAAAAAATTCAGGAGTTGTTTTCATCCAAACAACGGTGGTTGATAGGCCATGCCGGTTTTTTTGATAGCAGCATGGGAGGCCAGGTTATGGGCATATTCGTATTCCCATTTCCAGAAATCGTAAATACCCCAAATACCGCAAAGCACCCGTAACCACCGGTTATCCAAAGCATAAATCGACGTCCACTTACAGCGGCTAATAAACCAAGTGCTACCATGGTCCAGATGAGCTGAAATGCGAGGAAGGACTTACTGAAATTGCTAAGGAAGAGCAACACTTTCAAAATCAATTATCGAACCCAGAAAAGTTGATAAATTTTTCTATACAAATGTGCCAAAACCTAAGCCAGTTATGGGTTTCAGGTGATCTATCCATCGGGGTTAAATTACAAAAGATGCTATTCCCTGATGGAATTGAGTATGATCTTGAAATCGCTGTTATCGAACCAAGTGGGTAAATTCTTTAATCGCTCAGATCTCGCATCTGGTGCGGGTTTCAGCCGAAAATAAAAAGCGGAATTCGGCATCAGTGGTGCAAAATTCCGCTCCAGTACCCCCGGACGGAATCGAACCGACATAGTTATCCAGCATTGCGCTACGCTGTTGTTAATGCAACCGGCTTTTCAGAATTAACGGCATTGTAGAGCATTTCATCAAACTGATCAATCTTCTCATTGCCTAATTCTTCAAGGTAAATTTCGGTGGTCTTTTCATCTTTATGCGAAAGCGCCTCCTTAATGGCCGAAGTCGTTACACCATTTGCTTTTAATCCACTGGCATAACTATGCCGGGCAACATACATAGTTAGGTTGCATTGCAATCCTATCTTTTTTGCTATCGATTTAAGTCGTTTTGATGTAGTGCTCTGCAAACTTCTTACCCTTTCCTTTTGAGCAAAGATAGTATCGTGGCGTTCGTCAAACACAGGAAACAAATAGTCATCGTAAACAAGGTCCTCGTAGTATGCGATTATTCGGCGGGCGTGATCGTTCAGTTTAAGCGAAATCAAATCGCCCGTTTTCTGCCTGGTATATTCCAGCCTTCCATCAATTATGTTCTTTTTAGTTAAATAGGCTATATCCGTTAAGTTAGTCCCCCTGGTATAAAAACTAAATAAAAAGTAGTTGCGCGCCATCCATTCTGCGCTATAATGCTCCAGGTCCAACTGTTCGATTTGTTTAATACCAGTGAGAGATATTGCCCTTTTCCGTGTTTTTAAGTTATAGCGCGAAAGGCTAAAATTTTTATAGCCATAATCGCCCTCTGGGCATAGATCTAATTTTATTGCCCTTTTTATAAGTGCCCTGAATGTTTTAAAATAAAAAAACAATGTCGTATCGCGATGTCCTCGTTGAACACAAAAAGATTCCCATTCAGTCAAGAAGGCATAATTTATGTCACGGAAAGCCAGTTTTTTATCCGGCCTGTGTAATTCAAGCATTCTCTTTGCATTTTTATAAGACGCTGCGGTTCCTACTTTCCCGTCCTCATTGAGTTGCTTTTCTACTCGGTCAAAAACTTCAAAAACACCTACCTCTTCAATATTACGATTAAGCCTTTTCTGAATATCGTAAACCGTGTAAAAGCGATTTTCCCGCACACACTCTAATTCAAAGTCCTCAATCTTATCAACGATTTCATCTATCGTTTTCTTTAGCTTTAAATATTTAGGGTGTTTCTTATTGGGTCTTTGGGTAGCTTCATCCCACTCCATTTCGGTGCAATCAAAGCCGGTGGATTTAATAATTTTCTTTCGATCTTTGGTTATCTTGACAATAATAGGATACGCCCCAAATTTATTTGGCCTATTCTTTCTTAATACAACTGTTACTTGTGCGGTTTCATTTTTCGGTCTCATTTGTTCGACACTTTTTAGTTATAAAATGGTCGTCACTTTGGTCCCACAAACTCACCGCAAAACTGCTTTTAACTAAGCTGAACTACTTAATCAAAATCAGTAAATACTTGATTTTCAGAGGAACTAAGAGCAACTACCACTAACTAAGGAGTAGTCAAAAATTCATGGGGTGCAAGAGGTCGTGGGTTCGAATCCCGCCACCCAGACAGAACAAAAGGCTTACCTGAAAAGGTAGGCCTTTTTAGTTTGATTCAACATCTTACGAATGTAGCATATCCCGCCCTGCGGTGGGAAGGTCGTGGGTTCCCTGCCTGCGTGACTGCGTCAAGCAGTCAGGCCGGGAATCCCGCCACCCAGACAGCTAAAGCCTGCTCGTTTGAGCGGGCTGTTTTATTTATCCATGAATGCCTCTACAATATTTTTGTTTTGCGCCGTTATCGAGTAACCATTAATTGACTACTCATGTTTATATTACCCAAGGAGAAGTATGATCTGGCAGCTTCGGCCTTACAAAAAGTAGCTATTAACAACTTGTTTGCCCGTTCTGTTATAGAGCATAAGGTAACCGGCGAAGTATATGTGGATGACTTAGGCAATCCCTCCGCTTTTTATGTAATACATCCCTATAGCATGACGTTGTTATTCGGTGCCCCCGGCAACACCCGGTTTAACGAGGCCTTCCGCGCCTATGCTTTAAATACTACGCAGCAACGAAAAGATACAGAATGGATGCAGGCCTTTCCACAGGCCTGGGACGAGACCTTCCGAAACCTGTTTGGCGAACACCTGAAAACATCGGCAGAAACCGGAGGGGTGGTGCATAGAGGCACTATTGAATTGAATACCAGGATAAACTTTATGTTTAACCTCCAGCGCTATGCTCAAAGGTCACAGGCTGCCGCGTCACCGGATATTCAAATTGTACGAACGGATAGTACCCTGTTCAGAGCCATGAAAGGCAGCGTAGTGCCCATATATTTTTGGAACAGTGAGGAAGATTTTTTAACCAATGGTGTTGGGTTTAGCCTGCTTTACAAAGGTGAACTTGCTTCTACCGCCTATGCTTCGTTTATACACGACGATAAACTTGAATTAGGCATTGAAACCATACCGGAATTAAGAGGCCATGGGTTTGCCGAACGCGTTTGTGCAGCCCTTATTGATTATTGCCTCCAACACCAACTGATACCGGTTTGGGCCTGCCGGTTTGAAAATACGGGCAGTTATAATCTGGCACAAAAACTTGGTTTTGAGCCTACCGCAAAAATCCCTTATTACCGGCTACCGGCTTAGATTAACTTTCCCTCCTCCCAGAACACATGTATAAAATATCCTGTACGCGTTGCCGGCTGAGGTAAATCATCCGTGGCACTGACCATTATCTACCTGCTGCCTGGGACAGGGAGCTACCTTTAGTAGCTACTAAAGCCCTACCCATGAAAGATAAACCCCTGCAGCGCGTTGACCACATGATGTGGGATGCGGAGGCACCAAACAGTCCGGTTACAATTGCCGGCTTAATGACTTTTAGCAAAAACATTCCGACACAAAAAGTGCTGGATACGGTAATGAATGGATTGCTGCGCTACGAACGTTTCCGCAAAAAAGTTGTGGTTAAGGATAAGGGGCCTCACTGGCATTTGGATGAGAGCTTTCAGGCGCATACCCATATACACCGCATTGCACTACCCGGTAAAGGTGGCCAAAAGGAATTGCAAACCTGTATCAGCGATTTGGTGAGCCAGCCATTTAATTACAACAAGCCTTTATGGGAGGTCCACATTATTGAAAATTACAACGGCGGTACCGCCTTGTTGTGGCGCCTGCACCACGCCATAGCCGATGGCATGGCCCTGATTAAAGTGGTGTTTTCCTTAACAGGAAATTCAGCAAAGGAATCATTGGCCATTACTGCCGGTAAGGACAAAAAAGATGAACCGCATCCGGGTGTAAGGCATGAACTGGATGAAGCCATGGAATTGCTGCGCAGGTTTTATGACGAAGCACAACAGGCCATGAAACATCCTGAACTGGTGGGAGCAGCATTTAAGAACAGCCTGACCACCATGAAGGAAGTAGCTGAAATATTTTTAGGTAAAACAGTTGCCAAAAGCATTTACAAGGGCAAACTGGGTTATGCAAAAACCGTTGCATGGTCCGAACCGTTTTCACTGGCGGAGGTAAAACGCATCGGCAAAGCAAATGGCTGTACCGTGAACGACGTATTGCTGACCGCCGCCTCCGGTGCACTACGCAAACACCTGTTAAAGCATAAAGAGAAACCTACCGAGGGCCTGCGTATTGTAGTACCTATTAACATGCGCCGGCAAGGCAGCGTAACCAAATTGCACAATGAATTTGGATGGCTATCGATTGAACTTCCGGTACACATGCCACGGCAAAGAGACCGCCTTCAATACATACGCGAAAAAACCGTGCTACTAAAACCATCTATCGAACCCTTCTTTTTAAATGAAGTAGTTCATGTGCTGGCAGATTACAGTCCGTTGAAGGTAAAACAATGGTTCCTTGATTTTTTGGGAACTAAAATTGCAGGTGTGGTTACTAACGTTCCCGGACCGCGGCAACCCGTTTACCTGGCCGGTCAAAAGGTGGAAGACCTGATGTTTTGGGTGCCTCATACCACTGCATTGGGCATAGGACTAAGTTTGATGAGTTACAATGGCAAAGTATATATGGGTTTGGTAACCGATAGTCAATTGGTAGGCGACCCCGACGTTGTAACCAAAGCGTTTAGCCACGAGATAAAGGCACTCGGCAAACTCTGCTAACCATTATTGACTATCTACCACTTCAGTTAGCTTTTTAAGAATGCCATTAACAATAGCCTCCACTGTAGGCTTAAGAATAAACATGGGCATCAATTTAAGCGCTCCTAACTGGATGGCGACAGTTACATGGGCCTGGCAGGTTTTTGCAGTGCCTTTATCAAGCTTTATTTCCATAAAAGGGTAAAAGGGGCCATCCTCGCATTTAAGGGCAATTAGTTTCCCCTCCTCAAAACCTGTTACTTCATATTCAAGGTTCATATCAAAACCCAGAAAGTGAGTTACCTCCTTTATGCGCGTACCCGTTAAATCATCCGACCCTGATTTTTTTGTGATAGTGGTTTTGTCCACGATGGTCATAAACTCTTTCCGGCGTTTTAAATCGCGCAGGTAGGCAAAGGCTTTAATCCTGGATTGCGAAAATTGCAGGGTTTTTTCAATAGTAATTTCGGAGGCCATACGATCGGTTTATGGAAGCACAAATTAGGTGTATGACTGCGGCCCTGTTATGACCACCGTCATAGATAACTTTAGCCCTCCGGCATGTATAAAAGATAGTACGCCGGAACATTTTTTGCGGGTAATGCAAGAAGCGGAAGCAATATTTAGGGGTAATTTTGGTTTTTAGAATACAAAATCTGTTCTGATGAAAAACTTAGCTATTGCCATCGGCATTACACTGGCCCTTCCGGTATTATTAACCTCGTGTGTAACCCAGAAAAAGTTTGCTGCGTTACAGCAAGAATTAAAAACCGCTACCGAGCAGTTGCATGCCTGCAACGAACAAAAGGCTTTATGCCAATCGGACCTGGCCATTTGCCGTACTTCACTGGGCGGAAAGCAGGATCAGTTTAACCAACTCAACGCACAATTAGAGGATTGCAAGGCGCAACGCGACAAACAATTAACGCAGGTAGGCGATTTAACCGTGCTTTCGAAAAGCGCTAACGATAACGTAAACCAAACGCTGGCGCAGTTACAGCAAAAGGATAAATACATCCAAATGCTGCTGGCCGCCAAAACCAAGGCCGATTCAATTAACCTGGCATTGGCAGTAAACCTGAAAGGGGTATTGAAAGAAGGCCTGGATGACCAGGATGTAGAAATTAAAGTAGATAAAACGGTGGTATTCATTAACCTGTCGGATAAGATGCTTTATAACTCGGGCAGCTATAATCTAACCAGCCGTGCAAAAGAAGTATTGGGCAAAATTGCCGCTATAGTAGCCTCGCGCCCTGATGTAGAAGTAATGGTGGAAGGCTACACGGATAACAAATCGATAAGCACCAGCTGCATCAGCGATAACTGGGATTTGAGTGTAAAACGCGCAACCAGCGTTGTTCGTGTATTACAAAACGATTATAAGATTGATCCTAATAAACTAATAGCTGCAGGACGTGGGGAATACAATGCCCTGGCCGGCAATGATACAGAGGAGGGCCGCTCAACTAACCGCCGCACCCGTATTATCATTATGCCTAAACTGGATCAGTTCTACGACCTGCTGGACCCAACCAAGGCAGCCAAATAACTTTAAGATACCTTAATAAATAAAAGCCCTTGCCGCAGGCAGGGGCTTTTTAATTTATACCAGTTCTTCTTTGCTGCCGTTGTACTATAAACAACCGTTATGGCAAAAAAAACAATTGGCAAAGAGCGCGGGTCCGAAAAGAAAAAGAGTCCCTGGAATATAGCTCCGCAGAAAAAAGATAAGAGTTACGAGAGTGATGTAAAGCACAGCAACAAAGTTTCCAACGATCCACAGAAAAACCGCGAGCTACGCGACTCGGGCTTGAGTAATGCGGAAAGAGAACCGGAAGGTTCGAAACAATAACTACTTAAAACCTGTAACGGCAATAACACACGATCTATTAAACGGTGCCGGATTTGTAGCCGACGGATGCTGTATGGAAACAAAATAGGTTTTACCATCGGGGGTAAACATATTACCTGTGGTTTCACAACCTTCAGGTGCCATCATAAAACGCTGCAGATTAGTTAACGCAGGATCAGGTACAGTAAGATCTAACCAATACACTTCGTTATAGGTTTCGTTGCGGGCCGCTACCTCGGCACTTGCCTTGCCATTTTTATTTCCTTGGGTATCCTCGCTTATAACCAGGTAGGTTTTGCCATGCAGTTTTACGGAGGTCATGGCATCGGGACTGGAAAAACAGAAAAGCGAATCGCCGGGAGCAATGCCACCATTTACTAATACGCGCACTTTGTTTGATCGAAGATCGAGTTCCAGTAACCTGCCATACGGATCCTCATAATAACCGCTATCCTTTTTACATAATTGCTGCAGGTGTTTTGCGGGTACGCCGCCCATCTTTATCTCTTCCTCAAAACTAAACCGGTTACTACCCGATTCGGTGATATACAACTTGTCTCCAACAGCTTCAATCCATTCTGTGCTGATAAACATGGTAGCACCAAGGCGTAGCGCTACATTGGTAATATCCGCCAGCGAATCGTATTCCATGGCAAGCGGTATCCAAATGCCGCTTGCCGCATCTGCGCTTTGCTTGTAGGCATACAATTGACCTTTTGTATAATCACGTTTACGCGCTGCCACAAACTTAAACAGTACCGAAGGCTTATCATCGGCGGTGAGATAGATGGTTTTACCATCGGGCATACACTGCGCATCTTCATGCCGCATACGGCCCAAAACCTTAAGTTTTGTTCGTGCCTTATGGGTAAGCGGATCAACCTCGGTAATCCAGCCGTAATTCATAAACTTTTTGCGGCCGTTGTAATCAGCCGTATCCGTAATACCGAACTGCGAAAATATTTCGGTGTTACTCAAGGGCAATTCTTCTTCAGTGGTTAACACTGTTTTTTGAGGGGTAAGCGTACCTCCACAATTCCGGAAAGTTTGACCTACACCTGCAAAATCAACTGCATGAAAATCGTCTACTACACGCCAACCGCCTTTATCCTGTTTTATTTCAAACACAGTGCCTCCTCCCCCATCACCCAACAAGGCGTTTGGCTTATGTTCTTCGTGGTTAACATACAGATAGCCGTGCTTTGAAGAGCCTTTGATGGGTATATACACCACCATATCCTGACTACCCTTTGCAGGGGCTTTTACGTCGCTGTTGGTAACAACCGTATCGCCTTCCGAAAACAATACTTTATAACTAAAGCCCTCCGGCAACACTACGGTACGATTGAAAAAGGATGCGGGTACAGGCTGAAACAAAAAGCTGTTAGTTGTTTGAGCCGTAGCGTTTATCTGAAACAAATAGCCTAATGCTACCAATACGATTGCATTGCATTTCATAAGCAGGTTTATCGCCAATATTAAGCAATACAGGTTAAGCCTGTATTAATAAGTGCACGGCACCATTACAGGCACCGTGCACTTGATGGCTTTAATTGATATAAGCCAATTCGCGTGTGTTTTGAGCTACGCATAACTGAATTTGAACCAGATCATTCAGCGCTGTTACAACCTTTGCATCCGTCATATCCAGTACCGTTTGCTTAACCGATATTGGCTGCACGGCGGGTACCTTTGCGGCGCGGGCGTTGTATTGCTCAATGGCCTTACGCAGGTCTTTCAGTTTGGTATAAGCAGCAGAACCTTCCTCGAAGTAAAACCGCGCCCGGGTTTCGCTGATCAGGGTATTCTTCTGTTCATAATCGGCATCCAGTACCCGTACGCCGGTTTCATGGAGCAGGATGTAGGCTTTCAATTCCTCACAGGCAGCATCAATTTGGCGGGTTAACAATAAAATATCCGATGACATGGTTGTATCTGCAAACGTGCGTTCCAGTTGTCGCCTTTCCGTATTCAACAATTGCTGATTACGCACAAAAGTGCCGGTTTGGTTTACCAGTTCCATATGCGAGGCGGCAGGCGTGCGTACTAAAGCCAAAAACAGTCCGCAAACAGCTACTATAAGCACCGAAGTTACAAGCGTATTTACTTTTGCTTCGGGCTTGCGTATGCCGTTGTAGAAAAACAGTGGTAGAAAAAACAAACCCATTATTACAAGGGTTAGTATACCTAACATATTGGCGCCCGGCCAGTACATTATCTTGAACAGGATGCCCAGGCTAAACAATACGCCCGACAGCGTTCCTAAGGCAGTTATAATTTTTTCGCGGGCATTTTGTTGCTCCTTCAACTTAAGTAAAAACAACAGGGGTAAAAACAACAAACTAAAAAGCATAATGCCCGAAACCAATAAGGCCGCCGCACCGGGCAGGTGTTCGAACTTAAGGATGATAGCGGCTATCATAATAATGGCAGAAGCGCCTCCGCTTGCCAGCATAACTTTCTTCATAGCATAATAATTTTTGTAGGTTAACAAATAATGAGTCTCCTCTTCTATCTCCTGCAATTCGCGCTTATAAAAACGAGTGATGGTTTGCAGATAGAAGTGTTCAAAATCATCGCCGGGCTGCATGTTTTGCTCTACAATACAACAAACATGATCGAGGAGGTTAAGCTGCAGGCTCTCCGTTTTAACGCCACGTGCACGTATGTCGTTAAGTATATAATCAATTTGTTGTTCGTTAAGCGTATACATTAAGCGGGCAACGTTTTTATATCCAGTAAAAACTTCATGGTCTCCATAAAGTCGGCCAGTTCACTAACTTTTTCTTTAGCCCGTGTGCTACCAGAAGGGCTTAGGCTATAATATTTACGTACGCGTTTACCTATGAATTCAGTTTCGGTGGTCACCAGGCCATCCTCTTCCAGCGCATGCAGCGTAGGATACAATGCACCTTCGGTAATTTGAATTTTATCAAGCGTTAGCTCCTTTACCCGTTGGGTAATTTCGTATCCATACATGCGTTTGTTATCAGCCAGTAGTTTTAATACGATGGTCTTAAGCGTGCCTTTTATCAGTTCCGAAGAGTAAATCATATGCGTTGGTTATTTGCTAACGCAATAATACCTAAGAATATTATGTATTTGCAACTTATGCATTCAATTTTTATAAAAACAATTGATTATCAGGCTAATAATTTTGAATACACCACAAATAAGGTAGCGTGAATAGGTTTTCTACCTTAGCCGGATGCAAAGGGTTGACACCGTAAAATGGTATTGGAAACCAGCGTTCCTTGCTTTTGGTTATGGACTGGGTTGGTGGTTTTTTATTTACGTACGTCTTATTGCTTTAACCTGTAAAATTGAATTTAAAGGCATGCTGCCAACCACAGGTCCGGCCATTTATTGCATCTGGCATAAAGATCTCGTGCTGTATTTCGCTGCATTCCATAACGTGCAGAAACAGGTTTGGATGAACCACCCCGCCTGGTATATGAAGCCGGTGCATGTATTGCTGCGCTTAACCGGCGTTGAACATGTTTGCCTTGGCAGCAGCGGCAATAGCGGCAAACAAGCACTTGAAAAGGTGGTCGGATTTTTAAAGCAGGGTTACAGCACTACCCTTGCAAGCGATGGTCCTGCCGGCCCCCCACAGGTTTTAAAACCGGGTGTGCTATGGATGAGCCGCGATGCACAAGTGCCCATTGTACCGCTGCATTTTAGTTGTTCACGTAGTATACGGCTAGGCGGCTGGGATAAAAAGGTAATACCGGGCTTGTTTAGTACCGTAACCATTACAGCAGGCATGCCTATACAAGTTACGCCCACTAACCTGGATGAAGCAGAACAGCAACTGATAGCACACTTAAACGCTTAATCAAATTCTGCCAGTACATCGGCCATCATGCGCCGTATCTCCGTATTACACAGCCTGCTGATGCTTCCTTCGTGGGTATGTAGCACCTCGCGGGCAGGATCAAAATTACCTTCATTAATAGCCTGGCCCACCTGCTTGTAAGCATCGCGGAAGGCTACGCCCTGCACCACCAGTTTATTTATTTCTTCCACGCTGAACAGCTCATTAAACTTAGCATCATTCAGAATATTCTCACGTACTTTAATTTCATCCAATGCAGCAATCATCACCTGCAAACAATCCTTTAAGGTATCAATAGCAGGGAAGAGAATATCCTTGGTAAGCTGCATATCGCGGTGATAACCCGATGGCAGGTTATTACATAGCAGGGTCATTTCGTTAGGCGCAGCCTGCAGGCGATTGCATTTGGCACGGATCAATTCAAACACATCAGGGTTCTTTTTGTGCGGCATAATGCTGCTGCCGGTGGTTAGCGAATCGCTGAACGATACATAAGCAAATTGCTGGTTCATATACAGGCAAACATCATAGGCAAAGCGCGATAGCGTAGCGGCTATTGCGGCCATACCGGTAAGTGCGGCCTTTTCCGCCTTGCCACGGGTCATTTGCGCATAAACAGCATTGTAATTCATATCGGCAAAACCCAATAACCGTGTGGTGGTAGTGCGGTTTAAAGGAAATGCAGAACCATAACCTGCACCAGAACCCAATGGGTTTTTATCGGCAACTTTATAGGCGGCCAGCAGTAATTCCATGTCGTCTACCAAACTTTCGGCATAGGCGCCAAACCACAAACCGAACGAGGAAGGCATGGCGAGTTGAAAGTGCGTATAGCCGGGTAGCAAATGATCCTTATAGGTTTCGCTAAGGTGTTGTAAACGCTCAAACAATACCAACACCATGTCCGACAGTCCTTTCAGCTCGTGTTTCAGAAACAACTTGATATCTACCAATACCTGGTCGTTACGCGAGCGGCCGGTGTGCAGTTTTTTACCGGCATCGCCAACACGTTCAGTCAGTGTTTTTTCTACCTGCGAGTGTATATCCTCCACATGTTCTTCCAGCACAAAAGTACCCGCCTCTATTTCGGCAAGGATAGCCTGCAAGCCTGTCTGTATCACTTCAAACTCTGCTTTGGTTATAATTCCAACCTCGCTCAACATTTCGGCATGGGCAAGTGAACCCAGCACATCAAAGCGGGCCAGGCGCATGTCCAATACGCGGTCGTTACCCACGGTAAAGCGTTCCGTCATCAGCGATTTCTCGTCTTGCTGTAATTCACCTTTTTGCCAGAGTTTCATGTGCTTAGTTTACTTTTTGCGAATAGGTTTCAATCAACCGGATATAGGTGGCCAAACCGTCTTCCAGTTCTTTCAGATAAATAAATTCATCTGCGGCATGCGAGCGGGCCGAATCGCCGGGGCCAATTTTTACTGCCTTCCAGGGCATGAGAGCCATATCCGAGGTAGTGGGTGAACCATACAACCCTATACCAAGCGCCTCCGCTGCTTGTACTATGGGATGTTCCACTTCAATAAATGAAGGTTTAATGCGCGTAGAACGTTCCTTCACTTCGCATTGCACGTTAGCGCGGATAATCTCTAATACCTCAGCATCTGTGTAACAATCATTTAGCCGTATATCCACCACAAAGTTGCACTCGGCAGGCACCTGATTATGGGCAGTGCCGGCATTTATCATCGTTACATTCATGCTCAATTTACCTAACCAGGGCGATTGCTTCGGGAACTGATAGCTGCGAAACCAGTTGATATCCTCCATGGCCTGGTAAATTGCATTTACCCCTTCGTTACGTGCGGCATGCCCGGCTTTACCAATGCTTGTACAATCCAACACCAACAAACCGCGTTCGGCAACGGCCATTTGCAATAAGGTGGGTTCACCAACAATCGCCAATTCCACATTCGGCAATTCCTGAATGATACTCTCAATGCCGTTAACGCCCGAAATTTCTTCTTCGGCAGTAGCAGCATAAATCAGGTTAAAAGGCAAATCGATACGATCCTTAAAATGCAGGAAGGTACCTAACAAACAAACCAATGCTCCACCGGCATCGTTACTGCCTAATCCATACAGCTTGCCAGCTTCAATGGTTGGCAAAAACGGGTCGCGAGTATAACCGGAGTTGGGTTTCACGGTATCGTGATGCGAGTTCAATAGCAGTAATGGCTTAGTTGCATCAAAATGTGTGTTATATGTCCATACGTTATTGCCCCTGCGGTGCACGGTACATCCTTTCTCTTCAAGAAAGGACTGTATAAGCATGGCTGTTTGCTCTTCCTGTTTGCTGAAAGAAGGAATGGCTATCAACTGTTGCAACAAAGCGGCTAGTTCGTTTACCATCTTAAGCCTTTATGCACGTTCCGAAGCCCGCTGTGCGGTTCTTCATTTGTAAAATATGATTGGCGTGGCCGATATACACTGCGCTTACACCGTTTTTTATAGCATCGAAGGCATTATCAATTTTAGGCACCATGCCTTTATTGATAGAACCATCTGTTTTCATTGCTTCTGCGGATTGTACATCTATCTCGGCAATTACACTTTGTTCATCCGCTACATTGCGCAACAATCCATTCTTTTCAAAACAATAGATCAATGTGGTTACATACGAAGTGCCAAATGCCGCGGCAATGGTTTTTGCCACGGTATCTGCATTTATATTCAACAACTGTCCTTCAGCATTACACGAAATGGGTGCTATTACGGGCGTTATACCTGCGTGTAATAATTGCCGGAGCAACGCCACATTTACTTCCGATGCATGTATGTCGCCTACCAAGCCGTAGTCTACTTCTTTCACCGGGCGTTTAACGGCAGGCAATAAGCGTGCATCAGCACCGCTTAGTCCGATAGCGTTACAGCCTTTTACTTGTAAAGCCGCTACTACCGATTTATTGATAAAGCCTGCATATACCATGGTTACAATGCGAATGGTAGCTTCACCTGTAACACGTCTGCCATCTACCATGTTGGTTTCAATACCCAATTTAGCACTCAACTCCGTTGCTAACTTACCTCCACCATGCACCAATATTTTGGGGCCTTGTAGTACAGCAAAATCCTGCAGGAATGCATCCAGCGCCTCTTCCTTATCCAGCACATTGCCGCCAATTTTTACAACCGTTAGTTCCTGCATGGCTATAAGGTTTCCAGTATTTTCTTCAAAACGGTTTGCGCCGCTATAACCCGGTTACCGGCCTGTAACTGAATAATGCTGTTAGGTCCGTCAATAATGGCATCGGGTAATTCCACATTGCGGCGCACCGGTAAACAGTGCATTACTTTGGCGTTATTTGTCAACGCTAATTTTTCAGGCGTAAAAAGCCAATCACCTTGTGCTTCAGGCATAGCGCCATATTCTTTGTAAGCCGACCAGTTTTTTACATATACATAATCAGCACCTTTCAACGCTTCGTTTTGGTCGTAAACCACCTTTGCTCCTTTGGTAAAACTTTCTTCTAACTCATAACCTTCGGGTTGGGTTACCACCACTTCGGCACCGCTGGCAATAGCCCATTCGGCGAACGAGTTGGGCACTGCCTGCGGTAAAGCTTTGATGTGCGGCGCCCAGGTAAGCACCACCTTAGGGCGCTCCACCGTTTTAGTTTCGGCTATAGAAATCATATCGGCAAAACTCTGCAGCGGATGGCGCGTGCCTGATTCAAGGCTTACCATGGGTTTGTTGCAGTATTTCATAAAGCTGCTCAATATCTCCTCGTTGTAATCCTTGTCACGGTCTACCAAACCGGGGAAAGCACGCAGGGCCACTACATCGCAATACTGCGCTATAACAGCAGCCGCCTCGCGGATGTGTTCGCTTTTGTTACCGTTCATCACAGCACCATCTTCAAACTCTATCTGCCAGCTATCCTTGTCCAGGTTTAGCACCATTACGTTCATGCCCAGGTTATAGGCGGCGCGCTGCGTGCTCATGCGGGTACGCAAACTGGGGTTCAGAAAAAGCAAACCAATGGTTTTGTTTTTACCAAGTGTGGTAAATCCATTTACGTCCTTTTTCAATTCCAGGGCTTCCTGGATAAGCGCCGGAAGATGACCGGCATCTTTAACCGAAAGAAACTGCTGCATTATACGGCCAGTTTTAAGGATGAATAAAAAGCTTCCAGAAACAGGTCTGCTTCATGCTTGCCTATATTTAAAGGCGGTAACAGACGCAGCGTATTTTTATTAGATGAAGAACCGGTGAAGATGTGGTGTTCTTTTAGCAAACGGTTACGCAGGGCTGCGCAGGGCTCTTCCAACTCCACGCCTATCATCAGGCCCATGCCGCGTATTTCTTTTACGCCTTCCATACCGTTCAATTGCTGCAGCAGATAATTGCCGGTTTCGCGGGCATTTTCTATCAGGTTTTCCTGTTTGATAACATCCAGCACTGCATTAGCGGCAGCGCAAGCCAGGTAATTACCTCCAAAGGTGGTGCCCAGCATGCCATGCTTCGCTTCAAACTGGAGACTGATCAATACACCAGCCACCGGAAAACCATTGCCCATGCCTTTGGCTACGGTAATTAAATCAGCCTTTATACCTGCATATTGGTGGGCAAAGAAGTAGCCGCTGCGGCCGTAACCGCTTTGTATTTCATCCAGTATCAGTGCTGCACCGTACTTATCGCACAAGCGGCGGAGTTGCAGAAGAAAGTTTGCATCCGGGATATTTACGCCGCCCACACCCTGTATACCTTCAATAATAACAGCGCAAACCTGCTCATCAAAGGCCGCTGCTAAAGCATCAGCATCGTTCCAGGGTAAAAACACGATATCACTATGCGCATTTACACCCGCGCGCAAAGCGGCATCATCGGTAGTTGCCACGGCCAGCGACGTGCGACCATGAAACGATTTTTGAAAAGCAATTACCTTCTTACGCTTGTTCCTGAACGAAGCCAGTTTTAAAGCATTCTCATTTGCCTCGGCTCCGGAGTTACAGAGAAAGAGATTATAATCGGCATAGCCGCACAATTCGCCCAGCTTATCCGCTAATTCCTGTTGCTGCGCTATTTTAACCGAGTTGGAATAAAAACCCAGGCGCTGCAATTGCTCGCTAATGGTTTTTACATAATGCGGATGACTATGCCCGATGGATATAACGGCATGGCCTCCGTAAAAATCCATGTAACGCTGCCCATTATCATCATACAGATAAACGCCCTCACCTTTAACAGGGGTTACATCAAAAAGTGGATATACATCAAACAGATTCATGATTAAAAGGCGCTTGGTTTTAGTTTAAGGCCGGTTGTTTCCTCCAACCCAAAAATCAAATTCATATGTTGCACGGCTTGTCCGCAGGCACCTTTCAACAGGTTATCAATTACCGAAGTAATAAGCACGCGGTTGCCGTGCTTAGCCAAATGCAAAAAGCAACGATTGGTATTCACTACTTGCTTAACATCTACCTCTTTATCGCTGATAACTACGAAAGGATGACCGGCATAATAGCTTTGGTATAAAGCAGCAAGTTCCACTGCGTTCAATGCAGTGGTTAGATAAACCGAAGCCAGTATGCCCCGTGTAAAGGCACCGCGCTGCGGCACAAATAAAATCTCCCCATCAAAACCCGGTTGCAGGCTTTGCAGCGATTCGCCAATCTCCTGCAGATGCTGATGCTCAAATGCTTTGTAAACGCTTTGGTTGTTGCTGCGCCAGCTAAAATGCGAAGTAGCCGACAAACTTTGTCCCGCACCGGTGCTACCGGTTGTAGCGTTCACGTGTATTTCGCCGCCTAATTTACCCGCATGCGCCAACGGAAGCAAAGCCAGTTGAATGGCCGTAGCAAAGCAACCCGCGTTAGCAATACTATCCGCACGTTTAATTTGCTCGCGGTTTAGTTCAGCTAATCCGTATACAAATTTGCGGTTGCCAATGGCGTTATTATCCGCATGCCTGAAATCGTGACTCAAATCAATTACTACCACCTCTGGTGGAAGATTATATGCCGCTAAAAAGGTGCGCGCTGCGCCATGACCACCACAGAGAAACAGCACATCTACCTCCGTGTTGTGGACGGCACTAAACATAAGATTGGTTTCTCCCAGCAAATCGGTATGTACGGCTGCTACCGGTTTACCTGCCTGGCTTTCGCTTTGCACAAAGGCAACCTCTACCGCTTGATGCAGCAACAGCAAGCGTAGCAATTCGCCACCGGTGTAACCGGCACCGCCGATAATTCCGGCTCTAATTTTCTGCATCGAAAACGGAGTTAAGCTGGTTAACGTTGTAATAAATACCGGTTTGATTGCCGAAGATTTTGGTAAAGCCCTTCACATCTTCGCCGCTCCAGCCTTTGTTCATTTCGCCGTAACTGCCGAATTTGGCACTCATCAAATCATGCTCCGATTCAATACCGGTTAACTCGAAACGGTAGGGCTGCAGTGTAACAAACACCTTACCCGATACAAACTGCTGGGTGGAAGTAAGGAAAGCTTCTATATCACGCATAACAGGATCAAGGAACTGGCCTTCGTGCAACCAGTTACCATACCAGGCCGCTATTTGATCCTTCCAGTATAATTGCCATTTGGTAAGTGTATGCTTCTCTAACAAGTGGTGCGCTTTAATAATAATAAGTGGTGCAGCCGCTTCGAAACCCACACGGCCTTTGATGCCGATAATGGTATCACCCACATGTATATCGCGGCCAATGCCATAAGATGCCGCCAGTTGTTGCAGCGCAAGTATGGCATCAACAGGGTTCGCAAATGCAGTGCCGTTTACCCCTTTCAATTCACCTTTCTCAAAAGTCAGTACCACGTCTTCACTGCCGTTCTTTTCAACCTGCGATGGATAAGCTGTTTCAGGCAACGATTTACCTGAGGTAAGCGTTTCCTTCCCTCCCACCGAAGTTCCCCAGATACCCTTGTTAATGCTGTAAGCCGCCTTCTCAAAATTCATCGAAACATTGTTGGCCTTCAGGTATGCAATCTCTTGCTCGCGCGAAAGCTGTAGGTCGCGGATAGGGGTAATAATCTTTAATTCAGGCGCCATAATGTTCAGCACCATATCAAAGCGCACCTGGTCGTTACCGGCACCGGTGCTTCCATGTGCTACGGCAGCAGCGTCAATCTTGCGGGCATGTCGGGCAGTTGCCATCGCCTGCACTATCCGCTCGGCACTTACCGAAAGTGGATAGGTGTTATTCTTCAGCACATTGCCGAACACCAGGTATTTAATTACATCGCGGTAATACACCTCGCGTGCATCAAAACAGGTAAAGCTGGCAACACCCAGAGCCTTTGCGTGTGCCTCTATCCGGCCTATCTCCTCCTCCGAAAACCCACCGGTGTTGACGGTTAATGCATGCACCTCGTAGTGCAGTTCGTTTTTAAGATATAAAGCGCAATAGGTGGTATCCAGTCCGCCGCTAAATGCCAATACAATTTTGTTTTTCACTATCGGTAAAAGTTAAAAGGTGATGGAAAAAATAAGCGAGAAGAATTGCTTGATGCCACTCAGCAGGTTACTGCCACCTTTGGCCGGCTCTACAACTGCCACCTCTTTTTCGGCGGGGTCGTATAACATGGCCGTGCACAGGCAGTTTTTACGTTCCTTGCTTTGCAGTATTTCGAAGTTCACACAACTCCTGCATCCCTTCCAGAATTCCTCATCATCGGTTAGTTCGGAATAAGTAACCGGTTCGTAACCCAGGTCGGAATTAATTTTCATTACCGCAAGCCCGGTGGTCAGGCCAAACAGTTTGGAGTCGGGATAACGTTGGCGCGAAAGCTCAAATATCTTTTGCTTGATTTCGCGTGCCAGGCCGCTTTTGCGGAAAGCCGGTGCCACTATCAAGCCTGAGTTGGCAACGTAATTACCATGCCCCCACGATTCGATGTAACAAAATCCCGCCCATTCGCCGGTAGCAGCAAATGCAACTACAGCCTTGCCTTCGCGCATTTTCTCGCGTATGTAATCAGGCGAGCGCTTGGCTATACCCGTACCACGGGCCTTCGCCGATTGCTCCATCTCCAAACAAATCTGTTCAGCGTATTTTTCATGGGGCTCGCCAGCCACCAGTATTACAAAGGGTTGATTCATACCAGAACACCTTTTGAAATCACGAAATAGGATACCAATAAAAATTGCAGGAACGGCACTTAAAAAGTGCCACTGTAACCATACACAACGGCTACAGCCTAAAAACAGGCAAGCTGTATCAACGGCGTGGGAAGAACGGGGTAGAGAGACTGGTGCGGATGGAGTGAGCGTCCATAACAAAGGCAGTCCCTCTCAGTATGATGAGCTTAGCAGCAGCGGCAGTTTTGCCCTGTGGTAACGAATATTCGTATGCGAATATTTTCTTCATCTTATGCGAACCTTGTTCTATGTGTCTTTAAAAAGAGGACGCGAATGTGAAATAATAAATTGGTTTCCGCAACATATTGTTTCAGAAAAATTCAAAAATGCTGAAAAGAAGAAAACCAGGGCGCAATGTTTTACTGCGCTGCACGCCGGTTGCGTTTGTATTCGCTAAACGATACCATCTTCTGGCGTTGGGCATCCCACAAATTAGCGTGCACGGTTTTCAGGCTTTGCCAAAAAGTAATGGTGTTGGCATGCTTTTCAAAAATCGGATTCTCGCGGTGCACTTTCGGCAGGTTGTAAAACGGAATGGTAGGGCACAGGTGGTGAATGTGGTGGTAACCGATGTTACCGGTTAACCAATGGAACACACCCGGTAACTTGTAGTAGGTACTTCCCTTGATAGCAGAAAGCACGTAGTTCCAGCGGTCCTTACCGCTCTTGTAAATATGCTCGTACTGGTGCTGAATGTAAAAGAACCACAAGGCATACGTACCAAAGAAAAGCAGGTTAATAAACTGCACGATCAAAAAGCGCGCAGGGCCAATCAGGTATGCCAAAGCCGCATATACCAGCACAAACATTACGTTGCTGATGGTTACATACTTGCGCACCTTTTTAAACTCGCCGCTGCTTAAAAATGCGAAACGGTTGTAAACTACCACATAAATAAAACCACCGATGGTAAACAGGTAAAACGGGTTGCGGTAAATGCGATACCAAAGTTTGGCTTTCCAGGTAAGTTGACTGTATTGCTCGGTAGTTAAGCACTCTACATCACCAATATCGCTATACTCTAACTGACCGTTATGCGCATGGTGAAAGTTGTGTGACTTTGCCCAGTATTTGTAAGGTATAACCGTAAGCATACTACAAACGGTACCTACAATATCATTAAGGGTGCGGTGGCGGGTAAACGACTGGTGACCGCAATCGTGCTGAATGATAAATATGCGGCCCAGTAAAAAACCGTTCAATACGGCCAGGGCGGCTGATAACAGCACTGATTTATCGAATAAGTAGAACTGCAGGATCAGCAGACCGATATAGAAGGCGAAACTGTTAGCCAGTTGAAACACCGCTTGTTTAGTGCTGGGCATCTGATACTTTTTCAGCATCGTATTCCAATTTCTAAGGTCTTCCAGTACCTGCTCTTTGTTAAAGGATTGCATTGTATTTTTTAATTGTGGTACAAGTATACGATACTAGCGGCATTTTCGCTGCAGGATTAACGCATACTTAATACCAATTGTGCCGAATTAACACGCCGGGCTATTTTTGCTTACTGCCCCACCACTTTTTACCTGCATTCTGTCCTTTTTGAGCCGGACTTTTATGCGCACTGCTGCCACTGCTTTTATGTCCGCCACTGCCACCCTTGTGGGCAGGTTTCTGGCCTTTGCCGGCAGGCTTTTGATGAAATTGCTTTTTAGGCGCTGGTGCAGGCGTAAACGCCGCTGCGCTGGCCGACATAGGATAGGGATGCTCGTCAACCACCGGCAACTGCTTGCCAATGGTTTTCTGAATATCCTTCAGGTATGCTTTTTCTTCCGGATCGCAGAAGGAGAACGCCTGTCCGCTCAGGCCGGCCCGGCCGGTGCGGCCAATACGGTGCACATAGGTTTCAGGCACATTCGGTAACTCATAGTTTATAACGTGGCTTAGATTATCCACGTCAATACCGCGGGCTGCTATATCCGTAGCTACCAACACACGCAGGTTACCGTCCTTAAACTGGTTAAGCGCTGCCTGCCGCGCATTCTGCGATTTATTACCATGTATGGCCGCCGATTTAATGCCTGCCTTTGCCAAAATGCGTGTAACCTTATCGGCACCATGCTTGGTGCGGGTAAATACCAATACGCGACTAATGGCCTTATCCTTCAATAGATGCAACAGCAGCGAAGGCTTGTCGTTCTTACTTACAAAATACACCGATTGCTTGATGGCATCCACCGTGCTGGATGGCGGTGTTACCTCTACGTAAACCGGCTCAAACAAAATGCTATCCGCCAGCTTGCGTATCTCCTTAGGCATGGTGGCCGAAAAGAACAAGGTTTGACGCTGCTTGGGTATACGCGCAATTACTTTATTAATATCATTAATAAAACCCATATCCAGCATACGGTCGGCTTCATCCAGCACAAAAATTTTGATGGCCTGCAGGTCTACAAAACGCTGGTTCATTAAATCAAGCAAGCGACCCGGAGTGGCAATGAGAATGTCTACGCCCTTTTTAAGCGCTTCCACCTGATGAAACTGCGAAACACCACCAAATATTACGGTATGTTTTAAACCGGTGTGGCGGCCATAAGCACTAAAGCTATCGCCTATTTGTACGGCTAACTCGCGCGTGGGGGTTAATATCAGGGAACGGATCATTTTATGACCCTTGGGAGCAGGTGCATGAGACTCCTTCAGCAACTGAAGGATCGGAATAGCAAATGCGGCAGTTTTGCCGGTGCCGGTTTGGGCGCAACCCAACAGGTCGCGGCCTTTTAATACAATCGGAATAGCTTCCTGTTGAATAGGCGTGGGAGTAGTATATCCTTCTGTTTTTAAAGCTTGCAGAATAGGATCAATGATTTCTAATTTTTTAAATGGCATTTGTTGATTTTAGATAGTATAATGTAACCCCTACCGGGATAATGAACGGCGGTACGCCTGCACAGCAATATTGCAATACCCAACCGTAGGAAAGGGGAGCGATAGCGGATAGCCGGTGCAAAGATAACAATTCCCCGTTGAGGCCCCTTTTGCCACCTTCGGCCGTCATTTTCCCTTAAATGTAAAGGACCTCCATGCCCACATGCCGGCCGGAGGTCCTCTCGCTACTTTATGGTTAGCATTAGCTTAATCGTACCTGCCCTTTACCTATTACTTTACCACTTTGGTAAATTTCAACGCGGTAGGTACCGGGGTCATTTATATAGCGGGTCCAGTAGAACACTACCTTTTTATTGCGCTGCTCGTAATTAATGTTAGCCAGTTTGGAATACTGCACGGGCTTACCACTTTCGGTTTCAGGTATTACGCCTGATCCACTGCTACTGCCTGCGGTAAGTGTTTCGCCCCTTGGATTTATGATACGCACATATAAATTCAGTTGACCGGGGTCAAGCACTTTATTAATGCCGGTTTCAAAACTCACCTTAATGCTCTCTGCGGCTTTTGCTTTTTCAACCGGTACTTCAGTGCCATTGTTTTTGCGCTTAATGGCGGTTACATCCACTTTAGCAATTTGCAGGTAGCTGCCGGCATCTACTTTTTTAGCCAGGCTATCCTTTACTACGGTAAGTTGGCTGGTAGTTTGCTTTTCGCTGTTCAGGTCGGTAGACAACTGTTCTTTCTCCTGGCTTAGTTGCGCTGTTTGCGCTTTGTAATCTTCTACCTGCTTTTGCAAATCGCTGATATTGGCGGTATACTCGGTAATCTTTTTGCGCGCTGCATTTAATTGCGCCTGTGTAAGTGTGTTCTGCTTATGCTCTTCTTCCAGTTTAGCTTTTTGCTCGTCAATAAGCGCTAACTGTTCGTTAATCTGTTTATCAAGTTCCGCGTTCGTGCCCATCATCTGTTGCAATTCTGCCTTGCGCGAATCCAGATCGGCCGTTACGCTTTGGTAGTCCTGCTCCAGCGAAACCTTCTCAACAATCACCTGTTCCTTCTCATGTTTCTCGCTCAGCAATAAATAAAGTGTTATTCCATTGGTAAGCGCAAGCAGTATAATGGCAACAATAAAAATCCTTTTATCGCGGCGTTTTTCGGTTTGGGTATCCATACAAAAGGGTTTATGGTTAATAATGGCAAGCACTTATAGCGGTTAATTTGCACCTGTGCCTATAAGTTTAACCCCTAAGCCCCCTAATTATTGTATAAACTCCTCTCCAGTGGCTACCTATCCGACGGAAAAACGCTTTCCAAATCATCGTAAGCCGTGTAGGTAAAAGTGGCAATAAAGGACACCTCCTCTCCAATCATTTCCCGGTAATCGGTTGAAATAGGATCTTGTAAAAACAGGGTAATAAGCGAATTTTCTACAAACTCACTTTTATCTGATTTGAGCACCTGAAACCGGGTAGGCTTCCCTTTTTTGTTAAAATAGAACTCTACCTGTACTTTGCCATCGTATTTTAATGGCCTGTAATTCCTTGGATAAAATAGCTTGGCCTTTAAAAGTTTTACGAATCGGGCAATAAACACACCAAAATCCTTACCCGCTACTTCTTTACCCTGTTCAAGCGAAACCTTAACACCGAACTCAGCCCCGTAGCCAACAAAATTTTCGAGAAAGAAAGGAAACAATCTGGCGCCTTTTACCGGGACTCCATTTTTACGCGCCGGAACAAAAGGTGGAAGCGACTTACATGCAGTAGTAAATATTCGTTCAATCATGGTATCCACAACACACCCGCCGTTCAGTAATGCCACCACACGGCCATTGGTATCAATAACCAGATAATATTTCAGAGTTTGCGCCTGAATATTGGTTTTAAACAAACCAAGTTGCTCAGCCTTTTGCCCGATAATTGTATACATCGTAGTAATACCCTTGGGAAAAACCGCAGGCTCATCAGGATTATAACAAATGGAATCGGCCTGCGCGTTTGCTAAACGCAGCACTACCATCATCAATATAAAAAGCGCTGTTCTGTTCATAACTATAAGCCTCTAAAATCAATACGCATTATCAATTCGTAACCACAATTACGCCCCATAAACCGGGCAGGGGTAAGATTGGCGAGCTCCTTTACCACCCGTACAGCTTCAGCATCCAGGGCATCAGTAACACCTTTATATACACGAACATTCAGCAAGTCACCCGTTTCGGTTATAAATACGCGCACATAACATATTCCCTTTTGAAGATTAAACTTTTCCTCCTCCGGAATGATAACACGGTTGCGAAGCACCTCTTCCATCTGCCTTTTATCATAACCATCAAAATAGGGGTACTCGTCTATAAACGAATATTCCTCCCGTTCGTTGGAAACTTTTCCGAATTGAAAGTCTGTATCAAAGGCAACTGTTAGCTTGCCCTCTCTATCTGTTGTTTTTTTGAATTTAACGGGCAGGGTTATTTTTCCTCCAACCTTATGCCCGTTAATAACGGGAGTGCTAAATCTTTCTAACCCGCTAACCGCCTTCAGTACCTCCTTATCCAGTTCAGACCGGTATCCTTGCAGCAATTTAGGATTGGTTGCAAGGCCCTCGGTATCTACATCAAATGATATAATGATGCGGTTATTATTGTCGAATATATTCAGGTCGCCTTCGGGAAAATGCAACAAACTCATAAACGCTTTGGCCATCGCCCTAAAACCACCGGGGTAGCGCAAACGATTATCATCTTCATTACTCATATAACCCTCATCAGCCGAACAGGCCAGCGTGTAGCTGATTTTAAGGCTAACGGCACATGGTACAGGCTTTCCGTTAATTTCGGCCGGTTTAAAATCTGGCAACAGCTTAATTACACGTACTGTTTCATTATCCAGTTCATAGTGTACCCCTTTTAAAATTTTGATATTGGCTACACTGCCATCCGTTTCTACATCAAACCCTACCGTACACGTACCCTGAATATTTAATTCCCTGCATAGCAAAGGATACGATACGCACATATCAAGGTACTTCGTAAGCGTTCCGATACCACCAGGAAACGCAGGTGGCACATCCACTTTGCTTAACACCGCTAATGCATAAAAGGTAGAATCGGCAACCGGTGGCGGTGGCAGCGCAGCCGTAGGCGCCTGTTTAACTTCCACTTTAAACATCACTGGAAAAACAAAGGATGACCTTACCGGCTGACCATGTAGCAAGGCCGGGATAAATGCAGGCAATTGGGCAGTTACCCGCAGTGCTTCGGCATTTAAAAGAGGATGAACACCTTTTACCACTACCGCCTGCCCTACTGCACCATCCTTTTCAATAACTGCTTTTATATACACCTTACCCTGGATAGCCGAATCGGTACAGGTTTTAGGATATACAATGTGCTCTTTAAAAAACAGAAAAAGTGCCGAATCGCCACCGGAAAATTGTGGAGCGGCCACCGGAAAAGAATAGATAGTAGTATCCTGTTGGGCATAACTGGTAAAATATGCCAACAGAAAGGTTAGCCATAAATGTTTCATAGGTTCAAACCGAAAACGCTTATGGGGCGAAATATATTTTAATAGAATCAACTATCAAAATACAAGATATGGCAAACCAAACATTCCTATAGCTACATACGCTCCGGAACTTCTATGCCCAACAGTTTCATGCCTTTGGCAAGCAGTCGCCCGGTTTCGGCGGTAAGCGCTACACGCAGCTTTTTCTCCCGCTCGGTTGCCGCAGTTAGTATCGGTTTTTCGTGGTAAAACTTATTGAATGTTTTAGCCAGCGTATAACAGTAATTAGCCATTTCAGAAGGGTCGTATTTTTCAGCCGCAACACGCAGGGTATTCTCATACTGGCCTAACTGAATAATCACTTCTTTCTCCTCAGCCGAAAGCGTATAATCCTTCAGGGCTTCATAATCCTCCGTGGTAACGGCCGCTGCCCTACGCAGTATGGCACGTATACGCGCATGCGTGTATTGTATAAACGGACCGGTAAAACCATGGAAGTCTATACTCTCCTCGGGGTTGAAAATGATTTTTTTGAACGGATTAACCCGCAGTACAAAAAACTTAAGCGCACCCAAACCAATGGTATGGAACAGTTCATTCTTCTGTTCATCGGTAAAGTCGTCAATCTTACCCAGCTCTTTTGTCTTTTCTTCGGCTATGCGCATCACCTCGGCAATCAAATCATCCGCATCGGCTGTTTTGCCTTCGCGCGATTTAAAACGGCCGGTAGGTGACTCCACCAATGCATAGGAAAGGTGGTAAATGCCATCAGCCCATTTTTTACCCAGCTTCTGCAACGCCAGTTTCAGCACTTTAAAATGGTAGTCCTGTTCGTTGGCTACCACGTAAATCATGCGGTCCATACCAAACTCCTTATGCCGCAGTTCGGCGGTAGCAAGGTCCTGGGTAATGTAGATGGAAGTACCATCTGCACGCAGCAACACTTTCTCATCCAGTCCTTCCGGGGTTAAGTCCACCGCTACAGCTCCATCCTTCCGTTTATAGAAGATGCCTTTCTGCAGCCCTTCATCTACAATATCCTTCCCCAATTTATAGGTCTCGCTTTCGTAATAGTCCTTTTGAAAGTCCACGCCTATCAGGTTAAAGGTCTGCTGAAAACCTTTATACACCCAGGCATTCATCTTTTTCCAGAGTGCCACTGTTTCAGCATCACCGGCTTCCCATTTCAGCAACAGTTCCTGTGCTTCCTTAAAAATAGGGGTCAGTTTCTTGGCATCGTCTTTTTCAGCCGGCGCATTTTCCAGTGCCTTGATCTGCTCCATGGCTTCCTGGTTAAACTTCACATACCAATCGCCCACAAAATGGTCGCCTTTTATTCCTGTAGACTCAGGAGTAGCGCCATTACCCCATTTTTTATAAGCTACCATGCTTTGGCAGATCGCAATACCCCGGTCGTTATAAATATTCACCTTGGTAACATCACAGCCGGCAGCCTTCAGTATTTCGCTCATGCTAAAACCCAGCAGCATATTACGCACGTGGCCTATGTGCAGCGGTTTGTTGGTATTGGGTCCGCAGTATTCCAATACTACCTTTTGGCCATTGGCAGGTAACACACCAAAACCTCCGTCGCTTGCAATGCTTTGCAGGCGGTTCAGCCAATAGCTATCCGATAACGACAGGTTCAAAAAACCCTTAATAACGTTGTAGGCAGATATGAACCCCGTTTGTTCCTTCAACTTCTCTCCCAGCGCATTCGCTGTTTGCTCAGGCCCCAGTTTCGAAAACTTTACCAGCGGAAACACCACAATGGTATAATCGCCCTCGTGTTCCTTCTTGGTAATGCCCACAGTTACCAGGTCTGCCGTTATTTCCGCGCCAAACTGCTCCTTAAAAATCCGAATGGTTGCTTCCTTTAAATCCTTCTCAATCATGCGGGTAAAAATAAAGGCTGCGCGTTAATTATCTGTATATTATTTTCGCACTCCTTTTAAAGGGCAAAACACACTACAATGACCAAACGCCAGAAATACAGCGACCTGATTAAGCAGACGTTCGACTTCCCACAACGCGACTTTAAAGAGGAAAAGAACCTGCTTTACTGGAACGACCTGCCTTTAATGGATATTATTGAGAAATACGGCACTCCCCTGCGCATTACGTATCTCCCAAAAATCGGTCAGCAGATACAAAAAGCCCGCCGCCTGTTCAACTCCGCCATAGCCAATAACGATTACAAAGGCGATTACCACTATTGCTACTGCACCAAAAGCTCGCACTTTGCTTTTGTGGTAGAGGAAGCCTTGAAAAACAAGGTGCATATGGAAACCAGCAGCGCCTATGATTTTGATTTGATAAAAAAGCTGGAAGAGAAGAAAAAGGTAAAAAAGGATAACTATATCATCTGCAACGGTTTTAAAACCGATAAATACATCAGCAACATTCTGGATGCCTGGCAAAGCGGTTATAAGAACCTGATACCGGTGTTGGATAATATGGCTGAGCTGGAGAAATACGGTGCCCCGGCCGAAACCATGAACATTGGTATACGCATTGCTGCCGAGGAAGAACCCAAGTATGAATTTTATACCTCGCGCCTCGGTATCCGTTATAACGACATCGTTCCTTTTTACCAGGAGAAGATCCAAAACAGCAAGCACTTTAAATTAAAGATGCTGCACTTCTTTATCGATACCGGTATTAAGGATGTAAACTACTACTGGACGGAGTTTCACAAGGCATTGGGCGTTTATTGCGACTTAAAGAAAATATGCCCCGAGCTGACTGCTATTAACCTTGGTGGCGGTATGCCCATCAAACATTCGCTGGCCTTCGATTTTGATTATGAATACATGGTTAGCGAGATTGTAACGCAGATAAAAACCACTTGCACCAACGAAGGCGTTGATGAGCCCGATATTTTTACCGAGTTCGGCAGCTACACGGTGGGCGAAAGCGGCTGCGTATTGTTTAACGTGCTGGGCGTAAAACGCCAGAACGACCGCGAAACCTGGTATATGCTGGATGGCTCGCTGATGAACAGCCTGCCCGATATCTGGGGCCTTTCGCAACGTTTTATCATGCTGCCTATCAACAAATGGGACGATGAATACAGCCATGTAAACCTGGGAGGCATTACCTGCGACGTGGGCGATTACTACAACAGCGATGCCCACATTAACCAGGTATATCTGCCACGCATCAAGCAGGGCGAAAAACTGTATATCGGCTTCTTTAATACCGGCGCTTACCAGGATACGTTAAGCGGTTACGGGGGCATAAAACACTGCATGCTTCCTTCGCCTCCGCACATTTTGGTTGATGAGAAAAAGAAAGGCGAGTTTACCTACCGCGTATTCGCCGAAGAACAAACAGCCGAAAGCATGCTGAAAATACTGGGCTACTAACCGGTTACAACAAAATACCGGAAACAGCGGCGGCGTTTTGTTACTAAATGTCAGTACAGGCATTTAACGTAAACAAAGCCACCGTATGAACCACTTCTTTACCCTGTTGTTAGTACTAACAGCTCTTGGTACCAAAGCCGACGAATTGTTGCGCACTTCCTGCGATTGTAAAACAGCTGTGCCCCTCACTATTGTTAAAGGCAGTAAGTATGGTCCCACACAGGCACCGCAATCGTACGGGCAGCTGCAGGAAATTACCACCCGCGATAAAAACAGCGAAATAGCCTTTGAGCAGGAACACAACAGCGCTTGGTATTTATTGAATATTCAGGTGGATGGTCAGCTTACCTTTGATATTGTACCCACCGATAGCAGTGATGATTACGACTTTCTGCTCTATCCTTACAACGATACCGGCTTCTGCAACAAGGTAACCCAACAAAAAGTTATACCCGTTAGGGGTAACATCAGCAATAACACCAGCTATAGCCGTGCCGGCAAAACGGGCTTAGCCACCGATGCCCTCAAGGCTTTTTACCCGCAGGGGCCGGGCAAACAGTTTTCGTTACCGCTACAGGTAAAAAAAGGCGAAAAGTATATGCTGGTACTGGATAATGTAACCCCGCATGGTAGTGGGCATGCCCTTTTCTTTTACAACTTACAACCGGTTGAATTAAGCGGACAGGTAGTGAATGAAGATAGTCTGCCGGTGGTAGCCTCTGTAACCTTAGCCGATTTAAAAGGACAAACCGTAGCCACTACAAACACCGATAATAATGGTAAGTATCACTTAAAAACAGCTATTGAACCAAAGGTTAACTATACGCTTACGTTTACTAACGATAGCTCGTTTATAGGCACAGCCGTTATTAATACCAATCAACTGCAATCCACGCAAACCTTTCCGCCTTTAAAAACCGTATTGCCTAAACTTAAAAAGGGGGCTAAGTATCCTGTGGGCAACATCAATTTTTACGGTGGCCTGGCTACGCTCCTTCCCATCTCGCAACCATCGGTTGAAGCCTTGTGGCATCTGATGCAGCGCAATAAAAAGATGGTGATTTTAATTGAAGGACACGTTAATGCAGCAGGCATGTTTAACGTTGGAGGCAGGGAAAGTTATCCCGGTTCATTTCAGCAATTATCCGAGGACCGTGCTGCTACGGTTTACGAATACCTGGTAGACCACGGCATAGCTCCTGAGCGCCTGAAAACAGTTGGCCGCGCAGCCACGCACATGTTGTTTCCGTATGCTAAAAACGAAAAAGAAGCCAGCGCTAACCGGCGGGTCGAAATTCAGGTATTGAGTTTACACGGAGAATGAGCACCTAAGCAACTTGCTCGTATTTATCCGCTTCAAAATGTTTCGTGCGGCGCATAAACGTAAACGTGTGCCCCGGCCATAACGTAACGTTTTTACCATTCTTATTCTGATACCAGCTATGGCAGCCTCCGGTTTGCCAAACGGTATGGCTTAACTGTTGTTGAATATCCTTGTTGTATGCTTCCTGCACCTCGGGCTTTACATTAATAGCCTTCAGTTTATTGCGTTGTAAATGCGCAATGGCTCCCATAATATATTGCACCTGCGCTTCAATCATCAGTAGCATAGAGCTATGGCCCAATCCTGTATTAGGTCCTACAATTAAAAACAGATTTGGGAAGCCGCTAACCGTAGTGCCCAGGTAAGCTTCGGCGCCGTCTTTCCAGGCCTGGTTAATATCCAGCCCGTTTCTGCCTTTTAAATCAATGGCCACAACACCGTCTGCTGCATGAAAACCCGTGGCTAACACAATAGCATCCACATCGTGTTGTTTACCATCGCTGGTTTGCAGCCCGCTGGCGTTTATTTCCGTTATTCCTTCCGTAATTACATCCACGTTGCTACGGCAGAGTGTTTGATAATACTCGTTGGAAAGCAACACCCGCTTGCAGCCAACGGTATAGGTAGGTGTAACTTTTTTACGCAACACCGGGTCGGCAATGGTCTGGTCTATATGCTTTAAAGCCATCTTGCGGGCTACGTTCATAATACCGGGTTTCGAAACAAAGCCCACGGCAAATAACTCGTTGCGCCAGTACAAAAAACCGCGCAACAACTGTCGGGTAAACGGCAGGGCGGCAAACATTTTCTTTTCGAAAGCCGACATAGCGCGATCAGGCTTAGGCAGTATCCACGGTGGTGTGCGCTGAAATAACAACAACTCCTTAACCTGCCCTGCAATAGCCGGTACTATTTGGATGGCACTGGCTCCGGTTCCGATAACCGCTACCTTTTTGCCTTCTAAACTTACCGTATGGTTCCAACGAGCGCTGTGGAACATATTACCTTTAAAGGAATCCAGACCTTTAATCTCTGGCAGGGCAGGCTGACTCAATCCCCCGGTGCAGGAAATAAGCACCTTGGCGGTAAACGATGTATCTGCCGTTTTTACCTTCCATAAGCCGGCAGCTTCATCATAGTCAGCACCGGTAACGGTGGTATTAAATTTAAAATGCGGCGTTAAACCGTATTTGCCGGCACAGTGCTGCATGTATTCCCAAATCTCTCGCTGGGGCCCGAACATCCGGCTCCAGTCGGCCTTGGGCTCAAAGGAATACGAATACAGGTGCGATTGCACATCACAGGCAGCGCCGGGATAATGATTTGCCAGCCAGGTACCGCCCAGGTCAGCATCACGCTCCAGTATCAGAAAGTTATGGTAACCGGCCTGCTTTAGCTTGATACCAATGCAAATGCCGGCAAAACCCGCCCCAATCACCAGATATTCGTAGGAAGTGTTCATACGGGTAAATGTAATATTTTGGGTGTGGCAGGGGCAATGATGAAAAAAATGTGCGGAAGGTTTTTGGGCTTCGCAAAAAATTATACATTTGCGCTCCGCTTTGCGAAACGGCTCGTTCGTCTATCGGCTAGGACATCTCCCTTTCACGGAGGGAAGAGGGGTTCGATTCCCCTACGAGCTACAAAACTAAGGCTGCTTTGGCAGCCTTTTTTGTTTTAAAGCACCAACGCGCACTTGGCGAAGCGTTCCGCTTCGCATTCACCATACTAATCATCGTGTTACAAATTAAAATACAGGTATTAAAAAAGCCGCGTTGTTCCCAGCGCGGCTTTTTCTTATGCAGAAGACATTACTTCTGTAAATCCATATGGAATCTGCCTCCACCGCTGTTATCAGTTCCCGGGCCCCAGGTGCCGTTTAGGGTAGCTGCGTTTTTGTCAAACTTAGCAACTGCAGAATAAGTGGGCCCGCTATTAATGTAGCTGTAAGTAGTTTTAAACGAGTCACCCAGTAAGGTCCAGGTGCCATGGGCAGTACTTGGTGAAATAGAGTCGTCCGCTTCAACCGTAATTTGTCCTCCCGGCTTTATGGCAAAAGCATAATACCTATCAATAACACCGGTATCGCCGTTACCGTAATGCCCCATCCACAAACCTTCGACAGTATACACGGCAGGCGTTTCCGATTTTTTGCAGGCTGCAAACACTAAAAGTCCAATGGCAATAAACAAAATTGATTTCTTCATCTTGGGTAGTTTTTATTAAGCATAAAGATAATTCTTTTCCCAATGCAACACCAACACTTATCTTAGCCCCTATGTACACTACGCTGCTCGCCTTACATTCTCTTTTCCGCTGGCTGGTTTTAGTAAGCTTGTTGATTGCCGCAGTAACCGCGTTTACCGGGTGGATAAAAAACAAACCCTTTACGCAGCGCGATAATGCTATCCGGCACTGGACCGCTACTATTGCGCACCTGCAATTATTAATCGGTATCGTACTATATTTCATCAGCCCCATTATCGATTACTTTTTACACCATTACCGCGAGGCTGTGCACATACGCCAGATACGATTCTTCGGCATGGAGCATAGCGTAGTGATGGTACTGGCAATCATTATCCTTACCATCGGCTCTATGAAAGCAAAACGCGCCGCCACCGATCAGGCCAAATTCAAAACTATGGCCATTTGGTTTTGGCTGGCCTTGCTGATCATCCTGACACTCATCCCTTTCCCATTCTCTCCCATGGTTAACCGCCCATATTTCAGGGGATTTTAACAAGCTTTTCGCTTTCTGTACTATATAGAATAGCCACTACATTGCCGATCCTGAAAATTATTTCAAATAAAAGAGATTTTATTTGAAACTTTTGATCTTTTATAATATCTTTACAGGGCTTTGCTCTTTGACATACCAGTGGTCACTAAACCACCGGTTACCATGGCCGGGCACTGCCTTTCGGCATAACCTGGAAGGCCGTAGGCGCTTGCAACTAGAAATGAATCCGGCACCGCCTTGCCGGCACTAAAACACTTTAATTTTTTTGCTATTTGTGCACCTTAAAATCAACTGCACAAATCTGCACAAATGAGTACTTTGCCAATACATTCCGTTTCCGGCAATTTCATCGGGAGAACAATTTCGCCCCCTCTCCTTTGGAGAGGGTTGGGGTGAGGACTCAAAAAGTGTAAAGGAGTGTAAAGTTACAGACCGCAATAACTGCCTTGTCTGCTTTCTGATCTCTGTTCTCTGTTCTCAAAAAGTGTAAAGGACTGTAAAGTTCGAAGGTGCTGTGTGTGAAAAGTGTAAAGCAGTGTAAAGTTAACCGGTAATCAGGTTAATCCGCGCGGGTGGTGTGCAGAGGAATTGTGCTCCCCTCTCTGGAGCAGAGCCATTGCGCAGCACAAGCAGAGAGGGGTTGGGGGTGAGTAAAATGTGTAAAGCAGTGTAAAGTTTCAGGTTCCGGGCACTGCGCTGTCTGATCTCTGCTTTCTGTTTTCTGTTTTCTGAACAGTGTAAAGCACTGTAAAGTCGAGCCTGAAAGCCTGCACCGTCTGATGTCTGATTTCTATAATCTGTTTTCCCGTTTCTGTTCCCTCAACTATACAAGTAGTGCATACTCTAACAGTCAGCAGATTTTAAAAGCGAAATTTCGCCCATATAACTGAACGGCACCTACAGGAAAAATTTTGTCTTCCTTTTCATCTAAATACACTGCTTAAGTCTAATAATCGCTCGAAAATGTTTTGTAAAAGAGGTTTTGAACCACTCAGGGCATCTTATTCCTCAAAATAGCAGGCAGTTGGACCCTTCCGTTAAAAAATCAACTGCCATTTTATCAGCAATACTACTGTTATAACTTAATAGTCAATCACTTAATGAAATGCCACATGAAATTTTTACACAGGTCGACGGTTGATTTTGTCAGGCCATAACTTGTTGTATAAGCTTTTAGGGTATTTAGGCACTGGGTTTGCAGTTACTGGCACCGCTAAACCGATATTGATGAAAAAAATCTATTTAATAACGCTAAATGCGCTGTTTCTTGCCAACCTTTTACAAGCTCAGAGTAATGTAGGTATAGGTACCAGCGACCCTAAAAGTAAGTTGGATATTGCCGGTGGACTTTCCCTCCGTGAAGGCACTGCACTTGCATTAGTTAATGGTAATAACGACAACATCGTGCTTACAGGAGCTTACAGCTTTTACCGTGTTACGGGCCCAACAACAGCCTTCTCAATTTTAGGAATCATTCCGGCATCCGGCGCCGATGGTCAGGTGGTAACCCTGGTAAATACTACCGCACAAGTAATGACGATAAAAAATAATGCTTCAGGCACTGCTGCCTACAGCATTAAAACACTCACCGGCGCCGATATGGACGCCGTTGCAGGTAACTCAGCCATATCGCTGCAATACAACAAAACAGCTGCTTGCTGGTATGTTACAGGTAGTCAGAACTTCAAGGTATCGGCCGGTAGTTTAACTACTAAGGATATTCAACCGGGTACGGGCTCGGCTGTTACGGTAGTAAATGGCGCTAATCAGGTAATTGGCGGTGGCAATGTTGTAATTGATGTAACAACCAATGCGCTGAACCAAAAGGGTATTGTTCCCGGCCCTTCCGGCTTAAATGCAAATCAAGCCTGGGTAACCGATGGAGCAGGTAATCCTGCCTGGGCTAAAGTGCCGAATGCTAATCTGGTTAATTCCGGCGTAACGGTTAATTCGGGTACAGGTTTAAGTGGTGGTGGCGCAGTAAGCCTTGGCAGCAGCATTACATTAACTAATACAGCACCCGATCAAACTGTGGTATTAAGCAATGGTGCGGGTATTAGTGCTACCGGCACCTATCCAAACTTTACCATTACCAATACCGGCGACGTGAATGCAGCCGATGACATTACCACCTCTTCAACTGCAGGCGGCGATGTAAGCGGCACGTTCTCGAACCTCCAATTAGTGGCTAATTCAGTTACCACCACCGAAATATCAAACGGCACTATTGCCGCAGCCGATTTAAGCAACCTGGGAGCAGGTTCCGGTCAATCAGTTTACTGGAATGGCAGCACCTGGACACCCTTTACACCCTTGGTGGTTAATGCAAACGGCACTACCAACTACGTTCCTAAGTGGACAGGCACCAATACCTTAAGCGCTACCAGCTTAATTTACGATAACGGATCTGGCGTGGGTATAGGCACTACCAGCCCGTCGGCCATGCTCGAAATCGGGGGCAATCCGCCGAATGCCATTCGCACTTCCTATTTTAATATTTCAGGTAATAACTCCTCTAGTACAGATCGTCCATACTTCCGCGGAACAAACGATCACCTGGTTATTGCACCGCGCACAACCGGTTCAAGCACTATGTATATTGCTTACCCCAACGATATTGTATCCGGTACGGTTAATACCCGTTTGCAGGAAACCGTGTTTATTACAGCTACCGGCTCAGGAGGAAATGGAAACGTAGGTATCGGTACAGCTTCTCCTGGTTATAAACTGGAAGTCACCGGCTCCGTGCGCATCAGCAGCGATAACACCACAGGTGGTGGTTTGTTTTTGGCGGATGACGGCAGCATTGTAGATAACAACGATGGATACGCTACAGCACGTTTTAGCAAAGGTGTAATTGTAACAGATGGCTTAAACACTAATAATAACCGTATCAACCTCACCAACAGCGGTACGCTTATAGCTTCTGCCGGCCTGGCAACAGGCAGCATGCAGTTGAAGCAAGGCCCCGGCACCGGTGCCGACAACCAATGGCATACGGTATTGCTGGATAATGGCTATGCGATGGTTAACCTTTCCATCTATGCAACAGGCAGCTATATGGATGGTGATATCCGTATTAACGGTATTTACCTGCGCGATATGCTGAATGATGCCGGCGCTGGTTGGTATGGCACCGGCGGCAATGCTACCTCGCTTAATAATTTAACCACCAATGTAATAGGAACGGGCGCGGACAATCAGGACCATTACGCCAGTTGCCCAAACAATTACATTGCCACCGGTATACAGGTTTATGCAAACAACCAATTAGATGGAGCAGGCAAGTTGCGTTGCACACCTTTAAAGGCTGGTTTTAGCACTGTAGAAACAGGGCAAGGTGCTGAATCTGCCATGTCCTTCCCCTGGAACGCTTCAGATAATATTCAGCATGCCAGTCAATGCCCTGCAGGCACCTTTGTAAAAGGCTTCCGCCTGTATGCCGCAAGCTACTGGGATGGTGCTTTGCGTGTATATTGCACCGGTATAGCCGGACAATAATACCGTACCCTGTAGAAATGACATTTAAAAATTTAACCATATTAAAAAGCGCCGGCAAAGCCGGTGCTTTACTTTTTACGTTATTGCTCTGCCATTGGGCAGGGGCACAACACATCACGGTAAGCCTAACTGCCGCTAATGGCCAGCCAGCTAAATCCGATACTGCCTGGTGGTACTTAAATCAGTACTACCGAGGCAATTACCTGGTGCTGGATTCGGTGCATGCTCAAAATGGCAAAGCTGTTTTCACTAACTCACTTCACCGCCCTACCTATGGACGCCTGATTATTCCTAACCTCCCTGCTATCGATTTACTGCTTTCGCCACAGGAAAATGAAGTAACCCTGGCCGGCAATCCCAACAATTTTGCAGATGGGTCCTATATCGTTCTCAACTCGGCCGAGAGCCAGTGTATGCTTACATACAAGCGGGAAGAAAAGGAGTTCAACGAGTTTTTCAGCTATGCCTATACTATGCTGCAAAAAACACCACCGGCCAACGCAGCCTATCATTTGTTCGACTCGGTGGTAGAAATGGCAGTTGCCAAACATAACAAACGTATGCGCGAAATAGCCGATACCTATAAAGGAACATTCTGTGCAGAAAGCGTTATACCCAACCGCCTTATACCCTCACGTTCCGAAAATCCTTCATGGTTAAAGCATTATGCAGTAAACGACTCGTTTCTGCGCTCACATTACTTTCACTACCTGCAATTGAACGACTCCGTTGTTCTATCGCTTCCATCTTTCTTCGACCTACTTAAAACATATCGCAACGTCTATGTTAAAAGCAATCTGGAACTGGAGAAAGAACTAATCAACCGCTTATTGCTTTCTTCTGAAACCAATGAAGTTGTAAAACAATACCTGTTCGCTTGGTTTTTAAGCGATGCAGTTAGACGGAACAATGCAAACCTGGTTACCTACCTGTTATCAAAGTTTCCCAATTCCATTATTCAACAATCGCAGGAGGAACAGGAATTTCCCAAGGCATTAAGGGGTATACTGCCGGGGCAAAAGGCACACGATGTAGCCTTACCCGATACGGCCGGACGTTTCCATAAGTTGGCAGAACTAGCCGCACAAAACAAAAGCAGCTTGCTCTTCTTCTACTCGCATGAATGTGAACATTGCCAGGCTACCATCCCGCAAATTAAAGCCTACTGCCTGCGGCACGCCTTGCCATTTACCAATGTGTTAGCCATTAACGTGCATCCCGATACACAGGGCTGGAAGAGTTTTGTATCCGTGCAACAATTGCCTTTTACCAACCTGCATTTAACTGACCAAACAGCAGCAGAAGTGGCAAAGGCCTACGCCATCATCGGCATCCCGATGCTCTTGACAGTGGATAATAACTTTGTGATAACTGAACTGTTCCCTAACCTGCTAAAGCAGTGAACATGGGCCTTTCAACCCGGTATAAGGAAATTGCTTTCCTCATACCGCAGTTAAAAGGGTAAACCCACATTTAGACAACTAAAATGCGGGCCTTCTAACCGAATACACAGGATTTTTTACTTGCCAAATCTCATTTCAGAGCTTGTTGCTTATGTAGCTAAATGGTAGATTTTCAAGGTGCTGTAATGCCACAAAGATTCATTCCGCTGCCTTAGCGGTTAAGACTAAAACGGAAAAATAGCTGTATTAAATAGCCGATTCAAACTGCTTCAGAAAACGTACATCATTCTCAAAAAACAGACGAAGATCGTTGATCTGGTATTTGAGCATTGTAATGCGTTCAATGCCCATACCAAAGGCAAAGCCGGAGTATTTCTTTGGATCGATATTGCAATTTTCAAGTACGGCAGGATCTACCATACCGCAACCGCCAATCTCTACCCAGGAGCTGTATTTACATACCGGGCAGCCTTTGCCACCACATACAAAGCAACTGATGTCAACTTCAGCACTTGGCTCGGTAAAGGGAAAAAACGATGGACGGAAACGCACCTGCACATTGCGACCGAACATCTCCTGTGCAAAGTAAAGCATGGTTTGTTTAAGGTCGGCAAAGGATACGTTCTCATCAATATATAAGCCCTCTACCTGGTGAAAGGTACAATGGGCTCGGGCTGTAATTGTTTCATTGCGGTATACGCGGCCAGGAAAGATATAACGCATAGGAGGTTTCTGGCCTTCCATAACGCGTATCTGCACGCTGCTGGTGTGCGTGCGCAGCATCCAGTTTTTGTCTTCCGTTAAGAAGAAGGTATCCTGCATGTCGCGGGCAGGGTGGTCCTGAGGCAAATTAAGGGCTGTAAAGTTATGCCAGTCATCCTCCATTTCGGGGCCTTCGGCTACGGCAAAACCAATCCGGTTAAATATCTCGATGATATTATTCTTAACTAGGGAGATAGGATGGCGGGTGCCTAAGGGGAACTGGTAGGCAGGTGCCGTTAAATCCGGCACTTCTTTTTTGCTACCTGCACCACTTTGAAACGATGCAGACAACTCTTCCATACGTGCTTCTGCAGCGGATTTCAGGGTATTCATCAGCTGTCCATACTCCTTCTTACGCTCGTTCGGCAACTGGCCCATAAAGCCAAATAACTCCTTCAATAAGCCTTTGCTACCTAAGTATTTAATACGAAACTGCTCCAACTCCTCAGCATTGGCCGGCGAAGCGGTCTTTATCTCTTCCAACACCCCCTGGGCTTTGTCAAAAATCTCCTGCATGGGGGTAAAAATAATAACTTGTATGGAAGCTGAAACTGTTGCCCCGCTCCAGGCTTGATTGTTTGGGTGCAGCAATACCGATAAAACCATTCGGTTGATTATTTTTGCCGCCCTAAAACCAAGGGGTATGAGCAAGGTTAAAGTAGGTTTAGTACAAATGAGCTGTGTAAAGGATGTACAGCCCAATGTAGAGCGTGCTATTAAGGGCATTCGCGAAGCAGCGGCCAAAGGCGCCCAAATTGTATGCTTGCAGGAGCTTTTCACAAGTCTTTATTTTTGTGATGTAGAAGATTACGAGAACTTTAAACTGGCCGAACCCATCCCCGGCCCAACCACCGATAACCTAAGCACTGTTGCGAAAGAATTAGGTGTGGTGATCATTGCCTCCCTGTTCGAAAAACGGGCACAGGGCCTTTATCATAACACCACAGCCGTTATTGACGCTGATGGCAGTTACCTGGGCAAGTATCGTAAGATGCATATCCCTGATGACCCTGCTTACTTTGAGAAGTTTTACTTTACCCCGGGCGACATGGGTTACAAAGTATTCAAAACCAAGTTTGCCACCTTTGGGGTGCTTATTTGCTGGGACCAATGGTACCCCGAAGCAGCACGCTTAACTGCCTTGATGGGTGCTGAAATCCTCTTCTATCCTACTGCTATTGGTTGGGCTACCAGCCAGGATGAAGCAACCAACCAGGAGCAATACAACGCCTGGCAAATTATGCAACGTGCCCATGCCGTTAGCAATGGTGTGCATGTGGTAAGCGTTAACCGCGTTGGTTTAGAGCAGGAAGGCCTCATGAAGTTCTGGGGCGGCAGCTTCGTTTCAAACCCATTCGGTAAACTGGAATACCTGGCCCCGCACGACAAAGAAGAAACTGCCGTGGTGGAAATTGACCTGGCTAAAACCGACTTTTATCGGACCCACTGGCCGTTTATGCGCGACCGCCGCATTGACAGCTACGGCGACATTACCAAACGTTATATCGACTAATCGCTTTCACAGCAAACCACTCCTCATGGATTTTAAAGATTGGGCAAACAGCCCGCGTGCCTTAGGATATAGCTTTCCTGCAGAGTTTGAGAAGCAACGCGCCATGTGGCTTTCGTGGCCGCATAAAGAGGCCTCATGGCCGGGTAAAATACATACCATATTTCCTATATACGCGCTGTTTATTAAACTAATTGCCGAAAGCCAACAGGTGTGTATCAACGTAGCAGACGAAGCCATGAAGGCCTTTGCTCTTGCACATCTCCAAACGGCAGGAGCTGATTTAAAGAACATTCAATTCTATTTTCACCCTACGAATGATGCCTGGTGCCGCGATCATGGTCCTGCTTTTGTGGTAAATCGTAAGGAGAACAAGAAAGCTATTGTTGACTGGGGTTATAACGCCTGGGGTGGTAAATATCCACCATTCGACCTGGATGATGTGATCCCCACGCTTATCGGAAAAGAACTGGGCCTGCCGGTTTTTAACCCGGGTATTGTTATGGAAGGCGGTTCAGTTGAGTTTAACGGGAAAGGAACCCTTCTTACAACCTCGGCCTGTTTGCTTAACAAAAACCGCAACCCGCATTTAACCAAAGCAGAGATCGAAAAATACCTTATTGAGTTCTACGGTATTGATAACGTACTGTGGTTAGGTGATGGCATTGTAGGCGACGATACCGATGGCCACATCGATGACCTTACCCGCTTTGTAAATGCCGATACAGTGGTTACCGTAGTGGAGCATGATAAGAACGACGAAAACTACCACCTACTTCAGGACAACCTGAAAGACCTTGCCAAACTGCGCCTGGAAAATGGGAAGCAGTTAAACATCATCGAGTTGCCTATGCCGGCTGCGGTGGTTTATGAAGACCAACGCCTGCCAGCCTCGTATGCGAACTTCTACATCGGCAACCAATATGTTGTAGTGCCTACTTTCCGTGATGCCTTGAATGACGATAAAGCTTTATCTATTCTTCAATCGTGCTTTACCGACCGTAAGGTGGTAGGGCTTGATAGTACCGATGTAATTTGGGGACTCGGCACTTTCCACTGCCTTAGCCAACAGGAACCGGCCCTTTAAAACGGATTGCTGAAGGCCGGATTGGTAATAAACTTATGATCCGTAAGCGTATTTAAATAATCAATTAACGCCTGTTTGTCATTAGCATTTAAGTGCACACCTCCATTGGCATGGCTGGGCTTTAACATGATAGGGTCGATGGTAGGCGATTGCTTATTGCCTTCGCTGTAAAAATCAACTACCTGTTGCAGCGTAGCGAAACGGCCATCGTGCATATAGGGAGCAGTTAAAGCAACATTACGCATGCTGGGGTCACGGAAACGGCCATAATCCTCCGTAATACCGGTAATTTCCCCACGGCCTCCATCAATAAACTGGCCGATAGAAGTAGCCGAATCAAGCCCGTTATTTCTAAACAGGTTATCGGTCATGGTTAAACTGAAGCCATCGGTATGGCAGTGAAAGCAATCCCCTGTTTCGGTTTGAAAAACCTGAAAACCCCGTAACTCTGTTGCCGACAATTGTAGCAGTCCCCGTTGTGCGCTATCGAACTTCGATTCGCTGGAAATAAGCGTCATCATAAATTGCTGTAACGCGTTATATATCTTTTGCTCAGTAACATCGCCGGGGCGACCAAATGCCTTTTTAAAAAGGCGGCTGTAAGTAGTATCAGCACTCAAGTAGGCAATAGCGTTGGGTATATTCATGTCCAGCTCGCCATGCCCGGCATCTTTGGCTTGGTCGGCAAGTGTATTTACACGTCCATCCCAAAACAATTTACCACTCCACAACAGGTTTTGAATAGGCGGCGAGTTGCGGCGCGTAGGACCAAATACATTGGTGCTTTTTGCCAGCGGTGCATCGCTAAAGGCAAACTCTTGCTTATGACAACTGGCACAAGATAGCTGACCGGTAGAAGACAAATGCTTATCGTAAAAGAGACGTCGACCCAGTTCAATACCTTCTACAGTCAATGAATCCTTATACGGGTTATTTATATTGGGAAAATGGAAGGGCTTTTGAATAATATAAGGCGTGCCTACAAACAGGCTATCCGGCTCGCCATTATTACCATCATCAGGCTTTTCATGCTTGCAGTTTTGCATACCCAGCAATACTGCCAATGCCATTATAAGCGAAAGTAAACCGCGTTTTATCATAGTTAGTTCAGCGTAAAGGCTTGTGCACAATTGTCAGCAAACTTAGCTGCCAGGGCAGGTAAATCATCCGAAGCGGTAGCCCTTTCAGTTACCACATCTATTTGCTGTGTAGCACCGTAAAATATTTTTTTCACATCAAAATCCAGGTTCAGCGTTAAGGCATTGTTACAGCATATACTAAACGATTTATATAGCACTACCTGGCGGTAAAAGCTGTTGCCGCCTACATGGTAACTTAAACCCAGATTAAAAGCAGGACTACCCGAGGTAGTGGTATCCGCTTTTCCGTCCAGACTTTCGAAAATATAGGAATGCAACCAGGTCCAGTATAAACCATTATCGCCGCTTAGCGGGTGCGAACTGCTGAAGGTGGTAGGGTCGGAATTATTTTGAAGGGAATCAACCCCCAGATAAAACTTTATCCCTTTGTAGTCGCCATCCACATCCTTCACATTAATCTTCAGTGAAGAAGGATCTTCCCAATTCAACAAGGCTACATCCTTGATTTCCTTTTCGGTATTGTCGTTTTTAACAAGCGTAAGATGGGCGATATAAACTTTCCACTTTTCAAACTTCACTTTACGCCCATCGGGGTTGGTATAAACCGTATTCAAGGCAAAAGCCTGCGTACCATAAGTAGTATTGACCTGCAGGTTAAAATTGCCCGGTTTTTCGTGACAGGCAGATAAGAAGAGGGCAACTATCGCCAAGCCCAAGGACAAATGTTTCATACTCATACGTATAACTAAGATAAGGGAAAAAAGTGCTCGCAACGGTGACTTTTATCTCTTTTAAAGTTCTTTTTGGATGAGAAGCACGATTTTAACAAACATAGGAGTCGGCTGCTGCTAAACTCAGCGAGCCAATGGCGGGCAAACTTTACACCGCTTTACACTTTTAAGAAATCAGAAAACAGAGATCAGAAAGCAGCTGGTGAAGTGTTTTCGGCCAAGAACTTTACACTTCTTTACACTTTTTCTTCAGGTCGCTTTTCAAACTTTACAGTCCTTTACACTTTTTTGGTTTGCTACTTTATCCGCGCCTTGTGAGCAGGGGATCCTTCACTTCGCTATCGCTTCGTTCAGGATGACAATCAAAAGTAGGCGGGTTTGCACTTTACAGTCCTTTACGCTTTTCGCACGCAGCACCTTCGAACTTTACAGTGCTTTACACTTTTTACTCACCCCCGACCCCTCTCTGCTTGTGCTGCGCAATGGCTCTGCTCCAGAGAGGGGAGCACAATTCCTCTGCACACCACCGGCGCGGATTAACCTGATTACCGGTTAACTTTACACTGCTTTACACTTTTCGCACGCAGCACCTTCGAACTTTACAGTCCTTTACACTTTTTGAGAACAGAGAACAGAGATCAGAAAGCATACAAGGCAGTTATTGCGGTCTGTAACTTTACACTGCTTTACACTTTTTTGAGTCTTCACCCCAACCCTCTCCAAAGGAGAGGGGGCGAAATTGTTCTCCGGATGAAATTGCCGGAAACGGAATGCATTAGCAAAGTACTCATTTGTGCAGATTTGTGCAGTTGATTTTAAGGTGCACAAATTGTAGAAAATTTAATGTAAGCTACCCGAAAACGCCTGCCCACGATGTTTTGCATGCCGTAGGCATTAAGGGTTTGGCTGTTTTAACTCGTCTTTCCCAGGTTTTCAAAGAACTTAGCGCATACAAAGATACAATAAAAGATGTTTAGTTTCTTATTTTATTTCTTTTTTTAAGAAAATATCTTGTACGCCCCACCCTGCCTTCCGTCCCAAGATGGGATGGTTGCATTTGCAGGTTTTGGTTTTGGGCATAAAAAAAGGCGAAACAGTTGCTTCGCCTTTTCAGTTGCCCCTTGGGCTATCCGATTTTTTAGGTTGGTTTTTATTGACCGTGGTGTTCGCACTTACCGTTTGCGTTGCCACCTTTTTGACAGCAGGCAGCTTTTTGATCGGCTGTGCAGGCTTTTTTACCATCGTGGCTGCAGTTAGCGGAGGCCTCGGTTTTACCGGCGCAGCAGGCTGCTTTCTGTTCGGCAGTGCAGTTCTTTTTACCATCGTGCGTACAGGTGCTTGCCGATGTTTCGGTTTTACCCGCGCAACAGGCCTGTTTGCCATGACCGCTGCACTTAGTGTGTTCATCGGCTTTAGAGGCATCGGTGGTAGTAGTAGTGGTGGCGGTTTGCGCCTTGGTAGTTGTTGCTCCCTGTTGTGCATTTACAAATGCAACCATCAAAATGAAACTGAATACAAATGCGATTTTCTTCATGCTATTTACTTTTTTTTTACACAGCCTCATTATCAGGCAAAGTGCCGATAACGGTTTGGCCGCCTTTTACTTTCTGATTGATATTTACATCAATCTTGGTGCCAAGAGGCAGGAACATATCTACACGTGAACCAAATTTGATAAAGCCCAACTCTGCGTTTTGGGTTACCTCATCGCCTTCATTTAAATACCAGCGGATTTTACGAGCCAGTTTACCGGCAATCTGACGCACCAGAATTTCCATACCGGTATCATCGTGTTCAATAACCACGGTATTGCGTTCGTTTTTTTCGCTGCTTTTAGGGTGCCAGGCAACCAGGTATTTACCGGGATGGTATTTCTGGTAGGTAACCACACCGCTAACCGGGGTACGGTTAACGTGTACATTAGCCGGCGACATAAATATGGATACCTGAATACGCTTATCGTTAAAGTATTCCTTTTCCATAGTCTCCTCCACCACTACTATGCGCCCGTCGGCAGGCGCAATAATATGGTTATCACCGGTTATAAACTCCCGATGAGGTATGCGGAAGAAATAAGCAAAGGCCCCCAGGATTACGAATGAAAACAGGCCGGTTATATAGTAAACGGTTTCGTGCTGGTAAATTAAGGCGATCGCGATATTGAGGCAGAGCAGGATAAGACCTGAAACCAACAAGGTTTTGTGCCCTTCCTTATGAATCTTCACTTTGCTCTTCATAATCAAACTGCTGAGTTAGTTAGGACAAACGTAACGCAATTAGCCCGAATACAAAAACGGGGCTATCGAAAGCCAGTCAAACTGTCCTTAAAAGTATTCAAACTTGTTTTGGAAGACTTGGGGCCTAATGGCTTACGAATTCGATTAAGAGCATCAGGTTACTGGCCTGGGCAAATATCCAAAGCCATAATACCACAAAGGGCATCGCAAACAAAAAGGCATCAAAACGGTCGAGGAATCCACCATGCCCTGGCATGATAGATCCGCTGTCCTTAATTTGCAGGCTGCGCTTTAACATGCTTTCTACCAGGTCGCCAAAGGTTGCGCTCAATACCAGCACAAAGGCAAGTATCATCCACTCAACCCGGCCAAAGTAGCCAAGTTGTACTGCCAGTTCCTTTGCAACCCATTCGGTTTGGCTGGTAGCCAGGGAAGCTGCCAGTTGAGGAATAAACCAGGCTACGCCCATTACAAATACCAAGCCGCCAACGAATCCTTCAATAGATTTTTGAGGGCTTATGCGCGGGAACAATTTATGGCGACCCAATAAAGATCCGAAGGCATAAGCAGCAGAGTCGTTAATCCAGATCAACCACAAGATGGCCAGCAAAAAGTAACCACCACGCGAAAAGTAGATATTGGTAGCCATAATTAGAGGCACCAGCACGTACACAATCATCAGGCTGTTCCACCCGATATTAACGAAGGGGTTCTCGCGCTTACTGAATAATTCGGCGGCAAACAATTTAAAAAGTAAAGCAGGAACCAACACCGCAAGGGCCAGGGTGGCATCGCGCTGCATCAGTAACACATCAAAAAGTGCCTTTAATTTAGGGCCGCTTGGGTCGGGCAAGGCGCGTACCGGTGGGGTAACCAGCAGGTAGGCTATTAAATACACCACTACTGAAACAAAAAGTAACCATCCTTTGGAGGTTAGGAATGAGGTAGCCGGCTCGCGCTTGGGCAAGGTAATATTATAGAACTCGTTGAGCGAGCCTACAAGCAATACAAGCATAATGGCCAGAAAGGTGTACTGGTTAAAGGCAATACAAGCCATCATTACCAGTACAAACACCAGCCCTGTAAGGCTGCGAACAAGGAGGTTATTCATTGCAGGTGGTTTTCGTTTACGGTGAAAGGTTCCGTTTCAGCAGCAAATTCCGCTTTTTGACGCCATTTATAAAAAAGAAATACGCACAGAGTAAACACAACCAAAGCTACCAGCGAGAGCCATACCGGCGGACTTGCCTCGGCAAAGTCGGAACCAACACGCCCGGTGGCATATAGGTATTTAAATAAAACGGTAAGGAAGTTATTGATAAGGTGTACCACCACCGAAAGCCAAATACTGCCGCTGATGTAATATAGGTAACCCAAAAACGCACCCATTAACCAGATGGCCAGCATATTGGTAAACTGGGCATGCGCCAAAGCAAATAAAAAGCCTGAAACAAACATGGCTACTACCGGATTCCATCTGGCGCGCAGCATGCCACCCATTAACAAGGCGCGAAAGAAAAACTCTTCCGCTATAGCCGGTATTACAGCTATAACAACCGCTGTAATTAAAAAGGAGCCAATACCGGTAAAGCGCAACATGCTCTCCATCAGGTGTTCCTCCTGCGCCTGCATGCTTTCAAAAGCCTGTTGCAGTTGCTGCGGTAATGGAATAGCCTTGTTGATGTTAACCAGCAGTTCAATAAATAACTGCGCAATCAAAATGCTGAATATGGCTAAGGCAAGTACCTTTAACGCAGGGCGGGTAGTGGTATTTAAGCGGGCAGGTATGTCGCGTGCCTCCAGGTAACTAAAAAGATAAGCTGTACCAAGAAACCCCCAAAGTGACACAATACCCTGCATGGCCAAAAACGCATAGCGCTCGGTATCGTTTGTTATGTTGCCGGTAGATAAAGCCGTAAGATCTTTAATGCCAAAAAGAGCGGGTAAAACCAGGTAGCAAGCCATGGTTGCCACACCTATATTAACGAATAACAGACCCAACATTAAAATAAGACGTATAAAAAACGGATACGCTTTAAAGGGAGGATTGAACATACGCCAAACATAAAAACTTAATACACAAAATGGTAAAGTTCGTTTGGCGACAAAAATTGTAATACTGCCTAATGATGGATTTTAAGCTTTTCCACCATCTCAGCACTGATGGGATCGGCATACAAGCCATAACCATTCACCCATACCCCTTTCATACCATCTTTACTTTCGATGGCGTACAAAATAGCCTGGTCCTCGGGGTTGGTCATCCCTTCGAAACGGTAGACCTCGACTATGTCGAAATCCTTCGGACTTAAACGGCTACCGGTTTCGGAGCATTCTAATACGTCTTCCTTCAGGTTAAAGTCCCTGGTATAGCCACGCTGTTTCAGGTGGGCCATTGCTTCGGTTAAGGTGCTGAATGCTTGCATAGTATAAAGGTAGCAATTTTAGTACCGCAAGCCCCCTACGATGGACATAAATAAGTAGGGGAAAAATTGCCCCAAACAATAAAATCTAGTGAACAATTAAAAGGCGGCCTACGCTGCCTGAACCGGAAGATGGCTGAGCAGGTTAGTGCAAACGTTTTGCACCTGCTTTCGCAAATCGGGCACGGCAAAAGTTTCCCAGTAGCTGCCCTTTATCAAGCAGCCTGTGGTGTAAACAGTATCCGACTCCCGGCCATCAGCCCTCGTGCAGGCATAACTGGATGCAACACGAAGACCCCAATCAATATCATCAGGCTGGGCTTCGCCGGCATCCAGCAAACTACGGATAAGCGGATTGGTGCTATGCAGGTAGCTTTCCTGCGGGCCGGTGCAGTTAAAAAAGTAATGGACGTTCTGAAGCGTAATTGTTTCGTCACCATTTTTTACGCTTAAGGAGATAGCATCGTTGTGTACTGTAGCTGCTTCTACGTTGCCCTTTACAAATTTCAGTTTCCCCGAAGCTAGTGCTGCACTAATTACTTCGTGAATTTCCTGTGCTATGCGGTGGCGGCGAACATTCCAATAGGACTTATAGTGTTGCAGAAAGTAATTCTTTTCCTGAAGGCTAAATCCATTCCACAACTGCTGTGTTAGCGGGCGGAATTTGTCAATAGCCAGAAAAGCCGGTAGGCCCTGTTCCTTATATTGCGTAGCATCCTGCCGGTATAAGGCAACTAAATCTTCCAGGCGTGGACTTTTGATATCTGCGGCGGAATAAAATTGAGTTTGCACATGCGGCCCATGCGATAGTGGCAATAAGCCTCCGCGGCTGTTAAAGTAAATGGTGCCTTTAAAATTGTTGTTTAACAACGATTGCACCACATCTACCATGGTTAAACCACTACCTAAAATAAAAGCATCGCCCCCCGTATCAACAAAGTTCTCCTCCCAACGGCTCCAGGGGTTACCATAATATAAAGCGGAACGTGTTAGTTCCGTACTTTGAAATGGTAAGGCAGAAGGAGCGGAATGGCCGGTTGCCAGTAGCACGCGGCTAACGGTAACAGTTCCGTTAGCCACCGTGTGTAAAATGGCTTTATCGCCCACTACATTTATACCGGTGGCAGTATCGTTCAGCAAAGTAATGCGATGTTTACCCTGCTGTTTTATTCGTTCCTGCAGGCCATTCCAGATAGACTGGAGATAGTTGCCATAAACACGTCGCGGGATAAATTTTAACCGCAATTCGCTTTCAGGAACGGCGGCGTATTCAGGTTGCCGTTGCAGCCATTCAACAAAGTGCAGTGGCTGATCGGGATAAGCACTCATACCCTGCGCACGCACATTCAATAATAGCCAGGGCGATTGAATGCCATAAGCTACTCCGCGGGGGAAAGCATTACCTGCATTAATAATATATAGATGCAAGGGTTGGCGGGCCTGTGAAGTTAGATGTTCAGCCGCCATTAAGCCGCTAAAGCCCCCCCCGATGATGCCTATGCACTGCATGCGTTATGCGATTTAAGGCGCTAATCTATATAATCTATTAGATTAGTAGAGAAAAGAAATTAACCTATGTAAACACCTTCATTACGCAGCACTGGACAGCCTGCTGAGCTGCATAAACAGCTGTTCCTGTTCGCGCCTTACGGCCGCCAAATTTTGACGCAGCTGTACGGTAACACCAGACACAGGGTTTTCCGCTACCTCGGCAAAATATCGGTCGATGATTACTTCGGCTTCCATTTCCAACTCGGACAAACGCCTCCGGGTGGTCTCCTTTTTATCGTTCGTTTCCATACTACAGGAACGGGCATTTAACAAGGTAATTTTACCCGGGCTATGCACTTAACATTGGAATTGAATTAGAAAGTGCGGGGTAAAAAAAAGGTCCCGCACCCTGACAGTGCGGGACCGGACCCCATTAAACCCATCTACCCAAATGAGTATCTTTAATTACTTACAAAAACGTATTGGTGGAGTTTCCATTTTTTACGCTTTATTTTTTTACCAGAACTTAACACTACCTAAACGATTTAACTCGAGCTTGCTTAGTAACAGGTTGTATTCCAATTGAATTTTACCCAACTGCGCATCCTGCAAATTTGTTTGCGCAGTTAACAATTCAAGATTAGTTATTACGCCGCCTTTATAACGGGTATTTGCCAATTTAAGTGCTTCGTTTGCCTGGTCAACCTGCAGTTCGTAATTATTTAACTTTTGCTCGGTAGCAGCAATATCCCTTTGTGCATTTACGATGTCCTTGTTCAAGGTAAGCTTTTGCGATTCGAGGGCATAGGTGTTTGCCTGCAAACCAATTTTGGCAATTTTAGTTTGGTAGTTGGGGCGTGCGCTGCTAAAGATGGGCACATTGAGGCCAACACCTACACCATAGTTAAACTGCAGTTTATCAATATCAGGCACAAAACCATTTTTGTAACCCGCCTGCGCGCTAAGGGCAAGTGTTGGTAGCCAACCTCGCTTTGCAAGTTTTAAATCCCAGGCAGCACTGCTCAATTTGTTCTCCAATAACTTTATGTCAAAGTTCTCTTCGGGGGTAACATTTGCAGCAGCGAATTGTTTAGCGTCTACCTCTTTTACAGTTATGTAGTTAGTTTCTGCAGTGCCGGTAAGCATATTTAATACGGCGTATTGCTTTTCTAACTGTGTTTGCAGATCAATCAACCGGTTTTGAGCCATGTTCTTTTTTACCTGTGTGCTCAACAAATCGAACTGCAGTCCATCTCCATTCTTGATTTTATTCTGAATCAGCTTTTCGTTTTCGCCCAGCAGGTTGATCTGCTCCTGCTGTACATCCATACTTTTGTTCAGGAACACAATACCATAGTATATCTGCGCTACCTGGTAAGCTAAGGCGTTCTGTGCATTTTCGAGATTATCCTTGCTGTTTTGTACATCCACTTTGCTCTTATTGATGCTTGCCTGCGTTCTGCCAAAGTCGGTGATAGGCTGCGTGAGTTTTAAAGCCATGTCGTAATTGTTGGCAGGTATAAATTTGATTTTTGACTCAAAACCCGGAATAGGAATTTCGATTTCGGGTGTTGGTTGCTGATACCGATAGCTTGCCTCGCCGCTGATAACCGGCATGTAAGCACCATACGCTAATTCCTTACGCGCTTCGCTCATTTTTACCATTTCGCCACCTTCCTTTATTTTGGGATAGTTAGCAATTGCCTTACGGATAAGATCCGTTAACTGTTCGGGCGCAGCAGGTGTTTGTGCCAGCAGTTGCAGGGTGCCCGTCAGCAGCACCAACATCAACCAAACTTTACTTGTTTTCATGCACTATATAGTTTAACAGTAGAGGGTTTATAATTAATGGGAGGCCTCCGCAGCAGCTTTCTGTGCAGCAGCATCCAGTTTTTTGTTTCGTAATAAGTAAATGAGCGGAAACACCGCTAACACCGCCATGGTAGCAAACAAAAATCCATCCATATAAGTAAGCAGGTAAGCTTGTTTGTTAACGGTAATGTTTAATAGCTGATAAGCCTGGTCCTGCGCATTGGCCGTAACAGCCAGCTTAGAACTGATACCCTGTACCAGTGCCGCATTGCGTTCGTTAAACAACTGCGAACCACTAACCAGGTTACTTACCAGTTCGTTGCGATGAATGGCAAAACGCTGAGCGATGTACGTATTCATGATGGCAATACCAAAGGCACCGCCCAACTGACGCATCATATTGTTCAGCGCTACCCCCTGCGGTATATCGCGGGGCTTTAAGCCAACCACCGCCTGATTGGTGAGCGTAACGGCCATCATACTAATACCGACGGTACGCACCATCAAGGGCAGGAAGAAATCATCCATGCCAACGTTCGGGTCGCAGCGGCGGTAAAGCATCCATCCGTAAATCATAACAATGATAAACCCGACAGTTATATAGATCTTGGGCGAATCGCCCGCCTGCAGGCGCTTGCCTACAATGGGCATTACAAGAATGGATGCCAGTGCACTTGGCATTAACGACATACCCACCATGGTAGGCGTATACCCCAACACACGCTGCAGCAATAATGGATAGATAAATACAGATGTAAATAGCGCAAAACCGGAAACGAACGTAAGCAGTGTAGTGATGGTCAGGTTCGGGTCCTTCATCAGCCGTAGGTTGACCACCGGCTCTTCCACATAAAACTCCCAAAGCACAAACCCCACCAGTGTTAAGGCGGCGAGCACCGCAAAAATGCGGATGTTCTCATCAGCAAACCAATCGTTGGCTTCTCCCCTTTCCAACACAAACTGTAAGGAACCAATGCCTACCATTAGCAGCATTATACCAATCCAGTCGATACTTGGCTTGTAGGTATGGTGCACCGAATCTTCGATGAACAGATACGAAAGTGTTGCTGCCAGTATGCCGAATGGAATGTTGATGTTAAAGATTAACGGCCAGGCATAGTGATCGATAATTAAACCACCGAGTGTAGGGCCAAGTGTTGGCCCCATTACGATACCAACACCGAACATGGCAGAAGCCGTTCCGCGTTGTTCTACCGGGAATGTATCGAACAAAATAGACTGAGAAGTAGATAACAAAGCACCACCGCCTATACCCTGCACAAAACGCCAGAACACCAGTTCCCACAAGGAAGAAGAGTTGCCGCACATGATGGAAGCAAGTGTAAACAGGATGATAGAATAGAGGTAGTAATTTTTGCGGCCGAAGTATTGGGCCAGGAAACCCGTCATCGGAATAATGATAACGTTCGCGATAGCATAAGCCGTAATCACCCAGCTAACGTCCTCGATGGTGGCGCCAAGGTTGCCCGCAATTTCGTTGAGGGCCACGTTCACAATACTGGTATCAATCAGCTCCATAATTGCCGCTGAGATACAGGTGAACACGATTATTATTTTGGCAAAGCTTTTCATTTATCGCTGCTTTATGGGTCCTATTAGCTCGCTTGAATGGTCCTTACCGAAAGCACAGGTTTATCACCTGTCCTTCGGTAAGGTATAGGTTTGAGGGCTATCAATACGCTACACTAACCTCCACACTCATACCCGCCCTCAATTTATCTTTGATCTTTGCCTCATCGGCAAATACCACTTTTACAGGAATACGCTGTGTTACCTTAACAAAGTTGCCGGTGGCATTATCAGGTGGCAACAGCGAGAACTTAGCGCCGGTGGCATCGCTGAACGATTCAATACGTCCGGTTACATCCATATCGGGGTAAGCGTCAAGTTTTACGTGTACCTCGTCCCCTATTTTCATGTGCTTGATTTGGGTTTCTTTAAAGTTGGCTACAATCCAGAAATCCTGATCGTTCACGATAGTGAACAACGGAGCACCTGCCTGCACAAACTGACCGGCATCGATATTGCGGCGGCCAATTTTACCATCGCTGGTGGCGTATATTTTGCAATAGCTCAGTTTCAGTTTTTGTTGGTCGATACGGGCTTGCTTAACGGCTATCTGGGCTTCGGCTTTCTTTAGCTGTGCTTCCAACACCGCCAGTTTGCTTTCAGCCACGGTTACTTCGTTTTTAGTAACCTCGTATTGCTGTGCCAGTATGTCGGCGTTGGCCTTGCTGTCTTCGTATTGCTTTTTAGTAATAGCGGCATCGGTATATAAGGCCTGATCGCGTTGCAGATCGCTGCCGGCTTTAGCTTTACGCGTTTCAGCAACTGTTAAGTTAGCTTTTGCCGAGCCGACACTTACACGGGCATTTGCCAGGCTTGCGCGGGCATTTTCAATATCGGTTTTTGCCTGATTAAGATCGGCTTCCATTTCTTCGAGTTGCAGGGCCAGTTCGCTATTGTCAATTTCAGCTAACAAACTATCCTTTTTAACTGTGCTGTAGTCTTCTACATAAAGGGCTTTTATATAGCCGGCTACGCGCGGCAGTACAGGCACCAGGCGGGCCTCTACCTGGGCATTGTCGGTACTTTCGTGGTGCAGTTCGTAGATTATTTTTTTAACGCCAAAGAAGGCGCCGGCACCCAGGGCCAGTACCAGAATTATACGTATTACAATAGTGCGCACGTTGGTTTTGTTATCGCTGTTTGCCATTTTTTGGGTTTTGACGGTGCAATAGTAAACCAAGTTGACTAAATAGTCAAGGCAGTTGACCAAAAATATTTTAATTGCTATATTTGCAATGTGAAGCGTAAAAAATAAAAGTTAAACCGATGCTGGACAAACGTGCAAAAGCGAAACTGGAGAACTACATGCCCATGCGTAAAAGGGCTGTAGGCCGGTTGGTGTATATCATGTATCGATATTTTAACGAATGGGCACAGAAAAAATGGAAGGAAGATGGCTGGGGCGATATACGGCCTGAGCACCTGCGCCTGATTAGTATAATAAGCATGGAGCCGCTTACCAATAACGAACTGGCCAAACGCGCCCGGGTTAGTAAGCAGGCGATGAGCAAAATGGTGAACGATTTAGTAAGCCATGGTTTTATTGATGTAGTACCGGATCCGAAGGACAGCCGCGCACGAATGATATCCATTAGTAAAGAAGGCGTGGATTTTATGCACTACTTTTTAGGATGTTCGAAACTGATGGAAAGCGATTTCCATACAATGATCGGCAAAGAAAAAACAGATAAACTGATTGATATACTATCGGAATTAACAGAATGTATACTGGAGAAGGAGAAGATTGAATGCATGGTGAAGTATGGCAAATAGTGAAAGATGGAATACAGGCAACTGATACAAAAACGCTGGGCCGATCTTGACCCTAATTTTCATTTGCGGCATTCGGTTTACTACGATTACGGAACGTTGCTGCGGTTGCAGTTTTTGCACGAAAACGGTGTAACCACCGAACTAATGCTGGCCAGAAATTTTGGCCCGGTGTTGTTTAGGGAGGAAGCTGTATTTAAACGCGAGGTGAAATTCAGTGATCCGGTTTATATTGATTTACACCTGCTGAAAAGTCGGCGCGATTACAGCCGGTGGACGATGCAGCACCGTATAACCAAAGAGGACGGATCCCTCTGTTGCATTATAACTATTGATGGTGCGTGGTTTGATACCAAAGAAAGAAAACTGGCTGCTCCCCTACCCGAAGTAACGGCGATGATGCTGAAGATGCCCAAAGCAGAAGCTTTTACCTGGCTTGATTAGGAAGACTTTTGAACGGCACGCAGGGTACGTTCTATTTGCTTCCGGTGACGGTCGAAATGGATGGTAAAAAACTCCATCATTTGGTAAATGTTCATTTTACCGGCAATGGTGTGTTTCCAAATCGTTTTGTTTAAATCGGCATCACCTAACTGCGCCAGTAATATATGCGTTTGATTGCGCACACCCGCCCATCGGTTTTCCAAATCGGTAAGCCTGTAATCGGTTTTAGTGGGGGCCACCAATGCCGGCACCTTGAATTTTATAGGCAGTACAAAAAGCAACTTCACCACGGTAAGCCGGCGCCAACCGGCGAAACCCGCCAGGCCTTCTTTGCTGATATCGCGCGTTTTCTTTTGCAGGTATTGCAGGGAAGCTTCTTCGGCAATTAACAGGTGATCAATTACCTCGTTTACGCTCCAGGCATCCGGTGCCGGTTTCCGGTTCAGAACTTCATCGCTATAAGGCTTAAGGCTGGCAAACAGGGCTTTGCGCTTATTTTCCAATGCGTCAAAAGCCTGTTCAAACTGCTTGTTCATGTGGGGGGATTTAGCATAAAGTAAAAAAAGTTTTGTCGACTTGTGTTTGACGAAAGCGCTGGAAGTTCGGTGTACCGAGGGATTTCGGCTTACTTTCCTTAAATTTGCGCTCCTTAAAAACAGGACTTACAGCAAATCGAATCATGGTTAAAATAGGCCACTTAGAGTTACCTGCTATGCCGCTGCTGCTGGCACCGATGGAAGATGTGAGCGACCCTCCCTTCCGCCATTTGTGCAAAAAGCATGGAGCCGATATGCTGTATACCGAATTTATTAGTTCGGAAGGCCTGATACGCGACGCGCAAAAGAGCATGAAGAAGCTGGATATTTACCCCGATGAACGGCCGGTAGGTATTCAGATTTTTGGCGGCGATGAAGAGGCCATGCGCCGCAGCGCAGAAATTGTAGAAGCTGCCAAGCCCGAAGTGCTGGATATAAATTATGGCTGCCCTGTTAAGAATGTGGTATGCCGTAATGCAGGCTCAGGTATTTTACGCGACATTGATAAAATGGTATCGCTAACGGCTGCTATTGTGAAAGCCACCAATTTGCCGGTGACCGTTAAAACCCGCCTGGGATGGGACGATAATTCCATCCGTATTGTGGAAGTAGCAGAACGTTTGCAGGATGTAGGGATAAAAGCTATTTCGATACACTGCCGTACCAAGCACCAAATGTATAACGGCAGCGCCCGCTGGGAATGGATAACAAAAGTGAAAGAGAATCCACGCTTGCACATACCAGTGTTTGGTAACGGCGATGTAAATACCCCTGAAAAAGCGGTAGAGATGTTTAAAACCTATGGTGCAGATGGTGTAATGATAGGCCGTGCCAGCATAGGCAACCCTTTCATCTTCCGCGAGGTAAAGCACTACATGCAAACAGGTACGCACTTAGCACCTCCTACACTTGCAGAACGTTTAGAAGCCTGTAAAACGCACCTGACCAAAGGCATTGCATGGAAAGGCGAAAAGCTGGGCATCCTGGAAATGCGCCGTCATTATGCGCCTTACTTTGCCGGTTTACCAAATGTAAAAGCTTTCCGCCTGCGCCTGGTTACTACCGAGAACCTGCAGGAGATTTTTGAAATACTGGATGAACTGGAAGCTTACTACAGCAAAGAAGAAAACCTGGTATATGCTACTGCCGAAAAGCCAACCTATGCAGGTTTAGATGGCTAGTTTATTTACCGGGCATTTTGGAAGGATCCATATAAAGGGTATTCCAACGGTGTCCATCAGGGTCGGTAAATGCTGAACCATACATCCATCCCTGAATCTCACCCGGTTTAGCAAATACTTTTCCGCCGGCGGGTTCCACTTTAGCGGTAAAATCGTCTACATCCTGTCTGCTTTCGGCATCAATAGAAATCATTAATTCGCTGCTTGTGTTAGTATCGCACAGCGGATGTTGCATAAAGCCACGCAGCACTTCGTCGCGTATAAGCATCACTACAAATTTTTTTGACCCCACCCTAATGCTGGCCATATCGGAATTTGCACCATGCGTGTCGCACTCAAAGCCCAATGCATCGAAAAATGCCAGAGAGCGTTTTACATCCTTTACCGGAAGATTTAACCAAATTTCTTTTACCATAACAATTCGCTTTTAACCGAAAGTAGCCATTGAACGCAGAAAATAAAAAATGGCCGTATCGCTACCGCCATTTTTGTAAATACATGTTTTTGTCAGATGCGTATGCCGGCACTAATAAGCCGGCAAGGGTGTTGCCTTTGGTGCATCCACCAAATTAAGGGATAAGCCAAAAAGAAAGGTGGTAGAGTTATTATAGAACTTCCCAAGATAACGATCGATGCGCTGCAGATTAACAAAGCCGAGGTTGTTGCGCGCTTCGAAGGCAAAGGCCGCAATTTTACCCAATGGGAAACGCACTCCTAAACCGGTTACCAGGCCTGCATCCACTTTACGCAAATCATGGGTAACATCCGTTACCCGGCGGGTTTGAACAATCAAAGGCATTTCGCCACCTACGAAATTGGCATCGTTTTCTACCCGGTAGCCACTAATCAATATGCTCGTATAAAAACCTGTATTGGTGAAAAATTTTATGTATTTACCGAATGATAAGCGGAGGGTTACCGGAATGGATAAGTAGTTCAATTGATCGAAGGCATAACTGTGGATGTAATTGCCGCCGTAGGTAAAATTGCCGTTATCATACCATACATCGCCCTTACGCTCATAGTTGGCCTCCACATGTAATCCAATCATTCTTGTAAAGTTATATTGATAGGTTACACCAAACAGCGGCACATTTAAAGGCGGCCTGTTAGGGTTCCTCGGACTTTGCAGGGGATGCGCGTTGTAAAATATTGAAAGACCGGGACCTGCATGAAAACCAAATTCCATTTGGGGAAAGGTGGCGGCCTTAATGGGTGCATCAGCAGGGATGTTGGGTTGTTGTGCATAGGTACCAAAACAACCAACCGATAAAATGAGGATGAATAGTGAAACGTGCTTAAACATGGCAAGTGTTTTAACGTGAACAATCAATTGCGCACCAGATAAAAACTACACGCGTGATTTGTAAAAGCATTATTCCATATTATACTAACGGACCTTTAACACTTTATTGCGGTGCAGACAGTAAAATGCTTTATGGAATTTTAACGCCGGCACATCTTGCAATAAACGCCCCTATAGCCCGCTGTTTACTTTCACCAAAACCTACCAGTATGAACAACCACCTGTACAGGCTATCGCTTAGCCTATTAAGTATTGCCCTATTTACGTTTATGATTGGCTCCTGCAACTATGATAGAAAGGCTACCGGCGGACAATCGAAAGACAATACCGTAACCAGCAATATTACTCTTACAGAGCCTGCAGGCCAAAAATATTCCCCGCCACCTCCCGGCACCAATGGATTAACGACAACCCTTACTTTGGAACAAGATGAAACAGGTTTGCCTGAAGCAGAGAAAAATGCCATGGATAAGCCATTTAATACTGAGGCCTACAGCTATATACAGGAAAATGAGTTTAAACGCCCGGCTGAAAGCCCACTGAGCACTTTTTCGATTGATGTGGATGTAGCCAGTTATGGCATTATGCGCAAAAAACTGGAGGAGGGGCAAGCGGTACCCAAGGATGCGGTGCGTATAGAAGAACTGGTAAACTACTTTACCTATAATTATCCTGAACCCCAGGGCACCCAGCCGTTTTCTGTAAATACCGAAATGAGCACCTGCCCGTGGAACAGCGCACACAAATTACTGCGCATAGGGATACATGGCAAAAATATTGAAACCGAAAATCTGCCGGCTTCCAATCTCGTATTCCTGATTGATGTTTCAGGCTCTATGGATGAGTCGAACAAGTTACCCTTGGTAAAAACCAGTTTACGTATGCTGGTTAACCAACTGAATGAAAAAGACCGGGTAGCTATTGTAACTTATGCAGGGTCAAGCGGGCTGGCTCTTCCATCTACCTCATGCAAAAACAAAGAGAAAATTCTACAGGCGATTGAAGAGATGGAAGCCGGCGGAAGTACCAACGGCGCCGAAGGAATAAACCTGGCCTACCAGGTTGCCAAACAAAATTTACTGACCGGCGGCAATAACCGTGTTATACTATGCACCGATGGAGATTTTAATGTAGGTGTTAGCAGCGATGGAGACTTAACCCGGTTAATTGAAGAGAAACGTCAACAGGGCATATTTCTGTCCGTGCTTGGTTATGGCATGGGCAATTACAAAGATTCGAAAATGGAACAACTGGCGGATAAGGGTAATGGTAACTACGCCTACATTGATAATCTGTTTGAAGCGAAAAAGAACCTGGTTAACCAAATGGGCGGCACGTTGTTGTGCATTGCCAAGGATGTAAAAATACAGGTAGAGTTTAATCCGGAAAAAGTAAATGGTTACCGGTTAATTGGTTATGAAAACCGTTTACTGAACAGTGAAGATTTTAATGACGACACCAAAGATGCCGGCGAAATTGGAGCAGGCACTAACGTTACTGCCTTTTACGAAATTACGACGGATGAAAACGATGCGTCCTTAACCAAACCTAAAGTGGACGCCTTAAAATATCAGGCAGGTAAACAAACTGCCGGTTCGGCAGAATTACTGACCGTAAAGCTGCGCTACAAGGAACCAAAAGAAAATAAGAGCCAGTTAATTGAAATGCCGGTAAGCGACAACGCTGTAGCTTTTTCTGCTGCCAGCCAGGATTTTCAGTTCGCTGCATCTGTGGCTTCGTTTGGCATGTTACTACGCGATTCGAAATTTAAAGGTCAAACCAATCTGGCAAAAATTACCGAATGGGCCAACAATGCTAAAGGGCAAGACAAAGAGGGTTACCGTAGTGAGTTTATCAGGCTATTGGACCTTGCCAAACAGGTATTATAAAATACATACGTGGTTTTTAGTTTAAACAGCACTCCAAAGCCGGGGTGCTGTTTTTAATTTATGGGATTGGCGCCCGACAGAAGTCCAACCTGCAACAATCCATTTACATATATTTTAACTTGTTGGTATTACGTTAGTTAGGGAATGCCTGCAAAGGACAGTCAATTCACTATTTACATTTTAGCAGATTCTATATATCTTGCCACGCACTTCCGCACCACCACTTTATTGAACCCCAAAAATAATTTCCGGCAGACCCAAAACCGGAAAGTGGTAATGTATTGTTAACCCCATACTTCGTTTTCATGAGAAAACTATCTACCCTAGTTGCATTGCTTTTATGTTTTTCGTTAGCCGTATTTAGCCAGGTGCCGCAGGCGGTTAATTATCAGGCAATTGCACGCGATGCCGGCGGTAATGCCATTGCTAACAAGAATATATCAGTACGTTTTACCATTAGCGATGGTATTAGTCCGGGAGTTCCGGTATATCAGGAAACCCAAACTGCAATTACGAATCAATTTGGGTTATTTACCTGTAAGCTGGGTGCGGGCAATCCCATTAATGGCAGCTTTCCCGCCATAAACTGGGCTACTGGCAATAAATACCTGCAGGTGGAATATGACCCCAACGGTGGCACTGCTTATATCAATATGGGTATAACGCAACTGCTTAGTGTGCCCTATGCGCTTTATGCCGAAAAATCCGGTGGTACAAATACACCGGGTCCAACAGGAGCTACCGGCCCGCAAGGACCTGCCGGTGTTGCAGGTGCGGCCGGCGCAACGGGTGCAACCGGAGCTAATGGAAACCCGGGAGCCACCGGACCTACAGGAGCGAAAGGCGCAACAGGTGCTACCGGGGCAACCGGAACGAATGGAACAAACGGCGCTACAGGTGCCACAGGTGCCCAAGGTGCCACAGGCGTTGGCATTGTAAATATTACAGATAATGGCAATGGAACCGTTACTATATTTTTAAGCGATGGCTCTAACTATACCGTTCAATCAGGTATAACCGGAGCTACGGGCAACACTGGTCCGCAGGGTCCTACAGGTTTAACAGGTGCTACCGGTGCAACAGGAGTAGGTGTTACTGGACCAACAGGCGCCACAGGTGCTAACGGTGTTAATGGCCTGGATGGTGTAACCGGTCCACAAGGTCCGGCAGGTGCTAATGGCGCTACAGGAGCTACAGGCGCAGATGGTGCCACAGGCCCACAGGGTATACAAGGCATAACCGGACCTACTGGTGCCACAGGTGCCGGTGGTGGTGCTACGGGTGCCACCGGTGATACTGGTCCCCAAGGTCCGGCAGGTGCTACCGGTGCTACTGGTGTCGGCGTCCACAGGTGCTAATGGCCTGGATGGTGTAACCGGTCCACAAGGTCCCGCCTGCCACCGGTGCTACAGGAGCGACGAATTGCAGATGGTGCCACGGACACGTACCAAGAGCATAACCGGACCTACTGGTGCCACAGGTTCGGGTGGCGGCACAACAGGCGCAACAGGTGATACAGGTCCACAAGGTCCTTCAGGTGCTAATGGCGCTACAGGAGCTACAGGCGCAGATGGTGCCATGGAATACAAGGTATAACCGGACCAGCAGGTGCTACCGGTTCGGTGGCGGCGCTACAGGCGCAACAGGTGATACCGGTCCACAGGTCCTGCGTGCCAATGGCGCTACAGAGGAGCTAAAGGCGCAGATGGTGCCACGAATACAGGGAATACAAGGTGTAACTGGGCAGGGCTACAGGTGCCGGTGGTGGTGCTACGGGTGCCACCGGTGATACTGGTCCCCAAGGTCCGGCAGGTGCTACCGGTGCTACTGGTGTCGGCGTAACAGGACCAACAGGCGCCACAGGTGCTAATGGCCTGGATGGTGTAACCGGTCCACAAGGTCCCGCCGGTGCCAACGGTGCTACAGGAGCGACGGGTGCAGATGGTGCCACAGGACCACAGGGTATACAAGGCATAACCGGACCTACTGGTGCCACAGGTTCGGGTGGCGGCGCTACAGGCGCAACAGGTGATACAGGTCCACAAGGTCCTTCAGGTGCTAATGGCGCTACAGGAGCTACAGGCGCAGATGGTGCCACAGGTCCACAGGGAATACAAGGTATAACCGGACCAACAGGTGCTACCGGTTCGGGTGGCGGCGCTACAGGCGCAACAGGTGATACCGGTCCACAAGGTCCTGCGGGTGCCAATGGCGCTACAGGAGCTAAAGGCGCAGATGGTGCCACAGGCCCACAGGGAATACAAGGTGTAACTGGACCCACCGGGGCTACAGGTGCCGGTGGTGGTGCTACGGGTGCCACCGGTGATACTGGTCCCCAAGGTCCGGCAGGTGCTACCGGTGCTACTGGTGTCGGCGTAACAGGACCAACAGGCGCCACAGGTGCTAATGGCCTGGATGGTGTAACCGGTCCACAAGGTCCCGCCGGTGCCAACGGTGCTACAGGAGCGACGGGTGCAGATGGTGCCACAGGACCACAGGGTATACAAGGCATAACCGGACCTACTGGTGCCACAGGTTCGGGTGGCGGCGCAACAGGCGCAACAGGTGATACAGGTCCACAAGGTCCTTCAGGTGCTAATGGCGCTACAGGAGCTACAGGCGCAGATGGTGCCACAGGTCCACAGGGAATACAAGGTATAACCGGACCAACAGGTGCTACCGGTTCGGGTGGCGGCGCTACAGGCGCAACAGGTGATACCGGTCCACAAGGTCCTGCGGGTGCCAATGGCGCTACAGGAGCTAAAGGCGCAGATGGTGCCACAGGCCCACAGGGAATACAAGGTGTAACTGGACCCACCGGGGCTACAGGTGCCGGTGGTGGTGCTACGGGTGCCACCGGTGATACTGGTCCCCAAGGTCCGGCAGGTGCTACCGGTGCTACTGGTGTCGGCGTAACAGGACCAACAGGCGCTACCGGTGCTAACGGAACGAATGGAGTTACCGGTGCTACAGGTCCACGGGTACAGCAGGGGCTACGGTGTGTTCCAGGTTACCGGACCAACAGGTGAAGTCCTACAGGTCCGCAAGGACCAGCGATGGTGCCAATGGTGCAACTGGCGCTACCCGGGCTACAGGGTGGCGGCGTAACAGGACCAACAGGCGCTAACGGTGCAAACGGAACGCGATGGAGTTACCGGTGCTGAGTCCAGGTGCCAAGGTGCAACAGGTGCTACGAGGCGTGCGGAGTGCTACCGGACGGCGTAACAGGAGATACAGGTCCGCAAGGAGTTACCGGTGCTAATGGTGCAACTGGCTGCTACCGGAGCTACAGGCATTGGTGTAACAGGACCAACCGGCGCTACCGGTGCCAATGGAACAAATGGCGTTACCCGGCGCTAACGGTGCAAACGGAACAGTCCACAAGGTGCAACACAAGTGCTAGGGGCGGGTGCCGGGTTACGGATTAACAGATACAGGTCCGCAAGGACCAGCGGGTGCTAATGGTGCAACTGGCGCTACCGGAGCTACAGGCATTGGTGTAACAGGACCAACAGGCGCTACCGGTGCAAACGGAACGAACGGGGTTACTGGTGCTACAGGTCCACAAGGTGCAACAGGGGCTACGGGTGCCGGAGTTACAGGACCAACAGGAGATACAGGTCCGCAAGGACCAGCGGGTGCTAATGGTGCAACTGGCGCTACCGGAGCTACAGGCATTGGTGTAACTGGACCAACAGGGGCTGGGGTGCCTACAGGTAACCGGACCAACAGGAGATACCAGGGCTAGGTGCTAATGGTGCAAGAGCTACGCTGATAACTTGGAGCTACGGGTGCTGCCAAGGAGCTACGGGTGCAACAGGAACTACCGGTGCTACCGGAGCAACTGGCGCAACAGGTGCTACTGGTGTGGGAGTAACCGGGCCAACAGGAGCAACAGGGGCCAATGGAAACAATGGTATTGATGGTGCTACAGGACCTCAGGGTCCGCAGGGTGCAACAGGTGCTGGTGTTACAGGACCGACAGGTCCTACGGGAAATAACGGATTGAATGGAGTTACTGGTGCAACTGGATCAACTGGTGCTACGGGTGCTGCAGGAAGTACAGGTGCAACAGGATCAACCGGTGCTACGGGTTCTACAGGAAGTACAGGAGCCACGGGCGTAACAGGTGCTACCGGTGTGGGAGTAACCGGGCCAACAGGAGCAACAGGTGCCAATGGAATCAATGGTATTGATGGTGCTACAGGACCTCAAGGTCCGCAGGGTGCAACAGGCGCTACTGGTGTTGGTGTTACCGGACCGACAGGCCCTATGGGAAATAGCGGATTGAATGGAGTTACCGGTGCAACTGGATCAACTGGGGCTACAGGAAGCACAGGAGCAACAGGGGCTACAGGTACAACTGGAGCCACAGGTGCTACTGGCGCTAGTGGAAGTACAGGAGCCACGGGTGTAACGGGTTCCACAGGTACTACTGGTTCCTCGGGAATTACAGGAGCCACCGGTGCTACCGGAACAACCGGAGCCACAGGTTCAACCGGAGCCACGGGAAGTACAGGTGCCACGGGTGCAACAGGTAGTACAGGCGTAACCGGTTTAACAGGCGCTACCGGAAGCACAGGCGCAACCGGAGCAACAGGTGTTACCGGTGCCACGGGTTTAGATGGTGCATTAAATGCGTGGGGGCTTACTGGCAATACGGGCACTAATGGAACCAACTTTGTAGGAACAGCAGATAACCATTCCTTGCGGTTCCGTACCAATAATACCCAGCGTTTGATAGTTGATAGCCTTGGTAATATGGGTATCGGCACAGCAACACCAGTTTATCTTGTCGACATGAACTATTCCGGGCCTCAAATACGTGGGGCGCGGCTTATCTATAATTCAACTGATCTATCACAGGGAACTGGATTTGAAATTAATGCATCTTCAACCACTGCAACGAACGACCTAAAAGCGATATCAGCTATCGTTAATGCAAGTGTGGTTAGTGGGGTGGTTTCCTCCACAACTATTAATGCAGCTAACATAAGTACGGCAGGTATTAACCGTATTGGGGTAATAAGTACTGCCACGGGCACAGGGTCCAGCGCAACTAATTACGGCGTAGCGGGCAGCGCCGCAAACGCGGCTGATAACTATGGAGGCTATTTTACGGCCAGCGGCGGAACCAATAATTATGCACTATCTGCTAGCTCAGGAACTAGCGGAAATAGTTGGGCAGGTTATTTTGGAAGTGCTACTGCTGGTTCGGGCAAGGTATATATTAACGACACCCTGGCCATTAATACATTAAGCCCTTCGCGAAGGTTTCATCTTAGCGGTTTAACAAGCGGCATGCGTTACGGTGGTGTCGCAACAGGCGGCTCGTTTATTACCGCCCCTACAGCAACAACCGATAAATTAATGTTTGCTGATGCAAGCGGTGATCTAAGAGCAATTAATAATGGCGCAGTAGGCAATGTGTTAACCATCAATAGCAGTGGAGCGCCTGCATGGTCGGCCGTTGGAGTTACCGGGTCAACAGGTGCTACCGGTGCAACAGGTCCAACAGGTGCTGCGGGCGCCAATGGTGTCACCGGCGCTACTGGAAGTACGGGTGCTACAGGTGCTACGGGTGCCACCGGCGCAGCAGGTTCTGCTAATGCCTGGGGATTGACCGGCAATACCGGCACAGTAGCAAGCACTAACTTTATAGGTACCATTGATGCTGTAGATTTTGTTACACGCACCAACAATACCGAACGTATGCGCATTGCGAGTGCCGGCAACGTTGGGATAGGTGTTGCTCCATCCGCACTAAGCAAGTTTATTGTTTCAGGATCGGGCTATAGCTCTGCCGGCACATTTAATATAACAGGTACCAACGCACCTTCCTTAACGGGCCTAACGGTTAATGCTACAAACTCAACATTAAGTTCAGCAGGTAATGCTTACGGCGGTTATTTTAATGTAACCACCACTCCTTCTTTAGCAGGTGATACCAGCTTCGGGCTCTATATTTTGCCAAGCGGATTAACCAGTTATGGGGTGTATACACAGCAATATGCAGGTGCCGGTGGACCAAGAACCGGTTATTACTCAGGCATGGAATACAGCGCCGTGCCTGCCCAGATAAATTATGGGTATCATTCCGTGTTGTCGGCATCAAGCACAGCCGGTTATACACAGGTTACGGAAAACAAATCGTTCGTGGCAGACATAAGTTATAAATCAAATAATTCGAACGTAACTACTGCTGGTATAGATGTAAGCGTTAATCAAAACAACCCAAGTGCCAAAACGTATGGGGCTTACATCAGCGTAAGCGATACCGGCACCAATTCCCGTGCTTATGGAGTGTATTCGTGGCTGAACCACACCGGCACCACTAAAGGGGCGGCAGGATACTTTAATGCAATGAACGAAAATTACGGTCTTTTAGTCAACCGTGGTTTTGTAGGTATTGGCGACACCACGCCGGATGCTCGGTTAACCGTGCGTGGCGATCTTGCATTGCAACAGAAGAGTTTGAGCCTTGCCAATGGTGTTAACTCCGATATTGCAGTAGATACCTTTACTTACTTCCGCATTACCGGACCAAGTGCGGCCTTTAGAGTGACAGGCTTTACACCGGGTTATGATGGCAAGTTGCTTATGCTTTATAACAACACCAACCAGGTAATGACTGTTGTGCCCGATTCGTTGTCGACAGCGGCAAACAGGATAATCACTGGCAGCGGACCTTTGACTGTTGCTGACAGCGGCAGCGTTATGCTGATTTACAATACAACTATCAGTCGCTGGGTAGTAACCGGGTTTAATAACGGTAGTTATGCGGCTTCCGGAAACAATACAGCCTGGAATTTAACGGGCAATGCAGGAACGGTAGATGGCACAAACTTTATCGGGACTACAGATAATGTGCCTTTAAATTTTAGAGTTAACAATACACCAGCCGGCGTAATTGATAACGTGTTGCGTAACTATTCATATGGTACCAATACGCTCATGAGTGTTACTACCGGCACCGATAATATTGCGATTGGGGACAGCGCGGGCCGCAATCTAACCTCCGGTACTTCCAATATCTTTATAGGCCGCAAAGCGGGCACCAATACTACCACTACCTCGTATAACGTGGCCATCGGCGATAGCTCAGGGGCCCGGTTCATTTCTTCAACCCGTAACACTTTATTGGGTTATAAGGCCGGGGCTAATAATGCTAACTCTTCAGATAACACGCATATAGGTTACCAGGCCGGTTATTCTACGGTAAACCCGGGTAGCCAAACTATTGTTGGTAGCGAAGCAGGAAGAAACCATGCCGCAAGCAACTCCACTATTGTAGGGGCTCAAGCCGGTTTTAGTGGTGGCGGTGTTAACACGGTATTAGTAGGGTACCAGGCCGGTTATGATATGAATTCAAACGGCGCTCAGAATAACACCATGATTGGTACGTTGGCGGGCACCAATACTACTTCAGGGTACAGCAATACCTTTGTCGGCTATCTAACAGCCAATACTAATTTAAACGGAAGCCGCATTACAACACTTGGCGACAGCGCCAATGTTGGTAGTGCCGCTTTAAATAATGCTACGGCCATAGGATGGAACTCGCGCGTTGATACCAGCAACGCGATAGTGCTTGGAAGTGTAAACGGCATAAACGGCGCAACTACCGGCGTAAATGTGGGCATAGGCACTTCAGCACCGGGATACCCATTACACGTTGTGTACTCACCTGGGGCACTTGGCAACAGGCCCGCTGTGCGTGTGGAATATTCAGTAGCCGCCGTCGGAGCAGGGCAGGGTATGTTTGTTACTGCAGAAAATACCAGTACGGGTAACCTGCAAGCGGGTTATTTCCAGGCTACAAATTCTCCTAACGCAAATAGCACCACTGCCTTATTTGGATTTAATACTGCTACCGGCAACTTTAATGATGGTTTAAGCGCAAGCGCAGTTGGTGTTGGCACAGGCATAAACACCGGCATTAGCGCCGGTGCTTCAGGCGGAGCTACCAACTATGGTATTAAGGCATCTGCATACACTACCGGTGCCGTTAACTGGGGGGGGTATTTTGGCAACACATTGCAAAATGGTTCGGGTAAAGTGCATGTGCAGGATACACTTGCCATAGCAACCACCAACCCACAACGCCGTTTCCACCTTTCGGGTGCAACAAGCGGTATGCGTTATGGTGGTGTAGCCACAGGGGGCTCGTTTATTACAGCGCCTTCGGCTAGTACCGACAAATTAATGTATGCTGATGCTAATGGTGATTTAAGAGCTATGCCAACAGGTGCAACCGGAGATGTTCTCACCTTATCTGCCACAGGCCCCGGTTGGGCGGCACCCGGTTCGGGCACCGCCTGGAGTTTAACAGGCAATGCAGGCACAAATGCCTCTACCAACTTTGTGGGCACAACCGATAACATTAGCCTTGCCTTCCGTGCAAACAACACACGTTCAGGGTTAATAGATGTGGTAAACGGTGGTACATTGTTTGGCTACCAGGCCGGCCTTAATACAACCGGCAGCAGCAATACTTTTGTCGGTTCGCAGGCTGGCTTCTTAAATACAACAGGTAGCACTAACGTAGCGCTGGGTACTTCGGCTTATGCGGGTTTAAGTACCGGAAGTTATAACGTAGCCATTGGCGGACGGGCTATGTCTGCGAACACCAGTGGCCGGGCAAATACAGCATTAGGCACCTCTGCGCTGGCAACAAATACATCAGGCACTTACAACGTAGCCATAGGCGATAGTGCCGCTTTTAGTAATACTAATGGCTCGCGCAATATTTCCATCGGTAGCTATGCCGGTTTTACTTCTTCTGCAAGCACGCTAAATATTGCTATAGGTGATAGCGCATTGTACAGCAATAGCGCATCAAGTATCGTTGCAATAGGCAATAGAGCTTTAAACCGCAATACCACAGGTGCAAGCAACGTAGCTATTGGTTCTTTAGCCGGATATTTTAATACAACCAGTGGCTCTAATACTTTTGTAGGTAATTCTTCTGGCTTTAGCAATACTACTGCAGGAGGTAACACATACATCGGCACAGCATCAGGTCAGTTTAACACGGGTAGTTCTAACACCTATGTAGGTCAGCTAGCTGGCGCGCAATCAGTACGCGGGGTGGATAACGTATATATGGGTGTTATGGCGGGTACGCTCAGAACCAATGGCGACCAAAACGTTTTTGTAGGTGCCTACTCCGGCGATGGAACCGAAGCAGCGTCTGACAGTGCCAACAACAACACTTTTGTTGGCTACGGAACCGGGGTGGGAGTAACAAGCGGCGATGACAATACTCTAATTGGTCATTTAGCAGGTAATAACATTATTACCGGTAGCAATAACACCTTAATCGGATCAGGAGCGGATGTAACAGGAGCGAGCTCCTCATCTATTACCAATGCAGCGGCTATAGGTTACAACGCGGGTGTAAGCGCTTCGAACAACATAATTTTCGGCGATAGCGCTCTGTTGCCTAAAGTAGGTATTGGTGTAACAGCCGTAGGTAAAACTTATGGCAACGCCAAAATGGAGATTGCAATGGATGGCTCTGCCGAAAACGCTTTAGTACTGCGCCAGGCTTCAAGCCTTGGATTAAATCCGGCCTCCCTTGTATTACAAAAGGCTTATGGCACATTGGCTTCGCCAACTACACCGGTAAATGGCGCTGATATAGGTTTAATTCAGTTTGATACTTATAACGGAACATCTTATACAGAGGTGGCCGATATTGTGGGCGAAATAGATTCTAATGCTGCCGGAACTGTAATGCCATCAAGATTATCGTTCTATACGAGGGCTTCCGGTTCAGCAGCCCCCGCAGAGCGTATGCGCGTAAACCGAAATGGTAACGTAGGCATTAATACCACATTGCCCGACGTAAAGTTGGTCGTAAATGGTGGTATTGCTGCCAGTCAAACATCCATATTTGTATCTGCCGACAACCAATTGCTTACTATTGGCGATAGAACTTTCATAACCATTAATAGTAACTCAGTTACCGGTACTACACGAACTGTTACTTTAAGTAACGGTTTGGAAGTGGGACAAGTTTTGATACTTGTAAATGAAAGTACTTTGGCTAATGCACAGTTTGAACTGATAGATGAAGATACCCAGGCCGGAACGAATACGCAGACAGGAAGTGCTTCCTTATTGCTTGACTTGCAGGATGCCGCTACCTTTATTTGGGATGGTGCAGATTGGGTGATGTTAAGTTTCAGAAGCAACAATTAACCTTTCACATCAAAATAAAAAGCGCCTACGGGCGCTTTTTATTTTAGGATTAACTAGCCATTAATTAAAGGAAGGTTGCTTTTAAATACCTGCCTCATTTTGCATTAGTTCCTTATCGTATAGCGAAGAAAAATCCGCAATGATTTTATAAACACAATACCACATCCTTTACCGGCTTAGCCCACATCATAAGTTTTTCGGCCTTACCATTACCGAACTTAACTACCAGGCAACCATAGTTGGTTTTATAAAAGCAATATAGGTAACTGCCATCCTGCAATTCCTTTCTAATTTTACCCAACACGGATGTAACGGCCTCTTTTGATTGACCCAGAACAGATACACTAACTTGACCTTTAAATCCGCTGCGCAGTTCTATGTAATCGCGGCCCGTGTAGAAGTAGATATCATGTTTGGAATAAAACACTCCTCCCCCACAGTTCATGCCCGTACCCTCTTCGCTTTCTGCTGTAAAACAAGGTAATACCTTCTTCAGCTCTGCCATTGTAACGGTAGGCGCCAAGCCATTAACCGTGCCATTTTTAATGTTTACATCCAGTTGCGGACAATCGCCGGCAGTGCTTGAATAGCTGCTCAACAATAAGCCAAAACATACAATCCTTGTTAGAAGTAACAGGCGCATAGCGTACGATTTACACCCAAGTTATAAAAAAAAGGCCCCGGAATAAACCGGGACCTTTATGAAACCTGTAAAGCGCGATAATGCTATTCTGTAATCTGCTGGCTGTTGCGCGCTTTTAACTTAAGCAGCGCAGCTCCCGCCAACACAATTATTGATGCAGGATCCAACGGCACCGATGTAGTGCTGCCTGGGCCACCAGGTGGGGGCGGCTGTGCTCCTGCCGAAAACTGTAACAGTGTAAACAAACCGGTAAGTAATACAATGCTTTTAATCTTGTTCATAGCTTAAAATTCCTGCTGTTATTTACCGGTTATAAATAATTTTTTGGTTGTAATTACACCATTGTTGTTAACCCGAACAACGATGTAAGCAGCATCCAGGTTATTTAAACGCTTGGTATAGGTGCCGGTTTTGGTCCATTTATCTTCCAGCACTTTTTGTCCCAATATGTTGTAAATATCAATAGTTGCATCCACATGTTTCAGTTCGCCAAAGCCAACAAACACATCATTACCTGCGCTGTAAATGCTTATACCATTGGTGGCAGTCAGATTGCCGATACCGGTAGCAGTTTTAGCAGTTACTGTTACAGTTTGTGCAGTAGTAGATGAACAGCCATCAGCATTGGTTACTGTTAAGGTTACGGTGTAAACACCTTCTGCGGTATAAGTATGTGTGGTTGTTGCAGTGGTCTGTGTAGTGCCATCGCCAAAGTTCCAGTTGGTTGTAGCAGCATTGGCGGTAGTGCTGATAAATGTAATGTCCTCTCCTGCTTCAGCTACCGTGCTGCTGGCCTGCATAGTTGCATTTATCGGCGAAACACCATTTACCTGTATGTTCTTAACCACGGTATAGCCGTTGTTATCTACCATGGTTACGGTGTAAACACCAGCAGCAACTGTTGTGGCAACGCTGTTGTTGTTGTTCAGACTGCCACTGCCAATTACTACGTTATTGCTGTTTACAATGGTGTAGTTCCAGTTGGCAGTTCCCGGCTGGGTTATGCTTATCTGACCCTGTGCTTCACAAGTAGCATTGCTGCTGTTAAACTTAGCGGCAGGTGTAAAGTGTAATACAAAGCGGCCCCAGTTATCGGTTGCTACGGCGTTAAAGTTGTAATTGCCGTTTCTTACATCGTGGAACACATTCAGCTTTTTGTCTTCCAGCATTACATAGCTGGTAGGGTCAAAAGTGGTGATGCCCTCAAAGCTAAGGCTGTAGCTACCATCCACACCCGGCTCAAAGCCCATTGGTATGGTGCTGGTAGTTTCAATATCCTTCACATTGTTCAGTAACAACCATGTATTAGCATCAGCCATATAGGTATAAAGGGTATGGCGGGTTAAAGCACCTGCACTCTTAATACCATCATAACCTGGGTCAAAGGCTTCCGAAGCATCGCTGTTGAAGGCGATGTTGGTTACATCCAACAGATTGGTGGTGTTATTAATAGCAGTAATCGTTAACTCGTGATCATTCGCCTGTTTTTGGAAAGTTGGCGATGCGCTGCGGGTACGTTGTGTAGCATTAATAGTGTAACCTGCCGAACCACCGGCAACAGATTTACGCACCATAAAGGCCTGGAATGGTGCAACCACCATAGCAGGCTGATAACTGCCTGCAAAAGCACCACTGGTATGCCATACCATCTTATTAGGATCGAAACCGGCAGGTGTGCTGCTGATATCCAGGTCCGCCAGGAATGGGTTTGCTACCAGGTGCCAGCCGGATGCAACCGGACGACCCTGTTTGGTAGTGTTATTCCAGTTAGCGTTGCCAAGATTGGCCGCAGTATAGCTGCTATTCAGGTTAGGGGCTCCGGTAACGGTAAAGGCACCTGAACCTGCTTTCCAAACAGAATAGCCTTGTGCATTAGCCATTGTACCTGTAACCTCAACTTTCCATCCGGCAGCAGAACAAGTAGTTCCCTGTGTTTCATCGTAACTAAACACTGTACCAAATGGAGAAGATGGGTCTACCGAATCTTCATCGCACGTACTAAGCGGAAGAATGTAACCAGCAGTTCCGCTGGCACCAAAGGCACTCAGGGGTGCATTATTTACCGGGCTACCCAACAAGTGCTGGTAGTGGCTTATAGCGCCAGCTGCGCTATAAAAACGTTCAGCTTTAATATTACCGGTTATGGTGCCGGTAAAGCCTGCGCTAAAGTTATCGAGCACAGCATATGTCGCAGCAGCAGTACTTCTGAAATGCAGCGTTCCGCTGGTTGTATTCAGGTTGCCGGCTTGCAGTTCAAGCGCTTTAAATATTTGGAATGTTGAACCGGTTTGCAGAGTAGCACCGGCAGCATTATTTAAACGAAGGGTTGTAAAGGTGGCTTTGCCGCTTAACTGCTGTAAGCTTGATCCATTTAAGGTTAATGCAGCAGTACCTAATACCTGACTTGAGGTTGCAGCGCCGCCTTTAAAGTTGCCACAAGCGCTCAATGCAGCATTAAGGGTAAGCGTTGATCCATTCTGTAACTCTATATCGCCAACAGCTACAGGTGTGCTAACAATCGGATCGTTTGCTAAATTAGGTATCAACACATTGTGTGCACAGGTAGTAGGAACAAAACCATTGCTCCAGTTAGTGGCTGTGTGCCAGTCGGTAGTATTACCCAACCAGCTATTAACGCCACAGGTGTTAACTGTTACAGTAGCAGTGCCTGATGCGGTGCAGGAATTACTATTGGTTACAGTTACTGTGTAGCTGCTGGTTGTAGTTGGCGATACACTGCCTGATGCATTGTTACCTGCGATACCGCTGCCCCATGCATAGGTGGTAATGGTGCCACTGCCAGCAGTGGCATTGGCATTTAAGATAGTGGCTGCCCCATTGCAAATAGTTGCCGGTGCAGCTGCAGGTGTAACTACCGGTTTAGCATTGATGATAAAGTTTGCAGCCGTACGACAGGTTGGGTTGCTGGTACAACCTGCATAGTAGGTATAGGTACCGGCTGTATTGGTGTTGGTTAAACCTGAACCACTAACGCCAACCGGGTTAAAGCTGGCGCCTGTTGCTAATGCAGTACCACCTGTTGCTGCCGTATACCATGTAAGTGTGCCAGGTGTGCCATTGGTGGTTTCCATTGCACCGCCCGAAGGAGGTGTTACTGTTATAGTTATGCTTGTAACGGCACCTGTACCAGAGAATGGTGTGTAAACCAGTACATATTGCTGCCCGGCGGTAAGTGTTACAGTAAGACGAGGGTCGCTGGCACAAGTGCTTGTATTGCCATCATCATCGGCAGCCACAAAATTGGTTGCCGGTGTTGCCGGCGTAAATGTGCCCTGGTAAAGCTGCATGTGCGTATCGCCACTACCACAGCCATTTATTACATATGAACCAGTAACCGTTGGGCGAATTACGATTGTTGTATAGCTTACAACACCGCTGGTGGCAACATAGGTTACTCCTGTTTGCCCACGCAAATATGTCGGTGCTCCGGTAGCTGGTATATCACTCATGCCAAATGTATTATTAAGCGTAAACTGCGGACCGCAGGTAACTGTAGCCGTAAGTGTTCCGCTACCTCCAACGCACATGGAGGCATCGGTAGTAACCGGTGGAGCAGGATTAACTGTTACTGCAGATGATGCAGTAGCGCTGCACGTAGTTGTAGCGTTAGTTACTGTTACTGTATAGGTAGTTGAAGCAACAGGGCTAACAGTTACTGTTTGTGCAGAACCAGCCGAGCCAGACCACGCGTAGGTCATGCCGGAAGAAGGCGAAGCTGCCAGTGATGCAGAACCACCTAAGCAGAGGGACGCCGGTGAAGGCGTGATCAATGCTGCCGGGTTAGGATTTTGAATAACCTGTAATGGAGCAGATGTGGCAGACAAGGCAGATGCCGAGCAAGTTGCCTTTACGCGATAGTAGATTCCTTGTGTAATAGCCGGGGTAGTATAGCTAAGTGTTGTTGCACCTGACCCACCCACAGCATTAGCCCAGGCATCGGTTACACCATTATCGTTCGATTCTTCCCACTGATAGGTGATACCAGTACCGCTATTAACTGCATTATTGGTTAAAGCTAAAGTAGCGGCTGTGCCACAAACCGACTGCGGACTTGTTTGACCAATAACACCTGCAGAAGGTGTACCGGTGCATGGACAAGTAACAGTAATTGTACCAGTGGCAGAGTTGACAGAAGATTGGTTATCGACAATAAAGAGGTATGTATTTCCACTGGTAAGTGTTACGTTGGTACTAAAGCCACCGGCATTAATAACACCCAAACAAGTGTAGCCTGTTGGGCCGCAACCCAGGTTTGTATTTTTGTATAAAACACTAACGTTAGCGCTACCTGTTTTAACGCCATCAAACTTATACGAGCCGGTTATAGCCGGAGTGAAAGAGAAGAACTGCTCAGGGCCCGGCGTTGCGTTACCGCAAGAATTAGTTGGGCTGGTGCCTGCAAAGTTATATGCACCTGTGGCACCGGCCACACTGTAGCTAGCAGCTACACCGCAGGTAATGTTAGTGGCAGTTGAACAATCCAGTGTGGTAGTAACAACAACAGGTGTAGTCCAGTTACTAAAACCGCCTGCACCACAATTAGAGCGCACGTAAACAGCATATGCTGTATTAGCAGTCAAACCGGTTGCAGTTGCTGAAGTAACACCTGCTGCAGTAGAGCCGCTTGCCGATAAGCCGGTTGCGCCGCTACCTGCAGCACCGGATGTACGTACTTCCCACTGATAGCCTGAGGCTGGAGGTGCTATTGGAGCCGTCCATCCGATATTGGCCGTCGTTGCACTTGAGGAAGTGGCCGTTACACTAACCGGATCAAAACACGAAGGAGAAAGGTCTAACCCAATATCATCAACAAAGATATAATACTGATTAGCTATAGAATTACCATGGAAACCTATATTGTAGGTGCCTGATGAGGCCGGAGTAAAGTCTATGGTCTTCTTGGTATAAGCCACGTTACCCGGAATGGAGAAGGTGGATACAATGGAATTGGTCATAGCCGCTGAAGTAGCGGAGGTGCCATATTTCACTTCCATTTGCTCGGTATAGGTTGCACTATTGTAACCACGGTACCAGAAGGATAAACGGTAGTAGGTACCCGCAGTAAGGTTGAATGAAGGTGTAAAGAACCAATCGTCCATAGCCGCACCGCTGTTGAAGGCAATGCCTAGTTGGTTGGTGCCAGAGTTAGGGGTAATAGATGAAAAATTGCCTAACGACGTTGAATTACATGTTTTCCAGATGTTGGCATCGGCATTGGTATTTTCAACCGTATGACAACCAGGAATTGCAGGTTGTGTTACACCGTCAAAGTTTTGTGTATATGGTATTGTTGCAACATTACAAGGTGTGGTAAACGTAACCGGACCTGCCCAACCACTATAATCAGAACCACCGCAACCAGTACGAACGTATAAACTGTAGGTGGTATTAGCAGCAAGAGCAGAGGTAGATGTTGAAACTGTTGGAGCAGTTGTTGAACCGCTTGCAGTTAAACCGGTTGCTCCGCTACCACCTGCACCTGAAGTGCGGACCTCCCACTCGTAAGCGGTAGGGGTACCCGTTGCAGGAGCCGTCCAGCTAATATTGGCAGAGGTTGTAGAAGTTGGTGCAGCTGTTAACGCAGTAGGTGCAAAACAGGTTGGTGTTAAATCCAAACCAATATCATCTACAAACAAGTAGTCCTGATTAGCGACTGAATTACCATGAAATCCTATAAAATAAGTACCCGAAGATGCCGGAGTAAAATCGTAGGTTTTTTGTGCATAGGATGTCCCGCCAACCAATGTAAAGTTAGCGGCAATGATGTTACTCATAGAACCGGATGCTGGGGCTGTGCCATATTTTACTTCCAGTTTTTCGCTGTAAGTTGCGTTAGTGAACGGACGACACCAGAATGTAAGGCGATAGGAAGTACCAGCTACCAGATTGAAAGATGGCAGATAGAACCAGTCATTCATGGCAGTTGTACCATCGGAATTGTAAGCAATACCTAATTGATTAGTTCCCGAATTGGGTGTAATAGCGCTGCTATTGCCAAGCGATGTCGAAGTACAGGTTTTCCATGTATAAGTATCGCCATTGGTATTTTCAACCGAATGACAACTTGGTATTGCAGGTTGCGTTACACCGTCAAAATTCTGGAAATATGGAATAGTAACCGATGCACAGGGTGTGGTAAAGCTTACCGGGCCTGCCCAGCTACTAAAATCACCACTTCCGCAATTTGTTCTAACATATAAATTATAAGTAGTGTTAGCGGCCAGAGCAGAGGTGCTTGTTGCAATTGTAGGTGCTGTAACTGACCCGCTTGCCGTTAAACCCGTAGCTCCGCTACCGCCAGCACCGGTGGTGCGTACTTCCCAATCATACGAAGCAGGTGTACCGGTTGCAGGAGCCGTCCACGATAAATTGGCGGCAGTTGCCGAAGTAGCTGTTGCAGTTAAAGCAGTTGGAGGGAAACAGGTTGGCGTAGGTTTAATTACTACAGCATCCATATAGCTGTTATCACCGGCATTTGATTTAAACAGAAAACCAATGTAAACAACGGATTGATTTCCTGCAGATGCTACAGTTATTGTTTTCTTATTCCATTGAGCAGTGCCAGAGGCCAAAGTTCCATCGTGGCGGGAAACAAAGGAACCGGCATCGGTCCAGGTTGCTCCATCAGTAGAATATTGAATCTGAACACCTTCACCGGTAACATAAGCGCCGCTATTATAGGAGGTGTTATTTTCGTTTCGCCATTGGAATTCAACATCAACACTTGTAACACCGGTAGTATTTAAAGGCAAAGATACAAGGCGGGTTTGAGAGCCGCTGTTACTAAACGAATTCCAATAAACCATACGGGTACCTTCCTGCGGGCTGGTGGTAGGGTTCGATCCTGTGGTTTCGAAAGTAATATTCTTAGTGCCGGATACCAGTTGTTGCGACCAGCATATTGGGAAGGTTGTATTTGCAGCTGTATTAAATCCTTCAGACTGGGTTAAGGTAACAGTAGCACAAGGGGTAGTAAAGGTTACCGGGCCAGCCCATGTGCTAAATCCGCTACCACCACAGTTAGTTCTTACATATAAACTATAACTGGTATTGGCAGTTAATGACGTAGTAGAAGTACTGACAGTTGGGGCGGTTACAGAGCCACTTACTGTTAAGCCTGTAGCACCACTACCTCCAGCGCCTGTTGTGCGCACCTCCCATTCGTACGAAGCCGGGCTTCCTGTTGCCGGCGCCGTCCAGGAGAGGTTAGCTGCCGTTGCTGAAGTAGCAACTGCTGTTAAAGCAGTTGGCGCTAAACAAGTTGGAGTTAAATCCACTGAAAAGTCATCAAAGGCAATATAATTAGGAGATGTTGTTGAATTATAGGCGCGGATACCGATGTAATAAACGCCGGTAGACGCAGGAATAAAATCGCCGGTGATGGCTGTGTAATTTGTAGCTGCTGCGCTGCTTACTGATGCAATAGTATTGGTCATTGCAGCAGAGGTAGCCGAAGTGCCGTAGTATAAGCCGGCATCGGTCCATGAAACTCCATCGGTTTTATAATAAACCTGGGCACGATAGCTTACACCACCTGTTAACTGAACCGGAATGGAATAGAACCAACCCTGTACTGCAGATGGAGAATAGTAGATAGCTGCGAACTTGTTGCCGGTGCGTGCTACCAGAGCGGAATTAGTGCCAGTTGCGGAAGCAATGTATGTTTTGCACTTGTTTCCAAGATCGGAAGCGCCCCAACAGGCAGGAAGTGTATTAGCTGTGGCCAAACCTTCGAAACCTTCAGTAACCGGGATTGCAGCTGCTGCACATGGGGTAGTTAAGCTAGCCACCGTTGAGTTAGGGCTGTAGTTACCGGCTGAGCAATTGTTACGAACATACACGTAATACGTTGTATTAGGGGTTAAACCGCTAAGGCCTATTGGCGAGGTTGTAACAGCTGACGAAACAGTTCCGCCTCCGGCTGTAGCTCCTGTACCCGGAGTAAACCCTGAGGTTGTACTGTATTCAGCAATAAAATTGCCTGTACAACTGGTACAGGTAAAAGGTATGCTGGCAGTTGTAGCAGTAGTTGTTATGGTTCCTATTGTTGGAGCAGTAGGACAAGCAGGCGTTTCCGCAAGCGAGATATCATCGAATGAAAAATAATTTGGTGTGGTAGAACTTACAAAAACATGTATCCCTATGGTATAATCACCCGTTACGGCAGGGGTAAAGGTTTTGGTAACCTTAGTATAGGTACTTGTAGTAGTTACATTAGCAAGGGTAGAAATGGCATTGGTCATTGCCGCAACCGACTGCGATGCACCATACTTTAGCTCAGTAGAAAAGGCTGTGCTGCCGCTGCCGCCATTATTATCAACAATATAGTAATAGGTAAAATCGTAACTAACGCCACCGGTTAAGGTTGTAGTCGGAGTAAATAACCAATCATCGGCGGTCCAGTTTGTGTAGATGAACTTAGTGCCGGTACGAGGTTTTTGGTAGGTGCCTACGTTACCTGAGGCGGTGGTCCAATCTCCGATTTCGTACCAGCAAGATGGTAAATAAGAACCACTACCGGTACCCGATCCAACTGTTACCGTTTCAAAACTTTCTGTCCAACCTGGAGAAGTTGCAGCACAAGGTGTAGTAAAGGCAATAGGCCCAACCCATGCACTATAATCGGTGCCACCGCAATAGGTCCGCACATATAAATTATAGGTTGTGTTGGCAGCAAGCGCCGAAGTACTTGCAGTAACAGTGGGCGCTGCAACATTACCTGAGGCAGTTAAGCCCGTTGCACCGCTGCCACCGGCACCACTGGTGCGTACTTCCCAATTGTAACTTACCGGGGAGCCAGAACCAGGTGCAGTCCAGCCTAAATTTGCGGCAGTACTACTTGTTGCGGTTGCCGTAAGCGCAGTAGGAACTGTACAGGTTGGTGTAAGTCCTAAACTAAAGTCATCAAAAGCAATGCCATTGGGCGAGGAAGTAGGACATGCATTATGCAATCCAAAATAATAGGTTCCGCTGCTTGCAGGGGTAACTGTATACTTAACCAGTGTATAGGCCCCGGCGCTTGTTGCATTGGTGATGGTTCCCAGTGTTGTCATGGATGCTGCCGCCGCAGAGGTTCCATAACCTGTAGTAAGCGTATAACCTGCGGTAAGATCGGTAGTACGATAGTAGAAGCTAAAATCGTACGAAGTACCACCTGTCAATTGAAATGCCGGTGTAAAGTGCCAAACGTCAAAGGACCAGCTTCCGCCTAAGAAGTTAGTACCGGTTCGGGCTGTGTTGCTATTACAAGTAGAACTGCATGTATAATTATTACTGGTAATATTCGTGTAGGTCCAACAATAAGGCTCAATATTAGCTGCTGCCGTTAGCGGCAAACCTTCAAAACCTTCATTCCAGGGTAAAGTTGATATGGGATTACAGGTATAGGTAATTTTAACCTGGCCAGCACCACCGGCACCGCCGGCACGATTAGTAGTGGCACTTCTGCGGCCACCGCCGCCACCTGCACCTGGAGCACCGCCAGCGGTTCCCGCTGTAGTAGTACCACCCGCACCACCAACCACACCACCGCCGGTACCTGCTGTTCCACCGGTTCCGGCTGAGGCATTACCACCATTACCGGTGTTACCTGCACTACCACCGCCACCGCCACCTGCTGATGCCGGTACACCTGTAGCACCATTACCACCTGTATAAGTAGTAGTGCCGGTACCTACAGCTGCACCATTACCGCCCGCACCACCTACAGTGGCACTGGTAGTGCCGCTACCAGCAGCGCCACCATTTGCTACAACTGTAGTTGTTGCAAAGGTTGATGCCCCCCCTGCTGTACCGGTACCACCTGCAGCTACGCCATTGGCACCGCCACTTCCAACAACAACGGTATAGCCGGTTCCACCGCTAACAGAAACACTTGGGTTAATAGAGCAACCACCACCACCACCACCGCCACCTGCAGCATTGGTATTAGTGCCGGCACCGCCACCGCCACCGCCGCCGCCCCATGCTTCCACCTGAATAGGTGTAATGCCGGTTACACCTGTATAGGTGTAGGTACCTGCAGTTGAATAGGTGATAACAGTTTGACCAGTACTATAGGTTGCCGTTTGTGCCTTTACCCATTGGGTAAATAACATAAACACAGCAACCAGCATAAATACAAACGGCGTAATTAGTTTACGACCTAAAGAGATTGCTCCCTGCTCAGGATTAAGAGAGCGATTCAACATTTGGCAAGTGGTAGAATTCACCATAAATAACATTTAGTTAGTGTATGCTTAAGTTTAATTTTAAGCGAAGAGCAAAGTTATTTAAGCCATACACTAAATTTTAGCTCGTGATTTTTCAGAATAAGAATTGCAACAACACATAAAGTTTTAGAACTTAAATGAACAATGCTTCATCTTTAGGCACAAATACCCATTCATAAAACATGATTCATTTTTGCTTTAAACTGAAAATGAACTACATAATTCTCTTTTCATCTCTTAGGCATCCTTCCGATCACCCATGAATCATACAACATGTATTAATTTAAAGTCCCTAGGTCAGTCTTAATAAGAAGGATCTTTTACAACTCAAAAGCCAGTTTGTAGAATACAAAATGGGGCTTGTAAATACGGCAACTAATTTTGAAACAAAGCAGAATGCTTCCTCCTTCCGATGGCTACAAAAAAGATGGGAATGGTTTATGGCAGGTTGAAAAAACCGCTGAGTAGCCATAAATGAAAAAGCCCCCTGCTTTGCAGCAAGGGGCTTGTATTGATAATAACCTTTCAGTTAATTACTTAACGATTTCAGTTACCTGACCTGCACCTACAGTACGGCCACCTTCGCGGATAGCGAAACGCAGACCTTTTTCCATAGCGATTGGGTAGATCAACTTCACGCTCAGTGTAACGTTATCACCAGGCATAACCATCTCCACGCCAGCTGGCAGGGTGATTTCGCCGGTTACGTCAGTAGTACGGAAGTAGAACTGAGGACGGTATTGGTTGAAGAATGGAGTGTGACGGCCACCTTCTTCCTTGCTCAGTACGTAAACTTCACACTTAAATTCAGTGTGCGGAGTTACTGAACCCGGCTTAACGATAACCATACCACGCTTGATTTGTTCTTTTTCGATACCGCGTAACAACAGACCAACGTTATCGCCGGCTTCGCCACGGTCAAGGATCTTACGGAACATTTCAACACCTGTAACAGTTGAAGTCAGCGCTTTTTCGCCTTCTTTCTGTAAACCGATGATTTCAACGCCGTCGTTCGAGTTGATAACACCTCTTTCGATACGACCTGTAGCAACAGTACCACGACCAGTGATCGAGAATACGTCTTCAACCGGCATCAGGAACGGCTGGTCAACAGCGCGCGGAGGAACTGGAATCCAGTTGTCTACAGCTTCCATTAACTCGTCGATTTTAGCAACCCACTTTGGATCGCCGTTCAGAGCGCCCAGAGCAGAACCCTGGATAACAGGGATATTCTTACCGTCGAAACCGTAGAAGGTCAACAGGTCACGGATTTCCATTTCGCCCAGTTCCAGGAACTCAGGGTCTTCAACCAAGTCAACTTTGTTCATAAAAACAACAACCTGAGGAACACCTACCTGACGAGCTAACAGGATGTGCTCGCGGGTTTGAGGCATAGGACCGTCGGTAGCAGCTACCACCAGGATAGCGCCGTCCATTTGAGCGGCACCGGTAACCATGTTCTTGATGTAATCGGCGTGGCCGGGGCAATCAACGTGAGCATAGTGACGGTTAGCTGTTTGATATTCTACGTGAGCTGTATTGATAGTAATACCCCGTTCTTTTTCTTCGGGAGCATTATCGATAGATGAATAGTCGCGAACTTCAGCCAGACCTTTCTTAGAAAGAACGGTAGTGATAGCTGCTGTTAAAGTAGTTTTGCCGTGGTCAACGTGCCCAATGGTTCCAATGTTAACGTGCGGCTTGTCTTTGATAAATTTTTCTTTAGCCATTGTTATTGTTTTTAATAATTGATTTTAAAAAGTTTATGTGTTTAATCGTTTACCACGTTTGAGCCGTTGATGAGAATCGAACTCGCGACCTCTTCCTTACCAAGGAAGTGCTCTACCACTGAGCTACAACGGCTTGTGAATTATGAATGCCGTTTTAATGGTTTTTTACTCATTAAATCTGCTTCCAGAATCCGTTTAGAGCGGGAGACGAGGCTCGAACCCGCGACCTACAGCTTGGAAGGCTGTCGCTCTACCAACTGAGCTACTCCCGCATTACTAATTTTAAAGAACAGCTTTCATCGCTCTCAAAAAATACTCCGTGGGAGCGGCTGACTATACCTGAAATCGTTTACCGCAAAACGGAAGCGGATTTAAGATAATTGGGTGGGCAAGGATGGATTCGAACCACCGAACTCCGAAGAGGACAGATTTACAGTCTGTTGCCGTTGGCCACTTGGCTACTTGCCCGTTTTAATCTCCACCGGTAAAATACCGGGGAAAACGAATGTTTAAATATTTTTAGAGCCAGCGGAGGGATTCGAACCCCCGACCCACTGATTACAAATCAGTAGCTCTGGCCAACTGAGCTACGCTGGCATGGCTCAGAAACGCACGTCAGCACAGCGTTTCAAAACATTCTACTTATCAATGAACTAATTACCCGTTAAAAACGGGACGCAAATCTAAACGTAAATTCGAATTTTCAAAAGCTATACTGCAAATGGAGGCAGTATTTTTTTACAAGGTGTGGAAACAACCTCGATAAACAGCTTTAATTACAGAGGGGAAATGTGAACTATGCACGGCGGTGGACAATAAAAAAAGGGGCGGTTAGCCCCTTTTCTTTTTTAGATAATTATCCTCGTGGTTTCGATCTTTCTTTTTTCTTTTTTAGTTGTGAAGAGATAGTGTGAATGGCCAGGTCGGCGCTTTCTTCAAAGGTTTTAGCCGTTTTAGCCACAAACAGGGTCTTTCCGGGCACATGCACCTTAATTTCAACGGTTTTATCTTTGATATTCTGTTTCGTTCCCAGCTTTAAAAACACCTCTGTTTCTACAATCCGGTCAAAAAATGTTTCCAGTTTTGCCAGTTTCCGGTTTATGAAGTCCATGAGCTGAGCAGATGCATCAAAGTGCACCGGATGAATTACCACATTCATAAAGAGCAAATTTTGGTGAAAAAAAATAATTCGGTTCGCATATCTAAGTAACAAAAACTTGCTGATATCCTACACTTATCTTAACGAATAATTAGAAGAAAAAGTTCCAATGGAAAAATATGTATCGCAAAAGATGGAGCTTTTAATTTTTTTCATTAATCTCCTTTTTCCCAATCAGTATAACACTGATAATTAGGCTTTTGGATGCGCCTTGCGGTACACCTCTTTCAATTTTTCGATGGTATTATGTGTATAAACCTGCGTTGCTGCCAGGCTGGAATGGCCCAGTAATTCCTTTACTGCATTAATGTCGGCACCGTTGTTCATTAAATGGGTAGCAAAGGTATGGCGCAGCACATGCGGACTCTTCTTTTCGACCGTGGTTACCAGGTGCAGATACTTCTTTACCATGGCATATACACTGCGGGGGGCCAACTGCCTGCCTTTATCAGTTACCAGTAGCCAGCTTCCCTCCTGCTCCTGCACACTGTTCTTCTTTACAGTCAAAAACTGCTGAATAGACTGGCGGAGTGCAGGATGCATGGGAATAATCCGCTCCTTATTACCCTTACCTAATACTTTTAACTGGCTTTGATAACTGTCAATGTCCGTTTCCTTCAGGTTGATTAATTCGCTGCGGCGCATGCCGGTTCCATAGAGTAGTTCCAGGATCATCTTCTCCAGTGCACCCTCGTAGCCTTCTGCGAACTCCACGCCGGTCATCAGCTTTTCGATGCCTGTTTGTTCTACAAATACCGGCAGGCGTTTAGATGTTTTAGGCGTTTGTACTTTGCCCAGCGGGCTTTTCTTTACCTCTCCCCTGCGCATCATAAACTTATAGAAGGATTTGAGCGTAGAGATTTTACGATTGATACTGCGGGGTGTTATTTTATCCTGCATCATGCTTACCATCCAGTTGCGGATATCGATGTGGGTGGCACGGGCCAGCTCGGGCGAAAGGCCATTGGCCTGTAGAAATACAGCAAACTGCAGCAGGTCGTTCTTATAACTCTCCAGCGTATGCGGCGAGTAGCGCTTTTCGTATTGGATATAACTCAGAAAGGATTCGACGCTGGCAGGTACTTGCATGTAGTTCAAAGTAACAACGCATAGCTGGGTAATACTATTTTACCAGCGGCCGTTTTTAAACAGCCTTATTTAAGTGTGTGGCAAGGTGCACAGGGCACGGCAGGTATAGATACAACAAAGCCCCATTTCGGATGAAATGAGGCTCGTAGTATATACTAACTGTAAGGACTAGCCTTCCAGTGATCTTTTCAATTGCTCGATAAAGGCAGCACGTAAAATTACGTTACGGCGTTTAACGCTTCTTTTGGTGAAAGTCTGGCGGTCGCGCAGTTCGCGGAGAATGCCTGCTTTCTCGTATTTCTTCTTATACTTTTTCAGCGCCTTGTCGATAGAATCTGAGTCGCGTGTGTCGATTATTAACATGTGTCTTATTCGTTTAAGGACGGCAAAAGTAAAAAAAGGCTGTAAACTTACAAAGCCCCCCGCCTTTCTTTTTTAATGCGTCGTAAAACAGGCAATTCCCTGTCATTGTTTCATGGTTCTACAGCTTCCTTAAAAAAGCGGGGTTACACCGGTGCGGGGTTACACTTTTTTTTGGGAACCCGATAACATATTGATTTTCAATGGCCATTTTTGGAGTGGGGTTACACCTGGGGTTACAAATTATATCAATTCATATAAGTACCTAACTAATTTGTAACCCGAAGTGTGCCGTGATTACCAATCAGAGAAGAAGTGTATCCGTTTAAATAATGATGTGCCACTTATTACGAGGTCAAGAAAAAATCGGCTGCCAAGCCCGCTTATAGCATTTTTGGCACGATACTGTATGTTTGCAGGGCTAAATTCCAAGTATGAAACAAGTTAAGTTAATGACCCTTTTTGCCGTGCTTTTTATGCTAGTAGCCGGCAGCAGTTCGTGCCGTAAGTGCTATACCTGCCGCAATATCTGCGCAGTTTGCACCAAAAGCGGCGACCCCGACCAAACCGTTTGTAAAAACAATTACACCTTCTCTACCGATTATGATGATGCCGTAACCGATCTGCAAAGCAATGGATACAGTTGCCAGACCACTACAGGCAATTTAACCGAAGAACTTTGCGCCGGACCGGCTGTGTCGGAAGCACTGCGCTTAGAAAAAGAAGACAGGGGTTACTCCTGCACCATTAAATAAAAAAAGGGGCTCAGGCCCCTTTTTTATGCTCGTATCTATTGATTAGATATTTCCTTTCATGATCTCGCGGCTGATAACCAGTTTTTGTACTTCGCTGGTTCCCTCGCCTATGGTGCACAGTTTGCTATCGCGGTAGAACTTCTCCACCGGATAATCTTTGGTGTAACCGTAACCGCCAAAAATCTGTACGGCATCGGTAGAAACCTGCACAGCCACTTCAGACGTATAGTATTTAGCAAAGGCAGACTCTTTAGTCATTTTGCGGTGCTCGTTTTTAAGGTAAGCAGCCTGCATGGTCAGCAGTTCGCCGGCTTCGATACGGGTAGCCATATCAGCCAGTTTAAAGGCAATGGCCTGGAAGTTAGCGATCGGTTGTCCGAACTGTTCGCGCTCCTTAGCATATTTTACTGAAGCCTCGTAAGCGCCTTTGGCAATACCCAAACCTAAAGCCGCAATTGAAATACGACCACCGTCCAGAATTTGCATAGCCTGCTGGAAGCCGAAGCCCACCTTTTCAAGACCGCCGCACACGTTTTCATCGGGCACAAAACAATCTTCCATAATAACCTGGGCAGTTTCGCTGGCGCGCATACCCAGTTTGTTTTCCTTTTTACCTGCCAATAAACCTTTGGTACCACGCTCAATGATAAAGGCTGTCATACCACGGGTATCGCCTTCCTCGCCGGTGCGGGCCATTACCACTACCACATCGCTGCTGATGCCGTGGGTGATCCAGGTTTTGGTGCCATTCAGGATGTAACCGCCATCAACTTTTTTAGCTGTTACCTTCATACGCATCGCATCGCTGCCGGTATTAGGTTCTGTTAATGCCCAGGCGCCAATCCATTCGCCGGTAGCCAGCTTAGGCAGGTATTTCTTTTTCTGTTCTTCGGTGCCGTGGTAGTAAATGTGGCCGGTGCACAGCGAGTTATGAGCTGCCACACTTAAACCGATAGAACCACACACTTTAGCGATTTCGGAAACTACGGTAACGTATTCGAAGTAGCTAAGGCCGGTGCCATTGTATTTTTGAGGTACGAAAACACCCATGTAGCCCTGCTCGCCCATTTTGTGGAACAGATCCTTAGGGAAGTATTGTTCTTCGTCCCACTTCATGATATTCGGACGGATTTCGCGTTCGGCAAAGTCCTTAATGGACTGCGCGATCATAATCTGGTTTTCGTTGTATTCGAAGTTCATACCTGAAACGGTAGAGGCAGTAGCACCCATTTGTTAAGATTTTTAGCGGGCGTGAAGATAGGAAAAAGGCGGTAGAAAAATAGGTGACCGGTAGATTGGCAGAATGGTGAATTGGCGAGCACCTTGCGGATGGTTATCGCGTTGCAAACGCTAGGCTTAGTCGTAACGCGTTGCAAACGCACAACAGCTACGTGGTTTTACCGTTTATGCCCTGCAAAGGTCGTTACCGAAAACCCAGGAAGATAGTGTGATGACAAATAACAATATACCGAATCTGTTGCAGGCCAAATTTTTATATAATCATACGTATGCTGTCCCTCGGATTGTCCTTGAATAATGCCGCTACCGGGGAAAAATATTGTATCGAAAACCACTGAAAAAGAATCAGTAAGAAAGGAGATCGGTTGATTACCACCGTCTATCTTTACTTTAACCAGAACACTATCCCAATCGTAGTCACTGTCTTCTACCCATTGAATATGCGTTGAACTGTGCTTGTGACATACATATTCTACCCATTGCGCTTTATTTTCTTTGCTACAAGAAGAGAATAAGCAGCCCAGTGAAAGGGCTATAAAAAACAGTGGTATATAGAATTTAAGAATAGTGTGCTTCATAGTCCTGTAAAGCTAAACCAATAAGCTCGTAATTTATCATACTCACAATATTTTACGAATAAGGTAATTATCGCGTTGCAAACGCGCGACAGAATGATTTCAAATGCCAATCAGCACTTCATGGAATTTTGTATCCTACCCAATACGTATAGCTTTCACCTCCGGCTGATACCCAACCTTTGGCTACCTTTATCTGGCCGGTTGCAGAATCATAGGAGAGATAATTCCCTCCTAAGGCATATTCGATATAATACCATTTTTTTGTGTGCGTGCTATATGCCTCGAAATAGTAAAGATCGAGCGAGTCATTGGCCTCGGGATTGATGAAACGAAGGCCTTCCATGTCTATTTTCTTAACAAGAATGTCCCGCTCGCCATATACTGTATCAAATGAGCTAAGTGGCTGGCTATAGTGATAACTTTTTATTGTGTGGTATTGACCTGCAATAACATCTTCCCTTTGCGGCTGATCAACAATCGCAGGCTGTGGCTCCTGCTTGCTGCAAGAGTTAAGCCCCCAAGCCCAAGCTACGATAAACATGATCAGAAAAACAATCTTAAAAGTGGTAGTGATTTTCATATAATAAATATAAAAATTAATATCTAAAAAGCGCACAAGAACTACGCTCCGGCAGCAGTGGATTGGTGATCACCTTGCGATTGGTTATCGCGTTGTAAACGCTAAGCTTAGTCGTAACGCGTTGCAAACGCGCGACAGCTACTTAACGCGTTGCAAACGTGCGACAGAATGAGGTATCGCGTTGCAAAAGCGAAAACTTAGTCGTCACGCGTTGTAAACGCGCGACAGGTTTTACTTAGTAGTTGATCATACTCACTATGTTCTGTGAGTAAGGCAGAATGCGGTCGCGGCCTTTCAGAAAGTCGAGTTCGGCAATAAAACTAAAGCCGGCTATGTTACCACCCTCCGCCTTTACCAATTCGGCGGCAGCCATAGCGGTGCCACCGGTAGCCAACAGGTCGTCGTGGATCATTACGTTCCAGTTTGGTTTTATCACATCAGTGTGAATTTCGAGCGTGGCACTGCCGTATTCCAGGTCGTAACTAAAAGCACGGGTGTTAGCAGGCAACTTCCCTTTTTTGCGTACCGGAAAAAGCGGCACGTTCATTTTGTTGGCGATAAGGATTCCAATAAAGAACCCTCGGCTTTCGATAGCGCAGATGGCATCAATTTTACCGTGGTTATGCAGAAAGTTACTGATGATCTGCTCGGCAATATCATCGCACAATTTTGGATCGAGAAATATTGGTGTGATATCCTTAAACTGAATTCCGGGTTTTGGAAAATCGGGCACAGTGCGGATGGCGGCATCCAGTCGTTCGGTGAGGTTGTTGAGGTGGTTCATTGTTTCAAACATACAAAATTGGTGGATTGGTAGATGGGTGATTGGTGAAGGGGTTAATTGGACAAATTGAACGAATGGGACGAATGGGAAAAGCAGAGAATAGAAAGCAGAGAGCAGAAATCAGACAAAGACCAAATTACTTATCCTGCAAATGGAAGCGGTGGAAGGCGCGGTGCACGATTGGAGCGATAACAATGCCTATCAACGAGATAAAGAGTATACCGCTGAAGACCGCATAGGCGGAAGAGAACAATTTACCACCTACGGTATCGATAGTTACCACCGGCCCCATGCCGGACAAAATCATAGAAGCATTATGCAGGGCATCTATCCAGGGCACACCTGCGGTGTAATGATAACCCAAGGTTCCAAGGGTTAAAAAGCATACCAGGCCTCCAAAGGCTATGGCGGCGTTGTTAATTAAACGTGCGTGGTATTTTTCCTTACTGGCAAGGGGTTGGTGTTTATGCTCGTACATGCAGGGTTATTTAGCTTGCAGGTTATCTGTAATTACCTTTTGATATGCTTTTAGTTGTTCGCGGCCCGAGGCAAAGAAAGCGCGCAGTAAATAAATATTGCGCCCTTGTTTCCAGGCCAGGGCATCGTTGGAGCGCCCGCCTGTAACCACCGCATTACAATCGGGACCAAAGCGGTATTTGAATTGTTTGCAGGCATAATCGGCATTGGAGTAGTTAACCATTGCCACTGTTAACTGAGGCGCATTGCCGCTGATTGGTTTTGCATAGTGCATATGATAAACCCTGCAAGCCAACTCGGCACCGCCTGTATCAATACGTAGTTCAGTGGAAGAATCTGTAAAATCAGTAAAGGTAGGAAGCCATAATCCCGCGAAATCAAGTATGCTATCCAGTGGATCGTGCAGGCGAATACTATCCTGCCCGTAAAGTTCCATACCGGCTTGTTGCAGCGAGGTAATCGCATTTGCAAAATGCAGGCTGTCCTCATTTACCAGTTCAGGCAAATTAAGCACCGCATGAGGGGTTGCTCCTCCCCCATCATCCGGTTGCACTTTGTGTTTGCAAGCGACGAAAAGCATTATTAAAAGCGGTAAAAGATATTTCATTTTACAATTATTAAACGTCCGGTTGAAGCATGATTCTGCTGTAACAATTCGTACACATAAGTTCCGCTTTCCACCACAGGCAATTGCATTACACCTGAACCTTTCAGGGTAGTATTCAACAACACGCGGCCCAACACATCATACAAGGTAAAGGTAAACGGTTCATTATTGCTTGCCAGTATTTTAATGGATTGTCCGGCACCTACCGGGTTGGGGAATACACGAAAAGAAGCATCATCGCTAACGGAGGTAATACCTGAAATAAATGCATGGCCAATAGCAAACTGCCCGAAAGAAACTATGCCATTGCCATTAGCAAACGTTACGCTGCCATTCGTACCTGTAGCAAGCGCATCGGCTGCATCTTTTGGCGCCCAGGTGTTGCCATCGGCATTATCTGTGCGCTCGTATAACACAAAATTATTCTGTTGACCGGCATACTGTGTACCGATATTGATATTGTAGAACACCATGCTATCCAATCCTAATTGTACGTTATTAGCGCCATAGTTATTGATGATAAAATAACCTGCCTCCGGCGAAGTGGCTGTGTCGGGTTTAACATCGGGTGCCACGTTCAGACGCGTTACCACAATTTCGCCGGCGGGCGAAGTAAGCGGTGTAACAAAATCCGTAGCTACTCCCTGTTGTGCAAAATTCCACAAGTTAGCATCGGCAATGGTAGCCCGCACAGAGCTGCCACCACCAAGCGGAGCACTACTTGGTAAGCGCAGTGCACTATCTACGAGTACAGCATGCGATGAACCAACCTTGTCCAGAATTTCGTTGGAATCTTCATTAAACTGGTAGTACGCTTTTAGCGAGGCATCGGTTAAAGGATTACGGGTAAGATGCCGCAGTTCGCGGATTTCGTTTTGACTGAGCGCCCGGTTATAAATAGCCACTTCATCCATCCAGCCATTCAAATTACGGTCGGTGTAACCGCGGTCGCGGCCAATCCGGAAGCCGGCTTCGGTCATATCCACCGCGTTGTGTGTAGCTATGCGCGTAACGCCTACACCGTTACAATAAATAGTGGCCGAATCGGGTGTAATAACCAGGGCCACAAAATTCCATTCGTCCGTATTGGTAAACGGCGCACTGTTCCAGCTCCAGGTGCCCGATTTACCATCCCAGTGGTAACCCAGGCGATTGTTGCTTTTGAAGTCTAAACCGCTGGCTCCGCCGTTGGTAGTAAATACAATACCGGTATAATCGTTTTGGATGCCTACCGGTTTAATCCACGCAGTAATTGTAAAATGATTGGTGGTGCCCAGGCTTGTAACCGGAGCCGTTTCGGCATAACTGGTATTATTGAATAAAGCCAGTGCTTTACCCGGAACCGTATCGGCATTACAAAGCGATAGATGAATGGTAATAAGGTTGCTTAATGTTTTGGTATCGGTAGAGGTGCCATTATTAATAGTAAGCGAAACCGAGTAGGTGCCCGTAGCACCAAAAATAACTTTAGGATTGCGCGCAGTTGTGCTGCTTACATATTGCGGAGCGGGGCTAAAGTTCCATTGCCAGGTAGCATTGCTGTGGTCCAGTATCGAGTAATCTTCGAAATAAAAAGTATCGCGGCTGCAGTAGGATTCCAGCTTATCGACGGTTGGTTGTGCAATAGGTGCAGAAGCGGTTGCCAGCGGAGCTTCCCATAAACCATAACCATAAGTAGACAGGCGCAGTTTTGAATCGCGGTAAAAAGGGCGCATGATATTAGAAGCAGCAAAAGCCGGCAGGCCACTATTATACAATTGCCAATCGCTAAGCGAATTGTCAATATAAAAAACGCCTTTGTCGGTTGCTATATATACCAGGCCATTAGTGCCCGCCTGATGCACCAGGTAACGGGCCTTGTGCCCATTTAATGTAGTGGTAGTGCTGAGGTTGGTCCAGGATTGTGCACCATCCGTACTCTTCCATATCTTCTTACCATCGTTGGCCGCGCGGCCATACGAAATCCAAACCACATCGGGGTTAGCAGCATCCACGGCTAAACCTGTGATGATGCGATTACCCATACCCGAAGGAACGGGCATGCTATCCCAGGTAACACCACCATCGGTAGTTTTGCGCAGGGCTGCATAGGTATTGGTTACCTGATGCACCACATACATTACCTGTGGATTGCTGCGCGAAATTTCGAGCGAGAAAAGCTGTTTGGTTGCATCGGTACCAAATGCTTTTAATACGGTAAAATTATTCCCGCCGTTTTTCGAAACATAGATCTTGTTCTCTTTGGTAAGATATATGTAGTTGTAGCAATAAGGATGAAACTCCACCTCGCCGGAATATGTGTCGTAATAACTTTCGTTAGGGTATTCGCTCATGTTACCGGCACACTGGCTGTTACCATTAAAGTCATCCGGTAAGCGAATGGTGCAGATGTCGGAAAAATAGCAAAGGTTGCTGCCGGGGTTTACGTAACCGGTTGGCGCTTCGGCACCGCCCAACCGCAGGTAATCGCCATCGGGGTACGAATCCTTATGGCCTGTATTACCATTATGGTAACGGCCACCGGTAACAATATCTTCGTTCCATCCCTGACCAAAGCCCCAGAACTCGGACGCGATGATACCGTTCTTACGCGATTGATGTGATTGAAAAAAGTCATCAGAATAACTTACCCCGCCATCATTGGAAAGCCAGACATCGTTACCCAGCACCTTCATATCCTGCTGATCGGGGTGCACCCAGTCGAGCGTGCCGCCATAACCTCCCAGCTTAGTATAGCTGGCTCCTGCATCGCTGCTTTTCCATAAGCTTAAAAAGCCCACCAAAAATTCATCGGCGTTGGTATGCGAGGCTGCAATACACAAATTGTAATAACCCTGGTCGTAACCGCCTGTATTATCAAAGGTAGCCAGGTTGGGATGTGCATTGGAGTACGGTCCGCCATCCTGCCCATAGGCATTTACCCAATGATTGCCTGCATCGCCGCTGCGGTAAATACTTATAAAATTATCATCACCCGTTTTGGCATTGCCAATCAGCACCACATAAATGCGGTTGGGGTCGGCAGGGGTAACCGTCATGCGTGCGCCGGCATCGCTGCGTGCCGCATCGGTGCTGGCATACCAACCTGTATCGCGCAAGCTGAATGTTGACCCAAAATCGGTGCTGCGGAAAAACTCGCAGCGTTTGGCTGTTGGGTTCGTCATCAGCAGATATACCACACTATCCACGCCGGGCTTTATTTCCAGATCCCAACAGGAATAGTTTTGTGTTTTGGTCCAGGTGGTGCCGGCATTGCTGCTGTAAAACAAGCCTGCATCGCAGGCTGCCAATACGATGTTGGTGTTGGATGGATTAATGGAAAAATCGTTAACCCCAAGGTTAGAAGCCGTGTACACCGTAACCCAGGTTAAGCCGCCATCGCTGGTTTTATAAATATGCTGTCCATCGCCGGCATAAACTATACTACTGTTAGTAGGGTGTATTTTAATAGCATCGATAGTTTGAAAGGTGTTATTGAGCGAAACCAATTGCCAGTTCAGGCCCTTATCGGTGGTTTTATAAATGCCGCCCGCCTCGCTGCCGGCATACAGAATGCTGGCATTCGCTTTAAAAATATCAAGGCAATAGACATTGGCCTGCCACGATACTTCGGGGTCGCCGGTGTTATCACCTTTTGTCTCGTAGGGTCCAATACTGCTCCAGATGGTAGTGCCTCTATCGCCATTCTTTGTGCGGCTAAAATCCAGCCATTGCTGGTTCTCCTGCATCTCCTCATACGGATCGGGTACCTGGATACTGCCGTCAGGCTGCAGGTATTCTTCCACCTCTTTACGCCAATACTGGTAGTTAACCATGTATACATCAGGCTCTGTCTGCCGGTTTTGGTAGTAGGCTCTATAAGCACTATCCACGGCGAATACATTGGGATGTTGTGCATACATCATTTTTGCCCATTCGGGTGTGCGGGCATCGATATGAGGCTCGGACTTAAAAAAGGGGCGGTGCTGGGCCATGGCGCTAAAGCCTGCCAACAACAAACACAGCAGTAAAGCTTTCTTCATACACAAATTTCTACCGACGAAGATAAGCGGGATATAGATATGAAATGCCGCCAATTGCTCAGCGGGCTAAACCCGGTTGGCCAGCCCCTTAAAAAACAACAACGACCCTGTGATTATTGCAGTGTAGGATAGAATGATGTGCACTTCCTCGCAACCGGTGATGTAATTAGATACCGTTGCAAAACCACCGGCAATACCTAACAGTGCACCATAGATCATATCTTTCAGTGCACGCGTTTGCCCAGGTTCGTGCTTTTGTGCCAGCAAAGTGCTAATCACCAAATTGGCATTGGGTTCGGTTAGTCCCTTTTTAATCAGCAAATCGCGTGTTTGCTCCGGCGATTTTTGCTGCGTAAACAATAACTGTGATGCATACTTGTAAATTTCGTCAGCGGCCTCTTGTCCTCTCAGGTTCTTTTCTTCCACGGGCTTCGGATTTAGGTCAAGAAAATTACATATCTGTTTTGATAATACAAGAACGTTAGTTCCTATTTTTTTCGTGACCGGATACCATGGGGAACAATCAAAGGGAAGCGTTGGCTATTAATACCATATGCGAAAAGAAGAATTCCTTTTTTACAGGATACACCTGTATATCCGTACAACCACCTGCAGAAAGAAAGCTTTTATATTCCTCTAAATCGTATTGATGCGGGTGGAGGGCATCACCGGGAATGAGGCGAAACAGGTGCTTAAAAAAACGGTGGTTATGCGCATCAATAGAAACAACAATCTTCCCTCCCGGCCTTACACTTTGGCAAAGTATCTGAAAGGCTTTCTGTATATCGGCCACATGGTTAATGGCATTCATACAAAAAGCCCAATCGTAGCTCCGCTCCGCTTTATACGCCTCCATAGGCAGGTTTATAAAGCGTACGTTGGGATAAGCGGTGGTATTAAAGAAGTGAATGTGCTGCTTATATTGGTTCAGCAAGGGATCAACGGCGGTAACGCTTGCCTGCGGCAAAGCAATAAATACACCTGCCGGCCCACAGCCAAAGTCTATAACGGTAGCCCTTTCAGGCACCTGAAGCCCTGCACCCTGTAATAAGGTGTTCCAGTAATTGCGTTTCCAGGCCAGGTAATCGGCAGCAGTTTTACCACGCTGATAGTTACGCCACCACCGCAGTTCCAGCCATTGCGCCATTTTCCACCGCCAGGTCATATCCACAATTATGGTTTAAAATTTCAACAATATGGGTTTGAGGTAAAGAAAGATTTTGTCTACTAAATCAAACGTCTATTTTCGCGTACGGCTACGTGCTGCTTCATCGTCTTCCGGTTAACCGGAGGGAGGAAAGTCCGGACAACACAGGGCACCGCACCACCTAACGGGTGGCGTTGTGCCGAAAGGTACAAAAGAGAAAGTGCCACAGAGAATTACCGTCCGCCGTAAGGCGTGATAAGGGTGAAAATGTGGGGTAAGAGCCCACGGGTTGCATTGGTAACAGTGCAGCGGGGTAAACCTTGCGGGTTGAAAGCTCACGTATATCAACGGATGAGTGCGGCTCGCACAATTTTGCAGGGGGCAACCTTTGTGATACGTTGAGGGGTTGAGCGTTTCAGGCCACGTGCGAACGGGGCCGCAGAGAAATGATGAGGGTTTGTTGTGCGCAAGTGCAGCAAAAACAGAATCCGGCTTACAGGCAGGTAGCTATTTTTAAATAACAATTGCCGGCAATGGCACTAACAAACAAAAACAACAGCGCCGGTAATTTGCAGAACAGCAGTTTCAGATGTCCGTACTGCGGCACCCTATCAACCATAATATGAGTGCATGGGCACGGACAATGCGACCGCTGTAAAATAAATGTAGATGAATGTTGCCGTGGAGAAGATGCGGCATGCCGGCTGGACACCGGCGAAACGAATACAAGTACACATTAACCCAATGGCAGGCCTTACTTTACCCGGGTAATACCTGCCTATAAAAACAACACATGGCTACAATTCTTATTGCCGATGACGAAAAGAGCATCCGGAAAACACTGCGTGAAATTCTGGAATACGAGAGCTACAAAGTAGATGAAGCAGTAGACGGTGCACAAGCTTTTGAAATGCTGCGCGATGGTGATTACGACTGCGCCCTTTTGGACATTAAAATGCCCAAGATGGATGGCATGGAAGTGCTTGAAAAAATAAAAGCTACCGACTGCGAAACCCCGATTATAATGATCAGCGGGCACGGCACCGTTGAAAACGCCGTAGAGGCCACTAAAAAAGGTGCGTACGATTTTATACAGAAGCCACCTGATTTGAACCGCCTGCTGGTTACCGTACGCAACGCGCTGGAAAAATCTACACTGGTTACTGAAACCAAGGTACTGCGCCGCAAAGTGGGTAAGACCCGCGAGATAATCGGCGATTCACCCGCTATTCAAAAAATCAAGGACACCATCGACCGCGTGGCACCTACCGAAGCCCGTGTATTGATTACCGGCGAAAACGGTACCGGTAAGGAACTGGTGGCCCGCTGGATACATGAGAAAAGCAACCGCCGCAACGGACCGCTGATTGAAGTGAACTGCGCCGCTATACCCACCGAACTGATAGAGAGCGAATTGTTCGGACACGAGAAAGGTGCCTTTACCTCAGCTATTAAACAACGTATAGGCAAGTTTGAAGCTGCTAACAGCGGCACCCTGTTTTTGGATGAAGTAGGCGATATGAGCCTTAGTGCACAAGCTAAAGTGCTGCGCGCCCTGCAGGAAAACCGCATTACCCGCGTTGGCGGCGACCGCGATATTCCGGTGGATGTGCGTGTAGTAGCGGCTACTAATAAGGACCTGCTGAAAGAAGTAGAAGAAGGCCGCTTCCGCGTTGACTTATACCATCGCTTAAGTGTGATCCTTATTCACGTGCCATCGCTGAACGAACGTGGCGATGATGTACCTTTACTGGCCGAGAAGTTTGTGAAGGAAGTTTGCGAAGATTACGGCATCCCTAAAAAAGTAATTACACCTAAAGCGTTAGAAGAGTTGAAGGTTATGCGCTGGGAGGGTAACATCCGCGAACTGCGCAACGTAATGGAGCGCCTGGTAATTCTGGCCGACCAGAAGATAACGGAAAACGAAGTGAAGAACTTTGTAACCAACACACAGGCTAAGGACACCCCTACCGATTTGTTTGAGGCTTTCGATAAATTTCAGGACTTCAAAGAGCATATCGAGAAGTTGTTTATTGAGCACAAACTGAAAAAATACGGTTGGAACGTTTCGAAAACAGCCGAGGTGCTGGATATACAACGAAGTCACTTATATAACAAGATTGAAAAATACGACTTACGTCGTCAGTAAAAAGAGAAAGGCCCGCAAGGGCCTTTTTTATTGCCCCGTAGATGCATCAAGCTTTGTTCAAATACAAAAGCCGGCAGGGCCGGATTGCAACTTGAAAGCAGCGGGTGTAAAAAAAATAAATCAAAAACCGGGCAATAAGGCTTTAAGGCCCGCCGTTAGTTAACAAATCCCCCCATCATGAATTCAGCCCTACGCCACCAAAACCACACCCATGAATGCAATCAGATGGCTGGCAATTATGCCGGTGGCACTGGCTTTCCCCTACCTTTTGCAGGCACAGAAAAACGATACTGCCGCAACTTTTAAAAGGCCCTTTGTAGAGCGTATGAGTGGCACCTTTTCGCTGGGTGTCAGGAATGATTACAACCTGTTTACCGATGCGCCGAAATCCTTCGGCGTTGGTATGGGTGGTTCGATGCGCCTGCAACTGCTAAACCGGTTGAATACTGAGTGGTTTGCCGATTATGTATCCAGCAATTTATATGCAGGCAGGGCACACCGCGTAGATGCGCACATTGGCTGGAATGTGATGTTCTACATTTTGGATCCGAAGGGGTTCAAGCGAAAGCTGACGCCCTTTATTGCAGCCGGCCACTGCTTTGACTATACCAGCATTCGGGTGAACGGGGAGAACGGTGCTCATAAAGCCAAGTGGAGTTCGGCGGTACAAATGAGTCTGGGCTGCCATTACAACATCACGCCCCAGTTTGATATTTCTCTCTCTACGTTATACGACCTGCACTTAGGTAATGATGTGGACAGTGAACTGAATAAAGATGGTTCGGTTACTATAGAGGAATATAAAAACGCCGGATTTGAAGGACATATTATGGTAATACTTAGTGCACACTATAAATTCTTAAAGTTATGGACACCCAAAAAATCATCGCGCTCATTCTGGGCCTAGTAGTTATAAATACAGCCATGGGGCAAACCATCATCGAGGATCGCACCGGCTTTGTACGTACGGAAGGAAATATTGCAGCAGGTTATTTGTTTAGTCAAAAACAACCCGCAGCGTATATAGTGGGCGATGCCGAGTTATTTGTAAAAAATCAGATTGCTATAGCGGGCAATGCCTGGTTTTTTGTGCCGGTTAGCCGTAAAAAAACCGGACTAAAAGCCAACCATGCCATTACCTGGGGCTTTAACTATCACTTTACCAAAAAGGGCAGGTTCGATCCTTATGTGGGCCTTACACCCGGTTTATCTATTGTGCGGGTTGCCTATACGGATGGAGAGGGTAATCTAAAGAAAACGCCCTATGGGATGGTGCCCTTATTCTCTGCTTCGGTGGGGTTTAACTACTACGTAGGCTCCATCTTTAATTTCTTCTTTAAAGCACAGGGTGTGTGCGGCGAATTCGCGGGCAGTGCACCCTACCGAACACCGCTTTATGAATTGAAATTGACGGCAGGGTTGGGATTGAATGCTCGATTTTGGAAACCGGGGGCAATAAAGCGAGAATTGACCAAGCGAGGTTTAAATGCTTCCGATTACCTGATTGATTAAACAAGAAAGGCCCCGACGGGCCTTTCTTCATTCGTATGTAGATAGTACGGTGTTTTGTTGCAATAGCATAAGTGCGCTCTTACTTCATTTCAATTGTTTGCCCGATTGCTCAACTTTTTGCAGGCATGCGTTGCGGAATTCATCGGTTGATTTGCGGATTGGACCTACGTAGGTTGTACGCTGCACGTTTACGCCACAAAAACCGAGGATGGACTTTTTGAGCTGATTAACGCTGGGGGCTCCAAAGGCCAACCAATAATACCAGCGGGGTTGATCGAGCGTTGTAATGATATGCGCTGTTTTGCCTGCTAAAAGTTTATCCCACCAAACCGAGTTCTCGCGATACTTAAAAGCCATGCCGGGCAAAAACAGGCGGTCGATAAACCCTTTGGTTAAAGCAGGCAGCCCGCCCCACCATACCGGGTGCACCCATACCTGATGATCGGCCCAGAGGATGGTTTCCCAGGCTTTTAATAAATCCGGTTCCAACTCGGTGCGTTTACGAAAACCGTGTTGCAGGTTTGGGTTAAACTGTAAGTCGGCAACAATAATTTGGCGCACTTCGGCTCCGGCGGCTACAGCACCCTTTACATAAGCATTGGCTAAAGCGGCATTAAAACTTTCGGTATCGGGATGGGCCATTAGAACCACTATCTTCTTCATGTTGCTTGCTTTTAAATTACAACACAAAGGAAGGCGGACAGCCTCGCTTAAAAATTGACAAATGTTACAATCGCTATTTGTTAGCTACTTTTTTGCGAAGGCGGCTAAGGCTCTCGCGCTCCATTCCTAAATAAGAGGCGATATGATAAAGTGGAACCCGTTCAAACAAATACGGTTCGGTTTCCAGCAACTGCCGGTAGCGTTGCTCGCCATCCAAAAACAGGAGGCTTTCCATGCGCTGGGCAACAATCTTATACGACTCCTCGGCCATCAGGCGCCCAAAACGTTCCCAGTTTTTTGACTTGTTATACGCCTCCAGCACTACGGGCAGGCTAAAGCAAACAGTTTCCGAATCCTCCAGCGCCTGAATAAAATAACGGCTGGGGGCGCCTTTTAAAAAGCTATCGTATTCCACTACAAACTGGTTTTCGAAATAGAAGCAGGTATTGATTTCCTTGCCATCCTGTATGTAATAGGTTCTGAAGGAACCCTTGTTTACAAAGCCAACTTCTTTACAAGTAGTGCCCTCTGCCACAAAAAACTCGCGGGCTTTATACTGCCTGGTTTTTAACCAGGGCAAAAAGAAGGCACAGTCCTCCTCGGTTATAAAAGGGATGTTCCTAAGCCAGCCTTTAAATTGTTCCAGTTGCTCCATATGCGATAATTATTCGAACCTTTATTGGCGGGTACGAATACCGCCCAAGTTATTATTTAGGCGGGTATGTGTATATGACGAGCGTAAGGAGGGCGCATTTAGCCGGGTAAAAGCAGGGTTTCGAAAAAAATTTTTGCGGGCTCTTGTCGAAAAAGAAAAAGCGGATATATTTGCAGTCCCTTTGCGAAAAGGGTGGATTACTGGATCGGTAGTTCAGTTGGTTAGAATGCCGCCCTGTCACGGCGGAGGTCGCGGGTTCGAGTCCCGTCCGGTCCGCTCTTAATGTCACGAAAGCCTTGCTGGGCAAGGCTTTCGTCATTTTAGGGGTAGAGTTACGTGCACTATTTACGTACACTCTCAAAAAATAATCTTCCAGCAAACTCGACACCTTCTTCCCTGTTCTGCTATAATGCTTATAACAAAACGCAGGAAGAATCATGGCAGACAGCATCAGGGTAATCGGTATTGAGCTACCCGCATTAGAAGAACTTCTAAGGTCAATCGTACGGCATGAGATGGTCGAGGTACGAGAGGAGATAAAGCAGACCTTAATCTCGAAACAAGAATCTCTCCTACAAGAAGAACGCCTTTATACAGAAGATGTGGCGAAAGCACTTCGTGTCACGCGCCATACGGTGCTAAACTATCGGAATAAAGGCGAACTGCCCGAACCCCAATTCGATATTTCAAACCGACCTTATTGGACACCCGACCAATTGGAACGACTGTTCAGGCTCAGAGGAATAAAAACAAAGTTCCCTGTCTGACAGACAGAATTCCCTTGTAAACCCTGCCGCTACATTGCGATTTAATAAAGCCAAACAGTAATGAGAGAGATAAAACGATACGTCCGGTACTACATTGAAAAGCGAAACTCCTGGAGTGACCAAAGTAAACAGAGACCACGAAATGTATTGCTGATGTTCAACTACAATGGCAAGCGTTTACATACGCTCACCGGGGTTAAGGTCGCGGAATGTGATTGGAGCAGCGATAAGCAACGTGTGAAACTAAATGTGAAACGTGCTAACGAAGTGAACTCCTACCTGGATTTACTCGAACAGAAGATTAACGACATCTACTACGGAGCACTTGCCAAAGGAATTATTCTAAACAACAATCTAATACTTAAAGAAATGAACAAAGACAAACAAACAGAAAGAGCACTGCTCCTCGGAGAGTGGAAGAAGTATCTGGACATCCAGAAACTCAAGATTAAGAAAGGTAGCCATGAAGCGCTGACACATTCCTTTGAGCACTTCGAAAGATTTGCCAAAGGTAAGCACCTTGAGTTCGATGACATAAATGCCGAACTGTTGTCGAAATATGCGGCTTACCTGTTCGGTCTAAAGCATGCAGACAACACTGTGCATAAGCACATCAAGAGGTTGAGGGCATTTATGACTTATGCGAAGAAGGCAGGCCTGCATACCAATGAGCGATACAGAGATTTTAATGTATCGGAGAAAGTTGGCAGGATTTTCTTCCTTGATTGGGAGGACATAAAGAAGCTGATGCAATACCATCCGCAAGATGAGATAGAGAGCAAGGTTCTTTCGAATTTCTTGTTCGCATGTTTTTCAGGTATGCGCTTTAGCGACTATCACTCGTTAAAACGCAGCGAGGTGACAAAGATGAACTTCACCGGGGTGAAAAAAGATTATTGGTCAGCTACTATTCTTCAGGTGAAGACAAACAAGGTTACTAAAGTGCCTATGCTACCGGAAGCATTGGAGATTATCGAAAAGAATAAAGATGTAGAGGCCGAGTATGCTCTTCCACGAGTTAATCTGCAACAGATTAACGAGCACATCAAGAAAATTGCCGAGAAGGCCGGAATCAAGTCGCTGTGCCCGGAAGATACACACCGCAACGGTAAGCGAGAGACGAAGTATTACGAGAAGTGGGAAATGATTTGCAGCCATACTGCCCGAAAGACATTCATCAGTTTGGCGGCAACGAAAGGCATACCAATCAATGTGGTAGCCGACATAGTCGGTCAGAACCCTAAGACAACCATGAAGCATTATATGGGTGTGCTTGATAAGGATAAGTTCGATATATTATTGAAGCAGATGCAGTTTAAAAACTTCGATGGTGAAGATTCAAAAGAGTAAACTGCTTGTAGCTGAACGAAGAACCTGTGTTGAAATCAACACAGGTTCTTTCTTTATTGTAGTGTAACAACCGGCACCGGTAGCGACAATTCTTCAAACGACTGCTTGATGGCTTGCTGAACAAACTCAGCGTGTTCTGGTAATACGATGAAGCTATCGTGAACGGTTAAGAACTGTACACCAGCACTCATCAGCTTTGGCGCAATCACTTTGTATACCATAGCCGATTCACTGCGCTGTAATAGGCATGCAATCAGTTTATAGGAATCGTTGCTCTTTGCGTACTTGAACCTCTTACCGGTAGGTCGTATTACATCGCTCAGTAATGGTAATGTGTCGGTGTCTAACTTTTTAATGTGCTGAAACATATCATGCACGCTCGGAAAAGCTCTGTGAAAGTGTTCCCGAAACCTGCTTTGTTCACCGAAAACACGTGTCCGGCTGAATAAAACGGCAGAGAAAAAAAGCTCCTTTACTTTATCTCGCGCAAGTTGGTCTTTTGGATTTTCACCAATACTCTCAAGCAGAAATTCATACAGCCGGCCTTCAACGCACAATTTTCTATATAGAAGAAAGTCCGGTTTGCGCTCGTAATCTTCAATCAACGGAATAATCGGTGTGAATTCTGGAAGGTGGGTAAGTATTAAATTCTTGCCCATAAAGACGGATGAGAAGAAGGGCTGCGAGTTCCGAATATCAAGTGTCACCAGTTCAGTATCAGGATTCGACTTAAATCGAAGCTGCCTTCTTGATTTCTTCGGCATCGAAGAGACCGGTGTGTGTAATCTTCTACCGAACGTATCCACTTTGAACCAATTCAGGTCACCGGTTAAGAATGCTTCTGCTTCGAGAACACATAAGTCCGACTCTATCGCTTTAGGAGAATGCAGGTCAGGCAACACCACTTCATTACAACATTCGAGCATGTAACTATAAACTTGGTTGTCGTCAGATAACTCAGATGCACTCTCTTTACATTTCTTGGCGTACATATCTCTTGTTCGCAATACAGACTTAATAGCTGCACGGTCAGTTATAACTTCACTCCTAAACGAATACGGAGATGAACCAAGCCAGCGATAAAGTTGAGCATGGCTACCGGGCAAATACGACTTGCCTCCTATCTTGTTTACATGACAGTCTATAATACCTGCTTGTATCAGAGCATCCACATACAGTTTATAGTTGTCAGTGCATGTCCTTCGCAGGAGTTGCGAACTCACTGGAAAATAACCATCGAGGAAATTGGTACCGGTCTTTGATTTGCGTAACCTCTCATTTTTGAGGTAGCATAAAAAGAACTGGTGTAGTGTTACCCGAAGTCTGGCCGGATTGAGTGAGTATTCTTCTGCGATTGCTTCAACCGATTTAATCCAGGCTGGTATCCGTACTGATAGTGGCCGGCTTTGTTTTTCGTGCGGGTAAGTAAAGTTGTTCATACCCTATATATCATCGCAGGAAAGAAAAAACGATACATATAATATAGTAGTTCAAAAAGCGAATCATAATAGAGCACACATAGGCAGAGTATTATACAGAGATTAGCGGAACTCAACTACACCTCAACGCACAGCTGCGGTCAGCTGCGAGATAACACCCAGCTGACGCACCAGAACGAAATATTGATAAAGAGTATGATACAGACGTCTATACAGCAGACCTCTTTACAGGCAAAGCCTATTGAGTGTAGCCAGACCTGACTGTTTTATCTCTGGTATCTGGCCGCAGCTTAGCCGGTGATGAGCAGATACACAAAAGCACAACTGGAAGAATTCTTCTACAAGCAGTATGATTATATCGAACACCTCAACGAACGCATTCAACTGTTGCAGGAACAGAATGTGATTTACAAGGCGCTAAACAAGAAGCTGACCGAAGAACAGATAAACAATACACCGGTGAACGATTACCTGAAGAAAAAGACTCTAAATCGTAGGACTAAGCAGAAGCGAAAATGATTGGCACCTGGAAATATTTATAGCTTGACACTCAAAAAGACAAAATCATCTCCTATACTTAGGCATACCATATACGTAGGTAATTTTATGACTAAGAGGGAAAAAGACCGAATTGAAAGTATACTATGGGGTGTTGGCGTTGATAGCTACAACCGCTTCCAAACATTTTTACAAATGGCCCCGAAGCTAAGAGGCGGAAGTTATTGGTACGCCTTACGAATAGCCTATGAGGGTAGCGACAATATGTTTCAATATACAGATTCAGTTAAAGCGGCATTACGAAGCAGAAAGCGCGGCAAGCAATTTTTAATGACCAGAGCAGAGAGAAACTATTTACAGCGGCTTCCTCGAAACATTAGCATTTATAGAGGCATGACCACAGCGGAATTAGAAGGAGAAAATTTTGGTGTCTCATGGTCTTTAAAGAGAAAGGTTGCAGAGTTCTTTGCTTGGAAGTACGGCAGAAATCACGACACAAATCATCTTCCTAAAACGGTAAAACGAATTACTATACCCAAAAGTCGGGTGGTTGCCTATTTCAATGGCCGGAAAGAGTACGAAATAATATACTTAGCACCTTCAAAAGAAGTCAAGAGACAGGGCATAGATGTGTTATAGTGTAGGTGTAGTATACTGAATCAGAAAATCGCATTAGCCTATAGCTTCAAATAAACATCGGCAATCTGCCGCTCGGTCACACCGATATACTTTCGTGTTGTGGCGATTGAGTTATGGCTGAATATTTCACTGAGGTAGATTAGACTGCGCTCGCTCTTGTTATCCATCTCCCAGATTCTTCTTCCGAATGTTTTGCGCAAGGTGTGTGTGCTCGGATTCTGAACACGTACATTATACTTTGGGAAAATCTTGTGCAGTTGTTTGTTGACGTAGCTGATACTGACCGGTGCGCCCCACCGGTTCACGAAAATGTAATCATCATCTGAATACCTGCCCACCCGTGTCAACTCTCTGCTTACAAAGGCAAGCGCGTCTTTCACAGCAGGGTTGATGGTGATTTTTCTGAGCTTGCCTGTTTTCTGTTCTTTCAATGTGAAGTCGTCTTTATCAAGCACATCGCACCAGCGGAGGTTGAGCAAATCGCCCGCCCGCAATCCGAAGTAACAACCGGTTAATATCAGTAAATAGAATTTCAAGTTGCCGTCCTGCTTTAACCTGTGTGTTAAGCCGAGCATCACATTCCAATCCATGCCGTTGGTAGTTGTTTTCATTCCTGGTCTTCCCATAGTCAATTTTGTTTTGGTTGACGTGAAGTAGCTGGAAAAGTCCCGCTTACATCGCTAATTGATGCTAAACAGGACAGGGGAAAAGACGGGAAGTCTGTCTTTTGCTTCGGGAAGCTTGGTTGCCAAGCAGTTGCGCATTTTTTGATTGTCCCACTTAGAGCACAAAGCAGGACTTCGCCATCTGAAACGAGCTCTTCCTGGTTGGAACGAATAGAATTTGCCCGGATGTTTAACCTGCGGTTTCGTAAACAGGAAGCAAGGAAGTGGACTCCTGGGTGCACTTGTGTTCATTTGAACACAAGTTGATA
>JBGAIB010000006.1:0-354534 GCA_044225825.1 Chitinophagales bacterium
TCTCCAACAGGTACTACCGGTGCCACCGGCGCAACAGGCGCTACGGGTTCAACTGGTTCCACAGGAGCTACGGGCGCTACCGGCGCAACGGGCGTTGGCGCCACAGGTGCTACAGGCTCAACCGGTGCAACAGGTGTAACCGGAAGTACGGGAGCCACCGGCGCAACAGGCACTGGTGCCACCGGAGCTACCGGAGCTACTGGCCATACGGGTCCAACCGGTGTAACGGGTGCCACTGGTGCTACCGGCGCAACCGGTGCAGGGGCTACTGGCCCCACCGGACCAACAGGTGCAGTTGGTTCTATAGGTCCAACAGGAGCCACTGGAAGTGGCGCAACTGGTGCTACCGGTGCAACGGGTAAAACCGGTGCCACCGGACCTACCGGCGTAACCGGTTCTACAGGCGCTACCGGCGCAACTGGTGCTACCGGCAGAACGGGACCAACTTTCTCTTCGGGTATAGTTAATAACGACAATCCAGGCTCTTGTGTGCTGGCTGGCTCGTATTCATTTGCGGGTGCTGCCATTCCGGATTTAGGAACATATAGTCCTACCACCACGGTATCAGGTTTGGTAGGCACTGTTTGTGCTGTAACTCTAACACTGGATATTACGCACACCTGGGATAGCGATCTGGATATTACCTTGATTAACCCTGCGGGCACTACCAGTATACCGCTAACGCAGGATCTCGGTGGTAGTAACGATAACTATACCAACACCACCTTCGATGATGGTGCGGCGCTTCCAATCACTTCTGGTACTGCACCATTTACAGGCTCGTTCCAGCCGCTGTCGCCTTTAAGTGCGTTAAACGGTTTAAACCCTAACGGCACCTGGACACTCCAAATTACCGACGATTCCAGTGGTGACCTTGGTACGCTCAACAACGCAACACTTAATATTTACACCACGCTGGCGCCTACTTATAGCTTTGTAGGCGAAACAGTGGTGCCTATTACATCTACCAGCGATACAGTAATTATTTGGTCTACCTACTCGGCTGTAACAACAAATGCCAACGGGGTGCGCATGCGCTTAACCCGCGACCCGGCCAGCGGTTCAGCTACGGTTGGTACCGTGTTGGGTTATGCCGGTGATCAGGCACCTGCCAACGGTTTTGTAAACGCCAGCATTATTGAGCGCGAAAAAGGCTTAACTGCCGGTAATTACTACTACAAGTTATGGATTTATGGCAGCGTAAGTTCACCAACGGTTAACTACTCGGTAGTAGCAATTAAACACTAGTACCGCTTTTTCATGCAGGAGGTAAGTTATCGCACAAACGCACACATCCTTCCCGGCACGTATGCCCTGGTGCTGGTGCTGATGAATGCCGGCATGCTGCCTATGTTCATTGCCATCTGGCTGGGTGCCAGCGTCGGTGTGTCAATGGCGGCACTTATCCTTCCCATGATCCTGATGGCGGCTATTGTAACCGGCCCTGCCGATTATCAATTAAATGCAACCGGCCTTAAAAGAACCATCAGCCCTTATCTGCTTAGCGCTTTGTTTGGTTATCGCAAGCGCGAAGCCTATACCTGGAATCAGGTAGCAGCTTACAAACATGGCAGCGATATGAACCGCAGCCGCGAGGAATATGAGTTTCTGGAATTGCAGTTTAAACCTCGTGGTAAATGGATGATGACCGACCAACAGAACAAAGAGGCTTTTAGCATTTTCCGCGACGCGTTTTTGCAAGCGGTAGAGCAATGGAATACTTCGGGAACGCTTATTGATGAGAACAGCAAACCCGCGAATGCATCTGTTGTAAAGCAACCGGAGGCAGCTTCGGTTACAGAATCGCTTACGGCAACACCTGCTCCCAGGATAGAACGCAAAAAAACCTTTTACGAAACAGGCGCTGCGAAAGTGTATTACTGGCTTATGGCTTTGATCGTAAGCGGTATCCTGGCATTTATGTGGGTTAACGGCGGCGAGGTGGGTTACACAAGTGCCTTTCGTGTTAGCTTTGTTATTTTACCGGGCATGGCCTATTTGTTTTACCGGCTCTACGGCAAAAAGAAATAATCCATACCCGGTTCTTATATCCTTAGCGGATCAGGGTAACAGAACCTTTCAGCAGTTTCTCAGTAACGTTGTTCAGATAAACTACGCGCACCAGGTAAACAAATACGCCTGGGTTCAGTCGCGAGCCTTTGTAAGTGCCATCCCACTTAAAGTACATGTCATCACTCTCGTAAACCTTTTCCCCAATGCGGTCAAATATCTGCACTTCAAACTGTTTCCAGGCCTCTTTATTACCAAATATTTCAAAGTAATCGTTGGTACCGTCGCCGTTCGGTGTAAAGGCATTGGGTATAAATACCTTGGTTTCGCTGTTTACAAATAGGAAGATGCTGGCCGTATCGATACAACCTTTATCGTCTATAACAGTTACCTGATAGATGTAATTGTTTACGGGACCTGCCTCCGGCTGCTGACAATCATCGCAACTCAGGAAATTAGCAGGTAACCACTGCCACGTAACCGGGTTGCCATTTACAGTAGTTGGGCTCAGCGTAACCGTTTGGCCCAGCTTCACGGTATCCGAAGGATTCAGCAATACAGTAAACTTCGGCGGATCGTTCAATACCAGTTGTTCACTAACCGTGCAGCCATTCGCGTCGGTAACGGTGCAGGTGTAAGTGCCTGCGGCTAATTGCTGTGCAATAGCGGAAGTACTGCCATTGCTCCAATTGTAAGCATAGGCCGGTGTGCCACCTGCCGGCGTAATTGTAATGGTGCCATCACTATAACCAAAACAAGTGATTTCGGTAAAGGCAGAAGTATTGGTCAACTGCGTTGGCTCGGTTAAAATATAGGTAGCCGATCCGGTGCAACTGTGCGCATCCGTAAAATTAACGGTATACGTATTGGCAGGCATACCCGATGGATCTTCAGCGGTTCCGCCGGTGTTCCAATTGTAGCTAAACGGTGTTTGTCCGGCAGTTGGCGTAAGGTCAACACTACCATCGCTGCCGCCAAAGCACGAAATGTTAGTGGTTACACCGTTCACTGCCGGTAAGTCATACACCGTAACCTGTTGTTGGGTAGTATCCGGACAGCCATTTGCAAAGTCTGCTATCAGGGTTACCGTATAATTACCTGCTGCGGCATACGTGTGTGTGGTATTGGTATTTACATCCGGGGCGCTGTTATCGCCAAACAACCATACAAAGCTGTTTACCGGGTAGGTACCGGTATTGGTCGTGTTGGTGAAAGTATTGGCCACGTTTAAGCAAGCGTTGGTAGCCGTAAATAAAGCAGGTGGAATAACCTTTACGTTCACCGTGTTTACAACGGTATCGCTGCAACCGTTGGCGGTGGTAGCAATTAATTGTGCATTGTAATTACCTGCTGCGGCATAGGTATGCGTTGGGTTCTGCGTATTGCCCGTAGCTGCATCACCAAAATTCCAGGCCCAGGCGGTTGCCAAACCTGCAGGAGTAGTACCGTCGGTAAAGTGCGTAGTGCTGCCGCTGCAAACGCTGTCGGTGGTAAAGGCGGCAACAGGGTTAGGATTTACGGTAACCGTTTTACGCACACTATCAGCGCAGCTAAAACCGTAATCCAATACCAACAGAGCCGAGTAGCTGCCCGCTGCTGCATAAGTATGTGTGGTGTTTTGCTGGATAGAAGTTGAGGCATCGCCAAAATCCCAGCTATAACCGTTGATAGTTGTATTGTAAGGGTTAGTGGTTTGGTTGGTAAATGAATTGGCATTGCCTTCGCATATAGCCGGTGCGCTAAAGTCAGGATAGCTGCCTTTAATAACCCGTATCGGATTGCTTGCGGTATCCGCACAACCCGAGGCGGTGCTTACAATCAACTGCACGTTATAGGTGTTGCTCAACGCATAGGTATGTGTGGGAGCTTGTCCGCTCACGGCAGCCGTTCCGTCACCAAATAACCAGTTGTAGGTTAGTGCACTGCTCGAGGTGGAATTATCCAGCGGCGCGCCAACACTATCGTTACAAAGGTCGGCAATGGTAAAGCCGGCTACAGGCACTTCGTTTACATTAATGGCCTTGCTTAAGCTATCGGCACAGTTGCTGCCGTAATCCAGTACCAGCACCACATTATAGGTGCCGGAGGCAGCATAGGTATGGGCAGGATTTTGTTGCGTGCTACCCGCCGCATCGCCAAAATCCCAGGCATAAGTATTTATGGTTGTATTGTAAGGGTTCTGCGTCAGGTTGCTGAACTGTGAGGGTAAACCGGCGCATACCGAAGGCGATGAAAAGTCGATAATGGTTCCGCGGATAACATTCACCGGCTGTGTCGTACTATCGGCGCAGCCTGCGGCACTTGCCGCTACCAGTTTAATGGTGTAGCTATTGGTTAAGGCATAGGTATGGGCCGGTGCATTGCCGGTAACTGTTGCAGTGCCGTCGCCAAATGTCCAGCTATATGTAGGTGCCCCCGATGTAAAGGTGCTGTTGTTTTGCGGATGCACGGTGCTGTCGTTACATAAATCCGCCACGGTAAAGGCCGCTACGGGCACTTCGTTTACAACAACCTGTTTCGTAAGGCTGTCGGCACATCCAAAACCATAATCCAGTTTCAGTTCGGCATTGTAAGTGCCAAAGGCTGCGTAACTGTGCGTGGTATTTTGTGTAGCGGCTGTATTGCCATCACCAAAATCCCAGCTATAACCGTTAATAGTAGTGTTGTACGGGTTGGTGGTTTGGTCGGTAAAGTTGCTGGTACTACCTGCACAAACTGCAGGTGCATTAAAGTTTATAAGCGTGCCACGTATAACGCGCACAGGGTTAGTAGCCGTATCAGCGCAACCGGCTGCGCTGGTCGCAATTAATTGCAGCGTGTAGTTGTTACTTAGCGCGTAGGTATGCGCAGGCGCATTGCCTGTTACAGAAGCAGTACCATCGCCAAAAGTCCAGCTATAGGTTGGCGCAGCCGCCGAAAACGTTGAGTTGTTTTGTGGATGCACGGTGCTGTCGTTACACAAATCAGCAACGGTAAAGGCCGCAACCGGCACTTCGTTCACTACTACCTGTTTGCTTAAGCTGTCCATACAGCCGTTGCCATAATCCAGTTTCAGCTCCACATTGTAATTGCCAAAAGCCGCATACGTGTGGGTGGTGTTCTGCGTAGCTGCGGTATTGCCATCACCAAAATCCCAGGTGTAACCGTTGATGGTAGTGGCATACGGATTGGTCGTTAAATCGGTAAACGTACTCGCCGCCCCCGCACAAACTGCCGGTGCCGAAAAATCAATTGTCGTTCCCCGTATTACCCGAATAGGTTTAATCACGGTATCGGCACAACTACTGTCCGATACGGCTATCAATTGTATGTTATAGTTACCCGAAAGCGCATAGGTATGCGCAGGCGCACTACCGCTGCTGGTACCGGTACCATCCCCAAAATTCCAGCTGTAAGTAGCAGTTCCGCTGCTGATGGTAGTGTTGTTGGTTGGGTTCAGTGTGCCTATATTACATAAATCTGCCGCTGTAAAATCAGCCGCCGGCGATGGGTTTACATGCACGGTTCTCGTAATGGTTTCTGTACAACTGCTGCCGTAATCGTAGGTAAGTGTTACATTGTAGTTACCCGCAGTGGCATAGGTGTGCGAAGGATTAGCACTGGTGCTGGTATTGCCATCACCAAAATCCCATGTATAACTCAGCACAGCCGAACCGCTGTTGTTTACGCTCAAATCGGTAAAGTTGCTGCTGCCGCCCAAACAGGTATTGGTGCCCACAAACTGCATGTCTGCACCAATAATTACGTTCACCCATCCTAACACCGAATCGGCACAACTGCTGCCCGAAGAAGCTACCAGTTTAACCACATATAGCCCCGATTGCGCATAATCGTGCACCGGGTTTGCATTATGGTCAATCGGTGTTCCGTCGGCAAAATCCCAGCTGTAGGTCATGCTGCCAACCGATAGGGTAGAAGTGTTTACCGGGGCCAGTATGCTATCGTTACAAACATGGTTAAAAGTAAACGCTGCGTTGGGTTGCCCGGTAATAGTTACGGTATGTTTAATACTGTCGCCGCAGCCAATGTTATTGGTAAATGCCAATTGTACGGTATACGTGCCTGCTACCGCATATTGGTGTGTAGGCGATGGCAGCGACGAGGTTTGCCCGTCACCAAAATCCCAATACCAGTTATAGGTATTTACCGCCGCCGTTTGCGAGGTGTTGTTGAATACCGTCACTACCCCTTCGCAGGTATTATTCACCGTAAAGCCTGCCGTATCATGGGCTACAAACAGGTAGGCTGTATCGTATCCGTAACACGAACTATTGGTTGCTGTAATGGTAAACACGGTATCGTTGGGCACGTTTACTGTTATCGAATTGGTAGTAGCGCCGTTGCTCCAGGTAATACCTCCAATAGCAAATTGCGAGGTAGCCGTTAACACCACACCGTTGGTAGGCACACAAAACTGGGTAGGGCCGTTTATCTGCACATTAGGGCCGCGCACCTTCACGGTGTCAATGGTCATGGTATCGCGCTTGCAGGCCGATTGCAACTCGTAAATAATCGTTATCGGATAGTCGCCATAGTTGTTATAGGTGTGGCCGGTATAAAACGTTCCCTGGGTATGGGCCGAACCATCCCCATAATCCCAATCGATATAAATAATGCGCGGGGTGTCCGGACTGTTCAACGTCATAGGCACATAATCGCCTGGGCATATAATTTGTGTAGCATCATACACCGATAAGTGTGGTATCTGCACCTTAACACCCGCCTGGTAACCGAACGATTCGAAATCGTTGGTATAGCCATACACATAGCCTATCACACCTTCCAGCGAGTTAATGGTATGGTCTCCGAAACTTAGCGGAATATGCGCGGTAGAATACAGGTTATTTAAAGCCAGCGGCGTAAACGTACCACCGGGCAACAGGGCTCCATCTAAGGTAATATTAGGTATATCCGAAGTTCGGGCTACCAGGTTTAAATACCAGTATTTGGTAGTGGTGCCGGTAAGCGGCAGCGTAGGAAAGGTAATGGTAGTAATGCGCTGGCTGGTCGGACTCTGCACAATCATAAACGGATCGCCTAATGTATTGCTGCCACCACCGGTATAGGCACTTCCCATGATATGTTCAATTGATACCGGGTTATTGGAGGTTATATAGTTAACAGCGGTAGAGGTAAAATCATAAAACTGCCCGGCATTGCGGGTTATGGGCGCTCCTCCGTTAATTACAATCTGGGTGCCGTTCTGCACGGCTACAATACGGATGTGGTCAGCCTGGGGCATGCTGTATGGCACCATTACATACTCGGTGCCTAAGTTGCTGATCGGCGACATCTGCTCATATAGGTGGTCGCAGCAGCAATCGCCGCCCACAGTGGTACATTCATTTGCCGCAAAAACCGAAAAATTCTGGTTATTGGTGCCGGTTATCCGGGTTCCGGTTAAATCGCCTGAGCTCTGCAAAAAGTAAACCTGGCCGCTATCCAGCGTTATATTAAAAGGCGCACCTGCAGGGTGCGCACCACCGGCGGCGGTAGGTGTTATGGTAATAGTGGTACCGGGGTAATTGCCTACAACCAATAATTCCGTTGGTCCACTATAACCTGTTGTGCTCGATTCGCGATAGGTGTTCAGGATATAATCGCTGCCAATCGAGTTTATGGGGGCTATAATGCTGGCATCGGCCGTGGCATAACCAAAGTTGTAGGAGAACACGCTCACACATTCGGTGGTAACCAGGTGTATGCCCTGGCTGGTAATGGCATCGTCGGTGGAACAAACCGAATTGGGCAGTGGTAAATCTATCTGGGTGGATATCCCCGGCGTTACACTAAAGGTTTGCGACCATCCCAAACCGGAGATACTGATCCAGCCTGTGGTTGGTATATCTGTGGTTACAAACACCCTCGCAGTGTCGGTATAATAGTTCTTTGCCAAACCAAACCAAAAGTTCTTGCCTTTCGATATTTGGCCAAAGCCCAGATTCGCTAACCACAGTAAGCAAACCAGCAGGTAAAATTTCTTCATGTTGAGTCGTGTCAGGGGGTGTTCTTAATGGAGTGGGAAATTATGAAAATGGTTGTATTAACCGCGATTTTTTTGAACGGTTGGTAGAATTTTTTTTCAACCGGTTAACCACAAAAGCCCGGCTTGAAAATTAGCCTATTTTCGCCCTATGTATTTAATTTATCGCTATGTGTTAGTGGTGGCTATTATAGCCGGTATATGCCGGCCGCTGCTGGCACAGGATAACCTGCAGCAATCAGCCGTATGCAAGGCCTGCCGCTTTGTACCTGTGCAAAAGGCTTATAATGCATGGCTGGTTGAATTTACCGCCTCGTATACATTTAAATTAAGTGGTGCCGATTACCAAAAGGCCGGTGATACAACCTTAAAGCAATACAACCTTGCCTTTCGCTTCCGTCGTGCCGATAGCTCCTTTATAGATGCCAATCCCGGTTATCCGTACTGTACGGACGACAACGGTAAACTTTGTGTGCATGCAAACGAAACCCTCACCACCAGGGGCAAACCGGTGTATACCGCCACACTTAAAATTCCGCTGGCAGCCTTTAACCTCAACAGTCGTACCGATACGCTCTATCCTGTTTTAAGCATCGAAGAAACAGAAACTGCTACCCCGGTTGAAGTAAGAAACGGTAGTTTCCCTTTCGTGCTTGCCCCCAAACCACTGCGCAGTTACGACTTTGTATTGGATAGCCTGGAAGTGGACACCATCGATTTTAATAACGAAATGTGGGACTACTTCTTTCTTAAAGCCTACGAAGCCGACCCCGATGTGTATTGGATGCTCGATTACGGGGCCGGGAGGATCTACGAATCGCCGGTTGTAAAAAACAGTTTCGAATACTTTGGCGACCCCGGCACCGATAGCCTGCGCCTAACCATCTGCGCCGGCGATAAGCTGCAACTGGAGGTGCTGGACTTTGATCCCTTAAGTGCTGACGATCAAATCGGTTCCTATACCATCGACCCTGCCTTGCCGGGTATTTCGGGTTTGCACCGGTTCCGTAAAACAGCCGGTAAAATCAAATACGCTTCGTTTAGGGTAACGCCGGTAGCTGGCCCCTAACTAAACAAAACCCTGCCCCCTCCGTATATACAGGGGCATGAAACATCTATACTCGGAATACTCGTTTGTGTTAAAGGCACTGGCGCTTTTGCTGATGTATTGGTTGTATTTTACCTCTATGGCCGATGCCCAGTCGGTTACCGGCAGGTGGAAAACCGCCATGGTTACCGACGTTACTGTGCCCGCAGGGGAGGACCCCGCCAAAGCCGAAACATTGAAAAAGATGTTATCCGACCTAACCCTGCAGGTAGGTACCGATAAATCGTTCAGCAGTTTTTCGGCCAACACCCTTTTTTTGAACATCAAAAATGCCCAATGGTTGTGGGACGAAAATAAAAACACCCTGGCCGTGGTGGATAATGCCACCCCGGGTGCGGTAAACCCCGTTCGGCTAATGACCTGGCAGGTACGCGATTTAACAGCCGAAAGCGCCGTTTTTGTGTTTACAGATGGTCAAAATCCGCTCATTACCTTCAAAATGAGCAAAACAACCGGGCAATAGCTGCCTGGCCGGAGTATTGCTTTCCCTTTGATTTTTAATAAATTAGACGCCTGTTTGCACAGGCATCCGCCATTTGGTGGATAATATGATGGCGTTTATAAAATCTCCTTTTGGATTTCTGATTGGTCTGATTATATTTGCGCTCCCAAATTTTAGAAGAGATGTACGCAATAGTAGAAATAGCAGGTCAACAATTTAGAGCCGAAGCCGGTAAGAAATTATATGTGCACCGCCTGGAAGGTAACGAGGGTGATGCTGTATCGTTTGACCGTGTGCTGTTAACCGACGACAATGGCAGCGTGAAAGTAGGTACCCCTACCGTTAGCGGTGTTAAGGTAAATGCCAAAATTGTTGGTCACATGAAGGACGACAAAGTAACCATCTTCAAAAAGAAGAGAAGAAAGACTTACAAAAAGACCCAGGGTCACCGTCAGTCTTTAACTCAAATTGCAATCGAATCAATCGGATAAATTTATTGGAGGCCCTAAAAACAACAAGCAATGGCACACAAGAAAGGCGAAGGTAAGGTAAAGAACGGACGCGACAGTCACAGTAAGCGCTTAGGTATAAAAGTATTTGGTGGCGAAAACGCCATCCCTGGTAACATTATCGTTCGCCAGCGTGGAACCTCTTTCCACCCCGGTCACGGTGTTGATATCGGCAAGGACCACACTATTTTCGCAGTAGTGGAAGGTGTGGTAAAATTCACCAAAGGCAAAAACGATCGTCGTTTTGTGCACGTGGTACCGGTAGCGCAGGCTTAATTTACCGTCATAAACTATTGAAAAGTCCCCAAAATGGGGACTTTTTCATTTTATAACACCTTCATCCTATGTTAATTACTTCAACCTTAAAATCTTAACAGGCCCATCTTCGTTTACACATTAATGCCACCACAAAAGCCGCTTAAAAAGCCCCTTCTGTTTGCCGTATTAGCGCTGGTATTCTCAGCACTTAGCCTGCGTGCAGGTATGCCGGGCGAAGATGAGGTTTGCATACCCATGCAGCCCGCTTTTACCGCACTTAGTCTGTATAGCCAGTTGCACCTCGATAACCTCGGGCTGAACCTGAATACGTATACCCTGGCCGTTCATGGCTGGCAAAAATTAAAAGCCTCGGGCAAGCTTAGCCGCGAGGTGCTCGCTATTTGCGATTTCACCCAAAGTTCCAGCCAAAAGCGTTTGTATGTTATCGATATGTTGAACGGTAAATTGCTGTTTAACACCCTGGTAGCCCATGGGCGGAACACGGGCGAAGAATTTGCACAATCCTTTTCCAATCAGCCCTCCTCCAATAAAAGCAGCCTGGGTTTCTATTGCACCGGCGAAACCTACCAGGGCGGGCATGGCCTAAGCCTGAAGTTAAGGGGCCAGGAACCGGGTTTTAACGATAATGCCGAAGAACGCGCCATTGTAATGCACGGTGCTGAATATGTAAATACAGGTTTTATTGCGCAGAATGGCCGCCTGGGCCGCAGCTTTGGCTGCCCTGCTGTTTCAGTAGCCGAACACGAGCAGATCATTAATGCCATTAAAGGCGGCAGTTGCCTGTTTATCTATTACCCCGATGGCAAATATTTGGCCAGTTCAAAACTGTTGCACTAAGCACTAACGGGTGCCAAACAACAAACTACCGATTCGTATAAGGGTTGCTCCTTGTGTTAAGGCAATTTTATAATCGCTGCTCATGCCCATCGATACCTCTTTAAAGTAGGGGGCCTTGGCAAAATAGCGCTGCTTAACCTCGGTAAACAACTCATGCAGCAAAGCAAATTCTGTTGCAATCCGGGCCTCATTATCCGTGTTGGTAGCCATACCCATTAAACCGCAAACACGCACATTTTTAAGGGTAGCATATTCAGCCGAATCCAGCAGGGCAAATAATTCTTCGGCATCCAATCCAAACTTGGTATCCTCATTGGCAATGTATACCTGCAGCAGGCAGTTGATCGTGCGGTTGCTTTTAGCGGCACAGCGGTCTATCTCCGCCAGCAGTTTCAAACTATCCACCGATTGTATCATGCTTACAAACGGGGCTATATACTTCACCTTGTTCGTTTGCAGGTGGCCTATCAGGTGCCATTCAATATCCTTGGGCAGGGCCTCGTATTTAGGCACCAGTTCCTGCACGCGGTTCTCGCCAAACACGCGCTGACCGGCCTCATAAAGCGCCATTATATCCGCCTCCGGCTTGGTTTTGCTAACCGCTACCAGGTGTGCCCCAAACGGCTTCAACTCTTCAACTATGCTCCTATAACTCTGCAAATCCATTGTGCGAAATAACGATTTGCTTTGAAAATAACATGCCCCCCTCTCTGCGCAGCGGAGTGGGGCCCGGGGGGTAAAACGCTGTCCTCAACTTCGCACAAAGAACTTAGTAGCATCACAGGGATACCCTTAGGGTATAGCTCTTCTTCAGCCTACGGAAATTCGGTGCTGCCTCCCTGCATTTCCACCCCCTCTTTGCGCAGCAGAGAGGGGGCAGGGGGTGAGTCCATTCCATTACAACAAGTATGATTTAAAGAAATAAAAATTGAATCTTTAAATCCTTTTTGTTATCTTTGATTATCGTTCTTTGGTGCATGCTCCACTGTCCGGGCCTGATTTTCTATAGGCTAAAAGCATGCACATTAAAATTTAGGAGATTTGTGCACGTAAAATCAACTGCACAAATCTGCACAAATGAATACTTGGCTAATACGTTCCGTTTCCGGCTCGTCTACTTTCTGATCTCAGCTTTCTGATCTCAGCTTTCAAAATCTGTAAAGCAGTGTAAAGTTCCGCAGCGGATCGCACGATAAAAGGCAGCGCTAATCATAACCATCAGCGTAATCAGCGTTCCATAAAATCTGTAAAGGAGTGTAAAGTTGCACTATGGCTTGTGCGAAATCTGTAAAGCAGTGTAAAGTTACGTTCCGGCTGGAGCACAAAATCTGTAAAGGAGTGTAAAGTTCAAACTGCCCATGTCAAACCCGACTCGGTCTGCTTTCTGATCTCTGATTTCTGTTCTCAGCTTTCAAAATCTGTAAAGCAGTGTAAAGTCCCAATAGCTAATAGGGTGTTTTGAATGGATTTAACAACGAAACACCACATATGAAAACTTCTCTAACTTGTGCACAGGCAGAAAACCTGCACAAGCATGCACAAGCAGTGTTGATAACCTCGGTCCAGCAGGCCCGGCCACCGGCTTTTAAAATCCGATGCCATACAACCAGCAAAAGCATTACTGTCCACATAGTACTAAATGCGCCACCCTGCATTTCCACCCCCTCTTTGCACAGCAGAGAGGGGGCAGGGGGGAGTCAACAAACAAGCGCCGGCAATATGCGCTGCTTAAACCCGGAGCTTGAAATTTTAAACACCGTTTTCCGATTCTGTGAATTTCAATTAGGTTTGAACGTTCGTCAATGAAAAAGTGTTTCTTCATACTACTTCTGTTCCTCGCTGCCTGCAAGCCCGAAATGCCGAAGGTACCCGATGATGTATTGAGTCCACAGAAAATGCGGGAAGTAATGGTAGACATACACATTGCCGATGCCCTGGCACAAACCAAAGCCCAGAGCGGGGGAAATGAAAAGGAACTGACCGAATCCTATTATCAGGTGATTTTCAAAAAGTTCAATATTACCGATGAGCAGTTCCGCCGCAGCTATAAATACTACGAAGCGCACCCCGATTGGATGAACCGTATTTACGACGGGGTAATGACTGATTTAAGTAAGAAGGAAGCAGAGGAAAGCAAGCAATAATTACTATAAAATATAAACAGATACACACATGAATAAGGTGGTAGCAAACGCCGAGGAGGCTGTAAAAGATATACCCGACAATGCCGTGCTGATGTTGGGTGGTTTCGGCCTGTGCGGTATTCCCGAAAATTGTATCAATGCCTTAATTAAAAAGGGCGTAAAGGGTTTAACCTGCATTAGCAACAATGCAGGTGTCGACGATTTTGGTATCGGCCTGATGCTGAAAACCCGTCAGGTTAAAAAAATGATCTCCTCGTATGTGGGCGAAAACGCTGAGTTCGAACGCCAGTTGCTTTCGGGCGAATTGGAAGTAGAACTAATACCTCAGGGAACCTTGGCCGAACGTATCCGTGCCGGTGGCGCAGGTATTCCGGCTTTTTTTACCCCTACCGGCTACGGTACTGAAGTAGCAGAAGGGAAGGAGTCGCGCGAGTTTAATGGCAAGATGTATATCCTCGAAAACTGGTTAAAAGCTGACTTTGCTATTGTAAAAGCGTGGAAAGGCGATACCATGGGCAACCTGGTTTACAAAGGCACGGCCCGCAACTTTAACCCTATGATGGCAACAGCAGGTAAAATTGTAATTGCCGAGGTAGAAGAACTGGTGCAGCCCGGCGAGTTGGATCCTAATAACATCCATACTCCCGGTATTTATGTGCAGCGTATCTTTAAAGGCACTAATTACGAAAAGCGTATTGAACAGCGTACGGTAACCAAGCGCTAAACAACTTTCACCTATAACTCATCACTCCAAACTTATAACGGTATGGCCTTAGATAAATTTCAGATAGCAAAACGTATAGCAAAGGAACTGCGCGATGGTTTTTATGTGAACCTCGGCATTGGTATTCCTACACTGGTAGCCAACTATATTCCCGAAGGCATGAACGTGATCCTGCAAAGCGAAAACGGATTGCTGGGAATGGGTGCTTTTCCGTACGAGGAAGACGTAGACCCCGATTTAATAAATGCCGGTAAGCAAACGGTTACCATGCTAAAGGGGGCTTCGCTGTTCTCTTCGGCTGATAGCTTTGCCATGATCCGCGGCAGCCATGTGGATCTTACGGTGCTGGGCGCGATGGAAGTAGCCGAAAACGGCGATATCGCCAACTGGAAAATTCCCGGCAAAATGGTGAAAGGCATGGGCGGTGCTATGGATCTGGTAGCAGCAACCGAAAACATCATCGTTGCCATGATGCAAACCAACCCGAAGGGCGAATCGAAGTTGCTGCCTGCCTGCACCCTGCCCTTAACAGGTAAGGGCTGCATCAAACGCGTGCTCACCGATTTGGGCTTATACGAAATTCATGACGGCGCTTTCCACTTAATGGAAATTGCACCCGGTGTAACTGTCGACGAAATAAAAGCCAAAACCTTAGGCAAGCTGGTTGTCAGCGAAAACCTGAAAGAGATAGAGGTATAAACTTTAGTTCTTTACTTAAACCACCTATGCGGCCCTCCAAACCATCCTTTCTGTTTGCGGTGTTTACATGGAGCGTGCTGCTGCTGCGCTTTGGTTACCGCTATGGCACCGGCGATCAGGTGGAGTTGCTGCCCTACACCCTTTTTCTGCACGATCCTACACTTTACCTGCACGATTTCTTTATCAAAGGCCTGCATGCGGCTGTTCCCAACGAACGCACCATTATGGCCAACCTACTGTTGCCCTTTGTTAAGCACCTGGAATGCTTCGTCTTTCTGCTGCATTTCGTAGTAACGGTTGTGCTGGTAATGGGGCTCGAGAAGTTGGCCTTGCGCTTTATACCCAATAAATACTTTGCCTGGTTTGCCATACTGCTTTGTATGGTGCCTTTAAACGATTACGCCCTTGGCAATGTCGACCTGGTTTCCGATTGTTTGCAGGCAGGCAATGTAGCTATAGCCTTTGTAGTGTGGGCCATCAACCTGTTTTTAGATAAGCGCTTTACACGGGCATCGGTGCTAATGTCCATCGCCACCTTTATACAATTGCTCGAAGGCCTGGATGTAATGATGTTACTAAGCGGTATGCTGTTGTTAGCCACCTTGCTGGGCGAGGTAAACTGGAAGGAGTTTGCGAAGTTCCTAGCCATTTATGCCTTTACGGCCGGCATCTACCTCGTAGTAATACTGGGTAAAAAGCTGGATACAGCCGGTAATGGCGGCCTGGATAACGAAACCTTCTTTCAGATACTCTTTGTGTTCAGGCATCCGCACCATTTCATCTTTTCCGCATTTCCCCTGGCTAAAAAGGTCATCTTCTTTTTCCTGGCTTTTACCGGCCTGGTGTTCTTTGCTATGCGCAATCAACAGGTGTTCCGCTTCCTGCAGCTGGGCCTGTTGGGTATTGCGGTGTATGCAGTAGCGGTCGATAAATTTCACCTTATTTTCATTGGCAATTTCCAGTTTTACAAAGTGGCGCAATGGGCAAAGTTTTTTGGTGTAATTGCGGTGGTGGAACTGGCCCGCGTTTATCTGTTTGTGGGTACCGAAAAATGGTTGCCGCTGAAAGGCGAGAAATGGTTAATAGGCGGAGCTATTGTCATGTTTTGGGTGCTGATGCATTTTCGCACCTTATTGCCCTACAACGTACCGTTCGAAGTGTTTGGCATGAAGCAACTGGATCCGCTTATCACTATTTGCGGGCAGATACAGCAACAAACACCAAAGGATGCCGTGTTCGTTGTGCCCTTCGATAACACAGCCTTTAAATTCTATGCGCAGCGCAGTTGCTATGTCGAGTTTAAAGCCAATGTGCGTCACCGCAGTTTTGTAAAGGAATGGTACAACCGGGTGCAACAGGTATATGGGGTGGGTTTGGAAAGCAAAACCAATGGTTTTCAATTGCAGCAATTAGCGGATGAGTATTATTACCACCCCGATTTTAACCGGATCATGGCGCTTAAGGCAGCAGGTGTTACACATATGCTGGTAGCAACTACTTTTAATTGCCCTTACGGCAGCTTAATTTTACGTAACAGCAGTTATGCGGTATATCAACTATAACGGCAATATCTATAACGAGCACGAACAGCTGCTACAGGTAACCAATAGGGGTTTCCGCTATGGCGATGGCTTTTTTGAGAGCATGATCATGTTCAATCAAAAAATGCCCCTGCTGGAATTTCACTGGAGCCGCATCGTATTCACGGCCGATGTGCTGGCAGGTATATTACCGGCCGGTATGGACGTGGACAAACTGCAAAGCATGATACTTGACCTGGCCAGCGTGAACGACCTGGTTAAAAACGCCCGGGTCCGCGTGCAGTTCTTCCGCAAAGGTGGCGGCCTCTACCTGCCTGATACCGATGACCTGGGCTTTATCATTACTATGGACCCGGTGATTAACGAGCGCTTTGAGGTAGGTGAGGGGCTGGTAGCCGGTTTGCGGGAGGACTGTTACAAAACAGTATCTATGACCAGCGACTTAAAAACCTCCAGTGCCTTAATGTATGTAATGGCCGCCCGCTTCGCTAAATCCGAAGGCTGGGACGAGTGCCTGCTGCTGAACGATCTGGACCATGTTTGCGAGGCCATCCACAGCAACATTTTCCTGGTAAAAGGCGATAAGCTGATTACCCCCGACCTGGATAGCGGCTGTGTGAACGGTGTAATGCGCAGTTATCTGATTGCCCTGTTTGATGAACTGGTGGAAGAACGCGAGGTGACTGTAAAGGAATTGGAAGAGGCGGAGGAGATACTGCTGGTAAATGCCGTAAAGGGCGTGCAATGGATAAAGCAGTTTAAAGGTAAAACCTATACAAACAAAAAGGCGGTTGAAATAACCGCCCTTCTGAATGAATCTTTATTGGATCTAAGTTAGTTTTTGCCTAACTCTTTTGCCTTTGCTTCAATAGTAGCTTTGGCAGCAACGTATTTTTTGTAGCGGTCTTCGCCGATTATGTTTTTAAGGTTACCCTCAATGTGCATAGTCTGGCGGTTAACGATCAGCGTGATGTTTTCAGGGTTCTTGTTATCAGGCAGTTTGTATAATTCGCTTTGGCTGCGGGCGCTGGCATTCAGTATGTCCTGCACTTTGGCAAACTCAGCCTCGCTGAATTTCAGCTCCAGGTTAAGGGCTTTTAATACGATATCCGATTCGGCGGTGCTGTTAAACTTGTAAAGGCTGTAGGTAGAGGTTTGGGCAAACGATACAGCGCTGAATAATAAAACCAATAGTGCCGAAGAGAAGATTTTTTTCATGTTCATGAATTTTGTGGTTACGAAATTAAAAAAAACGGCATTCTTTTAAAATTAACGAACTAGCGGTAAGGCGGCTTGTTTAAAAAATATGCAAAAAAACGCTTCCATAGCAGTGTTTTGGTTCCGGCGCGACCTCCGTTTGGAGGATAATGCCGGCTTATACCATGCTCTAAAATCGGGCCAACCTGTTTTGCCCCTCTTTATTTTCGATACGCAGATACTTAATGAGTTAGACGATAAAACCGATAAAAGGGTACAGTTTATTCATGCTGAAATCGAGCGTTTGCACCGCGAATTAACTGCCCTTGGCAGCGGATTGCTGGTTAAAACCGGCAAGCCTTTACAGGTTTGGGAGGAATTGCTGGGGCAATACTCCATAAATGCCGTTTACACCAACCACGATTATGAGGGGTATGCCCGCACCCGGGATGCTTCCGTGGCCGGTATTTTAAGCGGGGCAGGGGCCACCTTTCATATGTTTAAAGACATCGTAATCTTTGAGAAGGAGGAAGTGCTGAAAGACGATGGCAAGCCCTATACCGTTTTTACTCCCTACAGCCGTAAATGGAAGCAAAAACTGAAGCCCTTTTATTACAAGAGCTACCCGGTAGCCAACTACCAACAAGGGTTTTATCAGGTTAAACTACCCGCCCCGCCAACCCTGCACGACCTGGGTTTTCAGGCTACCGATTTCCATTATCCCGAGAAGAAGATAAAGGCCGATATTATTAACCATTACGGCGAGCGCCGCGATTTCCCGGCTATAAATGGCACTTCGCAGTTGGGGCTGCATTTGCGCTTCGGCACCTTAAGTGTGCGTAAACTGCTGGCTTATGCCCTGCAACGCAACGAAACCTATGTAAACGAGCTTATCTGGCGCGATTTTTATCACCAAATCCTGTGGCACTTTCCACAGGTGGAAAAACAGGCGTTTAAGCCCTTATACGACCAGATTAAATGGGTAAATAATGAAACCCATTTCGACCTCTGGTGCCAGGGCAAAACGGGGTATCCCTTGGTGGATGCCGGCATGCGCGAGCTCAATGCCACTGGGTATATGCACAATAGGGTGCGTATGGTAGTTGCCAGCTTTTTAACCAAACACCTGCTTATCGACTGGCGTTGGGGAGAGGCTTATTTTGCCCAAAAGCTGTTGGATTTTGACCTGGCCGCTAATAACGGAGGCTGGCAGTGGGCCGCAGGCAGCGGAACCGATGCTGCACCTTACTTCCGCATCTTTAACCCCACCAGCCAGATGGAACGTTTTGACCCGGACTTGAAATATGTACGCAAATGGGTGCCGGAATATGGCACCACTGCTTATCCTAAACCGATTGTTGACCACGAAATGGCCCGTAAAAGGTGTTTAGAAGTTTATGCTGCCGCGCTTAAGCCATAAAGTGTGAATGGCATGCTTTTGGCTTTATGGTTTGTGTTTTATAACTTTCCTGTAAACCCCGTTGAATGAAACAGTTAAGCTTATTGATTTTTATGCTTTTGGCGTTTGCAGGTTTAAATGCACAAAAGTTAACCAACGATAAAGTGCCCGGTGCTGTGGGTAGTGCATTCCGTGCGCGTTTTCCGCAAGCGCAACAAGATAGCTGGTGGAAGGTTGATAGCAATTATGTAAGCCAGTTTTACAACCAAAAGAAAACACAGAGCGCCACATTTACGGCTACCGGTATTTGGGTGGAAACCCAAACGATGATTACGCTAAATCAATTGCCGGGGGCAGTTAACCGGGCCTTCAATAGTCAGTTTGAAGGCTTTAGCGTGCAGGATATTTATATGGTAGAAAAACCAAATATGGTAGCTACCTATATAATTACCGCGTTTAAAGGCACCGATAACTACGAGTTGGAGTTTGGCGCAAAAGGAGAACTGATCAGGAAAGATATGTTTGAGAACGAAGAGTAGGGATTTATACTTCCTCCATTTCACCCTCACTCTTTGCAATAACTACGGTAGCTAAGCAGTTGCCTATTACGTTTACACTGGTGCGGGCCATATCCATAAGCGCATCAGCAGCAAACACAATAAACACCGGCCACTCCGGTAAGTGGAAGGTAGCCACAGTGGCATAAAGAATTACGAAGCTGGCCTTTGCAACACCCGCAACACCCTTACTGCTTAGCATTAGGGTAAGCAAAATGGTTAATTGCTCGCCGAAGGTGAGATGCACCCCACCTGCCTGGGCCACAAAAATGGTGGCCAGCGAAAGGTAGAGCGTGGTGCCGTCCAGGTTAAAGGAATAGCCGAGTGGCAGCACAAAAGAATACACCTTCTTGTGTACCCCGAATTGCTGCATGGCCTTCATGGCTTTCGGCAGCGCTGCATCGGAACTGGCCGTAGCAAAGGCAACACCAACAGGCTCGTGTATAGCATGCCAGAACTTGAGTACGGGTATTTTAAAATACCACATTATGGGTAGCAACACACAGGTAACAAACACCAGCAAGGCCCCTGCCAGGGTAAGCATCAGCAGGCCCAGGTTTTTGAATATCTCCAACCCCATAGTGCTAACCGTGCTTGCCAGTGCACCTCCTATGGCAAGCGGTGCCAGCAGCATCACCAGGTGGGTGAACTTAAACATCACCTCATTCAACGTTTCGCAGAATTGGATCATTTTATGCTTGTGGTGCTCTTCAATCATCGAAAGCGCTACCCCAAACAGGATGCTGAACATCACTATCTGCAGCACATTGCCTTCTGCAACAGCCTTGGCAATGTTCTCAGGGAAGATGTCGCGAATGTCAAAGTGCTTCTCCGACACCTTTTTTACAGCTTCCTGTGCCTGGGTGGTTTCGGTATGTTGGATGCCTTCGCCTGCCCTGCTTAAGTTGATAGCACCTAAACCTATAAATAAGGCCAGCGTGGTTACGATCTCGAAATACAGGATGGCTTTAAAGGCCATGCGGCCTACCTGTTTCATGTTGCTATGTCCGGCAATACCTACCACCAGAGTACCAAATAGCAAGGGGGCAATAATGGTTTTAACCAACCGCAGGAAAATATCACTAAGCACTTTAAGTTGTATACCGAATGACGGGAAGTCGACCCCTATTTCGATGCCCATTACCATACTGATAAGGATAGAGGACGTTAGGCTGCGGTTAAGCACACCATACCACACCAACAAGGCAATAGCCATCCAGCGCCCCAGCTGTAGCATGTTGCCTGGCACGGCCACCCAACCCTCCAGCGAAGCCACTGTTAGTGCCAGCATAAGCCCCAATGCCGTTAGGCCGGCTGTTAATACCTGCTTTTTGTACATGTGGGCAATATAGAAATTAGCCTTTAGGGTTTAGTGCTTTTTGTGCAAGTTTGCCCACTAACAATAGGTTATGAAGAAGATACTGGTAGCCAACAGGGGCGAAATCGCCCTTCGCGTAATGAAAAGTGCCCGCGAAATGGGGATTAAAACGGTAGCCGTTTATTCCGAGGCCGACCGTAATTCGCCGCACGTGCGCTATGCCGATGAAGCCGTATGCATTGGCCCGGCCAGTTCAAAAGAATCGTATCTGCGCGGCGATAAAATTGTGGAGGTTGCTAAACAACTGGGCGTGGATGGTATACACCCCGGCTACGGCTTTTTGAGTGAGAACGCCGGCTTCGCCCGTTTGGTAGAAGAAAACGGCATTACGTTTATAGGCCCTACCCCCGAGGCTATTGAAATTATGGGTAGCAAATTAGCAGCTAAGGAAGCTGCTAAAAAGTTTGACATACCTATGGTGCCCGGCAGCGAAGGTGCTATTACCGATGTGGAAGAAGCTAAGCAATTAGCCTCGCGTATTGGCTTCCCTATTTTGATTAAAGCCAGTGCAGGTGGTGGTGGTAAGGGTATGCGCGTGGTAAATGCAGTGGAAGAACTGGAAGAGCAAATGCAGCGTGCGCAAAGCGAAGCCTTAAGTGCTTTTGGCGATGGCAGTGTGTTTATTGAGCGGTTTGTAGGCTCGCCTAAACATATCGAAGTGCAGGTGCTGGGCGATAACTATGGCAATATTGTTTACCTGTTTGAACGGGAGTGCAGCGTGCAGCGTCGTCACCAAAAGGTGGTGGAAGAGGCTCCTAGTTCTTGTTTGAATGAGGAAAAGCGTCAGGCTATTGGCGCTGCTGCAGTATTGGTGGCTAAGAGTTGTGCTTATATAGGCGCCGGAACGGTAGAGTTTTTGGTGGATGAAGCACTGAACTTCTATTTCCTGGAGATGAATACACGCTTGCAGGTAGAGCATCCGGTAACTGAAATGGTAACCGGTATTGATCTGGTGAAAGAGCAAATAAAGATTGCAAGAGGAGAGAAGTTGAGCTTTACACAGGACGAACTGCAGCTGCGTGGTCATGCTATCGAATTGCGCGTGTATGCCGAGGATCCCACGAACAACTTCTTACCTGACATAGGTAAGCTGGTGCAATACAAAAAGCCCGAAGGTCCGGGTGTACGGGTGGATGACGGTTACGAAGAAGGCATGGACATTCCTATCTACTACGACCCTATGCTAGCCAAGTTGGTAGGCTATGGCAAGGACCGCGAGGAAGCCATTGCACGTTTAATACGCGCTATCGACGACTATAAGATCACTGGTGTCAAGAACACGCTGGCCTTTGGTAAGTTTGTGTTACAGCATCCCGATTTTGTTTCGGGTAAGTTTGATACCAACTTTGTAAACAAGAACTATAAACCCGAATACCTGCGCCACGAAGCGGAGGATGAAATGCAGATTGCTGCATTAATTGCCGGGCATATATACGAAAGCAAACCTGCAGGAGCCGCAGCCGCAACTACGGCCGTAACGGCTAACAATACAGGCAAAAGCAACTGGGTGAAGAATCGAAGCAGCTTCCGCGATTAAGTAACATGGGAGGATAAAATCAAAAGGCACAAAGTGAAGAATCGCTTTGTGCCTTTTGGTTTAAGAAAAGTTGATTACTACTTCTTTTTAACGATGTTGAAGTTAACGTTGTAAATGGTGCCGTTTTGGTCGGCATCCACGGTGCCGGTAGCTCCACGGGTACCGTTGTCTTTTACTTCGCTATCTACAAATATCTTGGCCATGTTGTTTAATACACCACGCGAGCGGCTGGCGCTGTCATTACCGGTGGCAAGTATATCTTCCAGGTCAATCTGGTCCTTGGCAAGAAATACTTTAAACACTTCTTCGCCATAAGGTTCGCCGATGGTTATCTTATAGCTGCGATAAATAATCGTGTCGCCACGTTGCAGCTTACAATCTTCCGGTCGAACGCCTTGGGCCTTGTTAGGCAGTATCGGATTAATTTTACCATCGGGCTGTATGTCCACAATGTTTACGTAGCACATTTTATTGCCCGTGTTGGTTATCTTTAAATATACCACATCACCATCTGCAAGTTCCAGGCGGCCATTGTGTGTGCGACTGTCAATCTTGTTCTGGTCAAGGGTTCCGTCAGCTTTCAAAAACACCAGATCCACTTGGGCTTTAAGGTCATTTTCCTCAAAGTTAAGTCCTTGCAAATAGGTGTAGCGCGAGAAACGCTTCAGCAGGCTTTTTACATTTTCAATGTCGTTTGCTCCGTCTATCGACAAGTTATCTGCAAATACGGCCCCGGTGGTGGGATATTTAAGCGCCCAGCGCTTTAAACTGCCGGATGTATCAAGGTAAATATCGCAGGCCTTGCTGAACTCCACCAACTGGAAGTCTTTCATCGATTCCTGAACACGTTTCAGTGCGCCGTTTACATTACGCACATCCAGTTTCAATTTATCGCCATAACCTAGCTGGCTGATAAACGCCCATGGGCGGGTTTTCATCAGGGTGTCGGGTTTATCCAGTTTTATGGTGGCGGTAAAGTTGTCGACTTTTGTTACAGTGCCTTTGGCCAGTGGCGTTTTACCGGAAGGGTCTATAGTGCCGGAAGGGAATAATTCCAGCACTGAACCTTTCGTAACGCCTGAAACCGTTCCTGCATTCAGCACAAACTCATCTACATCATTCCAGTTTTTAATGGTGAAGTAAGGCTTCTGGGCCACAAACTTACCACCAAACAGTTCGCGGTCTACTCCATCACCTTCTAATACCGGTTTTTGGCGTGGCGCCTTTTCGCGCATGATGTCTTCTATACTGGCAAACAAACCACGATAAGAAGTTTTGTCCTTCAGCATCGAGATAGACTTGCTAAATGCGTAGCTGAGCGATCCTACACCATTACCGTTATCGTCATAACATTCGTAGTTAAACTCTTTAGCCTGTGCACCCGAAATTACCACATAGGTAGCTGCATTCTTTGCCAGGTTTACCTCTTTATTTTCTTTAAAAACACCGGCTGTATCTAATACGGGTATTGCCGCTTCATCCAGCGTTTTACTTACCATAGGTGGCATAGCGCCGCGTGGTTTTAAATCGGTAACGCCGCGGGTGCCTGTGCCGCTGTGGCAGGCATCCAGCAACACCAGCAAGTCGCCGCTGCTGGTTAACTGGTTACGCAGTTTGGTTACTTTGTTACCAAACTCATCATCGCGGAAATAGCCGGGGGCATATTCCTTAAAGCGGTTATGGTCAGGCGAATACACCGCACCATAAGGCACAATACATTCATCCAGGTGGTCCACTTCGTCATCGTTATCATCTTCAATCTGTTCGCCGTGGCTGCTAAAATGTACCACCACTATATCGCCGGGGTGCACTTTATTAATCAGTTGATCAAAGGCATTGCTGATGCCGGTTTTGGTGGCGGCTGCATCTTTCAACAGGGTAATGTTGCTTTCCTGAAAACCTTGCTCCAGCAAAGCCCCTTTAATGAGGGGCACGTCGTTACCGCTCGAGATTTTACCCCATCCGTTACGTCCGGGTTCGGGGTAGTCGCCAATGGCAACAATAAGGGCATATTTTTCGGCCTGCAGGTTAGCAAAGGCCGCTAATGCCATAAATAAGAATAGTTTTTTCATGTTGTGGGTATGATAATTATGGTGTTGCAACCACCGGGCAGAGGTCGCGCTTTAATTTGGAGTTCCGCCGGGGTTTGCAAATACCAATTTTGGTTAGCGCTAATACAAGGATAAAAGTGCATCATTTTTCCATAAACCGGAATGGTGTGGAAATGAAAAACGCGCCTTAAAAAAGGCGCGTTTACATTTTTTAAACGTATCTACTAATAGAACGAGAAGTCATACCAGCTTTGGCAGTTGCCGCTACCGCTCCACTCCATGGTTTTGCCGGCAGAAAGACCGTAAATGGTAGTGAAACCGTTACCGGTAACTACAGTAGCGTCATCATAGGCGCCAATGGTAGTTTCGTAGTAACCATCAATATAAACGTCGATGGTATAACCGGTGTAGTTGTGTAAATACAGGTAGCAATTGTAGTAGCCGCTGCCGCGCGAAGCACCCTTGGTGGATTTTACATCCGTAGTGGGCTTGTCGCCTTTTACATTCGGGTTTGCACCGCGCGAGGTTACTGCGCTCGACTTCATGTCAACTTTTTGACGAACGCCGTCCTGGGCGTTAGCCGTGGTAACTACAGCCGTCATCATGAAGAATGACAGGGCAGTCAATAATGCTGCTTTTTTCATTTTGGGAAATTGATTTTGGTTATACAATAAAGGTGAAAATAAATTTTGTAAGATAAAAACCGAAATTCAAAGAACATTTTTTGCCGGGCGGATATTCCGTTATTCTTACCGAACTATGGAATTTCGTGCCAACTTCATCTCTAACGAAAATATTTTTACATTTTCGTCACATCAACTAAATCACAACCGGTTATGAAGCAGTTAACGATATTATGGATGAGCCTTTTCTTTTTTTCCATAAGCCAGGCACAACAATCTACCGAAGCTATGCTGGATAATGCACTGTCTGCAGTAGTTTCTGTAGGTATTTTTAAAGCCGAAGCCACCAAGCAACCATTGGGTTACAGGGGCAGAAGCGATGTGGCCTACGAAAAGAAGCTGGATTTGAGCGATGCCTATTGTAAAGGTTCGGGTTATGTAATAGATGTTAACGGCAAAAAATACATATGCACCAATGCCCACGTGGTAGAAAGTGCTACCAACGAGCCGGGCGCTATCTATATTTATAGTATCTCGGGTAAAAAGTATGAAGCGAAGCTAAAAGGCGGCGATTCGTTTTACGATTATGCCCTGCTGGAGTTTGTAGATGCCCCCGGAAGCGAAATTACCACTATTAAATATGCTACCGATGCTCCTGCCATAGGTGCCCGCGTTTATGCGATAGGTAACCCATTGGCTGAATATCCATATACCGTAAGCGATGGGATTATAAGTGCCAAAAACCGGGTGCGGGAAGGGTTAACCGGTAAATACGGGTATGTACAACATACGGCAACTATTATATGGGGTAACAGCGGCGGTCCGCTGGTAAACGAAAAAGGAGAGGTGGTAGGTATGAATTCCTATATCGCTTTTGGCCCGGAGGACCATGGCAGTCTTTGGCAGCCACAGATCAACTTTGCACTGGAGGCTAAAACCTGTTTGCGCCTAACCAACGATTTTTTAGTAAACGGCGGCAAAACCATCCGTTCGTTTTTAGGCATAGAGGTAGCACAAAGCTATGATGTTAGCAGCGATTACTATACAGGAAAGGCTACGCTCGTAAAAAAGGACGAGGCACCTGTAATAACCAACGTATTCACCGGCTCGCCTTCAGCGGCATTGGTTAGTAAAATAGGATATACCGTTTTAAAGGTAAACGGCAAGGAAGTTAGAAATGTGGAAGAAGTGCTGGGTGAGTTTGAAGCTATTAAGCCTAACACAACTGTATCCTTACAGATTAGCAAAGGTAGTACTACCGAAACTGTCTCCATAAAGGCTGTGCAGTTAGAGCCTTCTATGCTCGGCGATCTGGCTAAAGCGATGTTGGCAAACGATCCTAGCTACCAGATTAATAATACAAGCGATGGTGTGGTTATTTCCTTCAAGAAATCGACTCCACAATACACCTACAACGACCGCCGGCAGAACTCGCGCGAGCAATATTACAACCGCGACCAGCGCACTCGCCCCGATCAACCTAACCGTACAGGCAATGACGTACAAACATTAAGCGAATACAAGGTTATTGGTGTTGGCGAAAATGATGACCAGGCAACCGAAGTTTGGCGTGTGGCCAATATGAACGACCTGGGCATAGGCATCCGCTTTTATGGCCTGGCTGGTTTTTACGATTTAGTGTATACCGATAAAAATAACCCCGGTGCCGATCCTGTAACATCCCGCGTATATCTATCGGGCGATCAAAACGTAATTAAGCGCACCCTTTGGTATTAAATTATGCAGCATAAGAAGCGGTTCAACCACTTTTTTAATAAGGACGTTGTCTTCTCCACCCTATTTGTATTTCTGGGTGTTTGGCTACTGCATTTTTCGGTGATACACCTGCATGCGCTGGATCCTATCGAAAAGGCATTGTCGGATTTCGATTATGCCGACCTGGTTTATAAATACCGGTCAGAAAATACTGTTCCGGCTGTTGGCGACGTAGTGGTCGTTGAATTGGGTAAAACTAGGTCTGAAATTGCCCGTGAAGTTGCTGTGATCAACGAACACGTCCCCTCCGTTGTGGCTGTAGATGCCTGGTTTATGAAGCCCCGCGAAAGGGAGGTAGATTCAGCGCTTATTCAGGCACTTTCCGGATGCAGGAATTTAGTGTTGGGCTCCTATATAAAGGCGGGGGAGGGAGAGGCGGCAGAACAGCTTGGCTATCAGCAATCGTTTGAAGAGATACGCAAACTTGGGGCAAATGGTTTTGTGAATTTTGTTGGGGAATACGAGAAAACCATCCGGTACTTTAAACCGCGCGAAAATGTGGATGGCGCGGCGATTAACTCCTTTGCGGCGGAAATCGTCAAACTATATGATCCAGTAAAATACAAGGCCCTAATCGAGCGTGGCGATGCGATTGAGTTCATTAATTATACGCGTAACCGACAACATTTTGTGCCGGTAATTCATGTGGATGAAGTAACTCCCGGCAATCCGGCGCTGGATGTGTTGAAAGGTAAAATTGTAATACTTGGAACAGTAGATCCGAACGATCTGGAAGACTTACATTTTACACCATTCAATAAAGCATTAGCCGGCCGATCTAAACCTGATATGAACGGAGCGTTTATTCAGGCCAACATTGTAGAGATGATTTTAGCCGAAAACTACGTAAACCATGTGCCATGGCTGGTTGCTTTTTTAGTGGCGGTATTGCTTACGTATGCGGCTATCATCTTCAATGTGTTTTATTTTGTCGAAAAGCACATCTGGTATCACTTTTTTGCTAAAATGTTACAACTGGTTTTTCTGATTATATTGGTGTTTGTGAAGTTGCAGTTGTTGCGCAACTGGAACCTTAGTTTGGACGAAAGCATTATAGCCGTACCGGTAATTTTATCCGTGGACCTGCTATATTTTTACGATGCATTGGTGAAATGGCTGCATAAGCGCTTTGGCTACCAATCGTATTTTTTACAACACGGTAAAGAACAATGAGACTTGTAATTGCCTTACTGCTTATTTACACAGCCCTGTCTGGCTATAGCACCGGGGCAAAGTTGGTGTATTACCATGGCAAGGTGGAGTATGCTCCCAACCGAAAAGACTGGATGCCGTTAACCCAAATCGGTGCCCAATTGGATGGCAATCAGTTCGTAAAACTGAATGACAAGAGCGAAGCTATATTAACCACGGATGCAGGTGAAGTTATCTACCTGAAGCAAATGGGTGTAGTGGCCGTAAAGGACCTGGGCATGTATAAAGTCAGCGCCGCTAACCAAAACTTTGCTGGCTACTACCTTAAATATATTGCCGGTGAGGTAACGCATCACGAAGCCTCCGTGCAGGAAGAATACAAGCAGAATTTTAATAACCTGGGTGGTGTTTCGCGCGGACCTGCCAGAGAAGTATGTTATGTTGCCCCCGGCCCGGCTGAGCTGATTATAGATTCGAGTATTGTATTTGCCTGGAAGCACTTTAGCCCTGTTAAGGATTATACCTTTATGATCTTTAGCGATTCGTTGTTGGAGAAAAGTATGGTGGTGCGCGACCTGCGCGACACTATTACGGAGGTTCGGATTGATAATTTATTACCGGGTAATACCTATTACTGGAAGGTGGAATCGCGCACAAGAAATAATTGTGGCGAAGGGGCTTTCCGTATTGCCACAACCGGTGAAATAAAGGCCATTACCCTGCAGCACGAAGAACTGAAAAAAACACTTGCCTTTTCCCGTACGGTGAATCTATTATTGGAGGCTGCTTTTTATAAAGAGAAAGGATTGTATCAGAAAGCACAACAATGCTACAAACAGGCCAGCAAGTTGGAACCCACCAACGAGGCCATTTTAAAACTGGCCCCTGCGTATCTTATCAATTGATTCGGTAACGGACGTGCTTACCTTTTGACAACTTTAATTTTACATGCGGTAAAAACTGGTTAATTTCCTTTGCGAAAAGGGACCAGCACATGAAACAATCATTACTCTGCTTATTGTTGCTTGCAGCAACTATTCAATTGAATGCCCAAAATGCCCCGGTCATAGGACCTTATCTTCAAAGTCCAACCTCAACCGGTATAAAGGTGAAATGGTGGACAGATTCGTTGACAATAGGTACAGCAAAAGTTACCTATGGTACGCAGATCGGCAGTCTAAGTCAAACAGCCATTGACACAGCCTTTACAACCAAACACACCGTGTCCATTACCGGGCTAACACCTTATACCAAATATTATTATGCTATTTATAACGATAGCACCTTTGTTGAAGGAAATGATGAAGACCATTGGTTCCGCACGTTTCCGGTGGCCGGCACAAACCAACCATTCCGCACCTGGGTTATCGGCGATTTCGGAAAGGGTAATGATAAGCAGGCCCGGGTGCGCGATGCTTATGAGCAATACGATACCACCGAAACCAACCTGTGGTTATGGCTAGGCGATAACGCTTACAGTGATGGTACGGAGGCAGAATACCTGGGTAAAGTGTTTGATTCTACCTATGGATACCGCAATCAAATGAAACATTGGGCCTTTGAACCTAGTCCGGGCAATCACGATTACAATAGTGTGTCGCCAATTATTTCACCTAAGCCACCCTTACAGCACGCCGGGCCTTATTATGACCTGGTGGATGTATACAAGAACGGCGAAGCAGGTGGTGTACCAACCGGGCATGAACTGTTTTATTCGTTTGATTATGCCAATGCACACTTTATAAGTTTGAATACAGAGGTAGGCAATCTGTTTTCGCAAGCAGATGACTGGACTGGTGTTTGCTTAACCGGGACCTTTACTGGTTCGCCCCAAACACAATGGCTTATCCAGGATTTACAAGCTAATACCAAACCATGGGTAATTGTATATTTCCATCAGCCACCTTATACCGATGGTTCGCATGAGTCCGGCGCCTTCTACGAAGTATATATGCGCGCCATGCGTAAATATTTTGCGCCTATATGGGAGCAATACGGTGTGGATGTGGTAGTGTGCGGCCATACGCACGTTTACGAACGTAGCTATCTGGTAAAAGGATGCTATACCGAATCAACTGATATTACCGATGTAAATTACCTGTCTACAAATAATGGTATTGAAGCGCAGGGCCAGGCCTTTGTAAAGTATACACAGGGTTTTAATGCTAACATGGGCACCGTGTATGTAAACAATGGTAACAGTGGGAGCAGCGAAACAGGAGCAGGATTTAATCACCCGTATATGTTTAGTGAATATGGTTGCGATACCTGCTGTGGTTCGTTTGTTTTGGATATTGATAGTAACCGTTTAGATGGACGGCATATTAATATGTATGGGCAGGAGATTGATCATTTTACCATGTTTAAAATAGAAGGTAGCTCCGGTCTCACAGAAACTGCAGGTAGTGTAAGCGGATTACAGATTATTCCAAATCCCTTTAGCAAAACAACAACCGTAGCATTTGAACTTTCCAAATCTGAACAAGTACAACTAAACATTGCGGACATCAACGGACGGACGATTGAGGTTTTCAACGGTATGCTCCCGACTGGGCAACAACACCTTTCCCTTGATGCCGAAAAGTTACAGTTAAGTAAAGGAGTATACACGGTAGAAGTAATAGCAGGAGGCATGCGTAATGTAAAAACCATTATAAGGGTGGAATAAAAGCTATATCTCTTTAATGGATCCTATCAAGGGCGATACATAAAATGTGTCGCCCTTTTTATTTAAATGCCTGAGGCAGCGAAATAGTACATCCGGGATGCGGTTTGTAGTTGATTATTATCAACGGTAGTGTTAAGGGGCGTCATTCCACCGGCCTAAGTAATCCCAAATATTTGCACTGGGTTCGGAGAGACATAGGACTTGTTTAGTGCGCCGGATCAAAAGCATGATTTCGTATTCAATTCATGCGTTTGTAGACTACTAATACCATTATATGCCTAACACATTACTTGTTTTTAAAAGAATAGCCAGCTTACGCATTGCGCTTACTGCGGTTGTTATGGTGTTCATTACATCTTCGTTTGCACAGCAAACTGCTACTGCCGGCCAGGCCGGTTCAATTGATAAGGCTAAAGAAGAGGTGGCAGGAAAACTCGTTTTTATCGAGAATAAAGGTCAATGGCCGGGGCATGTTTTGTTTCGCGCCGATTTTCCGGGAGGACAGATGCTGGCTACACCCCAGGGTATGCTGATCGGTAAATATGATGACGCAGGTCTTAAAGCGGCGTCGAAGTACGAGGGTCAGTTGGAAGAGATAGAAAAAGGACTAAACCCCGTTTTAACAGTAAAAGATTTAGGACCCGCTCCGGTTTTAAGAGGACATGGATGGCGGTTTAATTTTTTAGGAGGCAATCTTGCCAATAGTGAATCGATGGAAAGAAAAGAGCAAGCGTCTGAGTATTTCAACTTCTTTATTGGTGCCCCTTCAACATTTGCCACAAATGTGCATGGCTACAGCGAACTTATTTACAAGGACGTATATAAAGGGGTTGATGTGCGCTATTATAATGCCCCGGAAGGAGGTGTTGAAAACGACATTATTATTTATCCTGGTGCGGATGCTGCGCAAGTAAAAATTGAAATGGAAGGAGTGGAGCAACTGCGACTAAGTGCAGAGGGTACCTTGATACTGCCCACCACTGTAGGAGACATGGAGGTGCCCGCTCCGGTTGGATATCTACGCGATGTTAATGGGGTTACCTCAGCTATCGCTGTTAAGTACGTTTTAACGGGAAAAAATACCCTGGGATTTGCCATGCCCGCATATGACAAGAGCAAAACGCTGGTGATAGACCCAATCGTTATGCGTTGGGCCACCTGGATAAGCGGTAATACGGGATCCAGCGATGCACACAACCACGGTATTGATTTGGATGCCGCCGGTTATATATACGACGTAGGTAAATATGGTAACAACCTGATTACGGTCGGGGCTTTTCAAACTTCAAACCTCGGTTCTCATGATGTTTACATAAGCAAATATGCCGAACCGGCGGTGCCCGGCGGAGCAGGTCAACGTGTATGGCAAACTTATATGGGAACTACAGCAGATGATAACCCTTATGCCATGAACGTGGGGCCGGATGGTAACTTATATATAGTAGGTATGACCGGTGGTAACTTTAACCGTACCTATGGTTCGGGTGCACCTGCCTCAAGTTGGGCTACGCAACGTACCTGTGGTGGATCTATTTCGCAACAAGGTTGGGTAGCTAAGGTTAGTCCTGCAGGTACCTGGGCCCTGGTAAGGGAGATAGGACCTGCATCAGCTAACTATTATCCTACACTTTGGGATCTTAGAATTATCCCAACCACCGGCTCCAATTTTGATGTTTTAGTTGCCGGTAATGTTACCCAACAATCAAATACAGCGGATGGGGATGTACCTGCGGCCACCTTACCGGATGGTACGGCTAAAACCGGAACGGGTGATGATAACGGTTATGTATTCCGGATAAGCAGCGACTTAAATACATTGTTGTGGACAAAGCAATTCACCTCCTCGGGTAATAACGACGATCAATTTAATATTGCATCTGTAGATAACTCAGGCAATATATACCTGGGTGGTGTAACATACGGTACTGCCGGTATTTCTTATAACAACCCTTCCGGCCAAACAACACGTGTAGGGTCGCGTGATGGCTGGTTAATGAAGTTGAATGGCGCTACGGGCTCAGCAAACTGGTCGCGCTACTTTAATGCAAGTTCAGGTAGCACCTATTTAACTATCCTTTGCATGGAGTTTAACCGTGCAAAAACCAATTTAATTGTTGGTGGTTTAACTACCGGTGCTGCTACCTATAATATTACCACCTCCACCGCTTATGGTGGTAGCGGCGATTTTGTTATCGCCTCCTTGCCTGCAAGTGGTGCTGCTACCAATTGGGGCACCTACTACGGTGGTAACCAGCAGGAGTATAACATGATGGGCCTAAATGTTGACCAGAACGATGATATTTATGTATTAGGCTATACTTATAGTAAGAATATTACAACTGTTAACTATCCTTTACAGGATGGTACGTACAATAATAACACCGGCGAACGTCAGGCAGTGTTTTTTAAATTATTGGGAACTACCGGTGGAACGGTTTTATACAATACGTTCATGGGCGGATCGGGGGATGATTACGATCCCTTGGGCGAACGCGGCATTAAGTTCAACGATTGCCGCATTTACTTATGCGTTACAGCGGTGTCAAACGACTTTCCTTTAACTGCCGGCACGCTAACCTCAACGAAGTCATCCGGTACATCTACGCTCGATCCGTTGTTGATCAGCATGTCGAACCCTCCGGATATGCAGGGCCAATCAATTACAGGAGGAGGAACACAAACCATTGTATGTGGTCAGGCTGCTTCGCAAATTACTGCAGGTGCACCTTCTTATCTTATTCCTACCATCATCCGTAATAACGTAAACCAAACCAATGGAACTTCGGGCGCCTTCCCTAACGGCGTTCCTACTATTACCAATATTCAATGGCAAATTAGTGTAGATACAGGCTACACCTGGACCAATATCCCGGGCGCAACCAGCCAAAATTATTCGCCGGGTGTTATTACAACAGCGGGATTGGTAAAATTCAGAAGGATTGTAAACGGCGATGCCTGTAACCGCACTACCGATACATCGGCAGTAGCTAATGTAACCGTTAATCCCACCTCACCTTCACCAACCATTTCCAATAATGGTCCGTTATGTGCAGGTGCAACATTGCAACTAACAGCTAATACAGTGGCAGGTGCTACTTATTACTGGACAGGGCCAAATGGTTTTACAAGCACCTTACAGAATCCGACCATCAGTAATGTTACCACAGCGGCGGCAGGTGCCTATAAGTGTATACTTATTACAACCGCAAATGGTTGTCCTTCGTATGCCAGTACAACCAACGTGGTTATTACTGCGCGGCCTGCTGCCCCAACGGCCGGTAGTAACAGTCCGGTATGTGCAGGTCAAACGCTGAATCTCACTGCAACTGGCGATGCAGGCGCAACATATGCCTGGACGGGTCCCAACGCTTTTACCTCAACTACGCAAAATCCTTTTATTGCGAATGTAACAACCGCCAATGCCGGCAATTACTTTGTAACACAAACAGTAGCGGGATGTACTTCAAGTGCCGCGTCTGTGGCGGTGATTATAAATGCTACGCCTGCTCCTACCGGTGTTAGTGCAACGCCTAATCCGGTATGCTCTGGTCAAACCTTAACGTTAACAGCCACCGCCGCCGGAGGTGCCACATTAAACTGGACATTCCCGGATGGAGGTACTGCTACCGGTAGCCCTGTTACGCGCACCGGCGTTACAACAGCAATGGCTGGTACCTATAGTGTAACCCAAACAGCAAGCGGCTGCGTGTCAAACCCCGCTACGGTTGCTGTGGTTATCAATCAAACACCGGCTGCTCCTGTAGCATCTAATAACGGTCCGCTCTGTTCTGGCCAGGCACTTAACCTTAGTGCAACCGGAGCTGGCGGAGCCAGTTTTGCATGGACCGGCCCAAACAGCTACACATCTAACCTGCAAAACCCTGTAATACTGAATGCAACAGCAGTTAATGCCGGTCTTTATTCGGTAACGCAAACAGTTAGCGGTTGTACTTCAGCTAGTGCAGGTACCACTACGGTTACAATTAATCCACTACCGGTAGCCACGGCAACAGCAGGAAGTAATAAATACTGTTCAGGTGCAACGCTTAGCCTGAGTGCATCTGCAACAGGTGGTACAGCACCATATATTTATAGTTGGACCGGTCCTGCTGCATTTACCAGCAGCGCACAAAACCCAACACGCAGCAGTGTAACAACGGCTATGTCGGGCATTTACTCCGTGCTCATTACCGATTCAAAAGGATGTAGCGCAAACGCTTCTACTGTTTTTGTAACGGTTAATGCTTCTCCGTCGGTTAGCGCTACCAGCAGCAATAGCAGCTATTGTTCATCGGCTACTATAAACTTGTTTGCCACACCAACAGTAGGCCCTGCTCCGTATACCTATAGCTGGAGTGGTCCTGCAGGATTTACCAGTAGCGTTCAAAACCCTGTTATAAACAATGCGAATACCGGTATGGCCGGTGTATATACCGTATTGTTAACCGATTCAAACGGATGCACAGCAACCGGTTCTACCTCCACTATCGTAATATATTCTTCACCAACAGTTACTGCGAATAGCGCTTCCGCCAGCTACTGTTCCGGTGCAACTATTAATTTATCTTCTGCTCCGGTAGGCGGCACAGCACCTTATAGTTACGCATGGTCAGGCTCGGCATCATTTACCAGCAGTTTGCAAAATCCAACACGTAGCAACTCAACCGTGGCTATGGGCGGTTCTTATACCGTAACTATTACCGATAATCATTCATGCACTGCCAGTGCAAGCACAGTTGCTGTTGTTGTATATCAGTCGCCAACAGTTACAGCATCCAGCAGTAGCAGCTCATACTGCGAAAGCACTACTATACAATTAAATGCCACTCCAACTTCGGGCACAACACCTTATAGCTTTAGCTGGTCAGGGCCTTCTTCTTTCAGCAGTTCGTTGCAAAATCCAACACGTGCAAATGCCACACCTGCTATGAGCGGTATCTACACTGTATTGCTCACCGATGCACATTCCTGCACGGCCACCGCCAATACCGGCACTATTACCGTTAACCCCGGTTTAGCGGTTACAACAAACAGCAATTCGCCAGTATGTGCCGGTGGTAATCTTAACTTGTATTCTTCATCAACGGGTGGCACACTGCCTTTAAGTTACAGTTGGGCCGGCCCTTCTTTTACCAGCGCGTTACAAAATCCTGTTAGGAGCGGAGCCAGTGCAGGTATGGCAGGTTCTTATAATGTAACCGTTAGCGATGTAAATGGTTGTTCGGGCACCGCAACTGCTGTGGTGGTAGTTAATCCTGCTACCAGCGTGTTGGTTAGCAGCAATTCGCAGGTTTGTGTAGGCAATACCCTTACCTTGCAGGCTACTCCGTCAGGCGGTACAAGTCCTTTCACCTATGTATGGGCGGGTCCGGCCTCTTTCTCGGCCAGCATTGCCAACCCATCAAGAACAAATTCCCAATTAAGTTATGCCGGCACTTATTCCGTAACAGCAACTGATATCAACGGCTGCTCCGGAACCGGCAATACTTCGGTAGTAATTAATCCCCTACCTGCCGTAACTGCTTCGGCTACCAGCCCCGGTTACTGCGTAAACAGCACTATCCAGTTAAACGCAACACCTTCATTAGGTACTGCGCCATATACTACCTATAATTGGTCTGGTCCGGCATCTTATACAAGCAACCAGCAAAACCCGGCAATTGCCAATGCAACTACTGCTATGGCCGGCAACTATTCTGTAACCCTGCTCGATTCAAAAGGTTGCAGCGCTACAAGTTCTGTTGCAATCGCCATCTATACTAATCCGATAGTGGCTGCAGGTGCGGGTCAAACTTCTTGTAGCGGCGAAAACGTTACGCTGGGTGGTAGTCCAACTGCCAGCGGTGCAAACCCTCCATTTACTTATGTATGGAATAACGGTGCCGCTAATATTTCTAACCCGGTCGTTAATCCAACCACTGCCACAACTTATACAGTAACGGTTACCGATAATAGATCGTGCACCGCTACTGCCAGCACTATCGTATCCGTAAATGCCAAACCTGTAGCCAATGCAGGCGTTGATAAAACAATACCGTCCTGCAGTTTGGTTGGTACAGGCATTGGTGGTAGTCCTACTGCAAGTGGTGGCTCTGCACCATACTCATATAGCTGGTCGCCTTTAGCAGGCCTTTCCAGCAGTACTACTGCCAATCCTAATGTTACAGGTATTGGTGCCACCAGTACCTATACGGTAACTGTTACCGACTTCAACGGCTGTACGGCCAGCGATGCTGTAATCGTAAACGTTACCGGCTCATCCCTGGCTTTAAACATCACGGCAAACAATCCTACTGCCTGGTGTGCTGCGGGAACATCAAATGTTACCCTAACTGCTGGTGTTACCGGCGGTACTACTCCATATTCATATAATTGGATTGGTACAGATTTAAGTTCCTTAATAAATGCTTCTACAGTTGCTAACCCATCGATTGCAGGAACCTACCTGTATACCGCTGTTGTTACCGATGCTACTGGTTGCCAGGCTGGCGATACCATTTCTATAGTAGTTTATCCTAAGCCATCAGCCGATGCCGGTGCAGCGGATTATTACATCTGTCAGGGTGCTTCCGTTACTATCGGTGGCAGTCCAACGGCATTAGGTGGTACTGCTCCTTTTTCCTATGCATGGAATAATGGTGGTGCAATTGTAGCTAACCCGGTAGTTACTCCTTCGGGCACAACAACCTATACGGTTACAGTTACCGATAGCCATACTTGTACGGCTACGGCAGCAAGCACAGTAAATGTGCGCAGCAATCCTGTAGCCAATGCAGGCAACGATGTTAACCTGCCGGGTTGCAGCCCAACAGGTATTGCAATTGGTGGCAGCCCAACTGCCAGTGGCGGCAGTGGCTTACCTTACAGTTATGCATGGTCGCCTGCTGCAGGTCTTTCTTCCACACTGGTAAGTAACCCTATGGTCCAAGGTGTAAGCGGCAACAATACCTATACCGTTACAGTTAGTGATGCAAACGGTTGTTCTTCTACCGATGCTGTAATAGTGCATGTTATCAGCAATACGCCGGATGTGCTTATTTCAGCAGACGGATTAACAGCCTGGTGTGCCGGTAGCGGTACTTCCGTTAATTTAACTGCTAACGTAACCGGCGGTACACTGCCATTTACCTACAGTTGGAATGGTAGTAACCTTTCTCCCTTAAATACACAAACTGCAACAGCTAATCCTTCTGTTGCCAATAGTTATAATTACGTGGTAACCGTAACTGATGCATTTAATTGTACTGCTACAGCAACTAAAACTGTTACAGTAAATGCCAACCCTACAGCCAGTGCCGGTGCCGAAAACTACACCATTTGTAACGGACAATCCGTGGTAATTGGTGGCAATCCTACAGCCAATGGCGGTACTGCTCCATACACCTATAACTGGAATGGCGGTGCTGCGGCTGTGGCAAATCCATCCGTAAATCCCGCATCTACATTTGCTTATTTGGTAACCGTATACGATGCAAACAATTGCAGCGCAACCGCTACTACCAATGTAACCGTAAGAACCAATCCGGCTGCTGACGCAGGTGCCGATAAAACAATGCCCGGTTGTACACCTACCGGTTTGCAGATAGGCGGTAGCCCAACTGCGGCAGGCGGTGGAGGTGGACCTTACGGCTATGCCTGGTCGCCTGCTGCCGGATTATCCTCTACTTCCATTGCTAATCCATTTGTGGCAGGCATTGCAACTGATGCTACATATACTGTTGTTGTAACCGATGTAAACGGTTGCACGGCAAGCGACCAAATGGTAATGCATATAATAAGCAATACACCGCTGGTAAACATTACTGCAAGCGGTAGCACTGCCTGGTGTGCAGGCAGCAACAGCAGTGTAAATCTAACTGCAAACATCACAGGCGGTACTGGTCCGTTCAGCTATAGCTGGGGTGGTACATTTGTTAACCCTGTTAATTCGCAGGTAGCTACGGTATATCCTAATTCAGCAGGTGCGCATGCGTATGTAGTAACTGTTACCGATGCCTACAACTGTAGTGCAACAGCCATACAAACGGTTCAGGTTAACGAAATACCTGTTGTAAATGCTGGCGAAGCAATTCATAATATTTGTAGCAGTACCAGCGTAACTATCGGCGGTGCACCAACTGCAAGCGGTGGTGTTGCGCCTTATACCTACGCATGGAATTCCGGTGCTAACGCAGTAGCTAACCCTGTTGTAACACCATTAACAAGCACTACCTATATTGTAACTGTAACCGATTCGGTTGGTTGTTCGGCAAGCGCTGCAACTACTGTACTGGTGCGCACTGCTGTGCATGCCGATGCAGGTGCCGATAGATCAATTTACGGTTGTGCGAATGCCTGCACCTTCTTAGGCAGTTCGCCTACCGGTTTTGGCGGCCAGGGCACATTAACTTATGCCTGGAGTCCGGCCACCGGCTTAAGCAGCACTACCGTTGCTAACCCGCAAGCCTGCGGCGTACTTGCAACTACTTTCTATACCGTAACTGTAACCGATACCTCGGGCTGTGTAGCAACCGATCAGATTATGATAACGGTAACACCATCATCACTCACAGCTGAAGCCGGCACAGGTGGTGCCTTCTGCCTTGCCAGCGGCGATAGCGTAATGCTGGGTGGCTATCCAACTGCGGTTGGAGGCGTTCCACCATATACTTATACATGGAGCCCGAATACAGGTTTAAACCTGATGAATCCCGCTAATCCTGTAGCTTATCCAACTGATACGTTACTCTATAGCCTTACTGTAACTGATGCACTGGGTTGCATGGCAACCGACACTACATTAATCCGCACCTTCCCGCTGATGTTTGCCGATGCTGGAACCGATACCACTATTTGCGAAGGTTCGCCGGTGGTAATCGGCGGAAGTCCATCTGCCTGGGGAGGCAGCGGCAGCGGCTATACCTACGTATGGTCTCCTGCTACAAACATTAATAATATCACGTATGCAAATCCGGTGGTTTCTCCGTTTACCAGCACCGATTACTCGGTTACTGCTACCGATGGTAACGGCTGCACAGCTACCGATCATGTCATAATCCATGTTCGCCCGAACCCTGTTGCACAGGCAGGCGCTGACAAAACAATCACCAACTGTCCGCTGGAAAGTGTAACAATTGGCGAAAGTCCTGCTGCTACAGGTGGTAATCCACCATATACCTATGCTTGGTCGCCATTAAACGGTTTAAGCAGCAGTGTGGTTGCTAATCCGGTGGTTAGTGGTATTAACTCAACTACCAGTTACCTGCTTACTGTTACCGATAGCTATGGTTGCAGCAGCGCCGATAATATGATTGTAAACGTAGTGCCTTCTACTTTACAAGCCTACCAGGGCGGTGTACAAACGTTCTGTTCAGGCACTTCGGGTTGTGTGCAGTTAGGTGGATTGCCTACTGTAGTCGGTGGTGTTTCGCCTTATACCTATACATGGTCTAATACAGCATCACTTTCCAACCCTGCCAGTTCTAACCCAATTGCTTGTCCGGTTGTAAATACAACCTACGGCTTAACGGTTACCGATAGCAAAGGCTGTACTGTTAGCGCAAGCGAAACCGTGGTAGTAAAACCCGGCCCGGTTGCTAATGCCGGTAACGATACTGCTATATGTTACGGACAACCGGCAATACTTGGCGGTACACCAACTGGCACCGGTGGTTCCGGCGCGGGATTCACTTATACCTGGCAGCCTGCAAGCGGTATCAGCAGTGCAACTGTTGCCAACCCGGTTGCCAATGCAACAATTACCACTACTTACACAGTTGTAGTAACCGATGCCAACGGCTGTTCTGCAAATGATGAGATTACTGTTACCGTACATGCAGTTCCAGTTGCCGACGCCGGTGCCGATAAAAACCTGTTTAGTTGCCCTAACGATACCATCTTTATTGGCAACATTCCTGCGGTTAGCGGCGGTACTGCTCCATACACCTATCAATGGACTCCTGCTATTGGCCTTAGCAATACTACTACCGGCAACCCGCTGGTGGCAGGTCTTGCACAAACCACCGCTTATCAATTACAGGTAACCGATAGTTTTGGTTGCACCGGTATTGATAATGTTATTGTAAACGTATACCCGCAAACCTTACAGGCCGAAGCCGGTAATGCGCACAAAATTTGTGCTGCTGCCGGAACACCTGTTAATTTGGGTAGCACACCTACGGCCTTAGGCGGCACACCTCCTTATACTTATAGCTGGTTGCCAACTGCAGGTTTAAGTAGTGCAGGGGTACCAAATCCGGTTGCTACCGTTTCGGTAACTACTACTTATTATTTAACTGTTACTGATGCGAAAGGTTGTGTAGCGGTTGACTCTGTTACCATTACCCAAAATCCTTCGCCTATAGCTAATGCAGGCGCCGATACGGCTCTTTGCGCAGGCTTAGGCAAGGTATTAGGTGGTATGCCTACAGCTTCAGGAGGCACAGGCGCCTTCCAATATTCATGGACACCTACTACCGGCTTAAGTGCTAATAACACAAGCAATCCTTCTGCTTATCCGCAGGTTACAACAACATATGAAGTATTAATTACCGACTCCAATGGTTGCCAGGCTTCTGACGCTATAACCATTACCATCTACAGCAATCCGGTTGCTGATGCAGGTTTGGACAAAGTGCTTACTGCCTGCGGTGGCGATAGCGTGTTCATCGGTGGTTCGCCTTCAGCATCGGGTGGTGCAGGTGGTTATACCTACCAGTGGTCGCCTGCTACTGGTGTGTCAGATATTACTTCTGCTAATCCTGTGGTAGCAGGCATAACAGGATCTTCGTTATATGCCCTAACCGTTACCGATGCCAATAGCTGTTCAGCCGCCGACGTGGTATTTGTAAGTGTGGTTTCATCCAACCTTACTGCCAATGCCGGTGTTAACACTAACATCTGTGCAGGTGCAGGTAGCATAGTTACCTTAGGAGGTATGCCAACCGCTGTTGGTGGCACCGCACCTTATTCATATAACTGGGTTCCTTCTGCCTCACTCAACTTTACCGATGTATCTAATCCGTTCGCAACACCAATGGTAACCACTACCTATTTTGTAACGGTAACAGATGGTAAGGGATGTATGGCTACCGATTCGGTAGTGGTACATATTAACCCGGCTCCAATTGCCAATGCCGGAGCTGATGCTGCGGTATGTGGTGGCGGAACAATCACTGCAGGTGGTAACCCAACTGCAGTAGGTGGAGCGGCGCCCTACATTTACTCCTGGTCGCCTTCTATAGGCGTAAGCAATGCTTCTGCTTCTAATCCGGTAATAGTCGCACTAACCAGCAGCACTTATACCGTAGTAGTTACCGATGCACTTGGTTGCACTGCCAGCGACAATCTGGTTATAACCCTGCACCAAAATCCTATTGCCGATGCCGGTGCTGATCAAACCTTAATTGCCTGTTCAGGCGATAGTGTTATGATCGGTGGATCACCTTCCGCCAATGGTGGCACAGCACCATATACCTATAGCTGGTCGCCCGCTGCAGGTCTAAACACAAATTCCATCGCCAATCCATTTGTTTCACATTTGGGATCTTCCACCATCTATACCCTGGTAGTTGAAGATATGTATGGTTGCTCGGCTACCGACCAGGTTTATATCGCTGTAACAAACAGCACCTTATTTGCTGAGGCAGGTAACGATGTTACGGTTTGCCAGGGCGCCTTCTCTGCGGTAACCCTTGGTGGTTTACCAACTGCTACCGGTGGCACTCCATCCTACAACTATGCATGGTTCCCGGCTGCAGGTTTAAGTTCAACTACTGTTGCTAATCCGCAAGCTTCGCCAACACAATCTACCATCTATACCGTAGTGGTTACCGATGGTTCAGGTTGTATGGCTGTAGATACGGTTAAGTTTACTGTAAACGAGAAACCACTGGTAACCGCCGGTGCTAACGATACTATTTGCCAGGGCACTTGTGTAACCTTAGGTGGAACCCCAACTGCAAGTGGCGCACAATCGCCTTACACCTATAGTTGGCTGCCTACGCTTTACTTAAGTGATGCATCCAGTGCTAATCCTGTTGCCTGCCCTGCGGTTACAGTAACCTACACGGTTACTGTAACCGATCAAAACGGCTGCAGCAATAGCGGTAGCGTAAATATTAAAGTGAATGCTAATCCGGTGGCTGATGCCGGTGGCGATAAAACAGTGGTAAGTTGTAAAAATGCCTGTGTAGTAATTGGTGGTTCACCAACTGCTTCGGGTGGTGCAGGTGGTTATAGCTACTATTGGGCGCCTGCCTCGGGTATGAACAACCCATCCATTGCAAATCCGCAGTTATGCAATTTAACCGGCACACACGTATATGGCGTTTGGATAAGCGATGCCAACGGTTGTACTGCTACCGATCAGGTTACGGTACAGGCTGTGGCAAGCGATCTTACTGCCGATGCAGGTCCTGATAAAACAACCTGTGCAGGTCAAAACAACTGCATTACCATTGGCGGCACCCCGGCAGTTATGGGAGGTTTGCCTCCGTTCCAGATAGTATGGTCGCCGGTAACCGGTTTCTGCAATTCCAACTTAATTGCCAATCCGGATGTAAATCCTGTGGGCCCTACTACATATGCCTTATTAGTGCGCGATGCCAACGGTTGCGTATCGGTCGACTCAATGAATGTATTGGCCAATCCTGCTGTAACTGCAATTGTGGCTCCTGATACTGCCATCTGCTTTGGAACAGCAGCTATATTGGGAGGTAGTCCAACAACCGGAAGCGGCGGAACGGCTCCTTATACCTATGCATGGTCGCCAACAGCGGGTATAGCTAACCCTTCATCGGGTAATCCATCTGCTACTCCACAAAACACAACTACTTATTGCGTAACTGTAACCGATGTTGTGGGTTGTTCAGCTTCAACTTGTCAATCTGTTACGGTAAATCCACAATTGTTCGCCGATGCCGGTACCGATAAAACAATTACCGGATGTGCAAACACTGCCATTACCCTTGGTGGCTCACCTGCTGCCAGTGGTGGATCAGGAGATTATGAATACCTGTGGAGTCCGGCTACCGGATTGGATAGCGTTACCATCGCTAATCCAACTGTAACAGGCCTTGGTATAACTACAGTCTATACACTGCAGGTCAAGGATCATCACACCGGTTGCACCAGTTCCGATCAGGTGCTTGTAACTGTTATTCCATCCACCTTAAGTGTAGAAGCAGGTGTCAATAAATTTATCTGTCCGGGTAGCATCACCGGTGTACAGATCGGAGGCCTGCCTACTGTTTCAGGTGGTCAGGGACCGTTCGTATACCAGTGGACACCTGCTGCAGGCTTAAGCGATTCAACCATTGCTAACCCGGTTGCGCTGCCGGTGGATACCACTATTTACTATCTCAGTGTAACTGATGCATTAGGTTGTGTAGCTTACGATTCGGTTACCGTAGCTATGGCGCATGCCGAGGTGCTGAGTATTACAGGCCTTAACCCCAAATACTGTGTTGATGCCGGTAATGTAAATCTTACCGCAACGCCTGCCGGTGGCACCTTTAGTGGTGTGGGTGTAACAGGTAATGTGTTCCGTCCTTCAGTAGCAGGTGTAGGTGTATGGTGTATTACCTATACTTATACCAACCCTTTTACAGGTTGTATGGCCGACACCGTGGTATGCGTAACGGTCGATTCTTTACCTGCATTAAGTATTACCGGCTATAGCCCAAGCTACTGCCAGGGCGATACCGCTATCACTTTAAGCGGTTCTCCGCTGGGCGGCATCTTTACCGGTAACGGTATCGTAGGTAATGTGTTCCATCCTGCACTTGCATCGGTTGGTGATAATGTAATCACTTATACCTACAACGATACGCTGAGCGGTTGTTCGAACAGTATACAGGTTATTATCAATGTGAAAGAAGCTCCTGCATTGAATGTTTCAGCTTCCGAGGCAGCTGCTTGTCCTGATGCCGATGTAAGCTTGTCTGCTACCTACTCTCTCAATGTGTTTAATGTTATCTGGGCAGATGCCGATGGTAATGTCATCTATTCTGGATTAAATCCTGTTACGGTTAATCCTACTGCTGCCAACCACTGCTATGTGGCTACCGCTGTAAATACACCGGGCTGCATAAGCCGCGATACAATTTGTATTCAGATACTCGATTGTGGTATTCATGCGATGGATGAGCCTTGCGATGTGGATAGCACTGTAATGAACACCGCCATTACAGTGGATGTGTTAGCGAATGACACACTGCCATACGGAAGCGATACCACCGTTACTATAACCACCGTGCAGTTACATGGTTCAGCTGTGGTAAATGCCGATCGTACCGTAACCTTCACTCCCGAACAGGATTTTGCTGGTAATGTGCAATTCTCGTATCTGGTTTGTGTTACCGTAAACGGTTGGGTGGTTTGCGACACTGCCGATGTTTGCATCACGGTGGTTGATACTACCATCACCTGTCATTTCCCTAATACCATTACACCGAATGAGGATGGTGTGAACGACGACTTTGAAGTTTCGTGTAACGATGCTTATCCGGATGCCGCCATCAGAATATATGATCGCTGGGGCGCCGAAGTGTTCCGCAGTTCCGGCCACTACGATAACAAGTGGAATGGTTACAACCAACAGGGTATACAACTGCCTGATGGAACCTACTTCTACATCTATTACTTCAACGTTCCGGGCAAAAACATGAAGAAGGGCTTTATCGACGTATTCAAATAAGCCAACAAGTAAAAGCACATAACAACAAATAAAACAACAGTTATGAGGAAGATAATAATTGCAATGGCCTTACTGGGATGTGCCATCTTAACCAGGGCACAGCAGGACCCCGCCTACAGCATGTATATGTTTAACGGGTTGTTTATAAACCCGGCTTATGCTGGCAGCCACGAGGTAATAAGCCTGGTAGGCATCTACCGGCACCAGTGGGTGGGCATCGACGGTGCACCGCGCACGGCCAACATCAGCGCCCACATGCCTTTCAGGCGCTCGCAGTATGCCATGGGAATGATCGTATCGAACGATAAAATAGGTTTAACCAATACCTTCACGGTTACACCTTCCTTTTCATACCGCATAAAGATCAGGCAAAGCCGCTTGTGTTTCGGGTTACAGGCCTCACTGGCTTATTTTTACCGCAATAACAGCGCCTCCGAAGTTTCGAGCCCGCTGCCCGATAATACGCTTAGCCTGAACACGAACCTGTTTTTACCCAATGTTGGCTTTGGCATATATGCCTATGGTAAGCGATACTTTGTAGGTGTTTCGGCACCGCACCTCATGCCTACTGCGTTGCGCGGTAAAACAAGAGTGTTGAATTATAATGCAGATGTAGCCAAGGTCTATAACTACTATGTGTTTTCTGCGGGCTATCTGGTTGGTAAGGAACAAAGCATTGTAAAATTCCGGCCTACCATACTGGTTAAATGGCAAAAAGGTCTGCCCAACAACATTCCTCAGTTCGATTTTAACCTGGCCTTATTGTTTATCGATCGTATTTGGGTAGGCGCTTCGTTACGCACCCAGGGCGATGCCTACACTAAAAATGGCAAGGTATTAAAGTTTGGCCCCGAAGGCGTGGTAGCTTATCTGCAGGCAAAAATCACACCGCAAATTCAAATAGGTTATGCCTACGACGCTACCATCTCTAATCTTCGCACGGCTAACAGTGGCACGCACGAAATAATGCTCGGTTACGATTTCTGGTATAATAAAAAGCGGTTTGTCAACTCGCGATATGTAACGTACTTCTAGTTGATGCAGTTGATTAAACGATAAAACAAGTGTTATGGCAATGAAACGGATTTTTACCTTTTGTGTTTTCATGGCAGCAATGGTTGCCCTGTTTGCAAAAGGCGGCCCATCGGCCGATATGGGGGACTGGAATTTTAAACAGTTCAACTTTAAACGGGCAGCCCTTTATTATGAACGCGCTTTGAAACGCGATAAGGATAATACCTATTTGTTGCAGCGCATAGCCGATAGCTATCGCCTTACCAACGATTGGAAGGCAGCCGAACCTTATTACGCACGGCTGGCGGCTATTAAAGGCGCTGATGCTGTTAATACCTTGTATTATGCCCAGGCGCTTTGTGCTTTGCAAAAATATACCGAGGCGAAGGAATACTATTTAAAAAGTCAGGAGTTGTTTCCGGCAGATAGCAGTATCCGCGAACGTATAAAAGGCCTTGATAACATCGAAGAGCTGAGAAAGGATAACGGGCTGTACCTGATTAAAAATGTGGAAGGAGTTAATTCAGCCCTGGCCGATTTTGGTGTAACCCGCCATGGTGCGAATGAAATTTATTTTTGTTCGAACCGCCGGCCCGATGCCTATGTGCGCCGCGTTGATAACTGGACCAACGGCACTTTCCTTGAACTCTACACGGCAGCGATCGATTCAACCGGCAAAGCGTCGGATGTAAAGTTGTTACAGGGCGCTGCGGTAAACAAGAAGTTTCATGAAGCTGCGCCTTCTTATAGTGCTAAACTAAACGAGCTTTATTTTGACCGTAGCAATTACAATGGCCGCCGCGCTTTCCCTTCTGCCGATAAAACAGTGAAGCTGGAGATTTTTAAGGCAGGATGGTCGGCCGATTTGAATGCATGGAACGGTGAAGTGAAACCGGTAGTGCCCTTTAATAGTAAAGAATACAGTGTTTGTCACCCTGCCTTGAGTGCCGGTGGCGATACACTCTACTTTGCCAGCGATATGCCCGGCGGTTATGGCCGCGCAGATATTTATTACTGCACGCGCGATTTAAATGGCGAGTGGGGAACTCCACGCAACCTGGGGGCTGGTATCAATACCTCAGGCGATGATATGTTCCCGTTTATTGCAGAGGATGGTACCTTATATTTTGCGTCTAACGGACACCTGGGCCTTGGCGGATTGGATATTTTTTCAGCCAACCGTGAAGCAGGTAAATGGAGCACACCTAAAAACCTGGGAGCTCCGGTAAATACAAGTGCCGATGATTTTGATTTGGTAATGAATGCCGATAATAAGAGTGGCTATTTATGCTCAAACCGCAGCGGTGGGGCAGGAGATGATGATATTTACAGTTTCACCAAAAAAGCGGTAATCGTTAATGGTATAACTTACAATGCATATACCGGTGCATTGTTGGAAGGAGCAAGCGTAACCTTAAATCTGCAGGAAGCCGAAAAGAGCCATATGGTTACCGGTGCCAATGGCGGCTTTAGTTTTAATGCTGAACCCGGCAACTGCTATACATTTAATGCTACGAAGCCCGAATTTTATCCTGCTGCCAAAACAGTTTGCATAAACGAGCAGCCCGACCTGGTTCGCATACCCATGTATCCGCTGGGCGATATTAAACTGGAAGTGGTGGTAATAGATAAGAAAACCCGCCTGCCTTTGGATAGTGCAGTAGTCAAAATTACCAATCTGCATTTATCGAAATCGGAAGTTGCCATAACCGATAAACAAGGCAAATGCACGTTTACACTGGATACTGCTACTCAATACAGGCTGCAGGCTGAAAAAGAAACTGGCTTATTGAACGAAAAATACCTGGTGGTAAGCGACGAGATTAGCACCAAAGGAATTTATCCGCCAAGTTTGTTGGTTGATACCTTACCGCTGGAGCGTGTTACTATCGGCGTAGCTATTAAACTGGAAAACATTTATTACGACCTTGATAAGTGGTTTATCCGCCCCGATGCAGCCATTGAGTTGGATCGGCTCGTAAAAATTCTGAAGGATAACCCTACTATCAATATCGAACTTGGTTCGCATACCGATTGTCGTGCTCCTAAAAAATACAACATGACCCTGTCAGGTAAACGGGCACAGGCGGCAATCGAGTATATCGAAAGCCGGGGCATAGATATGAAGCGTATGCAGGCCGCAGGTTACGGCGAAAGTAAACTGGTAAACAAATGTAAATGCGAAGGAAAGGACATTGTGCCTTGCACCGAAGAGCAACATCAGCAAAACCGCCGCACCGAGTTTAAAGTACTTAAGTTCTAACAACAAACTATTTCGTAAAATGGTAATGGCATTGTGGTTTCACAGTGCCATTTTTTATGTAAGCTTTTCGTAGTGAAGGGAAATAAAAAAGCCCGCAATTTATTACGAGCTTTTTGGTGATTCTGTCGGAATCACAAACTACTTCTTCTATATTCTTCCATATTCCTTAATATTATAGATTATCAGCTGCCGGAAATGCATATGATGGATGGGCGCTTAATTATTATCAAAGCAATTATCGATATGATAAGAATGGTAATATTGTGCATTTAAAGAGAGGTGGACCGAAGACACTATTCGATTTAACAGGAGTACCAACAACCCAATCAAAGGGTATGTATTTTGATGAACTTTCTTATAAGTATGAGGTGGCAGACCCAATCGGGCCTATTCCTTATGATGATAGGTATAATAACCAAGCCTCGCCCGATGCAAAGTTGAAACGCAACAAATTATATCATGTTAATGATGCATCTTATAGCAATCTTACCAATTTAGATATTGATGATATTTCGATTTTTAATGGAGCGCAACTAAGGACCAATGTTGATTATGACGCTGTAGGGAATTTGACACGAGATAATTTGGAGGAGATAGAAAATATTGATTGGGACGTATATGGAAAAATTAAGTCTATTACCCGTAATTCAAGCAGTGGCAAAAAGGACCTGTTTTTTACTTACGATGCAATGGGTAACCGTTTGAGTAAGGAGTCTAAATTGCAAGGTAATAATCAGGATATTGAACGTACCTATTATGCTAGAGATGCTTCTGGCAATGTAATGGCTAATTACCTTGTGCGGGAAGTCTATAATGAAGACTGCCACTGCTATCACTCTAACAGCGACATCGAATACCCAATGTATGGTAGCAGCAGGTTGGGCGTGAAACATTACTACCCTTCAGCAGAAAGTCGTAGTAGCCAGGAATATGTCCGAATTCTTGGACAGAAGGATTATGAGCTTACTGATCACTTGGGAAACGTTACCGTAACTGTTAGTGATCGCAAACTGGGGTATGATTTACAGGGAAATCCTGCCATTGCGGACTATTATAAGGCTGAAGTGACCAGCGCGCAGGATTACTATCCCTTTGGGATGCTAATGCCGGGCCGCATATACTCCTCAAATACATATCGTTACGGATTTAATGGGATGGAGAAAGATGATGAGGTAAAGGGGAGTGGGGGGCATCTGGATTATGAAGCTAGAGGGCGAGACACAAGGTTAGGTGGAGGCTGGTGGTCGGTTGATCCGTTAGCCTCAAAATATGCTGGAATTAGCCCTTATGCCTATTGCTTCAACAATCCCAATATATATGTAGATAAAGATGGGAAAGACGCCATACTTATAGTATTTCCAGATTATAAGATAGATCCCGAAATTAAATTGGTCGTCAACAACCCATTTACTGATAAACCGATTATAAACTACGAAGCCCCTAAAGTTGGAGGATTAGGTCACGCAGGTGTTTTGCTTATAGATAATAAAACGGGAGTTACAAAATACTATGAATATGGACGATACAAAACCAAGGATGGAACTAAGGGTATAGTTCATAATATTCCTGTTTCAAATGTAATAATTGGTGCAGATGGTAAACCAACGCCGGAAAGTTTGAATAAAGTTCTAGGGCAAATTTCTCAAAAATCTGGGCACGGTGGCAAAATAGATGGTGCATATATTATTAGTGATCAATTTAAAGCCATGAATGATTATGCTCAGCAAAAATTTAATGAAAGTAACCCAGGCAGTCCGAACTATAATAAAGACCGAGCCCCTTACACTCTTTCAGGCAATAATTGCGGTACATTTGCAGCTGATGTAATAAATCAAGATCCATGTGTAGATCAACCGTCAATTTTTAACCCAACTCCCCAAAATATTGTAGAGGAGTATCAAGAAGAAGGGAATGCTCAAATACAGTATAATCCTTTGACTAATACAACAACAATTGGGGAAGGTGATGAAGATGATGCTAAAGACTGTCCCGATGAAAAATAAAATGAAACTAATTGTAGTGGTAATAATAATCGCATTAGCGAGTATTATTGCTTTTGTCGTATATAGCTTTAATAATAATTGTTATGAGCCGATAAGACCATCTAGTGTACCAAAAGAAGCCTTTTGGAGAGGAGCACCGGATGAAGGATTTTGGTTTGAGATTATAAACGTTGACTCCATTAGCAAAACTGTTAGGTTTAAAATTTATTCTGATTATAATGGGGACGTTGTTTTAGATGCTGATTTTCGTGAAAAATGTAACTGCAAAACAATCCCTTTTTCGAAAGAAAATATAATTAGCAATCTTATGGCTTTGGATTATCGGGATGGGAAATATGGTGAAATTTGGATGGCAAATCGATGCGACTTAGAAATGATTAAACCTGCATATGGTGGTAGATTTAAAGAGTAAATGTGACCTATATTAATTTCATAGCTTCAATGATGTCGCCCCCCCATCCAATACGAGCTAAGCCGACCAAGACCCCACTCGTCCTGGTCTTAAGCCAAGCGTTCAGCTAAGCGGACGAGGATGTAACTGGTTTGGCATTTGTAATGCCTTGCAATCCTATTTCAATTGTAACTTGTCTACATCGAAAAGTACATTACTACCAGCTACAGAAAGCAGTTATATTTATACATAGTTCTTTGAAAAATGCCACTATCCCTTTGGGATGCTAATGCCAGGGCGCATATATACTTCAGCCACATACCGTTATGGGTTTAATGGAAAGGAAAAAGATGATGAGATTAAAGACCAAAACAATCATGTCGATTTTGGCTGGAGAGGGTACGATGTAAGAATTTCAAGAATGATCTCAGCAGATCCTATGGCTAAAATGTTTTCATCGGAAAGTCCATATATCTACGCAGGAGACAATCCTTTGTTATTTACTGACAAAGAGGGAATGACTAAAACGTTGTATTATACATTAATTAACAAAGATGGAAGTATAGAACATAAAGTACAAACATCAGTGGGAGTCAAGTGGGAGCTTTCGTGGAGTGGGCTTAAAGCATATAACTATACACAAAATATAACAATCGATTATCGGGATAATACTAGAACGACAAACTCCACAACTATAGATCATACCACAGCAGTTCCATTTTCTGATGCTGTCGAAGAGACTTTGTATGATTTAGATGGGGACGTTAAAGGAAATGCTGATGATCCCACGACTCAGCCTTTCAAAGCTTTTGCAATGGGAGTCAGTACAAGCCGTACCGATAATGTATCAGGTGTCCCTGTTAAAACTACTGTATCTACAGAAGTTTATTCAACGGGTGAAAATAGTGCTGGTTTAAATACTGTGGGTAAGGCGACGCCAACTGTGAGCACCAAAGGGCTATCAACCACAACTAGTTTCTCCAATAAAGCCTATTTCAAATTCTATTGTGGTGACGATAAATATACGCCAGAGCCGACTGAGAAAATAAAAACTGGTATAACAGAAGCCGCTATCGAACTCAATATAAATCTATCATATTTTTATATTACTAACAATCGAGTTGAAGGGTCTTGGACTATAGGTGTACAGTCACCACCAAAGATAGGTGCTGATGTTACAGGATATGGGCAAGGCGTTAAGACGCAATATACAACGCAGGAAAAACAATTGGGGAACTGATATTATGAAATTTAAAAAAGAAGGTACGCTTTTGTTAATGGTATTTATGACTATCTCTTTTATGGTAGTCTTTTTTGATCATTTACATTACTTGAATGTTGTTAAGCAATATGATGGAAAAACAAAAGCACGAATAGTTGAGGTTGTTAGAAGGGCTCCTAATTTAAGGATGGAAACATTTGTCACTTACAAATATGAGTACATGGACACAATCTACAGCAGGGAGGAAGAACTAAGTGTTGGTTTTAACACCAGGCCATATTTAAAGAATGGAGACATAATTGATATTTACTATGATGTTAAAAATCCGCGAAACGCTACAGCATTGCAAAATATTGATTTTGCACCTACCTATATCATAATATCTATATTAATGGTTATTTTTTTTCTAGATATATTTATCAAAAGGAAACATTAGATATTTACATTTATTAATGTTTTAAGTAGCGATGTGTCTACTTCTGTTGAAATTTTACTTCACCATGAAAATCGTTTACAAGGTTGAATGTGCTGATAGAATCTTGACTATTTGCTTATCATACGTTCTAAAATTTTGCCTGTATTTGCTTCTACACGTAAAATGACATCGCACCAATTAAATAATAGAATTTCATTCTCGGCTATTTTTGCCATGTTAATAAAAGGGCAATCTTTGCTTAGCCCCTGATATGCAGACTCCTGTATTTCCCATAAAAAGTCCCCGTTAACAAGGAACGCTATAACATTTTTGTTATAAATTTTATCTATTGGTACGCTGAGAAGGATTATGATCGTACTACCAAGAATCAAGTGCTTGGTGATGTTATAATCAAAAATTACATTTTTGCCGTTAGCAAATATGATAGAGTTTTTTTCGAAAGAAGCGCTCATTTTTTTTAAATCTTTCTTTATTAGGGAATAAATATAGGTTCTTCAAATATTATTGGTGGCTCGAATACAGGAGCGCCTGTTGTTGTTGGTGGTTCAAAAACTGGTGTTTCGGTTGCGGTCGGGTTTTGAAATACTGGTGCACCGGTTGTTGTAGGGGCTTCTTCAAAAACATTCAATGGACCAGCATTTGGTGCAATAGGACAAAACATTGGGCTTTCAGGTAAAACTTCAGGATTAGCATAATTTTCTAGCGGAATTCTATTCATCAACTGATATTGTGTGCCCCCTCCATTTCCGCCGAATGCTTCATTTGCTTCGCCGATTCGTATTGTAGTTCCTTGTGGTACTTCAACATCTACTTTATGCGTCGGTGTATTAGGTAAAGAAAATTTATCCTGAATTTGCTTTGGAGTTAATCCTTGAATATCTTTTGGATCCATTAACCATCGTCCCGCTGGTTCAGTAACGTTATTGGTATAAACTCTGGTGAGTTGCATTGTTGCTGGAGTTTCAGTTTCGATTACCCTTGTGCCAGGAGTATAAGGCGGTACGCCAAAACCTTGGTTGGCCATTTCCGCAGACATTGAGGTAACATAGATTGCATTTAGTTCAACTGTTGGGGTTAAATTATTCGCATCTACAAATGAATTACTATAAGGGCCATACAGCACTGAACCGCTTGTATTTGATATCCAAGCCTCAAGCCCATCTAAATCAATGGCCTGTATTGGGGTATTACTTGCAAACTGATATGGAGTTAATTCTGGATAGCATTTAGTGAGCGGATCAACACTTAAGAATCTTCCAAGCCTTGGATCATACACTCTAAAACCATAATCCTGCTGGCTTCCGGTTATCCCCTTAGCATCATCGTCATTTTCCTTCCCATTAAAGCCATAACGATATGTATTAGAGGCATATATGCGCCCTGGCATTAGCATCCCAAAGGGATAGTGGTATTTTTCAAAGAACTATGTATAAATATAACTGCTTTCTGTAGCTGGTAGTAATGTACTTTTCGATGTAGACAAGTTACAATTGAAATAGGATTGCAAGGCATTACAAATGCCAAACCAGTTACATCCTCATCCCCTACGGCCAGCTAGGCAACAGACGAGTGGGGCAAGTTGGTGCTTACAAATGCGCCTCTTTCAGTGTTAACTCAACAAAGTTGAATGCTTAATTATTAAAGTGCAAGTCTAAAGGAGCACGAGATGAACGAGTTGGGGCTATTTAATCATATTTGTTCAAGAATAATGTTTGTTCATTTTTAATAGCCCCGGCAAAATTTGCACTAAGCAAATTGCAATTTTCAAATATCGTAAATTGCAACAACGTATTTTGGAAGTTACAAGTTGATAAATCTGATTTTGTGAAATTAGAATAGGCCAAATAAGCATTTGCGAAATAGGCGCCTCCAATGTTAGAGTTTAAAAAGGAGGCACCTTTCAAAAATGAGCAACTAAATGAGCTATTTACGAGGATGCAATTTTCAAAGACAGAATTATTAAGTTTTGCATAAGCAAAATTAGCTCCGATGATCTTACAATTTTTAAAAACAATACCTTCCAAATTAAATCCTTCAAAAACAATTCTATGAAGATCTTGTCCCTCAATTTCTGCAGACACGAAATTTGGTAAATCAAATATATAATCTTTGTCGGACGTGGAAGGTACTGTTATCATTGAGCTTTATTTTGGATGATTATAATCTATTTCTGTATAAGTTTTTTGCGACCATTCAATCACTGGCCTGGCTTCATCAGAAAGTGATTGAGTTCCAGGAGCAATTGCGGGCTCCTGACCAAAAAGTCGCCCTGCAATATATCTATGATTCCCTTCAATAATTCTGTCTCCTGCTACTTTAATAGGAGGAGGCAAGGAACCTCCGTTCTTCCGGGTCTTCCGAAGGGAGACCCGGAAGTTTAAATAGTGGCAAGTCTCATTGGATTAATAGCAAACGGGTTTTGCGACTCATTATTTCAGTGTTTGAATAGTTTGACAATTCGCAAACATCTATTTCATATAATGCGATTCAACTATTTTTCCAGTCTGCATGTCTAAGCGATTATCATGGGTCCCAAAATAGTTACTTCCCCAAAGTTGGTCATCTTTTAACCATATATAAGTATAATGAGCATAAGGAGGTTCTAAACTGTCTGGGTCACGATTAGCTAACATATCCTCGCATTGCCAAATTAAGTTTCCATTTATATCTATGCAAAACAAATTTTTATTATAAGTTTCTTTAGAATCATCCCGCACTACGACAAAAATCAAGTCTTTAAATTGTAAAAACATTTGAATATTTCGTTCAAAAACATACAATAATTTGCTATCAAGATATAGCTCAGTTCCTTTAAATGATATATCTTCCATCAGTTGGTTAATTTTTTGGCGTTTGAAATCATCTCTGGCTTTACTTCGTCTAATGCTTGATACTGAGTCCCGCCACCCGCGCCAAAGGCATTTTCACCAGCTTGTCCAGCACGCATTTTAAATCCAGCTGGAACATTTACATCGGCAATGTCTGTTGGCCGATTTGGCAAAGCGAACTTACTTTGAATTTCGGAAGCAGATAACATTTTTCCATCTGCACCCATAAAATCTGCCTCCTTTGCCATAAACCCTCCAACTTCATTACCTTCTGTATAAGCACGCATAAATTTCTCAGGTGATGTAGTAGCAAAATCGGTAACCAGGGTTCCGCCTCCGTTCTTCCGGGTCTTCCGAAGGGTGACCCGGAAGTTTAAATAATGGCAAGTCCCGATGCATTAGGACAGAAGGGCTTAGCACAATTACAAGACGATATATATAATTCCAAAATAGCAGCAACAAACGAATCCATTTATAAAGGGCTTTGGGGACATGATTCACATGGAAACGTAATTGTGCCGGAAGATTTTAAGAGGCGATTTAGAAAGGAGGCATACGACGAAGCGATGCCTGCATTTAAATCCGCTTGGGCTATGCAACAATCAGGTTTTGATCCGAACTCGTTCAATTATTACATCAACCCATTTGCGCGAGCTGCATTTTTAAGGGCGCGAGCAAGGGCGGTAACTTCGAGAGAAGAAGGATTTCAGCTTGTTTCGCAAGTAGGTTTTGACGTAGCGCTACAATATATAGGCAGAATTAGTATGCTTAAAAACGATGTGAAATATTTTACTGACAGAACACAAAATGGAGGGTTTACAATATTTCGAGTAAAAAAAGGTAAACAGTTCCGTATTGATTGGGATAAATCGCAGTCAGTTCACTATCATCGCAGAGTAATTGGTCCTGATGGGAGGACAGTTCCTGGACAAGGAATTGGTCGCCATAGGCCTTGGGAAAGTAAAAGTACAGACAATTCATTTTTTGATAGATTTTGATATGGAAAAATCAGAGATATACTCCTCGCTTTTAGTTGAACTGAAAAAAGTTGCTTATTGGTGCAAGAACCCAAGTGAACAAGAGAATTTTGATATTGATATAGTATATAAAAATATTTTTATTAAGTATAAAATATCTATGAAATATGGATTTTTATATCCTATTTTCTCATTAGTTGATTCTATGTGCGATAGTATTAGACACAACCAGAAGGAAATTGTTTCGGGCTATACAGTCACTGCGGGTATTCTTGATTTAGAGAGAATAATAAAACTGATAGAACAAAAGGAGGTAGATGAGTTAGAAAATAACTACGAGTTAAAAAAAAAGACTTACAAATCTGTATGATTGATATAAAATATAGGCTATTTTTTTTCGGTGCCTCACTTTGATAAAGCCTAATATACTTTGTCTTAAAAAAATAAGCAGACAACATAAACAGTTTGTAAACCATTCAAAATAAAGCAGAGCAGGATTGCAATTACAAGCTACTTGTTGGGTTTATTTGTTTATAAATACTAATATATTCTTTCATTATACTATTTAATTTAGTGCCTTTAGCGCTGTCTAATGTTTTTGCCAGAACAAAAAAATATTCCTCCAGCGCAAGACAACTGGCATTTACCCATTCTATGGTACTCATAGTAATTTCTGAAAAATAATATCGTCCCCTGATATTTGCCATTTCTTCTTTAACAGGCAAAAAGGAAATTTTAATGTTATTTATATCTATCAAATGGAAAGACAATACATCTTCTGCCATTGTCATCACCCTTACCTCAGAAGGGTTTTCTTCATTAATATCAAACCAATGACAGGGAATTCCTTTGATTGTATAAAGCGTATGGAGTAAAAAACTTGTAGCCTTAACCACGTTATAAAAACTGGTGCAATTAAGTATAATGTTATATTCATCTTTGGCGATTTGCAATCCTCCCATAGTCTGCCAAAATCTTTTTCCTTCATAATCTTCTAAGTCTATGTCGTCTTCTTTGGCTACTATGGAAGTATAGGTTGCTTCTCGCCCGAATCTTGAACGATATATTATTAATATTTCAACAGAATCCTTCATGCTTATTTTACTTTTTCAAAAACATAATCATATACTTTTTCCGAGAGTTCTGTGCCTCCCCAATAGCCCAAAACCCCAGCCCCAAATGTAGCTATTCCATGAAGCAGAGTGCCTGGTCCAGGAGCAATTTCAAAAGCACTTAATCCAAGGCCAGCTGCTGTTGAAGCTATGGCCGCACCCCGCCATCCACCTATGATTTTAGTTATTGTCCTTGGTTTGTTTTCACTTTGATATACTTCATAAATGTTTGACGCCACAGCAACTACTAATAATGTTCGTCCACCCCATTTCACATATTTCGCAGCGGAACCGAATTTCGTAAATGCAGCGCTAGTTTCTTCAGCAGCTACATTTGCAGCAGGCAAGTAACCGCCAATGTGCTTTAATACTACACCTTCACTTACCCCTTCCGTTCTTCCGGGTCTTCCGAAGGGAGACCCGGAAGTTTAAATAAAGGCAAGTCTTCGGACTTGCCTTTTAGGTAATTATTAATGGTATCGCATGTATTTGCCACGGAAGATGTTTTGTGAACAAGCCCAACCCTGTTAAGGATAAAGTAGAAATAGCATAATAACCTTCTGACGGAAAACAATAAATGTCCGAAATAATGGTTTCTTGATATTGAAATACAGCTGCTAAATCGGCAATTTGGTAAAGTATAGGATGTTGCGGTACTAATGGCAGCCACGTAAAGCAGATAAGTGAAATCTTTAAAGGTGGCAGCACTAACTGGCGATTTCTGAATAACAGTTTGAGTGCTTCAGTAGGTGATATCGATGAATCATTTTGAAATGGTTCACCTATGTTTTACCTGTGGTAAATATTAACGCCACTTTCATTGGTGAAAGTGGCGTTAACCTGTGATTCTGTCGGGATTCGAACCCGAGACCCATACATTAAAAGTGTATTGCTCTACCAGCTGAGCTACAGAATCAAACCGCTCTTTTTCAAAAGAGAGCGCAAATATAATGGCTTCGCTGAAAAAATAAATAGTGCGGCAAAAAAAAGATTTAGTTTTTCTTCTTCTCCTCTATAATTACCCCTTCGGCAAGGAATACCAGCTCCACTTTAGGTTCGGTAATTTTGTCGATTTCCTCTTGTTTTTTGCCCGCATCGCCTGCATAATGCTTCAATTCGGCTACCGATGTGGTATCCCAGCTGGCAACACCCTGTGCATAAAATTCTTTTCCACCGGCATCTTTAGGCACAAAAAACGCATAGTCCTTAAAGCGGATGCGCATGGTTTGTCCGTTACCCAGGTCGGCTGTCATCCAGCATCCTTTTACCTGGCAAACGGCTACCAGCGTGCCTTTTATTTTTACTTCTTCCGAGGCTTTGCCCTTTAAGCGGCCGGGCAGGGCTTTTACGTCAAAAGCACCTTCGCGGGTTATTGCTGCTCCATAGCTACCGGTAGAAGCGTTTTTCTTTTTATCCTTCTTACCGCCTTTTTCTTTCCCTTCCTTGCCCTTGGCTTTGGTTTGTTCGGTTTTCTTCTCGTGGTTTTCGTGTTCACTGTGTTGAGCTTGTGCGCCTAACAGGGCACCTGCCATTAATAAAAGCAACGTCAATTTTTTCATTTCACTGTTTGTTTTGCGGCTACGAAAATAATAACCTGGCATAAAAAAGAGGGTTTTTCAGCCGTGCGCGCATCTCCAGGTCTTCGAACATGCACGAGATAGTTTCCTGTAACAGTTTGTTACTGTTAGCCTTACGCACCACTACATTAAATAACCAGGGGTAATTTACCAGCTGTTGCATACGATACGAAAGCAGCAATTCGTCCCACAAACGGTGATAAAGTGCTTTGTCATAACCCTTCATAAAGGCCGCCGAAAAATTCTTTTGCTGTAAACAATTTATTGCCTGCTGTGCGGCAAAATAACCGCTCATCATGGCATTGCCTATGCCTTCGCCGGTAAAAGGATCTATTAGCTGCCCGGCATCGCCGCAAAGCATATAATTAGCGCCTGAAAGTGCCCGCTTTTTAGAACCCAGCGGTAAGCCGAACAACTTCACTTCTCCTTGTAAGCGTGCATTTTTGAACCTCGCACGGATGGTCGGATTATTTTCCAATACCTGCTCAAAAGCCTTTTTCAGGTTGATTTTTTTCTGCTGCATTTTATCGGCACGCATACCAACGCCCACATTTGCGCCGCCATTAGGCAGCGGAAAGATCCAGAAATATCCGGGCAGTATTTCCGGTAAAAAATGAAGTTCAATAAAATTCTCATGGTCCAGGCCCTCTACACCATCATAGTAAGCCCGCAAACCAAAACAGTTGTGTGCAGGTTCGGTGGTAATGCCTGCAACGGTTTTGGTAAAGCTGGAATACGCCCCATCGCAGGCAATAATAAGTTTGGCGTTATAAACTTCTCCATTTTTAGCCTGCGCAGTAAATCCTTCGGTTGTGCGTTCGTAATGCCGTATTTCGCAGTTTTCTATTACCTGTATCAGCGGATTTTGTTTCATCTTTTGATACAACCAATTGTCAAAATCAATACGGCGGGTAATAAACCCCGGTGGGTTTTGCTTTTCTTTTTTAGTGCGAAAGGGAACACGCAGCGCCTGCTGATTGGGTGCTACAAAGGTTACCCCCCAGCTCCCTAAAAATTTTGTTCCGTCGGCGTTTAGTTCGTCTGCCAGATTTTTATCCAGCTTGTTTAATACTTCCACCACTTTACCGCTAAGTGCATCGCCGCAAATTTTATCCCGGGGGAAACTGGCCTTATCGACAACTGTACTCGGCACACCTTGCTTAGCTAAAAACAAAGCCGTTGCTGCACCTGCTGGGCCGGCACCTATAATCAGAATATCGTTTGCTTGCACGGGTAACCGGAAAGTTTCAACAAGAATAATAAAAGTAATGCGCCTGTAAGCTTAGAACGAGCTGCCCAAGCGCAGGAACAAGGCTGCACCCGGCAAATAAGCAGGCGCTACCAAACCAAGCAGGTTACTGGTGCCCACGGTAATATCAAAATACTTCCAGGTTTTGCTGAATTCAACACCAAGATTGGCTTTGCTGTAGCCTCCGCCTCCTAAACTTCCCGAGAATACCATGGTAGGGGTTATAAAGTAGTTAACCTTTGCATAGCCATATACATAGTAGTTAGGTTGGTAGCGATACATAGCGCCAACGCTTAACACAACTTTACTATGTACAGGCATGCTGTAAACCAACTGCGCTGTAAATGGCAGGAAGATGGAATATTTGTTATTGCTTTTTGAAGGCAAATTTGATTTTACTGCATCATCCACTTTCAAGGTGTCAAACGTGGCAGGACTAAACGTTAATAGATCCGGTAACACAATACCCTGAAAATGGACATTCTTGGCAGCCGTATAGTTAACCGGGGTTTTACGGAAGGTCATATAACCCACGTCGCTTAAATCGAAGGCCACTTTCCACTTATTGTTGTTGCCCACAGCTAAATGAAAATCGCCCGATGCACCGGCACCGTTCACCTGCGAAAAACTGGTGGCTCCTTCCCGGGCATTATTAAACGTTAAATCGTAATTTATATCAAGGTACTCGCCATCCGGTGCGGTGTAGATAGTGGCATTCCGGGTGTAAATTTCCTGGTGGTTAATGCCCTGCAAAAACGACCCCGAAAAGCCAAACTCCATTTGGTATTTCGCATAGCTTACTTTTTTAAATATTCCCAGCGACAACTGGTTGTAGATGTTGTTGGAAAAATACAGATTACTGAGGTCGGCTGTCTTATTTTCAAAATCAGCATTGCCATAGAACAACAAATGGTAAGCATCCTTCGAAAGATTGATGGTCCGCATTTCGCGATGGTGCCAGCCTACCAATACGGTGCCATCCCAGTTTTTAAAGTAATGACGATAGGTAACACCGGTTTTCATGTTATCCTCAAAGCGGGCTTGCTTTTTAATGCCATTCAACCCACGGTCTTTCAAAGGCGTTTTAATCTCACCCTTAAATATCATTTTGTAAACAATACTGCCGGGTATAGAGTTGCTGTTCGTGTAATAATCAAAATCGGCAGTTACGCGGTTGGTGGTGCCGGGGTAAAATTCTTCACTAAAATAATTGTTCAAACCATAGCCGGTATAGTTAAAGGTTACTAACGGCCCCTGCAGAACATATCTTGCACCCATTGGACCAATGGATGATGTTCTAATATCTTTTGCAGTGCTGTCCTGTGCATAAATGTTCGCTATAAGCCCTGTTAGAAGGGCTATCATATACATCTTTCTCATTGGTAAAACCTGGTTCGCTAAATCAGAATTTCGCATTCACCTTGTAGTTAAATCGCGCGGTGAAAGTAATATCAAGTTTGTAATCGCTGTAAATTTTTAAATACTGGCCATTACAAATAGCGTTATGTCCATTGCTGTTAAAGTCGGCAACAATTATAGCATGCTTGCCACGCTTCACATTTTCCATCCGTGCTTCATCAACATACAAAGGTATTTTGCTGCGTTTGCTGGTTTCCGCACGGCAATTGTTGTTCAGGTCCGCACCCTCTACAACGGTATTCATTAATAGGGTATCAACGCCTACCCAATTACTGTCCACAATTACCATGGTTAAGGTAGCATCCAGCGGGTATTTATTTTGGGTAATCACATTTATCAGGCCATCCGATATGCCTTCAATATTGGTATTGGTAGTGCTCAGGTCAAATTGAATGGTATCCCGTAACACCAAATGGTTGGCAATAAACGAAAGCGGAATTTCGGCATTCAAACCCACTTTCATGCCGCTTTCCAGGTAGGCAAAATCGCGGTATTGGTTGTTGTTACCGGCAATGTTGGTATGTACATCAACATCGTATAGCAATTTATTGGGCAGTATGCCAATCAGGTCTTTAATGTTGGAGTTATTGCTGTTAACTGCCAGTGTGCTGATACCCTTGGTTAAAGGGAAATCTGTGGCACGGTTAACTACCAGTGGCTGACCTATAATGGAACCGGTAAGGGTACGCGAACCGTTGTTTTGACTAATGGCAGTAAGGCTATTGATTTTAACTACGCCATCTACACCCAGGCCATTTTCTACAACAAAGTTCATGTTCACCGATTCAAGGTCAATGCTTCCGCTCTTAAAAATGTCAAGGAAAGCAAAATCTGAACTGTCCTGTGCCGAAAGTGTATCGCGGCCCGCATAGCCTTTAATATAATTGGGGGCTACGTTTTTAATATCATAACGCACTATAATGCTATCCGCCTGCGTAATATGTCGCACAATACCCGATGAGTCGATATGTGCCACCACATGTTGGGTATAGGTATTAAATTTCGAGCCATCCTTGCCGGTAAGGTTAATCGCACATCCCGAAATATCAATAAGCTTGCTTACCGTAGTAGGTACACCCTGTGCGGCAGCAGGCACTGTAGTATATTCCACCAGCGGATTTCCATTGCGATCGTAGGCACCTTCCAGTGTATATTCCAACTGCAACTGCTCCTGTACCGAACTGGTTACGGTTACCAGCAGTTGTCCTTCGCGGGCATCTACATAGGTAAATTTGCGGCCTTCTATGTCCTGTGTCACTTCCTCTGTAATATTTACTACGTCCTGCGAAGGGAAACGTGCCCAGGCTTCGGACGCCCGCAACGAAATCACAAACAGGCGCAGTTCTATATAATCCGTGGTATCAATTAATACCAATGCTCCGCTGGTGCCGGGTGTGCTCATGCTGGCAATACGAAAGTCAAGGTCCTTTTTCAACTTGGCACCGGCCAGGTCCACTTCGGCGTAGATGGAATCGTGCGCGCTGATATGCTGAAGAAATTTGGAAGCCACCAGCGAGTTGTCATCGTGGTTACGCAGTTCTACCGTTACGTTATCCAGCGGCACAGGCAGGTTGTTTACCGCCCAAATTTGAACCTGACCCGAGGCCAGTATGGCACTGTCAAAATATGCGGAAGCATCAAAAGGGAAAGCACCCGGTGCAATGTTATTTAATGCAGGTATGGCCGAATTTTGTCCCGACTGACTAAGTATCAGATTCCCCAGTAATTGGGCTCCCGGATCAGGGCTTGCAGCCATATTGGTTGCCAGCGTACCCAAACTTATTCTTTGTGTTACGCGCTGGTTGGGTAATTGCAGGGTGCTCAGGTTAAATTTCTGCCCGATGTTGGTATCGGGTATATTGATGATTTGGTCGGCCAGGTTAAACTCGTAAAGGGTGGAATTGAAAGCCAGTATAAGTGAACTGTCCGCATTCGCCCGGATGGTAGAATCTTTTACAATATTCTGAATGGAAAGCGATGAACTGGCTATGGGCACCAACAACTCGGTGTTCCAGGAGGTCGCACGGTCCTTCTTACACGAATCAAGAAAAAGCACAGCCGCAGCCAGCAACAAAAAACAAGTTAGGCGTATTTTCATCCGTGTGATTCTTTAATTTGCGATTCTAAAATATGAAAATCGGGGAGTTTGCTTGTTTAACCCCTTGGGGATGTTGATGAAATGGTAATTGCTAAGTTAAACGAACGCCAGTGAAATTTTCGGTTATAATTCCTACCTGGAATAACCTCGCTTATTTAAAGTTGTGTATAAAAGGGCTGCGGTTGCATTCCGCAACACGCCACCAGATTTTGGTGCATGTGAACGAAGGCAGTGATGGGAGTGCCGCTTACCTGCAAGGTCTTATTGATGCAGGCGATACCGATCTGGCCTATACCACGTCTGCAGAAAACATCGGTATCTGTAAAGCGGTTAATCGGGTTAGTCAATTGGCCACTACCGATTATATCGTTTTTATGAACGACGATATGTATGCCCTCCCTGGCTGGGACACTGCCTTGGCCGGCCAAATCAGGCAATTAACCACCGACTGTTTCCAACTGTCATCTACCATGATAGAGCCTTACGATACCGGTAATAAATGTGTCCTGGTAGGCGATTACGGTAGGGGAGAAGATAATTTTGATGAACAACGCCTGGTGAAGGAGTATAGCGGCTTGCTCAAAAAGGACTGGAGCGGTGCGACCTGGCCTCCCAGTGTGGTGCACCGTAAATGGTGGCAGGCAGTTGGTGGCTACAGCGAAGAGTTTAGCCCCGGCATGAGCAGCGACGACGATTTTGCCATGAAGTTGTGGCAAGCCGGCTGTCGTATTTATCAGGGTGTTGCAGCAAGCAAGGTCTACCATTTCATCTCCAAGTCAACCGGGCGTATCGTAAAAAACGACGGCCGAAAGCAGTTTATGCGAAAATGGGGGCTTAAGCAATCGGCCTTCCACAAGTATTATACGCATCGCGGCCAGCCGTATACGGGCACCCTTAGGGAGCCGGGCCTCAGCCCCGGATTATGGCTCAGTAAACTTTCGGCACGCCTGGGTGTTTAAACAGGGTTCTTTACAGGTGGCGGATCAATCATAACTGTCATTCTGGCCCGGAAGGCATCAAGGCCCATTCATATGGCCTCCGAAAATGACAAACATGTGACAATGCGCCTGCAAAAGAGGTTACAAACAGGTGTATATTTGAATTGGCAAAAAATATGTTTATTTCGCCCGGTTATTAGGGTCAAAAAATGAAAAAAATGAGAAAAGGATTTCTACCCGGATTTTATGCACCGTTCATTCTTAGCGGTTTAGCGGTTGTGGCTGTGTTTTTCGGTAGAGTGATTAGCTGGAACGAAGGCGTTCCCGGCGAATTTCAATTAGAAAAGCAAGCAAAAGAGCGCGAAGAAAACGAATCGATGCGGGCTAAAGAAGCCATGCAGTTTCGTTACGACCGTTTAAAGGATGAGAATGGCAACTTTACACCGGTTTACTATGCCGAGGCCGTAAAACAAGCCGATCAACTGCTGCAAACAGGCAGCCGTGCCGGTGCTTTAAACCTTACCTGGGAAGAACTGGGCCCCGATAACGTAGGTGGCCGTACCCGTGCTATCTTAATTGACAAGCGCGATGCTACTAACAACACCGTTTATGCCGGTGGCGTTTCAGGCGGTTTGTGGAAATCAACAAACGGCGGTAACAACTGGTCGCGCGTTACAGGATGGAACCAGTGGTTATCCGTTTCCTGCATAGCACAAGGCCCTGGTCCTGATTACAATATTTATGTAGGTACAGGCGAAGGCCTGGCTCAAATTATCGGTACCTCATTTAACTCTGGTACTGCCGGTAATGGTATCTATAAGCTTACTGCAAACGATAGCCCGGTATTAATCACACCGGATGCTTTCGATGGTACTTCGGTTGATCCGAACAGCCCGTGGGCAGCTGTTAACCGTATTGCCTGCAACCCACTCGATGCTACCCAGCTTATCGCTGCTACGCAAGGTGGTTTATACCAAACCACTGATGGTGGTCAAAACTGGACCCAGGTTACCGTTTCTGGTGTATCCGGCGGTTCAGTAGCTGATGTTAAGTGGAGCCGCGATGGTCAAAATATCTTTGCCTCTGCCGGTAACAACAAAATTTTAGTACGTTCTTTAAATGGTGGCTTTTCATGGAGTAAAGTAGCTACGGCTACTAACGCAGGTTTCCCTGCTACACAGGGCCGAATGGAAATTGCAATTGCACCTTCTAACTCTTCGGTAGTTTACGTAGCTATTGCTACCACTTCAGGTTCAACCTTTGGTGTTTACCGTTCTACTGATAACGGCGATACCTGGACCAACATCGGTAGCAAAGGTCCTCTGTTCGATCCATTTGGCGGAAATAACCAGGGCTGGTACGATAACGTAATTGCTGTAAACCCTCAGGATCCTAACAAGATATACATGGGTGGTGTGGACCTTTACACCTGGAACGACCAAAGCGGTTGGAAACTTGCCGACGTAGGTTTAGGTGGCGGTGCAACCAACCCTAACTACATTCACCCCGATAAGCACTCAATTGTATTAGCCGATAGCGATCCTAACTTAATGTATGTTGGTTGCGATGGTGGCGTTTACAAAAGCACCGATGCATTAAGCGCATTCCCTTTCCCTACTTATACTGTTAAAAACCGTGGTTATAATGTTACTCAGTTCTATTCGGTAGCAGCCGGTATTGCAGGCGAAGTTATGGGCGGTACCCAGGATAACGGAACTAACTACATCGATTACAAAGGCAATACCCGCATGGCGGCTAAACAGGTGATCGGTGGCGACGGTATCTATAGCGAGATCTCGCACATCGATCCACGCATCTTCTTTGGTGGAATTTATTTTGGCGAAGTGCTGCGTTCTGGAAACTCTACCAGCTCATTCGATGGTTTCTACGATATCAAAATCGACCCGCAAGGTCACAACCAGCCTTCACGTTGTGGTGGTCAAAAGGATGCGAACGCAACGTTCATTTCTCCTTTCTACCTGGGCGAAACCCGCACAGCTGCCAATGGCTTAAAGAATATCAAGTTTGGTGCTGATAAGGCATATGCTGCAGGCGATGTAGTAAATGTTATCAGCAGCACTGCTAAATATCCTGTTCAATACACCTTACCAAATGCTTTAAATCAGGGCGATACCATTCTTATCCCGGATCCTATCCGTTCAACAATGATGGTAGAATCGTACTGCGGTGTTTGGTTAACTCCGGATGCCCTTGATCTGGGCATTATCCCAAGATGGTTTAAACTCATCAGCAGCATGAACGGTACCCCATACTCATTTACTATGAGCAAGGACGGTAACACCGTTTACATTGGTATGAGCGGTGGCCGTGTTTATCGTTTCCCTAACTTTAACGCACACATCGATACAGCAAACTATCCTGTAGGTCCTAATGCTATCGGTATTATCTACAACAGTGCTGCCGAATACACCAACTCGCTGGTATCAAGCGGTCGCGCTATCGAAGGTATCAGCGTTGATCCTAACGATCCTGACCACGTTGTGGCAGTTATCTCAGGCTTTAGCTCTATTAGCTCTCCGCACGTTTACGAATCAACCAACGGTGGTACCAGCTGGACCCCGCTGACAAACGGATTACCTAACATGCCTGTATACGACGTAGTGGTACACGATGCTAACACTATCGTTATCGGTTCTGAACTGGGTATCTGGAGTTGGGACGGCAGCAGCTGGCACGAAGAAAACGGTGGCCTGCCACGTGTGCCTGTTTACCGTTTAATTGAGAAAGAACTTTACAACGATGGTTGCCAGGTATTATATATCGGTACCCACGGCCGTGGTATGTGGCGTTCAACCACCTTAACTGCCGGCGGTTGCAGCCTTACCTCTGGTGTTAACGAAGTAGCTAACAACAATGCTATTTCAAACCTTAGCATTTACCCTAATCCGGTAAGCAGCCATTCAAAAATCAGCTTAACGCTCGATAAATCTGCAGACGTAACCTTCCGTGTATTTGATATTACCGGTAAGTTATACCGCGAGGTAACCGAGCGTAACGCAGGCACAGGCGAAAACCTGTTCGATCTGGATGCTTCTGGTTTAAGCACCGGCACTTACCTGCTGGCTGCCACCGTAGGCAACACCCGTACACAAACACGCTTGTTTGTAGTAACTAAATAATAACTGACTAAAACATACAAATAAAAAAGGCCCCGATTGGGGCCTTTTTTATTTACCGGAAGTATTAACTGCTAAAAGCCGCAGCATACGCCTTCATCTTCTGTATCATGGCCGTTAACCCGTTCGAGCGCTGCGAGCTAAGGTGCGAACGCAGGTTAATTCGGTCGATAAAAGTTAAAGGGTTGCCCAGTATATCGGCAGCCTTACGACCGGATAAAACGCGCACCAGCAGCGCTATTATCCCTTTGGTGATGGCCGTGTTGCTGTCTGCTTCGTAGTAAATAAGGCCATCCTTTTCGTAGGCATGTAGCCATACTTTGCTCTGGCAGCCTTTAACTAAAAAATCATCAGTCATATAGGCAGCATCCAGTGCAGGCAGTTTCTTGCCAATGTCAATAAGGTATTCGTATTTCTCCATCTGATCATCGAAAAGGTCGAACTCTTCGGCAATCTCATCTTCTATGTCAGCCATGGTTTGCATGGCGCTAAATTATGGAATTGGCGTTTAAGCCAGCATTTTAATGGCGCGCTGCAGGGCTTTGGTAAGCACGTCTATTTCTTCGGTAGTATTGTAAAAGGCTAAGGAGGCACGGCAGGTTCCTTCAATGCCCATACGCTCCATTAAAGGTTGACAGCAATGGTGCCCCGTGCGGATGGCAATGCCCTGTTCGTTCAATAGCACGCCAAGGTCGTAGGAGTGTACCCCTTCTACTACAAACGATAATACCGAACACTTGTTTTTGGCGGTACCCACCAGTCGCAAGCCTTCAATGGCCTGTAGCTTTTGTGTGCCGTATTGCAGCAGTTGATCTTCGTAAGCAGCTATTTTATCTAAACCAATACCATTTATATAATCCAATGCCGCACCTAATGAGATACCGCCCTCTACATGCGGCGTCCCCGCTTCAAACTTATAAGGCAGCTCGTTGTAGGTGGTACCGCTAAACGATACGGTCTTTATCATTTCGCCGCCACCCATATAGGGGTTCATTTGTTCCAGCAGGTGTTGTTTGCCGTATAAAATGCCTATGCCGGTGCCTGCAAATACTTTATGTCCGCTAAAACCCAGGAAATCGCAGTCCAGGTCCTGCACATCTACCTTTTTATGCGGCAGTGCTTGTGCGCCGTCAATAAATACTACGGCACCTGCTTTATGCGCTGCGGCAATAATTTCTTTAACAGGGTGTATGGTGCCCAATGCGTTCGATACATACGCTACCGAAACAATTTTGGTGCGTTCATTCAGTAGCTTCAGGTATTCTTCAAAAATAATCTCACCGCTGTCGTTAATAGGTATTACCCGCAGGGTGGCGCCTTTTTCCTCGCACAACATTTGCCAGGGCACTATGTTGCTGTGGTGTTCCATAGCGGTAACTATAATCTCGTCACCGGCTTTTATAAACTTTCGTCCATACGAGGTGGCAACCAGGTTAACCGCTTCGGTAGTACCACGCACAAAGTTGATCTCTTTTTCGCTGGCGGCATTTAAATGCTTGCTAACGGTAATACGGGCGTTTTCATACGCTTCGGTAGCCAGTTGCGCTAAATGGTGCGCCCCGCGGTGTATATTGCTGTTATAACGCTCGTAATAGTCGGTAATGGCATTTATAACGGCTATTGGTTTCTGCGAGGTAGCTGCATTATCCAGATACACCAGCGGATGTCCGTTTACCTTTTGATGCAGGATAGGAAACTGCGCCCTTAGGGCGGCTACATCAAATAGGGTAGGAGTGGTTTCGGTTACCATGTTATAAACTCAAATTCAATCGCTCTTGTAATAAGGCCGATAGATAGCTGCGTACTTCTTCCACAGTTATCGCCTCAATAATATCGTTGGCAAAAGCAAAGGTTAACATCGCCCGTGCTTCCTCTTCTTCAATACCTCTGCTGCGCAGGTAAAACACTTCGTCGCCGCCCAGTTGTCCGATGGCTGCACCGTGACTACACTTCACATCATCAGCAAAAATCTCCAGCTGCGGTTTGGCATTAATAGCGGCATTTTCCGATAGCAAAATAGCTTTCGACGATTGGAAGGCGTTCGTTTTCTGCGCATCCTCTTTCACAAATATCTTTCCGTTAAACACCCCGGTGGCTTCATCGTCCAGTATACCTTTATACAATTGGTTGCTTTGGCAGTTCGGCACCTGATGATCTACCAACAGGTGGTTATCAATCAAGCCGGTGTTTTTACCGTAGTACAACCCGTTCATATGGGCCTCGGCATTTTCGCCTTTAAACCGGGCGTTGGTATTATTGCGTATCAGCTTGCCTTCAAGGGTAATGGTATTGCAGGTAAATCGTCCATCGCGTTGTATGTCGGCTTCAATGGTATGTACAGCTGTAGTATTAACCGTGCCGGTTTGCAGATGCGTGATATTGATCGCCGCATTGGCTCCTACAAATACTTCTGTTACATGGTTGCTGTAGGCTTCGCCGGCAGTGTTCTGAAAATCCTCAATTACCTGCACACTGCTGCCCGATTCCAGTAGAATAAGGTTGCGGCTTTGTATAAAATTCTCAGCCCCGGTAAATACGTGTATCAGGTAAACAGGACTATCTACTACGGCATTGCGCTCCAGGTAAATAAAGGCACCATCGTTGGCAAAGGCGGTGTTTAAGGCGGCAAAATGCTCTTCGTTAAACTGTACCAGTTTGCCATAATGTTTTTCAACCAGCGCCGCATGGGTGGTCAGCGCTTCGTTTAAACTGCTGATAACTAAACCTGCCTGTGGCTGCAAGGTAGATTGCTGAGCGCTGAACTGGCCGTTGATAAAAACCAGTTTACTGCCCGCAACACCTGAAAACTTATGAAAATCAGGAACGGACGCTGCCGTAGCAGGCAACACCGAGATACTTTCGGGCAATTTGGTTTTTATATTGGTGTATTTCCACTCTTCGTTACGGGTGGAAGGGATCCCCAACACAGCAAAAGCATCCAGCGCTTGCTTGCGTATCGCCGCAACACTGTCCTTTTTCACTTGCGAAAACTCGCTTGCTATTTTTTCGGGTAAGCTCATGGCACACTAGGCTGTTTCGCCCACTTCTTCTTTAATCCAATCGTATCCTTTCTCTTCCAGTTGCAGCGCAAGGTCCTTGCCTCCGCTCTTTACTATTTTGCCGCCAAACATTACATGTACATGGTCGGGTACAATGTAGTTAAGCAAACGCTGGTAGTGCGTAATAATTAAAAAACTGCGGTCTTTGCTTTTCAGCTTGTTTACACCGTTGGCAACAATACGCAAGGCGTCAATATCCAATCCGCTATCGGTTTCATCCAACAGGCACAGGCTGGGTTCCAGCATGGCCATCTGAAATATCTCGTTGCGCTTTTTTTCTCCACCGCTAAAACCTTCGTTCAGCGAGCGGCTCAAAAATTCTTTTTTCATTTCCACCAGCTCCGCTTTTTCGCGCATCAGCTTTAAAAAGTCCTTGGCATCAAGTGCAGGCAGGTTTTGGTGTTTGCGTTTGGCATTCACAGCCGCTTTCATAAAGTTGGTCGTACTAACACCGGGTATTTCTACCGGGTACTGAAACGCCAGAAACACACCTTCGCGGGCGCGTTCATCGGCATCCATTTCCAACAGGTTTTTACCGTGGAAGAATACTTCGCCGCTAAGCACTTCATATACCTCCTTGCCGGCAAGGGTACTGGCTAAGGTCGATTTGCCGGTACCGTTAGGCCCCATAATGGCGTGTACTTCGCCCGGGCCAATCTCCAGGTTAAAGTCCTTTAGTATTTGGTTGCCGTTTACGGCTACGTTTAGGTTTCGGATGGACAGCATCTTTCTTCTTGCTTTTTCGTTTTCTGTTTCGTGCCCTTTTATCGGCGGCATCTAATGCATAGGCATCTTTCCGTAATTCTTCGTATACCGGTTTTAATACTTTGGTATAAAGTGTTTTACCGGTTTTATACAGGCGGTACAGGCGTAGGATCATAATAGCAAATTTACCAAACCCTGCGCGCTTTCCGTTCATTAGCCAACGCTTCCTTCCAAACTTATCGAAAGCAGTTTTTGTGCCTCCACGGCAAACTCCATCGGTAAATGCTGGAATACTTCTTTACAATATCCGTTTACTATCATATTTACCGCTTCCTCGTCGGTTAAACCGCGCTGGTTACAGTAAAACAGCAGGTCTTCTCCAATTTTCGATGTAGTAGCTTCATGCTCTACCCTTGCGGTGTTGTTCTTAATCTCCAGATAGGGGAACGTATGTGCACCGCAACGGTCGCCTATCAGCAAACTATCGCACTGCGAAAAGTTATAGGCCTTTTCGGCGGTTTTATGTACCTGTACCAGGCCGCGGTACGAGTTCTGGCTTTTGCCTGCCGATATACCCTTGCTAACGATACGGCTGCGGGTATTCTTGCCAATGTGTATCATCTTGGTGCCGGTATCGGCCTGCTGGTAATTATTGGTAACGGCTACCGAATAAAACTCACCGATACTGTTTTCTCCTTTCAGAATACAGCTGGGGTATTTCCAGGTAATAGCCGAACCGGTTTCCACCTGTGTCCACGATATCTTGGAGTTAATACCCTTGCACATACCACGCTTGGTAACAAAGTTGTAAATGCCGCCCTTGCCTTGCTTGTCGCCGGGGTACCAGTTCTGTACCGTGCTGTACTTAATCTCTGCATTGTCCAGGGTTATAAGTTCTACCACGGCAGCATGTAACTGGTTTTCATCGCGCATAGGTGCGGTGCAACCTTCCAGGTAACTTACATAGCTGTTATCGTCAGCTATAATTAAGGTGCGCTCAAACTGTCCTGTGTTTTCCGCGTTTATACGGAAGTAGGTAGAAAGCTCCATGGGGCAACGGACCCCCTTTGGGATGTATACAAAACTGCCATCGCTGAAAACGGCACTGTTTAAAGCGGAATAATAGTTGTCGCGGGCCGGCACTACGCTGCCCAGGTATTGTTTTACCAGGTCGGCATGTTCGCGGATAGCTTCGCTGATGGAGCAGAAAATAATACCCTTCTCTTTCAGCGATTCGCGGAACGTGGTGATTACACTTTCGCTGTCCATCACGTAATCTACCGCTACGCCTGCCAGTATTTTTTGCTCCTGAATAGGGATGCCGAGTTTATCGTACGTGGCCCGTATTTCAGGGTCAATGTCCTCCAGGCTGTTTACCTGTTTTTTCTTTTTGGTACCGGCGTAATAAATAATATCCTGAAAATCGATAGCAGGGAAATGCACGTTCTGCCATTTGGGCTGTTCCATCTTCAACCACGCGCGGTAAGCTTTCAGGCGCCATTCCAGCATCCATTCCGGCTCCTCTTTTTTGTTGGAGATATAGCGCACAGTCTCCTCACTTAACCCCTTTGGAGCCATTTCCTGCTCTATATTGGTTACGAAGCCGTATTTATACTCTCCGGAGGTTACTTCCTCTATAATTTTATCACTTTCAGCCATTTGTGCGTGTTCTGGTGCTTCTTCCGTCCACCTCCTTAGGGCCAAACGGAGTGCGAATTTAATGCCTTTTCGGGTAATGTTTAGACAAAATCTAAACAAAATATGTGACCCAAAGTTTAAAACAAATCATATTTGCGCTTGTTAAAGTTGCGTTTGTATCTTAGCATAAGTGCAACACTATGAAAGCCCAGGCCGGAGTAAAAAAGAATGAACTAACTGCCCTTGAACTGCGCATTAAATACCATCCGGTGCGCATTTTTACATTGTTGGCACTTGCAGGTATTACTTCTGCATTCCTGTTTCTTTCGGTTTCGTACTTCTTAACCACCTTCGGCACTAACTACAACCACTTTCAGTTACCGCTGTTGTTTCACGCTAATACCATTATTATTCTGGTCAGCAGCTACAGCATGGCCCAAACCCGCAAGGCCATTTTTGCTGATGATTGGGTGGGTTACACACAGGGCCTTATTGTTACAGCTTTGCTGGCAGTGGCCTTCACTATTTTTCAGGTAATCGGCTGGCAGGAATTAATCCAAAATGGCGTTAAGCTTCAAAACAACGTGGCCGGCGCCTACTTATATATAATATCAGGCTTGCACCTCGCTCATCTGGTGGTAGGCATTGCCCTGCTCGGTTGGTTTTTACTCCGCGCGCTCGAGCACCGCAGCGATCAGGTTAAAGCCTTGCTGTTCGAGGTGGACCCCTTTAGTAAAATGCGCGTATCGCTTTTAGCTACTTACTGGCATTTTGTAGACGGTCTATGGGTGTATCTCTACCTCTTTTTTGTGCTCAACGTCTACGTATTTACCAAGGGCAATTTCCGGCCCATTGGGTTTTAGTAGCCATTCTACTTACAACCGATGTCCAAAAGCCTGCCGCCTTTTCCTGAGAAGGTTAAGAGAGGAATGGTTTGCGTTAGCGCTGGTCGCTAATTTAACAATTAATACTTGATAAATGTTTCTTTATTTATTACATTAGCAGGGTAAATCAGAAAAGGTGATCATCGGTTCAAGATATCCTACAGGCAATAACCTGCGCTTTGCTGCCAATCTTTCATTGGCCGGGTGTAGTTTGTTGGTTGGCTATGATAGGTTTTGACAGGTGATCCCGAAAACCCTATCAAACCCTATCAATTCCTATCATTTATGTTAAAATTCCGTCCTGTTTATTGTGCAAAGGTTTCGCAGTCGCTAAAGTTAGAGGTGGCGTACGCATATCCCGGTCATGGGGCCCTGCTTGCAAATCGTACTAATGGGGCCGCTTCCTTGTGCACCGAAAGTGTAAAGGAGTGTAAAAATGTACGTTTGTATAATATATCGAAGGCCGCTGCCTCTGCCAATTCAGGCCAAAAATGGCCGGTTTTGGCGCAAAATCATTCAAATTAAAATTTATATGATTTGTGCACTTCAAAATCACTTGCACAAATGTGCACAAATGCGGGTTTCTATACTATGTTGTTTAAATCCGCAAAGCACGCCAATGTTCTTTGAAAATGCCAGTAGCTATTTGCGGTAACGCTTTAGCTTCTTTTCCTTGTTTACCAGTTCGGCAAAATTATTGTCCTTAAGGGTGGCAACGGTTTGCTCGCGTATAATGCGGAACACCTCACGTATGGGGCAGGTAATTTCATCTATGCATTCCTCGCAGGCTTCGTAATACTTATGCGCTACGCAGGGCACCAGCGCAATGGGGCCATCAAATAAGCGCAGCACCTCCGCCATGTTAATGTCCTCTGGCTTTTTAATAAGGTAGTAACCGCCGCCCTTACCTTTTTTGCTGCCAAGTATACCTGCTTTGCGCAGGTCAAGTAAAATAGCTTCTAAAAATTTGCGGGGTATTTTTTCCTCGCTGCTTATTTCTTCAATTAACACAGGCGCTTTAGGATCGCGCTTGGCTAAAAACACCAGGGCCTTAATGGCGTATTTGCTCTTCTTCGTAATCACAGTGCCGAATATAGAAGTTTTTAATCCCTGTTTATATTGCAACTGTTATGGCCTTTTAGTCCTGTTTCAAAAATTGCCTTATGTATACCATTGCGTTGTTACTGCTCAGCAACATCTTTATGACCTTTGCCTGGTATGGCCACCTCAAGTTTAAGCAAACAGCCCTCTGGAAAGTGATACTTGCCAGTTGGGGTATTGCCTTTTTCGAATATTGCCTGCAGGTACCGGCCAACCGTATCGGTAGTGCTACCTTTTCGGGCGCACAGCTAAAAATTATGCAGGAGGTGATTACACTGGTCGTTTTCGGTTTTTTCTCGGTATTGTATTTAAACGAAAGCCTGAAATGGAATTACATCGTAAGTTTCTTCTTCATTTTATGTGCGGTATTTTTTGCTTTTAAGAAGTTCGATTAATGGAAAAAATACCGTTTACCGAGGCATTTCTTTTCTGGTTAAAGCTGGGGTTCATAAGTTTTGGCGGACCTGCCGGTCAAATTGCCATTATGCACGAATACCTGGTAGAGCGTAAAAAATGGATTACCGAATCAAAGTTTTTGCACGCGCTTAATTACTGTATGTTATTGCCCGGCCCCGAAGCCCAGCAGTTGGCTACTTATATAGGCTGGTTAATGCACGGAACCTTAGGTGGTATAGTGGCAGGTGCCTTGTTTATTCTGCCTTCTGTATTTATAATGTTGGGTCTTAGTTTGCTCTACGCCACCTATGGTAACACAGCCCTGGTAACCGGTTTGTTTATTGGCATTAAGCCAGCCGTGGCGGCTATAATTCTTTTAGCAGTCTACAAAATCGGTAAAAAGGCATTACACCAAACCGCCGATTACATGGTTACAACACTATCGCTCCTGGCTTTGGTGGTGTTCCATGTGCCGTATCCGGTTCTTATTCTGGCAACGGTGTTAGTGGGGGTAGTTTATGCCTATGCAGGTAAATCGGTTCCCGCTAATTTACAAAGCACATCCCTGGCAAATACACCATTCAAGGTCCGTACAATGGTAATAACTGCTGCGGTGTTTTTGTTGCTGTGGTTTATACCCTTCATCTGTTTCCGTCTGTTTATGGCCGACTATCAATTTTGGAACCGGTTGAGCTTGTTTTTTACGCAAAGTGCCCTGGTAACTTTCGGTGGTGCTTATAGTGTGTTGCTCTATGTATCGCAGGTGGCGGTAAATAAACTACAGTGGTTAACACAGGGTCAAATGCTCGACGGCCTGGCCATGGGCGAATCTACCCCCGGTCCGCTGATTATGGTATTAACGTTCGTAGCTTTTATGGGGGCCTATGGTCACTACCATTCGCTGGCTTATGGTTCATTGGGCTTATTGATGGCTGTTTTTTTTACGTTTTTGCCATCGTTTGCTTTTATCCTGTTAGGCGCTCCCTTGGTTGAACGCACCCATAACGATGCTACCTGGGGTAAGGTGTTGCGCTTTGTAACCGCTGCGGTGGTAGCCGTAATCACCAATTTGTTTGTAGTAATGGTGGTCGCTATTTACAACCAATCGGGCGGCAGCGATTTATGGCCATTTGTGTGGATGCTTCTTACGGTTTTTGCATTACAGCGCCTGCATATAAACATGATTGTGTGGCTTTTAATTAGCGGTTTGGTGGGTGTTATCGGTTTTTAAAAGGCTGTTGTTTTGTTACAAAATATTCACACCGGCGCATCGTCTTACCACTATATTTGCAACTAAATCAAGATTAAAATGAGAACAAATCACGAAATAGACTACCGTATTTTTGGCGAAGAAATGCAATGTGTGGAAGTGGAACTCGATCCGCAGGAAACCGTTGTGGCCGAAGCGGGTGCTTTTATGTATAAAGATGCCCCTATTCAAATGCAAACCATTTTTGGTGATGGCAGCAATGCAGGTGGCGGCGGTATTATGGGTAAATTACTTTCAGCAGGTAAGCGTATGTTAACCGGCGAAAGTCTGTTTATGACCACCTATACGCACACCGGCACCGGTAAAGCCCGTGTAGCCTTTGCTTCACCTTATCCCGGTAAAATCATCCCGATGGATCTGCAGCAATTAGGAGGCAAAATAATTGCACAAAAGGATGCCTTTTTATGTGCCGCAAAAGGTGTTAGCGTTGGTATTGAATTCCAGAAACGACTGGGCACGGGCCTGTTTGGCGGCGAAGGTTTTATTATGGAAAAACTGGAAGGCGATGGCATGGCTTTCTGCCATGCAGGTGGTCACATCATCGAGCGCGAACTTGCCCCTGGCGAGATATTGCACATCGATACAGGTTGCGTAGTAGCTTATACAAAGGATATTGATTTTGATATCCAGATGATTGGTGGCATTCGCAACACGCTATTCGGCGGCGAAGGTTTCTTCTACGCTGTATTGCGCGGCCCCGGTAAGGTTTGGTTACAAACACTGCCTATTTCGCGTTTAGCTTCGCGCATTATACAGTATGCACCGCAAACCGGTAGCCGTAAGGAAGAAGGCAGCCTGTTAGGCGGCCTTGGCAACCTGCTGGATGGCGATGGTTACTAGGAACGGCCCCGGCAGTAGCTAAATACGGCCAAATACCTACATTTGATTATTACTTAACCAAAGCGGAATGCAAATACGCCAAATGCAAGGAGGATTATGTGTGGCATAGCAGGGTTTGTTGATTTACAAATGTCTGTTGAGCAGAAGAAGGACCTGGCGTTTAAACAACTGCGTTGCATTACCCACCGTGGGCCCGAAGCCAGCAATGTGTTTGTGGATGGACCGGTAGCCCTTGGGCACAACCGCCTTAAGATTATAGATCTGTCCGACGAAGCTAACCAGCCGTTTGAATACGACGACCTGGTGATGGCTTTTAACGGCGAGGTTTATAATTACGTGGAACTAAAAGCTGATCTGGAGACAAAAGGATACCGGTTCCGCACGCATGGCGATACCGAAGTAATGTGCGCTGCCTATAAGCATTATGGCGAGGAATGTGTCAAATACTTTACCGGCATGTGGTCCTTTGCCTTGTGGGATAAAACCCGCCAGAAGTTGTTTTGCTCACGCGATCGCTTTGGTATTAAGCCTTTTTACTATATACTACAGGGGCAGCATCTGTACTTTGCTTCGGAATATAAAGCACTGAAAGAGTTGCCTTTTTTTAAAGCCGATGTAAATACCGAGCAGGTTAACCGCGGCTTGCAAATGGTATGGAGCGTATACCGCGACCAAACTTTTTACAAGCAGGTAAAAAATTTGGAACCGGCCCATAACCTGGTTTGGCAGGCTGGCAACGTTACGGTCAACCGCTATTGGGATATTGACTTTTCGCAACCCGCATCTTCATTAACCTGGGAGGAGAAGAAAGAGAAGTTTTACGCCTTATTTAAAGATTCGGTAAGGCTGCATGCGCGCAGCGATGTGCCTAATGGCACTTGCCTAAGCGGCGGCCTCGATTCTTCGGCCATCTCTTCTATGTATTCTACCTTAATGCCCGATACCCCCATTAAGAGTTTCTCGATATACTATGAGGATGATGTGGATGAGCGGCCATTTATTTACGAGGTGGTTAATAAATACCCTAACATTCAGCCGTTCTATTTTTCGCCTTCGGATGCACAGATAGCGGATAGCTTTGATAAAGTTGCTTACCATGCCGATGTGCCTTTGTTGGGTTCATCATTTATCTCGCAATACTTTTTAATGCAGCTGGCTAAAAAGGAAGGAGTAACAGTAGCTATCGATGGACAAGGCTCTGATGAATACCTCGGTGGTTATCTCCACTCTTTTTACCGGGTCTTAGGCCAGTTGTACGGTAGCGGCCAAATATTTAAAGCCGGCGATTTGCTGAGCAACCTGAGTGAACGGGAACACTTTTCATCCAAAAAGAAAAGAGACTTTTTGCTGAAGAGTATCGTTGGTGCGTTTAGCAACGAGAACCGGATGTATAATCTCGAATACGGCCAGCTCAACAAGTATTTGAAGGCAGGCGTAACGGACCTTTCATTCGAAGACAAATCGCCTGATAAATTTGCGAACTTCTTGTATCACATTCTGCTGAACACTACGCTGCAAACCTTGCTGCATTTCGAAGATAGAAACTCGATGGCTTTCTCCTTGGAATCGCGGGTGCCATTCCTGGAACATAAATTGGTAGAGTTCGCTTTCACCCTGCCACGGCAGGATAAGATAAATGACCAGGCCGAAACCAAATATATTTTGCGCGAGGCATTGAAGCCGGTATTGCCAAAGGCGGTATATGAACGGAAAGATAAAAAAGGCTTTGTAACTCCCGGCGAAGTAAAATGGCTGAATGGACCGCTGAAATTTTTGCTGGATATAGATTATAAACGTTTCGACTGGATGCAACAGGATAAACTGAAACAAGTAGTGGAAGCCTATAAACACGGCGATACATCAAAGGCTGCCTTCGTTTGGCGTCTGGCCTGCACACACTATTGGCTAAAAAATTTCGCTTAATACTAAATGAACATCTTTTACGCACCCGAGGCCGTGTTAAACGAACACGTAATACTGGACGAGCAGGAATCGTTCCATATTACCCGTGTGTTGCGCAAAAAGGTAAGCGAAGAAGTGTTTGTGTTTGATGGCAAAGGTAATTTGTTCGATGGCCGTATTAGTGCTATCGGCAAAAAGGAAGTAACGGTACATCTGGTTCGTTGGATGGAAACTACCGATAGTGAGCGACCGAAATTGCACATTGCTATTGCGCCTCCTAAAAACATCGATCGCTTTGAGTGGTTTTTGGAGAAGGCTACAGAAATTGGGGTTGATGAAATTACCCCCTTGCTTTGTAAGCATTCCGAAAGGAAAGACCTGCGCACTGATAGGTTAGAAAAGGTGCTGGTTGCGGCTTGTAAGCAGAGTCTGAAATACCGGCTTCCCAAACTGAACGACATGCTTCCCTTCGAAGCTTTCGTTCAATCAATAAATGGTACCAGCAGAAAGTATATCGCTTATTGCGATGAGAAGACATTACATATAAAGGATGCTTACCACGGCGGTTTTGATGCTGTAATCTTAATCGGACCTGAAGGTGACTTTACCCGCGAAGAGGTACTACTGGCGGTTAACAACGAATTCGAGGCGGTTTCATTTGGTAAAAGCCGCCTGCGTTTGGAAACTGCTGGCGTGTATGCTGCTACCGCCTTTAATCTTATTAACGACAAATAACGTTTGTATAGGAGAGGGGCGCTTAATTTTATGGAAAGATGTGTAGATTTACTTTGATGAAAAGGATTGCTTTTGTATTACTAACGGTGTTATTGCTGGGCGCTGCTGCCCCGCAGGAAAAGCCGCTTAAAATTGCCCTGCTAAAGTATAACGGCGGAGGTGATTGGTATGCCAATCCAACATCGCTGCCCAACCTCATCAAGTATTGCAATCAGTTCATGGGTATGAACCTGGACCCTGAACCGGGTACGGTAGATGTGGGAAGTCCGGAACTGTTCAACTATCCCTTCGTGCACATGACCGGTCACGGTAATGTGGTATTCAATCAGCAGGAAACAGAAAACCTGCGCGCTTACCTAATTGGCGGTGGCTTTTTGCATGCCGATGATAATTACGGCATGGATAAGTTTATACGTCCGCAATTGGAAAAGCTTTTTCCCGGCTCAACATTGGTAGAACTACCCTTTAGCCACCCCATCTTCCATCAAAAATTCGACTTCTCTCAGGGCTTGCCCAAAGTGCATGAACATGAAGGTAAAACTCCTCAGGCCTTCGGTTTATTCTACCAGGGCCGTTTAGTGGTGTTATATACCTACGAATGCGACTTGGGTGATGGCTGGGAAGACCAAAACGTGCACAAAGATCCGCAGGAAGTACGGGAAAAGGCCCTTAAAATGGGTGCTAATATCATCCGTTACGTTTTCGGCAATTAACCCAGCTTCAGGTTATTACTTTACAGAGGTTTATTATATTGCCTTTCCTATTTATTGAACCTAAACACTAACTAATTCACTTTCATGCGAAAACTAATTTTAGCAAGCATTATGGGCCTGCTAATGTCTGTAAGCGGACTGGCTCAAAAGCAATATCCAAGTTTATTGTGGGAAATTTCGGGCAATGGCCTTACCAGGCCATCTTATCTGTTCGGCACTATGCACGTTAGTCAAAAGGTTGCCTTTCACCTTGGCGAGCCCTGGTATAAAGGAGTTGAATCAGTTGATGTTGTGGCTATGGAGTTAAATCCTGAGACATGGCTAAAAGAATTGCTTAACTCCGATCTGTTGAGTTCATCCTTTGATATGGCTGCTGAAATGGCAGCAGGCAAGATTAACGACCTGGATAAGGAGCGTTATACCATTGGCAAAGACCGCCCTGCAATGGTTGTTACTGCGCTGCGCGATGATCCGGATGTTATTAACTCCATTATGTATCGTTATTCCTCTGGGCAGGGCGATTATGAGGAAGATAGCTGGTTGGACATGTATATCTACCAAACAGGCAAAAAGCTGGGCAAACAGGCTGTTGGTCTCGAAAGCTTTGAGGAATCTATGGCTTCTATGAAGAAAGCTTCACTGCCCGATGAAGAGGAGGATGATGATGAGAGTGATTATTACTCGAAGTATACCAAACAGGCCGACATCTCTTCGCAGATAGAAGCGGCCTACAGAAATGGCAACCTTGATCTGCTCGATTCTCTTTCTAAAAAAAGCAGCGGTAAGAATTATCAAAAGTATCTGATTGTTGAGCGTAACGCCCGTTTTGTAAACCGTATGGATTCCATCATGCGGAAACAGGCTTTGTTTACAGGAGTAGGGGCCGCCCACTTACCCGGCGAAGAGGGCGTTATCAATATGCTGCGTAAAAAGGGGTATACAGTAACTCCGGTTACAATGGGCGAGCGTGATGCGGACCGTAGAAATAAGCTGGATAGTGCGATGGTGGATGTTCCCTTTAAGCGATACGTATCACAGGATAGCATCATCTCTTTTGATGTGCCTGGCGAAATGCAGGAGTTGTATTCCATTGGCATGATAAAAAGCGAAGTAGGTACGGAGTTAATTAACGGTGCTTATTACTCGCTTAGCCGCATTAAAACTTATTCCAGTTTAGTTGATGGTAACACTGATGTAACCTGGAAAATGGTTGACAGTCTGTTGTACGATAACATTCCCGGCAAAATAATTGAGCAGAAGGAAACATCAGTGAACGGTTACAAAGCCCTGGATATTCTTTCCCGCTCAAGGAAAGGAAACAGTATTCGCATCCGGGTAATCCTATTACCTGAAGAACTGGTGGTGATGAAAGTATCAGCCCCCGAAGAAAGGGTGAAATCTTTTCTTGGTGATCGATTCTTCAGCTCTGTAACTATAAATCAGCAGGCTGGCGAAGGCTGGCAACGCTTTACGCTTCCTGATAAACGGATGAGTGTTCAGCTGCCGGCAAAACCGGTGTTTTATGGCCTCTCTAAGCTGGCAACCTTGTTTTCAAAAACCGATCTGGTAGCACATGATGCGAAGAATCAAAATGATTATATCGCCATGGTAATTAAGCAGGCGGAAATGGATTACTTCGAAGAAGATACCTTTGAATTAAGCCGTATGGCCCGGATATTAGCCGATGCTAACAACTACACCGAAAAGAAACGCACGCTTATTACGTTTAAAGATCGTAAGGCATTAAAAGTTCAGTTCAAAGTGGACGATAAGCGTTCCGTAGATGCCTTACTGGTAATGCAGGGGCTTAACTACTATGTGTTTGCCGCTTATTATAACAAGGCAACACCAGATCTAAATAAGTTCTTTGAATCGATCGAGTTCGGCATACCTGAGTATAAGGAGTTTTATACACTGGTTGATTCGTCCCTGTATTTTACTACTAGGACCACCAACAAACCTAAATCGGATGTGGCAAAATCGATGCTGGGCATGGTCTTCGGCGGTAAGAAAGAAAAGGTAAATAAGGACGAGGTGATTTATGATGCAAAAAGCTATACCGATGCGGAGGGGAAGGAAAGTGTGCACGTAAGCCTGTTTAAGTACAGCAAGTATTACCGGTTTAAAGATGAAGCCACCTTTATCAAAACAGCTAAATACTATATCACCAACTACAACGATTTCGAGATTAGGGAAGAGAAATTGAACCGTAATACCAATGGTTTGCAGTTGGACTTTTTAATGACTGATACCAATTCAAGCAAATTGCAGCGCTGCCGCATTATTCTCAGGAATTCGGCCAAATATGTGTTGACTGCTACCATCGATCCACAAATAGGGCAAAGCGCCTTTATTAAAACTTTCTTCGAAGAGTTTAAACCGGTGGATTCTATCACAGGAGGTAACTTATTTGAAGATAAGTCCGACTTGTTTTTTGATGATTTGAATAGCGGCGATACCGCACGCATTAAGTTTGCCCGCAGGAATCTTACCGACCTGAAGTTTAATAATGACAAGCAAACTGAACTGATCAAGTTGTTTGGCAGGCTGCCTGCAATGGAGGATGCGGCAGATTTTAAAAGGAACCTTTATGGCAACTTTAAATCAATGCCCGGTAAGGAGGTAATTGAGTTTTTGAAGACAGAATATGATAAGGCCGGCGATACGGCCGATTATCAGAATGTAATTTTATGGACGCTCGCAGGCATGAAAACTTCCGAGGCTGCGGCAGCTTTCAAAAGTTTAATATTAAAGGAACCGCCGTTGGGTGGCTCATCTAACTACAATCTCTTCTATCAATTTGAGGATTCTGCCGAACTGGCTGCAGGTTTCTTCCCCGATGTATTTCAATTGTTGGGTTTTGATGAATACAAGGATCAGATATATAGTCTTTTATCAGAAGGTGTTGCTAAAGGCAAGATTTCCACGGACGTTTATAAGGATAAGCTGAATATGATCCTGAACGAGGCCAAAAATCAGTTGAAGAGGGTATTGTCAAAAGTAGATGAAGAAGAGGATTACAGCGGCTTTCAATATTCCAATCGATTACAGATGTATGATGTGCTTCTGTTACCTTATATCAAGCAAGAGAATGTGAAGGCCCATTTCGATAAGGTGCTGAATAGCGATAATAAGAGTATAAAGGTTGATTTATTGAAGGATATGCTGCGTTTAAAGCTGGCTCCGCCTGTTTCACTGATCGAGGAGCTCGCAAAGGATGATGACTATCGTGACCGGGTTTATAACTTATTGAAGAAGGAAAACAAAGAAGCCCTGTTCCCGGCTGCTCAAAAAAACACTGAACTATTTGTGAAGTCCCTGATGATTGACTGCTATTACGGTATTAATAAGGATTCGATTTTTATGCTGGAGAAACGCAGAATGGAATGGCGTAACAAAAAGGGATTTGCCTACTTTTATAAGTATAAAAGCAAGAGTGCAAAAGGTGAAAATTATAACCTGGCCGTAGTGGGGGTTATTCCCGAAGAACCAACGCGCATTATTACCGATTTCGATTTTAGCTCTGCTTCCTATGGCAATAATCTGGATAAAGATGAGAAACTGGATAAGCAGTTGAACAACCTGTTATACGAAACCCTGGGATCTTACCGCAGAAACAACTATTACAACCAGGACTTGATTGACTTTGAGGAACAGGAATACAACTATCTCTATTCCGAATCATATGATTGATCGATAACACAAATTAAGGCGCTGATGAACCGGCGCTTTATCTTTTTATAAGTGCCTGATTAATGTCGCTTATAAGCTGTGGCCCTTTATAAATAAAGCCGGTATAAAGTTGTATTAGATCAGCGCCGGCCTCCAGCTTTTCCACTGCATCAGCTGACGACATAATGCCTCCCACGCCTATAATGGTAATGGGCTGTAGCTGCGTTTTGTTTTTAATATAGCGGATTACCTCCGTGGAACGTTTGGTAAGAGGTTTGCCACTTAGCCCACCTGAACCATAGCCATCGATCTCGCTTGGTGAATAGCTCAATCCTTCTCGACTAATAGTGGTGTTGGTAGCTATAATGCCACTTATTTTAGTTAGCTGAACTACGCTTATCACATCATCTATCTGCTCATTGGTCAAATCAGGGGCTATTTTCAGCAGTATTGGTTTGGGGTTGGCCTTAGCATGATTGATGCTTTGCAAACTGTTTAAAATGGCCGCCAGGGCATCCTTGTCCTGCAAGGCACGTAGTCCCGGTGTATTGGGCGAACTAACGTTTACCACAAAGTAATCTGCGTAGTCAAACAGGGTTTTAAAGCAATATTCATAATCCAGAATGGCATCCTCATTAGAAGTTACCTTGTTCTTTCCGATGTTGGCACCTACAATTACCTTGCTTTTACGCCGCTTTAAGCGCTGGGCTGCTACTTCAGCACCTACATTATTAAAGCCCATACGGTTGATCAGGGCCTCATCTTTGGTAAGCCGGAACAACCGCGGCAGGTCATTGCCCGGCTGGGGCTTGGGTGTTATAGTGCCTATTTCTACGAAGCCGAAACCAATACGGCCCATTTCGTCGATTACTTCTGCGTTCTTATCCAGTCCGGCAGCAAGGCCAACCGGATTGGGAAAGTCCAGTCCAAACACCTTGCGATGCAACGATGGGTGTGCTACTTTGCTGCCTGTAGTGGTCTCCAGTACAAATGGCAGCTTGCCAGCCAGTTGCAAATTATGAATGGTTACATGGTGTGCCTTCTCGGGGTCAAGCGAGAAGAGGAATGGTTTAACGAGTGGGTATAAATTCACGGTTCAAAATTAAACAAGCCGATTAATCTTTTACAATTTGCCTTGGTTTGCAACGTTTAATTGCAACATCTATGAAAGTATTATACTTCTTCTGTTTCGTTTCACTGCTGCTTAGTTGCGGTACCCCGGGTTCGGCCAAACCCTCCAAACCGGCGGAAGGTTCTGTACCTATCGGGGATAGCCTACCAATTGAGGCGTATTCAATAACCACGTCCATTACAGACAGCAATTATGCCGCCGTGTGCACCAGGCTAAAGTTGCAGAAGGCCAGGTTGGCTGTGGCCCTAGATAAAGGCCAGGTTACACTTGACTCGGTCAGCAACTTTTTTACCGAAAGCTATTTGAATCATATTCTTCCGCATTGGTATGGTACGCTATGGGGTTTCAGCGGTACTACCACCAAACCCGGCGAAGGAGAAATAGCCTGCAGTTATCTGGTTTCTACCACCCTTTACCAAATGGGCTTTAACCTAAACCGTTACAAAGTGGCACAGCAAACGCCGGAAAATGAGGCGCTTACCTATGCTTTAAGGGACACCCTTATATATTTCAGTTCACCCGCCGGCATGATACGTACCCTACAAATAGAGGAGCAGTTTAAAGACGGCTTCTATTTTATAGGGTTGGCCCAAAGTCACGTAGGGTTGTTGCTAAAACGTGGCGGCCAGGTATTTTTCATTCACTCCAACTATGTATCGGGCAAAACCGTAATTGAACGTGCTATTGATTCGCCTGTGTTGTTTTATTACAACACCTTTTATGTAGCGCCACTTTCGCATAATGCCGGTTTGCTTAAAAGTTGGCTGAACGGCACCAGTATAGCGGTAAAAACATCCTAGGCTTTCCGTATTACTGCTCCCAATTCGGTCTCGTATTTGCTCATCAGTTTGCCCATTACCTTTTCAATTTCCTGATCGGTAAGGGTTTTGTCGGGATGTTGAAATACGAAGCTAACGGCATAGCTCTTCTTCCCTTTCTCAATCTTATCTCCTTTGTATACATCAAACAGGCTTACTTCCTGTAACAGTTTCTTCGATTCGTTTTGGGCGATCTTCTCAATAGCTTCAAAGTGCAGATCTTCGCTAACCAGCATAGCTAAGTCGCGGCGAACAGCCGGGAACTTCGGTAATTCCGTGAACGATGTTTTAACGAACTGCGATTTTTCGAGCAGGTAATCCCAATCCAATTCAGCATAAAACACCTCGTTCTTAATGTCGAATTGTTTAAGGATTTTAGGCGCTACACCACCCAAACGGGCCACGGTTTGTGCTTCATTCTTTAGCTGCAGGCTAAATACAAACGGGCTGGCTTCGGCTATCTCGCGGTCAAAATTAGTATGGCCAAGCTTGCGCAGTACCTGCTCAACAAGGGCTTTTGCGTGGAAGAAGTTGTATTTCTCGCCTTTGGCAGTCCAGTTGTCTTCCATGGTTTTGCCCGTAAGCCAAATACTTAAATAGCGGCGTTGCTTATAGGTGCCCTCTATTTTATGATAGGTAGTTCCGAACTCATAAAAGCGCAGATCGCTGTTCTTGCGGTTTTGGTTATAGGCAATAACCTCCAGCCCCGAATAAAGCATACCGGCACGTAGTGAATCCAATTCGGCAGTCTGGCTATTCAGCAGCATTACCTGCTGTTTTTTCAGTTCCTCGTCCTGTTCAAACTTTGATTGGCTTACCGAATTGGTGCTAATTTCGTTTAACCCAAAACCCGATAGCATGTTGCCTATTGTGTTCTCCAGTTTCTGAACGTTTACTGCAGGAGCGCATTGCAGGTTGCTCTTGAGTGCCTTTGGCAGTGTAAAGCTGTTGTAACCATAAATGCGCAGCACTTCTTCAACAATGTCTGCTTCGCGGGTAACATCCGTTTTAAAGGCAGGTACCAGCAGGTTCCAAATATCGCCTTCTTCGCTTTCAACGCTAATTTCCAGTTGCTCCAGTATTTTCTTAACCAGCGCTTTTTCAATAGTAAATCCGGCTAAACGGATAATTCGGTCATAGCTAACCTGCACATTCCAGCCACTTATTTTTTCGGGATAAATATCCGTTATCTCACAGGCCACTTCACCGCCGGCCAGTTCGTTTATCAATAATGCAGCGCGCTTCAAAGCCTCAATAGTAATGTTAGGGTCGCAGCCTTTCTCAAAATGTGTGGCAGCATCAGTGCGTAGGGTGTGACGGGTGCTGGTACGGCGAATACCGGCAGGAGAGAAGTAGGCACTTTCTAAAAAGATAGAGGTAGTGCTTTCTGTTACGCCACTTTCCAAACCACCATACACACCCGCAATACACATACCGCCTTCGGCATCGCATATCATCAGGTCGTCAGCGCTCAGTTTAATATCCTTGCCATCCAGCGCTTTAAATATGGTACCCTCAGCAAGTTTCTTCACCACCACTTTGTTGCCGCGTATTTTAGCCGCGTCAAAGGCATGTAGGGGCTGTCCGTATTCGTGCAGCACGTAATTGGTAATATCTACTATGTTGTTGATGCTCTTTACACCAATCGCTTTCAATTTATTCTTCAACCAATCAGGCGATTCTTTTACAGTAATGCCGTTGATCACCACCCCGCTATAACGCGGACAAGCCGCTGTATCCTCCACACCTACTGTAAGTGGCGAAGGCGTTAATGAAGCTGTATATCGGCTGGTATCGGGCTTGGTAAAGTTTACGCTGGTATTATAGGCCACATTTAGGGCTGCCGCAACATCGCGCGCAACGCCTATGTGCGAATTTGCATCACTGCGGTTAGGTGTTAAGCCTATCTCCAGCACATAGTCTTTCTCAATACGGAAATAGTCTGCGGCTTTCATTCCTACGGGCGTATCGGCTGGCAATACCAGGATACCGGCATGGCTTTCGCCCAGGCCCAGTTCATCTTCGGCACATATCATCCCAAAGCTTTCTACCCCGCGTATTTTGGCCTTCTTAATCTGCAGCTTTTCGCCGCCCGAAGGATAAAGAGTAGCACCCACCAGGGCCACCAATACCTTTTGACCTGCAGCTACATTAGGGGCGCCACATACTATTTGCAACAACTCGCCGGTTCCTGCATCCACCCTGGTAACCGATAACTTATCGGCATCGGGGTGTTTGGCACATTCTTTTACCTCACCAATTACCACGCCTTCCAAACCACCTTGTATGGTTTCAAAAGGGGTAATATCTTCTACTTCCAGACCTGTGCCGGTCAGCACCTCTCCAAGGTCCTTCGGGCTTAGGTTAAAGTCTACATATTGCTTCAGCCAGTTGTACGAAATCTTCATATGCCGCGAATTTAAAAGTATTGCCGAAAACGGCCGTATTCCAATCAAAACCACCATAGAACGCTGATAAACACTGATTCTTATGATTCCATTGCTATGCAAGCCTTTTGCCTTGGCCCAAAGGCAAGCCGGCCAGGGCTGTTTAAATTCCCCCCTGCCAGGCCTATGCATAGCGAACGGGAGTGTGCGCCCATTCCCGCAGCAGGGCATGTTCTTATTCTTAATGCTAAGCCTGCTCAGGCGCACCCGGGCTTCAGCCCGTAAACAGCAAAATTCCATTTCTCCCGGCAAGCCGGATGCTTCAGCTTCCGGCGCCCTCCGGCTGCACCACCAAACCATTATTAAGCACAACCCTAATATTTCCCGGCTTCCGAGGCTTCGGAATAAGGCTGGGACAGGTTTAGCGCCGGCTAACAATCCTGAGCATAGTCGAAGGAAGGCGTGGCTGACACACTTGCGCAACTCACCAACCACCTCACAAAGCACTACACAGTCTGATCTCTGTTTTCTGATCTCTGTGCGCTCTTCTCTTTAATATTCCTTAACACCCCCCAATTGTTAAATTCCCTACTATCGCATCGTGAACCAGCTCAGGCGCAGAACCATTTACAGGATACTTTGTGTGGTAATGGCATTGCACATACTAAACTTTAGTATTGATGCACCTGACCCTGAACCTGCCGGACAGCCGGAAAACCTCAGCTATAACGATATAGAAAGCGTAACCGAATTGGTGGCCGAGCAATGGCTTAAAATCGACAACGCCTTCCCCGAACACGATGAAGCCGAGGACGAAGATGGGTCCTGCATCACCAAAAAAATCGACTTTGAGTGTATAATGAAGGAAGTAGAACAATGGAATTACACACCTTTCTTCTACACCGCTTATCTCCTCCCTATTCTCCGGGCACCTGAAGTGGAAGGCTTCTCCGGAGATATAGCCCAACCCCCCGAGGCCTAGTTTTTATTCGCTTTACATAATGCTTGTTTGCTATATGGTATAGCAAACACACGCCTCATTTATTAACGCCGGTCATTAATAGCTAACTGCATTAATGCCGGAAGTCTAATTACATAAGCATGAAAACTAGGATAAGCAGATGCTGCTTTATAGTGCTTTGTTTGGCACTATGCAGTTGTGGGTTTGCACAGGACACATTAAAGGTCTCCTTGCCCGATGCAGAAACCATATTTTTAAAGAAGAACTTGTTGCTATTGGCCGAAAAGTATAATGTAAGCAGTGCACAGGCACAGGTAATACAGGCACGTTTATACAACAATCCTAACGTGCAAATGAGTGGCAACATCTACAACCCCGAGTTGAAAAAGCCCTTTGATATGAGTAACGCCCATGGCGAATTCACAGTGGGTATTCAACAACTGATTGACATTGCCGGCAAACACAATAGTCAGGTAAAGGTGGCCCAAACCAATGTGGCCCTGGCTCAAAGCCGCCTGTTCGATTTGCTTCGCACCCTGCGCTACACGCTCCGCAGCGATTACTATCAACTATATTTCCTGCAGCAGTCCATCCATTCGTACGATGAACAAATAGAATGGTTGGGCAACATGAGCAAAACCTATGATGATCTTGCCGCCAAAGGCAGGGTTTCGTTAAAGGATGCCATGCGCATTAAATCGCTATGGTACGGTTTAAAGGCTGAGCAGCTAAACCTTCAAACCCAGTTCAACGAGGTGGAGGCTGAGTTCCAGTTACTGTTGCAGGGCAACAATACGGTGTTTTTGCCCGACTCTGTTACACCGCAGGTGCAGGATATAAAGCAATTGCCCATGCAAAGTTTGCTGGATAGTGCCTATACGCACCGTTACGACTTGTTGCAGGCACAGCAAACAGCCACACTTGCCGCACAAAACTATACGCTGCAAAAGGCAACGGCTGTGCCCGACTTACTAGTAGGTGCCAGTTTTGACAAGCGCGGTAGTTTTGTTGAGAATGCCGGCTTTTTTACGGTGGGTATCGATCTGCCCTTCTTTAACCGCAACCAGGGCAATATCAAAGCAGCAAAGCTGGGTATTGAGCAATCAAAGCTGTTGGTAAATCAGCAACAACAGGTAGTGGAAAATGACGTTTTGCATGCCTACCAAGATCTGCTTGCTGCTGATGCTATGGTCAAGTCCATCGATGCTTCTTTCCCGCAACAGTTTACCGATTTGCTGAAGAGCGCACAGCTAAACTTTCAGAAGAACAACCTGAGTGTATTGGATTTTACCGACTTCTACGAGTCGTATAAGCAAAGCGTATTGCAATACAACCAGGCGCTTAATAATAAAGCACAAAGCATCGAGCGGTTAAATTTTGCGGTTGGCGCAGCCGTGCTCAGCTACTAATCCTTATTCCCGAACTATTAAAAAAGAAATCATGAAATACATAAATAGCATTGTTGCAACCGCTCTTCTACTGCTGTTACTGAACGCCTGCCATAAGCCGGCAGAAGAAACTGCAAAGGAGGAAGAACTGATTCCGGCTGAGGTGATGAAAAACCTTGAAACGGCCTTTGTTGATTCGGAAGAGATTGGGAACGTGGTACGCTTAAATGGTAAAATTGCACCAGATGATGCTAAAACAGCAAAGGTGTATGCCCTGGTTAGCGGCCGCGTAATGAACCTGCCTGTACAATTAGGCGATTATGTGAAAAAGGGCGATGTACTGGCCGTGCTTAAAAGTGCCGAAGTGGCAGGCATAGGTAACGACCTGGCTACGGCGGAATCAAATGTTGAGATGACCCGGAAAGCGATGGAAACTACCAAGGACCTCTTTGATGGCAAATTGGTGGCGGAGCAGGATTATATCAATGCTAAGGTAGCTTACAATAAGGCATTAGCCGATCTCAACAGGGCAAAACAGGTGGCGGCTATTACCGGTGGCGATAATGCCACTTATGTAATTACCTCGCCTGTAAACGGCCTGGTGATAGAAAAGAACATTAGCCCTAACTCCGAGGTGCGGGCCGATAACAGCACCAACCTTTTTACGGTGGCCGATTTAAACACGGTATGGATAATGGCCAATGTGTACGAAACAGATTTAAACAAAGTGCATGAAGGCGACAGTGTAACGGTAAATACATTGGTTGAGCCCGACCGTAATTACACGGGCTGTATCGATAAAATTTACAATGTGCTTGACCCCACCAACCGAACAATGAAGGTGCGGGTAACCTTGCCTAATACGGCTAAAGAGCTTAAACCCGAAATGTTTGTTACGGTGCTGGTAAAGGGTAAACCAGGTAGCCGCCGGTTATCTATTCCTGCCCGTGCCCTGGTTATGGATAACAGTAAAAATTACGTGGTGCTGCGCAGGCAGGGCAAACTGCAGATACAGGAGGTTACACTGCTAAACAGGATTGATACCCGTGCTTATGTGGATGGGCTGAAGGTGGGAGATGAAGTGGTAACCAATTCTCAAGTATTCATTTACCAGGCCTTGAGCTCAAAATAATTAGCCATGTTTAAAGCAGTAAAAAAGATAATAGCCTTTTCGCTAAAGAACAGGCTGTTCATATTTCTGGGTACATTGGTGCTGATAGGCTGGGGCTTAATCAGTTTTAAGAACATTCCCATTGAAGCATTCCCGGATGTAACCAACACACAGATAACCATTATTACCCAATGGCCGGGGCGTAGTGCCGAAGAAGTGGAGAAGTTCGTAACAGTGCCTATCGAGGTGGCGATGAACCCTATTCAGCGCAAAACTTCGGTGCGTTCTACTACCGTGTTTGGCTTGTCAGTGGTAAAAGTCATTTTCGATGATGATGTAGACGACCCTTTTGCTCGGCAACAGGTAAACAACATGCTTCGTGATGTGGACCTGCCCGAAAATGCGGACCCCGATGTACAACCGCCAACGGGGCCAACCGGCGAAATATTCCGCTATACCCTAAGCAGTACTACTAAAACAGTAAAGGAGTTGAAAACGTTGCAGGATTGGGTTATTGAAAGGCAGCTGTTAGGTGTGCCGGGGGTAGGCGATGTGGTAAGCTTTGGTGGCGAAGTAAAAACGTACGAGATTAAGGTTAATCCCCTTAAGCTGGCATCTTACGGTATTAGTCCGCTGGATGTATACACGGCAGTATCAAAAAGCAATATCAATGTAGGCGGAGATATTATAGTAGATAATTCGCAGGCTTATGTGGTGCGCGGTATAGGTGTACTGAATAATGAGGACGAGATAGGCAACATCATTATCACCGATATAAACGGCACACCCGTACTGGTAAAGGATGTGGCCCTGGTAGCCGTTACAGCCCTGCCCCGGTTAGGTCAGGTAGGCCGCGATGGTATGAACGATGTAGTGGAAGGTATTATAGTGATGCGCAAGGGCGAAAACCCCAGCGAGGTGATCAAACGCGTGCAGGCCAAGATCGACTACCTGAACGAAAAGGTTTTGCCGGCAGATGTAAAGATCAATACCTTCTATAACCGTAACGATTTAATACAGTTTGCCACTCACACCGTACTGCATAACATGGTGGAAGGTATCTTGTTTGTAACAGTAATTGTGTTTCTGTTTATGGCCGATTGGCGAACTACCGTTACCGTTGCAATTGTTATACCACTGGCGCTTTTGTTTGCTTTTATATGCCTTACTTTAAAAGGCATGAGCGCCAACCTGCTATCCATGGGGGCAATCGACTTTGGTATCATTATCGATGGTGCGGTGGTAATGGTAGAAGGGCTGTTTGTAGTGCTCGATCATAAGGCACAGCAATTGGGCATGGAGCGGTTCAATAAACTTTCCAAACTGGGTATTGTTAAACAAACCGGTGGCGAGTTGGGCAAGGCTATCTTCTTTTCTAAGCTCATTATTATTGTAGCGCTGCTTCCTATATTCTCCTTCCAAAAGGTAGAAGGCAAAATGTTTTCTCCCCTGGCCTGGACTTTAGGTTTTGCTTTGTTGGGTGCTTTGTTGTTAACATTAACGCTGGTGCCTATGCTTACGGCCATTTTGCTAAATAAGGATGTAAAGGAAAAGCACAACAGGTTTGTTGAGTTCATAACCAACGGCGTTATGCGCATGTTTAGCTGGACCTATCATCACAAGCGAATAACGGCTATCATGTCGGTGGTAATTGTGGTGCTTGGTTTATCCTGCTTTAAACTTTTAGGAACCGAATTTTTGCCTGAGCTGGATGAAGGCGCTATTTATATACGAGCCACCTGCCCGCTAAGTGTGTCGCTGGAAAGCTCTCGCGATATAGCGAACAAGATGCGCAAGATCATTCTTTCCTTTCCCGAAGTAAAACAGGTAATGTCGCAAACCGGCCGTCCCAACGATGGCACCGATGCTACAGGCTTCTATAACATCGAATTCCACGTGGATATCTATCCTAAAGACGAATGGAAAAGTGGTATTACCAAAGAGCAGTTGATAGAACAGATGCAACAGAAGTTGGCGGCCTTCCCCGGCATTAACCTCAATTTCTCGCAACCAATAATGGATAATGTAGAAGAAGCGGTATCAGGTGTTAAAGGTTCGCTGGTGGTTAAAATTTATGGCGATACACTGCCCTATACCCAGCAAAAGGCTGATGAGGTGTGCAAGGCAATGAAAGATGTAGAGGGAATAGAGGACCTTGGTGTTATAAGGAATATAGGCCAGCCTGAATTGCGGATTGATCTGGATGCTTATAAAATGGGGCTGTATGGCGTAACCACGGCCGATGCAAATGCCATTATTGAGATGGCAATAGGAGGTAAGGCCATAACACAGATTTACGAAGGGGAGAAGAAGTTTCAATTACGCCTGCGGTATGAGGAGAAATACCGGAACGATGCCGAAGCTATCAGCAACCTGATGGTGCCAACTTCCCGTGGTTCGCAGGTGCCGATTAAGAGTATTGCTACAATTAAGCGGTTAACAGGGCCTTGCCTAATCTTCCGCGATGAAAATAAGCGCTACTCTGCTGTTAAGTTCTCGGTACGCGAACGGGATATGGGTAGTGCTATTGCCGAGGCGCAGGCGAAGGTGGCAGCCGCTGTACACCTTAGCAAAGGCAACGAAATGCAATGGGCCGGCGACTTTGAAAACCAACAACGCGCTACTAAACGGTTAGGTCAGGTTGTGCCGGTAAGTTTGTTCCTCATCTTCCTTATCCTGTTTATCATGTTTGGTAATTTAAAGGATGCCGGTATTGTATTGCTGAATGTCCCGTTCGCCATCATTGGCGGCATCGGCGCTTTGCTTATTACACATACCAACTTCAGTATTTCAGCCGGTATTGGGTTTATTGCCTTATTTGGTATTTGTATCCAGAACGGGGTGATATTAATATCGGTGTTTAAGAACAATCTGCATCAAATTAAACGCTCCGAACTTAATCAGCATTCTTTGGAACAAGCCATTACAGAAGGGGTACGGTCACGTGTTCGTCCTGTTGTAATGACCGCCTTGATGGCGGCAATAGGCTTATTACCTGCCGCTCTCTCGCATGGTATCGGTTCCGAAACATCTAAACCATTGGCCATTGTAGTTATCGGCGGTTTAATTTCGGCAACGTTCTTAACCCTTCTGGTTTTCCCGATCTTCTTTTTCGGGGCCTATCGTAAAATGGGTAGCGAAATGGATTAAGCAACAAGCACAGGGGCTCCGCAAGCAGCGGTCCTCTGTGCTTTTTTCAGAAAATTCCGCTGCTCGCTTCTATTGCAAAGTAGGCTCGACGTTGGATATTTGAGGTAGTTCGCCAGCGTTTTATTGGAAAATTAACAAATCGATTTTTATCTTTGTTTCAATATTTATTACCTTTACTTCCAAAATCAGAAAAACACTATGACTACCTCGCTAAATTTTACACCCCAACTCCCCTATACCCTATCCCGGCCTTACCTGCACACTGGAAGTTCCAAAGGCGACAGCAAAAAGTTTACACTTCTATGTAAACTTTCATCAACAGTTCAAAGTCGAACCTGGTGTTTGGAGCCTCCAAACCGCCTGAATTATCAAATTTCAATACTTATTCGGCTTTTTTATGTAGTAAGGAAGGTGCTGCAACATGTAAACTTTACAATGCGATGTAAACTTTTGTCAACTTTTTGCCGCCTCCAAAATGACGCTGCTTCATCAAATTATCTTTTTGGGAATTTGTGCATGCAAAATCAACTGCACAAATGTGCACAAATGCTTAAAAGCGTAATATATGAAATTACGATTCCGACCCGTTTTAACACAAAAATTACTCATATGAAAAATTCTGTAACTTGTGCACAAGCAGAAAAGTGCACAAGCATGCACAAGTAGATGTGGATAACCTAAAAGCAATAGCAAGGTGCTTGTGCTGCGTAGCCCCCCCTTTAGGGTAGGGCAGCGTAGAGCAACAGCACTTGACGCTTTAAGCTAAAGTCCAATACGCTTATCAAAAAGTGTAAAGGAGTGTAAAGCTTATCCTGGTCATCCTCTGCATCCTGTAAATCCTGGTTCAAAAGTGTAAAGGAGTGTAAAGGAGTGTAAAGTTCGAAAGGCTGAGCTTACCCTCGTCCTCCGTCCCTATGCCCGGACATTAATTATCTGTGTAATCGTTCTGTATTAATCTTTGTGATCACATAATAAAAGATAAAGAATGGTGTAAAAAGTAGCAACCCTAAAAAAGTAAATGCAAAGCATCAGTGCTATGTTGTATCTGCACATGCATTCGGTAAGCGGTAAAAATATTTTCAGGGGTCAGCACCTCGGTTTTTGTACCGGATGCCAATAATTTGCCTTCGTGCAGCAAAACTAAATGGTCTGCAAACTTGCCGGCCAGGTTCAGGTCGTGCACCACGCCGGCTACTACCAAGTTGGTATCGCGCAGCAGGTCAAGCAACTTCTGCATAAAATCAAACTGGTAGTACATGTCCAGAAAGGTAAGGGGCTCATCCAGCAACAAATAGCGCGACTGCTGCTTATTGGTGCTCCAGATTTGTGCGGCTACGCGGGCAAAATGCACGCGTTGCTTTTCGCCCCCGCTCAGTGTGGTGTAGTTGCGCTCCGCAAAGGGCAGCACATCAAAAAAACGCATAGCTGCCTGCACTGCATCGCGGTCTATTGCGGAAGGCTTAACCTGAAAGTGAGGATAACGGCCCATGGTTACTACTTCCTCTACGCTCAAGGGGAAAGCCAGTTCCACCTGCTGCGAAAGCACAGCCCGGTAAGTAGCCAGCTTTGCCGTAGGTATTTGTTGAATGCTTTGTTCACCATAAAACACGTCACCGGAGGTTGGCGTAAGCTGTCCGCCCAGTATTTTAATTAGCGTTGACTTACCGGCACCGTTAGGTCCGATAATCAAATTGATTTTACCGGGCATAAAGTCAACCGATATATCCTGCAGCAGCACCTTTTCGCCAATGCGATACGATATGTGTGTAGCGCGTAGCATCAGAAGAAGTAGTTTTTGCGGCGCAATAAATAAATAAAGATGGGAACGCCAACAACCGAGGTTACTATACCAATGGGCAACTCAGCAGGTCGCACCACCATGCGGGCGGTTACATCTGCAAGGCTTAGTAGTATACCACCCAGCAAGGCACTGTTTCGGATCAGGTAGCGGTTGTCGGCGCTGTTAAGCATACGCAACAGGTGCGGCACTATTAAGCCTACAAAGCTGATAACGCCAACAAAAGCGGTTGCTACTGCCACCATGGCAATGTTAATGGCTAACACGGCCCATTTTAGGCGGTTGATGTTAACACCCAGATACATGGCTTCGGTTTCGCCCATCATCAACGCATTCAATGGTTGGGCAAAACGCAGGGCAACTAATAAACCCACTACGGTAGTTATGCCAACAATGGTTACCGAATGCCAGTTAGCCCCCGATAAGGTGCCCATACCCCAAAAGGTAATAGAGCGTGCCTGTGGGTCGCGGGCAATGTAGGATAGGAAGCCAACACCGCTCATAAAAAGAGCGTTAATGGCAATGCCGGTAAGTAGTAATACTACAATGGAACTTTTACCTGTTTCGCGCGATTGCGAAAGCAGGAATACCAGGAGGGTAGAAACCACTGCTCCGGCACAGGCCGCTATAGGCAAGGTCCATTCGCCGGTGTTAAACTTAAAGGTAGCTCCTAATACAAAGTAGAGTGCTGCCCCGAAAGCAGCACCGCTGCTGGTGCCTATTAAGCCCGGTTCCACAATAGGGTTGCGGAACAGAGCTTGCACCAGGGTACCGCCCACCGCCAGGCTAGCGCCAACAAATAGGCATAGCAAGGCACGTGGCAGGCGGATGTCTAAAAAGATGCGTTCGTTTAGCTGCAGGTCGCTATTACCCTGCACCCATTTGGTAAGTGCAGAGAAGATCTCATCGGTGCTGATGGAGACAGCACCAAAGCGTGCCGATAGCAACAAGGTAAGCACCAGGGCTATCAGCAATAAAGGAAAAGTAAGAAGGGCAATTCTACTTTTTGGCACCCTGGTGTATTAGTTGTTGTAGTATTATAACATTCTCCCCGGTACGCGGACCAAGATAAACCATATCATGCTCCTCTACCCGGTAGATGCGGTTGTTTTTAGCGGCGTTGGTTCCGGCCACGCCCGGTAGTTCTTTTATTTTTTCGGGTGTGCCTAACCGGTCATAACCGAAGTCGGTAAGCAGTATAACATCGGGGTCTGCAGCAGCAACTACTTCGGCAGAGAGTTGCTTCATGCCTTTAACGTCATCTACAGCCAGTTTACCTCCTGCCCAGTTGATCATTTTGGCAGCAGTGCTCTTTTGGGTCATAACCAGGTATACGTTGTTGGCTTGTCCAAAGTGGATAACAAGTACCTTAACGGTATCCTTGTATGTTTTGGCTTTTTCCAGTGCTTCGGCCATGTCTTTATCCAGCTTGTTGCATAGTTCTTCAGCCCGTTGTTCTTTATGGAAGTAAGCGCCCATTTCACGTATAAGCAACTTGGTGCTGTCGATATCACTGCCTTTGTTGGCGAATACTTTCATGGGTATTTTAAGGTCTTCCAGTTGCTTCACCACATGCTCCGGGCCTATGTTGTTATCGTGGAGGATAAGGGTTGGCTTGGCAGCAAGGATACCTTCGGCGCTAAGCGCGCGATGGTAACCAACAGTAGGTAGTTGCTTTGCCTCGGGTGGATAGGTGCTTGATATGTCAACGGCAACAATGTCCTTTTCAGCGCCTAAGGCCCAGATTATTTCCGTGTATTGTTTGGCGATGCAAACAATACGTTGTTCCTGATTTTGCTTCTCGTCCTTATTGCCAAAACGGCCACAGGATGCAAGTGCAAGTAACAGCAATAATATGGTTCTGGATCTTTTCATGTGTTACGAATTAAAAAAGGAGACCGTTTGAAACGGCCTCCTTTTCAGGGTATTTAGAATATGTATTTCAGGTTAAGGCCACCAAAGAAGTTCGCTTTGTTAGGGGCAGGTAAGTAGGCATCCGGTAATTGGTTAAGGAATACCATCGCATAGTTTTTGTTCTGCGTAATGTTGTTGAAACCAACGTAGGCATCAATACCAATATGCTTGATGAATACATGTGAGTAGCCGATCTTGGCATTCAGCAGGTGGTAGTAATCGGTTTGGTTTTTGTTGTCGGACGTGAAATACATCTTGTCGCGGAAAGAGTAGGTCATGTTCAAATACAAACCGGGCTTGGTAACGAAATCGAAACCGGCATTGAAGATGATCGGCGGAACACCGGCAACTACATTCTTGCTGAAGTCTACTTCAACGGTTGACTTTTTATCGCTGCTCAACTGTTGGTATTTAAAGGTGCCGTAACGGAAATAAGAGTAGGTGAGGTTAGCAAAAGGAGTGATGGCTTTTATGAACTTATCGCTCTGGTAAGCTATTGCACGCAGTGATAATTCCAGACCTAAGTTGTTCTGTTTCCCTGCGTTTGCCACATACACATACGAGGTTGCGGTATTGGAGGCATTAGGTACAGCAATGGTGGTCATCTTATCGGTATACATGGTATAGAATACGGCAAGATCATACATAAAGCGGCTGTTCAGCACATTCCCTTTTGAACCTATCTCGAATTGAGTACCCAGTTCAGGTTTCAGATCGGTAAGCACCTGTCCGGTAAGTGGCACAAAGAAGTAAGAGCTGGTAGGCGCCTTGTAACCACGGCTGAAGGAAGCGTAAACGGATACCTGTTTAGCAAACACTTTGTTTATGGCAACGTGCGGAGAGAACATTTTGTTGAAGCTGTTGCTGTATTGAGACGGCTTGTGTGTGCCATTCGGGTTACTTGGGTTGTTGTTGCTTGCTACATAATAGCGATCGTTGAGTTGAATGCCAAGGGCACTATAACCAAAGCCTGCGGTAAGGGAGAAGTCAAGCGGCATAGCAAGCGTCCACTCCGTAAAGGCTGCAGCAGTTCTTGAAATCGAATAAGTGTTGCTGCGCAGTGCGCCTATGATGTTATAGCCGGACAGGTTAAAGCTATCGGCAATCATAGGGTAACCCAAAGTTTGTGCGTTCTGCATTTGGCCTTCCATACCGGTAATGCCGGCTACGGAGAAGCCTTTGCCCAGCGGAACGTGCACATCTAAAGTGGTGCGAAAGCCGTAGTTGATGGATGACTTATCTGTCCACCCACCTGCGGAGCTAACATTGCTGATTAAGCCGGTACCGAACAAACTGGTGGTGTTTGAGACATACTTGTGGAAGTTGTAGGTATGCGAAATGCCGGTGCGGAAGGTCATTACATTGCTGTGGGCATTGTTTTTTATATAGGCAGGGTTGCCGCTGTAGTTTAAAGTATCGAACTGGCCAATGGTTAATTCGCCGTTACGCTCGTCGTAGCTATTGCTGAAGCCAAAGTAAGCGCTGATGGTTTGCTTTTCGTTAGGAGTAAACTCGCCAAAGAAGTTCACAAAGTCCTTATTGGATTTGGTGTGGTCCATAAAGCCATTGTATTTCTGCTTGCCGTAGTTTACCAACAGGTTCACCTTCTCCTTGCTTAATTGCAGTGTGCTGGTATAGCGTTGCAACCCATAGCTGCCGATGATCACTTCCTGGCCAATGGATGATTTACCGGTTTGAGGCTTCAGCGTCTTTAGGTTAACAACACCTGCAATCGCTTGGCCATAAAGTGTACCGGCAGGTCCTTTAACTACTTCCACATTGCCGATAGAGCCGAAGTCTATGTCGTCCATCAGGGTTAAGCCTTCAGCATCGGTTAAGGGAATACCGTTTAGGTATACCTTGTAACCCTGGCCATCGAAGTTGCTGTTGATGCCGTTGGTGCCCCGTGTGCCGTTGCCATAACCGCGAATGTTGAACTGCTGGCCGGCAGAGAACGTACGTCGTTCCATTTGCACACCGGGAATGTTGGTGTTAATGGCATCGTCCATAAGTAGACCTGTTCCACGCTTAATTTCGGTTTCGCCGATACGTGCAACAGAAACTGGTTGATAAAGTACAGTCTTGTTTGGGTTTGAGGTAGCTGTAATTTCCACTACGTTCAAATCCTTAGATGTAGCGCTGAGAGTAATGTTCACCTGGCTATTGCAACCTACTTTTTGTTTATAGGTTTCATAGCCAACATAGGATACCGTTATCTCGGTTGAATCGCTGCATGGCAGGGAGAAGTTGCCATTCTTGTCGGTAGTGGCACCTTTAGTGCCCGATACATAAACAGTAGCGTTAGCCAGCGGAGTGCGGCCTTCGCTTTCGGTAATGGTCCCTGTAATTTGAGTGCCTTGAGCGATAGTCGCAAGGCCAGTGCTTAATGATATTAAGAGAAGATATATCTTTTTCATGTTTAATTTAGTTGATTGATAAATACAGCGCAAACACTATGCTGGCATTATATGCCGGATAGTGGTACAGCATGGAGCCGCAGCAAAAAACTGAAGTCCTGATTAGTATTGAATTAATGCTTAGGCATTAGCTACGCCCGCCACGGTGGTGGCGTAAGTGCACCGTGTGTAGGTGCGGTATAGTGAAATACATAGGAATAATGCAACTGAGTTATTTGAGTGGCAGGAATTAAAACTAAAGGTTCGCCGCCGGCACTTATTATCGATAAAAAGTAAAACATAGATTGGGCTGTTTTACCTGATGAGGTATTTTTCTCAAGGTTTTTTTGCAGCCACTCACCAAAGAAGGAAAAGAGTTCCTCCTCTTTGGTATCCATAATACAGTGGTAAACAGTTGCGTTGTTCTTTGTTTCAGCATAGGCAACATCATAACGGTGGCCTTTATAGATGAACTCTGATTGGCCTTCCCAGGTAAGTTCGCCTGTTGCTGTGTTGGCAATAGTTACAACGCAAAGTTCTGTAGATGAGGTACAGGACAATTGCATGTTTACCTGGTGGCTTATTGCGGCTTGCTGCAAATGAAAGCCCAGCATAACCCCGATGAGGTTAAAGACAAATATGAAAATCAGTATGAGTCCTACTAATCTCGTCACGGGCACAAATGTAATAAACTGAGGATGAATGGGTAATTGATGGATTAGTTGATTGGTGAACCGTTGGATAGCATTGTCGAATTAAAGTAACTTTATTGTACATCCAGTTCTTTTCCCTGGTAAACCACTTTAACGTCGTTCTGGTATTCGTGCACGTAAGCCACGATTTTCATGTTTTCGGGTTTCCAGAGGGCATCGAGGGTTTTCTTATACACGCGGCGCACTACGCGACCGGCTTCGGTAGTGGTGGTAATGGCATCGCCTTTGGTATCGGTTATAAAAGCGCGTTGTATATCGTTGTGGGTATAAAAGGTATCGATAACCGAACCGTTTAATTGCGCGCTTACCATTCCGCTTTCTACCAGGGCAATGGTTAGTTTGTTATCGGCGCTGATAGTTTGGGTATAATGCACTTCGGCAATAATGGTCAGTTCTCGGGTGGCGGTATCGTAGCTTTTATCCAATACAATATTAACCGGGGTAGTAGTAGCTAATTGCTGGTTTACATAGCCCGTCCATTTCGATTTATCGAGCAATACATTGCTCTCGCCGCTGAACAAATGGCGGTCGATGGCCGCGCAGGGTTCCAGGCCTAAGAGGCCAAGGTATTCATACAGGTTTTGTGCCTCGGCGGTGATGAAGTTTTCGGTGCTGAAGGAATAGGGATAACCCAGGGAGTTAGACGGGTGCAGGCTCATGGATATCACGTTATCGGGATGTGCTGCTTTGATGGTAGCAATGATTTGGTGGCCCTGCGGACAGTTAGGGCAGCGCACGCCGGTAAATTCTTCAATTACCACATTCTTGGCTTCGGGGGAAGCCACAGGCGATTCTACATAAGTAGTATCCTGCACGGTAGCTTTACCACGACCCAGGTCGATATCGGGGCCAACTTCTTTGCAGGCATGCAAGCCAAAAACAAGTGATACGATGAGTAAAAGTGAACTGAACTTTTGCATATACTATAATTGAAGTCGTGGTGAGCTTTATTACCAAGACAGATCTTTAAATTAGAACGTTGTGTTTACACCTATTTTAACACCACTAAAAGCAGGTTCCAAACGGCAAACACCACCTGTGCATACAATGCCTTCCACCTGTTTTACATAGCTAACCGTAAAGCGGTGTGGCCCGTGGGTATAGGCGGCAAATACCGAGTAATAGTGATTGGCGTTGGGGTTAATATCCGGGTTTGGTTTAAAGTTCCACATATCCGATAAGGCAAACGAAAAATGCGGAGCGAAATTATACTCTATCAAGCCGTATATCCACTGGCCGTAATCCTTCATTACATGCTGATATTGCAACTCCAGCCGCAGGCTGTGTTTTTTATTGATCTTATACGTTAGCTCGGCAAACGGCGTATAGGCATCCACCTCGTGGTCGCCTTCCTTGCGGTAGATGAACTTGTTGTAACGGGCATACATAAAACCGAAGTCGAACTCAACGCTGGTAGTAGGTTTAAACAAGGCCTGGAAATAGCCCTCGGCAAAAAAGGCTGTATCGCTGGGGTTGTATTTCTTCATGATCAAATCGCGCACATAGCTGCCCTGCCAGGTGAAGGTCATTTTACGGCTTGGCGAATAGGTTACTTCGGCACCGAAGGCCAGTTCGCGGTTTTCCTGCGAAGGTGCAAAGTAGCGGGCCGGCAAACGCAGCGAGTTTTGGCGCGAAACCGGAGGCAGGAAATTCATTTGTCCATCAAATAAGGCCTCGGTAGGGTTTGGTGAGTTGTGGAGGTAGAAGTTCTCGGTGCGCTTAAACTGCAGGGTGATGCCTAAACCTTTTTGAGCATAGTTTAAGGTTGTATACACACAGTTGCCGGCGCTGTTAATCAGGCTATCCTTGGCATCGCGTATCTGGTCCTTCTTGATTGCTTCAGAGGTCTTGTAGGCACCTTCTACATACCAGCTAAAGTTGCCGATGGTTAAGGTGTTATACAGGGTAAAGGCGTAGGTGTTGTATTTAGGTACAAAGCGCCCGAGGGTGTCGTAGCTTTCGATGGTAGATACTATGGTGTTCATGGTAGTTTGGTCCATACTGCGGTTAATGACACCTACACCGGGTAACAGGGTTACCTTATCCTTTATGTTGAAGTTGCCTTCGGCATTAAAGCCCACTACAATGGGTTTTAAAATGCTGAACTTCAGCTTCTGCACACCGGCAAAGGCTTTGAGCTTCACCAGGTCCTTTACGTTGTATTCCAGGCGGGCACCCAGCAGGGCGTTATCGATACCCAGGGCGCGTTCCTCGTAGGTACGGTAGATGATACCGGTGCCGATCTGGTCGTAGAGATAGCCGGCGGTAACGGTAAGGTCTTTGATTTTTTTGCGCAGGTAGAAGTTGCCGATACCAGCCCCGGTATACGGGGTGGTAGGCACGCGCAGGATGGAGTTGTAGAAACCATCGAAACGCAGGCCGGCGTCGAACTCATACTTCTCGTTGGTGTAGTTGAGGTTAAACCAGGCATCTACACCTACCTTCAGGTTATCGTAGTGCGGCATGTTGGCAGCGCCGATCTTTGGATCGCGGATAAAGAAGTTGGTATTGGTTTGCAAGCCACCCGAGAAATAGCCCCACTGAGCACGGAGGTTCGATACGGTTAAAAAGACTAAAACGGTGGATAAGATGTAGATTCTGCGCATGAAATCAGGATATAAACAGGGGGTAAAGTTATTTTAAATGGGTATTTTCAAAAATCCGCCTACTTTCGGAATGCAGGCGTCAACTTTGGCACAGGCATTGCGTATATTCAACAAACAAACAAGCACATGAGGAAACCACTGGTAGTTTTAGTTCTGGCACTGAGCATGTTAGCAGCAAAAGCCCAGGACGATAAAAAAGGAATTGAGAAGGTTTTAGGCGAGAAAACCCTGCCTTCGATTACCCTTACCGATATGAATGGTAAAAAGGTAAATGTTGCCGACTATGGGAAAAGCGGCAAAATTACGGTTATCAGTTTTTGGGCTACCTGGTGTGTGCCCTGCAAAAAGGAGCTGACCAACCTTGCCGACCTTTATGATGAATGGAAGAAGAAGTATAACCTGCAGGTAATTGCCGTATCGATTGATGACAGCCGCAGTACCAGCAAGGTGAAGCCGGTGGTTGACGGACAGCGCTGGGAATACGAAGTGCTGCTGGATGTTAACCAGGACCTGAAGCGGCAGTTGAATGTGCCGAGCGTGCCTTTTACGCTGCTGGTAGATGCCAATGGAAAGATTGTGTTTATGCATAACGGCTATACTGATGGTGATGAATATGTGTTGGAAGAAGAGATCAAGAAGCTGGTGAAGAATTAGTGGATTGGTGATTGGTGAAACGGTAGATTAGTAGAACTGACAATAGAAACAGGAGGGGAACGCTTGCTAAGTGGTTCCCCTTTTTTTATATGCAGCGTTGATTTAGCTAAATGATAATTAGTATGCGTGTATTGATTGCAGCCCTGTTGCTGCTGTTGTTTGCCGGATGTAAGAAAGAGACCTACTCGCCTGTGGAAGTAACTATATACCGGGAGCATGGCCTTGATTGCAGTTGGGACCCCAGCGGTACTAACCGCATTGTTTACAGCAGTAAGGGCAGCGATGGTTACTACGACCTGCATACCGCGCAGCCCGATGGCAGTAGTGATGTTTGCCTTACCTGTAACACGCCTTACCTGCCTAACAAGCACATCTCGAACCCTGCCTGGCACCCAAGCGGTAAATGGATTGTGTTTATTGCTGAGAAGGCCAATCACCCCGGCAGCAGTACGGATGCCCTGCCCGGCTTTGGTGCCTATAACGATATTTGGCTTATGAATGATAGCGGCACCGTGTATTATAAGTTGATTGACATACCCAACGATTATGAGCATGGTGTAATTGCTCCGCGTTTTAGCAATGATGGCAAGCACCTGGTATGGACAGACCGCACGGCCAGCCCCAATGTGCTGGACCCTAAAAAGGCAGCCGGTTACTGGAACATAAAGGTGGTGGACTTTGGTTTTGACAGCACCGGCGTGCCGGTTGTTGGCGCCAACGTGCGCACCTACGAGCCCGGTGGACCGGCCTTTTACGAGTGCTATGGCTACTCGCCGGATAACAGTAAGCTTATATTTTGCAGTAATATGTATATGGCTTCGTTTTGGGATGAACATATTTATACTATGGATACCAGCGGCCTTAGCTATACCAGGCTAACTGATAAGGATTACAACGAGCATGGCTTTTATAAGCCCGATGGCAGCAAGATTGTATGGATGACCAACACGCAAAGCACCATGGGTGGTACCGACTGGTGGGAGATGAACCCCGATGGCAGCGGTAAGCGCCGGCTTACATTCTTCAATCAGCCTAACCACGTGCAGTATGCCGGCCATGCTGTTTGGGCAGGGCTTGGTTCGTTTGCGCCGGACGGCACCCGTTTTATTGGCGGTGTGCAGCAGGACCTGATTACCCAGGAAGGCGAACTGGTTTTGGTTCAATATAAACCGTAACCCGGATAAGGGAATATCGAAACAGGGGAACGGAAACCGGACCCCAAAGAAGCAGCGAACAAAATTTAAAAGCAGTGAGCGGGTATTAGCCGGCCTGCGATTTGTGCACATTTGTGCAGTTGATTTTGAAGTGCACAAATTGCATAAAATTTAATGTGAGCGGTTTTGCTGTTAAACCGCGTGATTTTTGGGTAAATGGGCTGGTTAATATATTACGATTAGGTACATTTTTACACACCTTTACATTTTCTGCACAGGTAAGGGATTTTACAACCGTGTTTTTTAGGGTGGCAGGTACTAAACAGTGCTGCGGTTGGGATACGCAGGTGCTGGCCGCTATATAGTATGGGTTTGCGGCAACGAAGTGTGGGTGCTGATTGATTCTAGCTATAGGCATAGCACGGGCTTTTGTTTGATGTAAAGGTAATAAATAAAGAAACAATTTTTAAATATAGTTTGTTAAAAATGTCCTCAACCCCCGGTCCTTCTCCGGTGGAGAAAGGGGGAAGGATTTTTTGGGGTGGGTGGGTGAGTTGGGCAGGTGATTTACCCCCTCCGAAAAAGCCGGTCTATTCCGGGGCCATGCAGGTCCGGCTTTTTCTCGTCCCCCTACTTGCGGGGCTGGTGGCTTGCGCGCAGGGGGACAGTTGGATTTTTTGGGGTAAGGGAGTGAGTTGGGCAAGTGTGCCGACCACCCCTGGTTTAGCTGGCGCTAAACCTGTCCCCTCCTCAACGAGGCGGGGAATTTGGGAGTTGTCCTTTATAATGGTGTGGTGCTAATGAGCTAAGATTTTACCCCGCCGAAAATCCAATACAATTCACCACAGATTAACACAGATGGACACGGATTAAATACAAGGGTATGGGTGGTTGGATTTTTGGGGGTGGGTGGGTGAGTTGGGCAGGTGGTTTACCCCCTCCGAAAAAGCCGGTCTATTCCGGGGCCATGTAGGTCCGGCTTTTTCTCGTCCCCCTACTTGCCGGGTTGGTGGCTTGCGCGCAGGGGGACAGTTTGGGGTTAGCCTTTAATAATGACGTAGTGTTGCAGCCGGGGGGCGCCGGAAGCTGAAGCATCCGGCTTGCCGGGAGAAGCGGAATTTGCTGTTTACGGGCTGAAGTCCGGGCGGGCATAGGACACAAAAACAGCTCTGTCTCGCGTTAGCAAGCTTAAGTTCGACCCCTTTATTTTTTGAATAGCGGCGATTTTTTCAGCAGTCTTTCGATTGCCTTTTGGTAGCCTTCGTTACTGTTCCAATAGCCGGTATCGTCTTTTTGGTAGAGGACTTTACCGGTGTTGTCGTATATAAGGATGGTTACGGTTGTTTGGTAGGAATAACTGGAAGTATTTACTGACTTGGTGTAGGAGTTACCATTTGCATCGGTAGTGGTTACATTTTTAAACGTGGTATGGCTTTGCGATGAGTAGGGATTTTCGGAGACGGTTGCAACAACCAGGTATTGAACACCCAGCAATGTACATAAGTTGCCTGCTGCATAGTAACGCAGGTTGGTGGTTTTAATGCCCTGTTCGTTAAGCAGTGTATTGGTTATGGCAACCGGTTGTAGCTGCATGAACCTGGCATATTGCGACAGATACGCGAAGGCTTGTTGTTGTCCTACGTCGGAGGTTGGAACATCCTTTACCAAATTATACGTGAAGGGCAATATGGCAATTTTATTAGCTGTGGAGTCGATTTGTGCAGTAGCAAAGGTGGTTGACAGTGCAAAAAGCAGCAACAACATTGTTCTCATGATTCAGATTTTGGTTAAAGCAAAGTTCAGCCGTTGGAGTGCTGTAATTATTGATCTGGGTAAGCAGGGTGACTGACTTTTGTTAGGAATACTGATAGATGGGAAGGAACTAAGGTGCCCATTCCGAAAAGCCAATACAATTCACCACAGATTAACACAGATGGACACGGATTAAATGCAAGCGAATGGGTGGTTGGATTTTTTTTGGGGTGGGGTGGTGAGTTGGGCAAGTGGGCCGACCACCCCTGGTTTAGCTGGCGCTAAACCTGTCCCCTCCTCAACGAGGAGGGGAATTTTGGAGTTGTCCTTTATAATGGTGTGGCGCTAATGAGCTAAGATTTTACCCCCTCCGAAAATCCAATACAATTCACCACAGATTAACACAGATGGACGCAGATTAAATACAAGGGTATGGGTGGTTGGATTTTTGGGGGTGGGGTGGTGAGTTGGGCAAGAGTTTTACCCCCTCCGAAAAAGCCGGTCTATTCCGGGGCCATGCAGGTCCGGCTTTTTCTCGTCCCCCTACTTGCCGGGCTGGTGGCTTGCGCGTAGGGGGACAGTTTTGGGTTAGCCTTTAATAATGGTTTGGTGTTGCAGCCTTATGGCCGGAAGCTAAAGCATCCGGCTTGCCGGGAAAAGTGGAATTTGCTGTTTAGGGGCTGAAGTCCGGTTGGTATTGGCGCCGGTAGGGTGTATTAGCGCTTGGTGTTTAAGATGCGGTAGATGATTAGAATGGGCAGCGCAATTACAAAAGCTGCCAGCATAAACGCTACGATGTTTACGGCGGCGGCCATTTTTAGGGAGTGGATATCGAATTTATCTGCCAGCCAGTGTATAGCGATGGTGGCCGGGTAGACCTCAGCTAACGTCAGGACAATAGCTGTAATAGCGGGGATAACAATAATGCCGATGAAGCTAAACATCATGGGCTCCGCCGGCAGGGGAGAGGTTTCTGTACGCTCGTAGATGGCCTCAAAGCCGGGCAGTTTTATAAATACCTTGCGCAGGCTATGGTAGAATTTGGAGTATTGGGGTTGTTCCATAACAGCGAAGGTAGGGAACGGGTAGATGAGTTAGGTGGGAATGTAGGTTAAGAAATGAGCAGGTTTTTAAAAGACGAAAAGGGGGAGAATCTTAGTCTTAAATACTCAGCACACGCGGTACGCTTGCCCTAGCAGGGAAGTATGGGTTGAGTCACGCGGTTTACTTTCACTAAAGGAACAATTAAGCGGCCTATTTTTTTGAACGTTCTTCCCAATCGTCCGGGCGTTCGTCTTCACCGCGGCTTTGCCAGTAAGCATCGTTGTTAGGGTTCATTTGATTGGCATGGTTATCTAGTTCGCTTTGTGAGTATTCCTCATTTCCGTCTTGCGTTTTTTCCTCCCAGTCATCTGGCCGTTCATTATGGCCCCTGCTTTGCCAGTAGGCATCATTGTTGGGGTTCAGTTGGTTTGAACGGTTGTTTTGGTTGTAGTATTCCTGATACTTCTCCTCAGCTTCGCTGCCAAAATAATCCTCGAAAAGCAAGTGCGAATAGTTAGTAATCTTTTGCTCGATCTCTTTAAGTTTTTCAGCATCCGGTTCTTGTGTAAGGTTGTGTCTTTTATCAAGAAATTTTCTGTAGCCGGGTTCTATCAGGTAATGGCCTGCCAAGCCACCAACTATTGCTGAGACAAGAATTACAGACCAACTAATTCCTTCCGATTTTTTTTTCATAGCGGCTTATGTGAGTTGAGTTAATGCTTGATTATACCGCAATACCATTATCGTATAAATAGCTTTGAAAACCTATAAAGGTGTTGCGTATAGTTGTTATATCACCTAACTCCCTTTTGGCATCATCAATTGCCCGGTATTTTAACTCAAGTAACGGTTTCAACTTGGCATCGTCCAACTCATCTACCCCTGAACTTATATACTGCTTTAAAACAAAATCTAAAAATGCTTGCTGCTTGCTGTCGTAATTATTAAAACGCAATCTGGCCTGCTCAGCTCTTATCGTCCTTTCTATGGGCTGTGCCTGAAAGGCTACGTACGCTAACACATCGTATAAATCACTCTTTTCAGCACGTATCATGTTTTGCAGGTCGTGTAGTTGTGCTTTGGTAAAGCCCTTTTCATTAAGCTGTTCCAGCAGCTTTTTGCGTGTGCCGGGCTTGCTCCAAATATTTCGTAGTTCTTCTTCGCTTTTGAAAAAATCGGGTAACGAGCCAAACATGCTTTGCAGAAACTGTTCTGCGGAAATGGGCCTGCCATCAGGACTCCAAAAAGTGGTTTGTATCATGTGCTGTAACTCGCGCACTTTACCATCGGCCAATTTAATTTTTACTAAACGCCGTGAATTTCCTTCGCAACGACAAGGATTATATCCGCAAACTTCGCAAACAAAATCCGGTTCCCGAATGCAAATGCAGGGCTGCTGACCGCATACATTACAAGGAGGAGTAGCAGTACGCGGGTTAGCTGCTACAGGGTCTAACGGTTCACCATCCCAATCGGGGTCGGTAAACAATTCGTGCGCATTTACAAAATCGTAAATGGTAAAATAATCCTTTCCATCAAATATGCGCGTGCCTCTGCCTATGATCTGTTTAAACTCTATCATAGAATTAACCGGACGCAAGAGCACGATGTTGCGTACCTCCGGGGCATCAACACCCGTACTTAGTTTTTGCGAGGTTGTAAGTATGGTCGGAATTGATTTTTCATTATCCTGAAAATCGCGCAGGTGCTGTTCGCCTAATTTTCCTTCATCGGCTGTAACCCGATGACAATAGTTAGGGTTTTTGCTATCGGCTATTTGATTGATTAAATTACGTATTGCCAACGCGTGCAGTTGCGTTGCACAAAATACCAGTGTTTTTTGGGTTTGGTCTATTTGCCGCATAAAAATCTCCACCCGGTATTTTTCGCGGGCTTCAATCTGAATTATGCGGTTCATGTCTGCTTCAGTATAGCGTCTGCCTTGCTCTACTTCACCCTCTTCTACTACATCATCGCCGGTATATACATACTCGTCAATAGTAGTATCAATCTGTTTCACTTTAAAAGGGGTTAAAAAACCATCATTAATACCCTGTTTAAGGGAATACGTGTATACCGGTTCGCCGAAGTAATTATACGTGTCGGCATTTATGGTGCGCTTGGGGGTGGCCGTTAAACCTAATTGAACGGCTGAACTAAAGTATTCCATGATAAACCGCCAGCGGCTTTCGTCTTTAGCACCGCCGCGGTGGCATTCGTCAATTATTATAAAGTCGAAAAAATCGGGAGGGTAATCACCAAAATAAGGGGTTTCATCCGGCCCGCTCATAAAGGTTTGGAAGATGGTAAAAAACACACTGCCGTTTTGAGGCACGCGGCCTTTCTTTTTTATATCAGCAGGGTTTATTCTTACCAGTGCATCTTCTTCAAACGAGCTAAAGGCGTTAAATGCCTGGTCGGCCAGTATGTTTCTATCAGCTAAAAACAAAATACGGGGACTGCGTTGCCCATCTTTATGAATGTTCCAACGGCTGTTAAACAGTTTCCAGGCTATTTGAAAGGCAATGGCTGTTTTACCCGTGCCGGTAGCCAGTGTAAGTAATATGCGCTTTTTGCCCTCTGCAATGGCCTCTAATGCTTTAGTAATGGCATTTTCCTGATAATAGCGTGGTTGCCAGTTGCCTTTTACTTCAAATGGTATGGATAACAGCTTTTCTTTCCATACTGCCGCTTCGGGTGCTGCTTTTTCTTCTTCGCCAAATACCATTTGCCAAAGCTCATGGGGGGTAGGGTAGGTGGTAACATCGCCCTCTGTGCCCTGCAGCATATCTGCCTCGTATATTTTTAGCCCGTTGGTGCTGTAGGTAAAACGCACTAACAGCCTGCCGGCATAGTCTTTAGCCTGCCCTAAACCTTCGGTGTAATGGCTGCTTAACTTTTTAGCCTCAATAATGGCTAAGTTGCGGTTGCGGTATTGCAACACATAATCGGCCTTATCGGGCTTGCTGCGTTGCCCGTTACCAACTAAACGGCCCTTGGTAATAGGAAACTCCCTGCGCACGTAGCTTCCTTCCACTATGCCCCAACCTGCTGCCTTTAGGGCAGGGTCAATATATTCTGCTCGGGTTTCTGTTTCGTTCATTCTATGTAATCCTCGTTAAGTAGGCGCTTAAGAATGGGCTTAACCATACTATCTACGTTAGCCAACATTAGACCTAGCTTATCAGGTTCATCTAGTAGAATCTTGTAGCTGGGAGCATTTGTTAATATCCTGATTCTGCTGTAAACCTCATTGGCTACTGAAAATAAGTCGCTTGGGCTGTCAATTGAAAATCGGGCTTGATTGCCTTTTACATCTCTAACATTGAGGTAGTATGTTCCTGGATTTATAGGATAAAGCTTGATTTGGGGGCCTTCGTCTAATCCAATGCGAAACGAAACTGTGTCTGGTCTATCCCAAAAACAGGGTAAAGTACTAAGCGTACTAGAATCAAGTTGCGCGAATAATGACTGTAGTTCATCTAGCATATGATAGTTGTGTTTGATTTCTCTTGCTTTTTAATTCCCCACTAAACGCCTTTTGCAAAATACTTTTCTTTAGTTCCTCTAAATCATCCAGTTTCTTTTGGTAAATAGCTTCAAGTTTTTGGGTTTCGAGTTTCAGCGCATCGAGTTCTTGGACAAACTTACGTTGGGACTTGTGTTCCACCAACGGTATTAATAAATTTCTTAATCCTTTGTAATATATTCCAACTACACTAGTGGTGCCACTTTTCAATTTTTCCAGCCTTTTCTTGACAACTTCAGTTGAAAACGCATAATTTATGAATTCAGGTAAAACTTCCTTCACAAATTTAACTCGCATGATATTGTTATTAAACAGGGTTAGTTCGTCATCTATCGTCTTAAACACACAAGTCTTTCCCACCAAATCATAACTATTTCTAGTATTGAAAAGAAAATCTCCATTATCCAAACTATATTTTTTTAACTCATCTTTAGTAGCATCTACGTAAACATACTTGTCATGGGTCAAAGTGTTGTCAGCCGTAATAGAATCCATCTTAAGGTATCTATACTTTTTGCCCTTGCCTTGTTCTTTGGCTGCCTTGATTAAACCAATTTGGTTTTCATGAATCAGGTCTTCAAATGTCTTCTCTTTCCACTGCTCTGTGTCATTACTGAACTTTTGATTTAAACAGCAGCGAAATAGCTCCCTTGCGTTTTGCAGGTTGCGCTCGGTGTTTTGTTTGGCTTTTTCAATTGCTGCAAAGGTTTCATCTAAAATGGCAACTATGGCTTGTTGTTCGGGAAGGGGCATCCACAGAAAAGGCTCGTTTTTGTAGTCCTTAAAATAGATGTGTGGGATTGCAGCACCAGCTACGTATTTTTTGAAATCAATTGATATAAGAGAATAATACAAGTAATTTAAGTCGATGCCTTCTTTCGGAAAAATATATTGCAACGTTCCAATAGTGGAAGTAAAAGCTTCCATTTTTGTCACTCGACCAACACCCGAACCATCCTTTACAATTGATAAGTATGGTTTTTCGTTATGGTAAAAGCTCACATTTTTTATATAACCACTCGCACCGTATATTGCATACGGTCCCACTTCATTGGTTAGCTTGTTCTGGGAGACGTTAGACGAACCTTTGTCACATGCCTCACCGACAGTAATCATTTTCCACCCCTTCTTCATATCATCTCAGCTATGGCATTTAAAATATCAGTGGTTTCAGCATCTAATTCCTGCATTTCTTCCAGTATTTCGGTGGGGGCACGTAAGGCAGCTTCCTCGGGCTTGTTAGGGTTTTTTACGCTTAGGTCGTACGTAGTAGTATTTAGTGCAGCCACTTTTAGGTTCCAACTGCGTTCGGTTTCGGGCATGGTGGTTTGCAGGTTAACAAACTCCTTCATGTCCTCATCGTTCAACGGGTTACCCTTGCCCATGTTACGGCCGGGGTTAAGCTGGTAATACCATATACTTTTGGTGGGTTCGCCTTTGGTAAAAAACAACACTACGGTTTTTACACCTGCCCCTAAAAACGTACCGCCGGGCATATCTAACACCGTATGCAGGTTGCAGCTTTCAAGCAGGTGTTTGCGCAGGCTAACTGCGGCATTATCGGTATTACTTAAAAAGGTGTTTTTAATAACTATGGCTGCCCGGCCGTTTGCTTTTAAGCTTTTAATAAAGTGCTGTAAAAACAAAAAGGCTGTTTCGCTGCTCTTAATGTCAAAATTCTGTTGCACTTCCGGCCTTTCTTTGCCTCCAAACGGCGGGTTGGCCAGTATTACGTGGTAGCGGTCTTTTTCCTGTATATCGCGTATGCTTTCGCTAAGCGTGTTGGTGTGTATAATATTGGGGGCTTCAATACCGTGCAGTATCATGTTCATTACCCCAATAATGTAAGCCAGGTTTTTCTTTTCCTTTCCGTAAAAGGTTTTTTGTTGCAGGGTTTTTAAATCGTTGGTGCTTAGTTTATCCCTATCGCGGGTTAGGTATTCGTAAGCCTCGCACAAAAAGCCTGCACTGCCACAGGCACCATCGTAAATGCGCTCGCCTATTTTAGGCTTTACCACCTGTATCATGGCACGTATTAACGGGCGTGGGGTGTAATACTGCCCACCATTACGCCCTGCATTACCCATGTTTTTAATCTTGGTTTCGTACAGGTGGCTTAGCTCGTGCTTATCTTTGGTGCTTCTAAAGGGCAGTTCATCGGCCAGTTCAATTACCTCGCGCAGGTTATAACCGCTTTTTATTTTGTTTTTAAGTTCGCTAAAAATTTCGCCTATCTTATACTCAATAGTCTGCGGTTTATCGGTGTGTAGTAGCTTAAAATTGGCGAGGTAAGGGAATAGCTTCAGGTCTACAAAATCCACCAGGTCTTTACCCGTTTTGGCTTTGTGGTGGTCTAACTTACCATCGGGGAGTTTTGGCATAGCCCAATTAGCCCAACGGAACTGCTCATCAATAATAAAGGTGTAGGGTTTGTCCTGTAAGGCTGCTTCATCGGCCTTGTCCTTTTCTAAATCATCGAGGTAGCGCAGAAACAAAACCCAACTGGTTTGTTCTATGTAGTCCAGTTCGCTATCTGCCCCGCTATCCTTGTAGAGTATGTCGTCAATATTCCTGAAAGTCTGTTCAAACATGTTACTGCTTAGTTATGGCACTAAAATATGATTTTTTTGCAATGAAAGGACAGGCGCGGAAGTTGAGCAGGGTGGCTACAGCAAGCGGCTTCTGATCGCTGTATGTTGGTAGTTGCTATAAAACAAAAAAAGCGCAACTGTTGTTGCGCTTTCTGTGCACCCGAAAGGAGTCCCCCGAGGTATCGGGGCTAAGCTTCTGATCCGTTAAGGTTTGGTGGTTGTTATAAACAAAAAAAGCGCAACTGCTGTTGCGCTTTCTGTGCACCCGAAGGGAGTCCCCCGAGGTTTCGGGGCTAACCTTCTGATCCGTTAAGTTTGGGGGTTCTATAAACAAAAAAAGCGCAACTGCTGTTGCGCTTTCTGTGCACCCGAAGGGAGTCGAACCCCTAACCTTCTGATCCGTAGTCAGATGCTCTATCCAGTTAAGCTACGGGTGCTTCTATTTAAAATTTGCCTTTCGTAGTCCCGTTTGGGCGGGGCTACGGGTGCATTCCGTTTTAGCGGAGCGCAAATATAGAAAAGGTAGTTAAAATTCCAACATAACGGTAAAAACAATTGGGTATTAGAGTTTTGAGGTGTTTTTGGTCATTTATGGCTAAAACGCCCTGTGGAACAGCTTTTTAGGGCTTTGCCATACCCGCTTGTATTATGCGCTTTTTGTTTGGAACCAAAAGAAAATCTGCCCCCGAAGCCCTGTTACCTGAAACGGAAGCCGTGCTTGCTAAATTGCTTAAACGCCGCCGGGCTTATTTAAGCTGTGCGGAAAGCTGCACCGGCGGTCACCTGGCCCATGTAATAACCATGAGCACGGCCCTATCGCCCTGGTTTAAGGGGGGCATTATTGCCTACTCGCCCGAGGTAAAGGAAGATTTATTGCAGGTAAGTCCGGATGTAACTAAAGAGGAAGAGGCGGTGAACGAAACTTGTGCCCGGGCAATGCTAAGCGGTTTGCTGGATGCTATGCATACCAACTATGGTATAGCCATAACCGGTTTTGCCGGCCCTGACGGTGGTACCGCCAAACACCCTGTAGGCACGGTATGGATAGCTGCAGGTAGTAAAAGGCATATGGTTACCGAAAAGCTGGTGTTTGGCAAAACGCGCCAGCAGAATGTGCCACTATTTACCCGCGCAGCGCTGGAACTGTTGCGCAAAACACTGGAGAATGAGTGAGTTTATTGTATAACTAAATAGCATTTTATGGCTACCAGTAAAAAAGCACAAAGCAAGGTTAAAAAGGTAATGCACGAAAAAAAGGAAGGTACGTTGCGCTCGGGTTCGGGCAAAAAGGTTACCAGCCGTAAGCAAGCCATTGCCATTGGTTTATCGGAGGCCCGTAAGGAGGGCGCCAAAGTGCCTAAAAAGACAGGCGGAGCGAAAAAGGCTGCTGCTAAAAAAGGCGGAGCCAAAAAGCGTGCAAGCGCTAAAAAGGGCGGTGCCAAAAAAGGCCGCGCTAAAAAAAGCAGCAGTAAATAGCTATTTACCGAGCGGCGCAAAGGGCTGGGCGAGTATGTCAATCAGGGCATCGCGCAGTGCACTAAAGTGGTTGGGCTTGCTTAAAAAGTGATTAGCGCCCAGGTCCTTTGTTTCGCGCACATCGTCGCTAAGGGTAGAGGTGGAGTAAATGATAACCGGCACTTGTTGCAGTTGCGGCATTTTCCGTATTTCAACCAGGCATTGCTTGCCCGATATACGCGGCATATTCAAATCCAGAAAAATATAATTGGGCGGGTTATCCAAACGTTCGCTCAGTAAGCGGAGGGCCTCTTCGCCGTCGCGGGCGGCCAAACAAATGGATCCGGGTGCAGCATCCGATAAAGCCTCCTCAAAAATCATGCGGTCGTCGGGGTCGTCGTCCACAATCATTACGGTTTTTACGTCGCTCATACAGGTGCGGTTCTATCGTTTAGCAAAATACAATTTTATGGAATAAAGGAAAGTTAAGGGAAGGGGCTAGCGCTGTTAGTGTGCCCGGGATAAGCAGAAAATAAGTGTTTAAACAGCTCATAGTTGGGTACGTGTTCGTGCATTAAAAAAAGTGTGCCACAGCATTTAATTGGATTGCTGTGGAAATGCGTCTACAATTTACGTATTACGGAAAATAATTTTCAAATATAAATTCATATTCTGCCTTTGATGTTTTTGCTTTGAGAAAGGACAGCGTAAGCAATAGTATCGGACTCAGCATTTTTTGATGGTAGCATTTTCCCTCCTGATGTTATAGCCGCAGGTTGTCGTATTTTTTAATGAAATAATATGTACTACTATGCCCGTTAAGAAAGAACTCCAGAATGGTAATGGAAACGGCGTGGAGCCGGCCTTTCCGCCAAAAGCAAAAATTTCGAGAAAAGCCAAGGTTAAAATAGATGAAAGTCTGCACGAACGCGCCCGCTATGAGGAAAAGGAAACCCTGGATGCGCGTGAATTGCTAAGCGTATTAACGGAGGTGAAGAATGGCAACTTTGCTGTGCGTATGCCTATCGATCAGTTAGGCATTAGCGGTAAGGTATGCGATGCGCTGAACGAGATTATTGCCATGAACGAGAAGATGATGCAGGAGTTTACCAAGGCCGGTAATACCATCGGTAAACAAGGTAAACTAACGCAGCGTATTGAGTTGCCGCAGGCGAAGGGCTCGTGGCATACAGGTGTTGAATCGCTGAATACGTTGATATCGGATTTGGTGCACCCCACCATTGAAATTGCGCACGTGATAAGTTCAGTAGCCAAGGGTAACCTTTCGCAACAGATGAGTTTGGAAATAGGCGGCCATATACTGGAAGGTGAGTTTGCGCGTATCGCCAAAGAGGTGAACGACATGGTGAAGCAGTTGAACCTGTTTTCGATGGAGGTGACGCGTGTGGCGCGTGAGGTGGGCAGCGAGGGCAAACTTGGCGGACAGGCTAAGGTGAAAGGCGTGGCCGGTGTATGGAAGGATTTAACGGACTCGGTAAACCAGATGGGTAGTAACCTTACGGCCCAGGTGCGGAACATTGCCGAGGTTACCACTGCGGTGGCCAAAGGTGACTTGAGCCGTAAGATTACCGTGGATGTGAAGGGCGAGATATTGGAGTTGAAGAATACCATTAATACGATGGTGGATCAGTTGAACTCCTTTTCGTCGGAAGTAACGCGTGTGGCGCTGGAGGTGGGAACCGAAGGTAAGCTAGGCGGGCAGGCCCATGTAAAAGGTGTGGCAGGTACCTGGAAGGATTTGACGGACTCGGTGAACCAAATGGCCAGTAACCTGACGGGCCAGGTGCGGAACATTGCCGAGGTAACTACAGCGGTAGCGAAGGGTGACCTTAGCCGACAGATTACGGTGGACGTTAAAGGGGAGATATTGGAGTTGAAGAATACCATTAACACAATGGTGGATCAGTTGAACTCGTTTAGTGCCGAGGTGACGCGTGTGGCGCGTGAGGTGGGTAGCGAAGGAAAACTGGGCGGACAAGCCAAGGTGAAGGGTGTGGGTGGCGTTTGGAAAGATTTGACGGACTCGGTGAACTACATGGGTAGTAACCTTACAGCGCAGGTGCGGAACATTGCAGAGGTAACAACAGCGGTGGCCAAAGGCGATTTATCGAAGAAAATTACGGTGGATGTTAAAGGGGAGATTTTGGAGTTGAAGAATACCATCAACACGATGGTGGATCAGTTGAACTCATTTGGATCGGAAGTGACGCGTGTGGCGCGTGAAGTGGGCAGTGAAGGTAAATTGGGAGGGCAGGCAACGGTGAAAGGCGTTGGCGGGGTCTGGAAGGATTTGACGGACTCGGTGAACCAGATGGCCAGTAACCTTACGGGGCAGGTGCGGAATATTGCCGAGGTGACTACCGGTTTGGCGAAGGGTGACTTATCGCGGAAGATTACGGTGGACGTAAAGGGGGAAATTCTGGAGTTGAAGAATACGATTAACACGATGGTGGATCAGCTAAACTCGTTTGCATCGGAGGTGACGCGTGTGGCGCGTGAGGTGGGCAGCGAGGGTAAACTGGGGGGCCAGGCTACGGTGGTAGGTGTAGGTGGTGTGTGGAAGGATTTGACAGATTCGGTGAACCAAATGGCCAGTAACCTTACGGGCCAGGTGCGGAATATTGCGGAGGTTACCACGGCCGTGGCCCGGGGCGACTTGAGCCGTAAAATTACAGTGGATGTGAAGGGCGAGATTTTAGAGTTGAAGAAAACCATTAATACGATGGTGGATCAGCTGAACTCGTTTGCATCGGAGGTAACGCGCGTGGCGCTGGAAGTAGGTACGGAAGGTAAATTGGGCGGTCAGGCGGAGGTGACCGGTGTGGGCGGCACCTGGAAGGATTTAACGGACTCGGTGAACCAGATGGCCAGTAACCTTACGGGGCAGGTGCGAAATATTGCTGAGGTAACCACGGCGGTGGCCAATGGTGACTTGAGCCGCAAAATTGCCGTGGACGTGAAGGGCGAGATTTTGGAGTTGAAGAATACCATTAATACGATGGTGGACCAGTTGCGTGGTTTTGCATCGGAAGTTACGCGTGTGGCGCGTGAGGTGGGGAGCGAGGGTAAACTTGGTGGACAGGCAACCGTGGAAGGCGTAGGTGGTGTGTGGAAGGACCTGACGGATTCGGTAAACCAGATGGCGAGTAACCTTACCAGCCAGGTGCGAAATATTGCGGAGGTAACCACGGCAGTGGCAAAAGGCGACTTGAGCCGCAAGATTACGGTGGATGTGAAAGGGGAGATATTGGAGTTGAAGAATACGATTAACACGATGGTGGATCAGTTGAACTCCTTTGGCTCGGAAGTGACGCGTGTAGCGCGTGAGGTGGGTAGCGAAGGTAAACTGGGGGGACAGGCCGATGTGCCCGGCGTAGGCGGTACCTGGAAGGATTTGACGGACTCGGTAAACAAGATGGCGAGTAACCTTACCAGCCAGGTGCGGAACATTGCCGAAGTGACCACTGCGGTGGCGAATGGTGACTTGAGTCGTAAGATCGGGGTGGACGTGAAAGGTGAGATCCTTGAGTTGAAGAACACCATTAATACGATGGTGGACCAGTTGCGCGGTTTTGCATCGGAAGTAACACGTGTGGCGCGTGAGGTAGGCACCGAAGGTAAACTGGGTGGCCAGGCGAACGTGCCGGGTGTGGCAGGTACCTGGAAGGACTTGACCGACTCGGTAAACCAGATGGCCGGTAACCTTACAGCACAGGTGCGGAACATTGCCGATGTGGCTATTGCGGTAGCGAACGGTGATATGAGTAAGAAGATTACGGTGGACGTGCGCGGTGAGATTTTGCAGTTGAAAGAAACGCTGAATACCATGGTGGATCAGCTGCGAGCGTTTGCGTCGGAAGTAACGCGTGTGGCGCGTGAGGTGGGAACGGACGGTAAACTGGGTGGGCAGGCCTTTGTGCCCGGTGTGGCAGGTACCTGGAAGGACTTGACTGACTCGGTAAACCAAATGACCGGTAACCTTACAGCACAGGTGCGGAACATTGCCCAGGTAACCAAGGCGGTGGCGTCCGGCGACTTATCGAAAACAGTGGCCATTGACGTAAAGGGAGAGATCCTGGATTTGAAGAATACCATAAACACCATGGTGGAGCAGTTGAACTCCTTTGCCTTTGAGGTTACGCGTGTGGCGCGTGAGGTGGGAACGGAAGGTAAACTGGGCGGACAGGCAGAAGTAAAAGGTGTGGCCGGTACCTGGAAAGATTTGACCGATTCGGTGAATATGATGGCGAGTAACCTTACCAGCCAGGTTCGTGGTATAGCCAAGGTGGTAACGTCGGTAGCAACAGGTAACCTGCGCCAAAAGCTTTCGATTAATGCGAAAGGTGAGGTGGCCCAGTTAACAGATACTATTAACGAGATGATTGAAACCCTGGCGGTGTTTGCCGACCAGGTAACCACGGTAGCCCGTGAGGTAGGTGTGGATGGAAAACTCGGCGGTCAGGCCAGTGTGCCGGGTGCATCGGGTATATGGAAGAACCTTACGGAGAACGTGAACCAGTTGGCACAAAACCTTACAACGCAGGTACGTTCCATTTCGGAAGTATCAACTGCGGTAGCAAAAGGTGACTTAACCCGAACTATACGTGTAGAAGCGAAAGGGGAGGTGGAAGCCTTGAAGGACACCATTAACCAAATGATCACCAACCTTAAAGAAACAACATTGCGTAACCAGGAGCAGGACTGGTTAAAATCGAACCTTGCCAAGTTTACCCAGATGTTGCAGGGGCAAAAGGATTTGAATACTGTAACCCAGCGTATTTTATCGGAGTTGGCGCAGGTGGTAACAGCGCACTATGGGGCCTTCTACATTCTTAAACAGGATGAGGAAACCCAGAACATGAAGTTGAAGTTGTTTGCTGCTTATGCCTATAAGGAACATAAATCGATACCGCAGGCATTTGCGATTGGTGAAGGTTTGGTGGGTCAGGTGGCCTTTGAAAAGGAACGTATTCTGCTATCGAACATACCACGGGGTTATATCAAAATTAACTCAGGATTAGGGAAAGCAACCCCTGCCAATCTGATCATTCTGCCGGTGCTGTTTGAGAACGACGTGAAGGCGGTAATTGAGCTGGCATCGCTGGATGCGTTTAGCGAAACGCACTTAGAGCTTTTAAGCCAGTTGACGGAAAGCATAGGTATAGTATTGAATACGATTGAAACCAATACCCGTACGGAAGAACTGTTGGCGCAGTCGCAATCGCTGGCCGGTGAGTTGAAAATACAGCAGGAAGAGTTGCGCAGAACAAACGACGAGTTGCAGGATAAGGCACTATTGCTTGTTAAACAGAAAGATGAGGTGGAGGCCAAGAACAAGGAGGTGGAAGAAGCCCGTAAGAGTCTGGAAGAAAAAGCTGAACAGCTTACCCTTACTTCGAAATATAAGTCGGAGTTTTTGGCGAACATGAGTCACGAGTTGCGCACCCCGCTGAACAGCTTATTGATTCTTGCACAGCAGTTATATGAGAACGCAGAGGGTAACCTGAATGAGAAGCAAATACGTTATGCGAAAACCATCCATAGTTGCGGGGATGACCTTATTCAACTGATCAACGACATTCTCGACTTGTCGAAGATTGAATCGGGCTTTATTACTGCCAACATTTCGCCGGTACGCTTTAGCGAAATTGCGGCTTTTGTGGAAACTACCTTTAAGCCGATTTCGGAGGCAAGGCACTTGCGGTTTACCATTGAAACAGACCGTCAGCTGCCTATATCGCTGGAAACCGATTTGCAGCGTTTGAACCAGATTTTGAAGAACCTGCTTTCCAACTCGTTTAAGTTTACCGAGAAAGGCGAAGTGAAACTGCGCATTTATGAAGCAAACAAAACCTGGAAGCCAGGCAATATAAGTCTGGATACAGCCAGCCGTGTGGTAGCTTTTGCCATTAGCGATACGGGTATTGGAATACCACAGGAGAAGCAGAATATCATTTTCGAAGCCTTCCAGCAGGCCGAAGGTTCCACCAGCCGTAAATATGGTGGTACTGGTTTAGGTCTTTCCATCAGTCGTGGTTTGGCGGAACTGTTAGGTGGCACCATTGAATTGGAAAGCCAGCCCGGACAAGGCAGTACATTTACCTTATTCCTGCCGGTAGAGAATGTGGCCAATGTAGTATCGCGGCAAACTACCGAGAACCTGAATGCCATTCAGCAGTTACAGATAAATGGTTCAGGGGATATTGATAACCTCCTTAGTTCTATCCGTATTACAAATGAGGGTATTGAATCGAACCTGAGTATTGTAAACGAGATGATCAACGAAAGCGGGGACGACCGGAGTAATATTACGGCCAGCGATAAAGTGATGCTGATAGTAGAGGATGATTCGCGTTTTGCCAAAATATTAATAGAGAAAGCACACCAGGAAAATCTGAAAGCTATTGTAGCTATCAGTTATATCGAGGTGTTTGATTTCATCAACCGCTTTTCGCCGGTGGCAATTACGCTTGATGTAAAACTGCCGGATACCAGTGGATGGAAGGTGCTGGAACTATTGCGCAACGACCTCAACTATCGTCACATTCCGATTCACCTGATTTCGGGCGAAGAAAACAGGATGCTGGCTTTGAAACGTGGTGCACGCAGCTTCTTGCTGAAGCCGCTGGAGACAGAGTCGCTGAAAGAGCTATTTGCCGATATTAATTCGTTTGCCAATAAGGATATGCGCAAGGTATTGGTAGTGGAGGATAATGAGATTGACTCATCGCAAATAGCCAAGATACTGGAGGATAACAATGTGCAGATTACCATTGCCTCTACCGGCGAACAGGCCTTGCAACTTATCCAGGAACGTCCTTTTGATTGTATCATCCTTGATTATACGCTGCCTGATATTGGAGGGATGGAGTTGGTGAATAAGGTGGATAGCATCAAGAAGAAGCTTACCCCGGTTATCGTGTATTCGGCCCGCGATTTTGACAAGAATGAAATGAAGCAGTTGAACCGCAACTCAAATACGGTATTGCTGAAAGGGGTGAATTCGCTGGAGCATTTGCTGGAAGAAACAGTGCTGCATTTACACATTAACCATAAGGATTTGAGCCCAGAAAAGCGCAGGATTATTGAAAACAACCGCCGCAAGGAGGACATACTTACCGGTAAAAACATCCTGGTGGTGGATGATGATGTGCGTAACCTGTTTGCACTTACTACTGTGTTTGAGCGGTATAACATTAACGTTATAACAGCAGAGAGCGGTAAGGAAGCGATCAGTATACTGAATGAGAACCCTGCTATTGAAATGGTGTTGATGGACATTATGATGCCGGAAATGGATGGTTACGAAACCACGCAAAAAATACGCCGGGAACATAAGAACAGTTCGTTACCCATTATTGCTGTTACAGCCAAGGCTATGAAAGGTGACAGGCAGAAATGTATTGAGGCCGGTGCGTCGGATTACATTACCAAACCCTTAAAGATTGATCAGTTGCTATCGTTAATGCGTATATGGTTTTATAAATAAAAGGAGGTGATTGATGCAACCCAAGATATTATTGGTAGATGACCGCGAAGATAACTTGCTTTCAATTGAAGCACTGTTAGGCACAGAGCATTATAGGTTTGTAAAGGCTACTTCGGGTAAGCAAGCCTTAAAGGTGCTGCTGCAGGAGTACGACTTTGCGCTGATATTAATGGATGTAAAAATGCCAAACCTGAATGGGTTTGAGACTGCCTCCATGATTTATGAGCGTGAAAAATTGCGGCAGATACCTATCATTTTTATTACGGCGCACAGTTACACCGAAGAGAGCATTTATAACGGTTACCGATCGGGGGCGGTGGATTATATCTACAAACCTATCAAGCCCGAATTACTGAAAGCAAAGGTGGCCGTGTTTATTGATTTGTATCAAAAGAATCATCGCCTGCAGATGCAGGAGCAGAAATTGATTGCTATTAATAAGAGCCTGGAGAATGAGATCAACGAACGCAGGATAACGGAAGAGAAAATCAAAGCGCTGAATCTGGAATTGCTGAAGAACATTGACCGTTTGGAAGCAGCCAATAAAGATCTGGACCGTTTTGCGTTTATGGCTTCGCATGATTTACAGGAGCCCCTGCGCAAAATCCGCTTGTTTACCGATCGGTTAGGAACGGGATATAGTCAACTGCTGGATGAAAACGGTAAACTATACCTGAGCCGGATACAGCATTCAGCGGAGCGGATGCAGATCCTTATCCGCGACATTCTTACCTTCTCCAAGATCGCCACCTCCAAGAAGGAGTTTGTCAAGTGCGATTTGAACCAACTGGTGAGTGATGTGCAGGATCAGTTGGAAGAAACCATCGCCCTGAAGAAGGCGCGTATTGCTATTGATACGCTGCCTTCGATTTTTATTAACCCGAACCTGATGCAAGCTGTTATTTATAACCTGTTAAGTAATGCCTTGAAATATACGAGTGCCGGTATGCCACCAGAAATACGTATACGGGCGGAGAGTGATTTTGGACCTGCTGATGGCAGTAACGGACATGAACCCAACAAGTATTGCCGGATCATAATTGAAGATAATGGTATTGGTTTCGACCAAAAATATGCGGAGAAGATATTCAGCATGTTTACGCGTTTACACAATGCCAGCGATTATGAAGGAACCGGTATTGGTTTAGCGCTTTGCAAAAAAATTGTGGAAGACCATAATGGGTTTATTTCTGCGCGCAGTAAACCGGGGGAGGGGTCTACGTTCATTATTTCGCTGCCGGTTAGTTTAAATCAATTACAGGCGGAGAAACCCAATAAAGGCACTGCCATGGTTTAGCGCTTAAAGTTTAGAGGCCGGATATGTAAGTTTTGCGTTGCATGAAGCGGAACTTTTATAGCGTATTTATCTTGGTCATTGGGCGGGATTACTTATACAGCTTCTGACAATTGTCGCCAAAGAAGGTCCTTCGTTGCGTTTTGCCCATAACCTTTAGTTTGATGGGGAGATTGCAGCGCCTGCAGGTTTTGCATTTGTAAAGCGGCCCGGAGTTAGGTTTTGCATCTGATGGGCGAAAATTACATTAGCAAGCTATATTTGGCTACGATGGTGGATTTTTTAATGGAGTTACGAAGTGCAGCTGCGATGCTAATAGCTTTAGGCCTTTTGGGCGTTTATGGTTGTAATAAGGAACTTGGCTATTTGCATAGCAATCATCCGTTGACCTACACCCGGATCAACGAGTCGCCATTTGTGTTGTATAACGGCTATGGGGGTAAGGAGATAGTGATAGACAGGATGGCTGTTTTTAATGGCGATGATAGCTTAACGGTGAGTAATGCTGATTATGAAATAGTGAGCTTTAGAATGACATTGATGGAGTCTTCGTCCGAAAATGCGCGTGTTGTATTCCAAATTACCGGCAATAGGTTTACTCCTGAACTGAGAAAGTATCTATTTGGCGGTCATACCTGTACCTTCCTGATTGATGATGTATTACTTAAGGATAAATGGGGACGACCTGCGGAACCGGTTATCTCTAAAATTAAATTTTGCGTGTTGCATTAAACGGTGTGTGCGCAGTTACTTATACAGGATTTCGTACCGGTTACTTATACAGCTTCTGACAATTGTCGCAAAAGAAGGTCCTTCGTTGCGTTTTACCCATAACCTTTAGTTTGATGGGGAGATTGCAGCGCTTGCAGGTTTTGCATTTGTAAGCCAGCCAGTGTTTGCGTAGTTCGTAGTTGCGTTTCCATTTCAGGAAGTCGAAGCTGTATTGCCGCGCTTGTTTTACCAGTTCGGCCAGTTTTTTAGGCGGTAGTTGCTTGATTTTATTTTGCGGATGAACCTTAATGCGGTATAGTACTTCGCACTTGATAATGTTGCCGGAGCCTGAAAAAATGGATTGATCTAACAACGCATCACAAACCAATGTGTTGCCAATTGCCTTTAGTGCCTTGGAAGCACCGCGGGGATTCCATTGTTCGGATAGAACATCCGCCTGCCAGTTATAAGCCTCGTTCAGATCGCCTTCAATAAATTGTACGGAGCAGGCATAAAAGTTGAGTTCGCCGTTATTGAACTTTAAGGAAAGGCGGGGCGTTGATTCTTTCGCCTCGTCGATGCGGTATGTACCAAACAGCATAAGATGGATGCGCACGGTAAAACCTTTAAAACAAATAAGGAAGTGCTTGCCCCAGCTTTTAAAGTCGGTTATTTTTTGATTTTTCAGGCGGCTTATATCCAGCTTCGAATTACCGTTAACCTGCAATACTTTATGGTTTTTGAACTTCTGTACCTGTTCCTTTAAGATGACGATTGATGGTCCTTCGGGCATAGCAGCTGTTTGCAAAAACAGTGCCTTGCCAACACAGCAGCAGCCCTGTGGAAGATTTACCCACCGGTTTTTGCTTTTACCTTGTACTTTAGCCACAAAGTTTGACTATGAAAGTGGCCTTAATAGGATATGGCAAAATGGGTAAAACCATCGAACAGGTATTGAACGATCTGGGCGATGCGGTAGTGCTGAAAATAAGTGAGGAGAACAAGCAGGATTTTACCGCTGAGAATTTACAGAAAGCGGATGTAGCTATTGAATTTACCCGGCCTGATTCGGCAGTAGAGCATATTAAGAAGTGCCTGGAGGCAGGTGTTCCTGTAGTAGTAGGCACCACCGCCTGGTTGGAGCACTTGCCGGAAGTGAAAGTAGCCTGCGAAGCAGCGAAAGGTGCGGTATTCTATTCGCCCAATTTTAGCATTGGTGTAAATATATTTTGGGAAGTGAACCGCCGGATGGCCGAGTTGATGGATAAGCAGCCGCAATACGAAGTGACGATGTGGGAAAGCCACCATACCGAAAAGTTAGATGCCCCCAGCGGCACCGCAGTAAAAACGGCAGAGGTAATTATGGAGGTGCTGGACCGCAAAACCAACTGGGCCACCCAAACGGAGGGCACCGTGCCGCAGGCGCAGGTGAAGAACGAAAAGGCCGCACTGAATGCCAATGATTTGTTAATCGTTGCAAAAAGGGAGCCGGGGGTACCGGGCACGCACGTGGTAACCTACACCAGCAGCGTTGATGAGCTGGAATTTAAGCATGAGGCCAAAAGCAGGAGAGGATTTGCAGAAGGCGCAGTTATGGCTGCCCGATGGCTGATTGGCAAAAAAGGCGTGTTTGAAATGAAGGATATGTTACAGTAGTGCTCTGGTGCCTACGTTTAAAATGACGGCTTAAATTCTATTTTCGTTGGTGGTATTACGTAATACAGAAACCTTATTATGATATTTCTTTCTCTGGTGTTTGTTTATATGCTGGGCATACGTATAGGTACGTACGGCATTTTTAAGAAAATGGGCATTGCCCCCTGGAAGGCCTTTGTGCCGGTGTTAAGTTCGATGGAATGGCAACGCCTGATTGATAAGCCAAAGTGGTGGACCTGGATGTTGTTTATACCCGGGGTTAACCTGTTCTACGTGGCCAGTCAGCTTTCGGAAATGAGCACCGCGTTTAAACGGTATGGCTTTTGGGAACACTTTGCCAGCGTGATGTTTGCCGTGGTGTATATTCCTTTCCTTGGTTTTTCGCCTAACGAAAAATTTATTGGCCCCGGTGGTGTTAAACCGGGCCAGAAGTTGCCGGTGCGCACACCCCTGCGCGAATGGGCTGATGCAATAGTGTTTGCCGTAGTAGCGGCTACCCTTATCCGCATTTTTGTTGCGGAAGCTTATATGATACCTACCCCCAGTATGGAGAAAACCCTGCTGGTGAATGACTTTCTGTTTGTATCGAAGTTCCATTACGGCGCGCGCATACCCAATACCCCTTTAAGCATGCCTTTTGTGCACCACACGATACCGGTATTGAACAGCAAATCGTATGTGGAATGGATTAAACTGCCCTACAAAACCTTACCGGGTTTTCAGCATGTAAAGCGGTATGATATGGTGGTATTTAATTTTCCGGCAGGTGATACCGTAGTGTTGGAAGACCAGGGCCCATCCTATTACGACCTTGTACGCATAGCAGCCCTGCGCAGCGGTAGCAGCTACGAAAAAGCGCGTGAGGATATGTGGCAGAATCCGAACATCCATATTGTTGCGCGCCCCGTAGATAAGCGCGAGAACTATATTAAGCGATGCGTAGGTGTGCCCGGCGATAAGTTAGAGGTGATAGACGGCATATTATATGTAAATGATGCACCTGCTTATAAGCCCGAAAACCTCTATACTCCTTACTTTATTAAGTTTAAGAAAGGCATGAACCCCACGGAGGAACAGATTGAAGAACTGCAGATGGACACCATGGAAATTTTGGGTGCCGACCACTTTATTTTCCGGATGACGGAGAAGGATGTAACCTCGTTAAAAGCACTTGGCATAACTGATACGGTTTACCAATATGTAATTGCCAAAGGGCAGAAATCGATTGCGGGCTATGATGGCGACCGCCCTGTGTATTTCGAAAACATCTTCCCCAACGATTTTAGCCATTACACCTGGAACGTGGATAATTTCGGTCCGGTTTACCTGCCTAAAAAGGGCTGGACGGTGCCTTTAAACGATTCTATTTATCCGCAATATGATCGTGCCATCCGTGTGTATGAGGGTAACAATGTGGAGCGCCGCAATGGTAAGTTCTTTGTGAACGGACAGGAGGCTACCTCTTATACCTTTAAAATGGATTACTATTGGATGATGGGCGATAACCGCCACAACTCGCAGGATAGCCGCTATTGGGGTTTTGTTCCTGAGGACCACATTGTAGGCAAGGCCTGGTTTATATGGATGAGCTACAACCCTAAAGGCGACTTGCTACACAAGATACGCTGGAGCCGCTTGTTTAGCAGTATACATGGCCGTTGGGCGCCCGATGACGAGAAATATACCAAGTAAGCATTTCGATAAAGTGAATAAACAAAAAGGCCGTTCGTTGAACGGCCTTTTTAGTTGGTATTTGAACAGCACTGCTGTTTTTATTTCGGTTGTTTAAAGGTGCCCACATAGCTGATAACTGCATCCACCTGCTGATCGGTTAACTTTTTGTGCGGAGGCATGTAGTTTTTACCATTGCGGATGATTTGCTTTTGCTCTTCGGCAGAAAGGGTTGTGGTGGAAAGATCTTTGGCGCTCTGGTAGCCAAGTTTACCATCGGCACCATGGCAGTTTACGCAACTGTTCTGATACACCAGTTTACCTTCGGCAATTACATCGGAACCGGCAGCGGTGGTATCTACAGCACCGCCTGCTTTTTGCGCACGGCTCATTTCGGCAAGCCCATAAGCGGCGATTATTAGTATAACAGATAAGGTAGCCAGCACCAGTTTGTTGCGTTTAAAGCCGATAACTGCTAAAGGTATGGCTGCTAATACACAGGCTATTTTTACCAGCAACAAGGTATTGATGATAGAGCCGTTTACCATCATCCATACACCGGTAATTAAGAAACCGGCACTGATGATCATTTCAGGCACTTTGGTGATTTTGGTGTATTTAGCCAGTTGTTCGGTTTTCTTTAGCTGGAACAACAGTAGTTTTACTACATAATGAACCAGGAAAAGGATAACGAAAAACTTATGGGCATGCAGTAAACCTATTTCCATATGAGGTGGTTTTAGTTAAAGTATAAATGCAAGGTTCGCAAAAATAGGCCGAAGCCCGAACAGTTACAGGTAGTTAATTTCAACATTTAAATCGGCGAACTTGCGCACCATGGCACTTACGCCGCAATATTTCTCCTGCGATAGGTCAATTGCGCGCTGTACTTTGTCCTTCTCGTTAGGGTTGGCTAAGCGTATGTAATAAGCCAGGGTAACGGTATGGTATACCTTAGGCAGTTCGTCGGTTAAGTCGGCTTTTACTTTAATGCTGAAATCGGAAAACTCCACGCGCATTTTCTGCAGCATTTCGGTAACATCGATTGCAGTGCAGCCTGCCAGCGAAGTTAGTATCAGCGCCTTGGGCCGTACACCCGTTGAGGCCGCCTCATCAGGGTTAGCATCAATACGTATCGTTTTTCCATTTTGCAGGGCATCGAATTTCTCTTCGCCCAGCCATTTTAATTCAGTTTCGTGATAAGCCATTAGTTATGCTCCAGGTAGTTTTTCATTAAGTCCCAATAATACTCTTTCCAGCCTTGTGTTAGGGCTTTTACTTTGTGCGAAGGTATTCCGGTTTGCACAAAGTTGAGTTTCGTGCCACGTGGTGTTGGTGCAAAGGTAAATGTGCAGGTACTATAGTGGTCGTTCGGCCAGCCGTCCTCGGCAAAGTGCCAGGCCTGTACTATCTTTTTGCCTTCTTCCAGTTCCAGATTGCGGCCGTGGCAGTAGCCATCCCACACGGTAAATTTGCCGTTCACCTTCCGGCTCATCTTCACTGCACTATCTGTAAACGCTGCGTGCTTTTTAGTGTTCATCAACAGGTCATATACCTCCTGGGGCGTTGCCTTAAATGAAACACTTTGTTTGATGCTGCCGGTTTTCATACATCAGGGTTTTGGTGTACCCTGAAAATAAGAAGATAAAACGGCATTTTACTTTTTCTGAACCGTTATGTATAACCTGCGTTCATCCACTCCGAAATCGGACGCTTTATTAAGCGTTATGGTAGCGGATTGCCATTGGTTGGTGGCTTCCATCTGGCGGTAATCGGTGCTATTGGTAGTTATAAATACCGGCATGCTGAATTTAGGAACCGACACTACCCAATGATAGCTGAGTTCGTAATTTTTACCCTGCAAATGGGTTAGGGTATATTCAAATACCGGTATATCGGTTTGTTTTAAGTATTGCTCGAATACCGCGCCTAGATCCCTGCCGGTTTTAGTGTTAAAGTAATTTACTACATCCTGGTAACCGATATTCTTCATCTTAAAAGTGGTATCACTCATTCCTTTAAGCATGCTCCACCAGCGGTTATCGTTGTTTACAATGTGGCGCAGGGTATTTAAAAACAGCATGCCTTTGTTATACATATCACCATCGCCTTCTTCGTTTACACCGTATATACCCACCACCGGTTTTTTGTTATCCACCGTAGGTTTTTTGGCATTTACATAACGCATTGCGGTATCATACCCAAACATACATTCTACATAGATAGCTTCGGAGTAGGTGCAAAAGCCTTCGTGAATCCACATGTCGGCAATATCGCTGCAGCTAACACTGTTGCCCCACCATTCGTGGCCGGTTTCGTGGATGATGATATAATCGAAATCGAGCCCAATGCGCGAAAAGTCGAAACCGGAGTAACCGGTTTTATATTTGTTGCCGTATGCAATAGCGCCCTGATGTTCCATGCCCAGGTAAGGCGTTTCTACCAGCGCATAACCATCATTCCAAAAGGGATACTTGCCCAGAAATTTCTCGTAGCAACTCATCATTGGTTTTACCTGCGTAAACTGCTCCTTACTTTTTTGCAGGTTGTAAGGCATTACATAATAATCCAGCGAAAGAATATCACCATCCTGCGCATCGTATTGATCGCTCCAATGCACGTAATTGCCGATGTTAAGCGTTACGTTATAGTTGTTGATGGGGTAGTGTACAAACCAGCGAAAGGTATTGGTGCCATCGCCATTACGCTGTACGCCTTGTTCGCTGCCGTTAGACACGCACTTTAAGCCGGTGGGTATAGTGCAGTCTATAATCATGCTATCGGGCTCATCGCCCAGGTAATCTTTAGTAGGCCACCAAAGACTGGCACCCATTCCTTCGCAACTTACTGCGATCCAGGCATTGCCATCGCGGTCGTAGGTCCAGGTAAAGCCGCCGTCCCAGGGCGGGCGAACCGCTTCTACCGGTTTGCCACTGTAATAAACTGTAAGCGAACTGGTATCGCCTTTTTTTATAGTGGTGGGCATGTCAACAAAAATTGCATTGAACTCGCGGCGGTATTTAAGTTCCTGTCCTTTGCTGCTGACGTTTACCACCTGCATGTTTTCGTATAAGTCCAACTGCAGCGTTTTAAAATCGGCCAGCGCTTTATACTCAATACGGTTGCTACCGGTAATTGCATGTGCGCCGGTGTCAATTTTAACCTGCAAATGGTAAAAGGTAACATCAAAGCAGGTGCGCTCGGGCCGCAACGAGCCGCGCAGGGTATCGGCACGGGTGTATTCTTTTTTCTGTTCAACCAGCGATTGTGCAAACGTTTGCAACGAAACCAAAACAAATATCAGGAACGAGATGTTTTTACGCATATACTTATAAGATGCTGCGGCGCAGTTTTTGAATACGTTGTTAATACAATTGGCGTACCGAAACACTAAATTCAAATATTTTGCGGACTTGTCCGTGATAAGGGTAGCCCGGTTTTCAATTTATTAAGAGGGAAGGGGTGAATTAGAAGGGACGAATGAGAAAAATTATTTTTCTGATGATACAGTCGATACTGTTTTTTATGATAGTGGCCAGCATTTACGGGGCCATCGAATATTACGGTTGGCAGGCGGTTAAAACTGCCTTCAGGGGTAACAATGTAAACACGGTAAAATGGGTTTACTGGGGGATATCGCTTGGGCTAATAGCTCTTTTTATGCTGTACAGGCCCTTGTTATACAAGTATCTTCCCCGAACGTTCTCGTCCTATATGGGAGCGGTAATGGTCATCATACTGTTCAGTAAGCTAATTATTGTATTGTTTTTATTGCCCGAAGATATGGTGCGCCTGGTACGTACTGCGGCAGCCAAGGTGGCCAGTAATCCACCTGCAGATGGCGGTATATCGCGGAGTGTGTTCCTTAGCCGCTTAGCGTTAATTACCGCTGCCATACCTGCCGGTACGCTTATTTACGGGGTGGTTGCAAATGCCTACAATTATCAGTTCCGTAAGGTGAAGATTAAGGCGCCTAATTTGCCTGAGGCTTTTAACGGCTTCCGCATCATTCAATTGTCGGACATCCATTCTGGCAGTTTTACCCGTACCGAGCCTATTAAGGAGGTAGTGGAGAAGATTAATGCACTGAATGCAGACCTGATACTTTTTACCGGTGATTTGGTTAACAATGTGGCCGATGAAATGGATGAGTTTAAGGAAATATTCGGACAGCTGAGGGCTAAGCACGGGGTTATGTCGGTAACAGGTAATCACGATTACGGCGATTATGTGCCCTGGGACAGTCACGAAGCCAAGCAGGCTAACTTCAATAAGTTTATGGACACGCACCATGGCATGGGCTGGGACTTGTTAATGAATACCAACCGGGTGCTGGAGCGAAACGGTGAAAAAATTGCGATCATAGGAGTAGAGAATTGTGGGGGCGGACGATTTAAACATTACGGCAACCTGGATGTTGCTTACCGCGGAACTGAGCAAATTTCTTTTAAGGTATTGTTAAGCCACGACCCATCGCATTGGGACCGGGAGGTGAAACCGAAATACCCGGATATTGATCTGATGTTAAGTGGCCATACCCATGGTGCCCAATTTGGGGTGGAGAACAAATGGTTGAAATGGAGCCCCTCGGAATACATGTATAAGCAATGGGCCGGATTGTATAAAGACGGTGCCCAACATTTATATGTAAACCGCGGTTTCGGGTTTCTTTTTTACCCCGGCAGGGTAGGTATTTTGCCGGAAGTAACCGAAATAACCCTGGAAAAGGCTTAAACGCCGCAGCTTAATTATTCTGCAGTCGATAATTGTTAACGGTTTCCTATATTAGCTTTATGCAGCAGTTACATGAACGCCTTGATGTGCTGGTTCAAAGAGCTAAAAAGCTGGTGGACGAAAACCGGAGATTGGAGTCCAGAAACCAGATTTTAGAACGGGAATTGGCAGAATATCGCCAAAAACTGGCTGATTCGGGGCAAAAAAATGAGGATCTGCTGGAGAAAATTAAAATTATTAAGTTAGCGCAGAATATCGGTTCCGGGCCGGCTGAAAATGAGCAGGTAACGGAACTGAAACGAAAAATTAACGAGTACATTAAAGAGATAGATAACTGTATAGCGATGTTGAATGACTAGCTTATGGCAGAAAAAGGTGAAACGGTAAACATTAATGTTTTGATTGGTGAACGGCCCTATCCATTAAAAGTGGCAAAGGCCGATGAGGAAAAAGTGCGAAATGCGGTACAACTGGTGAATGATAAAATAAAGGAGTACCAAAAGCTGTATGAAGGAAAGGATAAGCAGGATTATTTGGCCATGTGCCTTTTAAATTTTGCAGCCCAAAGTGTAAACGCCCAAACCGAAGTATATCAAAACAACCGTTTAATGGAAGAAAAACTGGCCCAACTGGAGCAATTGCTCGCAACGCCGGTTAAATAAACCTTCTCCATTTACCTTCTCTAACTTTTCTTACCGTGGTTTTTCGTGGATGGTAAACCATCCAAAACGAAAAGGATTTTATTATTAACCATAAACAACACCACCCGAATGGATCCAATTATGATAGTTATTGTGGCGGGTATTGCCATTATAGCTGCGGTAATAGGTTTGTTGGTGGGGCGAAGCATAACCCAGAAATCGAACCTGGACCTGGAAAAACAGGCACAGGCTGAAGTAGACAAAAAGCTGGTAGACGCAAAAGCCGCCGCCGATAAATTAATTGCCGACGCACAACGCAATGCCGAGAACACAAAGAAGGACAAAATGCTGGAAGCCAAAGAACATTGGCTGCAGTTAAAGTCGAAGCATGAAAGCGAAGTTGCCGAACGCAACAAAAAGGTAATTGAAAAGGAAAGCGAACTGAAGCAACAACAAAGTCAGCTTTCCCAACGAACTTCCGAAGTTTCGAAAAAGGAAAAGGAAATTGACAGTTTGCGTGAGAATCTGAACAAGCAATTAGAACTGGTAAACACCAAACGCGAACAGTTAGAAAAAAGCCACGAAATATTCGTAAGCAAACTGGAGCAGATCAGCGGTTTAACCAAAGAGGATGCCAAGCGCGAACTGACCGAAAGCATGAAGAAAGAAGCTGAGACCGAAGCGCTTAGCTATATGAAAAATGCAATTGACGAGGCCAAGGCCAAAGCCAATAAGGAAGCGAAGAAAATCATTATTCAAAGCATACAGCGCACTGCTGCTGAAAATGCTATTGAGAACACCGTATCGGTATTTAACCTGGATAGCGACGAGCAGAAAGGTCAGATTATCGGTAGGGAAGGACGTAACATCCGTGCACTGGAAGCCGCTACCGGTTGCGAATTTGTAGTGGATGACACCCCTGAGGCGATCATCATTTCCGGTTACGATCCGATCCGCCGGGAAATTGCACGTTTATCGCTGCAGCGCCTGGTAACAGACGGACGTATACACCCGGCACGTATTGAGGAAGTGGTTGCCAAAACCAAGAAGCAGTTAGAAGAACATATACTGGAAATAGGTGAACGAACAGTTATTGATATGGGTATACAGGGCATGCACCAGGAATTGGTTCGCTTTGTAGGCCGTATGCGTTTCCGTTCGTCGTACGGGCAAAACTTGTTGCAGCACTCGCGCGAAGTGGCCAACCTTTGTGCTACCATGGCTGCGGAGTTGGGCCTGAATCCAAAACTGGCCAAGCGTGCCGGTTTATTACACGATATAGGCAAAGTGCCTGATGAGGAAAGCGAATTATCGCACGCCTTACTGGGTGCTAAACTGTGCGAAAAGTATGGTGAACATCCTGCAGTAATTAATGCTGTAGGTGCCCACCACGATGAAATGGAAATGAAGTTCGTGATTTCGCCGATTGTACAGGCCTGTGACGCCATATCAGGCGCACGCCCAGGTGCCCGCCGCGAAATTATGGAAGGCTACCTGAAGCGTATCAAAGACCTGGAAATACTTGCCCAGGGGTTTGATGGAGTAGAGAAGGCATATGCCATACAAGCCGGTCGTGAGTTGCGCGTAATTGTTGAAGCCGATAAGGTGGATGACAAGATGAGCGAGGAAATGTCGTTTGCCATTTCGCAAAAAATTGAAAAGGAAATGACGTACCCCGGCCAGGTTAAGGTTACTGTAATACGTGAAAAACGCAGCGTTAGCGTAGCCCGCTAATTAACGTTTGTTGCAAATAATGAAGTGGCTGTAAAGCCAACTTTTTATCGGAAAATCCTGTCTTTAGCAAGGCAGGATTTTTTTATTGGAAATACCTTAATTTCGCCATTTATAAGGATGAATGCAATTTTACGAAGCCTGTTTACGGCTGTTTTTAGCTTAAGTTTTTTGGGGGCTTTAATGGCCCAGCAATTTACCACCAACGGCAGCACCGTTCAGCTAAGCTGCGAATGTTATCAGTTAACTGCAGATGTAAATGCACAGGGCGGATCAGCCTGGAACAACAACCAGATAAGTCTGAATAATCCTTTTGATTTTCACTTTCGTGTATACCTGGGCTGCAATGATAATCCCGGTGCGGATGGCATTTGTTTTATACTGCAAAACAGTAACACCGGGGTATCGAGTACCGGCGGCGGTTTGGGATATGCCAACTTCCCTAATCAATCGATAGGCATTGAATTGGATACACACCAAAATACAGGAGTGAACGATCCTCCGGAGGATCATGTGGCTATGGAATCGAATGGTAACACGGCACACAACCTGGTGGCCCCCGTGCAAGCCAGCGCTACCAGCGCAAATATTGAAGATTGTACCTGGCATGATTTCCATGTGGTTTGGGATCCTGCTACACAGACCATGACGGTTTCTTTTGATGGGGTGCAACGCTTTACCTACACCTTTGCTACCGGCCTTGTTAACTCCGTTTTTTTGGGTAACCCAATGGTTTATTGGGGCTGGACAGGTGCTACCGGAGGTGAATCGAATCTGCAACAGTTCTGTGTGGATTTTGGTGCCGATTTTCAGGCGGGTTCAGGTTATGCCTCGTGTGACCCTGCCAACGTGCCATTTACCAGCACTTCGCAATCGGGGTTAAACAATATTGTAGCTTATGATTGGGATTTTGGTGATGGTTCGGCACATGCTACTACAGCTAATGCGGTGCATACGTTCCCGGGTCCCGGCACATATACAGTGGTACTTACTATTACCGACCAAACCCTTTGCACCAGCAGCCGCACTTATGCAGTGGTGATACATGATAAGCCTGTTGCCACACCTTCGCAAACCAATGTAGACTGTTACGGTAACAATAACGGAACCGCCACGGTAGGTGTTAGCAGTGGAAAGCAACCTTATGCCGTAGTCTGGACGGGAGCCGTAGGCCCAATTTCGCCGAACGGACCAACAAATTTTACCGCTACCCAATTGGCGCCGGGTAGTTACAGTGCCACCGTAACCGACTCAAATGGTTGCAGTGCTGCTCCTGTTAACTTTACGATTACACAGCCTGCTGCGCCACTCAGCGTTACGGCTTCGCACATTAACGTTACCTGCTTTGGAGCACACAACGGTAGTTTAACCATTGATGTAAGTGGAGGCACACCTCCTTATGCCTACCAGGGCACCAATGTGCCTGCCGGTACAACTGTATTTAATAACCTGGGCCCAGCGCTGTATGCAGGGAATGTAACGGATGCCAACGGTTGTACTGCTGCAGTATCAGAAACTATTACCGAGCCATCGTTATTAACTGCGCAGGAAACTCATACCAATATTGCCTGCTACGGTGATGCTACAGGCACTATGGATATTACGGCTAACGGAGGCACTCCCAACTATACCTACAACTGGAACCCGAATGTAAGCAGCGGCAGTACGGCCACAGGCTTAACTGCAGGTCCGTATTCAGTAACTGTAAGCGATGCCAACAGTTGTACGGCTGTGGTTAGCGCCACTTTAACTGAACCGCCATTACTGGTGCTTGCTGCCACTTCCACAAACATTTTATGTTACGGCGGAACTGACGGAACCATTACAGCTACTGCTACCGGTGGTAATGGAACCTTAAATTACTCCGCAACTACTGATGGTGTCAACTTTGTTTATTCTGCTAATGGCCAGTTCGGCGGGTTAACCGCAGGCAACTATACGGTTGCTGTGACCGACCAAAACGGTTGCTCTAAAAATACCCAGGTAACCATTATTGAGCCTACTCAACTTACAGCCTTGCTGCAGTCGTATCCTGTTGGTTGTTACCACTACCATAACGGCACCACCATCGCTGCTGCCAGCGGGGGTACACCCGGCTATACGTATACCTTCTCGGATGGCAGGCAAAATACTTCAGGTATTTTTGGCAACCTTGGCGCCGGTAGCTATGATGTAACCGTTACCGATGCCAGCAATTGTACCATTACCGGCAACTCCATCATTACCGAACCCGATTCAGTGATTATCTCCGTTTCACCAGACCCGGTGGAAGTAAAATTGGGTGATGAGTTGCCTATGCAAACTACCACTAACCAAAGCGGCAATATTGTTTACACCTGGACACCTCGTGCTGGCTTAAGTTGTTATGATTGTCCCAACCCGGTTTTTGACGGGGTTTATAGTCAGTTGTATACGGTTACAGCAGTAAACGACAGCGGTTGCCGCGGCACGTATTCGCCGCTGGTAAAAGTTATTCCGGTATATGATGTGTTTCTACCGAATGCCATTACCCCTAACGGTGATGGGGCGAATGATGTTTGGCAAATGTTTGGTAACCTGCATGCCATTAAACAGCTGGAATTAGAGGTATTTAACCGTTGGGGCGAAAAGGTGTACGATACCCATGATGTATACTTTAAATGGGACCCCTTACATGAGACTTTTAAAGGCGCAGCTGTGCAACCAGGGGTTTACGTGTATCAGGCCAAACTGGTATGGCTGGATAACCACAGCGATTCCGGTTATATAGGCACGCTTACGATTTTGAAATAGCGCTGCTGTTCACTTTACTGCCATTGTGTAAAACCGCTGTGGGTTCTGTGAAGAACTACGGGCGCTTTTAACCATTTGCATTGCAACTTTTTGGGTCCAAAGTTTATCTTTGAGAAAACCACCTGCGCATGGCTAAAAGGCTACTGGCATTTTTTCTTGTTCTTGTAACTATTTCGGGCTACGCACAAAATTATACGGTACTGGGCAACGCTGCACAGGCCGGGGGCTGTAATTGTTTTCAAATTACCCCTGATGCAGGCGACCAGGCCGGTGCTATTTTCCAGAATAACACCATTGATTTAACCAACTCGTTTGACTACACCTTCAATGTATTTTTAGGATGTAACGGCGCCAATGGAGCGGATGGTATTTGCTTTGTACTAACCAGCAATCCTAACGGCCTGGGTAACCCCGGCGAGGGCCTGGGGTATGCAGGCTCCAACCAACCTAATTCATTAGCGGTAGAATTTGATACCTGGCAAAACGGAGCCCCGGCTAACGACCCAGCATACGATCACATCGGCATACACTCCGGTGGGCAATACAACCACAACGTGGCCCCCGCGGTTCCTGCGCTGGCCAGCCAGGCGAACATTGATGATTGTAACTGGCATACCGTTCGGATTGTATGGGATGCAGCCACCGGCACCTTCTCGGTTTATTTTGACGGCGCATTAACGCAAAACGTAGTATTGGGCAATATTGTTAGCAGTTACTTTGGCGGCAACCCAATTGTAAACTGGGGATGGAGCGGTGCTACGGGCGGTGGTACCAACCTGCAGAGTGTTTGTGTGCTTAGTACCTCCAGTTGGGTGGCAGGTGTAAACTATCAATCCTGTGATCCGAATGTGCAGTTTCAGGATATCTCGACCAGCAACGTTGGTAATGTACAAGCCTGGGCCTGGGATTTTGGCGATGGTGGAACTTCCACCGCACAAAACCCTTCGCATACCTATGCAGGGCCGGGCACCTATACGGTAACCTTAACTATAACCGACTTAACAGGTTGTACCACTACTTACAGCCACGATATAACGATTAATGCTCCTATTTCGCTTACCCCTACGCTCGTACCGCCTCTCTGTAATGGTGGCTCCAACGGTTCTATTGACCTTGCCATTTCCGGCGGATTCGGGCCTGCGGCAGGTATGGGTGGCTTTATGTACACCTGGAATGACGGACACCTGGGCAGTACGTACGCGGGTGTACCAGCCGGTACCTATACAGTAACTGTAACCGATGGTATTTGCACCGGCACGGGTTCGTATACTTTAAATCAACCAACACCTTTAACAGCGTCTGTTAGTTCAACAGCGGCAACTTGTGGCGCCAATAATGGAACCGCGAGTATTGTTCTTTCAGGTGGCACCACACCCTACACAGCAGTAACCTGGGTGCCGGGTGGATTAACCGGTACCACGATTACCGGTTTAGCTCCTGCGTTATATACGGCAGATTTTCATGATGCCAACGGCTGTTCAGCGCTGTTGATGTATCAAACCCAGGTAACGTCGCTACCCTGCGGTTATACGGCCACCTCTTCCAGCGTTGATATCACCTGTTTTGGATTAACGAATGGTTCAGCCACCTTCAATGTAACGGGTTATGTTAACCCTCCGAGCTGGAGTTGGAGTAACGGGGGAACTACGGCTACCATAAGTAACCTTGCTGCCGGCACTTACACCTGCACCTTTACCGACGGTGCCGGCGTAACTGCAAGTACATCGGTGGCTGTTAACCAGCCCGGTGCTGCCATGGTAGCTATATTGGCCACGGTGGATATGTCATGTGCATCGAGCAATGATGGGCAGGCCATAGCCTCGGTGGCATCCGGAGGTGTGCCCAATTATACCTATAGCTGGAGTGGCGGTCAACCCAGTAACCCTGTTGCAAATGGCTTAGGGGCGGGGCCGGTCACGGTTACGGTCACTGACTCGAAAGGCTGTACGGCAACGGCCACCGGAAATATTACAGGGCCGCCTACACTTACTTTAAATGTAACTGCCATTGATGACAGTTGTTATCAATCGCATAAGGGTAGTGCAACAGCCAACGTGGCAGGTGGCAATCCGCCCTACACGTATTACTGGAGTAATATCTCTTCGGCACAAACTAACCTAAGTTTAACGGCGGGCACGTATACGGTTACCGTTACGGATGATAAAGGCTGTACCATTACCGGTAGCGCCACTATCAATCAACCTGCGCCGTTTACGCATACGGTAGCTTCGCAGAACATTAACTGCTTTGGCGATGCTACAGGAAGTATTACCCTTACAGTAAACGGCGGTGTGCCTGCCTATACGTATACGTGGAACCCGGCAAGCGTTTCAGGCAATGCGCCAACTGCTCTTACCGCCGGCCAATACGATGTGACCATTGAGGATGCTAACCATTGCACACAAACGCAAAGTGTAACACTTACACAACCGGCATCGGCATTAACTGTTACTTCTTCGCATGTGGATGTAACCTGCCATGGTTTTAATAACGGCATGCTGATTGTAAATATATCGGGCGGCACACCGGGTTATACCTATCAAGGCACACCAGTGCCTGCCGGCAGCGATACCTTGTTTAACCTGGCGCCTAATACTTATGCGGGTGCTATTACAGACAGCAAAGGTTGTTCGGTGAATATTTCAGAAGTTATTTCTGAACCGGGCGTTCAAAGCCTTACGTTGGCACAAAACGATAACACCTGTAATGGCGGCCATGCGGGCGATGCTACTGCTACATTTGTGAATGCTACCGGCAGCGTTTCTTACAATTGGAGCAATGGTGGTAATACGGCGACGATTTCAGGATTACAGGCAAACACGTATAGCGTAACTGTCACTGACGCCAATGCCTGTTCGTTTAGCGGCAGTGTTACACTCAACGACCCCGCACCGGTAACTATGAACGTTGCTGTAGTAAATGCCACTTGTTTTGGCGGTAATGGTACAGCAACTGCCCAACCGGTGGCAGGAACATCACCTTTCAATTACACCTGGAGCGCGGGTGGGGGAACTACAGCAACCGTTAATTTGCCTGCAGGTAATTATACGGTTACGTCGGTGGATGCAGCATTCTGTAATCAAACAGGTTCTTTCACCATTACAGAACCTACAGATATAACCATACAGGAGACACATACGGATGTGAATTGTCATGGTGATTCAACCGGGGTAATTACATTAACCGTAAGCGGTGGAACAGGACCGAACTATACTTACGCCTGGACCAACAACGTGAGTTCCGGTACTATAGCCAGCATGCTGAAAGCCGGTACCTATACGATTACGGTAACCGACCAGGCGGGATGTAATAAAACGATCAGTGTGGTTATTGCGGAGCCTGCTTTGCCATTAACCTTAAATGTTGCACCTACAAACATTACCTGTTTTGGACAGAATAACGGATCCATTACATTGAATGTTTCCGGTGGTACACCTAATTATACCTACAGCTGGAATCCGAATGTTTCATCAGGCAATAGTGCTACCGGATTATCTGCAGGTAGTTATACTATAACTGTAGCAGATAGTAAAGGTTGCAGTGTGGTGCCATCCATTACCATTTCGGAGCCGAGTCAACCATTAACGTTGGTTACCGCACAAACAAACTTAAGTTGTTATCAGAGTGCGGATGGTGTAGCTTCTGTATCGGTTAGCGGTGGTACATTCCCTTATACCTATGCATGGTCGCCGAATGTAAGTAGCGGCAATTCAGCCAGTGGCTTGGCTGCGGGGGCTTACACTGTAACTGTTACCGATAACAACGGATGTACTAATAGCAGTAATTTTAATTTGGCAGAGCCTGCGCAGCTAACGGCCACTGAAACGCATACCGATATACTGTGCAACGGTGATGCTACCGGATCGCTGACTGTTACAGCAAATGGCGGAACACCTGGTTATACTTATGGCTGGAGTCCGAACGTGTCTTCAGGGAATACGGCTAGTGCGCTAACAGCAGGCATTTATACTGTTACTGTAACCGATAATAATGGCTGTAGTGTGCTGACAGGGGCTACCCTTACCGAACCTGGACCGCTGGGTTTGTCGTTAACAGCTAACGATGCCCTATGTTTTGGCCAGAATTCAGGAACTATTACTTCGCAGGCGTCAGGTGGTGTTTCTCCTTATAGTTTCTCGGCCACCAATGATGGTGTAAACTTTATCAGTTCATCCAATGGACAGTTTACGGGGCTTACAGCAGGTAATTATACCGTACTGATGGTGGATCAAAACACCTGCTCGGTAAGTGCTACAGTAGTTGTAGCCGAACCGGCACAACTGGTTAATACCACGGGCGTTGAAGATGCCAGTTGCTACCATTATGCTGATGGAGTATTGACTTTTGCAGCTGGTGGCGGTAACCCTGGTTACCAATATACGCTTTCTACCGGTGCCGCAAACACTACAGGTTTATTTGGCGGATTAAGTGCCGGAACATACCAGGTAAGTATAACCGATACCAAAGGTTGCAGCATTGTAGACTCCGGCACCATTGCAGAACCGGATACTGTATTGATAAGCGTTGCACCCAATCCGACAGAAGTTGAATTAGGGGCAAGCCTTGATTTAACAACTACCACCAACCAGAGCGGAAATGTTACATACCAGTGGTTCCCTGCGTTTGGTTTAAGTTGCTACGACTGCAGTAACCCAACCTTTAACGGGGTGTACTCGCAAACCTATACGGTAATTGCAGTTACTGATTCCGGCTGTATTGGTAGTGACACTTTACAAGTGACGGTGATACCTAATTATAACCTTTTCATCCCTAATGCCTTTACCCCAAATGGCGATGGTACCAACGATTATTGGCAGATATATGGTAAGCTGAATGGTGTAAAACAAATTGAGGTGGAGGTGTTTAACCGGATAGGAGAGAAGGTGTTTGAAGGACATGACCTTAATTTTACATGGGATGGCACTTACAAGGGCAAGGACTCGCCAAATGGAGTTTATGTGTACCAAATGAAGATTGTTTGGTTAAACAATCACTCTGATAGCGGATATAAAGGTTCTTTAACGCTGTTAAGATAAGGGCCATGAATTAAGAACAATGCTAAGCAGCGTTTGATTGCCTATGGTTCTTGAATAGATAGGAAGTTTGATCACCATTTGTAAAAAATGGATTACCAGTGGTCTATTTGGCCAAACAAAAAAGGCGATGGTACTCCATCGCCTTTTTTGTTCTCGCTATTGGAGGACTATTGTAGTGTTACCGGATACAATACAAATTCGCGGATGGGCGATTTGGGTGCGGTTTCCAGCAATATTATTTTGTCTTTTGTCATCAACTTGATGCCATAGTATTTAGGTAGGCCACTGATTTCGGTTTTTAGGTAGGTGTTGTTCTCTAGGAACTCGTATTTACCCTCTTCGGTTTTAACCGAGTCTACATGTGCAATTACTACCCCCTTGTCCTTAAACTCCATCCGAAGTATTTCGAGGGGTTTAAGGGCCGTATCTAATTGGGCAATGGCTTTTTTATCGTTCTTCAGGTGGGCGTTTTTAATCATTTGCTGTTTCATGTAAACAACATCCCAACGCCAGGTACCGATTAGCGCTGTGGTATCGATGGTGGAACCGCCCTGGCAGGAAGAAAGGGCGATTAGGAAGCAGATTAACGGAATAAACAGTTTACCTTTTCTCATACGTACAAACGGGTTTAATAACCGCCCTGGCAACCTATTTCGATGGTTTGGGCAATAAGGCTATACGACTTACGGACTTTTTTAGGAAGGACCGCGGTTATCTTTTTATTGTCGTAGGCCAATTCGATATAACCTGCAGCAGCGTTCTTAAAGTAAGTGAGCAGGTCGGTAAGTTTAATGTTTACACTGTATCGGTTGGTCCACTGTTTACCTGCGGGCTCACTATAAAAGCGTTCCAGCGAATCGGTGCTGAAGGTTACGGCACCATTCTGAATAAGGCTAAGCTTTTTAAACTTTACGATGCCGCTATCGGTCATCAGCGTAAAGTTGAGGGTCATAAAGGGCTGTACCGAGTCCTTGAAATAAGGGTAGGTAAAGTCGCCGTTCAGCAGCACGCCTTTAGGCGAGGTAGTAAGGTCGATTGGCTTAACAAAGTAAAGCATGCCCCTGCCCATGGGTAGCATCTTCAAATATTTTTTAATGTTACCGCCGGCCCAAGTAAAGGAGAACAGAGAGCAAAGCAGTACGAGTAGGAAGGATTTTTTCATCATTGGATACGAACATAAAAAAAGGCAGGCTGAGTGTTATCAGAGCCTGCCTTACGTTAGAAATTCTTAGCAATTAGTTACCGTAAACGTACGTTGTAACTTTAGAGAAGAGGCCCAGAACTGAGAACACTTCATAGTCAACGTGCGATACTTTCTTAATGTTGCCATTCTTGATAGCTTCGTTGTAACCGTAGTCACCGATACCAACCAGGCCTAATACGCCGATAGCGTGAGAAGTACCTACTTTAGTACCAACTTCGTTTACGTTCAGGGCTCCTGGAGCTTTGATTTTGGTGAACAGACCACCATACAGAGCTGAACCAGCGCCGATAACGCCACAGCTAGAAGTAACTACAGCAGCAGCGAAAGCTACAACTGCTACGCGGGCAACGTGTTTTACGTTTTTCATAAAAGAGAAAATTTGTTTGGTTAACAATAGTGCAAATGTATAAGTAGATTCTACAATTCCAAGTATGGTTTGCGAAAATTTCTCCACAGGAAATCTGTTGACAATCCTACAGTCTCTTAAGGGCTAATTCGAGCACATGAACCGCTGCCGGAACATCGGAGGCTTCGAGACGGAAAACGCATTCCTGGTCCTTGGGGTCTAGGGTTATTTCTACATAACCATCGCCTGAAAACTGGGTTTGGAAAACCACCTCATCGCGCAGGTAATATTTTTCATTCTTTTTAGAAGCGCCATCCTTGAAGCGGCTGCTCAGAAAGTCGATGGCCTTTTTTACCTCCTCCTTCGAGAAGTTAAAAGTTTTGGTATCCCAAACATCGCCGTCGAAGTCGCCGGAGTGTTTGCTTTCAACAATGACGCTGAATTTAGGAAGGTCTTTTTTGGCTTTTTCATCAAATCCAACTTCTATTTTAAGTGAGATGTTGGTGTTGCCGTCCCATTTGTAAGCGCCGTAAACGGTATCGATACCATTACCACGGGGTGCATCGGTATTCGGCATTTGGGCGAAGAGGGCAATGCCCATCAACAGGAATGTAAGGGTAAAGAATTGCTTTTTCATGAGCTGATTTTTTTTGAGTAGATAAGCAAATTTAAGTTTTGTGCTAAAAAATGGAAATGACGTCGGTTTGTAAGCCTGACCACCTCATTTTCGCCGGTTCTTTTTACTAATACCATGCCAGTTTAGGAACCTGATGTGGTAGATTTAATTTTAGCGATAAGGCCGGTTAATACCTTTCCGGGGCCCACCTCTTCAAAATCTGTAGCACCATCAGCCAACATTTGCTGAATGCTTTGGGTCCATTTTACAGCACCGGTTAGCTGGGCCACCAGATTTTGTTTAATGGTTTCCGGACTGGTTTCGGCCCGGGCCGTTACGTTTTGGTAAATAGGGCAAACCGGTTGTTTAAAGTTAGTTTGTTCTATGGCTGCTGCCAGTTCCTTGCGGGCCGGTTCCATTAAAGGTGAATGAAAAGCCCCGCCTACCGGTAACTTTAAAACACGTTTTACGCCTGCAGCTTTCAGGGCTTCAGCAGCCAGGTCGATACCGGCTATACTCCCCGAAATTACCAATTGGCCGGGGGCGTTGTAATTGGCCGGTACTACCACTTCGCCGGTAATAGCGGCGCAGATTTCTTCTACCTGCTGTTCGCTTTGGTAACCTAATACCGCTGCCATGGTGGAAGGTACCTGTTCGCAGGCTTTTTGCATGGCTTGTGCCCGGATGGATACCAGTTTCAATCCATCTTCGAAACCCAGGGCACCGGCGGCAACCAGGGCGCTGAATTCGCCCAGAGAATGGCCGGCAACCATTTGCGGTGTAAATGATGGTAATTGGGCTGCGCTGATTACCGAATGCAGGAATACTGCAGGCTGGGTTACGCGGGTTTGTTTCAGGTCGTCCTCGCTGCCTTCAAACATTACCTGCGATAAACTAAAGCCTAACAGCTCATCTGCCTGCTTAAACATCTGGCGGGCAGTTTCGCTTTGGTCGTATAAATCGCCGCCCATGCCCTTAAACTGCGAACCCTGACCGGGGAAAACGTATGCTTTCATCACTAGCCTGTTAAGGTTATGAAATACCGGCAAGCGCTTAGCTTAAACGGGCGCTTATCAGGTTTATAAACTCGTTGCGGGTGGTTTGTTTTTCGAACTCGCCGTTGAACGCAGAGGTGGTGGTTACAGAGTTCTGCTTTTGTACCCCGCGTATCATCATGCAAAGGTGCTTTGCTTCGATAACCACAGCTACCCCCAGCGGGTTGAGTGCTTGCTGCAGGCAATCACGTATCTGGCAGGTGAGGCGCTCCTGCACCTGCAGGCGGCGGCTATACACATCTACCACGCGCGCCAGTTTGCTTAGGCCAACAATTTTGCCATTGGGTATATACGCAATATGCGCTTTACCATAAAAAGGCAACATGTGGTGTTCGCAAAGGCTGAAGAGTTCGATATCTTTTACGATCACCATTTCGCTGTGGTGTTCATCGAAGATGGCGGACTTCATTATTTCTACCGCATCCATGTCGTAACCCTGTGTTAGAAAGTGCAGGGCTTTAGCATAGCGCTCCGGTGTTTTTTGCAAACCTTCGCGGGTAAGGTCTTCGCCCAGGGCGGTTATCATCGAGGCCACGTTATCGCGCACTATTTGCAGCGAGGCGGGATCGAAGGTTTCTGTTTTTTGATATCTGCTCATGAGCATTGTTTTAAAATGCGTTAGGAACGTAACAGCGAAGCTGCAAGCTTATTTGCCACCGTAATATTCCACATAAATATTCTCTGTTTCAACAAGCTTAATACAATGAAGTTCGCAGCCCTGCAGATGCGGCGCTATCCACTTCCAAATTTGCATTACGATGTTTTCGATGCTGGGCAGTACACCGCTTAGTTCGGGCACATCCAGGTTAAAGTTTTTATGATCTAACCGGTCTACTACTTCCTTTTTAAGGATGCGGCTAAGATCGTGGGCATTCATCACAAAGCCGGTGTCCGGGTCGGGCTCGCCCTTAACGGTCACAAACAGCTCGAAGTTGTGACCATGCCAATGCTTATTAGCACACTTGCCAAACACAGCCAAATTTTGTTCGTCAGTCCATTTGCTGTTAAACAGGCGGTGAGCCCCATTAAAACGTTCGCGACGCGTTAGATACACCATAGCCAACTAGGCATTGTATTTTTCAATAATCATGGCATGACCATGGGCACCGGCGGCGCAGGCAGCTAATAAAGCATAACGGCCACCTTCCTTATGCAGACGGTTTGCTGCGGTGGTAACCAAACGGGCACCTGTTGCACCAAACGGGTGACCAAGCGATAATGAACCTCCCCAAAGGTTAACTTTCTCCATAGGTATTACACCAACGGCTTTATCGCGGCCGAGTTTTGTTTTGGCAAACTCATCGCTGGCAAGGCATTTTAAGTTAGCTACCACCTGGCCCGCAAAGGCTTCGTGTATTTCAAATACGTCGATATCGCTCAAACTCATGTTTTGCTGCTTCAACAGTTTGCTGATAGCATAGGTAGGGCCCAATAGCAATTCTTCCTGCAAATCGCAGCCTACAAAGGTGTAGGAGTGCAGCACTGCTTTAGGGGTAAGGCCTAGCTCTTTTGCTTTATCCTCGGTCATAATCAAAACAGCAGCGGCACCGTCGGTTAGGAAAGATGCATTACCTGCAGTGATTGTGCCACCTTCTTTTACAAAGGCGGGTTTCAGGCGGCTTAATTTCTCCATGCTGGTATCGGCACGGAAGCCATTGTCCTTGCTGATTTTTTTAAAGCCGGGGGCAGCTTCAACAGGGGTAATTTCGTTGGCCAGCAAACCTTCCGCATCTGCTTTGGCGGCCAGGTGGTGCGAGCGCATGGCAAACTCGTCCTGCTCCTGACGGGTTACATGGTAGCGGCCTGCCAGTATATCGCAATCGAGGCCCATGGTGCGGCCGGTAAGAAACTCGGCGACAGCAGGGGCATCCGGTACAAAATCGGAAGGGCGCAGGCTAAAAACAAATTTGGCCCAGTCGCCAAAACCTTTCAGCTTTTGGGAGAGGAACAGCTTTTTGCGCATCTTTTTATTGAAAAGGATAGGAGCGTCGCTGGTGCAATCCGTGCCGCCTGCAATCACTACATCAGCCTGGCCGCTCTGGATGATGTTCATTCCTGAAACAATGGCCTGATTGGCCGAGATGCAGGCCATGGTAACCGTATGGCAGGGAGAGGTGTTGGGTATGCCGGCGGTGATGGCGCTTTCGCGGGCCACGTTGCCGGTGCGCACGTTGCTGATAGTCGTACCCATTACCACATAATCTACTGCTCTGGGGGCAATGCCGGTTTTGTTCAGCACGCCTTTAATGGCAAACTGACCGAGCTGGTAGCTCATGAGGTCCATATAATCGGTGCCTGAACGGAGGAAGGGGGTGCGGGCACCATCAATTAAAACGATTTTTTTACCGGCCATTAGTTTGGTTTTAGAGGGGGCGAAGATAGGATTTAGATTTTAGACGATAGAAAATTGCCGTTAAGCAAAACTGCTGTAAGGCGGGTATGTTGCAGGTTTTGGGTAGGGCACGGTGGATAGGGATGAAAGGGGAAATTGGGCCATGTGATTGCTTTAGTAGACAGAATTTTAACATAAATGATAGGAAATGATAGGGTTTGATAGGGTTTTGGGGGGCACCTGTCCATTCCTATCATGGGTGTTGGTGAATGGTAGATTGGTGAATTGGTAGATGGGTAGATTGGTGAATTGGTAGATGGGTAGATTGGTGAATTGGTAGATGGGTGGAGCATGGGATGACATATAAAGTGATAAAGGTAATAAAAAAGGAAACAAAATACAAATAAAGAGGTTAAAATATGGCCTTAGAAAAAGTTTAGCGACAGTATAAGGGGGGATGATGATAGAAATAAATGGAAATTTTACCTTCGGCGGGAACATTTGACTATGGAAATACTGGATGAGCAGGCACCAATTAAGCGGCCTTATAACAGCCGCGCTTTAAAACTCGGGATAGGCATTTATTGTATGTTACTTACGTTAGCCAGTTTGTTTATGTGGGGTGGGGCCTCGGCAGAAGCTATTGGATATGGAATTGGCCGCAGCATAATTTTTTGGGTGATTGGATTGGCGTTTTACTTTTGGTGGAAAGCCAATGAACGAAGTGTCAGCGCGGGCATTGTAATTTTTATTGTGCTGTTATCGTTTCTCTTTTTCGGGCAATTGATGGAATCGTGAGCTAAACACAATCCTCCTTATCGCCACAAGGGCAGTCCTCGCGTTCTGTTTCGAGGGTGATGTGGTGGATGTTTTGATGCAGCAAGGCATGGCGCAGTTCGTGCTTTATCTCCTGCTCCTGTGCAATGCTTACCTCTTTGTTTAGCACCAGATGTGCGGTAAGTGCGTTTTCGGTAGTGCTGATAGCCCATACGTGGATATGATGCAGGCCTGCAACGCCGGTGAGGTTAATTGCAGCAGCTTTAATTTTAGCTACATCAATTTCATCAGGAACACCATCCAGCGAAAGGCGCAGGCTATCCTTAAGGAGGCGCCAGGTACTAAACAAAATAACCAGGGCAGTAGCAATACTTAAAACGCTATCTACCCAAAACCAACCCGTGTAATAAATCAGCATGCCCCCTAAAACTATGGCAAAAGAGAACAGCGCATCGCTGAGCAAATGAAGGTAGGCACTCTTAACGTTGAGGTCAGTTTCCTTGTGTTGTGCAAAGAGCAATGCACTACCGGCGTTTACCAAAATACCGACACCGGCTACAATCGCGATAATACCGCCGGGCAAGGGTTCAGGATTAAAGAAGCGGTGAGCTGCCTCGTAGGCGATAGCCCCGATGCTTACCAATAAAACCATGGCATTGAAAAGGGCCACCAGAATAGAGGTTTTGCGATAACCGTAGGTGTAGTGTTCATTGGGTTTTACTTTAACGAGCCGAAAGGCCAGCAAGCTAAGGGCCAGGGAGCCAACATCGGCCAGGTTATGGCCCGCATCGGAGAGGAGGGAAAGGGAGTGTGTCCAGAGTCCTGCTGCTACTTCCACCACTACAAAAACCAGGTTGAGCACAATGCCAGCAACAAACGCGGTATTGATGTGTGTGAGCTTAACGTTATGATCGTGATGATGGTGATGGTGCGCCATTGGTGGCGAAGGTAGAGAATAGGCGTTAGATGTTAGACAATCGATAAGGCAGCTAAAGATAATAAGCAGTTGAACACAGGATTTAGGCGGAACTAAGTTCCGGCAAAAAGGTTGGGCACGGAAGAAACTTCCGCGCCAGCGCAGGGCGTTAGGGATTAGACCATCGATAAGGCAGCTAAAGATAATAAGCAGTTAAACGCAGGTTTTGGGCTGAACTAAGTTCCGGCAAAAAGGTTGGGCACGGAAGAAACTTCCGCGCCAGTGCAGGGCGTTAGGGATTAGACCATTGATAAGGCAGCTAAGGGTAATAAGCAGTTAAACGCAGGATTTAGGCGGAACTAAGTTCCGGCAAAAAGGTTGGGCACGGAAGAAACTTCCGCGCCAGCGCAGGGAAAAAGGTGGGGCATGGAAGAAACTTCCGCGCCAGCGTAGGTATTACCTGTTACGATTTATAAAAACGTGCATAGCGAACATTGTTTGGTTGGCGTATAACCACCACATACAGGCCTGCTGCCAATTCAGTTACCGGCAAACTCAGGTAGTTATCGCCGATTGCGGTGTGGAGCAAAGAAGCATAACACTGCTGCCCGTTAATGGATAAAATTTCGATTTGTGTTGCGGAATTTTCCGCACTGAAAAAATCGATGTTTAGTATTCCGGCAGTGGGATTGGGATATAGATTAAATGAGATAGTTGCCGGTGTGGAAGTTAAAGCGCTCGGGGCATTGAATGTTTCGTAGTAATAATAGTTCTGCTCCTTCGTTTGCCAGCTTGTTCCATTCCAGGTTTCCTTAAACAGACCATCATAGTTGCCGAAGGTTCCGTTGATATCGTAGTTGGTACGCTGGTTGAATGCCCAGCTGTTGTTGGTCCAGTTGTAAAAAGTTACCGTATCGGCGTAGTTATTGGCATCGTATGTATAGGTAGTGCGATAGGTTTTAGCCGGAATACCGCCCGTGAACAACCAGGTACTGTCTTCTACCAGATTATTACCAAGGTAGGAAAAATACTGTGTTGAAACGGTATCCCATGCAGCACCATTCCAGCTAAAACTAATAGCACTGTTAAAATAACCGCTGCTATGGTAGGTAAATTCCGATTTGTCTTCTTTGACCCATGCTCCGGAGGTCCAGCTTTCCATGATGAATGCTGATTGCTGATCGGGGTTGGCGTAGCTGTACGTAAAGCGGATGAAGTTTATCCACGAACTTCCGTTCCAGTTTTGCTCTAACTCGGTTAACGCATTGCCGTTATTATCGTTAGTATAAAGTGTATGATTTACATTTTCGAGACCGCTTCCGGTGTTTTCGAGATAGGCTTCTTCGGATTTATAATTGTTGGCATCGTAAGCATAAGCGTAGCGATATGCAACCTCCCAGGAACCACTCAGCCAGTCGCTAACTGTTTCGCTTAAAACCTGGTTATTGCTGTTATAAACAAAATCAGTTTTGGAGGTGGTATCCCAGGTGGTACCGTTCCAGGATTGGTTAAGCGCTGTGAGGCGGTTTCCGTTGGCATCGTAAGTGTAAAGGGTACGCGTATCGTTTTCAAAACTACCGGCTACAAAATCTTCTACGAGCAATTGGGTGTTTAAACCGTTTGCGTTCCATGTTCGGGTATTACGGTAGTCGCTTACAATATTACCGGCGTTTAAGTTCCAGCGCTGGCGGACATCGTACACCAGGTTGGCAGGATTTACCGATCCGCGGTTACCGGAATACGTATAGGTATTAGAATCAACACCGGATAAGGTGCCTGTGGTGAAAAGGTTTTTGCGATAACCTATCAGGCGCTGTTGAACGGCATCGGTTTTGTTAAAGCGAGCCGGGGTAAAATAAGCTTCATGTTTTTTAGATACTACTGACTGCGCAGGACTGCTACCCTGAGATGAGCCGGAAAAAACGAAATGGCAGGCACAAAGGATGATTAGTATACATTTTTTCATAGGAATGACCTTTGATGTACTAATGCTATAAAGGTAAACCCTTATGGGGTAAATGCAAACCTGACGCCAATAGCATGCTTACTTTAAGGACGCTTTGTTGTGCCCTGCAGTATTAAAACGAGCTGAAAGCTATCGCCATACATTAAACCAGGCCACCATTACAGCCATGGTCATCAGCAACATGGTAAAGTAAATACCGGGGTCGGTTACTGGTTCTTCTTCGCCCACGAACAGACAAATAAGGTCGCGCATAAAGTCTTTCATAATCAAGGGATTGATGTTTCAAAAGCTAATAATAATAGCAAATAAAGCTAAAAAAAATAGCAATTGCAAATTTTAATGGCAGAAATTCATATGCCATATTTTGAGGAGAAACTCTAGCGGAGAAATAAAAGATGCAACAACATAGCAGATTTAATATGAAAATATATTCAAGTAGATAATAGTCAAGGCATTAGATGGAAAGTATAAAGCCAGAATAGTTGCGAAAAGGGTTATTTTTGTCCTTCAACAAGCTACGGTATAACCGGCTTGTAAAAAACAATCGCTGTTACGTTCGTTTCATTCTTTTTGGTGTTGACAGGCTCTAACAAGGCCTCTACTTTACTAAGGTGATGAAGACCCTAACTGTGCAGAAGATTTAGAAAGATAGAGAACCTGAATTAGAGTGACTATGAAAGCATTTTTCTCCTATTGTATTGCCTGTATATTATGTTTAGTTTCTATTGAAAGCGCAGGGCAGGTAACCTTAACAGCACCCACCATAACAGCCTCACCAACCACGGTGTGTTCCAATGGAACGGTAACCTTAACAGCCACCGGTATGGCACCGGGTGGACAGGGCAGCAATAGCTCGGGTGTGTTAGCGCTGAACGGCGGTAATTATGTAGAAGTAGCGAGCAATGCGGCGCAGCAGGTGGCTGCCAACCAGGATTTTACCTACGAAATGTGGGTGAAGCCTAATGCCTTTACCTCTAACAATACTTATTTTGAAAACGGTAACTGGAATGCTTCCTTAACGATCTTATTCAGACAAAACAGCACTACTGATATTCACCTTTACATTAACGGTACGGACAGAGGTGGGATTAACTACGTGCCCCCAACAGGTACCTGGACGCATTTAGCGTTGGTGCGCTCAGGTGGCGCCTCGGGCATTCTTACCTTATATGCAGATGGCGTATCGAAAGGAACATTTACTGCTTATGCCTCTGCTATTGCAACAACGGCAGCAATGCGGATAGGCAGTTCCGTGCATATCGGCACTCAACTTTTTAACGGTTCAATTGATGAATTCCGCTTTTTTAAGGGTGTAGCTTTGAGTACAACCACGCTTGATGCCTGGAGAAACAGAGAATTAACCAGCAGCCACCCTAACTGGGCGAACGTAAGTTTCGAATATAAGTTCAGCGGCAATACGAATAACTCGCAGGGCGGATCGCCTGCCGGAACGGGGGTAGGCACTATTGCCTATGCTGCAGCAAACTTTTACACCTTTGCTTTTAGTGGCAGTGGTACCTGGACTACCTCCGGAGCACCGGCAGCAGCCACTAATGAGGTACAAAGTGCCGTACCTACACAGGTAAGTATAGGAACCAACGGCAGCGGTACTTATACTTGTATTGTATCGCGCAGTGGTTATACCAGCAGTGCAGCCAGTGCGGCCACCGCCAGTGTAACTGTGCAACCGGTACCACAGGGTTCGTTAAGCGGTAATACCATCTGCGGCGACGGGAATGCCAACGGACAATTAGTGTGGACTGCCACGTCGGGCACCGGACCTTATACCGTGGTTTGGAATACAACTTCGGCAAACTATCCGGGATGGGGTAACCAATCTACGAGCAGCGTAACCAGCGGAACGGCTTTTTCGAACTCACCTACGCCAGTGGTTAGCACCACTTATTCGCTTGTAAGCGTTACAGGTGCCAATGGTTGCGCGCGCAGCAGCAGTTTTACCACCAGCAATGGAACTATCACGGTGGCAGGACCTTCGTCCGGTTATACCTTAACCGATTTTGCAACGGCAGGTATTACAGGCTTTGTTGCACCTGCAGCTGTAGGCATTACCTGGGGTGATGATGCTACCATGGCAACAATTAGCTATACAGCTACTACCTGGCCCAATTGCGTTAATTATGGTTTTGGAAGACCCTCTATTAATACAGCGGCGACAGCTAACCCCTTAAACCTTGATTTACGTGATGCCACCAATACCGACCTAAGTGCAGGTAAGGCCAGCTTTGTGGGAACTGCCAGTTTTCAGTATATGTCGGGCGGAGCAAACACTACCCAAACACTGAGTGTACGTTGCCGGATAATTGCCAGTAAAGCGCTGCAATATTTCCCGACGCAGAATGCCTGTATGCTGAAAGCTAACAGCAACTTTAATTTACAGGTGCAAATGGAGGTTCTGGTGCCAAGCAGTCCTGCATTGCAATTCCCGGTTTCGGGCTATGCTGCAGGTTCCTGGGCACCTGTTATACTTTTCTGTAATACGGTGCATCCACCCAATGTAACGCCTAATATTTACACATCGTTGCCCACTGCAACCGGTTCGGCCACTACCAGTTTTAGTACTGTAAATGCCTTACCTACGCTGCCCACGGCAAGTTCCAATACGCCGGTGTGCAGTGGATCTACCCTAAGCTTATCGAGCAGTAATGGAAGTTTAACCACTTGTACCAGTCCGCTTAACTATTCGTGGACGGGCCCCAACAGTTTCACCTCTACCTCTTCTTCTCCAAGTATACCCAGTGTAACTTCGGCAGCAGGTGGTGTATATACCCTCGAAATTTCGAGTGCCACCAACCGCGTATGTTATTCGCGCGTAACAACCAGCACCGTAGTAATAAATACAACCCCGGCAGTTACCAATATGACGGCCAGCGCCTGCAGCGGCAGTGGTTTTACTGCCACGCCTGTTAACAGCACCAACGGTGTAGTGCCAGCCGGTACTACCTACAGTTGGGCAGCACCCAGTGTTACCGGAGGTTTAACAGGTGGCACAACCGGCAGCGGTGCCAGCAGCATTACCGGTACCCTTACTAACCCAACCAATACAGCACAAACGGCTACCTATACCGTGACACCAACCGCCAGCGGTTGCCCGGGAGCAACTTTTACGGTTATGGTTACCATAAACCCTACACCTGCCGTAACGGCCATGACTGCCAGTACCTGCAGCGGTACAGGCTTTACTGCAACACCTGTAAACAGCACCAATGGAATAGTGCCTACGGGCACTACCTATAGTTGGGCTGCACCCAGTGTTACAGGTGGTTTAACAGGTGGCAGCACCGGTAGCGGTGCCAGCAGCATAAGCGGCACCCTAACCAACCCAACCAACACCGCACAAACAGCTACTTATACCGTAACGCCAACTTCAGGCGGCTGCCCGGGCAGCACATTTACCGTTACGGCTACCATAAATCCTAAACCAGCCGTTACGGCAATGACAGCCAGTGCTTGCAGCGGCAGCGGCTTTACCGCAACACCGGTAAACAGCACCAACGGAGTAGTGCCAACAGGCACAACCTATAGCTGGGCAGCGCCGAGTGTTACCGGTGGTTTAACGGGTGGCAGTACCGGCAGCGGTGCCAGCAGCATTACCGGTACCCTTACTAACCCAACCAATACGGCACAAACTGCTACCTATACCGTAACACCTACAGCCGGAAGTTGTACCGGTAGTACATTTACATTAACTGTAACTATAAATACAACTCCTGCTGTTACCAATATGACGGCCAGCAGTTGTAGCGGTTCGGGCTTTACAGCCACACCCGTAAACAGCACCAATGGTGTAGTACCAACAGGCACAACCTATAGCTGGGCAGCACCGAGTGTTACCGGTGGTTTAACAGGTGGCACTACCGGCAGCGGTGCCAGCAGCATTACCGGTACCCTTACTAACCCAAGCAGCACCGCCCAAACTGCTACCTATACCGTTACACCAACCGCAGGTAGTTGCCCGGGAGCAACTTTTACGGTTACGGTTACTATAAACCCTAAACCTGCTGTTACGAACCTAACAGCCACTGTGTGTTCGGGTGTTGGTTTTACATCTACGCCGGTTGATGTGACGGATGGAATAGTGCCAAGCGGTACAACCTATAGCTGGGCTGCACCAAGTGTTACAGGTGGTTTAACCGGTGGCAGCACCGGCAGCAGTGCCAGCAGCATTAGCGGCACTTTAAACAATCCTACCTTATCGCCCCAAACGGGTACCTATACCGTAACGCCTTCGGCCGGTGGTTGTAGCGGCAGCACATTTACTGTAACCGCTACCATTAATCCACTGCCGGCAGCTGCGATAACCCCGGCTACCGTTGGCATTTGCATCGGCAGCAGTACGACCTTAACCGCCAGTGGTGGCAGTTCGTATGTTTGGAACACCGGACCCACTACTGCCGGTATTACAGTATCGCCAACAACAGCCACCACCTATTCGGTAGTTGTAACCAATGGTTATACCTGTACCGCATCAGCGAGTAGTACAGTAACTGTAAACCCGCTACCAACGCCAACAGTTAGTCCTGCAACAAGTGTATGTGCCGGAACGGTTGGTCTGGTGTATACCACCCAAAGCGGTATGACCGGATACAGCTGGTCGGTTACCGGCGGCAGCATAACTGCCGGTGGAGGTTCGACCAATAACACTGCTACTGTAACCTGGGGTGCCGCCGGCACCGGGCATGTATTGATAAATTATACCGATGGAAACGGCTGTACAGCCGCTGCTTCAACTGACCAATCCATTACTATCGATCAGGCCGTTACTGCCGATGCCGATGTGACTAACCTGGCCGTGCCAGGTGCCAGTTCAACGCAAATTGAAGTTTGCGGTGCACTGGGGACTTCCCTGGTGGCCAATAATCCTTCGCTAGGCACAGGCACCTGGACACAGGTGGCAGGCGCAGGCACCACTACCTATGCCCCTAATGCTAATGCCAATTCGGTTACAACGACCATTAGCGGATATTCGGCCCCGGCTGCAGTTACCTACAGGTGGACCGTTGTAAACGGTGCCTGTTCGGCCAGCAGCGATGTAGTGGTTGTGTATGACCCTGCCATTGTTATCAATTCGGTATTGGCGGGCTGTTCGTTTGTGCCGCTGCCACCATTCAGTAACGATAGTATCATGATTTTAGTAACCGCTACGGGTGGTTCCTCCACGCTTAGTTTCTCCTATCCGCCAACCGATGAATTACGCATCAATGTAAACAGTGGAACCAAGGTGTATACAGCGCCAACAGATGGCAATAGTCACAGCTTTACCGTATCGGATGCATTTTGTGCGCAAAGCAGTGCTCAAACCACTCCATCTACCCATATAACCGATATTCCGTTCACCAGTTCAACGGGTGTTGATTCCGCAAAGTGCTTTGATAAGAACTTTAATAAATGGGTAACCTTCCGGGATGCTTCCAACAATGCCTTCTTGTCCATTAACGACAACAATCAGGACCTGGGTCAGGTAACCGTAATTACTTACCGCGATGCAACAGCTGCAAGTATCAGTAATGCCTCTACCAATGTTTGCCCGGGCGTACAAAGCGTAGCTATGAAGCGCCACTTTGTGATTACTGCAACGAATCCTCCAACGAGCCCGGTAACCCTACGGTTATACTTTACACCGGGCGAGTTAAGCGATTTAATATCGGATGCACAGGCCAACGACTTAAGCGGTAACTCGTGTACTCACCTCGATAATATCTACAACATCAACGAACTGTATGTAACCAAGTATACCGGCACTTTGGAAGATGGTGATTATACAAATAACGATGCCGCCGGCACTTATAAAGTTTACGGTAACACCACGCTATTGCCTACGCAGCCCGATGGTCCGCTATCGAAATACTCCAATGGTTTCAGCAGTTTATTTGACAGCGGCGACCCGCATCATTATGTGGAATTGACGGTAAACGAATTCAGCGAGATATGGCTGCATGGTTCGCAAAATGCCACGCCGCTTCCTACCGAGATGATCTATTTCGAAGCTAACCCTATTGATAACAGTTTTATCCGATTAACCTGGGCTACCGCCATTGAGATAAACAACAGCGGTTTTGAAGTGGAGCGCAGTTTAGATGGGATTAACTGGTCGCAGATTGCCTGGGTAGATGGCCATAATAATTCCAGTGTACAGCAGAACTATGTGTACAACGATTATAATGTGCAAGCGAGCGTGCGTTATTACTACCGACTGAAGAAAGTAGATAATGATGGTGCCGGTGAATATACCAGCGTAGTAAGCGCCATCATAAGCGGCAATTTCAGTTTTACTGTTAAGGACTTTATGCCCAATCCGGCATCGGGTGAAAGCAAGTTGGCAGTACTTGCAAACGGCCAGCAAACGGTGGGTGTAGCCATATACAATTACCTTGGACAGGTGGTTTTGCAACAGGATTTTGACTTGCATAAAGGAGGTAACGAACTGAAGTTTGACCTGAGCCGTTTGGCTGCGGGCAGCTATACCGCCTTGCTGACCTCGCAAACGAATACGTACACCAAGAAGCTGGTTATTACCAGATAGACATCGAACTACAAACAACTGCGTGTAAGGCGTTGCAAACCTGCTGCTGCGGGAAGGTGGTGTCCGGGCTTGAACTACTTGTTAAGTTAGCCGGGGGTATATGTATTTTTATATATTTGTCCCTAGCCGGTTAAAGCAGGCAGTTTTTCTAATTGCTTCCTAATTTTTCGATGCCCGATTATAAAGCTTAACGTGTATGTTGCCTGGTATATTGCTATTACTGATAATCAGCTGGCTTTGGGCTTCGCTTTCGCTCATGAAAATATATTCGGTTGGTCCGGAGGTATATTTCAGTGTGCGCTATAAAGCCAGGCAACGCAAAACAACGCCTGAATTGCGTAGGGCATTTCAATTAAGGTTGCTGCTGTTATGGGCCATGGAAATTTTATCGGTAATAGGTGCCGGGATATGGGTGCTGGTCTTTTTAGGCCGGTAGATGTGGTAGGTGTGTTGTATCCTTAATTCTGTTTTCCTAAATTGGCACGATTATTAAAGTAAAAAGCGAAAAGCTGCTATGAGAAAAAGTATCTTAACTGCCTCGGTAATGGCCATCCTGTTTATGATCATTACTTCGATGACACCTACCCCTGAAAAGAACCAGATTGAGAAGATTTGGTATAACCAGGAGAAGACCAGTAAAATTCAAATTTACCTGGCAAAGGATGGTTCGTATTACGGTAAAATTGTTTGGTTAAAAGAGCCAAATGATAAGGATACCGGCAAGCCCCGCACGGACAAGGAAAATCCGGATGAGGATAAGCGTGAAACGCCGCTGATTAACCTATTGATTTTACGTCAGTTTAAGCAGGATGCCAGTGACCCGAATTTGTATACCGGCGGTAATATTTATGATCCTAAAAACGGCAAAACCTACTGTGGTAAAATAACCTTTAAAGGCAACACGCTTGATTTACGTGGTTACCTTTGTTCAGCCACCTTTTTGGGCCGCACCAGTACCTGGACCCTGGCCGAAGGTCAGTAGTTGTAGCTACTTAAAGTTTATAGAGAAAGGTCTGCCGCTAGGCAGGCCTTTTTTGTTGCATTGAATGTAAACGGCAACACGCAGTTAGGCCCCCACAATGTAGCATGAAGAATGGAACAAACGTCGCATAATTTTGTGCCGAAACTTTGAAGTAGAAGCAGCTTGAGACAAGCACTATTTTGTGCGTTCAGAAAACGGTTAGTGAGGTGTTTCTTCGCCGGGGTTTACGGTTTGGTTTTGGGTAGGCCCAAACAGCGGAACCGGTATAGGTGGGGCATCGTTTTTATTGATGGCGTAGGTGAAAACTTTTTCGACCCAATTCCAGTGATCGGAGGCCCATACAAAGCCCTCGTAGGTACCATCGGGCACGTAGGTAAAGGTGGCGCCCTTGGCTTTATCGGAGGGTGGAGCAACGTGGTCAAATACGATCATCTCCAACGATGGGTCGTAGTTTAAATGCGTGGTGGCATTCCACTTGTATTCGATGAAAAAACGTGAGAGGGTATCTGCCTTTTTTATGGCTGCGGAATCGTTGTATTTAAAGTAGAAAAGCGGAGCCCCGAATTTCGGTTTTTTATCGTCACCGAACGTCAGCACATCAATAATTTTACGGCGCGCCAACTGGTCGGCAGCTTCGAATCCAAAGAGGGTATAATAGTTTTTGCCTTTAACGGTTTTTTGAACGATGTTATAGTAGATCTGCCCCCACCAATTATTAGGTCCTAATACTTGCTGACTGCCATAGGCTAATGTGTCGCCTGCATCGAATAGCGGATACAAACTCAGTTCGCGACTGCGCATCTGTATAACACCGTAATAGCGGATGTAAGGTTTCTCGAAAAAAGTATCGCGGCCGGTTTTAGAATATTTGGCGGGAACCGATACCGGAACAGTAGTATAAAGCTGCCAGGTAAAGATACGGAAACTACTATCGGGCGGATAGATTTTAGAGATGGTTTCAAATGAGTCGAAGGGGAAGTAAAAGGAGTTAGGAGTTTTAAGGGCCTGCACCAGTTTGGGGATAAAAGCATAGCAAGCTTTTTTACGGTTATCCAGCACGGTATCCATGGTAAAAAGGTTGGAGAGCCGGTGCAGGGTATCCTCCATTAAAACCAGGTGTTTTTGGTCGGCGGTGGAAAGGGTGTTGGCCAGTGGACCAACCGGCGGACGGTTAACCTGTTTATAGAATTGCGCCGATGTTTGGAGCGAGGTGAAAAGGAGTAGAAAAGCGAGTAATTTCTGCATGCTTGTTTTTAACGTTTAAGGGGGCTTATTTATTACCCTTCAAAGCGCGGGCCAAAAGAACTAAAAAGCGTGATTAGCTTTTAATAAAAGTGCAATTTTAGCTGAAAGTAACGAGTGCCGGACAGGCAGGTGAGGAGCAGCGATTATTTCGCCGGTCGGGAGAATTAACACAGTAGTGTCATCTTTTTCAACATCCGATAAGATGGCCGCCAATTAGCTTAACTTTATCCTATTATATTTGACCAAATTTCTAAACCAAAACGCCCTAAATGAAAAGGCTTTTACTTGCCCTAATTTTTGCAGCAGGCGCCACCCAGTTGGTGCAGGCACAGTGCGCGCAGTGTACTCCGGTAAACTGTTCGTCGACCAAACCCACTGGTGGTTTGTGTAACAACCTCCCCGACGATACTGCCGGACAGGTTTACGACAACGTAATTTCTTTCTACATGCCTAAAAAATTAACCGATCCAACTACCTTATCGCAATGCGGTGGTTGTTCAAGTGTTGATTTACGGCAGATTGACATTGTAGGTATACAAGGATTACCTGCAGGCTTAACTTTTACTGCCAGCCAAGGTGGTAGTTATAACGTAGCCGGCGGCGACTCGCTGGGTTGTGTTCGTTTTTGCGGAACACCGGTTGCTCCGGGTACGTATTACGTAACAGTAAACCTGTTGGCCGACGTAACTGCTAACGGTACTCCTATAGGTTCGGTACAAGCAAACGACCAACCACAGAGTTACCGCGATACTATGGTTATCTTCCCTGGTGAAGGTGCCTGTCCGGGAACTTTTACACTGGGTTCCGGTGGTTGTATTACCCAGGCTTGCGACTCGGTTCATGTTGACCTGGATGCTACCTTAACCAATACCAATTGCCCGAACTTGATTTCGTACGACTGGAGCTTTGGTAACGGTGGTACTTCGCACAACAAAACCCCGGGCGCCATTAACTATAATGTGCCTGATACCTTCCCATTAACGCTGGTTACTACCTATTACACGTACCGTGTCAAATCGGTTACTGTAAATATTACCGGCGGTTACAGCGGCGATATCGAAGAACTGAGCGGTGCTTCAAACCCGGATCCTTATATCCGTATCAACTCGCTTGCTTTCAGCAACCGTGGTACAGGTTCCGATCAGCACACCATTACTTATAACAACCTGAACCTCGTTATACCGGATGCGAATTGTGCTTCGCAACTGGAAATACAGGTGTGGGATGAAGATACCGGCCCACCACAAGGTACCAACCCTTTTGGCTCGCAGGATGACCATATTGATGACCACTACATTACCCCAAGCATTCCTAACCAGGTAGCTTCTATTTTAGGTAATTCTACTATCGGTGTAACCTTTGATACCGTAGCCACCAGCAGTGTCAGCGAAACCATTAACATCATCGTTAACCCACACCCTCCGGTACCGGTATTAGTAGTAGGAAGCGACTCTATCTGCAATGGTGATTCCACCACTATTTCTATCGCTCAATCTTTAACCGGTTATTCATACGAATGGTATTTAAACGATACCACCCAGTTATTGACTGCCGATTCAGCTATTTGGGCTAAGAAATCAGGCACTTATAAAGTGAAGATTACTGACCTTAGCACCGGTTGTGCAGAGTGGTCGGGCTATGCTAACCTGGCAGTAGGAACACCTCCTCCGGGCGCTATCAGCGTATTATTTAACCAGGCCAATATGCAATGCTTTGTGTCGCCATTCCCAGCCAGCGGTTTTGCGGTTGATTGGTTCTACAATGGTAACCTTGTAAGCGGCCAGCACGGCAAGTTTTTACCTTATCTGGGTAATGGTGATTACAGCGCGGTGCTGTATAACGCCAGCTTCCCTTTCTGCAGTGTTACCAGCGATGTGACCAATGTATTTGTGTCGGGAATTAATGAAGTTGCAGCCTCTCCGATCTATGACCTGAGCGTTGCTCCAAACCCTAACAAGGGCAAATTTAACCTGCGTTTTGCTATGGATAGCCGCGAGGACATCCGTATGACCGTTACCAATGTAATGGGCCAGAACGTATTTGAAAGAAAGTTAACCGGCTTTACCGGTGATTTTAACGAAGAACTGGACTTAACTAACTTAAGCAAAGGCGTTTACGTGCTGAATCTGGAAACGGCAGGCAGCAAAGTGAACAAACTGGTTGTAGTTCAATAGATTTCGAAACCGGTGGCTGTTTATTAAAGCGGCCACCGGTTTTCAAAAATTTGTGAATAAGTATTAGGGGAGATAAAAAAACTCCCCTATTTTTGTAATATTATCATTAGAAACTAAAACGAACGTGCTCATGAAAAAAGTAATTTTTACACTCTTCTCTGCTACTGTTATGTATTTCGGTGCCCAGGCGCAATATTGCGGCAACTCTGGTACTTCAGTTTGTTCTCCTTCAGGAACAATGACTAAACCAGGTCTGTCTCCGGCATCTGACAGCTTACCTTCTGTTATTAACGGATTGGATGCCAACACAACCATCCAGTTCAAAAACTTTGACACCATTACTTTCAGCGGACAGGTTGTAACCATCCAGTCTTTGAAAATTGATACCATCAGCAACCTGCCTGCAGGTTCTTGCTGGGCTACCAACAAATCCAACAACACTTTCCAGAATCAGGAAGACGGTTGTATCAAAGTATCAGGTGTTGTATGTTCAGATCCAGGTCAATACAAACTGTATATCGTAGTAACTGCCAACATCGGTATTCCTATTACTACCAATGCTGACGCTGCTAACCTGAAGTACTTTGTACGTGTTAAAAACCAAGGCGACGCAGATGTTGTAGTTGACTCTACACAGACTTCAGCTAATCCATTCATTAAGCCTGCCGGTTACTCTGCTACCGCAGTTTGTTCAACTGCTATTAAAGAAATCAGCGGTCTGAACAGCCTGAACGTGGTTCCAAACCCATTCACCAACAACGCTGTTGTATCTTTCTACAGCACTAAAGGTGGTGTAATGACTGAGCGTATCACCAACATGATCGGTGCTGAAGTTTACAGCAACACCATCGAAGTAAAAGTAGGTGAGAACTCTTCTGTAATCAGCCGTAACAACCTGCCAGCAGGTGTTTACTTCTACGCTTTAAGCGACGGACGTAGCAACACTGTTAAGCGTATTGTTATTTCAGAATAAGGTTGTTGAAAACTTTAACGAGAAAGTCTTTCCCAAAAGGGAAGGACTTTTTTGTTTTGTGCCGCGAAATATTCGCTTTTATTTAAACCAAAACAATGTATATGAAGAAGTTAATTTCTACACTTTTACTATCCTGCACTTTAGCATATGGTTTTTCGCAGGCTTGCGGCAACAACGGCTCCAGCGTATGCTCGCCTGACGGCAGCTTAAGCAGCCCCGGTTTTGCTGATATGAACACCCTGCCTTGTGCTGAGCGCCAGGTAGCCTACAGCCAGGTATTGCAATTCCAGATGTTTGATGTATTCAACTTCCTTGGTCAGCAAAGCGTGGACAGTATCGAATTCGTATCGATGGATAACCTGCCTTGCGGCATTTGCTGGTCGGTTAACCAGGTTGACAAACGTTACACTGCTAATGAATACGGATGTATCAAATTTACAGGCACTACCAACGACGTAGCCGGCCAATACAAAGCCTCCTTAAGTTTAAAGGCATGGATCAATGGCGGTGCCACTGCCCAGAATATTCCGGCATCCCTGGTTGACCAAACCGGTGTGCGCATTATTTTGCGTGTTAAGGACAACGGCAGCAGCAATTGCCCTACCGTTGATACTGCAGCTAATTCAACGTTAAACCAAACTGCCAGCCTTAGCTGTCCAGTTGGAATTAATGAAGTAGCCAAAGTATCGTCTATTTCCATTGTTCCTAATCCAATGACCAGCCAGGCTGCTGTAAACCTTGTTGCAAGCGAAGGCGGTGTTTACACCTTAACTGTTACCGATATGACCGGTAAAGCGGTTGAAACCAAAACTGTTGAACTGAAAGCGGGAGCTAACACAACTGTAATTGAGCGTAACAACATGGCTGCCGGTGTTTACTTTTTACAGGTAAGCGATGGCAAAAATGTAGTTACCCGTCGTTTCTCGGTTAGCGAATAATTTGCTGAAATAACTGAATCAGAAATAAAAAAGGCGCGGATGGTTCCGCGCCTTTTTTTTATGAGGGGGGTATCCTATTTTCGCCAACTTACCAAAGCAATTGAAATGAAAGGCATACAAATCTGGCTTGATGAATACGCCGTAAGCCACCAAAACCCTACAAACAAAACCATACACTGGATATGTGTGCCGCTGATTTTTTTCAGCATTATGGGCATGTTTTACAGCGTTAAACTGCCGTTGCAAATTACAGCAGGTTATCAGCTAAACCTTGCCCTGCCAATATTGGTGGGTGTAATTATCTACTACTTTATGCTATCGCGAACGTTGTGGGTAGGGATGTTGTTGTTTTCCATTGTATGTGCTGTTGCTGCAGAAGGCGTTGAACGCACGGGAGCACCCTTGTGGGCCGTTTGTATTGGTATTTTTGTATTAGCCTGGATCGGTCAGTTTTACGGGCATAACGTAGAAGGCAAGAAGCCCAGCTTTTTTAAGGATTTGCAATTTTTAATGATAGGCCCGGCCTGGTTAATGAGCTTTATTTACAAGCGCCTGGGGGTAAGCCTGTAATACGGTATGATGTTTGTAAATAGGTAAACGTTCACTCAACTTAAATAGGTAATGAAAAAATCACTTTTGCTTGTAGCTGCTATTTGTTTAGTAGCTGTATTTAATTTTTCGGCTATGACGCCTGAGAGCCAGACGCACATTATAGTAACCAAGATGCTGAATGCCATGAATTCGGCTAAAGGCTTTACGTATACCATGAAAAGCCTGGAGCGCATAGTAGGAATGAAGAACCTGCGCGGTGGTGATATCTATACCAAGGTAAATGTGAATCCGCAGAAATTGTATTTGAAAATGATAACCGACCCCAACAAGGGCACCGAGATATTATTTGTAAAAGGTGAGCGCGATGGCAAAGTACTGGTGAACCCCGGTAAGATGTTGCCTACGCTTAAATTTTTGCCCATTAATAACATGTTAACCAAAGAGCAGCACCACATTGTTACCTCGTCGGGATTTAGCACTACAGCCCGTATAATGGGTGATGCGGTTAAGCGTGCCGATATGCAGGCGAAGTTTGACTCGGTATTTAAATACCCCGGCGATGTGGAATGGAACGGCCGCAAGTGCTATAAAATTGTAATTGAAGACCCTACCTGGACCTACACTACTTACAAAGCTTTACCTAACGAAAAGATGTATGACATTGCTTATAAATTGCTGATACCTGAGTATAGCCTGGTGGAGTTAAACGGCGTAAAGAACTTTGAAGAGAACCTGGGAGGCCGTACCTTAAAGGTGCCAACGAGCTATGCCAAGAAGACGATTCTGTTTGTTGACAAGCAAACCTTTTTACCCATTCTGCAGGAAATGCACGATGACAAGGGCATTTTTGAACACTATGAGTTCAGCAACGTAGTAGTGAATCCTACGTTTAAGGATGATGAGTTTACCGAAGATTTTTCGGAGTATGGGTTCTAATTGAATAACAGACCAGGAAATTATGTTCAGCCCTTTGCCCCAAGCGAAGGGCTGAATTTTTTTAGTTGCGGCCAGCCAGCAGGTATAAAACCGCCATGCGAATGGCTACACCATTTTCAACCTGCTGCAGGATGATGGATTGTTTGGAATCGGCCACATCGCTGTTTAATTCCACACCGCGATTAATAGGGCCGGGGTGCATAATGGTGATGTCCTTGTTCAGCGAGTCGAGCAGTTGACGGTTAACGCCGTAAAACAGGGCGTATTCGCGCAGGGAGGGCACAAATTTGATATCCATACGCTCCAATTGAATACGGAGTACGTTGGCTACATCGCACCATTCCAGGGCCTTTTTTAGGTTGGGTTCGTAGGTTACGCCCATTTCCTCAATATACTTTGGTACCAGGGTAGGTGGACCGCATACTTTAACCTTAGCGCCCATTTTGATCATTAAGGGAATATCGCTACCCGCCACACGGGAATGTTTGATGTCGCCAATAATCAGGTAGTTTAAACCTTTCAGGGTCTTAAATTTTTCGCGTACGGAATAGCCATCTAACAGGCCTTGCGTAGGGTGCTCGTGGGTACCATCGCCGGCGTTTACAATGTTAGCCGGAATGTGTTTGGCTAAAAATTCGGGTGCACCGCTGCTGCTGTGGCGCATTACAATCATATCCACCTTCATGGCTAATATGTTGCGTACGGTATCGAGCAGTGTTTCGCCTTTTTTAACCGAGGAACCTGAAGCGGAGAAGTTGATCGTATCGGCGCTCAGGCGCTTTTCGGCCAGTTCAAAAGAGATGCGGGTGCGGGTGGAGTCTTCGAAAAAGAGGTTGGCGATGGTGATATCGCGCAGCGAAGGCACCTTTTTAATGGGCCTTTGCAACACTTCTTTAAAATTATCGGCTGTTTGGAAAATAAGGTCGATGTCAGATTTCTGAAGATGTTTGATGCCGGTTAAGTGTTTTGTGCTCAATGCGCTCATCGACCAGTTATTTATTTTATTGATTACTCTTTATCATCTACAATCCAAACTTTATCCTCTCCGTCGGTTTCTTTCCATTCTACCCTTACTTTTTCGGAAGTAATAGAATCGATGACCTTACCTACGTATTTAGCCTGAATGGGCAAATGCCTTTGCAGGCGGCGGTCCACCAATACCAGCAATTCCACATCAGCCGGGCGGCCATAATCCAGCATGGCATCCAGGGCCGAGCGGATGGTACGGCCGGTATATAAAACGTCGTCTATAAGAATGATGTTCTTGTTCTCGAGGGCAAACCCGATATCGGTTTTATCAGCAACCATGGGGCCCTTCTTGCGGAAATCGTCGCGGTAGAAGGTAATATCCAGTTTGCCATATTCAATGGCATCCTTTTTCAGGATTTTACAAAGCTGCTTATAGATACGGTCGGCCAGAAATACCCCCCTGGGTTGCACACCAATAAGGGCTGAATTCGAGAAGTCCTTATGCTGTTCAATTAATTGATGGCAAAGCCGGGTGATGGTCAGGTTAAGTTTCTTGCTGTCGAGTATTACGCGAGGTTGCATCTCTGAAAGGCTGAGCGAATATAGAAAAAGAAATGAGTAAGTAAGTGCGGGGTATAAAAACCGGAAAAGAAAGGAGGGGTGCCTGATGGCTTAAAAGGCCCGTTTTTCATTGGTAAGGCGATGCACAGAGTGTGCATAACTTTGTAGTTGTAAAATTGTGGTACATGGCGTACATCCTTACTTTTCACTTATTAAATTTAAAAACATGGCAACTAAAAAAGCAAAGAAAGCCGCTCCTAAAAAAGCCGCAAAAAAAGCTGCTCCTAAGAAAGCCGCTACCAAAGCTAAGGCAACCAAAAGAAAGCCAAACGCTGCATTCATGAAACCAATGACCCCAAGCGCCGCTCTGGCTGCTGTGGTTGGTAGCAAGGCTCTGCCTCGCACCGAGGTGACCAAAAAAGTTTGGGATTACATCAAGAAGAACAAACTTCAAGATCCTAAAGAAAAACGTAACATCAACGCTGACTCTGCCTTACAGGCTGTGTTTGGCGGTAAAAAATCGGTTTCGATGTTCGAGATGGCTAAACACATCAACAAGAACCTGTCGTAGTCGGTTTAATCACCAGATTAAAAATACCCTGCTTTTGCAGGGTATTTTTTTTATATGTATGTGTAGTGCTGGGGCTATGCCGGTTTTTTCGGTTGTAAATGAAATACCTTTAAAACGGAAGGATGGATTTAACCCTGAACCCTGAGGTTTTCTTAAGTAGGTCACCATTCAATCCTGATCAGCTTGTTCTGTAGGGCTGGCTTTTTCTGTCTTTTCCTACCCTTAAAAGTTCTTTCTTTATACGGTATTTGTGGATAACGCAGTTCCGCCAAAATGACTTTGGCCCTGTCCGCGGCTGGCTTATGGCATAGCAATTGACCTATGGACAACTGATTTCCTATTTAAAAAAGTGGATGTATGAATTCAATGGAGTTTCTTCAACAACCGGTAAGTGATGAGGATGTAGAGTTTTTACCGATTTTACCCGATGAAGAGGGCGCAGATGGCAAAAAACTGGAGATACCGGATGTATTACCGATACTGCCTTTAAGGAACACTATCCTGTTTCCGGGGGTGGTTTTACCTATCACTATAGGCCGCGATAAGAGCATACTGGCTGTCAAAGAGGCATATAAATCGTCTAAATTGATAGGGGTGGTTGGTCAAATTGACGGAAGCATAGAGGAGCCTGAGTTTGGCGATCTATTCCGTATAGGCACTATTGCCCAGATTATGCGGCTTATTAAAATGCCCGATGGTAGTACCACGGCAATTATACAAGGGCGCAGCCGCTTTATGAGCGGCGAGTTGGTAACCAACGAGCCTTTTATGAAGGCAAGGGTAGAAGTGCTGCAGGATATTATTCCCATTAACGATAAGGAGTTTGATGCCTCGGTAATGAGCATTAAGGACCTTGCGTCGGAAATAATAAAGCTGAATCCGCAGATACCAAGCGAGGCGAACATTATGTTAAGCAACTTCGCCAACCCTGTAACCCTTACGCATTTCATATCCTCGAACCTGAATATTGCCATAACCGAGAAACAGAAGGTGCTGGAATTGGCGGATATGAAGGAGCGGGTGAAAATTGTGCTGGGGCATCTGAACAAGGAGCTGGAAATGCTTAAAATGAAGAACGAGATCCAGAACAAGGTGAAGATGGATATCGATAAGCAACAGCGTGATTTTTATTTGAGCCAGCAATTAAAAACGATTCAGGAAGAGCTGGGTATGAACTCGGCTGATAAGGACATTAGTCGCCTGCGCGAAAAGATGGCGAAGCTTAACCTGCCACAAAAGGCAAGGGAGCAGGTTGATAAAGAACTGGAAAAGCTGCAGCGTATGAATGCAGCCGCCGCTGAGTATTCGGTGGTATTGAATTACGTGGAGCTTATACTTGACCTGCCCTGGGGTGTTTATACCAAAGATAACTTTGATATTAAGCACGCCAACGAAGTACTGGATGATGACCATTACGGCCTGGATAAAGTAAAAGACCGGATTATTGAATACCTGGCTGTGCTGAAACTAAAAGGAGATTTAAAAAGCCCGATACTATGTTTAGTGGGCCCTCCGGGTGTGGGTAAAACATCGCTGGGACAAAGTATTGCCAGAGCACTGGGGCGTAAGTATGTGCGCATTGCATTAGGCGGGTTGCATGATGAGGCCGAAGTGCGCGGACACCGCAAAACGTATATTGGCGCTATGCCGGGCCGTATCATACAAGGTCTTAAAAAGGCAGGATCATCGAACCCGGTATTTATACTTGATGAGATTGATAAAGTTGGTGCCGATTACAAAGGTGACCCGAGCAGCGCATTATTGGAAGTGCTGGACCCTGAGCAGAACAATAACTTTTACGACAACTACCTGGAACTGGAATACGACCTGAGTAAGGTGTTGTTTATAGCGACGGCTAACTCGCTGCAAACCATTCAGCCGGCTTTACGCGACCGTTTAGAAATTATACCTATTGAAGGATACTCGATAGAAGAGAAGCTGCAGATCGCCAAAAAACACCTGGTTCCAAAACAGTTAAGCAACCACGGGTTAAAAAATAAGCAGGTGCAGATGAACGATAAAGTGTTGGAACGGTTGATTGAAGAATATACTAAGGAAAGCGGGGTGCGCGAGTTAGACAGGCAACTGGCTGCGGTAATGCGTAACACGGCTAAAAAGGTGGCAATGGAGGAGGATTACAGTCCGCAGATAAAAGGGGATGAGTTGAGCAAGATACTGGGGCCTGAGCGTTTTGATAAAAGCATTTATACCGAAGAGAATATACCCGGTGTATCCATTGGCTTAGCGTGGACACCTGTGGGCGGTGATATTCTATTCATCGAATCGACGCTTAGCAAAGGAACCGGTCAGCTTACGTTAACCGGTAATCTTGGCGATGTAATGAAGGAATCGGCCAGCACCGCCGTAACTTATTTAAAGGCAAATGCTGAAAAGTGGTTTATTAATCCGGAGTTATTCAGTAAGGTAAATGTGCATTTGCATTTTCCTGAAGGTGCTGTTCCTAAAGATGGCCCGAGTGCAGGCATCACTATTCTAACATCGTTGGCTTCATTGTTTACACAACGCCGTGTTAAGCCCTTTTTGGCCATGACCGGTGAGATTACCCTGCGCGGAAAAGTTATGCCGGTGGGTGGCATCAAGGAAAAGATACTGGCTGCCAAGCGCGCGGGCATAAAGGAGATTATTATGTGCGAACGCAACCGCAAAGATGTGGAGCAGATTAATCCGGCCTATATTAAGAATATGAAGTTCAACTTTGTGACCACTATGGATGAGGTGCTTGAATTTGCCCTGCAAAAGAACCGCGTAAAGGATGGGGTAGCATTTGATAAGTTCCTGAACCATAAGGAGAAAGAAACTGTATTATAAAACAGCAGCCCGCAACATAAAAACTGCGGGCTTTTTACTTAATATGCAGAATGAAGTTTGTAGATAAAAACCTAAACCGGGAGATTGAAGCGGTGGGCACGCACAAAAGCTTGCCTGCTAATACTGTAATGATGAATCCCGGTGATACCATTCAGTTTATACCTATTGTGGAGAAAGGTTCTATCAGGGTGGTATTACAGAATAAAAAAGGCGACGAATACTATCTCTATCATTTGTATCCCGGCGAAACCTGTGCTATGTCCTTAACCTGCTGCCAAAGTCAACGCAAAAGCGAGGTTAAGGCGGTTGTAGAAGATGATGCAGAACTGTTACTAATACCGGTAAGATATGTAGATGAATGGTCGAAATATCCGGAGTGGAAAAAATACATCAGTGATACACAATCGCAGCGTTTTTCGGAATTGCTGGAGGCTTTAGAATTGGTGGCTTTCTCTAAACTGGATGAACAGTTGTGGAACTACCTGGTTAAAAGAATTTTAGCTACCGGTAATAACACGCTGAAAATCACACATCAGGAGATTGCCAATGAGCTAAACTCACCCCGCGAGGTAATCACCCGATTGCTCCATCAGCTACAACGGCAACAGAAAATTACCCTATCGCGTAATAGCATAGAGGTGAACCCCCTCGCGTGACTTTTATCACGCCGGAGCCAGGACAAGGTGCTCATCTTTGCAGCGTAATTAAACTCTACGTTATGAAAAAGAATATGGGAACCTTAGACCGCCTGGTGCGCCTGGTAGTAGCTGTAATTATTGCAGCGCTTTACTTTACCAACGTTATAACCGGAACTTTAGGCATAGTACTGTTAGTGCTTGCCGCTGTGTTTGTGCTTACCAGCATGATCAGTTTCTGTCCGCTTTATCTACCGTTTGGTTTTAATACAGATAAAAAGTAAAAGAAGGTTTCCGGACTTGACGGAAACTTCGCATTAACTAATAATGCCGGTTGCGTGGGAATTTGTGTATAACAGTGTGATAGTTTTCAGTAAAACGAAAATGAGCAGACCGGCATAATTTTAAGGGGCCATAGGTGGTTCTTATGGGCATGGGTAGATTTTGAACTATGGCCCCCTTTTTAAGCCATTCCTAAAAATCAAAAATAAAGCAAGATGAATCTGGAGAAACTATTGAAAAACAATGAGGCATTGATTGTGGATGTGCGCACCCCCGGAGAGTTTATGGGCGGACATGTAAATGGCAGTATCAATATTCCATTGCAGGAAATTATGCAGCGTAAGGAAGAACTGGCTGCTCAAAGCAAACCAATTATTTTATGTTGTGCTTCGGGCAACCGTAGCGGCCAGGCTGAAATGTTATTACGTGCTGCAGGCATTAAGGAGTGCTACAATGGCGGATCGTGGCTGGATGTAAATTTTTATTGTAACAACTAAACGCACTTATGTTTGATTTACTAAAAAAGATGATGGGCATTGGCCCTTCGGTGGATATTGCTCAATTAATCCAAAACGGCGCGTTGATTCTGGATGTGCGCACAAAATCGGAATACGCTGGCGGCCATGTAAAGGGCTCGCAAAATATTCCGCTGGATCAGTTGAATAAGCACTTCGATAAATTAAAGAAGCAGAATAAAGTGATTATAACCTGTTGTGCTTCCGGTATGCGCAGTGCATCGGCAGCGGGGATGTTAAAGTCGAATGGAATTGAAGCCTATAACGGCGGTAGCTGGTTGAGCGTCCGCAATAAATTATAACACGTGCGCGAACTTATTTTTACCAATTGGCACTTAATGCGCTGGCTGCGGCTGGGTATAGCCATCGTGTTCTTCTCTGCATATTTTCAGCAAGGTGAGACCGTGGCCCTGTTTGCCGGATTGTTTTTTGGGGTGCAGGCCATTTTTAATACTGGCTGTGGTGGAGGAGCTTGTGCCACAGGACCGGTTAACTATGATAAGAAGTCAGTGCAGGATGTAAAGGAAATAGAATACGAGGAAGTGAAATAATGCATGGGTGAGTTATAATGTAAGTTAACGGGCTGCTAAAGCCCGTTAACTGTTTATAGCGGTTAAGCATTCTTTTTTTGCTTTAAGCAATGAAGCAGTTTTACCCCTATCTACTCGTTAGTTTTGCCTTGCTGACCATTGCTGCCAGCGATACCGCACCAGACCCCTCTAAGACCGATGCAATTGCACCAACCAAAGTACAGGATACTATTGCTGCAAAACCGGTTACTACAATTAAATCCTGTAATTGCGAAGCCGGTAATCTTCTGTTCTCGCTGGATAGTTGCCGATATCATTTCGGTAAAATAGAAGACAGCCCGGAGCAAATCCGTTTAACGTTTTACGCCAGAAACATCGGTAATAAACCAGTACTTATCACCAATGCGAATACCAGTTGTGGCTGCGATGTGCCGGGTTGGCAAAAGGAGCCTATACTACCCGGAGGAGTAACCAGGTTAACCTATACGTATGATAGCAAGCGTATTGGTCCTTTTAAGAAAACCATGATTGTTTATTATAACGATACTGCGCAGGTGTTTGTAATGGACGGAATTGTGCCGCCGGAAGAACAGAACGGCGATCATAACGGCTACGAGGGCACCAAAGCATATGAAAAGGCATTTAACAGCCGGTAAAAGTGTAAATAACTAAGCCTCAGACTGTTTTAAACAAGGGGCTATCCGGGTTATATTTGCCAGGATATACGCATTGATTATGGCCAATCCATCGGGCTACGCAGCCGAACCAAAGAAGATGACTTTTGACGAGTTCAGAAGTGAAGTGATGAATGATTTTCGCATTGCCTGCATATCGCGCCAAACCAGTTTAATGGGGCGCAAAGAAGTGCTTACCGGCAAAGCCAAGTTCGGTATTTTTGGCGATGGAAAAGAGATTGCGCAGATAGCCCTGGCTAAAGCTTTTGAACCCGGTGATTGGCGTAGTGGTTACTACCGCGACCAAACCTGGATGATGGCCCTGGGTGAGTTAACAGTAGAGCAGTTTTTTGCCCAGTTGTATGCGAACGTTGATCAGACACTGGAACCTATGAGTGGCGGCCGGCAAATGAACGGACACTACGCCACCCGTCTGCAGGATGAGCAAGGTAATTGGGTAGATCAGGTAAACCGCTATAACTCGTCGGCAGATGCCTCGCCAACGGCTTCGCAGATGCCACGCTCGTTAGGGCTTGCTTTAGCATCCAAACTGTACCGGAACAACAGCGAGTTAGAAGAATACAGTCTGTTTAGCGAAAAGGGGAATGAAGTATCGTTTGTATCGATTGGCGATGCGAGTACAAGCGAAGGCTTGTTCTGGGAAACATTGAATGCGGCAGGCGTTATGCGGGTGCCTTTAGCCATTTCGGTTTGGGACGATGGTTATGGAATTTCGGTACCTAAAAAGTATCAAACTACTAAGGAGAGTATCTCGGAAATTACAAAGGGTTTTCAGGCTGATGGTGATGGAAGAGGCGTAGATATTTATGTGTGCGAAGGCTGGAATTATCCCAAGTTGGTAGAGACCTATAAGCGCGGCATTGAAAAAATACGCAAAACACATGTGCCGGCGTTGTTTCACATCACTGAGGTAACGCAACCGCAAGGTCACAGCACTTCGGGTTCGCACGAACGTTACAAAAGTGCCGAGCGATTGAAATGGGAACAAGAGTTTGATTGTATTGCTAAAACGCAAGCCTGGATAATTGAAAGCGGTATTGCAACCGTTGAAGAATGTGAGCGCATAAATGAAGAAGCCCGCGTTTTTGTTGCCGAAAGTAAATCGGCCGCCTGGAGTAAATTTTTAGCCCCCATACGCGATGAAGTAACTGCCTTAACGGACCTGCTGGAGCGTGTATCCGGCGAAACCAATTGTGCGGATGAAGTGAGGAGGGTAGCTGCGCAATTACGAAACACGAAAGATGCGATACGCCGCGATATATTAAAGAGCGCTAAACAGGTTGTCCGCCTCTGCCGCAATGAAGTGAGTGCCGCGCTGGAAGAGTTAAAGGAGTGGACAAGAACTTATCAAACCACTTATCAGAATGTTTATAGTGCCCACCAACAAAGTGAATCGCAACATAAGGCACTGCTGGTACCGGAAGTTAGAGCGGTTTACACAGCCAACTCGCCTGAAATGAGCGGTTATGAGGTGCTGAACAATGCCTTTGATAAAATATTCCGAAAGTATCCGAACCTGGTAGCCTTTGGGGAAGACCTTGGTAAAATTGGTGATGTAAACCAGGGCTTTGCCGGTATGCAGGAAAAGTTTGGGGAGGTACGAGTGTTTGATACCGGTATTCGCGAGGCTACTATTATTGGGCAGGGCATTGGTTTATCGATGCGGGGTTTAAGGCCCATTGCTGAGATTCAATATCTGGATTATTTGCTCTATGGCCTGCAACCGTTGTCGGATGATGTGGCGTGTTTGCAATACCGTACACGTGGTATACAAAAGGCACCATTGATTGTGCGCACCCGCGGACACCGTTTGGAAGGTATCTGGCATACAGGCTCACCAATGGGCATGATCATAAACTCGCTGCGCGGTATTCATGTTTGTGTGCCCCGCAATATGACGCAGGCTGCAGGTATGTATAATACCCTGTTACAAAGCGATGAGCCTGCCCTGGTGGTAGAGTGCTTAAACGGTTACCGTTTAAAGGAACGTTTACCGGACAATGTGGACGAATTTACCGTACCGTTGGGCCAGCCTGAAATATTACGTGAAGGTGATGATGTAACGCTGGTTACCTATGGCAGTTGTGTGCGCGTGGCGGAAGAAGCAATTAAGCTGTTGGAAGAAACCGGTATCTCGGTAGAACTGGTAGATGTTCAAACGCTGTTGCCTTTTGATGTGGACCACCGCATTATTCAGTCGGTAAAGAAAACCAACCGCGTGGTGTTTTTAGATGAAGACGTTCCCGGTGGTGCATCGGCGTATATGTTCCAGCAGGTGTTTGAAGTGCAGGGCGCTTTCCGCTGGCTGGATTCTGAACCTAAAACTATTACTGCTAAACCTCACCGCGCTGCCTATGGCAGTGATGGCGATTACTTTAGCAAGCCAAATGCGGAAGAGATATTTGAAGTGATATACGGAATGATGAATGAAGTGGACCCGGCAAGTTATCCGGCGTTGTAGGACGTGTACATACATTCTTAACAAAAAAGGAGGATACCAGATCCTCCTTTTTTGTTTTAAGCCGCACGTTGCTACTTTTTAAAATAGGGCAGCTTTTTACCAATACCCATTAGCAGCGCGTTAATCAGTTTTTCCGGCTTACTAAACAAATCGCCCTGCAGCGAATTGGAATAATACCATACCTGTTCTCCGGTCTTACGGTCCCAAATGGCAAGGGTGCAATCTACTGTTTCGTCGGGTGGGGCACCGCCTACAAACATGTTCATGGCTACGGTTCCGCCTTTGGTCATATATTTATCTACGTCCACAAAACCGCGGATAACGGCATCTACATTAAATAAGGCGCAGATGTCGGTATAGTTCATGGCCATTAAACTATCATAGGTAAGCCCCAGGCTGTCAATAACGCGGTTGGTTGAATCGGGATGTTGAATGTTTACCTCCACTTCTTTTTTCTCTTTCAACTTGAGGAAGTAGGTGTAAGCATTCTTTTGGCAATCGAGTGAGAATTGCTTGCTGTCAATACGCTCTTTTTCTTTTTTGCCGGCATTTTTGCTGATGGCTTTTTGTTCGTAGTTCGTGCCAAATGGTAATACCGCGATGGTTTGGTGAGCGGCGCAAATTTCTTTCACTTTCGGGTTAGCGTCTTTCGAGGCACCCCAGTTGCCAAACTGGGCCATTGCCGTTTGGCTGCATATGAATGCGAGTAGATATAAGATGGTCTTTTTCATGCGTGCAATTTATAAATCTGCCTATAAGATGCATAAGCCGGGGGATTCCCTAAAATGGAGAATTCTTACTGAGGCTTTTTAAAAAAATTAAAAACCGCACAGGAACGATTGCAAATATCCTGCGCGGTTAATCAGACAGCTACGATAGCTTTCTTTAGAATCTAAAGTTAGCCGAGCGACCTATATCGTGAACCTAACAAATGGTAAAAACACCTTATTTTAAGAAAAAGGATGTTAAGGGTTTATTGCTTTCCTTCTTCCCAATGGATGGAATCTTCTACGTAAATGCTGGTAATATTGCCACCGCGGTCATAGGTGATCAGGCGTTCTTTATCCTGATACTCCGGTGCGTGTATATTCTCCCAGGCTTTTACTTTTCCATTATCGTAGTAGTCGATACGCAATTTCATTAAGCCGGTTTCGTCGTAAAGTTTTTCGGTGCGCACTTTATCATAACCATAATAGCTGCGCCAGGTGCCCACGTCTAAACCATTTTTGTATTCGCCTTTTGCCTGAACCCCACCGCTGGCATAATAAAAGGTCCATATGCCGTTAGCTATACCGTTGGTAAGCGTACCTTCCATAATCACTTTATTATCCTGGTTATATTTAACTACAGTGCCGGTGTAAGGCTCGCCCTTATAGAAGAACGTATCAGGTTTAAAGTTTACCGCCTGGTTTTTGCCGGTGCGGCTCATAGGGGCAAAACGCAATGTACCTGCGGAAGATTCGAGTTTATCTACCGGCAAACGCCCTTTGTCATCTTTGTCGTTATTACAGGAACAAAGCAGCAGACCGAACATCGAGATCAGCACCAGATGAAAACGCATAAGCATAAGTTTAGTGAGCGCCAAAATAAGAAGTATCCTTCAAACCTTAAGGTCGGGTGGCAAAGTCCATTTGTCTCCTGAACTCGCTGAGCACGATACCGGTTGCTACCGCAGCATTCAAGGATTCGGCACCACCGAAATTTGGGATGGTAATTTTTTTCGTGACTAACTGCTCCACAGCTTGGCTTATGCCATTGGCTTCGTTGCCTATTATGATTAACCCTTCTTGGGGTAGGGTTGTTTCATATATATTCTCGCCGCTCATAAAGGTGCCCAGCACCGGCAGTCCCGGATTTGTACTGATCAATTCTGCGAGGCTAACATACGAACAAGGGATACGAAACAGGGATCCTTTTGCCGCAGCAACGGTTTTAGGATTATAGATATCGACCGTATTAGGGGAAAGAAAAACCTGCTGCACACCAAACCAGTCGGCAATCCGAATAATGGTGCCGGCATTACCGGGGTCGTTTATTTCATCCAATGCCAGATATAATGCGGGCTTCAGCGGGCCGGTTAGTAGAGGGGCTTGTGGCATACATACCACGGCCAACATTTTATCGGGTTGTTGTTGGGTGGCAATTTTTGCCAGTTCGGTTTCGGTTACCTCTACTAATTCTGTTAAATGCTTTATTTCAGGCAGTTGTACCGTACTAAAAATTGTATCCACCGTTAAATCGGTATGCAACAACTCACGTACAAGTTTCTCTCCCTCAACGATAAATTTGCCATACATTTGGCGAAATTTCTTGAGATGCAGCGAGCGCACATAGCCGATTTGTTTTTTAGAAAGCATTCTGGCGTTTTATTTGCGGATAAAGATGCGCTAAAATCGAAATTTTGATGCAGAAGCCCCGAGCAATAAAATATACCTTATTACTTTTTCTGGGCTATTTGCTATTCACCCTTCCGGCATGTAAGGTTACCCGCGAATTTGCTGAAGGCGAAAGTCTGCTGGTTAAAAACAAGATTGAAGTAAAGAGCAAAATAAGCGGTCAGGAACGCGATAAGCTACATACCGACCTTGGTCAGATTGCGCTTCAGAAACCCAATCGCAAGTTTTTAGGCATGCCCGTACGCATGTGGATCTATTACTCGGTAACCCATAAAAAGAAGCTCAATAAGTTCCGGCAATGGTTGTTAGATAAGTTAGGAGAGGAGCCGGTGAAAGTGGATTCGATGCAAACGGACCGCACGGAGAAATTGATGGAAAACTACCTGTTTAACTATGGGTATTTTTATGCGGATGTAAGCGATACCACGATTGTAAAGAACCGAAAGGCCAAAGTAATTTACACCATTGTTACAGGCGAACCATGGAAAATTGGTGAGGTTACCTTTCCGCTCGCGAATACCCGTACCGATTCGCTGGTGCGGGCCAGGCAATCCGGTAGCTTGTTGCGCAAAGGCGACCATTTTGATATTGCCAATTTAAAGGCTGAACGTATACGCATCGAAGATACCCTTCGTAACAACGGGTATTATTTCTTTTCGCGCGAGTATGTTACCTACGATCTTGATACCAGTGGTGGTAACCGCAGTGTGAATATCAAGATGACCATTAATCAGCCCAGCGATACTTCGCAGCATGAACCATTTAAGCTGGATAATATTTATGTAGTTACTGATTACTACAGTTCGCTGGGGGCTGATACCATCCACCGCGATACCGTTAAGATGAACGGGTATTATTTTATATCGCAAAAGCGCAATATCCGTGAGAAGGTGATGCTGGAAGCGCTTTACCTGCAGCAAGGCAACTGGTATACCAAGGACGCAGAATCGCGTACCCTTAGCCGTATATCGCAATTGGGGGCCTTCCGATTTATAAGTATTGATCTGGATAGAAGCCACAGCAAGCCAGGCTACCTGGATGGATTGATACGTTTAACGCCTGCCAAACGGCATGCTGTTACCGCAGGCGGAGAGATTAACGTAACCAATGAAGGTTTGTTTGGAACGGCTGGTTCGTTTTCCTATCGTAACTCCAATTTATCAAAGCGCGCCGATCAGCTACTGGTAGATCTTTCGGTGGGAATACAACTTAAATTCAGCAAGAAGGAGAGCGTAAAAATTGTGAGTAATAACGTGAGTGCTTCCGTTACATATTACCTGAACCGTTTTGTGCCGTTTAAACCCAAGACCTTTGCCAACATCGGCAGCCCTAAAACCAAGTTGCGCGGTGCCTATACGTTCGAAAACCGTTTCGACTTTGATACGAACACCAATGTTATCTTCCTGTATCAGTTGCACAACTTCAACTTTAGCTTTGGTTACGACTGGTTGGAAAGCAACCGGCTGAAGCATTATTTCAATCCGCTGGCAATTACTTTTTACCTGATACCTAAACGCGGGCAGGAATTTACCCGCAGGTTGGATCAAAACCCGATTCTTAAGAGCAGTTTCGAAGAGCAGATTATCATTGGGCCCAACTATACGCTGGACTTTAATAATCTTAAAACAGATAAGGACCGCAAATACATGCGTTTTATAAGCAATGTAGAAGTAGCGGGCAATGTGCCTTATGCCATATTTAAATTGGCTAATCTGCACGATGCCAACGATTCCATTTACTACATTTTTAAACGACCTTTTTCGCAGTATTTCCGGATTGATGCCGATTGGCGCAATTACCTGCGTATAAGGAGTCATGCCACCTTTGCGATACGCACCTACGCCGGCTTTGGTGTGCCTTATGGTAATAGCTATGCTTTACCATTTATTAAGCAGTTTTTTGTGGGTGGTCCCAACAGTTTACGGGGATTCCTGATTCGTGAAGTTGGGCCGGGCGGTTATGTGGATACTACGGCATACGACCCTGAACTTGGCGAACGCAGGAACGTGGGTTTCTTTAACCAAACCGGCGATATTAAGTTGGAGTTGAACGCCGAGATACGTTTTGATATTTACAAGTTTTTGAAGGGTGCTGTATTTTTGGATGCGGGTAACGTATGGACCGTGCGCAAGGATACCCGTGCCCTTGGCAACTTTGACATTAAGCGTTTTTGGAAGGAATTTGCTGTAGATGCCGGTGTGGGTCTGCGCCTGGATTTCAACTTCTTCCAAATCCGTTTCGATTACGGTTTCCCGCTACGGGACCCGCGCAAAGCAGATGGCGACCGTTGGTTGTTTGAAAAAGCCCAGTTCAGGCATGGGCAGTTTCAGCTTGGTGTAGGTTATCCGTTCTAACGGTTTGGCTGTGTGCCCAGCACCTTAACCTTCTTCGCGTTTGCGATGGCTTTTTCTTTCACCTTATCTACATCAGTGCCAATAGCATCGTATGCCAGGGTTACTGCCATGCGACGGTAAGGGCGGGTAGTTGGTTTGCCGAAAATGCGGATATCTGTGCGCGGTTCTTGTATAGCCTCTGCAACCCCGGAAAATGTTGGGTTGGTTCCTTCGCTTTCAGCTAATACCACGGCGCTTGCTCCAACTTTTAATAATTCTATTTCCGGAATTGGTAAGCCCAGTACGGCACGCGCATGTAATTCAAATTCGCTAAGGTTTTGAGTGCCCGCCAGGGTAACCATGCCCGTATCGTGCGGGCGAGGAGATAGTTCGCTGAAGTAAACACCATCCTCCGCCAAAAAGAATTCCACACCCCAAAGGCCGGCACCGGTTAGTGCCTTTGTTACCTTTTCCGCTATATGCTGCGCCTCCATAAGGTGCGCTTCACTCATTACGCATGGCTGCCAGCTTTCCTGGTAGTCGCCGCGTTCCTGCCGGTGCCCTATGGGTGGGCAAAACAGCGTTGGACCGTTCTTCTGTGTAACTGTAAGGAGTGTGATTTCGGTATGGAACTTTACAAATGCCTCTACAATAACTTCCGCAATATCACCTCGTTTTCCGCTTTGCGAATAGTCCCAGGCTTTTTCAACATCCGCCTCGCTTTTAATCGTGCTTTGCCCTTTACCCGAAGAACTCATCAGGGGTTTCACCACGCAGGGTATGCCCACTTCTTTTACAGCAGCCCGTAGCTCAGCAAGCGTTGTAGCGTAGCGGTAGTTGGCCGTTTTAAGTCCTAATTCTTTTGCCGCTAAATCGCGGATGGCTTTACGATTCATGGTAAAATTAGCCGCACGTGCTGAGGGAACTACCTGTACCCCTTGTTTTTCGTAGTCATAAAAGCGTTCGGTGCGTATAGCTTCAATTTCGGGAATTATGATGGCAGGTTGATGCTTGGCAACTATAGCGTCCAGGGCTGCTCCATCCAGCATATTTATTACCTCGCGCTCGTCTGCCACCTGTTGTGCAGGGGCATCGTTATAGGAGTCTACTGCAACTACATATTTACCAAGGCGTTTGAGGGCAATTACCACTTCTTTGCCCAGCTCGCCGCTGCCTAACAACATAATTTTTGATGCCATTTCAACCTGTTTTGGAGATGATTAAAATATTCTAACTTCCGTTCGCAAAACAAAAAAGAATGTTTGAGGATAAAACCCTATTTACTGAAAAAGTGTTGGCAGGCAAGCGTACGTATTTCCTCGACCTTAAGGAAAATCAACAGGGTTCAAAGATTTTAAAGATTACCGAAAGCCGTAAAAACGATGGCGAATTCATACGCCACAGCGTGCTTATTTTCCAGGAGGATTTTTCGAAGATTTTTGATGCACTAGAGAAAATAAAAGCCCAAATAGGGCCAATGATGCCACCGGCACCGCGTAGGGATGAAACCACTGAGGAAAAGGAGTTCTAATTTTTTTGCGCCAGCCAACTTGGCACGGTAATACGCACATTGGCCATTTTACCTTTCAGGCTTACATCAGGTTGCCCATCACCCGGATAACCCCAACTGCGCATTTTACAGTCAAAATCAGCTGATAGCCGGAAGTGCTTTTTATCTTCCTCCCAGGCAAACTGCGTCACATTCAGTTTGCAGTTTTCTCGCAGCATGTAGTAGTTGGTGCTTTCGTATTGCATGGCGAAAGCAAATGCGTCGTACGGACCAGTTTTTTCGCCGTGGTAGTCTACTTCCACCGTAATGTTTTCGCTGAATTCTCTGCCGGCAGCAGTGGTATAGGTGGGTCCGTTGAAACTGGTACTTATAACAGTGCGGGCTGGTGTTCGGCCATCCATAGAGGGACTTTTTGTTACCAGTAAACCGCGGAACAGTTGATCGTCGCGCAGTTTGAACGACTTGCCATTAATGCTGGCCACAAAAGCACCGTTGTTGGTAATACCATCATCAGGCCCAACATGCCAAGGTGCAAGTGTCGTACAAGTTAAAAAGGCGGCTATCAACAGGGTTTTCATACAGCAAAGCACGGCATTTAGCGGCCGCGCAATGTTGAGGTAAGGTAATGGGGGAGTTGACGTTTGTCAAGTACACATCTTTTAAATGCGACTCGCGAACCAACCCGGAATGGTGATACGCAGGTTTATTAAGCGCCCCTTTAGTGTAATATCAGGTTTATTATCAGTAGGGTAGCCCCAGCTGCGCATAGAACAAGTAAACTCACCCGACAGCCTGAAATGGCGCTTATCTGCTTCGCAGGCAAAATGACTGATTGTTAGTTGGCTTTGTTCGCGCACCATGTAGTAGTTGGTACTATCATACTGCAGCGAAAAAGCGAACAGGTTACCCGTACATTTTTTGTCGCAATCATACTGCAACTCAAGTGAAATATTTTCATCGAAGGTGGTGTTGTTAAAGGTGTAGGAAGATCCGTAAAAGGTGGTGGTAATGACTGTGCGGGTGGGGATGCGTCCATCCATAGAGCCACTTTTTGTAAGCAACATACCATTCACCAGCTGGTCCTGACGCAGCGTAAAAGGCTTGCCATTAATGGAGGCCATCATCATCCCGTCTGATAGGCTATTATCATCGCGCTTTATAAAGGAGGATGCCGTAATGGCCAGTACAAATAGTGCTAAAGAAGTAAACACTCGCATCATACATTCAATTATCTAAAGGGCCAGTGCCAAAATGGATGCCACGTACTGTGTGATGTGTTTTTGATACGTGTAAATAATAGAAAATCAATGTTTAAAAGGTCTTTGTGGGTTATTTTTTACGGTGTTAGTTTCTTGTGCCTAATGGAAATAAATAGCCTGCCTGCGTAGTTAACGCCTCAACCCCGTAGAAATATTTCCAACGGTTACGACAAGCTGCTGAAACTCATTTGACCGTTTTGTGTTTTAGGCTATGTTTGCAACGCTTTTTAAACCAAAAAACAATCACTTTTTTATGAAAATTACCGTAGTAGGTGCCGGAGCTGTTGGAGCCACCGTAGCCGATAATATCGCCCGTAAAGAGTTATGTCAGGAACTGGTTTTATTGGATATTAAGGAAGGTTTTGCCGAAGGTAAAGCCATGGACATGAACCAAACTGCTGCCCTGCTGGGATTTGATAATGTTATTACAGGAACCACCAACGACTACTCAAAAACTGCAGGCAGTTCGGTGGTAGTTATTACCAGTGGCATTCCGCGCAAGCCGGGTATGACCCGCGAAGAACTTATCGGTACCAACGCCGGTATCGTAAAAGGAGTTACTGAAAACATCCTGAAATATTCTCCAGATGCCATCATAGTGGTAATCAGTAACCCCATGGACACAATGACTTACCTGGCGTTGAAGAGCAGCGGTTTGCCAAAGAACCGAATTATAGGTATGGGTGGTATATTGGATAGCAGCCGCTTTAAATATTACCTGAGCCAGGCATTAAAATGCGCTCCGAGCGATTTACAAGCCAGCGTAATCGGCGGCCACGGCGATACAACGATGATTCCTCTGGCCCGCTTAGCTACTTACCAGGGCGTACCTGTAAGCAGCCTGCTGGATGCTGAAAGCCTGAACAAAGTAGTAGCTGACACCATGGTTGGTGGTGCTACGCTTACCAAACTGATTGGTACCAGCGCCTGGTATGCACCGGGAGCTTCGGGTGCAGCGCTTGTTGAAAGCATTGTACGCGACGAGAAGAAGATTTTCCCTTGCTGCGTATCGTTGGAAGGCGAATACGGCCAGAAAGATATTTGCCTGGGCGTTCCGGTTGTTATCGGTAAAAATGGTTGGGAAAAAATTGTTGATTATAAACTTACCGCCGACGAACAAGCCGCTTTTGATAAGAGCGCAGAAGCCGTTCGCAGCATGAACAGCGTATTGAGCACGCTGGGTATGTAATTAGCGTAACTACCAACTAAATTTGAATAAGCCCCTGCTATCTATGAATGGCAGGGGCGTTTTTTTGTGTAAGGTTTTAATGATGCAAAATGGAGATTGCAAAATTTTCCCCAAAACGCTACGCCTTACAGCGTACTTTCCCAGAGGTGAATTGGTTGGCATACTTGTTTTGTATAGTCCCGTATTAGTAACCACTAAAACCACCTGCTATGAACTTGTTTTACAACCCTTCAATTTTTGCGCTGCGCCAATTGGTTGATACCGCAAATGCTCAAGAACCTGTTCACAACATTGCCGTTGACTATGACGGCGAAGTAATTGTTGATCCGGAAAAACATTATCCGCAGGTGGATTTGAAACGTTATAAGTACCATACCTGCGTGAAACTGGATTCGGAGGGTAAAGTGCGTGAACTTTTCCGTGAGTTGGTAGCTATTTTTAATGCCACCAATACCCTGGTTCATAATAAACTTAACCGCGCTGCTTAGTATAGCATTTGGTCGAGCAAATTACCGTAAAGGCTCATAAAGCCATTGCGGTAATACGCCATACGTGATTCAAAATCGGGTGGCAGTGGTGCTTTGCCCTGCTTGTACCGGACGACGGTTTTGAGCATATTGAAAAAGCCGTCGTATTCCGCCGTCATGGGGTTTTCTTTACGCGCTGCCAAAAACTTTTTGTTCACGTTTACAAGACGGGCTGCGGTGGTCCAATCCCCTTCTAAGGCAAAGTAGCAATTGTGTACCACTCGATTTAAAATATCGTTAAGCAAATCTGTATCCGACCGGGGAAATTGCATGGTAAGTGTCAGCATCTCCCAGGCCTTCTCAAATTCTTTCTTATTTAAGTAAAGCAGTGCCAGGTTACGTGCCAGGTTTAACTGCATCCCTTTATCTTCTTCGCGACCGAGTATGAATCTTAACCGGTTTAAAATTTCTTCTGCTTCGTTCAGTTCTTTATTGATAAGAGCAATTACGCCATACATTACAATGTGGTATCGGTTATTGCCCAGGTTATGACCCCAGCGCCTGAATATTTCGCGATAGCTTTGCAGGGCATCGGCAAACATGTTACAATGGGTATAGGCCTTTGCCATTTTGGTAGTGGCGTATACCCGCATGTTTTCGGGCACTGCCTCCCCTGCAAGTTCCATTTCCGTTAAGGCGTTTCGGTGGCTCAGCAACAAATTATCTGCGTCGTGCGTGTAAAAGTCATAGTAAGTAGCCTTACATAACCAAAACTGAAAATTGGCCCGGTGCAGGGGTTGGCCTGCTAGTTTTTCTTCCCAATGCTGGATGGTGGTTTTATAGGTAGGTTCAAATGCAGGCCCCCCGCCGGTAACCGCATGATAGAAGATGCGGGTTAGCAGGCACATGAGTTGCACCTCAGCTTCATCCTCCAGGGTTTTTTCAGGAAGCGATTGCAGATAACGTTTTGCATACAGCAGTAGTCTTTCCTCATCGTAGGCATCGGTTCCCACCCGGCGCAGCACAAACAGCACCTTTCGGTAAAAGGCGGTGAGTTCTGCCTGATTCTTTTTCTTCAACAATTGCCGCTCGCTAATCTTTATTTCATGGAACAACAGATCCATCAGGTTGCGTTCGCATAAGAGGTTAAATGTGGAACCAATATCAGGCCCGCACAGGTGGGCTAAACATTTTTCCAACAACACCGAATTGAGCTTATCGTAATGAGAGGCTGAAAGGTTCAGTTGTTTCAAACCGCTTTTATCTATATAAGCTTTGTTCTTGCGGTTATCAATCAGCAGGTGCAATACCTCCTCTTCACGTCCTGTAAGGGGCATGTGGCGGATGTTCGCTATCTCCTCGTCGGTAAGCGAACGGATAAAATCCAATAAAAATCCCATAGCTAGCCAAATATCACGGCCTCTAAATTATAACAGCAGTTGCTAAGCCCGCGGGTAGCTTTTCAAGAGTTGTTTGTAACCGTTGTTGCTATGTATTCTAATTCTATATTTGAGGCCTATGGCAACCAAACAAATTACCGCAAAAATGCTGCTTACGGAGTTAGACGGAGGCGGCTACCATCTTTTTTTAAGTGTAAAAGTAAATGGCAAGCGAGCCCGCTTTTTAATCGATACCGGTGCTTCGAAATCGGTTATTGATAAAGGATTTTACGAAAAACACCTGGCAAGTAAAAAAGCACTTAAAACCATTAAACGCGAAACAGCCGGGTTGCATAGTTCGGTTCCCGAGTCGCACTTTGGCACCCTTAAGGAATTAGAAATTGGAAAGCTAAAAGTTAAAAACTACCCCGTAGCAGCGGTTGACTTAGGGCATGTAAATGCTACTTATGCCAAGCTGAAGAAACCAAAGATCCAGGGCATTCTGGGCAGCGATTTAATGCTGAAACACAAAATGGTGCTCGATTACGGCAGCGGCACACTTTACATTCCGTAATACTTATACCTGCAAACAAAAACGCCCGTGATTTTATCACGGGCGTGTTTGTCATCCTTTTTTACATCATCGGCATCATAGCCGGTTTTTGAAATTACCTGGCGAATTTGGTCGGCTGTAATTTGGGAGGGGTCGTACTTGACTTTTACTTTTTTGTTATTTACGTTTAATACGGCTTCTTCTACGCCCGCAGTAGCTTTCAATACCTTTTCAATACGGTTTTTGCACGAACCGCAAATGGCCGAAGTTTTTATAGTGACAGTTTCCGATTTGGGTTTGGCCTCCGCTTTTATGCTAACTGCCATAATAGTAATAAGCAGTATAGCCGATAGAAATGTTTTTGCGTGATTTTTCATAACACTTGTTTTACAATTTTAAAAATAGGAAGAATTGGATTTGCCGAATGGCTTTCTAGGTTTTGTTAACTATATTTTATTTCATCGTATATCTGAATCCCAGAAAAGCCATTGCACCCCGGGTTGGCCCCCAAACCAACGAAGCGTCAAACTGGTTGCTAAACGGTGCATCGCCTGCAATGATGGGGCTCTTCTGAATAAAGTTGATAAGGTTTTCACCACCCGCATATACTTCCCATTTTTTCCAGCTAAACGTAATCTGCGCGTTTAGCTGAAACCAATCTTTTGATAGCAGCGGACGTTGATTCGCAAGGTCGTTAACTGCAGTGCTCGGTATGCGTGTTTTGCCATACCAATTAAGGCTGCTGTTAAACCGCCAGTGTTTATTGCGCGTGGTATATTGAAGTGATAACAGCCCACGATGCTGCGGACGCAGCGGATAAATTTTACGGCCTTCCTTATAATCGGTTTTGTTTTGTTCGAACTTGTAAGCCAGTTTTACCTCAAACCTTTTTACCGGTTCGTAACTTATTTCGGCCTGCAGGGCATTGGCAAAGGATTTGCCTTCCAGGTTATAGAATTGCAGCTTTCGGGTGTCTTCGATGTCGGCTACCACCTGATGTGTAAAGTCTGTCCGGTAATAATCTATGCTAATGGTGCCTTCGCGGAAGTTGAGGAAGAATTTATAGCTTAAACTGGCGCCGTAGTTCCAGGCTTCTTCATATCGCAGATCGGGAGCTACCACTATCTCCCGATTATTCGCGAGCCAGCCAAAGTTTTCGGCAAAAATGGTTGGCACCCGGTAGCCACGGCCGGCAGAAAGGCGTAGGCTGAAGTCGTATAATATTTTCCACTTCAGGTTAAAGCGTGGTGTAATAAAGGGGCCATATAAATTGTGATAATCAGCGCGAACGCCTCCCACTACTGTCAGTTTTTCATCGCGGCCCCATATAAAAGTGCCTTCTGCAAATGCACCAGGTACTATTTCAAGCCGATTGCGGCGAAGGGTATCCAACTGCTCTACCACCTTGTCAACCTGGGTACTTAATCCTGCTTTTAAAGTAAGCTTGTCGAAACTGTGCTGCAAAATCAAGTTTACGTATCCATAGTGTTCCCATGCATTGTAGTTGCGCCTGCCTACATAGCCATACTGGTTGTGATAGCCGTATTTGTATTGCACGCCTATATAATCGTTATCCTTAATTACAAAGCCCGTTTTGGCAAACGCGTCTACTTTTTGAGTGGTAAGCCGCACGCCCCAATGGTTTTGTATTGCAGGATTTTCAGCAGGGTTAAAACTGCGCATACCGCCCTGCCGATCGTCGTATGTAACGTTAAGCACCAATGCCACCATGCCACCTTTGGGTCGCTGGTAATTAAAGCGGTTCAACACGTTTATGTTTTTTACCAGCGGATTGTCGATAAAGTGGTCATGGTTCATATCCTGCTTCAGCCAGTTAAAAGCACCGTTTACAGCCCCCAGGTAACTCCATTGGTTACCGATTTTATGAGCAGTGATCAGGTTCAATTCGGTTCGCGCGTCCTGATTTAAAAAGAGGTTTACAAAAAGGCGCTCGGTGTTTTGTGGTTTTTTGTATTCCACATTTATCTGTCCGGTAATGCCTTCGTAGCCATTTACTACACTTCCGGCCCCTTTGTTTACCTGTATTGAATTCATCCAGGGACCAGGCACATATAACATACCAAAGGTATTTCCCAACCCCCGAATACCGGGCAGGTTTTCGGTCATCATTTGGGTATAAACCCCATCCAACCCCAACATCCTGATTTCCTTGGCCCCGGATACAGCATCGCTGTAACTTACATCTACGGTAGCGCTGTTCTCGAATGTCTCGCTTAAGTTGCAGCAGGCGTCATTTACAAGATCGGCTTGTGTAAACGACTCAACATTGGCAACTGAACTTTCGCTTCTGTTACTGATAATGTTCACTTCGGCCAGGCCAATGGCACGCAGGGTGGTTTCAATAAAGTGGCGACCCTGTAGTGCAATAGTATCTGCCTGGTAAAACGCATCCGATATTATAAGGGTGTCTACCTGTAATTTCACCGCCTTCAACATAAAATGCCCGGTGCTGTCCGAATAGGTTCCATTGTCGGTGCCCTTTATATAAACCCGCACATCAGTAGCGGGCGTTTTTCCATTGTTGCCGCTGTGCCACAGCTGGCCTTGCAATATTTGGGCGTGGGCGATAAAACCACTGCAAACGCTTATAAGTGCTAAGACAATTCTCTTCATACCAATTTTTGAAAACACAGGAAATAGGGGGAGCAGCACAAGGCCTGAACAAGATGCCAGGGCGCTTCAAAAAATGGAGAAGATCTAAATACGGAATACCTGCGTAAAGCAGGTAGTTTTCAGCAGTAAAGGGGGGATTCCCCTGCTGTATAAAGTGCAGTCGAGGTTAGTTAGCTGTGGAACAGCGATGTATGTGGCAGTTAAAGTTATTGCACCTATCTGAACAGGTTCAAACTGGGTGGAATAAGTGCCACTGACTGCTTGCTTTACCAAGGCCTGGTTTATGGAGCAGCAGGGGCCTTTGCTAAAATTGGTTGCTGAAGCGTGGTTAGCGGTTTGCTTATTTTTGCAGCAGCCATGTTGCGAAGTATGTCTGCAGTTGGCAGGTGGCGAAAAGCTAAGCGACATTTCGCCGGTTTTAAGGCAGGTACGCGCATACAACATTTGACCGCTATCAGCAAATAGCAGTAAAACGGCAGTAAGCAAGCATATAAAGCGCTTAAAAAGCATACTGCAAAGATAGAAGAACTGATTTAAAGGGTTGGGCATTGCGAATTTTTAACGGCTTTGGCAACTTTGTCTACCCGGCAAACGTTGTTTATTCACTCTCAACTAAATGTATACTTTTGCCCCTCGCATGAAAGCAAAACACGCTCTGTATCTGTTACTGTTGTTAGGCCTGGGTGCCTGCGAAAAGGACTTTGATGTTACCGCCGATTACCTGGAAACACCGGTAGTATATGCCCTGCTCAACGCTCAGGAGAATACGCATTATGTGCGCATACAAAAGGGGTATTTAATTGATGGTAATGCCTATACAGGGGCCGCTAATCCTGATTCGATTTATTACAGCGACAGCCTGTTTGTGCAAATTAAGACCCTGCCTAACGGTAACACCTTTACCCTTGAAAAAGTAGACGGGAACCTGATTGGTCTGCCAAAAGAACCAGGTAGTTTTGCCAACCAACCCAATATCCTGTATCGTTTGAATGTTAATCTTGATCCCACCAAAAGCTATCAACTGGTGGTTAGGAATACATCCAATAACAAGGAGTTTAGCGCCACCACTACCCTGGTCAATGATTTTACTGTAATAACCCCTTATAAAGGTCAAAAGTTACCGCTGCTTACTACCGATCCACCAAAGTTAACCTATTATACCGCTCAAAATGCCGGGGTGTATGATATGAAGGTGCGTTTTCCTTACAAGGAATATGATGCTGTTACCAATGCTTTGCTGCGCGATACTTTTGAGGACATATATATCTTCCGCTCACAGCTGGTATCGTTTGGAACTGTGCCTACACAGCAACTGGTTGATTTCAACGCAGTGTATATCATGAATTCCCTTCAACGCCACTTAACCAAAACCACCAGTGTTTACCGCACCTTTAATCCCCAGGCAGGTATGACCTTTTTCTATGCCGCCGGGGGCGAGGAGCTAGCCAAATTTACCAGCAGCCAGTTGGCCCAGGCTAACAGCCTTGCCAGTAATGAAGCCCTTCCGCCTTATACCAACGTGGAAGGCGGTTATGGTATTTTCAGCAGCCGTTACTTTAAACAGGTGGATAGCGTGGTGCTTACTACCGATGCACTGGATAGCCTGGCCTGCAGCCCATTGATGAGTGGCCTGCGGTTTAAAGGTGGCCACAACCAGATTTGCGATTAAGAAGGATACGTCAGTAGCCTTGGTTACATGAGTTAGCATTCAATTTACATGATAACGCTCTTGTCTTATGACAAATTGGCGAATTGATAATCAGTCAATTAGGCTTTTAACAAAAGCTTTTGGCAGATGATTTTCTTCAAAATGTCATTTTTGCCCGCCCCGGAGGCAAAACAGGCTACTGGCACGCGGATTGAGTATTAGGAGCAGACCAAAAAAACTAGATCATGGGTAAAATAATCGGTATTGACTTAGGAACAACTAACTCCTGCGTGGCAGTAATGGAGGGCAGCGACCCGGTGGTGATTCAGAATGATGAAGGAAGAAGAACTACGCCAAGTATCGTTGCCTTTTTGGCTAACGGCGAACGCAAAATAGGCGACCCCGCCAAACGCCAGGCTGTTACCAATCCTACCAAAACAATTCAAAGTATTAAGCGCTTTATGGGTATCCGTTATGCCGAAGCCGGCAAGGAAATTCCAAGAGTGCCTTATAAAGTAGTAAAGGGCGATAACGACACCGTACGTGTAGACATTGACGGCCGTATGTATACCGCTCAGGAAATTTCGGCAATGATTCTTCAGAAGATGAAGAAAACTGCCGAGGATTATATCGGCCAAACTGTAACCGAAGCGGTTATTACCGTTCCGGCTTACTTTAACGATAGCCAGCGCCAGGCCACTAAAGAAGCCGGAGAGATTGCAGGCCTGAAAGTTCGCCGTATTCTGAACGAGCCTACTGCTGCGGCACTGGCTTATGGCTTGGATAAAGGCGGCCGCGATATGAAAGTGGCAGTTTATGACTTAGGTGGTGGTACGTTCGATATTTCTATCCTGGAAATGGGTGACGGGGTGTTTGAAGTAAAAAGCACCAATGGCGATACGCACCTGGGTGGTGATGACTTCGACCATGAAATTATCGTATGGCTGGCTAATGAGTTCCAGAACGAAGAACGCATTGACCTGCGCAAAGATCCTATGGCCTTACAGCGTTTGAAGGAAGCTGCTGAAAAAGCCAAAATTGAGCTATCAAGTTCGCAGGAAACAGAAATTAACCTGCCATACATTACTGCGGTTGACGGTGTGCCTAAGCACCTGGTGAAGAAGTTAACCCGCGCTAAGTTTGAGCAGTTGGTTGATAATCTGGTTGAGCGCACGATTGGTCCTTGTGCCCAGGCATTAAAGGATGCAGGCATGCAGGCTTCGCAAATTGATGAAGTGATTTTAGTGGGCGGTTCAACCCGTATCCCTAAAATTCAGGAAGTGGTGGAAAAATTCTTCGGCAAAAAACCTTCGAAAGGTGTTAACCCCGATGAAGTTGTTGCGGTAGGCGCGGCCATACAAGGTGGTATCTTAAGCGGCGAAGTGAAGGACGATATCGTTCTGGTTGACGTAACCCCGCTTTCGCTGGGTTTGGAAACTATGGGAGGTGTAATGACCAAGCTGATTGAGAGCAACACCACTATCCCTACTAAGAAATCGCAGGTGTTTACTACAGCGGTTGATAATCAGCCTTCAGTAGAAATACACGTGCTGCAGGGTGAACGCTCAATGGCCCGCGATAACCGCACCATCGGTCGTTTCCACTTAGGAGACATATTGCCGGCTATGCGTGGTGTGCCTCAGATCGAAGTTACCTTCGATATCGACAGCAACGGTATTTTGCATGTATCGGCTAAAGATAAAGGCACCGGTAAAGAACAAAGCATCCGGATAGAGGCTTCAACAGGCTTAAGCAAGGAGGAGATCGAAAAAATGCGTAATGAGGCTAAGGCGAACGAGGAGACCGATAAAAAGGCCCGCGAACAAGCTGAAAAGGCCAATATGATTGATACGCTGATCTTCCAGACCGAGAAGCAGATGAAGGAAGTAGGTGATAAGATCCCTGCTGATAAGAAAGCCCCGATTGAAAGTGCACTTGCCGACCTGAAGAAGGCAAAAGAAAACAACGACATGGAAGCGATGGATAAAGCGGCAGAGGTATTGAACAATGCCTGGCAGGCTGCATCGCAGGATATATACAACGCTACCCAACAACAACAGGCAGGGCAGCAACAAGCATCGGCTAACGATGGCAGCACCAACACCGGCGACGGAAATGGCGACAATGTAAGCGATGTGGAATATGAAGAAGTGAAGGACAACAAATAGTAATTGGTGGTAGGTGAATGGCGAATTGGGAAAATTTGCTCAGCACTGCAACAAGCTACCAATTTTCAAGACGTTGGATGTTGCCATGGTTAATGTTACCATAGGTAGCGAAGCCCCGGGAAACCGGGGCTTTTTTTATGATGCTTATTATTTGGTGCCCAATAGTTCTTCTAATTTCTTTTGAAGGTCATCGCCGCGTAGCGATTTGCCAAGTATCTTGCCCTCCCTATCCACCAGTAGATTGGTAGGTATGGAGCGAACGCCATAAAGTTTCGCCACTGCATTATCCCAGCCTTTCAGGTCGCTTACGTGCGTCCAGGTCAGGCCATCCTTATAGATGGCTTTTAACCAATCGGATTTGGTATCGTCCAGCGATACGCCAAGGATGTCGAAACCTTTCGCGTGATATTTGTTATAGGCAGCCACTACATTAGGGTTCTCCCTGCGGCAGGGGCCACACCAGGAAGCCCAGAAGTCGATAAGTACGATGTGTCCCAGAAAGTTGGTGAGTTTAATGGTTTTGCCTGCGGTATCCATTTGCTCGAAGGTGATGGCAGGCTTGCCTACTTGCGATAGATTATAGGTATAGGCCAGCTTAAGCATTTTTTGTGCATACTTAGATTGTTGCACCGCAGGAGAGAGGTTTTTAAGGTGTGCGAGTCCTTTGTCAATGTTGTCCTCGTTTGAGAATCTGCTGTAGATAAGATAAGCTCCCACATCGCTACCAGGGTGGGACTTGGCAAGTTGGGCAGCAAACTCGTTTTCTTCATCTTTCGAGGCATAATATCTATCGAGATATTGAGATCGTGGGGCAGAATCGTATACAGGGTGTGGGCCGGAAAGAAACTCAAGAATAGAATCGCGGTATTTCTCGAAAGGTTGAATGGATAAGCGAAAGTCCTGATAGAGTTTTGTTGCCTCGCCGCCTGTGGCAAACAATTTCTTTTCGTTCGAAGTATCGCCACTAACGAGTGTAATACCTGATTCGAAAAATAGGGTAGCATTTATCCGGGGTTGTTCTATATACAACTGCCCGATGGTAGCGGCATCAATTTGGCCGCTTAACGTAAAATGGCCGTTTTCTACCCAAGCAGAATCCTGCCGGCCCTCACCATTTGCTGCTGGCAGGTAGTCCAGGTAAATCCAAACTTTATCAGCTCCGTTGATAGTGCCTTTAATTGAGAAGTTTTGGGCACTGGTAAGCGCCGGATAAAGGAATCCGGATAAGAGTGACAGCAACCACAATTTAGCTTTCATAATACGCACGAATGAAGGCACAATATAATTCACCCGCCTCAATTTACCGGATACTAACAGGGGATGATACAACTGTCCTTTATAGATAAGAGATGATTGCTGTCATTTTTAGTACTGAGGCCGGTCAAGCATACTAGAAACGGGGGTATCTATTTTTGATGCAAATAAACTATATATGAAAAACTTTCTTTCGATGTTGCCCTTACTGATAATTTCCCTGATAACCAGAGCACAACCCGAGGATGCCGGAGGCTGTAAGGACCATCCTATGTTTAACCGCATGCCGAATTTCTATATAGATAATTGTAAGCAGAATTTTGACAATGTAACGGTTTGGATGAGCAGCAGCAATTCAAAGGATATTGAAGGTTATAAGACAGAGATAAGCTATGTTTTTGATACTGAAAGCGGTAAAACGGCTCCTTCGTTCTTTCAAATAGTAAAGAACTACGAGAACTCGCTCGCAAAAAATGGCGTTAAACGAATTTACCTGGGAGGAACCGATGCTACCCTTTACTTCAAGACTGGTAATAAAGAGGTTTGGATACAACTTGGCGCAGCGGCTTCCGATGTATCAGAAGCTTATACACTGACCATTTTAGAGGTGGAAGCCATGAAACAGGACATACAAGCCCAGGAAATGCTAGACGCGTTAAATACGGCGGGGCATGTTGCGCTCTACATCAACTTCGAAACCGGCAAGAGTGATATCAAGCCCGAATCGCAAAAGATAGTTGACCAGATTGCTGAGATGTTGAAGAGTTCGCCAAGTTTAAAGGTAAGTATCGAGGGGCACACCGACAATGTAGGTAATGCGGCTTCTAACCAAACACTGTCAGAGAATCGTGCGAAGGCTGTTGTAAATGCATTGGTGGCAAAAGGTATTGATAAGACCCGCCTGGTATCAAAAGGATGGGGACAAACCAAGCCGGTAGCTGATAACAGCACCGAAGAAGGGAAAGCTAAAAACCGAAGAGTAGAAATTGTAAAGCTATAAATGGAAAAGCGGCTACCATTTGGTAGCCGCTTTTATTAGATAGCTTTACTAAGCCGTCGCCGTTGCGTAAGCTTCGATAGGCGGACAGGTGCAGATAAGGTTCCTATCGCCAAAGCCGTTGTTTACACGGCCCACGCTTGGCCAAAACTTGTTGGCGCGTACGTATGGCAGCGGAAAGGCAGCAATTTCGCGAGTGTAAGCATGGTTCCACTGGCTGGAAGCAACCACGGCTAATGTATGTGGTGCGTTCTTCAGCGGGTTATCGCTGGCATCCATTTGTTTGTTTTCGATGGCTTCAATTTCCTTACGGATGCTGATCATGGCATCGCAGAAACGATCTAACTCAGCTTTATCTTCGCTTTCGGTAGGCTCTATCATAAGCGTACCGGCAACAGGGAACGATACGGTTGGGGCGTGGAAACCGTAATCCATTAAACGCTTGGCAACATCCTCTACTTCAATTTCAACAGTATGTTTAAACGAGCGGAAGTCAAGGATTAATTCGTGCGCCACGCGGCCATGTTGTTTACCGGCATATAACACATCATAGTGTTTCTCTAAACGGGCCTTAATATAGTTGGCGTTCAAGATAGCATATTTGGTAGCATTGGTTACACCTGCTGCGCCTAACATACGGATGTAGCCGTAGCTGATGAGCAAAATAGCAGCGCTACCAAATGGTGCTGCACTAACCGCGTGAATTGCTTTTTCGCCACCGGTTTTTACTACGGCATTGCCCGGCAGATATGGCGCTAAGTGTTTAGCAACGCAAATGGGGCCCATACCGGGGCCGCCTCCGCCGTGTGGTATAGCAAACGTTTTATGCAGGTTAATGTGGTTAACATCGGCGCCTATAATTCCTGGGGCGGTAAGTCCAACCTGTGCATTCAGGTTGGCACCATCCATATAAACCTGGCCGCCGTTAGCGTGAATCAAAGCACAAACATCTTTTATCTTATCTTCAAACACACCATGTGTGGAAGGATACGTAGCCATTAAGCAGCTCAAGTTTTCCTTGTGTTCTTCTACCTTTTTCAGCAGGTCCTCAAAATCGATGTTCCCATGGCTATCGGTAGCAACAACTACTACCTTTAAACCGGCCATAACGGCACTGGCCGGATTTGTACCGTGTGCGCTTGCAGGTATTAAGGCAATATCGCGGTGGCCCTGGCCCATATCGCGCTGATAGGCGCGGATAACAAGCAAACCAGCATATTCACCTTGTGCACCTGAATTAGGCTGTAGCGAAGTAGCGGCGAAGCCTGTTATTTCACTCAGGTAATTTTCTAGGGCTGTAATTACTTCCAGATAACCGGTTACCTGATCCTTTGGCGCAAACGGGTGCACATTGGCAAACTCGTTCCAGCTAACAGGTTCCAATTCGGCTGCAGCATTCAGTTTCATGGTACAGCTACCTAATGCTATCATCGAAGTAGTTAAGGAAAGGTCTTTATTTTCCAGGCTCTTGATGTAGCGCATTAACTGGCTTTCGCTACGGTGTGTATTAAACACCGGGTGGGTCATGTAAGCAGAACTGCGTTTTAAACCGGCCGGAATGTTCAGGGCTTGTTCCGAATAGCGGTAGATATCGAATGTATACGTATCGTTACCCGCAGCGGTGGCAAATACTTTTACAATGTCGCATACATCTTCGGGAGAAGTGGATTCGTCGAGTGTAATGCTAATGCCTGTTTCATCGTAAAAGAAATTCATCTCGTGGTTTAATGCCAACTGATGAATGAAATCATGTAACTGATCCTTGCCGGTAGTATCAATAAACAGGGTGTCGAAATGGTGGGTATTGGTGATCTTGTAACCTAAATGGCTTAACTCGCGGCGCAGGATAGAAGTAAGCTGATGCACCCGGAGAGCGATGTTTTTAACGCCCTCAGGACCATGATAAACACCATACATGCCGGCCATTATAGCCAACAGCGCTTGTGCGGTACATATGTTAGAAGTCGCCTTCTCGCGGCGTATATGCTGCTCGCGGGTTTGCAGGGCCATGCGCAGTGCCGGTTGATTTTGAGCATCAATCGAAACGCCTATGATACGTCCCGGAATAATACGCTTGTAATCGTCTTTAGTGGCAAAGAAGGCTGCATGCGGACCCCCAAAGCCCATTGGCACACCAAAACGTTGTGAGTTACCTACAACACAGTCGGCACCAAATTCGCCGGGAGGCGTTAACATAGTTAAGGCCAGTAAATCGCTGGCTACACACACATATATTTCTTTGGTTTTGCAGCCATCAATAAAGCCTTGGTATTCCAGTACGCTGCCGTCTTTAGCAGGGTATTGCAGCAGCGCACCAAAGAAGTCGTTGTCCAGAGCTACCGTGTTGTGGTCGCCCACTACTACTTCTATGCCCAGAAATTCAGCCCTTGAGCGGATAATGCCGATGGTTTGCGGAAAGCAGAGGTTTGAAACAAAGAACTTGTTATGCAGGGCATCGCGTTTGTTTTTCAGCCCCCAAAACATATGCATGGCTTCGGCAGCAGCAGTGCCTTCATCTAACAAGGAAGCATTCGCTACGGGCAAACCAGTTAAATCGCTTACCATGGTTTGGTAGTTCAGTAACGCTTCTAAACGGCCCTGGGCTATTTCGGCCTGGTAGGGTGTATATTGTGTATACCAACCCGGGTTTTCGAAGATGTTACGACGGATGGCAGCAGGGGTGATATTGTTATAATAGCCCATACCAATGTAGCTACGGAAAACCTTGTTTTTAGAGGCTTTTTTGCGCAGTTCCTTCAGGTAATTGTATTCGCTCTGGGCGTCGGGAAGATTTAATTTTTCGAGTCGGCGGATATTTGCAGGAACGGTTTGGTCAATCAGTTCGTCGATTGAGTTGACCCCAATGGCGGCCAACATTTCCTGTAAAGATTTTTCGTCGATGCCTATATGGCGGCTGCTGAATTGGTCGGTAGAACGCAGGTTAATCATGCTTTGCTCCTAAGTATAAGATGGTTTGGAAAAGAGGTGCAAATATAAACAACAACCCTACACGTTTTGTTGGCTATGCACGCTGTTGAAAAATAGCTGCATACCTGCCGGAATGCCATGTGTTAAGAAAATCATAAAAAGTTGACAGTAGGCTAAACCTGCAAGTACTGATGGCGTCTTATCCCTAAACTCCCAGTTATGAAAAGCCATGTTTTAATTGCCGCAGCCTTCTTGTTAGGTTTAAACGACCTGCAAGCTCAAAGCATCGAAGTTGCCGTTAACAGCACGGCAAGCAAAACACAGTTGCAGAAAATGGAAGAGTTCAACAGCCGCAACAATGTGGACTTGAAGATATTTCCTAACCCGGCAAAAGAGGTGCTTTATATTGAACCGGAGTTAAATGCGGATAAGGGTCAGATAAAGATTATGGATATTACAGGCCGTGTGCTTACCGAACTGCACCTGGAGTGTGGGTGCAACCAAATTGCAGTGGACCTTGGTAACTATCTGAACGGCTTATACGTGTTGACCTTGTATGACGATAATGGCCGTTTATTACATATCGAAAGGTTCTATAAGAGCTAAATTCCTCAGGAAAAGGCACATTTACCGCATATAACAGCCTGATGGGGATAATAGGTAACTGTTAACATACAATAATTTTGGCCTTACGGAGTTTCTTGGGTAAATTTAACCAATGATAAAGGGTTTTCTAAAGTTGCTCCTGCTAACGCTGCTGGTTTCGATGATGGCTACGGCTGAGACCCGGGCAGTAGATTCCGACCACGACCGTTTGCTGGTTAGCGGTTATATCATGCGCGAGGATAGTGTAGGTGGCTTGCCTTATGCAAAGGTAACTACGCTTAGCAACGGCAAGGTTTATACGGCCGGTCCGGATGGTTATTTTGTATTCTACGCTCATAAAGGGGAAAATCTATTATTTGCTTCTTCCGGGTATCAACCACAAACAGTTACCCTTCCGCTCTATGCTCCTGATAACAAGGTGTGGATTAACCGTTATATGGGACGCTGTAAAAAATGGCTTTGGAATTTATGGTAATCAGGATATTACTAAGCCTAACGCAGGTGTTAATTCCTCTGAATACCCAAAGCCCGGCATACTATTTTAGGCGTTAAAAGGCAGCGAATCTTAAATTTACAGCGAAATGTTTAACGTGAAACGATTTGCCATTGCCCTCTTTTGCCTGCTCTGCTGCCTACATGGTTTTGCTCAACAGGATACAACCAAAACATCCACTACCGAGCACCTAATCACCTTTTCGGGTTATGCACTTACTGCCGATAGTTTAATGGGCGTTCCCTTTGCACACGTCACCATACTCAACCGTGGCCGTTTGGCGCAGTCAGGTCCCGATGGTTTTTTTTCGTTTGCGGCTCACCCTGGTGACACGCTTATTTTTACCTGTATCGGTTTTCAAACCTCGCAGTATGTAATCCCTAAACAAATAACAGGGGATAAGTTTTCGGTAATTCACCTGATGTCGCATACTGACTACTACATGAAGGATGTAATAATTTGGCCCTGGGGCGACCGCGAGGGATTTAAGCAAGCCTTCCGCGATTTGCGCTTACCGGATGATGATCTGCAGCGCGCAAAGCGCAACCTGGAGCGCGAAACGCTTGCAGAGTTAGGCAAGCAATTAGAGATGGATGGGGGAGAAGCCACGCATATGGCGCTGATGAATAACTCGGCGAAAACTTACTACTACAAGCAAACACCTTCGCAAAACATCTTTAATCCACTGGCCTGGGCTGAGTTCATTCGCGCCTGGAAGAACGGCGATTTCAAGAAGAAATAACAGCTCGATTACAGCGGAGTGCGCAGCAATCGTTATATTGTAGTAATGTTTCGGCGGCGGTCTCTTATACTCTCATTTTTTATTGTTTTAAGCTGTAGTTTGTTACACGCCCAGCGCGATGTTACAGTTAGCGGATCTATCTGGGCAGATGATGGCAGCACTCTAGGGAGTGCCACGATATATGCAGCCGGGTTTATGACCGGTGTTTACAGCGATAGCTCCGGCCATTTTAATCTTACTCTAAAAAAGGGCGAGGTAGATCTTTCGTTCTCTTATATTGGTTATGAACCTCAGCATTTATTTCTGAACCTTAAACAGGATACGGTTATAGAGGTAATGATGCGAAGTTTACAGATGAGTGAGGTGGTTATACTACAGCAAAAGGAATTGAAGGCCGCCAACCATGCCATGCAAGGCGTTATTACTTTAAGACCCGAGAACTTTACCTCGCTGCCTGCATTTTTAGGGGAAAGTGACCCTATACGCGCTGTGCAGATGCAGCCCGGCATTCAATCGGGTAACGAGGGCTCGCGTGGTATTTTTGTTAGAGGAGGGAGCCCTGACCAAAACCTGATGCAACTGGATGGCGCCACCGTTTACAATCCGGCCCATATCTATGGATTCATTTCGGTTTTTAACGGCGAAAGCATCGACCACCTGGATGTTTATAAGGATAAATACCCTGCACGCTTTGGAGGCCGCCTGGGTTCGGTAATGGATATTACGCAACAGGCAGGAAATACCGACAAGTTGAAAGGCAGTATTTCTGTTGGCCTGGTAACTTCGCGATTCCATTTGGATGGCCCTTTTGACAAAAGCAAAGCCACCACTTTTTCTCTTTCTGCGCGTATTTGTTACGTAGGTTTATTTACATCACCTATTTCCAAACATCAGTATAAGGTCTCGGGTTATGATGGTGATATTACCTACTATTTTGGCGATGTAAATGCCAAACTGGTGCATACCTTCAAGAAACAGGGCAGCTTGCGTTTTAGTTTCTTTACCAATAACGACAGCTACCACTTTCTGAGGCAAACAGGCAACAATACCATGTATTCTGTAGCAAATGGCCGTTACGATCAGCGCTTAACCTGGGCCAACTATGTGGCTACGGCTGCGTATGTTCAGCCATTTAAAAGGGATTGGGAGTGGAGTAATCAACTAACCTTTAGCCGTTACCAGATACGTACACAGCGTAGGGACAATTATGTAGAAACTGATGCTACTACAGGTGATACCAGTTACGCCAATCTAAGCTCCTACAACAGTTTATCGTATATCAACGATATCTCCTGGAAATCGGAAGCAAGTTATAGCACCAGCACGCAATTGCTACGCGTAGGCGGTGGCATAAGTGGCTATCTTTTTGAAACAGGAAAAGGTCGCTCGGCGGTAATTAATACGTACTGGGGCAATTTTAGTAATGAGTTAAAGAGCGGGGGAGTACGCGCACTGGAAGGCTTTGCGTATGTAGATGAAGAGTACACCCCAGGAGAACAATGGGTAATAGCAGGGGGCTTTCATGCCCGCGTTTACCAGGTGCAGGATAAAACCTTTGCCAGCTTTTTGCCACGGGCCAGCCTATTATTTAAGCCGGCCAAGCTGTTTTTTATGCGGGCGTCGGTGTCCGGGGTATCACAAAACCTGCATTTGCTGGCTACTTCATCAGCGGACATATTGAATGACCTTTGGGTGCCTGCAACGGCGAAGGCCGCACCTGAAACCGGCTGGAATTTCAGCGCCGGGGTAGGCCAAAAGCTACCCCTGAACTTTGAGTGGAGTATTGACGGTTTTTACCGTACGATGAAGAATGTGATTGAATACAATGATCGCACCGATTATAGCTATACCACCAAAAGCTGGGAGGAGCAGATTGCAACCGGTGGTATTGGCCGTGCTTATGGCATGGAAGTATATGTAGCCCGAAGTGCCGGACGTGTTACCGGTTCGGTGGCTTACTCGCTTGGCTGGAGCAAAAGACGTTTTGCGACCTTAAATCAAGGGGAGGATTACCCTTTCAAATATGACCGAAGGCATAATATAGCAGCCCAGTTAAATTACCTGATAGGCAAACATTTTGAAGTGGGAGCCGCCTGGGTGTATGGCAGCGGTAATATGTTTACCCTGCCTGTGCAATCGTATCATAGTTGGATAGCAGCCTACTATAACGAGGCTTTGTTGCAAAACGGACAAACCACCAGTAATACGGGTGAAACAATTGACGTTTATAGCGGTAAGAATTCCTACCGTTTACCGGCCTTTCATCATCTGGATGTTTCGTTTACCTATAAAAAGCGTAGCCGCAGGCTGGAGCACCTTTTCAACTTCAGCATATATAATGTGTACAACCGCTTTAATATATTTTCGGTTTATGGCGATTATCGATTAACGGAAGATGGCACCAGGAAAATGGTCTATAAAAAGTTAAGTCTGTTTCCGGTAATGCCTTCAATTGCTTATACACTTCGGTTTTCATGAAACAGTATTTGAACTACCTCTTATTGTTGGTGATGTTAGCTGGTGTAACCGGTTGTGAGAAGGATTTTGTAGTAGACGAACAAACCGCCGGCAAGCGCATGGTTGTAAATTGTATGTTCGATAACTTCAGGCCTTTTACCGTGTATGTTACGGAGAGTTCTACGCAAACGGGTTATGCCCCCTTTCATTGTTTGAATGATGCAGTAGTAGAACTATACCAGGGCAGTACCTACCTTGAAACGTTAACCTATATACCTTCTGACAGTATCGCATCTTTCGGGGCGTTCAAGTCCCAAACTATGGCAGAACCGGGTAAGGCCTATTCGGTAAAAGTAAAGCAGGCACGTTATGGAGAAGCCACTGCTTCGGATTATTTGCCCACTGTAACCCCCTTAGTTACTGCAGGATTAGAGAGCTATGGAAACGCTGCCAATAACTTTGCTTCGGTAGCCCGGATTCGCTTTGGCGATAACGTGGCGGCGGATGATTATTACCGGTTAAATACCTGGATGAGTTGGGATTTTTGGGCGGTAAATGAACAGGGCGATTCGGTGCTGCTGCAACAAGGTGCTGCTTTGCGGCCGCAGCCATTGAATGCCCTTAGCGATACTGTACGCGATAACGGTTGGTATCTACTGTTTTCTGACAAAGGCTTTAACGGTATGGAGAAGGATCTCCGTTTTAGCTTTAGCGGGATACCACTAGAAGCACTGGAGCATGTTAATATCTATATTGAGTTGCACCATGTTTCGGAGGCTCATTACCGATACTTTAGAACCCTGGAAGCTTACCGTGCCTCGAACCCGCAAAGCGAACCGGTAACAGTGTTTGGTAATATCATCAACGGTTACGGTATCTTTTGCGGAGAAGGTATAAGTTACGCGGTGCTACCGGTTAAATAATTGCTATGCATCATTCGTTTTCCAGAGTTGTAATGTTCCTTTTGTTGGCAGGTTTACTGGCAGCCTGTGAAGGTAACCGTCAACAAAGCAGCGATAAGAAGATATTCCGCTACAATGCAGCTGCAGGTATTACTTCATTGGACCCTGCCTTTGCTTCCGATAAGGAGAATATCTGGGCCGTTAATCAATTGTTCAATTCGCTGGTGCAACTGGATGATTCGCTACATGTACAGCCTTGTATAGCCCAAAGCTGGCGTATGGACAGCACCGGATTGATCTATACCTTCCGCCTGCGCAGCGATGTCTATTTTCATGACAATGCCTGTTTTGCCGAGGGGAAAGGAAGAAAGCTTACGGCATCGGATGTAGTGTACAGTTTTAAACGGCTGATAGATCCTGCAACAGCAGCACGCGGGGCCTGGGTATTTAATGGCCGTGTGGATACCGGCAAGGCTTTTACTGCAATTGACGACAGCACCTTTCAGTTAGCATTGGCTCGTCCGTTCCGCCCCATGCTGGGTATATTAAGTATGCAGTTTTGCGCCATTGTACCGCACGAAGCAATAGAAAAGTATGGCAAAGATTTTCGTTCGCACCCTGTTGGTACGGGCCCTTTTGTGTTTACAAACTGGAAAGAAGGAGTAGCCCTTGTAATGGACCGTAACCCGCATTATTTCGAGAAGGATGGCGACAAGCAACTGCCTTATCTGGATGGCATAAAGGTTAGTTTTATCGATAATACCAAAACAGAGTTCCTGAGTTTCAGGCAGGGGAATCTTGATTTTGTATCGGGGATAGATGCTGCCTACATTGATGAGATACTGGAGGATAATGGCGATGTGAAAGCGCAATGGAAAGATAAGTTCAACTTTTACAAGGTGCCGTATCTGAATACTGAATATCTATGCTTTTTAATGAAGGATGCTGATGGTACCAATCCGCTTCAAAACAAAAAGGTAAGGCAGGCCATTAACTATGGTATTGATAAGCAGCAGTTGATTGATTACCTGCGGAACGGAGTTGGCGTACCAGCTACTCACGGATTTGTACCTTATGGCTTTGGTGATTACGATGCAAGCGCTGTGCCCGGATATACCTATGATATAGCCAAGGCCAAGCAACTACTTGCTGAGGCCGGTTACCCCGGAGGAAAGGGCTTGCCGGAAATAAAGCTATATACCAATGATTTTTACAAAGAGTATGCCTTGCAAATAAGTAAGCAGTTGGAGCAGTTGAACCTAGTAGTGAAAATAGAACTGGTGCAAAGTTCACTGCTGAAGGAAATGAAGGCCAGCGGTAAAGCACCTTTTTTCAGGGCATCCCTAATAGCTGATTACAGCGATCCGGAAACTTACCTGGCAGCATTTTACAGCAAGCACATTGCGCCTCCCAATTACACCCGGTTTAAAAACAAAGCCTTTGATGCCCTTTACGAAAAGGCAGTTGCCGAACCTGATCTGCAGAAGCGAAACGATTATTACCACCAGATGGAAGCGATAGTGTTGGAACAAGCACCTATAGTGCCTTTGTATTATGATGAGGTAATCCGCTTTACACAAAAGAAGGTAAAGGGCCTACAGCCGAATGCGCTTAATCTGCTTACCCTTAAACGCGTTCAACTACAGTAGATGTTACGGCGCCTTTTATGCCATATAAGTTTTGGGTACCTGGTATTATTGCTTGCCTTTGTGCTGTTTGTGCTTATTTCGGCTACATACCGCGTGTTGGTGAGCCCTGAACAATTTAACGCCGGAAATGGTCAGCAAGGTGCGGCTATCTATATGTTGTTATTTACCGTGGGTGTAGCCGTTTATCTGGCACTGGGGGTTTATGTGTGTCTGGTGCTTAGGAAAAACGCCTGGGTTTTAAGCGCAGGTTTATTTTACATACTTTTCCTATTGTTTGCCGTAGCTTTTTTAGCTCCTTCTCTTTACTACCTGCTGGGTTTTATTGCTTATGCATTGAATTGAGGGAGTGTTACAACTGTATTAATTTTATATTAAGCGCGTTATTAAAGTGGGTAAGGAGAGCAAAGCCTGCCAATTATGAACCGGTGTAAACTATAACCTATGTGGTGGTCTTATCTTCTTGTTTTTATTGGTGCGCTGATCTGCGATATTGTTCCTTTTCCGTTTCCACCGGCCTTTACTGTAATGATTTTGTTTCAGATACTTTTTAAGCTGAACATCTGGGCTGTAATTGTTATTGGTGTGGCAGGTTCGGTTTTAGGCAGGTATATTCTTACCCTTTACATACCTAAACTATCGGATAATCTCTTTAAGCCCGATAAGAATGAAGACGTGAAGTATTTAGGCAAGAAGTTAAAAGAAAAAGGCTGGAAGAGCCATGCTGCAGTTTTAGCCTATAGTTTGCTGCCACTGCCTACAACACCCTTGTTTGTTGCAGCTGGTATGGCCCGCTTAAGTGCCTTTTACATCATCCCCGCCTTCCTGGTTGGAAAGTTTACAAGCGATACGGCGGCCGTTTTTATGGGAGATTTCGCAGTGAAGAACGTAAGCGATTTAGCCCATGATGCGATATCGTGGAAATCGATTTTGATGCTGGTTCTGGGGGGAGTGCTGTTGTGTGCTCTGTTATTCATTGATTGGCGTACCCTTATCCAGAAGAAGAAGTTTAGCCTTCGGTTTAAGATCTGGAAGTAACCTCCTTATTGATTAGCGGTAGGACCGGTTGCAGCGGGAAACCCCGTTGTGCCTTTATAACCAGTTGGGCCTGTAATGGAGGGCAAGGAAGTAGAACCAGTTAATCCGGTTATGGAAGAAGGACCCGTGTAACCTGTGCTACCTGAAATACCCGGCAGCCCGTTGGATTGCTGATGTAACTGATTAGCCAGGAGGATAGATGCCGTGCCTGATACAGCCATTACGACCACCAGATTGATTAAACGATTCATGATTCATAGCTTTGATACGGTTTATCCTACTAAAAAACCGTACCGGCCCATTAAATTGGGATTCAGGCTGTTCTAATGATTTGTTATCAACATCATTGTTAAGTCCATATTATTGATTATCTTTGCGTTCCCAAATCGCGGGGTGGAGCAGTTGGTAGCTCGTTGGGCTCATAACCCAAAGGTCGTAGGTTCGAGTCCTACCCCCGCAACAAGCCGAGACCCTTGACAGCATTAGCTTTCAAGGGTTTTTTGTCTTTAGGCACTTAGCTAATTTCTGAGTTAGGTAAAACATAGGTAAAACATTTTGCTCTATAACCCCTTAAATTACTATGCAAAACTATGTTATGCTTTCCATTCCTTCTCTTTAGCTAAGGTTGAAACCTTGGCTATGTATGGCCTGTTAGATCTTTTTGCAAAACTTGGCTTTAGATTGGACTTGTGTGGTTTTGCAAATGCGCAATCAAAAGCACTGGTTAGTACTTCGTTTGTTTTAAATAGTCTTTTAAGGTTATTGTTGTTATACCGAAACCCTTTGATTTAACTTGTAAACCGTTGTCCGAAGTAAGCATAATTGGGTTTTCGTCTTTATATTTTATAGCAACCGTCAAGATAAAATTGTCTGGCGATTTTTTGTCAAAGTCGCTGGGTAACAAAGTTAGGTCAGCTGTGTCCATTTTGATATTGCGTTTGTCAAAGCTGTCGTTGATTTGTTTAATTGCTTTTTGAACATTTTGTTTTTGTTTTTCTGTTGGCAGTGTAACTTTCAATTTGTCCAATTCGTCAATGACCTTTGCTGATAAAACTACTTGATACTGTTTGTCGATTTTTGAAATAATGTCGGGTTGATCAACAAATACATTTGTATCAATTATGTAGATATTTTGCTTCCCTTTAACAATTTCCTTCTTGGCTTTTTCAAACTTGGATAGGTCTATTTTATCAATAACCTTTAAGCCTGGTAATTTGGACTGATTTGCCTCATTAACATTTGTTTCCGCGTAAGTAGATGAAGTAGAAATGGGTTGGTTTATTTCACACTTTGAGATAAACTCAGCTACCAAACCTTTATACGGCTGAACCACTTTGTAAACTTCATCTAATAGAATCAAAGTGCAGAATCGTGCTCTACTTGTAGCTACATTGAAACGGTTTACTTTGAATGAAAAAGCAGGCCTGCCATCAGAAAAAGCAAAATAAAAACAGAAATCTATTGTCAAGCCCTGCACACTGTCAACGGTATTAATGAGTACCTGGTCTTGCTTATCATTCAATTTATGAAGTAAATTATCTCTCAGCAACTTAACGCCTTTCTTGGTAGATGACAAAATCGCTATTTCAAACTTAGGGTTTATTTGAAGCAAGGCATTTATTTGACTTAGTAGCAGATCATAAATGCTCTTCAAATTTGTTGAATCATAATAGAATAATGAGCAACCGCCTTTGTTATTGTAAATGTTAGGTATTTTCGTAAATATCTCATTCCCTTTTTGAATATCTGACTTTGATTTTAGGCTGTTTTCATAAAATGTGTTTGTTTGATGACAAGCATTTTCAGAAAATCGGTAGGTTGTTGTTAGTCTGAATTTGGGGCAGTTGATTGTGGATGCATAAAAAGTAAAAGATTCCAACATCAAGTTTATATTTGGAGAGATGTTACCTGGATTCTCTTGATTTACGACTGGCGGTAATTGCAAAGGATCGCCAACTAAAATCACTTTTTTACCAAGTAGTTTGGCAGCTGCAATAGTTCCGAGAAAGCACTGACTCGCTTCTTCTAAAATAATGTAGTCATAGACATGGCTACTAATGTTTTCAACTGCAATGCCGGTCATTTTATAGAAAGTTGTAAGCAGAATACTTCCAGCCGCAGGCAGGAAATCTTTTGGCATTGGCTTTAAAGGCTTTACTTCTTTTGATTCTTCTAACGTAAGGTTTGATTTATAAACCACCTTTTTATCGGCTGCATCTAATTCAAAATACTTCTTAGCCAATTCAATCAATGACCGATTGGCTAAGGTAGCTACAAGCACCGATTTATTTTCTTTGTTTAAAACTTCTATCAACCTTGATATGAAAAAGGTTTTACCTGTACCCGGAGGTCCTTGTATTATGATGGTATCGCTGTTCTTTAAATCAGTTTTGTATTTGGCAATTAAGTCTAAGGAGTCATCAATATAAACTGGTTTAAAATCGTTTAAATGGTAAGTCCCGGATATTATTTTTTCTGCTTTTGTGGACTTTACATCATTCTTGGTAATCTGAATAAGGTTGAAATAGTATTTTAAGGGTGGGTCCGAAATACCAAACACAATTTTATCCCCTTTGGAAAGAGAGTTTAAAAACTCTAAGTCAAAATTGTTGAATCCTATATTGAATTTACCATTCTGTTCGTGGTAATATACCCCATAACATTCACTGAAAGTTGAAACATTATTTTGCCGATAAAAGCGATAAGTAAAATCGTAAAAATTTGAAGAAACTATCGATGTCTCTTTAGGTTTTGTTGCTGTTAATGGAATTTTTGTTTTGGGAAGTTTATCTTTAGGGAAAGAGAAGGCCACCTGATTTCTTGTTTCGTCAATATATTCAAATGTGCCAACAAAAAGTTCGTTTTTGTTAATTAAATCTATGCACTTAGAACTTAGATATGAGTTATATTCTTCACGAATAGTTTCGATCTCTTTATTATAGAACGTATATTGTTGTTCCTTGGTTAGATTTTTCATGCTTTAAAAGTTATCCTCCTTAAACAAATCAGGATCAGAATATTCCATAGCTTTAATATAATCCTTTGCAAAATTTGTGTTACTGTTTACTATGAAAACGTAATGCCACTTACCTTTATCCGAAATGTTATCTAAAGAATTATAATCTTCTACGCTATACTCATTTGGCATCCGCACTATCCCGAATTTATTAAGCTGTTTGGTATGGTTTATCAGTTCTTCCTGTGTTTTAAATATCTCGATTTGATTTTTAGTGTATATCGATAAACTAACATTGGGTTCGCTTAACCTACCCCAATGATATACATCAAGATACAATAACCCGTTTTGAGCAGATCGAACGATTATTTCATCAGAGCCTGCTTTTAAGAAACGACCTTCATCAGAAAATACACTTGCATCATATAGATCTTTGACAGCCATTAACGTTTTAATTTTTGCTGTTGTATTAGCATCAAGTTTTTCATTTAGTTCAAAGTCGCCCTTTATAATACTTTTAATAAATCTTTCATCAGCGGGTGTAACATCCTTAAAAGGATTTTCAAATTGCTCTTCTCTTGTTTCTTCAGTTTCGGGGTTGTCCGAAGTAGGAGGCAATTCAAATTTTATCTTGAAATTGATGAGGCTATCATAGGTATCCGGAGCCAATTCTTTACGTAATGCTTCTAAAACATCAATTGCATTTTGAGACACATAACATTTCCCGTTCTGAGTGAAATGCAATCCATAAGGTTTTAGATTAAATGTTTTATTTTGAAAAATGACAAATCTTGGAATTTCTCCTTCAAATTGAAAGATATCTGGGGCTAAATCATTTTCTCTTTTCCATGCTGAATAATACGGCTCATTCCATTCAGACAAGTTCTGCAACTCGTCAACAGAGTTAATACTGTCAGGTATATGAATCGGCTTGAAGTTTTCATTGAATAAAAAATGCTCCGGATATGTATTTCTAATAATCAAATGCTTTTTAACACTCAGTATAAGTTGAAAAATATCGTTTCGAGGGATCTCATAGTCTGTCAGTTTCTTAAATGCTAAATCATCAATATAATAATCTTCGGAACCTGCCTCCTGAATAGTAAAACAAAGATTACCATTTGAATCTATTGAAGAAAGATACAAATATAGATTGTGCTCAATCGGCAACTTTAATCCGTAAATAGATGCTATTGATTCTAAATGGAACGTATTGCTTAATACCTTCTCATTAGTACAAAGCCATCGCAATGTGTTCGCAAGAAATTTACAGTCTATGCTTTGAATATTATCAAATATTTTTTCCGGTGTAATATTTTCAAAATACTTTCTGAATTTAACTACAATGGAATCATCGTCATAAATGCCGAGGACATTACTAAAGAGTTTCTTTTCTTGATTATCACCTAAGAATTTCACGTAAAATTCAGGCAAAGACTCTTCCAGTACCGCATAACTTTCATTCAAGATTAGGGAAAACTTATCGAATCCTATCTTGCCATAAGCGCTATCAATATTGTAATTCGCAAAGTTTGCGATATCAGCTTTCCAAACGCCAAAAATAAATTCTAACAAAGCGATTTTATCTTCATCGTTTAGTTCCCCTTTAAAAAGTGAAGTGTCTAATACATTATTTTCATTTAAAGTATAGGTAGAAAGAATTCTGTTGTTGCAGTATTCTATTTTTATATCAGAGTATTTACTGCTTAAAATGTAAGATGGTTTAATGAATGAAATAGGGTTGGTATAAAATCTTTGAGCTAAGTGCTGTCTTTTCAAACAAGATTCAACGGCAAACGCGGTTAAATCAACATTGGCATTTTCTACCGAATAAAGCAAGAGGAATTCTATCTGTCTACTATTTAATGAGTCGACATTGTTCTTCAACATTTTATCGTATACCTCTGCTGCTGTCAAATCTTCATCTATTCCAAAAAACAGTTTCAGATTTTGTTCCTTTAAACCTTTCGCTGAATATTGCTTTAAGAAGTTAGATGTGTATTCATTTTTTTTATCGTGTGGCTCCCAAGGCAATAAATCATGCAAAGAGAAGATGGTATTAGTTGCCATAAGTATTTCTCCTCCAGATTTGGCCACTTCATATTTTTCATCGCCAATTTGAAGTTTGAATTTGCCTCTAACCAATGGTATCTCGTTATTTGCAAATACTCCCTTCTGTTCCTCCGTGCCTAAACACCATTCTAATATCTTGTAAATAGAGCCATCAACATCAATATCTAAATTCACAGGTATAAGAATTTCTGTTTGAGCATTGATGTAGTCTCTTTGCGAGATTGGGTCAAATAGATATTTGAAAATTTCTGCCGGCTTTGTTAATAATTCTTTGTCTTTTAGAAGGGAAGAGTAGAAATCGTTTTTCCAATTTAGTATCCCCTTTGAAAATCCAAAATCATCTTTTAAACCATTTGGAAGTATTTTATACTTTTTGCTGAGATTTTCAGTTTTCAGGATAAGGTTTATAACTTCTCCTCTTATCTGACTGACCTGAAATGTGTCTTGTGTTTTGGATTCAATTACATAAATATCTTTTGCCTTTTCAGTAATGATAAATTGGTCAAAAAAATCTTCATGAATTTTTGAGATGGAAAAATTGACAAATTCAATCACATCTTCTTTGCCAAGTTCAATGGGTGTTTTAGGATTGATGGTTCTTGATAATAAATTTTTGTCGTCATTTATTTGAAATACACCATCTTCCTTGGATAGAAATGCCAAAGCATCCTTGTGGGGTATTTTTAATTCAAAAATTGTCTTAATTGCGTTCTGAATTCTTAAATAGTAACAGTCGGTTAGTCTGCTATGAAAGTAAACATCCGTACTCTTTACAAATCCTATTGTTTCATTTACAAACACTATCGGAAGGCTTGTAAGAGACAGCGTTTTGTATGTAGATAAAGCATAATATGATTCAACAGTACTATAGAATTCTTTTACATTATTTTTAACTTCTTCAAGCAATATAATACTCGCCCAGTTTCTGTGTATGAAACTGAACAGTTCATTATCATTCTTTACTAAGTATGTATCAAGTTCTTCGTGATACTCTGAATCAAGTATTGAGTATTTACTAAGCCATGAAGGATAATCTTTATTTGGCTTTAAAAGATTATTAAGTTTTTGAATTTTGTTGAAGCCATTTTTAAAATATTCTTCTGACGTCAATTCGGGGAATGCTTGGAATATATTTTTCCGCTCCTTACTATCAAGTTCAATATCTTTTGACTTCGTTCTTACTTCATTGAAAAGGTTGGTCCGCTTCAAATTTAACCCCAGTGCGTTAAAAAGCTTTGGATATACTTTTTCAATGTCAATTTTTGAAGTAACAAGCCCTAGCTTTTCCAATTCACTTTTTATCGCAAATGACTTTGTAGAATGGAACACAAGAGTCTTGAGTTTTACCTCTGAATCCTCTTCCTTAATTTTCACTTCGGTTTCACTTGAGGAGTAGAATTTATTGTCGGAGAATTTGAAGAGTTTTAGTTGCGATATTTTTGACACATCTTTTAAATTAGAACTCTCCAGCTCATTCAGGAAATTATTTTGTGCGTCAGCGGATAATAGAGCAAACCAATTATTGAAAGATTCTACAACTGCATGATTAATGCAAGTGTTCAAATTCCATTCTGTAATGGTGTAAATGGAATTTATCTCACGATACTTTGCCTCGTTGATTTTTTTGTGCCCAGTTGAATTCCAGTAAAACCATTTTTTGTCTTCAATTCCCCAATCGACCAACTCAAAATCAATATTTGAGGCATTACTTACTATGTTTTCAGCCTTATCAAAGCCATCCCCCTTTGTAGGAATATGACCCTTAATTAATCCTTTCAATGATTTATAGAATTTTCTGAGTATCGTGTCATTTGAAGGTTTATCATCGGACAAATAAATTGCGAGAAAAATGTCCCTATATTTCGAAATATCGCATTCAACTATCTTTTCAATCGTTTTACTAAAACTTTCAATAAAGTATTCCAAGAGTTTCTCATTTTTTGGGTTGTATTCAATCTTTAATCGATTTTTATCTATTTCGAAAATTTCACAGTGTAGTATAAAATTGAATCCCAATTTTTGCTCACTGAGGGGAAAATATTTATAAAGGTTAGGGTAGTCTTTTAAAATTGCTTTATCATCACTACGTAGATAAGCGAATTTCACTTCTGAAACATCATGTTCCTTTAACTTGTCGTCAACAAATAGGTTGGATTGTTTAATTGTAATTGTAACGGGTTCAATTTCCAGTTTTTCAATTTTAATAGGATTATGGCGTTCGTTAATAATTATCCTTTTAAGCTCGTTTTCTTGAGCCGATTTTTTTAAGAAATTTAGTGAATACGCTATGCCATCTTTTACCTTTTCCTTTTCCTTATCTAAAATACCTTGCTTGCCTTCACCTAAGTCAAGAAATATTATTGTGCCTTTCTCAGAGCTTTCATCTAATTGAATAGTTTTTAGATATGAAATAAAATTTCTAAAGTCTTCCTTCTTAAAAAAATCATTAGATACTGTAACGTAATCAATATCTCTGATGTGATTTTCATATGGGGCGATCGGAAAATTTGTAATTAGAATTTTGAACAACCATGGAGATTTAGAGTCCAACTCATCATATTCAAAGGTTGTTTCCGGATTGGAATACAACATTTCTTTTAAGCTTTGGGAGTTATTCCAACTAAATATAATCGGTCCTTTCTTCTCATCAATTAATTCTGTTTTTCCTTGATTGCTCCCGACTAACTTATGGACAATTTTAAAGCCGACCCCGAATCTTCCTATTTGACCATCTCTTTTATTTGAATAAGACTCATTTAGTATGGAGATCACATCATCTTGACTAAATGGTTTGCCATTATTGAATGCGACTAGAAATCTGTCATTGTAATGCAATTCAAAATCTTGAGCATCACAATCACTGGCGTTTTGGAGTAACTCATAGATGGCCTGTTCATCATCGGCTATTTTAAGCATTCCGACAATTGAATCTTCAACTCTGCTTATAGCGTGAAACATTTTAAAAAAACCATGCGTTTTGTTATCATTCTGTTCGTGTTCAACGCCAATAAAATCAATGTCAAAGTCGGGATTTTTGTTCCATTGTTTTTTCCAAACGAGCTCCCTAAATTTTCGAATGTTTTTGATTTTCATGTCTTGCTGATAAATCTCAAATATCACAATAAATAAGACTTCTTTATTGAAAAAAAAAGGATAGTCAATATTATTTTAATAGTCTAAGTTGTGTTGATTTTCAGTGATTTGATATTGAGTTTGTATCGTTCGTGCAAACCCCTCGCCATTCTCCACAAAAAACCGGTGCAAAACTATTTCCGGTGCTGCACATTTTTCTGTGCAAAAAATATCCAAACGTAAACCGGACTTACATTTCAGAGGTGTTGATTTTAAAATACAAAACACAAAATTTCTGCACATCACTTTTTTGAATTTGCAGCGCCCATATTTTTGTTTTCGCAATTAAGTTTTTTCTCTTTTTCTAAATCATCATACCATTCATGGATACAACAATAAACACAGCCATAGCGGCTGAGAGGGGGATACTCTCCTCTGTTTTCAGCGGTAAGCCGGAAGGTTTCAGGTGAGCGAACTACCTTTCTATAAACCATTTTTATGATGTGCGTGGATATTTCACTCAAACTGACCACCCTTTTTTACTGCAAACTGACCACCCCAAACAGACTACCATTTAGCAGGTCATTTTCAGGTTGATTTTTGGCGGTTAAAAAATTACTCATTCAGCGTTTGTTTCGGCTTCTTTCTTACTAAATTTTCTACGCAAAGATTCACCTTTTAATTCAATTCTGTGAGCATTGTGCACGATTCTATCCAGGATGGCATCTGCTACAGTCTGTTCTCCGATTACATCATGCCATTGTTTGATAGGTACCTGTGAAGTAAATATAGTGGAGCGTTTACCGTGCCGGTCTTCTATCACTTCCAGTAAAGATAAGCGGCTCTGGTGGTCGAAGGGTTGTATTCCAAAGTCATCTATAATAAGCAAGTCCTGCTTTTCAATACGGGCCATCTCTTTGATGGCGGAGCCATCGGCTTTAGCCATTTTGAGTTGGGCAAAGAGCCGGGTAGCATTGATGTAAAGTATCTTGTAGCCCAGCAGACAGCATTGGTGGCCGATAGCAGAAGCCAGGAAGCTTTTACCGGTACCAGTGCTGCCGGTAATAAGGATATTCTCTTTCTTAGTGATAAAACTGCCATCGGCAAAGCGGTGTATCTGGTTTTTGTCAATACCCCGGTCCCCGGTATAGTCTATCTGCTCAATAGTAGACTTGTAGCGGAACCGGGCATTCCTCATTCCCCGTTCAATAGAGCGGTTATGCCGGTCGTCCCATTCGCTGTCAATAAGGAAGCTGGTCATTTCATCGGCTGTAACCAGTCTTGCCGTTTTCAATGCTGGTTTTAAAGGCGCGGTGCATACCTAAGACTCGCATCTTCCGCATTTTTTCTAAAACATCTGTGTTCATTGTGATTATTTTTATGGTGAATAATAGGATTGACTATTGGTAGTACTCACTGCCCCGTATATTGCTGTGCTGGGGCATTGGCTGTTTAGGCGATTCTTCTTCGCTAAAGTGGTCCAGGTTCTTTTCCAGTATTTGGAGGATGATGGGGTAGTTGTAAACGCCGAAGAGCATGGCCCGTTTACAGGCGTTAACCAGTCGTTGATCACCTACTTTTCGGGCCAGATTCAGAATACCGGAACAGGATTTATAGGCTTGCTCGGGATGCATTTTTGTTTCCAATACTTTAGCCAGATACTCAGCTACTTGCTGGTGTATAGCCTTGCCCTGGTCTATAAACTTCTCCGGTGTCCAGTCTGATACAAAGCGGTGGGATGAAGCTAAGTGTTCCTGTATAGTGGTGTATTGGTATTTACGCTGGTCGCGGTTATGCAGAGCGATACGCTCATAGTGGTAAAAGACTTCTACCTGTGCAGAGCTGTAAAGTATTTTCACCTTTCTACCGATAAACCGGTAAGGAACGCTGTAATAGTGCTTGTCGTTTCCAAGGCAAACATGGCCGTTCTTCATTACGGTAGCCATAGCCTGCTGCTTTAGCTCATACCGGTAGGCCGGTAACGGTTGCAGGGCAGCTTTCTCTACTTCTTCAAACTGCTGGCGACGGCTATAGTCCCGGCCTTTAAAGTGAGCCTGGTTGAGTTTTTCCAGTTCAATAGCAATATCCTTATTGAGTTCTTCCAGGCTGTAATAGGTTCTGGATTTAAGCACGGCATACATCCGTACGTAGATGATTTTGATAATGCCTTCTACCAGCGATTTATCCTTGGGCCTGTAGGTTCTGGCCGGGATTACAGTAGTGCCGTAATGCTCCGCAAAGTCAGCAAAGGTTTCATTGATAACCGGTTCGTATTTACTGCTCTTGGTAACGGCGCTGCGAAGATTATCGGGCACAATGGCAGCCGGTACTCCACCAAAATAGTGTATGGCATTCTCGGTGCCCTTAACCAGATCTTCTTTCTTCTGGCTGTAAAGGGCTTCTGCATAGGTTAACTGGCTGCATCCCAGTATAGCAGCAAACAGTTCTACCTCTCTTATCTCACCGCTATCCTTGTCAACGATATGCAGTTTGTCGCCGGCATAGTCTATAAACATTTTATCGCCGGCCTTATGCTCCATATGCATTACCGGGTTGGAACTGCGCATATAGCGCCTGTAGTGATTGTAGAACGCGGTTATTTGATAGCCATCGGGGTACTGTATCCTGTATTGCTCCCACGCCTTTTGCAAGGTCATGCCCTTACGCTTCATCTGCTTTTCTACCTCTGGTAACAGCTTGATAAGGTCAGCATAGCGGTTATCCGGCCTTATCTCCTCCACAGCGCCAAACAGCACGTTCAGTTCATAGTCTGTCATGGCGTTAACCGCTTCAAAAGTCAGTTGCTCGCGGGCAAATTTCTTGAGGTATTTTTTGACCGTATTGCGCGAGGCACCGGTCATCAGGCTGATTTGTTTCTTGCTTTGCCCTTGGGTAAAATGCTTTAAAATCTGTCTTACTTTGCTCATGTTGATCGTTTTGTGTTGGCCATAATTGCTCGTTGGTTATACTTCCAACGTTGGGCATTTATGGTTGCCAAAACAACCTGTTCAACGACCTGCTAAGGGGTGGTCAGTTTGCAGTAAAAAAGGGTGGTCAATTTGGTGTGAAAATGGATGGTCACTTTCAAGTGAAATTAGGTGGTCAATTTCAGCGTTTTTTCCAGCTTTTTGCCCCAATTCAGGACAAATTGCGAAAGTTTGAGTTTCGCTTTTTACTCCAGCAGTTTACTAATCCAAATTTTCCAAATGGCTTCCCGCATCAGGATTTTGGTAGTGAAGGAATTGTTTATATCGTGTAATCATGTTCGAAACTTTTGTGATAATTTCAAACTAGCAGGTATTACTAATGCCGAATGGAATTATTCCACTTTTGGAATATTCTGAATCAATAATTTAAACTCCGGGATAATTGACAATTACACAATTCCCTTATATACAACAGTATACAAAAGTTTACCTTGGTATACCAGTGTATACCGAAGTATACTACTTAAACGCAGTAAGCATTTAAATTAATGTGTTGAAATGAACAGAAACTAACTTTCAATACATTTACGGGTACAATTTTGAATAGCTGATTACTTTATGAAACTCACCAGCTCCTTTCGCAGGCACTACTTAATTATTGAGTTACTGAAAAGAAGAAAGTATGTATCTCTTGTGGATTTACAGAAACATCTGACAGAACATGATTTGGAAATTTCATCGCGCACTTTGCAAAGGGATATTGAAGGTATACGTGCCGATTATCAAATAAACATTGAATACAGTAATGCGGAAAAGGGATACTTCATTAATAATGATTCTGTATTACCAATTGACAACTTCCTTCATTTTTTGGAGGTGGTTAACTTCAGTGAATTGATGATTGATAGCTTGAGTGATGTAAAAGATACTTTTCAGTATATCCAATTTGAAAACACGGAAGGGTTACGGGGTATACACCAACTGCGCGAGGTGCTATTTGCTATCAGAAATAAACGAGTTATAAAATTTCACCATGAAAATTTCTTTACTGAAAAAGTTACAACTATTACACTCAAACCGCTTTTAATTAAAGAGTATCAAAGGAGGTGGTATGTGGTGGGTGCTTTTATGAACGATGAGCTTAGGACGTTTGGTATAGACAGAATCAGTAACCTTGAGGTAACAGAAAAGGTATTTAAAGTGAAACAAGATTGGAATGCAGCTGAGAAATTTAGCCATGTCATAGGGGTTGTTTATGAGGTTGAGCGAACGGAAGTGATACTTTCCTTTGACTCCTTACAGGGAAAGTATATTAAAACATTACCGTTGCATAGCAGCCAGCAGGTTATTGCCGATAATGAGAAGGAATTACGAATCAGCTTAGATGTTGTGTTAAATTACGAATTAATTCAGCGAATATTAATGTATGGCGATAGTGTTAAGGTAATATCCCCTTTCAGTTTAAAGAAAGAAGTTAAGGAAATTGTCACAAGATCCTTACGACACTATAAAAAAATATAGCCTTAGTTTTTACTACGACACGTTTTGACGTTGTCACTGTTTACGTTTGCTAAAAATAAGCAAGCGATGAACCAAACATTTAAGCTACCACCTGTTGTTAACTACAGTAATATTTTTGATGGAATCGGGTATCTGGCAGGATCCCGTGTTTACATGGCTTATTTTGGTGAAATAGCCAGTTTCAAAAAAATAAGCGACCTGAATATCCCGCGCGCTAAAAAATGGATTGAAAACACGCTGGCCGATAAAATTGTAGCTAAGCATTTCAAAGAAGATTTTAGGAATAAATTAAAGGTGCAGCAATGGTATTCTAAGATATATGTGTTGCATGACAAGTTATTGTTGCAAATAGACCGGGATGGCGATATCAATATATTGCATAACCATGAGTCGGAAATTCATGCTGAACAATTACTTAAAGCACTCTATAGGTTTAAAAAAAGGCGGGCAAAAACATCTAGTATTGGCTTGGTTGTAAATAGTACCAGTGGGCTTTCAGTAGTCGATTCAAAAATTAAAAAGCCGAAGCTCAGTATTGCCAATTATTATAACGATGATCTGCCACATCATCAATTGCTACGGCTCTTGAAGGCAAGAAACAAAAACGGATTGTTCTTGTTCCATGGAGCTCCCGGAACAGGTAAGTCTACTTACATCCGTTATCTGATTCATAATCAGAATAAGCGTGTGATTTTTATGCCAGTTGGTATTGCCAGAAATCTTGAATCACCTGAATTCATATCGCTTCTAATCGAAAATCCTAACACTATACTGGTTATTGAAGATGCGGAAGATTTGCTTGTAAGCCGCGAGATAAACCACAATTCAGGTATATCTACATTGCTGAATCTTACCGATGGACTTCTTGGTGAAAGTCTTGGTATTCAGGTGATCTGTACGTTTAATACAAAGCTGGAGAATATTGACCGAGCATTAGTGCGAAAAGGCCGGTTATTGCAGATGTATGAATTTCAACCTCTGTCTCTTGAAAAAACCAATTCACTCTTGCAAGAACTGTATGGTAAAGAATATTCGGCCAAACGACCGATGGCTATTGCAGAAATATTTAATGCGGAGGAAACCGGTTTTGAACATACTATCGTTAAAAAGCAGCGAATCGGTTTTGTTGGAAATAGTGTGAATTGAAAAATTCGAATGTCAAAGCAAATTGGTGACTCGGGTTTTGTCGGATTTTATACAACAATGTAAAATCTTCATAAACTATAATTGACCAACATCAATAAAAATATCTGCGCAGTATTTCTTCAATCTGTGTCTGTTGCCAATGCCAAGGTATTTGTTTATGACAATTAAAGCTGCCTCCCATTCTTCTTTTTTAGCGGGGCCATTTACTGTTTTGTCACCTGTGAAATAAATATTTACTAAGTATGCTTTCACTCCTTTACTTCTTAGATAATACAGATGTGCCAACCGATTGGTATATTGATAAAAAGTTCCTGACCAATCAATATTGTTTTTAATCCCCAAATAACGTTTGGTTGATTCAAGAGATTGGGAGATTAACTTTTTAGAAGCTGTTGATGCAGATGTGGCAGGTGAAACAACTTCTGGTATATTGGCTTTTGCTTCCACTAAGATAACAGCCCCTTTAATTTTAGTTCTGGCCAGCCCATCCCACTGTGGCCCTTGTTTTGGCCAGAATGATTTAAGATTTATTTGGGATTTATTTAAACCAACTCGCACGATAAAATCATCATCTCGGTATTCGGAATAACTATCTGATGACAATGGCGATAACCAGGATATATTATCCTTAGCTAATTCCGGAAAGGCAGATAGAATTTGAGCGTTAATTAAACTACTTTTTTTGTTGACTAGCAGTTGAATATTTTTCAAACTGCCTTTGCCGTTCGATGGTTGCTTTACTATTGACATGACCTTAGTCTTTTAAGAGCGAGAAGCATGTTTTAATCTCTTTGGTAATCTTGTTTAACATACTACCATTTGCTATCTCTACAAATGCATCAGTGTGCCAATTATTAGGTTCAAAATATTTCCAACATAACCAACCATTCTCTGGCTTATTGTCGCTTTTGTATTCCGCATTAAAAGCATCTATTAATGATTTGTAATTTTTAGTTTCAATCGATTTAGATTCATCAGCCAAATCCTTCTGAACAACAAACCCAAAATATAAATCCTGATTACATTTACTTCCAAATTCAAATAGTAATTGCGGGACATCTTCTCTTTCTTTTAATGAGAATCTAAAACCAGAATATTTTTCATCTCTTTTAACCTCCCATTTAAAGGATAGAGGTTTATCTTCAACATAGCTTTCTAATTGAATTTTTAACTGGCCCAAAAGTTTATTGTAAACATTCTCACTGTTCTGTATTAGTGTTAGTGTGATTTCTGCATTTTCACCTTTTACAGACTGTTCTATTAAACTGTCAACTGTATTCATAAATTTTTCTCCTGTGTATTGGTTTTTAAAATATTGTTCCAAATCCTGTAAAAACGATTTAACTCTCAGTGCCCTACAATGGATGTGCCATTTGCGAATGAGAGGTATTATATCATCAGTATAATTGATTAATCTAAACTTACCGATATTTTCAAGCACTTCTCGTTTCTCTTTTGATAGAGAATGCTCACTAACTTCTTTGCCTTTTGGCGCTAAGTAATAGAGTATATAGTTGCCTTTAGACCACGTATCAAGTTCATCGCTATAATGTTCTAACTGCTTAAACTGGTCATTCGTATTCTCGTAAATTTTATTCTCTATGCCGATACAAAAATTACAATCTCCAATTTCTATATATAAATCAATCTTACGGTATTCAGATGTGTATTCTTCAACCCTCACCTTTGCGTCTGTAGATTTTAGGAATTCAAGTGCTTTTGTTTGCTCAACCGATGCCAGAAATAATTCAAGGAATAATTTACCCTGTCCATGCCCCGCATGCGGGTTCAAAAAATAAGCCAGTATTTCAGAAGTCTTGTTTTCATTTAAATAGAAAAATTCGAGTGCATTAAATTCGAACGCCAACTCTGGATTATAAGATTGCCTTACTGCATCTATACTTCTTTTTGTAGCTATTAAACTGCTAAAAAATACGTTTGTGTTATCAATTACCATTTTGCATTTATTCAGTTTATTTTGATAGAATGTAAAATCACATAACAGGTAAAAAGAAAATCAGCGATTAAACTACTATTATAAGTAGGATGAATCAAGCACAGAAGCACCAACCAACATCATTTACAAATTACGTCATAAGCATCCCTTACAACTTTTGCGATTAGCTTTCTGCGTTCGGTCAAGAACAATTCATAAGTCATTTGTGTCCAGTTTTCCGGCAAGGCGTGCCAGTAATACATTTTCTGTATTTCATCAGTTGTAAGCCTACTCAGATATTGAGGTAAATATTCAGCAGGAGCAGTATCTGAAATGGCAATATTATCGCTCCATTCTACAAGAGCATAATTTGCTATTTGATTGGTATCTCTCTGTTCAGTTATTCCATTATTTTGTAACCAGGCCTTGGGAAACAGATGATGGCGCTCTAACGCTGATTTTTTACTGCGTAAACCCTCCTGTAATAAATCAGATACCTTCAACTTGCTGAATAATCCGTTTGCACCTAATACGTATAACGCAGCGTAATAGGCATAAAGCGATGGGCTGGTAGAGGATGATGTAGCTAAATCCATTGGTAAGGTAATATCCCAAAAGTCATTGGTGAGTTGTGATACAATTACATCATCCAATAACTTTTTGAATTCATCTGCAGTGTTTATACCTCTTAAACTCGCTAAATCCATTTCCATTTTAGTTTCTGGTGAACTGGTATAGCGACCAGTGATAGATGACATGAAAAACCATTTGCCAATCAGTTTTTTCAACTCGTACAGATCCATTTTAAAATCTTCCCTTCCTATCAAAAAGAATATGTAGGCATAAAGCAGGTTGTTTTTTGAACTGATATAATCCTGACGGGCAAAGCCTGCTTGTTTTACGGCTTTTATAAACTCGTGCCAGTTTTGGATATTAAGTGCCTTAGCCTGTGCCTTTTTAAGTGATTCAAACTGTGCATCTCTTCGAGTGGTGCTAAAATCGCCTGTTTCTAAATCTTTCCCCCGCAAGATGCTGTACACATATTGTAATCTTGCTCTGCGGAAAGCTAAGCCAACGGAAATCCTCAACATTTGATCCGGGTCCGGGTCAATCAGATAATTAAATGGTGAAGCGGCATCTTTAGATGGCAAGCGGCACAACCGACAGAACTCCTCCAAGTCTTTACGCCCTTCTTCCCAAAACACGCTCATGAGAGTAAGAATGAAGTCAGCCTGATTAAGTGTCTTACCCTGAGAATTAATGCGTACAAAAACATCGGCAACCTGTTCTTCGCTGATGTTAGTTGAAAGTTCTAAAGCCGAAAACGGATATGACTCCAGGTTTTTCAGTTGTATAAAAGCGTTCTGAATTTTTTCTTCCTCCTCATAAGTTAATGCAACTGTTTTTTTGAGATTATTCAGAAAGTCATTAATTACTCTGATAATATTTACGTTGGGAAGCCACAAAGCCGAGATATTCTGAAAGTATCGTGGATTTTTTCGTATGGATGCATCCGGAATTTCAAACTTCTCTTCCAATGGGTTAAAGGCAATAACAATTGTAGCTTTGGTATAATTCTCTCGGATTATCTCCTGACCTTTGATAACTGCATACAATGAAGTAAGTCGCTGCTGACCATCTACAATTAATAGATTAGGGTGCTTTTGTTTATAACTTGTGCCAATTCCTTTTGTATGCTCAACGTTAGCATTGGACCAGAATAAGAAATACCCAACCGGATAGCCTTTATACATGCTATCAAACAAATCGCGCACTTTAGTATCTGGCCATACAAAAGGTCGCTGTATGTCCGGTAGGCCAATTATGCCCATATCTATTTACTGTATTAGTGTAGCTAGATTGTAGCTAACTTCTTTAAAAAGTGTTGCCATTACTTTATTTTTTTCCAGTTATCCTTAAACAAAGTGTTATTCAGTGAATACCTGTTTAATACACCTCTCGTCTCATACTGCTTTATCAAGGGTTTTATTTCTCTACCAGTGGCTATGAAGCATTCTGGCGGACCCATTACATCACCATTCAAATTTACGAACACATAAAATATACTTTTATCCACTTTGTTCTTCATCATAGGCCAGCCCGTATTTTTCTTTTTGAAAATGGCTTTTACCTGAATAATAAACTGCTTCCCGTTCTTCTCTGCCAAAATATCGATGGCTTTAGAGTTACCCATTGCAATGCCTACACTGTAGCCTCTTCTCAAAAGTTCCGCTGCTACAAAATATTCGCCCGAAAGACCGGTGCTGCTTGATTGGATTTCAGCCATGAGCAGTAAATTTTAATGAAGAAAATAAAACTTAGTTTTTTTTTCAAATGCAATCTCTTTTTTACTATGAGTAATAATATAGGTAAATAGTGCAAAAAACTATGTAAGTGATGAGATGCTATTTCTCTAAGGATGCTATTTCATAAACCAATTAAAACACTCCGTTAAATATGCATTCAAGTAGTAGTTTGTAGTGTGCAGAATAGCATTCCTGCCAAAATCGCTTAATCTTCTTTCCGGACTTCCGGGGGAAGGCAATGCAACTATGCTTACTTTACTATCTTTTTTTGACAGTACCCTTGCTATTGGTTTTACCTGCGTATTACTATTTGGTATTGCACCAAGTATTTGTTGATGCAGATTCGAACTTTCAATTTCATTAGGTACAAAGCCTTGGGGTCTTAATATCTTATCACACAACCAACCCATTGCTCCGGATGAAGATTTAGAGGTACAAATGATTTTGTGTACTGATGATTCAATTTTATCCGCCAGGTTCTTATTCCAAACCTTTTTCCTTAACTTATTATCTTCAAATGATTCATCTACTCTGCAACATTCCTTAATGACATCCGATATGCCAATCTCTTTGTTTTGCAAGCTATTCAGAATAGCCTCAGCATTTTCGATATTAACTGCAGGATCAATATAGTTTTGATACCATTCCCAAAAAAGATTGGAAGTGCTTCCGTAAAAAAATGAAACATCTCCTCGCTGTGTTTGTAATTCCACTTTCCTTTCAGTTCTTGGTAGCGTGAGTGAATATATTGGGTACGTACCTACAATCATTCTATGAGAATGAATCGTTTCTCCTAAATAAAGGAATGGATGTTGTTCTAATTCATTAATTGGCATAGGTAATCAGAATTATATGTCTTCTGAAAATAAAATTATGTTTTATCCCTGTTTTAAGATTTAAGAGTTTTGAAAAGTTATTCTTGCTTTTGAACCTTTGTGCGCAATCTTTTCAAATACTTCCGTCTTTTTGACAATTTATAAATAAAATTTTGTGCTGGTTTAATTACTTTATCACTGGATTTTGGGTCTCTTAAAATTCTCATACCATACAAAAAATCTCCTCATTTTCTTCGCGAAAATGCCGTATTAGGTGAAAATATTCTTCAGAGTAATTAATCGAATCGTTTTATTCAACCTATGTTTTTACTATTAAATTATCCTAAGGCGTTATTACCTATTTAGTATCTGTTTAACGAAACTTTGGTTTGCTTCTACCAATTTTCTATTCTCTACCGTATGCACAGGCAATTCGTGCATTTTTGAAAAAAGTTTTTCAGAGTGCCGTGGTAAATAATCTATTTCAGTCAAAAAGCTATGGCACCTATTGTTATATAAATTAGTTATGCGGTCAAAATTCATGCCTTCTTCGTAACGATTGATAAGCGTACTGGCTGAGTTGTATATGTCATTTAACTCAATCGAAAATTTACGTGCCACAGCTTCGAGATCTCTATAATACATATCATCCAAAAGCCAAAAACTGTTTTGTAAAATCTCATTCAAATAATAATGCGCAGTATGAACACCTTCTAAAGTTTTGTATACCTTTTGTATGGAAGGGTTTAGCCGCTTGATAAAACGTTTAGTGTTTTCTGCCAGTCTGTAATTACGGGCGATTTGCCCAGTAATATTAGCTCTGTTAGAATCTCTCTTCATTCTTATCATGCTTCTCCTTGTAAAGTTTGCAAATTCTTTCCTGAAAGGATCATCTATTTCAAAGTCTTTAAAAGTCACAACTTCAATGCGATTTTTCAAGCTATACTTAGAAAAATTGGCAGACCCAAAATACATGCCTTTTTCTGTCATTAACCATTTTGAATGGTTCTCATGCTCAAAAGAAACAGAGACTCCTTTATGAATTAATTCTTTTGCATAAGGAATATTTTGTCTTTGACCAAAAAAACCGATTGGGAAAATACAATGCTTACAGGTAGCTTTCGCGTTGATCAACTTCTTAAGTGGAGAGTTTGCATCGTCAGGTTTTGTAAATGAATAGCCTCCAATCACAATTAAATCCTCAGCATCGTCAATCAAATCATAAATCTGATTAGTAATGTCAGTTTCTTTTAGTCCTATTAATTTGAAGTTAGAATATTTAAACATAATTCTGTTTTTGGGGTAAAATGTTTAAAGGTTCTTCTTATTAAACAAATTCGGCTCTTCAAATAACTTCGGTTGCCGGTAAACTGATTCAGGCTCTTTTACAACATTACTATCTTCATCGTCAGTTTTACTCTTCTTTGTATTTGTCTTCTTCTCCCACAACCCCGCCTTTACTTCCTCCTCATGAATTTTATGGTTTAGTTCCAACAGTCGTTTCAACACTTCTTTCCTGGCATCGGGGTGAATAGTAAAACGCCACCTATCATTCTCCGGCAGGTAATCTACTTCGTAGAAATCATGGCAGAGGGCAATATCACGCCACCCATATGCATCCAGCACCGCCTCATCCATTTGCACATGCAACTCCCGGAGTTTGAGGATGCCCTGTATGGCTTCGTTGAAGGAAATGGTATTGGGTGTATTTGAAAGATGCTTTTGCAGGGCGGCTACCTGTTTGTCTTTCTCATTTACAGCTTGTGCCGTGATTGCATTGCTGTGAAACAGATTATAGGTTTTGGTAAGCCCCAATTGCATTCTCAACATGAGTTGCCTGCGGTGTTCGTGGTAGGCTTCGCCAATATGTTCTATTCTGTGTTTTACTTCTTCAGAAATGCTGTCCAAAATTGGGAAAGTATCAATACAATCAACATTTACATACCGAATCCTGCTTTCTAAAGTGGAAGCATATTTCCAAGCCCAATGATCATGCAGAGATGACTGGAGAAAAGCATACTCCCAGTATTCACTTCGTATTACCACGGAGGTAGCAACATCGAATACTGGACCTACTTCAACAAAGGACTGGTTCACATATTTTGAAACACGACAGGAAATCAAAACACGGTTAACTTTATTCGCAGCTTTGTATAATGCCGGCCTTTTTTCGCAATGCTGCCACCACTTTTCTGGTAATGGATGCCTTAAAGCATATTCACCAATAATTGGATTTCCATCTTTATCTTCTTTCCATCTCTGTCGCTCAGGCTTAACCCTTTCCAAAAGTATTTTGTATGGAAGTTTATATGTAGCAGCTTTATCTTCTGGCCAGTCAAAGAAATTAATGACCCATCGACTTGGATTTTGCTCTGGATTGTTATTTAAATCATCACCATTTAAATATGGGAATATTACTGATCTATATTTTTCATCTTCGCTAAAGATCTCCTCCGCCTCGGTTGGTTCTAAAACAAACCCTTTACCAAGAATAATACTGCCTTGATAGCTTTTACCTTCGTTTGCGAACAATGGATATGGAGTACCCGTGTTTTCAGCCTCATCTAAAAATGGAGAAATCAAATCAGTAATCTTTCCGTTTAGATAAAGATTTCTATTCCAGTTACCTTTATAGATTGTTATCAAAGAAACTTCAACCGCTGCCAATCCTGGCCATTTCATACCCTTAACAGCATGGTTTAATACCGAACCGTTTGCAATAATTTTTTCAAGTCCAAATTCTCTTGCCTTTCCTTGGGCAACAGTATTTGTGGAAATCAATGATTGGAAGCCTTTGTATATTAGAATCGAATTAATTCTCAAAAAGAAATAAACTACCAAATCAACAGTAGCACCTTGAGTAAAATTGTAGCGTATCCATTCTAAGAACTCTTCTCCATAAGCTTCTTTTAATCTTCTGTCCCCCAAAAAAGGAGGATTACCTAATATGCAATCAAACCCACCTTCATTAAAGACTTCCGGAAACTCAATAAACCAATGAAAGAAACGCTGCTCATGGGCAATGGCTGTTGCCTTCGCTACTTTTCTATCCTGCCAGCCTTTGTATCCGCTTAGTATCAGGCGGTAGTCGGCATCGGTCATCAGGTAGTCTTTATTGGCTTCGGTTTTAGGTATAAAAAACTGAGCTACCTGTGTATCGGCCATCGCCTTTAAAAAAGTGAAACCCTTGCCATCAATAAATTTTTGATATGCTTTCGCTTTGCGTTCAATTTCTTCCGGTGTGGTTTCAGGCAATTGGCTAAAGGTTTTGTATTCGGCCATGGCTTCCTGCACGGAGTTTTCGGTGCTTTTCTCAAACTCCGCTTTTAGCTGCAAGGCTTTGGCAGCTCTTTCCTTGCGTTCTTTTACGTTTTTATCCCGCCATGTTTTTGCAATGTCTTTATCGTCACCGGGCAGGGTTTTAAAGGCTTCATCGGCTATGCCGTTTTCCAGTTCGCTGCGGTGTGCCAGGCCCACAATAGCATCGCCACATTTAATGTGGTGGTCTAAAAAGTTCAGCGGTTCTCCGGGGTTGTAGGCTTCTAGCCACAGGGCAATTTTACACAGCTCAACCGCCAATGGGTTCTTATCTACCCCATAAATGCAATTCCTAACCACATCTTTCATCGCCTTGCGTATGGCCACCGGGTTGGGTTGTTCTTCCTCGGTTTGTACACGGGCAATTTCCAACGATAACCTGCGGGCTGCACTCAACAAAATGTGGCCACTACCGCAGGCTACGTCTGCTATTTTTAAGTTGAGCAGCGATTGCACGGTGGATTCCTTGGTTGCTTTCTTTTGCTGATAGGGGTTTATTCTATCCTCAATTAAATACTCCAGGGAGTGTTTAATGAGAGGTTGCACCAATTCTTCGGGTGTATAATGGCTGCCACTTTTGCCCCGTTCGTTGCTGGTGTCAAAACTGCAACTGTATTGGTCGCTGCCTTCAATCTTTTTTACCTCCAGTTTCAGTTCCAGTAAGCCCTCGTACACCGAGCCAAATTCTTCCACATCCAGGCCGCCATAATTCACGGCTATCAGCACCCCATTGTCGTTTTCAAAATAGCTAAGAGATTTGATGATGTTGAGCAAAACGGCATTGCTCAGGTAGCATTGGTGCAGGTCGTAACTATTACTTTCGATGGCATGGTAGCCAAATAAGTCGCCTTGCAGGGCCATGATGCCCAGCTTTTCGCCAATTTCCTTTTTCTCAAACAAAGAGAAGGTGCTGATTAAGCCCTGCCATACATCGTAATGGCGGCTTGCTTCGGGTGGCAATAATTTCTTAGCCAGTTTGCGTAAGCGGAGCAGGCTGTAATAGTTGAAATAGATTTGGTTGAAGCGTTTGGCTTCGGTTGTTTTATTATCGGCATACACCAGGTTGCGTTCTTCAATTACAAACAGAAATAGCAATCGGTAAATGATGCGTAATTGGTGGCGGTAATATTCATCAGTACTGAAGTTGCCGGATGCAACGGCTTCTCTTAATGCGGTGTTGTTGGGGTGATTGATAAAGCCGTTGGCTAAACTCTTGATGGCTTCTTTTACAGCATCGCCCAGTTTGCTGCGAATGGTGCTGCCTGCTTCCAGCCCTTCCTGATGGTATTTTTCAATGATACTTTCTGCCCCGCCATCTATCTTTTTAGGCATGCGGCTGGCGTGCAATACCCGATAGAGAATCACGAAATCGGAATACAGATCCTCTTCCATCATCTTCTCCAGGTTAAACTCTACATAGCTTAACCGGGTAATGCGGCTGGCATCACGAAGCAAACGCAATTGGCGGCCATTGGTAACCATGCCGTACAGGTGCTCGCTGTAATTAAGGTATTCCTGCACCATTGCATGGGGCGAAACACGGAGTTGTTTGTTCTCCGGTCGTTTATCCAGCGATTCGTGGTAGCCCCCTACATACACAGGAAAGCCATCCAGGTTGCTATCCCGATACCCAATGGGAAATGATTTGCCATTTAGTTCCTCAGATTGGCGGTTGAACGTGAGGTTATATCCCAGATTCGTCAATAGAGGAGAAATCCAAAAGTTACGGGTTTCCGTGGTTCCGGTTTCACCTTCTTTCAGTCGGGCCAGCTTGCTTTTATAAATGGTCCATTGCCCTTTGGCTTCCTGCCAGGCCAGACTGATTTCATCCTTGAGTTTGGCATTGGTTAAATCAGGATTAAAATCTTTACCCTGCTGAAACGTGGCCTGCTCACTGCGGATTTTAGCCAGCAGATCAGTGGATAGAATGGAACCTTGTATGTCTATGGATGGGAAATTCATACTGCCTGCCTGGTTTAGATTTTAGGATTAGGAATTAAAACATAGACTCCTAAAATATCAGGAGGCAAAACAGGTGTTACCGCTTCAAACCGTTTCGCACCGATGTACTTTGCAAAACGGGTATGGGCATTTACCAATTCATCAGAACGCATTTCTACCACCTTGATGAAATCGGGGTGCAGTTGCTTGAAATGCTCCAGTTCCTTTTCAAAAATGATTTCCTGCCGTTCGTTGCTGATGTCCAAGGCGTTTGAGGTGTTTAATAACTCTTTGCATCGGTCAATCTCCAATGCATTGATGCCATCCGGTGTTTGCTCATAACCCCAAAGAAACATTTCTTCTGATACCATTTCGTGTTGTTTGCTTACTTCACGTATGACATTGCGAACACGGAATTGTATTAAAGTCGTTTGTGTGTTGACTGCATCTGTGCGGAATACAGAAGCCCGTGCTGCTTTATTTCCCTTCCTCTCTTTATCAAGAGAATTAGCAATAATGCGGTGGCACAACTGTTCTACAAAACGGTGATTACGGCCTATGTAACGGAACCCTTGTGGCGTAGGTGACTGGAACGAAATATGAATTTTATCGCCCTGACCCAAAGCTGAAGCCATCCAATCGTCCATATTCATTTTTTTGAAGATGTAGCCACCTTCCACTTTTTCAAAACTTGCACCCAATAGTTTGGATGCTGCAATAACAAAGGCTTCCAAAGTAGCCACATCGCCAATGGCTTCATCCACTTCATGCAAGTCTTTCTTAACTTCTTCAGGCATGATGCTTTCATGGGCAAAAATGGAACGGATTTTTTCCGCCTTTTCTCTTGCTGCTTCAATCTCGTTGGTAATCTCTGCATCCAATTCGTCCAACTCTGGACTTGCACCAAAATCAAGTCGCATTTGTTTGGCGAAACGGTTTTGGGCTTTATCAGGATTTAAAAGCACTTCTTTCAAAACCTTGTCCATCACGGAACGATTATCATCTGCCAATGCAATGCTTAGAATCTTCTCGATGATGATTTTTAGCACTACCACATCAATAGGATTGTCCTCACCAAAAAGCACTTTTACATCAATGGTATTTTGATGATTTCCGTTTTTATCTATCCAGCCCGGCTGACCGTATCTGTCCACACGACCTTCTCTTTGCTCCAAGCGGTTGGGATTCCAGGGCAAATCGTAATGCAGGATAGCGTTGAATTTATCCTGCAGGTTGATACCCTCACTCAAACAATCTGTAGCCACTAATACCCTTCGCTGGCTTTTGGCCATTTCATCAATTTTCTCCCTACGTTCTTCATCACTCAACTCACTGGTGATGGCCCGAACATCCACATCTTTTGGCAGGTGTTCTTTCAGGATTTTAGCCACATAATGAGCAGTGGCAATAAAGCGGCAAAACACAATAGGGCTTTGGCCTTTGTTAATCCAAAGTTTTATTTGCTCTGTGCAGCGTTTTACTTTTTGATCTTTTTCAATACTGGTTAATTCAGCAGCCTTTTGAGCAAGGCGGTGCAAAACATTCCATTCAGAATCGGTAAGCCCGGCACGGTCAATAATTTCAACCTGCTCTGTATCGTTTTGTTCATCCCATTTCTCTACAATAGGATTTTCTCTTACCTCTTCTGCTGTCACTTCATCTTGCTCGGCAAGTCTGGATTTTCTTTTTTGCAGCATTTCAAAACCAGCAGCCGGGCTGCTCATCACACCCCGTAACAATGAAAGGGCAGCAAAGTATTTAATCCGTGCTTTGTTTTCAGTAACACCTTCGGTACTTATCCCTCTTGCAAATTTTAATACATCCTGATAAAGTTTGTAATAATCTGATGATGCAGAGAGGGCATAGGGTAATTCTTCGGTAGTTCGTTTCGGAAAAGGGGTTTCTTCATCGAGCCATTTCTCAATATTTTTTCGCTTCCTTTGAATAAAGTGAGCTGCCACTTTCCGCTTTTCAGAAGTAGTTAAGTCTGAAAAATTATAAGTTTCAAACTCGGGATTCACCAAGCCCAACAAAGATTTGAACTCGCCATCCTTTCCGCTATGAGGTGTTGCAGTTAATAAAACCAAATGCTGCTGTTCTCTTGATGCAATTTTTTCTAAGAGTTCATAGCGTTGCTGGCTTTGGCTTTTCTTGTTAACATCAACATTCTTTGTGCAAGTGTGGGCTTCATCAACAATCACTAAATCGGGTACATCCTTTAAAAAAGCAGGCATCTTGGTAGAACCATTCTTTACATAGTCGATGGATACTACCTGATAAGGGTAATAGTTGAATACATTGAGGGTGTCATCACCAACTATCTTTCTTTCCAACGCAGCTACAGTGCTCGACCGAATGATGACTGCATCAATATCTAATTTATCTGCCAGTTCCTTTTGCCATTGTTCGCACAAGTGAGGAGGGCATAAAACTGAAAAAGATTTAATGCTGTCTCTTTCTAAAAGCTCCCGTAAAATCAGGATGGCTTCAATGGTTTTACCTATACCCACATCATCTGCTATTAGCAGCCTTGTTACCGGCTGCTTCAATGCCATAATCAAGGGAACTAACTGGTAAGAACGGGGACGGAAAGAGAGTTTTCCCATGCACCTGAAAGGACCACTTACCTGGCGGAAAGAAAGTCGTGCAGCATCGTACAAAAGCTTCGCAGTAAGAAAGCTATCTAAATCGGTTTTGGCGGGTAGCTCAAAATGATCGTCTTCAATTTTGTCAAATGATTGCAGGACGGGTTCAAATACTGAAATCATTTCATCATCTGAGCCGCCCAAAGGTTTAAGCAAAATGACTTCACTGTCAGAAGATGGTTGAACAACACATCGTCTGCCCCTGAACTTAACCAGTTTCCCCGGCTTTTTTAGTTTACTGTCTATCATAGTGCTTAGCGTACTTTTCTAAAAATATCTTGCCTTCTTGTTACGAATGAAGAAACCTCTTCTGCAGTTTCATCCCAAACCAATACATCAAAACCCGCCAACTCAATTGTTTTTCTTTTTTTCTCATCATCTGCTTTTACTACTGATTTTTTGTGTATTCCACCATCCACAAAAATCAAAGCCTTCTCCTTTTCATACACGAAATCAGGCTGCACATAAAACTGCTCCATATTGTGATTGGTGAAATCAGGCAAGCGGTAGCCATTATCATATAAATAATCCAGTAGAGCTTTCTCGCCTGGACTTCGATGATGGAGGCCTTTTTTCAATTCTTCATATTTCTCCTCGTATGTACCACCAATAGTATCATCAGGGTTTGAAGCGATCAATAACTCCAAAGCCTTTATGATTGAATGGCGGTCAATATGGCCATGATCCATTTGGTTGTAATAGGAAAGCAGATCATCGTAACTTGCCTTTGGTCTGGCCGGATACAAATCTTCTTTAGTAGCATAGTCGTAGCCACAGATCTTATATGCTTCCAGAAAAATATCACGCAACTTCACTGGGTTACGTGAAATATCTTTCAACACACCAATACTACCTTCAGCAGATTCATAAAGCATAATATTTTTATGCTCTCCGCCACCCATTAGCTTCGCATCAATTTCCACTGGTTCGATGTTGTATGTTTTTTCGATTGCTTTTTCCAATGCATACTGCATGGTTATAACACCCTCTTCCGTTAAGCCCAATGACTTTACAGGCTGGATATATAACACATCAGAGGTATCATACGTGTAAAGCATAATGTTTTGAATAGGGTCTTCCGGATTGGGTTTCTCTAACTGTTTTTTTGTTTTGAAGAAACCCGTCTTAGTTCCAATATCGAAACCATCATCCCGACCTCTTCGCCATTTTTTATTGAGGAGAATAAGTTTGGCAGCCGGGGCATAGAACAATTTCATTAATTCATCACCATCAACAGTAAGCTTAATCTTTGTTGCATCCTGCAAACTATCCGCAGAGTTTAAGTACAATTCAGTAACATAACCCTCAGAAGTACGCACCTCTTCCATGCAGGAAATTCGTTCGGAATTTTCGGACTGGGCTTCTTCTAATTCCAACAAGTTCTGATGCAATTCAATATTGCTTGCTGTGAATTGTACACCTGTAATAGGGTCTTGATTCTTTCCTTTGCCCTCATCCTTGCCGAGGAATGCGTAATTGGTTTCCTTAGAAATTTTGATTTCCTGAAGATCCAACGAAACATCATTTGGTGTAATACGGTTTACCTTGTATTTGCCTCCGTTGTGATAAATCAGATTATTGGGTCCAAATTCTTTTAATCCTATGAAGCGTGGCCTTGATATAGCTTCATTTCGGTCTTTACCACCTAGGAATACCCGGATAGGCAGTCGGGTAAAGTTGTAACCAGGCAGGAAACCCTCTGAGGCTAAGTACCTGAATGTATAGAACTCGGAAAGGGTTGAATTTTTGCTTTTATCCGACTGATTCTCCAGAAGGCTTTTTCTATCCTTAGCCCGCATGTAGGAGATATTCGCCAGCTTTTTTATTTCCGGGTCTTTTACAATAGGACTTATATGCGTTTCGTGGGCTTCATTCATTTGACGTAAGGCATCTAAATACATTTTACGCCAACGAAGCAGGGCGTTTTCCAACTTATCAGGCACAGTTCTGATTTGTGTTTCTAACCAAGTCTCATTGAACCATCTGATGCCTTTAAAATCTATGCTTGATACCACAGATAAGACCACTTTTTTGATAGCATCAAAGTTGGAGTCAATAACATCCTGATACTTTGCTTTTATATCCTTCTTGAGTTTGTAGGTTCCTCCTGCAATATCAATAAGGTCCACCAGAGAAGGCTTGAACTCCTCTGCATTCAGAAATGAAAGTACTGTTGCATTGATGTGAGATCGTATTAACTCCTCATTGGTTAAATCAATTCGTGGTGCTTGTACTACACCAGCAACCATTTTTACCGGGTTGGCAAAATAATGCTTATCGTGTGGGCTAACTTTAGAAGCATAGGTAAATACCAAAGCAGATTGCCCACTTCGTCCGGCACGACCACTACGTTGAGCATAGTTTGCTGGACTTGGAGGTACATTCCGCATGTGAACAATATTGAGGGAAGAAATATCAATACCCAACTCCATTGTAGGGGAGCAATACAAGGCACTTAATTCTATTGCTTCATTAAATTTCTCTTCCCTGTCAATCTTTTCTTCGTTCTTAATCTGCCCTGTATGTTCAGCAGCGATATATGATTTGGGAAGTTTGGAAAAGTCTTCCTGGTAGAGTTTCTGAAAATAAAGATGCGGCTTAATCTTCACTTCATCATCAAGCGTAATTAATGAAGTCTTATCTGCGGTAACTGATACCAAATCTCCTTTCTTCCATAGCACTTTTGAAAGAATTAATTGATAGGCGTCCTTATCGCCCTTCTCTGCCTTGATATTCACCTTTTTCAGGTAATGTGCCTCCGCTAATGCATCCAAAAGTGCGGTCATGAATAAACTGTAGTCATTACCTGATGGTGGCGTTATGCCCTCCTTTCTGAACTCGTGTTTGATATAACGAGCCAATCTGCTGGATGGACCTATACTTTGAATAAATGTTTCTCTTGTAGCCTTATCTGCACCCTGAACGGATAGGAAATTGGGAGCATCCAGCTTTTCGCCTTTGTCTAATGACCAAAGTTTTTCTTTATTCAGTTGTTGATTTAACTCACTCTCAATACGTAATCTGTTTTCGTAACGCAGCATGTCATAATCCACAGCATACATATTTCTGAAGTAATTCAAAACTTGAAGAACAAACTCCTTTCTTTTTTCTGCAGGCCAATCCTTCAACAAGTCGATATTGCTCCAAAGTGTTTCATCAGCTACATCTTGGTCAATATTTTTGTAAGTAATTTCTAATAGGGCTGTTTGTTCCAGATTAGGTAAGATATATCGCCAACCTCTTTTTAAGTCCTGAATAATTCGATAGGAAATGTAGTTTCTGAGGGCTTCAAGATTATCCTCATTCGGACGGTTAGGATTTGGAGCAGGGTTGGTTGCGTAATCTTTCTCCGGCAGATTTAGTGCTTCCTGTACTTTAAAAATCAAATCGGATATTTTTAATGGCTCATTACTACTACTTAATACTTTTTCAATTGCAGAACGAAGATGTACTACCTGTATAAAATCATTAAAGTGACCAGCCTGCAAAGACGCATCCTGCCTGTTATCTGTAAAGCTCATCAGCTTCTGCTCCTTCAAAATCTTGCCTTGACGATAGAGAGCCAACAGCGTTTGAAGCGTTATGAGTGTCGTGGATGTGGAACGACCTTCATTACCCAATGAGATTAATTTAGACTTCTCACTCAGCTTCGGTTCCAGATAAATTAACCCGCATGTAGGGTCGTAGATAAGAGGAGCCGGAATAAACCAAGCCTTTTCACCACCGTTTGGCGTAGGAGAAAAAGATCCCTCTCTTGTCACATAAATTTCCCTGGGGAGCAAAAATTCTTTTGATGGATCTATTTTATCACCTGCCTTGTTTTTCCAAGCAGCTGGCAACAATTCCAAAAATTCATTTATATCTACATTATATCCCTTATCAAATAGAATGTACCCATCTTTGTAATCATCAGCACTGCGGCTTTTCACCTTCTTAACTTTGACACCATCATTAGCTTTGAGGTCATCATCATTTTTAGGGTTTTGATTTTCATTGAAATCTCTGAAAATGAGTTTTGACTTTCCAAAATCCTTTCTGACACAAATAAACTCTATGCCACTAACCCTGCTAAAGACCGTTTGAAAGACCGGAACTTCTTCTTCGTCTTTGCCCAACTTTACGAAGGGATTTGGCTCAAGTGTGATGTAGCGCTTCTCTGCATCTTCAAGTGTTACATAAACATAGCCGGTTTGCGAAATGAACTGATGCAACTTGAATGGCAGTATGGTATCTTTTTTCTTGTCCTTTGTACTTTGGATGTTTAGTGATTCAGCCCAAACCAGCACCTCTATTAGCTTTTTTTCACAATCCTCTGCATTTATACCTGTTTGCTCAGCCAAGGCCGCTGAAATGGATTTTAGTGATTGTGGTTCATTTCTTCTTTTATGAACACCCTCATTTCTAATTGCTATGGTTCTTTCAAGCCATATTGCAATTGGGTTCTCCAGGATGGCGTTTCGAGAATGATCATTAATTGGAGCATGATAGGCCTTTATAAGTTGCTCCCTAGTAGGTATAATCTTTCTTGTTGAATAAGTTAGTGATTCAACAATTACGTCATCAGGATGAAAACTACTATCAAAAAAACGGGAGGCTACTTTAGCAACCTCACTCTTTTGTTCATCCACCGTACCTGTGGCCATTGTTGCTGAAGTGCCAATGCAGATGATATTCTTATTCTTAGCTGCTGCTTTTATTCTTCGGTTTAAGAGAGAAACATCAGCACCTTGCCTGCCCTTATAGACATGCAGTTCGTCATACACTAAAAATTCAATATTGTCTAAGAACGAATTTCTCAAACCTTCATCAGTCTTTCTCACCATCAATAATTCAAGCATCATGTAGTTGGTAAGAAGAATATCCGGTGGATTGGCAATTACTTTATCCCTGTCCTCTTGCTTTTCCTGTCCTGTATACTTTGCATATGTAAAAGGCAGGCTGTTACCAGTTCTCTTTCTATAGTTCTCCTCAAAGCCAATCAATGCCAATTCTTGTGAATTGATAAGTGCATTTAGTGGGTAAACAATGATGGCTTTGATACCGGGTTTTGCAGCGTTTGTAAAGAGATAATTGAAGATGGTTGATATATACGTCAAACTTTTACCAGAACCAGTTCCTGAGGTTACAACGAAGCCTCTGCCTTCATTTCCCTTGATGATTGCTTCTGTTTGATGCTTGTATATTTCCCATGATTTATTTTCAGCATCATAAAAAATGTTATTGAACTCCTTTGATAATGTGCCTTTATTGACAAGGTCTTCAACACTCCCCCCCGATTCAAATGAAGGATTGAATTGAATTAATGGTTCAGGATATAGATTGCCGGTATCAAAATCTTTTTTAACCGTGCTAAGGATTCTTTCATCAGCAATATTGATGAAGCTATCGATATACAATTTGTAATCATCCAAGATTTCCTTATGTAATTTGAATATGTTCTTCGCACTCATTTGTTTATCTTTTCTTTAGGGTCAACTCGTTCACACAGGCAATTTTTCTAAAATAGGTCCAATTCAATAATGTGTTCTTAGCAGCCCAGCAATTCTCTGAGTTTTATCCGATATGTGTTGCATTTAACTTCATCCTGCAGTTTGTTTATAATCATTAATTGCTTTTTCACGAATAGAACAACTCATACATTGCCCACATGCTTCTTTGCCATTTGGTTTGTAACAACTCATGGTCTGCTGAAGGTCTACTCTAAGGAAATAACTTTTTTCAATCACTTTAACTTTGTTCATAGTTACGAAAGGGCATATCAGTTTAATTCCAGCAGTATTCGGACAAGTTTGCCACAGGCGGTTAAGGCAATTAATAAATCCGGGTGTGCAATCAGGGAAGAGCTGCCCGTCATCGGCATTGGCAGCAAAGTATATATCACTAATTCCTTTGGCTTCGGCATAGGCTGCTGCATGGCTCAGCATCAGCAGGTTTCGCCCAGGCACGTAGTTGGGGTTGGCAGATGTCCGGCTCGCTTCTGTTATATTTCCTGTAAGTAAGTTCCCTTCAGCCATAGGTGCAAAATCTACCTTCAAAATATGATGCGCCTCTACTTCATAGCTTGAGGCATTGCGCGCAGCATATTCTAGTTCTACGCTATGCCGCTGTCCGTAATCAAAACTCAGTGCGTGGATGCGCTTACCCGCTGCCGTGAGCTCAGCAAGCAGTGTGGTGGAGTCAATGCCCCCGCTTAGCAGTAAGATTACCTCAGACGTTTTCATCGTTGTATTGTTTGTATAGTTTTTTCCAGCTTTTGCTCATTGCAGTTTTAGGTGCGCTGTCTTTTTCAGCCCGCTCCATAAAATCGCCACGATTTTCAGCATAGGCCGTAAAGTTGCCGCACAGGCGGCAGTATGTATCCAGTTGCTGTATCAGTCGGTCGTCCAGTTCTTCCAGGCTGTTAACGCCTTTACCGGCTTTCAGAATGCGCTCAATGCCACCTGCTACACCGCAGGCAAAATATCCCAAGTGGTTCAGGCCAATTCCACAGTATGCAGTTACCCAACAGCCCTTATAGTATTCGTGCATGAGGGCATCGGATTCATCGGCTGGCGCCAAATTAAAGGGCGTAAAATAAGGCACGGTACGGTCGTCTTTAAATGAGTTGTAGTCCACCACTAAATTAGGGTGCTTTGGCAACGCTGCCAGTTTGTGCTGAACCTCTTCGCCATATCCGTTGCTTGTAACTTGCAATGTAGTATTGGGCGAGTGCGGAATCAGATAATCATATAGCAGACAATGCACTATTTCTGCAAACTGCGGATGCAGTGTGGGTTCACCGCCTAGCAAGTTAATTAGCTCCCATTGCTTATCCAGATCTACAGATTCCTTTACAAACTGCTGCACCTGTTGCAACGTCATGTGAGCATCCGTAGGTGCCTGAGTGCATGAGCGGTTGCAGTGAAAACATTTGAGGTTGCAATCGTAGGTAATGTCTAACTCTATTTTGCTGGTATTGGGCAGAAAGGTTTTGCGGCCTTTTTCCCATGCTCCTTCTTGCTTAGGTGTTTGATTCTGAACAAAAGAAATAGCCTCTTGAATACGCACGTTTAAGACATTATGGGTTCGCAACATATTAAAATGGTCGAAACGAATGGGGTTAGAACTTAATTCAACGATAGGCGTCAAAATACTAATGTTGCTGATGTCGTTAAGCCAAATGTGTGTTTGTTTTATTTTGCTGAATGCCGGAATATGAGTAGGTGCATCGGGGACTTTCGTTTTCATGTCCAAATGGCTGAGTGCATCAAAAAGATACTTGCGGAATATGGACAGCCCGTTTGCCAAAGTCTCCGGTTCGTGTCGGGGATGCAAAAAATTAGACCGACTCATCCCTGTATCAGGTAGGGTTCTTTTACTGATTTCTTTGCCAATCAGAACATCGGCATTGTAAATTTGTAGCCGATTCAGACATTCACTAAGAACAGAACCGTAAAGTAAAATGTCTCCTTGCATCATCAGACAGATAAAACTATCCTGATTGGTCATGTAATAATGAATAGCCTTATACACTGCATCATTGTAGGCAACCTGTTGCTCAAAATGAATGACTGTGATGCGCTTATGCGTTTCTACATATTGGCTTATGCATGATTGAATTAAATCTTCAGCGCCAGTATTGTTTATGAGTATAATGCCAAAATTGCCTGCATCCTGAGCAACAATTGTATGTAAACTTTCTTGAATACTGTACATATCAGGCTCATCTACATACAGTATTACTACAAGTTCTTCATTTCGCTTCGGCAAACACCAGTCAAAAATGTTTCCTGCTACTTCGGGCTGTCCTTGCTGAAGTGATGGTATGTTTCCATACTTAACTCCTTTTTGTAGAGTATGCCAAACCCACCTGTTTACTTTGCGGTAGTTTTGCGGATGAATGTAAAAAGCATCGGTTGTCCCTCCGCGAAGTGAAACATACCCCTTAGCTTTTTGATGTCTTTCTAAAGCTCTGTACCAGGAAAGATCCCATCCTTTTTCAGTAAATTGATTTTCAAAGGGGCGTGCTTCAATCAGGCGGTGCTTATGAATAAGACTGCATCGTACATCAGGAGCAATAGCGCCATCCTTACCTGTGATAGGTTGAAAGGTCAAATCATCTACCTGATGAATCTGAACCCCGATACTCAGTGCTTTGGGATTTTTCTGCAGCGAGGCTATCATACCTTTCAAAAAATCGGTATTGTGTTTTTTGAATCCTATAAGAACATCTACATCCATTTGCAAAATGAAATCAGATGAAACCTGTTCAAACGCATATAATTGTGAAGTAACGGGTACTCCTTTAATGGTATGGGTGTTTCCACTCTTTACCCCAAACCAACTTTCATTTATATTTTCTTTTGACTGAAAATCATCGGGGGGAATAATCAGTTCATCAATGAAGCCATCTGATTTAAGCCGATACGCAGCCTCCATAAGTTGCTCTTTGTTTCCAAAGTTGGTGTATTGTCTGGTAAAATTTTGCTCCTTATATAAATCGAGCAGCAGGTAACGATTAGAAAATTTAGTAGCTTGGGTAAGCTGACCAACCAGAAAGCAAACATCATTATACAGTGTGGCAGAATCTTGCACACATGCTTTAATCAGCAGTGCAACAGATGGGTTTTCAATTCCATCGTATTTTGATGGTTCAATTTTTGCATTTAGTTTTATTTCATTTCCATACTCAGGCATATTGAGATCAGCACATCGCTCAAAAATTTCTTTTACAAAATCATCGAATCCCTCCAGTTCTGGCAATGTAAAATTATTTATGGTGCTGCGCCTAAGCTTAAAGGTTGATATCTGTTGTATTGAAAATTCATCTAACTGAATGAAAGCTCTTGCTGCTGTATTTAGAAACAAGTTGTCGTTATAAGTTTCAATTTCATAGTCAATCAACTTAATGATTCCGTTTACACGAACAAAGTTGTTTCCTTTGGTGATGCTCCTGCAAAGCACTTTCATCTGCCACATCTCTGCAAGGAAACTAACCATGTCTTCTCTTGTCAGATTTTCAACCGGTTTGCTTTGCTCATAGGGATAAACCAATATGTAAACGTCATCTACTAATGTAAGCTCTCTTAATTCATAAAAATGTTTTCTGCCGCTAAAGAGTTCAAGCTTTGACTTTAAAAACAGGATATTATCAACTTCGTTGAAGTTGTTAGCAGATAAGGGTAAATGCACTTTGTACACCCACTGCCCATCATGAAAAACAACACCTGCAAATCCTGCACCGAGATAACTGTAAGAGCCGGGTTTCCATTTCTGTAAAAGTTTTAATGCCTTTTGTTTTCGCAGTATTTTTTCGGCTTCTGATTGCGTGTATTTGTATAAATCTTTTCTTGCCTTTTGTTTTCGAAACTTTTCTTGCTCTGTTGAATTAAAATGTTTGTCAATAGAGTAATTGCAATAAATCCAATCTGCTTTAATGTGAATGCTTAACTCATCTGAACAAAGAAGATAATCAATCAGATTTCTGTGATCTTCTGCGCTCTTAGTTGCGCTGTATGGTATTGCTGCCTGTGGCTTCAAAAATACATTGCAGCTTGGCAGTTCCGCTTCCCAAACGCCATCGCTCATTTGTTTTACCCTTTCAAGCAGTGATGGAATTTGCTTTAAATCTTCGTGAGGACGATTAATGTACCCAGTGAAATCATTATTCACGTATTGTCTGTTGGCCATTAGCAACACATCAAAATGAGTTTTATCCCATAGTGCCTCAATGCGTTGCAGTATATCATGATCAGCTAAAATGTCATCTGCATCTAAGCGCCCTATGAGAACGCATTCATGAAACAATTCCGATGCCTTTTGTTGTAACCAATTTCTGTTTTGAGCTACATTATTAAACTGATTGCTGTATAAAAAGATATTAGGAAACGATTTGGAAAGTTGCTCAACTACATTTCTGCTTTCATCTGTTGAATTGTCATCAGAAACCAAAATGTAAAGTGGCCTTTCAGTTGCTTTTTGACATAAAACAGAATGCAAGGCTTTTTCTACTGTATCCATGTTATTGTGCATAGCCATCAGCAAAACAATACACTCTTCCTTGGGATTACAACCAGGATATTTAAATAATAAGGAGGCGCGTTTCAGTGATTTCTGATAATCAGATTCTGTAAAATGCTTCTTATACTTCTCATAAAACCGATTAAGTCCGTTTTGTTTTTTAGAATGATTTGTTGTCACTCTATCCATGCTGTGGCAGTAATGAATAACGCTTGGTTTATTTATCAAAGCGATGGTTTGTTGCCATTTTTCAGGCTGTATACTAATTAAATGCCAAAGCAGGCGAATCATTAAATCACGGTCAGTAGTACTTTCAAAACTTTCGTCAAAAGCACCGCAAGCAATTAACATGCTTGCTTTAACAAAGAGATTGCTACCTTGTATGCCTGGATTAGCCTTGTAAAAATTCTCAGGAGTTATATCAGAAAGTGAAAGTGGAAATTCCCATATGTTTCCATCTGGCCATTTCCATATCAGTTCCTGAAATACCGCTGCGATACTCTGCTTGTTGTTTGTTACTTCAAGGCAGGCAGCTATGTGGTCAGGAGTATATTCATCGTCATCATCTAATATCGAAACAATACAATCCGGGCTTTCCTGATGGGCTAAAATAATTCCGGTATTCCATGCGCCCGTACCCGACATGTGCTTGGTTCTTGAATTCTTTATAACCCTTGTCGGGAATTCATTTAAAGATAAGTTAAGGCTTTCTCTAAGTGTTTTAATACCTTCATTAATCAAGGCAATTTCAACATCGCCTTCATTATCATCTACTATAACAATTTGAATAGATTTTCGGTCAACCCCCTCTTGCAGATAAACTGATCTAAGGCTGCGCTCTATGACCCATTGACTACGCTTGAAAGCTGTGGCAATAATGACGTAAACCAACGGTTTCATACTTACTCTAAAACCTAATCTTTTAAAATTTCAAACACCAATTTACTTATAAAATTATGATGTGCCAAACTCTCTTAACTTCTCCCATATTCTTACCATCGCCAAAGTATCTAAATGACAATAGTCTAAAAGGTTAGTTTTGTTTAAGGCAGCTGTTTTTTTATCCATATGTTTCAATTGGCTGTAGATAAAACTTGCGGTGCCTCCTTCCCGAATTTCCAAGTTCTGATAGCTTAGTTCGGGAGCCAATATTGGCAGGACATTCTTCAGAGATGCGCTGCCTCTAAAACCGGGATGCATATAGGCCTTTGATTTAAAAGGTTTCATTAGGTCAATCATCCTGTCGTGAATAGCCATAAGATGCTTTTTGTATTTAGGAAAGTTACGCGCCATTTCCTGCAGCCTTGCTTTCTCAAAAATCATGTTCCAGCCGAACACTGTTCCTTTGGCCCCTATAATGCGGATGAGTTCTTTAACCAATTCTTCCCTAGGGTCATTTTGACCATCGCCGAGATAGGCGTAATGCTCGACCTCCGCTTTAGCATTTTGCTGCATGTGTAGTGAAAACTGAAACGGTATTTGTTGGTAGGGTGAAGAGTAATCGAATTCGGGTACACCATACATGACGGTTTCTAAGTCGAGATGATACAGGGGGTATTCTACCTGTTCAATAAAGCTCTTAATGGATGCTTTGTCTATAACCGGCTCGTTATCTTCAATCTCTTCTTCTTCCTCTTCTTCATTATCCGCCCAGCAGTGTTGAGTAAAATTGCATTCGTATGGTTTGAAACAAAAATCTCCGGGCTCCACCACCGGTTCTATCTTCCCTTCCAACGTCATTTTTAACTCCCAAATCTTTGTCCCCACAAAAGCAGTTTCATCTTTACAATACTGCTTGACAGAATGGGTAACAAATAATTTCTGCACATCTAATTCACCGATACGTAAGTAGTCACGATTGAAAGTAACCACGCTAAAATCGCGAAGGGACAATCCACTATTCTTTAAAACATAATATTGAAGTGCCGCATCTAATCTGTGTTGCTCTTTCACTGAATTTGTGCTCTTAACTTCGTATGCATGCCATTTATTTCCTTCTCTAACGAGTATGTCGACCGCGCACATTACCCCGTCATACTGAAAAGCCGCCTCATAAATCACATCGTGTGTTTTCAAATACCCCTTAGTGTCTTTCACAGATTGTTGGTATGAAAAAGGATCAGGTGGTGAAGCATCTACACCACCCGGAAATAGCTGCTGAGCTAATTTTCCTGTATCGGTTCCGGCCTGAAAAATAGCTGCCTGCTCTTCATCCTCAGGGTTGGCAAGCTCTGACTTAAACTTATGCAAATACAAGCGTTTAAGGCATTGGCAGCCATAAGTAAATGTTGATTTGGAAAGAGTGTGTTTGGGTATGGGTTTCATGTTTTATGAATTGCTCTTTACTTATTTTATAAAAGTTTTACAGGGGTTGCACCTCCACCATATTTTCTTTTGCTAGTATCTTCTCGCCATTAAATCGGTAGGCTATCAGTTTACCATCTTTAGCAATACTATAATCAAGGCAGAGCACATTAGGTTGTTGTATTTCGAGCTCGCCTCGTAACCAATAGTGGCCGAAAAAAACCGGAACGTTCTCTTGGGCATAGAAGTTATTATCAGCAAACTCTCCCGGCTTGATGATCAGTTTATCGAGTTCGGGTGTTTGATGAAAAAAGTATGTATTGTAGGGTAAGCCTTCCGCATTAAGCCACCACTTTATCCGGGTTTCAGTCCGATGATGTCCGTCTTTGTCTGCAAACCAAAGTCCGTTAGGTAGAGTAGTTTCTTTGCCCTTCAGGGTGCGCTCAATGGCTTCGTAATGGTCAGTACCGTTATCCTGCGCTTCGTAAATTATTTCAGGGAGCAGGGCATTATTTCGGGTAATGGTTTTCAGGTGAGCTATCAGTTTATCATCCCAGCAGGCATGCACTACCCGAAGATGCTCATTTTCGATAAACATCGGCAGTTTTAAAAACCAATCGATCCAGCCTTTCCATTCCTTTTCATGAGAGGCAAACTGTCTGATCGTTTCCTGATGCTGTATAATGTTTTTGAAATGATGTTTACGAAGGTGGCCGCCATGGTCAGGATCCATGAGATAAAAACAAATGGCATTGTATTCATGATTGCCCATGACCGCTTCAGCCGAACCGTTATCAGTCATAGAGCGTACGAGGTGCAGTGTTTCGCGGATGTGCGGACCGCGATCCACAAAGTCACCCACAAAAATCACCTTCCTTTCATCGGGATGTCGGTAATAGCCTTTATCGTTAATGTATCCGAGTTTGCCAAGCAAATTAATGAGGGGCACCACATGGCCGTGGATGTCACCTATAATGTCATAATGCATATGGGGTGTTTTTTAGTTTTATGTTCCAGGTGCAGCAGCGCAATACTCCGCCTTCTGCTGCTAACTCTGTGCAATCAATGCATTCAATTTTAGCGCTGGGATATAATGCGGCAACAACTTGACGAGCTTTATCATCTCTTGCTTTCATGTTGTATTGTGGCATAACGATCAGGTTGCCTACATGTAGAAAGTTGAGGTAATCGCAACAGTCCGATTTGTAATCAGAGTTTTCACTGGCGTACCAGGGCAGATAATGAATCTTCAGGTTATGACTCTGCAATACTTTTTCGAGTTTTAGGAAAAACTTTTCACCAACTGGTCTGAAATCATTTACCAGTATAGTGTCTTCGTTTACAAAGCGTACCATACCATCGGAATGACCGGTAAAATCATTAGGAACATGGGGCAGCACGATGAGTTCCTCTACTTTTAGCGTGCTACGTAGCTCCTGAACCAATTCGGCTTTGGGTTTTAGATTATCCTTAAAGATAAAATCGGTTACAACTGCTTTGGTTCCGGAGCATACTAAGTTCCCTCCATCCAAAACAATGCAGGATGGAACAAAAAGACTACTGAAACTAACGGGCACTTTGCTTGTATCGGTGAATAAGTGTGCGTATTTCTTATACTTAAGGTAGGAGGGGGTAAAGACGAAGCGGATGAATGTATCATCAGAAATCTGTACAGACATGTAATCGCGGCACCAGATATCAGCTGTATTTTGCAACTCAAGCAACGGAATGCGCGCTTGTATGAGAATACCTTCCAGTGTTTCGAAAACCCGGGGATAGTTATTTCGGAGAAGCGCGGAAACAAAGACTGTGTCGGTTTCAGAGTCAGTAATCATACCTGTTACGTTTAGGAATTACAGCGCTAAAATAAACCGGCAGAACGCAACCTATTTGCGTTTAATAGAATGACGATACTAATTTGCAGGAAAGTTCTTTAAGAATGATGTATCAGTTAGTGGTTTTGTCTTTTTTTGTCCTAACGATAATCCAAAACTAAATCCATGTCACTAGGCCTTTCAAGATTCGAAGAAGCTCAGGAGCAACATTATATACAGGCACTTTCAGAGTTGAAAGCCGGCTTTAAACGAACCCATTGGATGTGGTTCATTTTCCCACAGATAAAAGGTCTTGGATATAGCGAAAAGTCAAAATATTATGCCCTACAAAGTATGGAAGAGGCTAAAGAATATCTCTCGCATCCGGTGCTTGGTAGTAGGTTGCGTGAGTTATGCCAAGTTTTACTCGGGTTGGAGGGAAATAATCCAACTACTGTTTTCGGACAGCCTGACGATCAAAAGTTGCAATCCTGTATGACTCTTTTCGCCTTGGCCGATGAAGAAGATCCGCTGTTCACAAAAGTGCTTGATAAATTTTTTGATGGAAAGAAAGACCCGTTAACGGAACAGTTCGTAAAGGGGATGTTAGTCTATATGAACTCTTAAATATAAGTGAAGATATGACAACAGAATAGTTTTAATTTATTGTATAAAACAATTAATAAGATGAAAACTAAAGCTAAAGCTTCAGCAGGATGGACGGGGGAGTTATTTACTCCACCTGTTGGTTTTATACGACCCATTCCCAGCGATAAGCACGAACAGTACCGTTTGAAATATACAGAGCTGGGACCATTTTCTTTTCATCAGTACGATTTGGATATCTGTAAGATTTACAGGCAGGTAGATGATTTAAAAGCGCGTTATAAGAATTTTAATGGCGCCCCATTTGTAAACTATGTAACCCAAATAAAAGAGGATGTAAAGTTTATCCTGAACGAAAAAGAACTTGATGCCGATTTTTATGCGGAGCACTTTTATTACGTTCTCCATCACGATGAACCGTTTTTTAGGTCTTATCTGGGCTTATATCTGGCACTTAGCGATGCTCTTGAAATTGTTCCAATACTGGAATACCAATATGAAAGATTCATGGAAGCAAAACCTGAAAGTGAATCCCCTGAATTCTTTTTGGACCAGCTCGAATACACAGCCTGCAATTTTATTCGAACTAATCGTTTCCCTGAGGATTATTTTATTAAGCATGACAAAATTGTAAACTGGATTTTTTCAAAACGTCAATTCAGAAAATATGAACAATCCCTTGAACAAAGGATTGGGTTTCTCATTAAGGCAATAAACAAAGTTACAGATAACCGAGTTAAGGAGGAGGTTGTGCAGCAAATCGATGACCAAACTTATGTGAAAAAGTCTGCTATTCGTGTAGAAGAAGATTTTCGGGAAATTTTGTTTAACGACTTGAAAGACTTTTTTAATGAAATTAACCATACAACCATTAAAGCGTTATTCAGCGGAACCGGACCGGATAACCTGAAGGTAATCTTTGAGGGGAATGCCAATCAGTTGGTAGATGTTTTTCGAATTTATGCCGAAGACAAAAAAGTGCAATTCCCTAAGCGCGACATCGCTAAATGGATTTGTAATCACTTTATGTATTTAGCTGAAAACAAAAGCATACCAGAGTTCTTTGACTCTGATGCTACCGAAAATATGATTTACGGTCAGCGACTTCCTGCCAAGGATAAACGTATTCCCCTAACCGGCCTTGAAAAGGCCCGCTTGGCCTACTACCCCAAAAAAACTGTTTAGATTCCTGTTTAGACGTAAAACATCTAAACACACTCATGGGTCTATGTATATGAAAATCGGATGGATTATACGTACGTCCGGGTTGATTTTTTAACTAGAAACATAGAATATGGGCTTAAAAGAATTAAAGGAAGAATCACAGACGGGTTCCCCAAAGGTTGTTATCTCTATTAAGGCACGACCTGAATTAAAGATGCGTTTAAACGAGGAAGCCGCAGCGTCAGGAATGAGCTTAAGTGAATACGGAGAACTGCTACTAGAAAATCGCCATGATAGCCAAACTGAGATTTCAGTGTTGGAATCAGAAAAAAAAGCATTAAGCGCGCAATTGGCGAGAAATAATACTCACGAACTGGAATTGGTTCGAGCTGAAAGCGCGCAATTGAAAAAGCAACTGTTGGAGTTGCCGCAGAACTCAATTTTGAATGACCCACGACTTTTGCAGCTTTTTGAAAAACTTAAAGGAAAAAAAGATAGAATCATAAACGCAGAAGGTGCGGATTTCGACATAGTCTATGAGACCCCCAAGCAAGTCCTTATTGCACTCATTTATGCTTCAAAACTAAATCAAAAATAATATGTTAGTAACACCTCCGAATCTACCCATGAATAACAAGCATGGATTTCCTTGGCTAGGGGTCCTGGTGACAACAGCTATTGTAGGCTTAACCTTCTACGCATATAGTCAGACAAAAGCCACACGGCTCAACACTTCGAACAACAGTAAACGGGAAGAAAACAATAAGGTAAGCTAATTACAGAAAACCATGGATGTCATAGTCATTGATAGTAAAGCATATGAAAAGCTCAAAGAAGAGCTTTTCGATTTCCTCGTCAGGAAGATGGAGGAGAATGCTTTATTGCCAAAAAACAATGAAAAATCTGACGAATGGTTAAGCGTGAAAGATACGATGCGTTTCCTTCAGGTTGGCAGAACAAAATTGCAGGAATTGAAAAATGATGGCGAGATTGATTTTACTCAGAAAAATAAAAAGCTCCTGTTTCACCGAAAAAGCCTGGAAAGGTATTTGAAAAAATACAGCACCCTCTAGGCCTTACCGCTTCGGACGTTTGGTTTTTGCCACACTTTTGCCAGCCGATGGCGGCTGTAACACTTTCAGCAGTGCCTCATCTGTATCCTTATGTATAAAGTTTCCCTGATACACTGCTGTGGTGTTCATATTTTGATGCCGGTAAAGTTTTTGTAGTATCGGAGTTGGTATTTTATCCCCTGATATGTTACCAAACGTATGTCTAGCGATGTGATTGCTCATTGGCTTGTTTATCGATGCACGTTTCCCGATAGTTTTAAGTCGTTTATTGAGGGTACTGGTGGCAGAATTTACCTTGGACTGAATGTCCTCCGGACTGGTCCAGTCTACATCCTTTAAGTAAGGGAACACCACATCATTGTAACTCCTTTTGTCTTCTTCATAATAGGAAAGTATTTCCTGTGCCTCCTCTGAAATAGGTATCGATACAGTGGAAAGTGTTTTCCCCATTTCGTAGAGCAAACGGTTATTCTGAATCGAGTCCCATCTCAGTCTCAGTAAGTCCCCGATTCTCACACCTGCAAAATTATAGGAAAGCAGAAACACATTCCTCGCATGCCACATACCGCTGTCTTTCTCCAGTTTGAGGTTGCGTATCTTATCTAATTCAAAATCCTCGAGGCCTATTTTCTTTCCATTTACTTGCTTCAGCTGTATTTTATCCTGTCCACCGAATGGGTAATACTCGCGTTCAATGAGTCCGCCACGTATGGCCTTGTTGAAAATGGTTCGGATCATGATCAGATAATTATTGATCGTTTTCAGACTTTTGCCCTCGGCAATCAGGTGAGTCCTCAGTTTATCGAGTGTATCCACATCAATGTCGTAAAATTCAACGTCCTGGTTTTTAAAGAATTTCTTCAGACCGGCAATCCGTGACTTTTCTGATTTAGCCACATTGATTTTTTTCCTTTTGAGGATGTCTTCCACATATTCCTCCGCAAAGGCGAAGAACGATTTGGTGGCATGGGCCATGCTTATCTTTCTCTTCAGCTTTTCCAAACTGAAAACCGGCTCACGGATTTCCAAATCAAGAATGGCCTGTTCGGCTTCCGCTTTTTTCTTAGCTATCAGGACTTTTAATGTCTTATAGCGGGGGTGAGTTTTTTTTACCTGTTGCGCTTCTTCATCCCAGTTCTGAAGAGAAGAGGTGTGCCCGATAAATTTGTATTTGGCTTTACGTCTTTGGATAAACCGAATAGCGATAGGGAACTCCCGTTGAGGGTCGGGATCTTCGCCATTTATTTTCTTAACCATCAACAGTACTTTGATGTTGGCCATATGCTTACGTTTAGTCACCGCAAATATAGGACATTAGGTAAAACATAGGTAAAACATTTTGGGAATGAAATGTGACTAACCGAAACTTATTAAAATAAATAATCTATTGATTATCAGTATTTATATGTCATTTCATTTCATTTCGTTTCACTTTTTATCCCCTAAGGTGTGGGCTCATAACCCAAAGGTCGCATGTTCGAGTCATGCCCCCGCAACTAAGTAAAGGCCGCACATGCGGCCTTTTTTCATTTTCTATTGTTGTAAATTGTAGGAGTTTATGTTCACGGTTTACATCCTTGTTTCTACCAATCATAATAAAACCTACGTAGGTTTTACCTCCGATTTAGAAAGTCGGTTTAAATCGCATAACGAATTAGCAACTAAGGGGTGGACAATTAAGTATCGTCCATGGAGTATACTTCATACCGAACAGTTTCTTACAAAGGCACAGGCAATGGCAGGGAAAAATGGCTTAAGACTGGCATAGGGCGACAGTTTATAAAAGAAAAACTTGCAGAGAGATGATTTCTTGGGCTCATATCCGCCGAAGGCGGACGCATGTTCGAGTCATGCCCCCGCAACTAAGTAAAGGCCGCACATGCGGCCTTTTTTCATTTTCTATTATAGGTAGTTAATTTGGGCGCATATCCGCCCAAGGCGGACAACAAACAAAAAAGCCGCTTGAATGCGGCTTTAAAAATCTATGAGGCTCTTAATTTATTTCAGTTTTTCCAACGCTTCTTTCAGGGCTGCGAAATTTACCTGGTCGCCGGGCGTTGGAGTTACTTCTACATAGCGCACTACACCTTCCTTGTCCACCACTACCACGCCACGCTTGGCTACATCTTTATAACCAAAAGCAAACGCACCGTTCACCATATCGTATGCACGGATCATGTCCTTATTAAAATCGGAGAGGAGGTCGAAATTGATGTTGTTCTGCGTTTTAAATACAGCCAGAGAAAACAGCAGATCAACGGATACACCCACTACAGCCGCATCCAGGTTATTGTAATAGGCCAGATCATCGCGATTGCTGCACATTTGGGCGGTGCAAACACCGGTAAATGCAGCCGGGAAGAAATGAATAATCAGGTTACGGCCTTTAAAATCGGCCAGGGATACTTCTTTTTTCTCGGAATTAAAGAGTTTGAAGTCAGGAGCGGCGGTGCCTACAGCTAATGCCATGATTTTGAAATTTTTAGGTTTAAAAGATGCTATTAAAACAAGGCCGGGCCTGCCCCGGTTCGCTGGCAAATAAACTATTTTAGAGAAGCTTATGCAACTATTTGCAACGGTGAACGGTCTTATAAATACAAGTTTAGTTTTTAAGGGTTAAACAAGGCCTCCGCTCTAACAGGCGGAGGCTTTTATTTTCAAGTAATTGCATACATTATTCGTGGCTAAACTGTATCTTCGTTCCTATTGCATAACGAACAAACCCTGTTAACAACATGAAAAAACTTTTACTTGCTATTGCGGCGCTAATTGCCTTACAGGCAAACGCCCAGATTGGCAATAATGATTTCGAAACGTGGAATAATGACACGCTTTATTTCCCCGGTTTTGCCCCGGTAGTATTACCTGATACGTTCGAACACCTGGAACCAGCAGGTTGGACCAGCAGTAATATCCTTTCCGGTGCTCAGGGCCTGGGTAACCAGTTCTTTGTTAACCAAACCAACTCTGCGCACTCAGGTTCTTATGCCGTGCGTATGAAAACCGATACCATTGTAGTTCCTTCCTTGGGTACCCGTACTTTACCGGGCTTTGTGGTAAGCGGCAAATTTGCTGTTAACTCCAGCATTTTATTAGGTAGCGGTACCGTTTTAACGCCATCTGCTATTGGTGGGGCCGGCACTCCTATCAACAAACGTTTAAGCAAAATTACCGGTTACCGTAACTATCAGCCGGTATTTAATCCTAACACAAACGGCAATGATACCTGTTTGATTTGGGCAACTTTGCGCAAAGGAACCACTGTAGTTGCTGATGCTATTTATAAGAATACTACCCAAACCAGCGGCTACCAGTATTTTGAAGCACCGTTTGTATACTACAACTGCGAAATGCCGGATACCCTGGTAATACTGATGGCTCCAAGTTTACCAAACCTATCTGCTTTAATTACCGGAAATTCTAACCTGGTACCGGGCAGCGTATTGGAAGTTGACAGTTTAGGTACTGAAGATCTGCCAGGCAACTACAACTTTACACCTTTTGCCCGCAATGATTTTGACACTACCCTTATCAATACTGCTAAGGATGTAATGATTGAAGTAAATGATGAAGATTGCAACGATGCACTGAATACTTTAACCATTGCCGTATCAGGTAACGCAGCTCACGGTACAGCCGTAGCAGGTACAGGTAAAATAACTTATACCCCTAACAACGGATATGTTGGTGTTGACACGTTCTTTTATACCCTGAACGATGGTGTGAATACTTCAGCTCCTGCCTTCGTTCGCATGTATGTTAAGAATCCTAACGGCATTAACGAAGTTAACCAGGTGCCTGTAAGCGTATTTCCGGTACCGGCCAACAACACTTTGAATGTGCTGCTTGACTATGCCGAAGGTGCTTCAGTAAAAGTATATGACCTGGTAGGTAATCTGTTGATGAACACTAACCTGGTGAACAACAACACCCAGTTAAACATTGCCAACCTGCCTAACGGCATTTATGGTCTACAACTGGTAAACAAACAAAATGAAGTTATTGCCCGCGCCAAATTTACAGTTAGCAAGTAATAAACTTTAAATTCTACCTTTATAAGCCCGGCTAAAAACCGGGCTTTTTTATTGCTTATGGAGGATGTGCGATTAACCCTGGCAGCCGCCTATACCGCAAAACAGATTGAAGCCATTTGTTTACGTGCAGGCCTAACCCTGAGCATGAAGGGTAGCTTAAAGCAGCTCTCACAAAATACCCACTGGCATTTTAAGTACGGTAAACAAAAAGGGGTGTTGGAATTAACCTTTCTTCCCAATAGTGGCGAACTGATTTTAAGTGTACATGCCAACAGGAAAGCCGATTGGCAGATGGATATTATTGAGGCGCTGAAGAAAAATTTTACTTAAACCGCAGGAAGTTGTGCGGGGTTAATAGCGCGCTTAACTATGTTCAGGTAGTTATACTCGAGGGCGCCGTTCCTGAAATAGCCACGTTGCAATAAGAGTTGATGCATGGCCGGTAAGTTGTAGGACGGGGCACCCATGCACAAATGATGTTCGGCATGGTAATTAACGTGATGCGGGGCAAAAAGCATGCGCTCGAAAAAATTAGCATAGGTAGTGCGGGTGTTTTTGTGCGGGTTATTCCGGTCTTCAACCATACTGTGTTCGGCCATGGAACGTACCCGCAACGAGAAATTGAAAGTAGTAAGCATAGCCGCCGGCCAAAGCAGATATAACAACGGCTTACCCACGGCCCAGCATATACCAAACATAACCAGGTTTGCAACTACCGGACCAGCCATATTTTTTACAGCGGTACCCACTAGTGCAAAAGCACTTTTCTCCTTTAAGGAAACCCACTCTGCATTACCATTTAGGGCATATTTCATAAGGCCCAGTTGCATGAATAGCACGCCCAGATTAGCCTTTATACCGGAGAGGCCGAACAAATCGCGGAAAAATTTACGCACCATGCTGAAACCCGTAGTTGGGTAACCCTGTGCCAATGACAGATCCGGATCCTCTTCTAAGCCTGTATGCATATGATGCTGCGTGTGGTAGGGCCGGTATTTTTCGAGGTCGTGCAGAATGGGATAGGCACCAAACCAGTTACCGATCATGCGATTGGCTGCTCGCGAAGTAAACATGCTATCGTGCGAACAATCGTGCAGAATGATGGCACATGCCAATTGTTTACCACCTAAAATGAATAAGGCGAGAATTACGGTAAGCGGGTTAGGCCATAGCCCTACCAGGCTAAACGCTACAATAATCCAGCACCAGGTATGCGCTATCTCATACGCGCCTTTCAGGTTATTCTTCTGCATCAGCGTCTTTATTTCTTCGTTGCTGAGGTACTGATGCAATGTTTGATTATACCATTTTAAGTGATTGGCGGCCATACCACGAATATAGGCGTTAGCGTGTATGTGCGGAACAGGTAGGTTGTTAATGCCTTAACGTGTGGCGTGCTGGTTGTTCACAAAGCTGTTATATTCGCACGCAATTATAACAGATGACTACCGAGAACATAAACGATATAAAGGGTCGATTAGAGACGCTGAGGAGGTTTCTTTGACATCGATAACCGCAAATTAAAACTGCAGCAGGATGAGCAAACTACGCTGCACCCCAACTTCTGGAACGATCCCAAAAAGGCAGAAGAATTATTAAAGGAAATTAAGCTGAACAAGATATGGTTAACCGCCTTTGAAGAGGCATGGAAAACCTACGAAGATGTAGCCTTGTACCGCGAGTTTTTTGAGGCAGGCGAGGCTACTGATGTGGAATTAAAGCAAGCTTATGAGAAGGCCGTAAAAGCCGTGGACGAACTGGAATTTAAAGCCACCCTTAACCAGAAAGAAGACAGCCTGAGCGCTGTGCTGGAAATTAACGCGGGTGCCGGTGGTACCGAAAGTTGCGACTGGGCGGAGATGTTGCTGCGCATGTATATTATGTGGGCTGAACGACACAACTTTAAGGTAAGCGAACTGGAGCGAACAGATGACGATGTTGCAGGTATTCGTTCTGTTTCTATTCAAATTGACGGGGAATTTGTTTTTGGTTACCTGAAAGGTGAAAACGGTGTACACCGCCTGGTACGTATTTCGCCCTTTAACGCGCAGGGTAAACGCCAAACTTCGTTTGCCTCGGTGTTTGTATATCCGGTAATTGACGATACAATAGAGATAAACATACCCGCTTCGGAACTGGAATGGGATACCTTCCGGAGTAGCGGTGCGGGCGGGCAAAACGTTAACAAGGTAGAGACCGCTGTGCGTTTGAAACACCTGCCCACAGGTATAGTTGTTAGCTGCCAGATTACCCGCTCGCAACACGATAACCGCGACCGGGCCCTACAAATGCTGAAAAGCAAACTATACGAAAAGGAGTTAGAGAAGCGATACGAGGAGCGCGATAAACTGGAAGGCACTAAAATGAAAATTGAATGGGGCTCGCAGATACGCAACTATGTGTTGCACCCTTACAAACTAATTAAGGATAACCGGAGCGGCTATGAGGTTTCGAACATACAACCAGTTTTAGATGGTGACCTGGATGATTTTATCAAGGCCTATCTGCTGCATGCTACTAAAAAAATGTAGCTATAGTGTTTAGTTGAGGCTGAAGACCACGTTCATGGCTTCCAGTTCCTTCAGTAAATCGTTGTTAAGTTCTACCTGAGTGTTGGAATTCATGCCCAGCAGAATGCCTTCTTCTTCATCGCGGATTTTCATGCGTAGTTTTACTTTACCGGGGTATTTGCTTACCACGGCCTGTATTTCCTGTATCATTTGATCGGTTACTTCGCCCAGGCCCATCTCAATGGTTAGTGCCCGTACTAATTTGCTGCGCACGTCGGAAAGCAGGTCTATCTTTTGAATTTTGAATTCGTATTCATTCGGGTTATTCCAGCGTTGCTGATAACGGCCTGTTAAGTGCAGGAGCGCACCCGGTGTTTCGATAAAGGTTTTAAAGCTAAGGTAATCCTTGCCGAATAGTGAGAATCCGTAAGTGCCGTCAAAATCTTCAATAGCAAAGCGGCAATACGGGTTACCGTTTTTGGCAATTTTAGTTTCGGTGGTGGTTACAATGCCTGCAATTTTCACCTCTTTATCTTTCCGCATTTCAATTTCCTTCAGCGGACAGTTGGTAAAGGTTTTTATTTCCAGTTTATAATCATCTAGTGGGTGACCGCTTAAGTAAATTCCGATCACTTCCTTTTCCTTTTTCAGTTTTTCCAGCAGGCTCCATTCTTCGCATGGGCTTATGGTTGGTTCGGTTAGGTCCACACCACCTGCGCTGGCGTCGCCAAACAGTGAACTTTGGTTAGAGTTGCTGTTGTTTTGAATGCCTGCACCGTATTTGGTTGCTTTCTCAATTACGTTTAAGCCATCGCGTTTATCAGGGGTAAAGTAAGCCGCACGGTTTAGGCCGAAGCTGTCAAAGGCGCCGGCAAGTGCCAGTGCTTCAAATGATTTTTTGTTTACGGCGCGCATGTTAACCCTGCGGGAGAAATCGAAGATGCTGCGGAAGGCACCTTTTTCTTTGCGCTCTAATACAATGGATTCCACGGCTGCTTCACCCACGCCTTTAACTGCGGAAAGTGCATAGCGGATTTCGCCACGGTCGTTTACCGAGAACTGCACATTACTTTCGTTTACATCGGGGCCTTTAACCGGTATGCCCATGCGTTTACATTCCTCCATAAAGAAGGTGATTTTTTCGATGTTACTTTGGTTATGGGTAAGCACCGAAGCCATGTATTCGGCCGGATAGTTAGCTTTTAAATAGGCTGTTTGGAAGGCCACGAAAGCGTAACAGGTACTGTGCGATTTGTTGAAGGCGTATTGCGCAAAGGCTTCCCAATCGGTCCAAACCTTTTCAAGGATTTTAGTATCGAAACCTTTGGCCTTGGCACCGTCCATAAACTTGCTCTTCATTTTATCGAGCGTTGCCTTATCCTTTTTACCCATGGCCTTACGTAGCACGTCAGCATCGCCTTTACTGAAACCGGCAATTTTCTGCGATAGCAGCATCACCTGTTCCTGATATACGGTAATACCGTAGGTATCCTTCAGGTATTCTTCCATTTCAGGAAGATCGTAGGTGATTTTTTCGCGGCCGTGTTTACGGGCTATGAAGTTGGGGATATACGCCAACGGGCCCGGACGGTAGAGTGCGTTCATGGCAATTAAGTCATCGAACTTATCTGGTTTCAGTTCTTTCAGATATTTCTGCATACCCGCACTTTCGAACTGGAATGTACCGTTGGTTTCGCCGCGTTGATAGAGTTGGAAGGTTTTAGGATCGGTGAGCGAAATATTGTCAATCTCAATTTCTACGCCGTGGTTTTGCTTAATCATGCGCAGTGCATCGCGGATGATAGTAAGGGTTTTTAAACCCAGGAAGTCCATTTTAATTACGCCCGCATCTTCAATTACCTTTCCTTCGAACTGTGTAACGTAATACTCCGAATCTTTTACACGCGCCACCGGAATGATTTCTGTAAGATCCTTAGGAGCGATGATAATACCTGCAGCATGGATGCCCGTGTTGCGCACACTACCTTCCAGTTTCTCTGCTTCGTGCAGCACTTTACTTTCCAGCGTTGTGTCCTCGTATATTTTGCGCAACTTCTTTACGTCTTCAATAGCTTCGCTGTCCAGACCTTCCTTATCCTTTAAACTTTTGTCGCCATCCAGTGGGGCATGTAACACCCTGCCCAGTTCAATACCCGGTTTTTCGGGTACCAGCTTAGCAAGCATGTTGGATTCCTGCAGCGGTAAATCTAGGACTCGGGCTACGTCCTTAATACTCATTTTAGCAGCCATGGTACCGTAGGTAACAATTTGCGCTACCTGTTTGCGGGTATATTTCTCAACCACGTAGTCAATTACCTTATCGCGGCCCTCGTCGTCGAAGTCGGTATCTATATCCGGCATGCTTTTACGGTCAGGGTTCAGGAAACGTTCGAACAGCAGGTTGTAAGCGATAGGATCTATATTGGTTATACCTATGCAATAGGCAACCGCAGAACCTGCTGCCGATCCCCGACCCGGACCAATTAATACGCCTATTTCCCGCCCTTTGTTGATGAAATCCTGCACGATGAGAAAGTAACCGGCAAAGCCCATTATTTTAATGGTGTTTAGCTCAAAGTCCAAACGCTCCTGTACTTCGGGTGTAAGGGCATCCTTATAGCGTTTATGGGCGCCCTCCATGGTTAAATGGCGTAGGTATTCCCACTGGTTAAGGGTATCATCGGCGTGTACCTTAAACTCGTTAGGGATCGGGAAGTTAGGCAACATGATGTCCTGCTTTAACTTCAGGTGATCGCACTTGCTTACAATCTCGTTAGTGTTATCAATTGCTTCCGGTACCTCTTTGAAGAGGTCGGTCATTTCTTGTGTGGTCTTAAAATAAAACTCGTCGTTGTAGAATGCAAAGCGCTTGCCTTTGATATGAGCATCATCGTCGGCAAACTCCTTCATGGAAGGGGTACTTTGCTTTTCGCCGGTGTTAATGCACAACAAAATATCGTGAGCATTGGAATCGGCACGATCCACATAGTGCGAATCGTTGGTGCAAATGATCTTTACATTGTATTCTTTGGCCCAGCGTTTTAAAACTTCGTTCACCTTTTCCTGTTCAGGCATGTGGTGGCGCTGTAATTCGATGTAATAATCTTCGCCGAACAGATTATACCACCATTCAAATACTTTACGCGCTTCGTCCTCGCTTTTGCGCATAATGGCCTGCGGCACTTCGGCCCCCAGGCAGCAGGTAGTTGCAATCAGGTTTTCGTGGTATTTTTCTACCAGCGAGCGGTCGATACGGGGGTATTTACCGTACAGGCCTTCGATATACCCTAGTGAACAAAGTTTGATGAGATTCTTATAGCCATCTGCATTTTTAGCCAACATCAACTGGTGATAACGGCGGTCTTTTTCTTCCTTGGTAAACTTGTTGCGGGTGCGATCTTCAACAATATAAAATTCGCAACCTACAATTGGTTTAATCGGCGTGCCATCGGGTAGTTTATGTTTACTAGCCTCTGCCACAAATTCGAATACGCCGAACATGTTACCGTGGTCGGTAATAGCAAGGGCAGGCATGCCGTCCTTAGCTGCTTTTTTAAACAGCGAAGGGATGCTGGCAGCTCCGTCGAGCAGGGAAAATTGCGTATGGCTATGCAGATGAGAAAACTTCATGTTAAACCGTTGATTTTTAGTGTTGGCAGTCCGGTTAGTGACGGACTTTTTTTACTTGTTGGCGAAGATACAAATACGCCTACGGAAAAGCGGCGAAGGTTATGCGCATACCAGTTAATTTGTGGAAAATAAACAAGAGGAATGGTTCATCTGCAAATAGCTGGTAATCAGCGGGCGAAATAAATTTGCCGGAGAGCGAAGGGAAAGTAAGCGGAAGGGTGTCTGCCTTGATAGCGGAAATGTTAATTTAATCTTAAACCTTTTAGTCTTGCCAAAGTCAATTAGAACAAATATTCCTATGCGCACAAAATTACTCTTAGCTATTGCTGTATTATTTTTTTCAAGAGGCATCAGCGCGCAGGCACCGGGGGATAGTATTTTTAATAGCGGCCAGTTAATTCATGAAGTGCGGATAACATTTCCCTCCAATAGCTGGTACGATACGCTTACTCATTATTATACGGTGAGTGATCAATTAGATTCGAGCGTTTACCTGATGGCAACTACCGTTCAGTTTGATGGTGTAACTTACGATAGTGTAGGCTGCAAGTTTAAAGGCAATTCATCGTATAACAACAACTCGCAAAAGAAAAGCTGGAAGCTTGATTTTGAAGCCTTCAAACCGGGGAATGAAATCAATGGACTTACGCAGCTGAACCTCAATAATGGTTTTAAAGACCCTACGTTATTGCGCGAAAAAATCTGTTTGGATTTCCTGCGGTATTATGGCATTGCCGCACCACGGGCCGATTATGTAAATGTGTATGTAAATAATCAGTTATGGGGCTTGTATATTTTGGTGGAGGAAGTTGATAAAACCTTTGTGAAAACGCATTTTGGCAACAAGAGCAAAAACTTGTTTAAGGGCGATCCGCATGGCGACTTTCAGTATAAGGGAACGCAGGCGGCTAATTATTATAGTTCGTATGAGTTGAAAACAAATGAGGACGTTAATGACTGGAGCGATTTGCTGTGGATGATTGATAATTTGCACAATACCCCTGCTGCCGAATGGCGCGATTCGCTGGATGCATGCTTTAATACCAGCTCATTTATAAAAAGCTGGGCCACCACTATCCTGTTTTCAAACCTTGATTCGTATACGGGAAGCGGACATAACTTTTTTATTTACCATGATGCCGGCTCCGATAAGTTTGAATGGATTAACTGGGACGTGAACGAAGCTTTCGGAACATTTCTAAACGGCAATCAGCAATCGCAAATGACCAGCCTGGCTATGAATTATGTTCCCAACCCAACGGCAGCCAGGCCATTAACCTACAAAATGAGTCAGGATACGGTGTATTGGAAGGCGTTTAAGAATTTTGTTTGCAATGCTTTGAACGATTACTTTAATCCAACCGTTATGGATCCGATAATCGATTCGCTGCATAACCGGATAAAGAACGATGCGTATGCCGATACCAAAAAGTTTTATCCGAATGCGCAGTTCGACTTAAATGTTACTGCCAATATACAAGGTGCCCTGGGGTTAAAGCCATTTGTGCAGGAACGGTACACTTCTTTGACGCAGCAACTGGCAGGCTTTAGTTGTGAGCCTTTACCAACCGGTACAGTTACCGCATCTGCTGGTCCGGCTTTTCAGATTTATCCAAATCCCGGCAACGATTACATGCAGGCGTTAAGCGATCAAACCGGTTTAACTTTAAGGCTGTTTACTTTAAACGGGCAATGCCTGCAAACACTGGTGACTACATCTATAGCTTCCACTTTCAATGTATCCAATCTACCGGCCGGAACGTATGTGGTTACTGCTACTGATGGTGCGGGGAATTCTACTTTTCGCAGGTTTGTGAAGTTTTAACCGCCTTTCTTTTTGGTTTTATAGCCGAGGCCCTGAAGTAATGCAATTACCTTATCCCGTTGTTCGCCCTGGATAATGATAACGCCTTCTTTAACTGAACCACCAACGCCACATTTGCTTTTAAGTGTTTTGCCTAGGTCTTCCAACACTTTTTCGTCGCCTATAAAATTCTCGACTATAGTAGCCACTTTCCCTCCCTTTAGACGTTCCAGCGAAACATATAGTGTTTGCTGATCCGGTGCAGGGGTTTCTATCTCCTCGTTCTCTTCCTCCGGTTTAAAATCGGGGTTAGTAGAAAATATAATACGGTTTTTAAAGTCGTCTTTGTTTTTCCCCATAGCTATTGCTTAATAGGCATTTAAATCGTTGGGCACAATAACGTTGATACATTGCGGATCGACCTCAAATGTTACATCGTTGTGGTAAATAACGGAATCACCATCGAACTGATACACCATTTTTTTGGTGCCGTGAATTACTATGCGCTTAGCGCGGTATGATTCTGCTTCCTTGATAAGGTCGGCCCGTTTCATCATCAGGCAGCCTACTACGTACAACAACTTCCAAACCGGGAAACGGTTGAGCACGATTACATCAATAACACCATCCTTCATGCTGGTAAACGGGAATACCCCGAAGTTGTACCCGTATTGATTGGCGTTAAATGCCGTGAATAGATAGAAGGAACGGTCAATAATAATATCGTCAATCTCTACCTTGGCATCAAAGGGTTGGTAATAGAAGAGGAGTTCCTTTACAACAGCCCAGCCGTAAGATGCTAGTCCGCGGATACCATGATGGTGGAAACGTCTTGCCACCGACGAGTCGATGCCAAATCCGGCGTTGCTTACAAAATACCGCACGTTCGATTTTACCAGATCCAGTTTTACCACCTTTCCGTTATTCAGCACATCTATCGATTTCTCGGCATCGCGTGGTGGAATTTTTAAGTGCGTGGCAAAACCGTTGCCCGATCCGTAAGGTATAATGCCCAGTTTGGTATTGGTGCCAATTAAACTTTGAGCTACTTCGTTAATACTTCCATCGCCACCAACTGCTACACAAACATCGTAGCCTTCTTCCACTGCCTGTTGGGCAATAAGTGTTGCATGGCCGGCATATTGGGTAAAACGGATGGTATAGTCGTATTGTACATAATCGATGTATTTACCTATTTTCTCGGGTATATTTTTCTTTTTATAGACCCCCGAAATAGGGTTGATAACGAACATGATTTTTTTCTTTGGCTGAGCTTCCATCCTGCAAGTAAAGTTAATGACGCTTTTTGTTTGAAGAAATTTTAATATGCCTTCAGGCTAAGGTCAAGGCTAACGGAAGAATGGGTGAGTGCGCCAACGGAAATAAAGTCTACACCAGTTTCGGCAAATGCCCGAATAGTATCTAATGTAATTCCCCCGGATGCTTCTGTTTCATAACGTCCGTTTACGAGCTTAACGGCTTCGGTCATCCGCTCGGGCGTAAAGTTATCGAACATAATACGGGTAAGGTGACCGTGAGCTAATGCATCCTCAATATCTTGTGTAGTACGGGTTTCAATTTCTACTGGCAGTTTCAGGTTGTTCTGTTGTTGGTAGTTCTTTACTGCGTCTAACGCTGCCTTCACACCTCCGCAAAAATCTATGTGGTTATCCTTAATAAGAATCATGTCGTACAAGCCATACCGGTGGTTCTGTCCACCTCCAATTCGCACCGCTTCTTTCTCGAAGTAACGGAGCAGCGGGGTAGTTTTTCGGGTATCCAGCACTTTGGCTTTGGTGCCTTCTACTTTTTGTACGTAACGTGCTGTGTTAGTAGCTATGCCACTCATGCGTTGCATAAAATTTAGCACTACACGTTCTGCGCGCAACAAAGCTTTCACTTCGCCTTCTACGCGAAAGGCCACATCGCCTTTTTTAATACGGGCGCCATCCGTAAGCAGTGTTTCCATGGTTATGGAAGCATCAACTGCTTTAAATATTTTTTGGGCAAGGCTAAGGCCTGCTAGAACACCTTCGGCTTTACAAAGCAATTGGGCACGGCCTAATTTAGCATAAGGTATGCAAGCCAGCGAGGTATGGTCGCCACCGGGTAATTTACCTTCGTAATCTACTATATCCTCCTCCAGCGCTTCCTGTATTACTTTATCGAAATTGTAGCCCATACGGCGTAATTTAGAGCGCAAATAAAGCAAAAACGCCAGCAGGAATTAGTTAAAGAGGAACGATGCCCGGCAGTTTTACGCTTTCGCTACAATATTGCAGGGCCAACAAAATAATCTCAAATTCATTCCGTTTATTAGCGTCTAAAATCGGCAAGGGTTTGAAGTTCAGAGCAGTTTTACTTTTTGTTTTAATCAGCAATAGCTTGCTGGCACAGGTTATCGGTGGCGGCACGGCGTACACGTTTCTGAAACTTTCGCCCGATGCCCGTATCACGTCGCTGGGTGGCGTAAATGTTACGATCTACGATCACGATTTAAACACCCAGTTGGCTAACCCTGCTTCACTAAACCGTAAAATGAACGGACAGGCGGCCTTTAGTACGGTGGTATACCCGGGTGGAGTAAGCTTCGGAAATGTATCGTATGCCCGGCGGTTTAAAGTGCCCGGCACCTTTGGCTTTGGCTTGCAATACATCGCCTATGGCAAGTTCAAGGAAACCGATGAAATGGCAAATGTAATCGGCAATTTCTCGGCCGGCGAACTGAATGCCTACGCCGGTTATGCTTACCAGTTTGGCAAAATGTTTTCGGTAGGCGCTAACGGTAAATTTATTTACTCGCAATTGGGGCCTTACTGTTCGGTTGGCATGGTAACCGACCTGGGGTTCACTATAAATGATACCGCGCACCAGATAACTGCCTCGATTGTTGCAAAAAACATAGGCGGGCAGTTTAAGCCTTATACCAAAGGCAACCGCGAAGCAATGCCGTTTGATCTTCAGGCCGGACTATCCTTTGGTTTCAAAGGTGTACCTTTCCGCATCCATTTAAACTTCCACGATCTATATCGCTGGGATATTCGGTACGATAATCCTGCCGATAATCAACAAACCGATCTGTTTGCTGATACTTCGGCTAAACCTAAAAAGTATATAGCCGATAAATTATTCCGCCACGTTGTTGTGGGAGTAGAATTTAACATCAAAAAGATTGTGCGTGTGGATATTGCCTATAACCATTTACGCCAGCAGGAACTGCGCCTTACCACAAGGCGCGGAGTGCCGGGCTTGTCGTTCGGTTTAGGGGTGCGTATCCGTCAGTTCGATTTTAGTTATGGTTTTCAGCCTATGGCACAGGGCCAGGTGGCTAACCATTTTACGCTTACCATCTATACTTCGGGGTTTGTTAAGCGCAAGCCTGCTCCCGAAACCAAGCCAGCGCAGTAAGTTTGCCTGCAGTTTTTTTCATGTTTAAATATGTTTTCTTCGCGCTATGGCAGAGAAGAAGCGCAGCCCCATTCTTTCAGTATTTATCACAGTTTTTATCGATCTGTTAGGGGTAGGTATTATCATTCCCATTTTTGTGCCGCTTATTATTGGCAACAAACATGGTATGATGCCCGTGGGCATGGATGAGGCTACCCGTAAAATGGTCTATGGTTTACTTACTGCCACCTTTCCTTTCTTTCAGTTTTTTGGAGCGCCTATACTGGGCACACTGGCCGATAAATATGGCCGCAAAAAAGTGCTGCGATTTACCCTGGTGGGCACTTTTGTTGGGTATGTGTTATTTGCATTATCAGTACACTACAAAATACTGTGGTTGCTGTTTGTAGCGCGCGCAGTGCCGGGTTTTATGGGGGGCAATATTTCGATTGTTACCGCTGCGCTGGCAGATATATCGAAACCGGAAGAGCGGGCCAAAAATTTTGGTTTGATAGGCATGGCATTTGGTATGGGCTTTGTACTGGGGCCTGCCATTGGCGGTTTTTTAGGCAGCGAGCGCATGTGCAGTTGGTTCGACTACAGCACGCCATTGTGGTTCACCGCTTTGCTTACCCTGCTGAACATCTATTATGTAGTAACCAGTTTCCCTGAAACGTTTAAGCCGGGCTCGGCGGCAAAAATTACCCTTACTGCTGGTATACGTAATGTGCGCAGGGCATTTAGTATGGTTAGTATGCGCGCCATATTGCTTACTGCTTTTCTACAATCGTTCGGGTTTAGTTTTTTTATGCAGTTTAACCAGGTGTACCTGCACGAAAAATTTCATTTCGAGGAGATGGAAATTGGCTTGCTGTTTGGTTATATAGGTGTATGGATCGCCTTTACACAAGGGGTAATTGTGCGCCGCGCTTCCGGCAGGTTTACACCACCGCAAATACTGCGACTATCGCTCCTCGGCCTATCCTTAGCCGTGGTGGCCATTTTGTTGCCTGACAAAGTTTGGTTGCTGTTTTTGATTAATCCGTTTATTGCCATTTTCCAAGGCTTAACGCAGCCCAACCAGACCAGTATTGTTTCGGTAATGACGCCCCCCGAGAACCAGGGCGAGATGTTGGGTATTCAACAATCGCTTGCCTCGTTGGCATTTACTATACCACCGGTAATAGCAGGGTTTGTTGTAAATATCGACTTCAGATTACCGCTTGTAATTAGTTCCATATTTATTCTGCTGGCCTGGCTAACATTCTATTTTTTCTTTAAAGATAAGGAGTGGGTTGCGGCTAAAGCGAAACTGTAAAGTGCTTATTCTGCTTTCTGCGTAAGCACTTCAAATGCCCGTTTAATTTCTCTGAATTTGTGGTTAGCCTCTGCTACCGGGGTTTCTTTATCACGCTTATCGGGATGGTATTTTAAAACCATTTTGCGATAGGCGCGCTTTACCTGCTCCGGTGTGGCATCTTCTTCAAGGCCCAGTATTTTGTATGGATTGTTATCGCTTAAAAAAATGCGCTTCATCTCTTTAAAGTCTACATCGCTAATGCCCAGGTAACCTGCGAGGCGGTGTAAGCAACGACCTTCCTTTGCATTCAAAAAATCATCGGCATTTGCAATGCTGAAAAGGAACTTCAGTATTCCCATGCGCGAATCATGGGTGGTAAGCAGGTTCAACTCCTTACAGGCCATTTTGGTATAAGGTTCTGTACCGGTTTCAATATGGCTAAGTATGGTTTTAATACGCTGCCCCTGGCGGCTGTGACCAAATTGTTTGGCAAAGTAATCCTTCAGCACCTGCTCGGTGTTATGGTCAAAGTTTTTGTCGCAACGCACTACTTCGGCTGCTAAAACCAGCACGGCGTTTTCGATTTCCTGTAAATGCGAGCGCTGTTGCTGGGTAAGTCCTTTCGCGTCAGTTTCACCTTCCGACACAAGCTTAGCCATCGAGCTAAAGAAGGTATTGAAAGAGAACTTAGCCATGCGGTAAAATTAATGCATTACTGCACCATGCTCAAAACTTCGTTCCATTCGGTATCGGTAACCGGTTGTACACTCAACCGCGATATCCGCACCAATGCCATTTGGGCCAGCTTTTTATTAGCTTTTACTTGCCCCAGGGTTACGGGTGTTTTTAAAGTTTCCTTGAATTCAAGGTCTACCCAAACCCAGGTGGCATCAGCGGGGTCGGGGTAATGTTCTTTGGCCACCTTTACGATGCCTACTATCGAGGGTTCGCCATTCATGCTTTCATAAAAAAAGCAGAGGTCTCCTTTTTTCATGGCCTTCAGGTGGTTACGTGCAGCATAGTTGTGCACGCCATCCCAAAAGGTTTTCTTTTCCTTTTTCATTCGTTCAAATGAATAAGTCTCGGGGTCTGATTTTACGAGCCAGTATGCCATGGGGTTAAATTCTAAATGCTAATATCTAAATACTAATCAAACACAAAATGCGGCAACAAGTTTAGTTGAAACAAATAACCTGCCCAAGCACGGGTTTTATCAACGGAGGCAAAAAGTTATTTTCGCTCTATGACACAGGTAATCTTATACATCATTGTTGCGTTTATTTTGCTGGAATATGTGGTGGAAAAGGTGCTGGAATACCTGAACCTGCAAACCTGGGATAAACCCCTGCCAGCCGAGGTAGCAGGTTTATACGATCAGGAGAAATACCAAAAGGCCCGCGACTATGCCAAAACCAATTTCAATTTTTCGCTGGTTTCAGGCACTTTTTCGCTATTGGTTAGCCTGCTGTTTTTAACCCTTGGGGGCTTTGCCTGGGTCGATAATTTTGCCCGCAGCTACAGCCAGTCACCCATTGTAATTGCACTTATTTTCTTTGGGATCCTGGCCGTGGGGTCCTCGCTTATTTCATTGCCTTTCAGCATTTACAACACGTTTGTAATAGAACAGAAGTTTGGTTTTAATAAAACCACCCCTGCCATTTTTGTGGGCGATAAACTAAAAGGCCTTGTATTGGGCGCTGTGATCGGCGGAGGCATATTGGCCTTGCTCACCTTTTTATTTGGCTTGCTGGGTACCTGGTTTTGGTTAGCTGCCTGGGCAGTTGTTACCGCCTTTAGCCTTTTTATGGTGATGTTTTACACCAACCTGCTGTTGCCCATTTTTAATAAACTGGTGCCGCTCGAAGAAGGTGAATTACGCAAAGCTATCGAAGCCTTTGCCGATAAGGTAAGTTTCCCGCTAACCAATGTAATGGTAATGGATGGATCCAAACGTTCCAGTAAAGCCAATGCATTTTTCAGCGGCATAGGAGGGAAGAAGAACATTGTATTGTACGACAACCTGATAAAGGACCTCAGCACCGATGAAATAACTGCTGTGCTTGCGCACGAAGTAGGGCACTATAAAAAGAAACATGTGCTGCAATCGTTTGTGCTTTCGTTTGCGCAAATGGGTGTTATGTTCTTTTTGTTTGGCTGGCTTGCTTCGCGGCCGTGGATGGCGGAGGTATTAGGGGCGCAGGTCAATAGTTTTCATTTGTCGCTGGTTACGTTCTCCTTACTGTATTCGCCGGTTTCGCAATTGGTTGGCTTGCTGATGAATTTATTCAGCCGCAAAAACGAATACGAAGCCGATGCCTATGCCCGCGATAACTATGCAGCCGAACCCTTGATAGCAGCGCTTAAAAAGCTTTCGATAAACCATCTAAGTAATCTGCAACCCCACCCTGCTTATGTGTTTTTCAATTACTCGCACCCTACGCTGCTGCAGCGTATACGCAGTTTACACAACCGCTGATGAACCGTTCCTTACTGCTCTTTACCTTGTTGATAGCAAGCCTAACGGCTTGTAAAAAGTTGCCTGTAGATCCGGCTTTTGCCGGTTATACTGTAAACGTACCCGGCGATTCTGTAACCTTTGCTGTGATAGGAGATTATGGCAAAGCCGGTAATGAGGAGGCGCAGGTAGCGGATATGGTAAAGAGTTGGCAACCTGAATTTATAATTACCCTGGGCGATAATAATTACCCGCTCGGTTCAGCCGGTTCTATAGTAGCCAATATAGGCGATTACTACTGTGATTACATCTACAACCCAGATGCCCCGGCCACACAACAATGTCATGGTTTGGCAGCCGAGGACCGCATAAACCGCTTTTTCCCGGCACCGGGTAACCACGATAATTACTCTTCGCCGATGTTACAGCCCTATCTCGATTACTTCACGCTGCCGGGTGACGAACGCAATTACGAATTTACCTGGGGACCAGTTCATTTTTTTTCGCTTAATACCGGCCTTAACGGCAGTATAAACTGTTGCGGCAGCATCGAATCAAACTGGTTACACAGCCGCACGGTTGTAAGCAACATGCCTTTTAGGTTCGTTTACTTTCATCACCCTCCCTATTCGGTTAGTCAACATGGCAGTTCAGTGGATATGCGCTGGCCTTTTGCCGAGTGGGGACTGGATGCCGTTTTAAACGGACACGACCATGTTTATGAGCGCATTCAGGTGAAGGCCGAACCGTCGCCAGTTTACTTTGTATCGGGTAATGGCGGCAACGAAAACGGCTATAGCTGCAACGACCACCCGCTGGATACGGCCAATTACACCGTGTTTTGCGATAATGCACATGTAGGGGCCATGAAGGTAAAAGTTAACCTGCATACGGCGGTTTTTGAGTATTACGGCATAAACGACCCTTCACATCCGATAGATACTTACATCATTCATAAATAATTAATTCGCATGCTTATTAACGCCTCTGTTCAGGTGGTACCCATTGCCGACGAAAAACTGGCTATTCCCGTAATTGATGAAGCAATTGCCATTATCCAGCAATCGGGCTTAAAATACAATGTAGGGGCTTTTGCCACCGATATCGAGGGCCCTTATGAACATGTGCAGGGGCTTTTGCGGCAGGTAGAGGATTTCTGTTACAGCCGCCCCGAACACCAGTTTTTGGTGTATACCAAACTGCATTTAAGCGGTGGTCGCGATATATCTATTGGCTCCAAGGTTGATAAATTCCGGTAAGTGCTTGCTTTTCTATGGCTCTATTTATTACTTTTGCAGTAAATTATTAACAAAACGCATCTCTTTTGAGTACTTTTCAACGTCCCTTTGGTCCCCGCGGTCGCGGCCCTTTTAAGAAAGAAGCTGAACACAAAATCAACGAATTTATTAAAGCCCCCGAAGTTCGTTTAGTAGGCGAAAACGTAACCCCGGGCGTGTATCCATTCCGCAAAGCATTTGATATGGCTATTGAGCAGGGCTTAGACCTGGTGGAGATTTCTCCGCAGGCTGTTCCTCCTGTTTGCCGTATTGTAGATTATAACAAGTTCCTGTACGAGAAAAAGCGTAAGGAAAAGGAAATTAAAGCCCATGCCAAGAAGGTGGAAGTAAAGGAAATACGATTTACGCCTAATACCGATGAGCATGATGTGGAATTTAAGAGCAAGCATGCCGAAGCCTTTTTAAAGGAAGGTAACAAAGTGCGCACGTATGTAATGTTCCGTGGCCGTGCGATCGTATTTAAGGAGCGTGGCGAATTATTGCTGTTGCAGTTTGCCGATAAACTGAAGGACTTTAGCGTAGTAGAACAACTGCCTACCTTGGAAGGTAAACGAATGTTTATGACCCTGGCACCAAAAAGCAAAAAGAAATAAACTTGAACGAATGATAGCAAAATGCCGCCCTTGGGCGGCATTTTTGTTTTTAAGCAGTAGGGTGGCTCACACCGGTAAGCGTATACATACCTCAGATTTAAGCAGAGAACACCAACAATTTTAAGAGGGCTGTTTGATAAAGGATACAAGGCCATCTCACAAGTCCTTGGTAGTCAGTGTGAAGTTTGAGTTAGGCGGGAACTAGCGGCTCCGGAGGTTTTGGGAGCCTAAAACATCGGTTGGTAGAACGAGTTTTCAACAAAATAAGTAGTTTGGCGGGCCAATTCCGTTTGGTTTTACAAAAAAGGGGTTTATATTTGCGCTCCCAAATTAAAAAGGTAATATGCCAAAACAAAAGACAAACTCCGGTGCCAAGAAGCGATTCAAAGTAACCGGGTCAGGTAAGATCAAGCGCGCCAAAGCATTTAAGCGCCACCTGCTGGGTCGTAAGAGCAAGAAGAGAAAAGAGGAGCTTTCAAAGAGCACCATCGTTCACAAGAGTGATGAACACAGAGTGAAATTACTTCTTGGAATGGCTTAATAGTCAGTAGTAGAAATTGGTAAAAGAAAAAAAAGAAAGAAATGCCACGTTCAGTCAATGCAGTAGCATCCCGGGCCCGGAGAAAGAAAATCCTTAAAAAGGCCAAAGGTTATTTTTTGAGCCGCAGCAACGTTTATACTGTAGCAAAAAACGCGGTTGAAAAAGCCGGTGTTTATAGCTACGTAGGCCGTAAGCTGAAAAAAAGAGATTACCGCAATTTGTGGATAACAAGAATTAACGCAGCCGTACGCGAGCATGGCTTGTCTTATTCAAAGTTTATTTCTAAATTAGCTTCGTCAAACATCGAACTGAACAGAAAGGTGTTGGCTGATTTAGCCTTAAATAACCCTTCTGCTTTCAAAGCGGTGGTAGATAAAGTAAAGTAGTATCCACTAAGATTTAGTGTTTTCATAGGTTCAAAGTTGGGTGTCCGCAAGGGCACCCTTCTTTGTTTTTAGCCGGTTCGGTTTGCCTGCAAAATTTTATTATTGTAGGTATATGGTGCATTTTGACCTCTTTCGTTTCTCGCGCAGGCGTTTACTGGGCTTTGTAGGCATAAGCCTGGTATTTGCACTGGCAATCTATGCCGTAAACAACCTGTTGCCCGTTTACGACATCTGGAACGGTTACCTGGCCGAAAGCGACATTGGCACTTACTTTTGCGAGCAAACCTTTATGGAAAAGGTAGTGCGGCAGCCAATCAATACCTTCAGTAACGTAGTGTATTTAATGGCTGCCATTATTGTATTGCGCCGCGGTTGGCGCGACCAAAGCAAAAAGACCCGCTATAACATTGTTTCGGCGAACCCATTTTACAGTATTACCTATGGTATTATACTGCTTTATACCTTTTGCGCCAGCACCTTCTTTCATTCCTCGCTGATACATTTTGCCTCCCGCTTAGATTTCTCGGCCGTCTATTCCATTGCCCTGTTCCCAATGATGTATTACACCCACCGGCTGTGGTTGTTATCCTTAGGCTTGCCCAGTAACCAAAAGCACTCCAAGAGCCTGTATACGGTAATAGTGGTGTTCAGCCTTTTGTATTTTGCCTTTACCTTTGGCGTGCCCGATGGATGGGACGATCAGGTAGTGTTTGCCTTAATCTGGATCATGATTATTATGGGGGCTATACTGGAGCGTAAGGACCCCGGCCGTACGAACCGCAGCTACCTGTTTATCTGCATTGCTGCCATTATGATCGCTATTGTGTGGTTCGTGTTCGATACCCACAAAATACTCTGCAACCCAGATAGTGTGCTGCAACCACACAGCTTATGGCACCTGTTTGCCGGCACCTCTACCTTTTACTTCTACCTATACATCCGCAGCGAGCGGAATAAGATTTAGAACCGAAGGTGTTTAACTGTTAAACCGTTATTGATGAGCTGTTTCAGCGAGTCGATGCCGATTTTAAGGTGCTGCTCAACAAAATTGCCGGTTACCTTAATATCGCTGATCTCGGTTTTTACACCCTCCGGGACCATTGGCTGATCGGATACCAGTAACAGGGCACCAACAGGTATTTCGTTTTTAAAGGCGGTACTGAAAATGGTGGCTGTTTCCATATCAATGGCCATTACCCGTATACTGCGCAGATATTCTTTAAAGGTTTCATCCCATTCCCATACCCGGCGGTTAGTGGTATACACGGTGCCTGTCCAGTAATCCTGGTTGTAATCGCGGATGGTGGTAGATATAGCCTTTTGCAGCGCAAAGGATGGCAAGGCAGGCACCTCAGGTGGGAAGTAGTCGTTCGAAGTACCTTCGCCGCGTATAGCGGCTATGGGCAGTATAAAGTCGCCTACTTCATTCTTCTTCTTTAGTCCCCCGCATTTACCTAAAAACAAAACCGCCTCCGGTTCAATAGCACTAAGGAGGTCCATAATGGTAGCGGCATTGGGGCTGCCCATACCAAAGTTAATGATGGTGATACCTTCGGCACTGGCACTGCGCATCGGACGGCCATCGCCCAATATCTCCACGCCATGCATTTCGGCAAACATCTCCACGTATTTATCGAAGTTGGTGAGCAGTATATACTTAGTGAAATTTTTAAGCTCGCGGCCAGTATAACGGGGCAACCAATTCGAAACTATTTCTTCTTTTGTCTTCATTCTCTAAGCCTTGGTTTCCGAACAAAGGTAAAAAACTATATATAGCGGTAAATAAGCCGGTTGTTATGACGGAAGTGGTATTCGGCAGTTATGCTTTTAAATACGAAAACCGTGCGGGTGTTCAATATATTTTTGACCCTGTACGGAAGAAGTATGTGCCCTTAACCCCGGAAGAATGGGTGCGGCAGCATGTGCTGCAATACCTGCTGAACGAAAAGCAATACTCACCCGCGCTTATTGCGGTAGAACGCGGCATTGAGTTAAACGGGCTTGCCAAACGCTTTGATGTGGTTGTGTTTGACAACACCGGTGCACCTCGTTTGCTGGTGGAATGTAAAGCCCCCGAAGAACCGCTGAACGAAAAGGTGTTTACCCAAATTGCCACTTATAATCTGAACCTGCGGGTAGATTACCTGTGGGTTAGCAATGGCAACCATAACTTCTGCTGCTCGCTTAAGCAGGGGATACGCCTGTTGCAATCTGTGCCGGGCAAACAGGAACTGATGGCCGGGTAAACAGTCTACCTATTCTTCTTCCATGGCCATCCAGGTTTTAAAGTTTTTAGCCACCAGTAGGCCTACCAGCAGAAATGACAGCACAAAATTTGCTGCGAAGATCCATGCATGCTGATCGGTTAAGAAATCGTAGATGGCATCGCGCTGGATGTTATCGTAGTAATACGGGCGGTGAATTTCGCATAAGTAAGCCCATATCAACAAGCCAACGTAGGGCAGGCACCAGGTAAACCAAACCAGGTTAACGCCGGCTAGTATCTTTCGTTTCTCGGATTTTGCAAGTATGTGCAGCAGATAAAATAACAGCACAATAAAGATCAGCATCAGCAGGTTGCCGGCAGTAGAAGAAATGCCCACTGCACAAAGGGCTAATACAATGCAGATTACCCCGCCACCAATAATGGCTGTTAGCCACACGCGCATGGAAGTGGTACGGAAGGTAAATAGCAACAAGGCCAGCCCCAGCGCTATATAGGCGTTGATGAGCCAGAAATCCATATCCATATGATTTTGCCGAACCCGGTCGATGGTTTCGAGGGTGGCGGTAAGATCTGAAAACTCAATGTGCTCATAGCTCATTGCTTCCGAATTTCCATTGGTGTATTGGTCGTGCATAAAATCCTGAGACGAGAGCATAAAGCCCTGTTTTTGAAATGGCCTGGTGGCATACGATTTTATGTTAATATTATAGCCAATCTGGTACCGCTTACACATGGCCTCAAAACGGGTAAGTACCTGCTGCATAGCCACGGTATCGGTAGTTAGCAGCCATTTGCGCAACATGGCGCTTATTTCTTTAGCACTGTAAGTGGAATCATTCTCCAAACCGATGTAATACTTCGTGCAAAAATTAAGGTAATTAAAAGCGTAATCGCTTTGGCGCAGTTGGTTAAGGTTGCTAACTACCGAGTCCATCACCTCTTGCTCCATACCATTCGGCTGTTTTTTGCTATACAATTCACTTCTAACTGCATTCAGCGAGTCGATGTAGTCCTGGTTTTCGCAGCTGGCGTAGCGGTTATAATCGGTAGCGTTTTGCGGTATCAGGGCATAGGCCAGGTTCATCGTGTTTATCTCTTCTACAATGTTCACATCCTTTGTTTTTGCCCTTATGGCTCCGTAAAAGCCATTGGCATAACTGGCGTAAAACATAATGCCTGCCATAATAATTACAAACTGTATCGCGAATTCCTTCAGAAAGTAAAAACGCGGTAGCGGATAATAACTCTTAAACGGGTTGTTACGCAGGTAATAGACCAGCCATACAATAAACAACAGGGAACTAACCAATACCGAAAAGATGACGTTCAGCGAGTCTTCGACCACATAACTAAAGCCATAATAGCGGTGCAGTGTGTAGTAGTCATTAAAATGATCGACTCCGGCACCAAAAAAGGCAAGGTGAGCCAGCACAAGGGCACTTAGCATCCAAACAATGCGGGTATTCCATAACTGCGGGTAGTGCAGCAACAGGTATTTATTTATCTTTTTTATCATGATGGGTGAGGGGGCTATTGGTTGACAAAAAAGCGACGGGATGATTGTGAAATATTGCGCAGGTAGTTTACCTCGAAGGTGGCACGGCTTAAGGCCTCCATTACCTGTGCCGAGCTAACTGCGCCGGTAAAGGCCGCTATATAAATACCGCCGTTAAACTGTATTTGCTCCAGAGGCAGGGTTTTTAGTACACCCGAAAGTTCTTCGCGTGTGGCGGTGGTTTCTATCTCAAATAACGATTTGGATTCTTCTGTCTTCTCTTCCGGGGCCTGCTTCAAATCCTGGTAAAGCGGTGTGCCCTGTTTCAGGAAAACGATCTTGTCACTCACCTTTTCTACTTCGTAAATCTGTTGCGAACTAAGTACGATAGCCATGGGGTGTACGGCCGACTGTGCCATATAGCGAAGGTCCTGCAGAATGGTTTGCTGCGAAATGATATCGAGGTTAGCCAACGGTTCATCGAGCAGTAACACCTCGGGGCGGCGCAGCAGGGTGCGGGCAATTTCAAAACGGGTGCGGTAACCCGAACTGATGCTGTTCCAACTAAGATGCTTATAAGGCCGTAAGCCTAAGCGGGCGATAATCATTTCCACCCACAACTCGTTTTCGCGGCCTGTTAAGCCGTAATGGCGGGCGGTAAAATGCAGGTTATCGGTAAGCGTTCCCCACCAGCGTGGTATGCGCTGCGGTATAAAAGCCAGGAAGGTACGCTTCTCATACTTATCGTGCAGGCGGTGGTGCAGGTTATAGGTAATGGTGCCTTCGTCGTAAAACAGTTCGCCCACCAGTATGCGCAGCAGGGTGGTTTTGCCATTGCCGTTTTCGCCTACCAGGCCGGCTATCTCGCCGCGCTTGAGGTCCAGATTAACGGGTGCCAGTTTAAAACGTCCGCCGCTATAGGCTTTGGCCACCCCTTCCACCTTTAACAGGCTTATTTCCTGACTGCCTGCCGAAGCGAGGCCGGCATTGGCAATTTTAGTCAACAGGTTTTCTACTTCCTGTAAATCGGGTTGTGTGCCGGCGGTTTCGGTTTTATCGCAAAAAGCCAGCACCTGCTCAAAAATGGAAGGTTGCCGGGTATCAAGCGCGGCATCCAGCAAGCGGCGCAGGCCAAGGCTATAATCGCCGCTCTGGTAGTGGGTGCGCACTTCCTGCAGGCGTTGTTGAAGGAGTATGATCATGGTTTAAAGAGTATGGGTTTGGTGTGTTTCCATAGATGAAAGTAGGATAAAATTTTTAGCATGTTTTGCGGCACTTTAGCACAAACGCAAAAGCAGCCGGGGTAGTATGGAAATGTGCGCTTTCTTACATCGTAGGCCTGTAAACGCTTTTTACCTACATTTACTTTGCTAAACAAAACCGCACCATGAAAAAGACCATCTACCTGTTCGGCCTGCTATTGTTAGTGGCCGCCTGTAACAACAAAAAAGCCATCCCAGAAGAGTTTGACTACGGTAAAGTGGAAAACCACGTATACCGCAACACCTATTTCGACTTCCGCGTTAGTTTGCCCGAAGCCTGGGCGGTAAAAAGCCAGGCTGAGATGGATGCCCTGCAAAAGCAGGGGCATGATCTTATTGCTGGCGATAACAGCAGCCTGAAAAAGACCATTAAGGCAGCCGAGGTAAATACGGCTACGCTGTTAATGACCTCCAAGTATCCCGGACAGGACCAGGCCGATAACCCTAACTTTATTGCTGTAGCAGAACGCCTGAGTAGCCTGGCTAAGGCTGCCAATAACATCGAAAACGGTAAGGACTATCTGGAAGCTACTAAAAAGCTGATGGCCCAATCGGCGATGAAGTTTGAACAGGAAGGCGACATTGTAAAGAGCGACCTGGCAGGCAAGGAGTTTTATAAAATGACCATGAAACTGGATGCCGGTTTTGTGGTTGTGCACCAGGATTACTATGCCACCATCTTAAACGACTTTGCCCTTGCCTTTATATCTACTTATGTAAGCGATCCTTCGAAAGAAGAATTGCAGGGTATCTTAAACTCCATCAAGTTTGGCGATACTGCCGGCAGCGATAAACCGGAGCCGGTGAAGAGCTAAGATCATATTCATGGCAATGCCCGAATAGCGGGTACATGGATGAATACAGATTACAAAGAAAGGGTTTGCTGAGGCAGGCCCTTTTTTGTTTGCTATATAGTAGCGCAAACTTTACACTGCTTTACAGTTTTTTTCGCGGGGGGATTAAAAATTTAAGTTTCGGGTTTACAACTGAAATCGATTCGGTCACCTTGTGGTCCCGGGATTTCAAGGTTTCAACACTGCTTGTGCATGCTTGTGCAGGTTTTGTGACTGTGCACAAGTAAGGAAAGTTTTTATATGAAGTGTTTTGGTGTTAAAACCAACAAATCCCGAGGTTTTAAAAGCAGGCGTTTTACGATTTGTGCAGATTTGTGCGGTTGATTTTGAGGTGCACAAATTGCTGAAATTTTAAAGTGTTTGAGGGCCGGGCATCATACTGCCATTAGTCAGCAGAGATTTCATTTTATGCCGGGTTGTAGTTTGGCTAAAGATTAAATTTCAGCGCTGGGGACTTAGTATTTCAACAGGTATGTCAAGGAACGATGGTCAGTGCGAAGATATACTAAAGGATTAATAGTTTCAAATAATGGTTCATAATTAACAAAAATATTGCCTCGTGTTATCGCGTTGCAAACGCGAAGCTTAATCGTCACGCGTTGCAAACGCGCGACAGGTAATGACAGGCATGGTGTAATTCTTAAAAATAGATTCGCAAGGTATTAGTACACTACCAATTTTAGCGCACTGCTCTTACCCGATTGTTTTACATGCAGTAGGTAGATACCTGCGTTTGGAGGGGCGGGAAATGCATTAGCTCCTATTGATTGCGTTTGCCATAGTAATTGACCGTTTACATTGTAGAGCGTTGCCTCGGATGGTGTTTGGCTTTGCGTTTGTATGGTAAAAAAATCCAGGTGCTTTACGGGATTAGGATACACCGTGTAATGTGGGTTGGTTTCAACTGGTAAGTCCACCTGTGTAGATCTGCTTGTATCCGTTTTGTAAATGCGTTCATCCAGCAGGGCTATCATCAGTATTTTGCCGTCACTTGTTTCAACAAATTGTTGTGCGCCGCGGTTGCTGAAAATATCCAGTCCCAGGCCTTCTACATGCCGGTGCCAGTTAGTGGTTCCGGCTTTTGAAAAGAAAGTGCCGCCAGTATTCATGGTATTTGAAAAGGAAGCATAGCGGTCGCCGTTTTTTGCAAAGTGCACGGAAGTTAGTGGGGCATCGCTCCACCACATGCCCGTATTTTTAATTTGATAGCGCTGCCACTTATCGTTGTTGATTGCCTGATCGATATGCTTAACCAGATTAAGCCCAACTGATGTATTAATAGCGGCACCCTCGAAACTGAAATAAAGGGAATCATCCGGTGAAACAGAAAGTCCGGTTGGTTTTACTACCTGAAAGGTATCGTTAACGGCGTTCTGCCCATCGAAATATATGGAAATATGGTTCCATTGCTGGCCTTCGTTGTCGCTGTAAAACAAACCTCCATTACCCGTGCTGAAATCATCGGCCATGGCGGCGTAGATGCGGCCATTTTTATCGGCGGTTATGCCAAAGCAGGCGGTATAAATGCCTAAACCGGCGTTGCGTTGTAGCCAGGTGTTACCGTTGTCATCACTAAAGTAAATACCTCCGCCAACAAAACCATTCTGGTCAATGGAACCGCTGCCCGCCAGTAAATGGCCGTTAGGTAGCTGAACGAATTTAGTAATAGGATAGCTGTTGTTAAGGGTTATTGAATCCCAGCTATTACCGAGATCGGAACTACGGTAAATTTTGCCTTTACCTCCCGCGTACAGATATTGGTTGCTGAAGTGCAGGGCCGTAATGTCGGGATTGGTAAAAGCGGTGTCGAAGGTATACGCCTGGTTAAGGCTGCGCATTAGTCCGGAGGTTGTGGCAGCAAACACTACGCTATCACCCATCAGGGCTAAGGATGTTTTAGGCCCGCCGGGAAATTCGTGGGTAGTAAGCCAGAATTGCTGAGCGCTTACCATTGGTAACGAGGCTATATAGAATAGGCATACAGCCAACAGGCTTATTGCTTTGCGCATAATGGGTATTAGATTTTGGAACGGTTCGCTATCGCTGAACAGCATAACCGCTGTAAATGTATATAATTTGATGCTTATAGGAAACGAGGTAAGGACTGGATAGGTTGCCTGAAGCGGTGAGTTTGTCATTCTGAACGTAGCTTGCGTAGTAAAGAATCCCCACCACAAAATGCTATACCTTGCCGTAATCGCAAGGTTGGTATACATGTGTGGGAGATCCCCGTCTGACCAAGCCGGGCAGGCTTCGCCTCTGTTTATTCAGCGGAATTGCTCAGGATGACAAGAAGAGCACTTAATTATAAACGAACTCGCCGTGGTGGTTTGTGAGGTGCACTTCGTTTTTGTCGCTGGCTTCCACATGGCCTATTACCTGTGCTGCAATGCCGAAAGATTCAGCCACATCAATCACCAGTGAAGCATAGTTGGCATCGATGTAAACTTCCATGCGGGTACCGCAGTTCAGCACCTTGAACATTTCCTTCCAACTGGTGCCGCTTTCTTTTTGTATCAGTTCAAAAATGGGAGGGATGGGTAGCAGATGATTTTTTACAATGCGCAGGTTCTCGATATAATGCAGCACTTTGGTATGTGCACCGCCGGTGCAATTTACCAAACCGTGAATTTGACCGGGGATGGTTTCAAGTAACTTCTTTAGTACCGGCACATAGGTGCGGGTAGGGGAGAGGAGGGCCTGGCCAACGTTCAACGGCGTACCTTCTAAAGGATCGGTCAGCTTTTTGCTGCCGCTGTAAACAAGGTTAGCAGGTGTAACGGCATCAAAGCTCTCGGGGTATTTTTCGGCATACTGCTTATGCAATACATCGTGGCGGGCACTGGTTAAACCGTTGCTGCTGATGCCGCTGTTGTAGGCAGTTTCGTAGGTGGATTGTCCGTAACTGGCAAGACCCACAATTACATCGCCGGGTTTAATGTTTTTGGTAAGCACCAGGTTGTCCTTCTTCATGCGCACGGTCATGGTTGCGTCTACCGTAGTAGTGCGCACGCAATCGCCCAGGTCGGCCGTTTCGCCGCCCATCAGGTGCACGTTTACCCCCTGCTGTTGCAGGCGGTCCATAAACAATTTGCCGCCCTTGATTATTTCGGCAATAACCTCGCCGGTAATCAGGTGCTTGTTGCGGTTAATGATGGAGGTATACAGGAAGTTATCTACGGCACCCACACAGGCCAGGTCGTCCAGGTTCATTACCATAGCATCTACCGCAATGCCCTGCCATACGCTGATGTCGCCGGTTTCCTTCCAATACAAATACGCCAATATGGATTTAGTGCCTGAACCATCGGAACTCATTACATTACACCAGGCCTCATCGTTGCCCATGTAATCGGGGTAAATTTTGCAGAAGGCTTTTGGATACAGGCCGTGGTAGAGGTCTTTTACCGCTGCATGCACTTCTTCTTTTCCGGCACTAACTCCGCGCTGTTCGTATTTTTCCATGGGTTGTTACACAAGTTTATAACCTACTGCCTCAGCTACTTTTTGCAGACTGGCATACAGTTGGCGGAATTCATCAAAGTTCAATTGCTGGTCGGCATCACTCTTTGCCACTTTAGGATTCGGGTGACTTTCAATCAACAGGCCATCAATACCCATAGCTACACAAGCGCGGGCCAAATCGGGCACGCCATAAGCATAACCAATGGCATGGCTGGGGTCCAGTATCACGGGCAGGTTGGTGTATTGCTTTAACCAGGCTACACCGCAAAGGTCCAGCGTAAAACGTGTTTTAGTTTCGAACGTGCGGATACCGCGCTCGCAGAGGATGACGTTGGCATTGCCGCCGCTAAGGATAAACTCGGCTGCCTGCACAAACTCCTGCAGGGTAGTGCCAAAGCCACGCTTCAGCAATACCGGTTTGCGGGTTTTACCGCACTTGCGCAGTATGCCGTGGTCGTACATACTTTTGGCACCTATTTGAATAATATCGGCGTATTCAATCACCTCATCAGCATGCGTGCTATCGCGTACTTCGGTAATAATTTGTAGGCCGTATTTGCTGCGCATTTTATCCAGCAGCTTTAAACCTTCCAAACCTAAACCCTGAAAGGTATACGGACTTGTGCGCGGTTTATAAGCACCGGCACGCAGCACTTTTACGCCTAATTCCATGCAAAGCTGCGCTGCCTGTTCAATTTGCTCTTCGCTCTCCACACTGCAGGGACCGGTAATAACAATACTGTTGTTGCTGCTGCCGCCTATTACAGTATTGCCGATGGCAACACTGCGTTTACCATTCATATAGGCTTTACCGGCTAACTGTATATCGGTTTCGGTAACAAACACGGCATCGGCCTTGCTTTGCAGTTCGGCATCGGCACTTTTTAACTTGCTGGGAGTAACCAGCACCCAGGTGCCGTTTTGGAACAACACCGATTGGTATTTAACGGCCAAAGCTTCTGCTTCGGCCTGGGTAATATCCTTCTTTAAATGAACTATCATCAGGCGCGCGTTAATTGATTGAGTAAAACAGCCCCCTGTAAGCGGTTTTGGCTATCTACTACCGGCAAAAATAGCACAATAAAGTGCAGGTTGTTCAGCAGGCGCAGCATACCATGCAGGGGCGTTGAACCGGTTATACTCACCGGCTTTTTGTTGATCAGGTTATCGGTAGATACGGCATTCAGGTTATCCATATGCCTTAGCAGGGCACGGCGGATATCGGCATTGCTTACAATGCCCGCCAGTTTGTTTTCGGCATCGGTAACAAGCACAAAGCCCAAGCCAAATTTTTCGATGGTTTGCAGGCATTGATTAAAAGTGAGCCCTACTTCTGGCAGCACGGGCAGGTAGTTTACCGGTGTGGCAAAATCCTGCACCAGGTAGGGTTCGCGGTTTTCGGCAGTTGGGCCTTTGTGCAGGCTTAGCATGCCCGCCCCCAGCGATTCGTGGTTCATCAGGTAGCTGCCCGATACTACGCTATGAACACCCAACACACGGAGGATATACGCTACATCGGCATCCACACCACCATCTACATGCAGTTGCTTATGCGGGTAGCGGTTTTTAAAGTCGATGATCTTCTTAAAATTTTCCTTACGGAACTTACCACCGCTTTCGCCGGGTATGGTGGCCATTATCAGCACAAAATCAAAATCGGTAGCTTGTTCAAATATCCCGATACCGGTGCCGGAACTTAGGGCAAGGCCCCATTGGGTTGCGCCACCTTTTGGTAAAGCAGGTATTGCCTTCAGGTTTTCGTATTGGAGGCACACGTAATCCACCTTTAGCTCCTCAATCAACTCAAAGTACTTTTCAGGGTTTGAGGTTATCAGATGAAGGTCGATAGGTGTATGGGTAAGGGTGCGAATAGTGCGGATATCATCAAAAACGGCGGGATTATCCTTGCAGTCCACATGCAGCATATCGATGTTATACGCCTCCAGTTCCCGAACCAGTTGTTCCAGGTTTTTGCCGTTGTTGGAGTAAATGGATGCCGATAGTTTCATGTGCTAATACTGTTTGCCGCCGTTGTTTTGTAGCACAGCCGGCAGGCACAAGCTAAATAATGGGTGAAGGAAGGAAATTACTCCAAATCGTACTGCAACTTCAACAAGTTACTGTAGATGCCGTTCTCCAGTTCGCTTAACTGGTCGTGCGTGCCCTGCTCCACAATTTTACCCTTATTAATCACCAAAATAACATCCGCTTCGCGAATGGTACTCAGGCGGTGCGCAATAATAAAGGTTGTACGGTTCTTCATCAACTCATCCAGGGCATCTTTTACCAACTTCTCGCTTTCGCTATCGAGCGCCGAAGTAGCTTCGTCGAGGATCAGAATTTTAGGATCGCGCAGGATGGCACGTGCAATGGCAATCCGTTGTTTTTGACCGCCGCTTAGTTTAACGCCGCGTTCGCCTACCACCGTATCCAGTTTATCGGGAAAGGTTTCGATAAAATTCCAGGCATTGGCACGCTGGGCTGCGCTTTTAATTTCAGCGTCGGTAGCATCCGTTTTACCATAGGCGATATTATCGCGTATGGTGCCACCAAACAGAATGGTATCCTGCGGCACGGTGCCAAAGTTTTTGCGCAGGGCCGTGATGTTATACTCCTGCAGGCGCTTACCGTCAATGAGGATTTCGCCGCTATCGAACGGATACATGCCTGCTAACAGTTTAACGATGGTTGATTTGCCGGAACCGCTGGGGCCCACCAAAGCAATTTTTTGACCTGCATCTACATTAAAACTCAGGCCCTGGAACAATTGCACATCGCGGCGCGAAGGATAGGCAAAATGTACATCGCGGTATTCCACATGACCTTTGATAGGGCTGTTGAGTGCTTCATCAGCAATTTTGGTTTCGCTGTGCTCGTCCAGTATTTCGTTGATGCGCTCGCTGGCACCTATAGTTTTTTGCAACACGGTATAGCTTTCGCTTAAGCCAGCCAGGGAGCTGCCAATAAAGATGGTGAGGAAGAAGAACTCGATTAGCTGCCCCATGGTAAGGTGGTTGTTAGCTACCTCGCTTAAACCTGCATACGTTAGTGCCACAATTGCCCCGAACATTACAAAGATGATGAACGACACAAAGCCTGCGCGGTATTTAGCCGCGTGCATACCAATGGCCGCTACACTTTTATTGATAAAGCCATAGCGGCGGGTTTCATAAGCTTCGTTGGTAAAGGCTTTTACCACGTCAACACTCTGGAAGGTTTCTTCAACAATCGTATTGCTTTCGGCAAGCTCGTCCTGCGCCTTGCGCGAAATTTTGCGGATAAAGCGGCCAAACAGCACGGCTGAAACTATAAGTACCGGCAGAATGGCCAGGATGATGAGCGTAAGCTTAACCGATACTTTTAAAAGCAGCGGAATACAAACGATGGGTAACACCAACTGCCTTACAAAAAAGGCTAATTGGTTGGAAAGTGAATCCTGCAGTTGCGAAACATCGGAAGAGATGCGGGAGGTAAGGTTACCAACACGGTTCTCCTCGAAGAAGCGCACAGGTAGGGTTATGATTTTCTCGTACAAGGTGCGGCGGATGGCCGACATGGCATTTTGGCCTACATATTCGAACAGATAAATGCGGAAGTAGGAGAGAACCGCCTGCAGCAATAAAATACCACCCAGCAGAAAGCCGATGTCCTTTAGCTTTTCGGGATTGATTTGCGATTTGTAGCCATTGATGAGGTCGGTGGCTTGTTTTACTTTTTCATCGCTGGTTAGCGTAGAAGTAAGTACACTGAGCACCTTTTCGATCGCATCTTTAGCTGGCAGGGCTGCATCAATTAATTTGCCGAAGCCGCCCGGAATAAAGGATACCACACCTGAGGAAACCACCAGGCAAACCATACCGATAATAAACTGCCACTTATAAGGTAAAATGAAGCGGTAAATACGCAGGGCATGCGAAATTTGCTTCGGGTTTAGTTTTTTGGGCTTTACAGCCTCTTTATTATCCGACATCGCGCGCAAAAATAGGATTCAAACAATGTGTAGGGCTATAAAAATGTTAAGCCTCCCTTGTAGTCGTTTGAAAGCCCCGAATATTGCCACGGGGTGCAGGAAAAAGTCATCATACCTGCAAGGCTAAGGCTTACAGAAGCGGTAGATACGCCTTGCCGTGCCGTTATACGTAATTTCGGCCAGATAGAAACCTGCAGGGTAGTTCTCAAACGGCAGGTTGGTATCGCCTGCTAACTGCCGGTTAATCAGTTCGCGCCCCTGGAGGTCGAAAATCCTTACGCGGTTAAGGTTAACGTAACCATCGTTCTGTTCGATATTCAGCAGATTTTGCCGGTAATACAGGCGCAGGTGTGGATCGGTTAGCTCATCCAGGCCGGTATGGTCAACCACTATAATCTGTTTAATGATGCTATCGTGGGCTAAGCCACCGGTATTGGCTACCGGCCAAACCACCAGAATATCAGGCCCTACCAGGTAATAGGCCGGTGTTATAACTGCTATCAGGGTAATAGGCAGCGAATCGCCGGCAGCGAGGTTAAGGCCCTGGTTAAGTAGCGGATTGGGAAAGATGTTCTGGTTTACGTTCAGGATGCCATTGATTTTTAATTTAAAGGCAACTGTATCGGTATAAGGTGATACGTCGTTGTTTTTAAGATAGGTATTTATAAACAGGGTATCGCCCAAAAACAGGGTGTCCTTTGAAAAGGTGGTGGCTCCAAAGCCCAGGGAACTTTGGCCTTGCGCCAGTGCACAAAAGCTAATTAATAGCAGCAGCAGGGGTATACGTACGCTTCTCATTATGCCTATTTATTAAACCAAGATAGACCGTGGCGGTTAAAGGTTGTGTTTAATATGTTCAAAAACTAACGCGGTTAAGGTGCAACGCGCCGGGTGTTTGACCTATCTTGACAGATAGCCAAGCGGTTTTACCACCGCTTGGCGCTGAGAACCCTGCACTATGGATATACTAAACCAGTTTGTTTGTTCGCTAAATAAGGAAGAGTTACGGTATTTTAAGGTATTTGCCCAAAGAATGAATGCGGGCAAGGACCGCAAGGATTTTAAGCTGCTGGATTATGTACGCAAAACCGGCCCTGCCTATAACGATGATTATATAGCCGCCAAACTGTATGGGAAAGGAGATAAGGCCGGCTTTTACCGCTTGAAGAACCGGCTGCTGGATTACATGGGCGATTACCTGGTGTTTCATCACACCTGGAAGGGCGACCTGAATGAAATGAACCGCAACATTTCGTTGTTCAGCATATTTAAGAAGCGCAACCAGTTAAAGGTGGCCTTGTTTTATTTAAAGAAGGCGGAACAGAACGCCATAGCGGTGGAAGATTTTGAAATGCTGGATGTAATTTACAGTCATTACATTAAGTTAAGCACCGACTTACTGGATATAAACCCTGAGTTGTACATTGCGAAACGGCGGGAGAATGCCGAGCGCCTGCATATGCTGCGCGAAATGGACCAAGCACTGGCCGCCCTGAACTACCGTTTAAAAATTACACAAAATGTAGCCGGCCCCCCCCCGCGATTCGCTGAAGATATTGAATGCCACCATACGGGAATTTACGAGCAATGCCGGCTTAAAAAGCAGCCGATCGTTTCAAATACGTATTTACCGGGCCATGAGCGCAACGCTGTTGCAGCAACATAATTATGCAGCGCTTGAGAAGTTTTTGAAGGAGATGTATACCACCTTTGAAAATGCTAACTGGTTTGAACGGGAAAATCATGATGTGAAATTGCAGATGTTAACCTACCTCGTTAACTCGTTGTTCCGGTTAAACAAATACCAGGAGTCGTTACAATATGCGGAAGTGTTGGGGAGAGAAATACGTTCGTTCAGTAACCTGTTATACGATAAGTATCTTTTCTTTTACTATAACTCGCTGGTGATAAACTACAGCGCGCTGGATAAGAGCCGGGCGCTGACCATACTGGAGGAATTTGAGCGCGAAACCCGCAACAAAAAGAACAGTTATTACGACCAGTTTTTGTATTTCAACAAGGCGATGTTGCTGCACCAGAGCGGCCGGGCCGAAGAGGCAGTTAAGAATATTGTGAAGCTGTATGTGAACGACAATTTTAAACAGGCGGATGACTCGTTTAAACTGAAAATTGCCGTGGCAGAACTGATTATGCAGTTTGATGCCGGCGACCCGCAAAGCTTTATGCTACGCTCAGCTTCGGTAAAAAGGCAGTTCAGAAAGTGGTTAACTGAAGGAGATTTTAAGCGCGAACTGGATTTGCTGAAACTGCTGGATAAAATGGTGCTGCAGGATAATTACCGCACCGATGCTAAGCTTAAAAAGCAGGCGGAACAGTTTGTGAAAGCAAAGGTGCCGGCTGCTGTACTAGATTCGGAAATTATACGCTATGCCCCCTGGGTACGGGCACGATGGAGGCTTTAACCGCGTAAGATGGCCGAATTAACGGAAACAACCCATGAATCACTAAACCTATCTTGCACTTATAAAACCCAGGCCATGAAAACAACCCGATTAATTTTTACCCTTGTAGCAGTTACAGTACTGCTATGGGGGCGTGCTCAAAACAGCTGTTTTGGTACCTTGTATTTTAATAGTTACACCCTGGGGTCGCCAATGGCAAACTTCACCTTTACCCCGGGGGTAGTATTAAAAAATAACTGGGGGGTTACCGATGTGTTTTGGAGCTTTGGTGATGGCACTACGGCTAATACGGGATTGACAACCACCGGGCATAGCTACACACCGGGAGCAGCGTCTTCGTATGAGGTTTGTTTGCATGTTACGGCCTATGACTCCTCCACCGGTAATTTTTGCACTGATAGTTTTTGTAAAACGGTACCTATGTGTTGGCCTCCGCTGGGAGGGTTTAGCTATACAAAGAGCGGTACGTTTGTCAATTTTTCCATCTATACAGGTTGGGACCAGAATAACACCTATCCTTTTCCTGTTTACCTGTATATGGATTATGGAGACGGCAGCACGCCATTTACCTATAACGCTGCTTCGGCTATGTCGGTACCTGCGTCGCATCAGTATCAAGCCCTGGGAACGTATCTTGTAACTCTACAGGCAGCAGATAGCTTTGGCTGTGCGAGAGATACCATCATCCCAATAACCATTGACAGTAATACCTGCTACATGAATGCGGCGTTTAACTGGAGCCAGGGTGGGCTTAGCAATTCGAATCCCAATTACCAATCGCTTATTTCTACCTCTACATCCAATTATCCTATCACGAACTACTTCTGGAACATTAGCGGCGGCTCGCTGATGGGGGTTACAAATAGTGATACTGTTCAGGGATATGTAAATAATATAGGGGTTAACCATACGGTAACTCTAATAATTACCAATTCGATTGGCTGTAAGGACACGGCTATACAGGTTATTCATCCTGACACCTGTAATTTGCAGATTGCTGTAACCACAACGCTTAAAAATGCCTTTGGCGGTAACCAGGATACGCTTCTATATACTATAAATACTACAAGTGGCCATTTGCCGGTGTCGTCGGTAAATGTGGTTTGTCGCGATTTGAGTAGCGGCACTTATATAGGTTACACTACTACGGCCTCCGGTTTCTTTTTCATTCAACCCGGTGGTTCGTATGTTATAGAAGCCGGTTTGTATGATGATATCGGTTGTTACGATTCGGTACATGTGGCAGTTAATAATCCTGATCCTTTGGTTTGTAACCTAAATGCCTCGTTTACCACCAACCAGGGAGGTACGCAAAACACGCTGGCCCACCTGATGGCCCTGCAGTCTACATCCACCTCGCCAGCTGGCGTTGCTACCTACAACTGGAGCATACTCAATGGCAGTTACAACTGGATTAACGGTACAAACTGGCCGTTGGCACAGGTAATGCTTAATACTCCGGGCTATGCTTATAACGTACGGTTAATTGTTACCGATTCGCTGGGTTGCCGCGATACGGTGATACAATCGGTGGTGCTGGATACCTGTAACCTAAGCCATAACATCACCTTTAATTTATCCAACACCATTTCCAGTAATCAGGATACCATTGTGTATACAGCCCAGTTTATTACTTCGCATGTGCCGGTACAGCATCAGTCGGTGATGTTATATAGCTATCCTAACGGTACCGTGGCAGGCAGCAGCACCAACCTCAGCGGCTATTTGTTTATACCTGCCGCTAATGCTACCTATCAGCTTGTGTTTTATGCGTACGACGATATAGGCTGCGTGGATTCGGCAATTTATATGGTTACCAATACTAATGCAGCATCCTGTAATACACATGCGTTGTTCAGCTATCAAAACATGGGGAATAATGTTGTACAGTTTACTAATACATCTTCCTCAACGAATGGCTATAGCAGTCAGTGGACTTTTTATAACCAGGTAAGTATGATCGGCACTTCTACAGGAAGTAATCCGCAGTTCCAGTTTAGCGGGGCGCAGCCCTACTACGCCACATTGGTTGTGCGGGATTCGTTTAATAGTATTTGTTGGGATTCGATGGTGTATGTGCAACTGAATTTAGCAAACGGGCCAACCTGCCTTACGATTAAGCCTAATGCTGCCCAGGGTTTGGATGCCATGATACGCGACATAAACGCTACCACAAACTATGGTGCTGTAACTGATATAAATGCCGGGTATAACACGATTAATACCGTGCCTGCTATCTCGCGTTCATTGTTGAAATTTGATCTTTCTTCTATTCCATCAGGCGCGGTTATTACTTCTGCACGCCTATCCTTGTATCACGACCCCGCAGTTGCCCATAGTACCAATACGTCAAACGATATTAAGCTGGCGGCCATTACCGCAGCCTGGAATGAGAACACGGTTACCTGGGCCAACCAACCGGCTACCGCAGTAAGCGGCTTAAACATTGGCAATGCACCCTCCACCACTTCCGATAAACTGAATGTGGATGTAAGTTCTTTTGTGCAGAGCTGGGTGAATGGCAGCATGACCAATAACGGTTGGATGGTGACACTAAATACTGAAAGCGGTGCCCTGGGCCGGTTCCAGATTTATGCCAGCAGCGATAATGCTGATTCAACCCGTTGGCCGGAACTGGTTATCTGCTACCAGGTGCCGAGCAGCAATTGCTTAACGCTGCAGCCTGATTCAACGGCCGGTATTGATGCCCATATTTTTGAATTAACACCTAACACAGCCTCCGGTAGCTGGCCTGATTTTTCGGCTAGCCAGTGGACTTATAATTCGGTGCCCGGCGAGGACCGCGGACTTATCAAATTTGACTTGTCCGCAATTCCGGTAGGGGCCACGGTTACATCCGCAACTCTATCGTTGTATGCCAACATCAATTCAGTTGGTGGATATAGCGGTCAGCCTACGTATGGCAGTAACAATGCCAGTTATTTAAAATTTATAACCGGTAGCTGGAGCGAGAATACGGTTAACTGGAACAATCAGCCAAGTGTTACAACAGCCGGTCAGATTTTGCTACCACAGGCTACCAGTACCGTAATGGATTATACCAATATTGATGTTACGACCTTTGCGCAGAATTGGGTTAATACCCCGGCGCAGAACAATGGCATGATGCTGGATATGATAGGCACTAACTATTACAATAGCCTAATTTTTTGCAGCAGTGATAACCCGATTGCTTCCAAGCGACCTAAACTGGTAATTTGTTACAGTACTACCCCTTGCAGCGTGCAGGCTAACTTTAGTGCTACTACCAGTGCAGGTGCAGGTACCAACCCGGATACTGCAACACTCACTAATTTATCAAGCGGTTCTATTGCCTCTTACGAAGCGTTTGCGCATAATAATGTAACCGGCAACCTTTACAGTTACAAATCGGGCACTGCGTTTAACAGCGTGCGGTGGTTGCCGATACCTAAGGATACAGCTGTAACCCTCTGTATGGTGGTGCACGATTCATCAGGTATTTGTACCGATACTTTCTGCTCCACGGTATTCAGCGGAACCTGCACGGTTAATGCCAACTTTACTTTCACCGCTACAGGCTCTACGGTAACCTTCTATAACAACAGTACCGGTAATCCATCGCTGATAGGTTATAACTGGACTTTTGCCGGAGGCACACCTGCCAGCAGTACAGCGGTGAATCCTGTAGTTGTGTTTGCGCAGAATGGCGTGCATACCGTTTGTCTTAACGCGCTTAGCAGTGGCGGCTGCACCAATAACTTCTGCGATACCGTAGTTACCACCCCGCCACCGGTAAATGATACGCTTTGTGGTATGGTGTTTAACGATGCCAATGGCAACGGCATATTCGATGTAGGCGAACATGTACGACCTAACAGTACGGTAGTGGTAGATGGCACTACGTATTTAACCGGCAGTAATGGATTTTACGAGGCTATGGTAAGTGCAGGTAATCACAGCATATGGTTGAATGCCCCGGTAGGCTGGGCGCAAACCTATCCGCAAAACCCGCTTACCTATAATTTAACTACTGCGCCGAACGAACATATGTGTGGTTTGGATTTTGGTATGCGCGACGATACCCTGTTGCTTTCGGGTATTGTTTATACTGATAATAACGCCAATGGTTTATACGATGCAGGTGATGCGCCTATTGCAAATGCACCTGTGCATATTGCAGGTAGTGGCAATAACTATGCGGTAACCACTAATGCACAGGGCTATTATACTTTGATGGTATATAGCGGCACCTATACGGTAAGTTATGTGCCCAATGCGGGCATGGTGTTAACACAGCCAATCAATCCTTCTACCTATACAATTACCGTTGTAACCAATAGCGTAGCAGGTTTAAACTTTGGCGTGCGCAGCAATCTGGTAACCATTACCGGCAAGGTTTACCTGGATGCTAATAACAACGGGGTGTTTGATGCAGGCGAAATTGGTGTTGCCGGGCAACTGGTGCACATCAATAACCTTGTAGTAAGCAGCGTAGGCGCCGGCGACTGGAGCGTAGTGGTGCCCGCAGGTTTCTATACGGTAATGTATACACCAAGTGGCAACTATTCGGGCTATACGGCCACTCCAACTTCGTATAACGTAAACGCGGCAACAGCCGGCAATACCTACGGCGGCAATAATTTCGGCTTGCATATAAACCCGGGTACCGGCGATGTATGTGTAACCCTTACCCAATACAGTAATGTAGTGGCAACCTTTCCGGCTATGTATAAAATTTATGTGTCGAACAATGGTAATATACCAATGGCCGGTACGCTGTATATGTATTTCGACCCGCACCTGACCTACGACCATGCCAATGTTACGCCCACCAGTGTAAGCCAGTCAAACTACCTGGTAAGCTGGCATGCTACCCTGGCCCTGGGGCAAACCCTTTTATATCAGCCGTTCTTTTACTGCAACCAGAATGCCGTATTGGGAGCTCCGGTATTTAATGCTATCAGTTTTGTGCCTGATAACGGCTTTGTGGATGTTAACCCCGGCTGTAACGAAGATACCCTGCACCAGGTGGTAGAAGGCAGTTGGGACCCGAACGATAAGCAGGTTTCGCCAGTGGGTGAGGATGCACAGCATTTTATTTCGCCGGACCAACCGCTGGATTATACCATTACCTTCCAGAACACAGGCACATCGCCAGCTGTGAATGTGATTTTGCTTGACACCATACGGCCCGAACTGGATATTGCGTCATTTGAAATGAAATCGGCCAGCCATCCCTGCCATGTGCAACTGGAAGGACGCGAGTTGACCGTGATATTCAGCAACATTATGCTGCCGGATAGCGGAACCAATTTTGAGGGATCTATGGGTTTTGCTTCGTTTACGCTTAAACCTGTAAGCGGCCTGGCCGAAGGCACTGAATTGCATAACAGTGCAGGTATTTACTTTGATTACAACCAGGTGGTGCTTACAAATACTACCCTGAATACTATTGATTATCACCTGGGGCTTGGCGATTTAGCCAAGGGCAGTGCAAGCATTACCCTGCAGCCAAATCCATTTAAGCAGTTTACGACGGTAGTAGTTGAAGGCTTGAAAGGGGCCGCAACCTTGGAGATTATGGACCTTAGCGGCAGGATAGTTCGCGAAGTGCCGGCTACCGATGGCTTGTTTACCGTTTACCGGGGCGATATGGCCTCGGGACTTTACCTGTTCCGGGTTAAGCAAAACAACCAGGTTATAGGGCAGGGTAGAATGATCGCCCAATAGCACCCAACTTTTTGAACCTGAAAGCACTAAGGCAGCGGTAACGTCCGCTGCCTTTTTTTGTTCGCTACCCTAATATGGACGATTAAACATTTTTATATTTGAAAATCAATTGATTGTGATGATTTGCGCCTTTGACGTAAAGGCAGTCCAGGTACGGCCTAACTGTCAAAATTTTGGTTGTCACTGAAGGATTTTCAGCCATTTCTGCCAAAAAATCAGTCGATTTCGGGCTGGCACGAAGTCTGCTATATTCGCACCGCAAATTTGCACCTCGCACATAGGCGGGGTTAACATTGTTAAACTTAAAAACCAAATACTATGGCAGATGTAAAAATTACCCCACTCGCCGACAGAGTGCTGGTAAAACCGGCTGAAGCAGAAACCAAAACTGCAGGCGGTATTATTATCCCCGATTCAGCTAAAGAAAAACCGCAACGTGGAACTGTGATAGCTGTAGGACCGGGCAAAAAAGACGAACCTACCACCGTTAAGAAAGGCGACACCGTATTGTACGGCAAATACAGCGGCACCGAGTTACAGGTGGATGGTGTTGATTACCTGATCATGAAAGAGAGCGACATCTTCGCAATTATTTAAGCGACAAGTAATATTTGCGACTGGCGAGTTTCGACTTTTCGCTTTTCGGGATATTGAAAGTCGAGCAATCATTCAAAAAATTAAACCATAGAATTATGTCAAAAATTATTCTGTTCGAAAAGGACGCCCGCGATAAACTGAAAGCCGGCGTTGATAAATTGGCCAATGCTGTTAAAGTTACTTTAGGCCCTAAAGGCCGCAACGTTATCATCGATAAAAAATTCGGTGCTCCATCGGTAACCAAGGACGGTGTAAGCGTTGCTAAAGAAATTGAACTGGAAGACCCGATTGAAAACATGGGTGCCCAGATGACCAAAGAGGTTGCCAGCAAAACTGCCGACCAGGCCGGTGACGGTACCACTACCGCAACTGTGTTAGCCCAGGCAATTGTAGGCCCCGGTTTAAAAGCCCTGGCCAGCGGTGCTAACCCTATGGATTTGAAACGCGGTATCGACAAAGCGGTGAAAGCCATTGTTGAGAACCTGAAAAAGCAAAGCGAACAAGTAGGTAAAGATTTCAGCAAAATCGAACAGGTTGCTTCGATCTCTGCCAACAACGATAACGAAATCGGTAAGATGATTGCCGATGCTATGAAGAAAGTAGGCACCGAAGGTGTAATTACTGTAGAAGAAGCCAAAGGCACTGAAACGGAAGTTAAAACCGTAGAAGGTATGCAGTTTGACCGTGGCTACCTGTCGCCTTACTTTGTTACCAACCCTGAGAGCATGGAAGCTGACCTGGAAGGTGCCCTGCTGTTGATTTACGACAAGAAGATCAGCAACATGCGCGAACTGCTCCCTATCCTGGAGAAAGTTGCTCAAAGTGGCCGTCCGCTGGTAATTATTGCGGAAGAAGTTGAAGGCGAAGCTTTAGCTACCCTGGTAGTAAACAAACTGCGCGGCACTATTAAAGTAGCTGCTGTTAAAGCTCCGGGCTTTGGCGACCGTCGCAAAGAAATGCTGAAAGATATCGCCATCCTTACCGGTGGTATTGCTATCAGCGAAGAGATGGGTTACAAACTGGAAAACGCTGACTTCAGCTACCTGGGTCAGGCCGAGAAAGTTACCATCGACAAAGACAACACGACTATTGTAAACGGTAAAGGCGATACTGATCAGATCAAAGCCCGCATCGAAGAAATTAAGGCACAAATCGAAAAAACCACCTCGGACTACGACCGCGAGAAATTGCAGGAACGTTTAGCCAAGCTGAGCGGTGGTGTAGCGGTGTTATACATCGGCGCTCCTACCGAAGTGGAAATGAAAGAAAAGAAAGACCGTGTGGATGATGCCTTACATGCTACCCGTGCTGCGGTTGAAGAAGGTATTGTTGCCGGCGGTGGTGTAGCATATGTGCGTGCACAAGCTGCCCTCGAAAAACTGAAAGGTGATAACGACGACGAAACTACCGGTATCGCTATCGTTCGCCGTGCAATCGAAGAACCACTGCGCCAGATTGTGGTAAACAGCGGTTTGGAAGGTTCTATTGTGGTACAGAAAGTGCGCGAAGGCAAAGATGACTTTGGTTACAATGCCCGTACCGACGAATACCAGAACCTGAAGAAAGCAGGTGTTATTGACCCTACCAAGGTTTCGCGTATTGCCCTTGAAAACGCTGCCTCTATCGCCAGCATGTTACTGACTACCGAAGCGGTAATCGTTGACAAGCCGGAAGAGAAGAAAGCAGGTGGAATGCCTGGCGGCGGAATGCCTGACATGGGCGGTATGATGTAATCTGAACAGACGTTAAATACCAGTCATCAGACAAATACAAGGCCTCTCGCGAAAGCGGGGGGCTTTTTTTATGGAATAATAGCAGTGGACCGGTATGGGAGGCCTGTCCCTTTATTAAGGTATTTGATTATAAATTAATAGGAGCAACATTTATAGTTATAAACTAACCATATGCTCCACACCTCCACCATTAACCCGAAAATTGCCTGCATGATGTCGTCTATTGCGTATTGCAAAAATCCGCAACAGGCGCTTAATACCTATTTGCCGGGCTGGCAGGTACTGTGGAATCCGACAGCGGTAGATGGTACGTATGCTTTTGTTGCCCGTAATACCGGTACCAATAATTATGTAGTGGCGGTGCGGGGATCGCTGCTCGATTTTAGCTGGGGCGCTTTTTATAACTGGATTGAACAGGATTTGAACGTGGGCACGCAGGTTCCATGGAAGTACACCCAGGGCGTTAGCAATGCCCAAATTTCGCAGGGCAGCTGGGATGCTTTTCAGGACCTGGTAAATATGACAGATCCAACTACCGGCCAATCGTTGTGGATGGTGCTGGATGCAGCACCAGCAACCTCGGAAATTGCGGTGGTAGGCCATAGCCTGGGCGGTAACCTTGCCACCGTATTTGCTTCGTATCTCTTCTGGAATTTTAGTGCCAGTGGCCACCCGCGTACCAATCTTTCGGTGTGCACCTTTGCAGCACCGGCGGCCGGCAATCAATTTTTTGCTCAGGACTTTAACGGCAAACTACCCAATAGCATGCGGTTTGAAAATGTAAATGATATTGTGCCTAAGTTTCCGGTAGCAACGGCTGTGTTTGACCTGGGGAGTTTGTATGTTCCTTCGCCCAATGCGGAGGAAATCATTTTATTTCATTTGGGTTACGATATGTCGCTCAGTTACTTTTTCGACGGAGTTTCGTTTACTATTGCCGGTTTTGAATATAAAAGCGGATTTTACATTAACGGAACCTGGGTTAATTCTTCTTATACTCAACCCGATGGCAGCGGATATTTGATTAACGTACCGGTTTCGGGTAAATACCCAGCCAATGATGTAACCGATTGGCTGGAAGAAGCCGGTTACCAGCACAGTATCAATCAATATTCTACGGCATTAGGTGTGCCCATTATTACCTGTATACCAAGCGTAGATCTTAAATTGAAAGTAACTAAACCAAAAGCACCCGGTGCAAAGCCAAAAAAGAAGAAGAAAGCGGTCAAAAAATAACAGCCCCTCATCAGCATGCAGCAACGTACACTGGTAAACAGGGTAATTCTTATCTTTCAACTGCTTGCAACACGAAACTAAAATACCACCTGTTGAGGTACGCGCCCTGTGGCTGGGGCCGGCAGTAAACATTTTATTTGTGGCATTGTTTTTTGCGGCCAATTCGTTTATGCAGCGGCACCTAACGGCTGTGGATAGTTACGGCGAGCGGTCTGTTTTTCTGTTACCTGTACCATTAGCGCTGTTGATAGGTGTGCTGTTAGTACTGGAACCTTTTGCCCTGTACAAGCGCATTGCTTACGAAAACTATCGAAGCAGCGGTGTGCTACAACTGCCTGTTATTTATCTCGTGATTTCTTCGGTCATCCGGGTGTTTCTACGGATCGTAATTACCATAGCGGTGCTGGAATCGTGTGCCATTGAGGTGGAAAACGGAAGTGTATGGGCGTACCTATTTTTAACCTATTTCTTTTTAGCCGAAGTGTTTTTGGGCTTTATTATTACTGACAAGCACGACCGCATTGCCAGCGAACCTGCTGCCGTGGTTGAAATAGTAGCTCAATTGGTTTGTTTGCTGCTGCTGGCGTTAATAGCGGCGTATTTCGAAAAAACCTATATCAGGGAATTGTTGGTTGATAATACCCAAAGTTTAGCTGTAAAAATTGTAATAGCGGCATTACTATTTCTATTGCTATACATCCCCAGCCGGCTAATTGATTTTTACATTGGTTGGGTGCAACAAACAACGCTGCAGCAAAAGGCGTTTTATGTGGCAACGGTAATTGTTGCCTTTACCGTTCTACTGGTTCAGACCATGCGTGGCAACTAGGTTAAAACAAGGTGTCAGGCCTTGTAAATCAGGCTAATCAAAATCATATAAATAAAATGGCCCGGATGGTAGTTTGGAGCAAAAATACTGCATATGGGAAAATTTGTAATAAGCACCAGAAGAAACGGCGAATATCAATTTAACCTGAAGGCCGGCAACGGACAAACCATTTTATCGAGTGAAGGTTATACCACCCGTGCGGCTTGTGATAATGGGGTTGAATCAGTGAAAAAGAACTCCACGGACGATGGCAGATATGAGCGCAAAACATCCACCAATGGCAAGTTTTATTTTAACCTGAAGGCAGGTAACGGTCAGATTATCGGCAGCAGCGAGATTTATGAAAGTGAGCAGGCGAGAGATAATGGTATAGAATCTGTGAAAAAGAATGCACCGGATGCTACCATTGAAGATCAGACTGCGGTCTAATATCTCTACTACTTAAACCGCCAAAGGAACAACCAGTTACCAATGGAGATGGTTAATAGCGGAAGGGCCATTACCAGTGGTATAACCACCCAGCGGTACAAACCCCAGTACGATACCACTTTTATCTCCTGCACATCAGCAGGATCGTACACCACAGGAACCATGTCGCCCACCTGAAAGGCCGGAGGATTAGATGCTACCGGGTTGTTGAACCGCCGTGTTTGTTCAGTTATATCCTTAAACTCAAAAACAGGAGAGTAGGTAGCGCCATCGTTGCCATCGTGGGTTATCATTTCCACCACTTCCGCAACCGCTACTTTGCCGCGTTTTAATAAACTTTCGGTTTTGCTGTATTGCCAAACAGCTATACTTAAAAACAAGCTGCCCAGGGCAAATAAGAAGAGGTAAGCGCTCATGTGAAATTTATTAGAGGAGGAATAATTCATATTAGTACAAAATTAATGTTTTTACAATAGCTGTATAAACCAACAGCCCGGAAGTAGGATGCTGCCGATATTTTGTTATGTAAGAAAGGAGCAGCATATTAGCACTGAAACCTATGTTATGGAACTACTTGAAGACATTCAACCTGAAGTGGTTGCTGCTGCTATAACCAAGCGTATTATTGCGGCCATTATTGATAGCATCGTTCTTGTTGCTTATGGTTATCTGATCGCCATTTTTGTGGGCGCTACCAATTCCGATAGTTTTGGATTTCACCTGGAAGGCTGGCCCGCAGGCTTATGGTTTATAGGCTCGTATCTGCTACTGGTGGTGCCTGAAGGCCTTACCGGTAAAACAGCCGGTAAATGGTTCATTCAGGTAAAAGTAGTTAAGCAGGATTTGAGCCCCGCTGATTTTAAAGCCGCTGCTATACGGCATTTGCTGGATCCTATTGATTCCTTTTTTCTGATTGGTATTATGGTTGCAGCAAAGGATAAGCACAAACAAAGGATTGGCGACCGTGCTGCCGATACCGTTGTAATAGATGGATAAGACCGTTGTTACTTTATAGCCCACCCGACATTGTAAGGGTATGCTGAAAACTTTACTACTTACCTTTACTATGCTCGTAGGTATGGCTGTAATGAGTCAAAAGACGGGCGTATATACGGTTACATTTCCTGCTTTTGTAGCCTCAAAAGAGCTGGACGCAAACGTGGTTGAGATAGACAGTAACCGGCTGTTTACCCAACACGATACGCTGGTTTCGGCTATAACGGGTGTAGAGTTTTTAAGCTATTCCTGCGTGTTTAGTACTAAAGGCGAGATATTTAAATGGTCGGCTTTCAATGGTCTTGGCAGTCTGCAAACCAGGGGATTTATTGGGCGAACGTCCGGAATACTTTTTGTTGTTATTGACCGCATACGTTTTAAAGGGGCTGTGCGCGTGGTGGAATGGACCTATAAGGTGAAGTTTGTGTAGGTAATAGCTCATCATATGGCAATGCGCTATTGGCCGTTGCATCAATATGCGCCGTCAGTTGGTAACATCTTCGGGTATTCACTCCATCGGTTACGAACCCCGCAGTCAAACGCTGGAGGTTAAATTCCACAGCGGAAAAGTGTATCAGTATTTAAAGGTTCCTGCAACTCTCTACCGCGCCTTTATGCAGGCAGGTTCTCATGGCACTTATTTTAATCAGCACATCAAACCTTATTACACCTTTCGGCTGGTAAGCTAACGGCCTTAACCGGTAATCACCCTAAAATCCGTTTATCAGCTCGTTATCGCGGTGGTGTTTGCGGTGATTAATGCCCCAACCTAATTTCATCGAAATAACGCTGTTGAACAACATACGTACATCCGAACCTTTGGAGTTCAGCAGAAAAAAGTCCTTAACAAGGCCTCGGTTGCGGCGTATGTTCACGGAGGCATCGGCTGGCAGGTTATCACTTTTCATCATCAGTTTACCCCCTAAGCCAAAGTCGAATTCCAACACAAAATTGGTGAACTTAAATCCTGTCCAGAAACCGGTTTTAATGCCAAATCCAAGATCGTGGCGATGCTGCACTACATCAATGCTTTCCACATACGAGTTGTTATAACGGGTGTATTCGTCGTTGGTGCGTAATAACATGTATTTATACATCAGCTCGGGCCCCAGGAAGAAGTTGAAATTGTGCGGGTCCACATCCTCAAAATAAAAGCGGGGATTAAAACGGTAACGCACACCGATGCGGTCTACTAATACGCCACGTGTAATAACACGCCAAAAACTGAATTCATCGGCTATAAACCCGAGCTCATGTGCTACTGAAAAACGTTTTTTAAAACTGTGCTCTACACCCACTTGTATAGCCGGGTATATTTCGAAAAAAGGTAGCAGCGAAAACTTAACCACCGCAGCATATTGGGCTGAATCTACATGACGGTCCTTAGCATGGGCCGTTATGCTCAAAATTAACAAGAGCGGTAGTAGTAGTAGGGCTTTGCGCATTACAGGTCTATTTGCGAAATCAACTGAATTTGCTGCACGTTACTGTAATCGTACTGGGCTAATTTTTTCTCCGCCATTACCAGCAGCAGGTTGGGAAGCGCAATAACATCGCGCGCACCGGTGAGGGTTAACGTTTGCACAAAGTAAGGCTCTGTGCGGTTACTGATGCTTATAACCTGCACATGCAATTCTTCGTCGGCCACAAAAAGCAGGGTATCATTTACGGCTAAGCCATAGGGGGCCATCAGGTTTAACTGTGCTACCTGTTCGGGTGTGGACATATTCGCCAGCGATATCACCTCCAGGCGACTGGCACCGTTAACGTTGTTACAATTGGTGGTATTACGCAGGGTTACGTAGGCATAACCGTTTTCAGCAACTACAGGGTCGCAACTTACTATGTGTTCATAAGTTGAAACGTAAGCCGGGTTATCCGCAACGGAGTATATCAGCATACCCGAGGAAGTTCCCATTAGCAGAAAGTTGGTATAGCTAAAGATGGTTTCCGGCTCGGTGCTTAGTTCAATAGTACTGAGTAATACAGGCTGTCCACCGTTGGTAATATCAAAAGTTTTAAGCGTATTGCCGTCCAAACAAAATAAGCGGTTACCCACAATGGTAAACCGGGAAAGGGAGCCGGATATACCGGTAGGAGAGGTGGTGTGCGTAGTGCTGCTCTCTTTAGCGCAACCGCTGAAGAGCATTACGAAGGCCAATAAGGCTAGTGCCAGGAATGTTCTCATATTATTTGCGGCATGTAGGGTTATGCAATATAGTATCGGTCCAGCCAACCAGGCGTCCCCTGCTTTCGTCTACACATTCAAAGTAACCTGAATAGGTAGCCGGGGAGTGTTCGCTGCTTTTGTTGTAAACGCCTTCCATACGCTGTATAAGTTGCGCCTGTATCGGGTTGCTGATGTTGAGGATAACCATGTCTACACCGTTGTTGGCATATAGCAGATTGTCCTTTATCGCAATATCGGTGCACATAGGGATGGCAATAAAGGCCTGCTTTACCGGTGTAGCAGGATTGGCATTATTAAGCACATGTACGCCAATGCCATTATCTACTAAAAAGATATACTGGTTGTAGGTTACAATTTTGCCAATGCTTTTGGCCGGTTGTGCGGGTTTTACGCTAATTGTGGTCCATTCCAAATCTGAGGCGTAAACCGGCTTTTTGCCTACAACGTCCATGTCGCGATGCCGGGGGCCATCGTAACAGGAAGTGGCCAGCATTAAAATGCCAAGGGCCAGTAAAGGGTAACGTGTTTTCATACAATAAAGTTAATCAATAACAGACGTATCTGGTTAACGTTCAGTTGCCTCTACCTATCACCGGGTTCAATAACAGGTGGCTTGGTTTCCAGGCGATTTTGCAGGTCGTCTAACACCAGTTTTTTCCAGGTTTGGCTACCGGGCTCGGCATTAAACATAGCTTTGTATTCAGGGATTTCAAAAACTTCGAGGTTCATTCGGATGGTTTTAAACACCTTGGGCCAGCCCTCGCCCGGTGCCTGCACATGGTGTAGGCCGCCGCTATAGGCCAGCACCAGTTGGCCCTTGTCTAAACCGGCAAGTATATCGGTAACCCCCGGTTTAACTGTCATTTTTTTGCCCTGCAGGTCCAGGCCATTACGGCGTTTCATACGTCCTTCGGCGGCTATCAACACTATGGAATCGGGCCTGATAGACTCCAGAAACTGCTTCCAGGAATCATCGCGTTTACGGGTAATGGATACCATGCCCGGGCTAAATAGCTTAAAAATAGTGCCTACAAAAGGACGGTTGAGGGTTTTATCGGCGCCGGGCGCTGCCATGCGAGCCGATAGCATCCAGAGAAACTTAACCGGTAAAAAGCCTACATACAGCAGTTCGTATAAGGAAGTGTGATTCAGGAAAATAATGCACCGGATGCGGTCCCATTCCACCTGCCCTTCCTTTGGCCAGCCGATTTTAAACCGGTAAAATGTTTTAGCCAGCAGTTTAATAGTTAGCAGGGTTACAAAACTCAGTATCCGTTTCATGAGGTACGGCCCGGTGGGCACCGGTGATAAAAGTAACTTAATTTAGGCATAGCTGTGCTAAGCCCAACATAAACAATACTATAGCTTTAAACGGCAGACTTGTTTAAAAGGTATATCCCAGACCTTCGAGATAGTGTTGCAAGCCCAGGTAGGCACTAAAGCTAATGGCGCAGATAATGGTTACAGTAACGTACATACGCACTTTAGGTTCGCCTTCCTGTACTACAAAGTAACGGGCAAAGCGTGCGCCAAACAACAGGAATACCAAACCTACGATCAGGCAGAAGAAGGTCATAAAAATGCCGGTGGATGAAAGACTGATGGTAGCTTCGCCGGCCTTTGCGGCGTTTACAGGCAACAGAATGCATAAGTAGGCTAACAGCAAACTGCCGGCAACAAAAGCGGCTCCAATAGGGCGTGGATACCTTACGATAGGCGGTTGTTCGGTTTCGTAACTCATATGGCAAAGATGGTGAAAGCCTTAATTTCCATAAGTAAAAACCTAAGTGATTTTTAATTGTTTACCTACCGTTGGTAGGGAAATATTCTGGCTGCAACACCTTGCTAACTCTTGAAAGTTATAGGGTAAAATGTATTTTCGCTCACTCATTTAAAGCGCGTATGCTCACGTATTTTCAGATATACCTGTTTATTGCATTTGCCGGCCTGGCGGCTTTTTACGCCTATCAGGGTTACCGGCGCGTTTACCGCAACGTTATGCTGGGCCGTAAAGCCGATTACAGCGATCGTGCCGGTGAACGGTTTAAAAACATGTTGCTGGTGGCCTTTGGGCAAAAGAAGATGTTTAAAAACATTACACCGGCTGTGTTGCACGTGTTTATCTACGTCGGCTTTGTAATCACCCAGATCGATCTTTTGGAGGTGTTTATTGACGGTGCAACGGGGCATCACCGGATTATTTACCACGCCGTGGAGCACATTGGCTTTTTAAAAGGTGCTTATACGTTTGTTATCTCCTTTATCGAAGTTCTTTCATTGTTGGTGTTTATTGCCACGGTTAGCTTTTTATCCCGTCGTTACATTACGCGGGTGCCGCGGTTAAACAAACCCGAGCTGGAAGGCTTTCCTAAGATTGATGCGACATTGATTCTGGTTTCCGAAATTTACCTGCTGATCTGCATTTTTAGCATGAACAGTGCCGATATGGCCCTGCACCATAACGAATATGGGTTCCTGGTAAGTGGCTTGTTTGCCTCCTTCTTCAATGGCTGGAGCGAATCCTCGTTGCACATAGTAGAACGTTTAGGCTGGTGGGGCCACCTGGTCGGTGTTTTAGGTTTATTGGTTTACCTGCCTTATTCAAAGCATCTGCATATTCTGCTCGCATTTCCGAATACGTATTTCGGCCGCCTGGAGCCTAAAGGTTACATCAATAACATGCCCGAAATTACCCGGGAAATTAAATTGATGATGGACCCCAATGCGGCTGTAGAGCCGGCCTCTGCAACCGAGCCTGTTAAGTTTGGCGCTAAGGATGTAATGGACCTTACCTGGAAGAACCTGCTGGATGCCTATACCTGCACGGAGTGTGGCCGCTGTACCGCTGCCTGCCCGGCAAACCAAACAGGCAAAAAACTGAGTCCGCGTAAAATTATGATGGATACCCGCGACCGTTTAGAAGAGGTAGGCTATGCGATGGATGCCAACGGTGGTGTATGGAAAGAAGACGGAAAGAGCCTGATAGAAAACGGTTACATCAGTATTGAAGAACTGCGTGCCTGCACCACCTGTAATGCCTGTGTAGAAGAATGCCCAGTGCTGATTTCGCCACTGGAAATTATTGTGCAACTGCGCCGTAACCTGGTAATGGAAGAAAGCAACGCCCCGGCCGAATGGGCGGGTATGTTCAGCAATATGGAAAATAACGGTGCTCCATGGCAGTTTAGCCAGCAGGACCGCCTGAACTGGCAGAAAGATTAAAACGTAGAATAACTAGTGTGTAGAAGCCCGCTGGGCTATTAAAAATAAGGATATGTTGAACGTAAAAACAATGGCGGAATACGCCGCTAACGGCGAAACACCGGAGGTGCTTTTTTGGGTAGGTTGTGCTGGCAGTTTCGACCAGCGCGCACAAAAAGTTACCCGCGCATTTGTAAAAATACTGCAGCACCTGAACATTAAGTTTGCTGTACTGGGTTCGGAAGAAAGCTGCACCGGCGATCCTGCCAAGCGTGCCGGTAATGAGTTCGTTTTCCAGATGCTGGCCCTGCAAAACATTGAAGTGATGAACAACTACGGTGTTAAGCATATTGTTACCACCTGTCCGCATTGTTTCAATATTTTAAAGAACGAATACCCAAGCCTGGGCGGTAATTACGATGTGGTGCACCACAGCACTTACCTTCAAAAGCTGATTAACGACGGTAAGATTAAAATTACCGATACCGCCAGCTTTAAAGGCAAAAAGATAACCTACCACGATAGCTGTTACCTGGGCCGCGCCAATGAAATTTACGAAGCGCCACGGCAGTTATTAGAAGAACTGGATGCGGAGTTGGTGGAAATGAAAAGCTGCCGTACCAAAGGCCTTTGCTGCGGTGCCGGTGGTGCCCAGATGTTTAAGGAAGATGAACCCGGTAAAAAGCGTATCAATATTGCCCGTACGGAGGAAGCGCTGGAGACGGATGCCAAAATAGTGGCTGCTGCCTGCCCGTTCTGCAACACCATGATTACCGACGGTGTTAAAAGCAAGGACAAGCAGATGGAGGTTAAAGTATTTGATATTGCCGAATTACTGGCTGCCGGACAGGGTTTAGAAAACCTGCACCTGTAATAGTTTAGTAGTCGTATTTAACCGGTTGTTTCCAGCCGCCTACACGCACAATGGTAGTTTTATTGCCTGTGCTATCCTGTTTAATTTTTAGCGGACTCACATTAAATGTAAGGTGAAACCGGTTCATGGTTTTACAAGTGCCATCGTTTACATACAATAGTTTGGTAGCTGCCTGTGGTGGCATCGATTTCATTAAAGCGCCATTCCAAACCAGTTGAAAATTCTGGCTGTTACAGGCTTGTAATTTTTGGGTAACAACATGCAGGGTGCTGCTTTCAATATAAACCGTATCGATTGGCAGCACTTCGGTAGTAGCACCATACAGTTCCTTGTCCTGCACCAATTTTCGATTGCTGATGTCACTGATGATAGAATCGCTTACAGGAGCGCTGCCTGTAGTTTTGTTGGTGCTTTTACACGCAAACAACAAACAACCGGCACCCAGTGCCGAAACAATTACCGCCAATATCTTCATGTTATTCCAATATTACTTTCTTAACCGCTTTTCCGTTAGCCGATTCAACGGTTACAAAGTAAACGCCTTTGCTATTACCAGCAAGGTTCAGGGTATAATTAAGTGCACTGCTTGTGCCGGTAGCTATTAGCTGGCCCAGCGCGTTGGTTACACTTATTTGCTTTGTATCACTATCAGCAAAATTAAGCTGTAGCGCACCGGTGGTGGGGTTAGGGAATACGGACACCTGCAGTAACTGCGGCTCTTCGCTAAAGCCGGTGGCTGCTAAGCAAAACGTCGCTTCTTTCTTATACCACATACCTGAACCTGAAATAGTAGCATAAGTGGTGCTACCGCCTTGCGCAGTAACAATAATCTGTCCGGTAGTTCCGCTTTTCATACCATCGCCATACTCATCGTACACCACCAGGGTATAACAACCATCGCTCAGGCAAACAGTTTTATCAATGGTTTGTGAACTGCCTGAAGTAAAGGGGCCACCACTGGCCACTACATAGCCTGCATTATTCACAGAACACAGCGTTTTCGCTGCCATCTTTATCCGTAACCAGGTGCACATTCATACTGCCATTAGCCGCTGGCACCACAAAGTTTGCAGTAATTCCGTCATTCGCGGTATTACCATCGCTGCTGTTGTTGGGGTTATCGGTATTAGCCACAATTGTATGATTGCCCGGAGTTAAACCGGTAACTACCGGTAAGCTAACGTTAGCCGATGACCCGGAAGTTAAATTGCCGGTCCAGTTCTTTTGATAAACGTTTCCATCGATAGTATAGCTAATTATAGCACTGGTTAGGTTAGCGCTGCCGTAATTACGCAGGGTTACAACCGGTACAAAACTATCGCAAAGCGCAGGGGTAGGTGATTTAATGTTGTGAATGCCGGCATCAACGGTTTGTAAAGTGCCGCAAGGTGCGCTAATACCGGGGAAACTGGTCGATCCGCTGTTGGTAGGATCTAACCATGGTTTCAATCGCACCGAAGCACTGGCACCATTGCTGGTCCAGTCCTTGGCAACTTTGCCAAACTGATCGGGTTGGTTGGGTGTGTTGCAATACGAATCGCCACCGGTTAAGGTTCCCACAATTTCGCCCGAAGAATTAAATAATGGAGAGCCTGATGAGCCGGGTTCCGTAACGCCGTGGCCGTTTGTTGTTGCTACCCAGCGCACCTCCCAGTGTGTATCAGCTACGCTGCCTCCCCAGGTAGTGGAGGTAGCTGCTGAGGAATATGCGGATATCTTTTTAATGTCACCTGAGGGATGATGAATACATACACCCGAAGAAGGAGCTGTATTTTGGTTGTTCCAACCGCTGTAGTAGGCGTTATAGCTGGCCAAAGGTTGTTTAGTTAGCATCAACAGTAAAAAGTCGGAGCCCTTATCGCCACCGCCGTCTTCACTGTCTGCTACTTTGGTGCAGCCAATCATGGTCTTATTGCCCAGTGTACCTTCCGAAGCCGGATCGGCACAGGTTGGACTTTGATAGTTGAAGTAAAACACCCACTGGCTGTATTGGCTTGGTGTAGTACCCTCGCTGCAGTGCTGGGCACTTAGCAGGTAAGGAGTGCAATCCTGCAGGGTATTGTTTATGAGTGCGCCCGAGCACCAGCCTTGTCCTGAGGAAGTGTTTACCAAAATACGCACCACTGACCGTATTTGATCAGCATAAGGAGTTCCCTCGCTGCAGGCTACGTTTACCTCGCAACTGCTGGCATCGCCAAATTCCCGTGCATCTTTTTGTAAAGGTTTTACCCAACGGTATGCGTAGCCCACCTCATTCAGGCTTAGAGCACCTTGTCCGCGTACGTTTTTAGGCTCGTAATATTCCAGGATGGCCACATCGCCATGTAACAAGCCTGTAGTATAATAGCCGTTTGCAGGGTTGTTATCCGACGTAAAAGCGCCTAATACCTCCTCTTTACCGGGTGTATACACGTGCAGGTAAGCACCTGCCGGGATATAGAAACGGTTAAAGTAAGGGATAAGGGCGAGTGCCCCGGGACTACTAAGCTGCAATTGCCAAACATGGCCTCCATCGGGCAATTCTGACCAACTTCCTGAATTATCCAACGTGATGTTGGTATAAATGGAGCGCGAAAATTTGGGCAATTCGCCGTTCTTCACATCAATTTTATCCAAACGCTCCGCATCCGAAATGTTTAAAGCTGGCAATACGGTGGCTGATGGTTGGTTAAAAAACTTTTTAGCGAGTAAAAAGCTTTTCGGTTGAAGGTCGGTATTCATCTGTGCGTTCAGCCACAGATTTAAAAACAAACAGGCCACCAGGGCGGAAAACAATTTGATTTTCCTCATAGAATGTTGAAAATTAAGCCAATTACGCACCAAAGCTGTATTGCAAATTAAGTGAACGAAATTTAGTAAACCCAGTTGCGTTCAAACTAAACGATGACCGAAAACACAGGCCAGGTTCAGGTAAAACCAAAGAAGGGGCGGTTAAAACGAATACTGCTCATCTTCTTTACTACAATTATAGCGCTTTTCGCAGTGGCTATTATTGCCGCATGGCTTTTAGAAGATAAGATAAAGCAAACGATTGTTACCGAGCTGAATGAACGTATTGATGCTCCGGTGAAGATCAACGGAGGCATTCATTTATCGCTTTTTAAACATTTTCCATATGCGTCATTAACATTTAGCGATGTTGTGATTGATGATAAACTGCGTAAGGGCAAAAAGCTGGCACAACTGAAGGAGATTTCCCTTTTGTGCAATATTTTCAGCTTGTTCAGCGAACAGGTGGAGTTCAAAAAAATAGTGGTACGCGATGGGGAAGTAAACCTGTATAAGGATGAAGCCGGCCGTGCCAATTACTTGATTTTTAAGCCACAAAAGGATAGTACAGCCAAAGCCATGGCCGTGCAGTTGAATAAAGCCGAACTGAAAAGGGTGAAGCTGAACTACACCGATAAAACCCAGGGCAGCCTGTTTGCCGTAATGGTTACGCAGGCATCCTTAAAGGGCATGTTTCAGGAGGCGAACTTTGTGCTGGATGCGGCCTGTAAGGTAAATGTGCAGAAAGCTTTAGTAAATGGGGAGCATTTTCTGGAGGGCAAGGAGGTAAGCGCCGAGGTAACCATAAACGTAGATAAGGCGAACCAGCGCTACGATTTTAACAAAGGCAAGATTGCTATTGGCGAGAGTGAGTTTGCTGTAAATGGATTTTTTGCCTCAGTTAAAACGGGCACTCAGGTCGATTTTAAATTAACAAATGAAGGCAAAGACTTCCGGCAGCTGATTGCGCTGTTCCCTGAAGGCATAAAGCAAAACCTGGCTGATGCGGACGGCAGCGGGGAATACAGCGTCAGTGCCACTGTAAAAGGCATTGTCGGCAAATCGGTATTACCGGCTATTAACATTGCCGCCAGTTTAAAGAACAGCGAAGTAAAGCTGGGCAAATACAACAAGTTATTGAAAGAGGTAAATGCCTCGGCCACGTACGAAATGGATGCTGCAGGCAACGACAAAATTGTCATCAGCAATTTCGATTGCAAGTTGAACGAACAACCTTTCCATTTCAAATTAACCATCAATCAACTCAAAGATCCTTCGTTCAACTTTTTTGCCAATGGTGTACTGCAGTTGGAAGAACTAAGCCCGTTTGTGCCCGATTCGGTAGTGCAGGACATAGGTGGTGCTATTACCTTTACCAACTTTACCCTTAGCGGCCGTAAAAGCGATTTTACCGATGTGGAAAATTCAACCTTAACCGGCGGCGGTAAGTTTGCCTTAAACGGGGTGGAGTTTCGCAATAACGGTATTACCTATGGCAACATCGGGGGGGTGCTTACTTATGATAAACAGCTTATTGAAGCACAAAACTTTACCCTTAACTTTTTAAGTACCGATTTTGCCTTTACAGGCACTATCGAAAATTTGTTTGCCTTTGCTTACAACCTCAGCAAAAAGCGCAGCAGCAATGGTGTGGTATTAGGTGTTAACGGACAGGTTAAAGCGCAAACCTTCAACTTATCGGGTATACTGGATGCGTACAATCGCAAGAACCGACCGCAGGCACAATTGCGCGAGAAAATCAATATACGCGAAGTGCTTAGCATGAAGGGCAACCTGAATGTAGAGATTGGCCGGTTTATTTACAACAAAATGGAGTTTGCCGATTTGCGAACCAACCTGCAAGTGGCACCCGGCTTAATACGCATTAACGAACTTACCACCCGTGCCATGAGTGGCGATGTAAAAGCCACCGGCCTGGTATCTTTTACACCTGCCAACGATTTGAACCTGCGTTGCGACATACGCGCAGTTGGACTAAGCCTGCCCACTATCTTTCAGCAGTGCGAAAATTTTGGGCAAACCACACTTACGGATAAGCATTTAAAGGGCACCATCACCACGGCACTTAGTTTTGATGCTACCTGGCGCAACTATAAAGAACTGGATCAGCAGGCATTAACCGCTATTGTTGACTTTAGCATCAAGGATGGGGAGCTGATAAAGTTTGAACCACTGCGGGCAGCTTCTAAGTTTATTCGATTGGAAGAACTGGAGGACATTAAATTCTCGGAACTGGCTAACACCATTAAAATTGCCAATGGCCGTCTAGACCTACCTGAATTTGAAATTAAATCATCGGCGCTGAACCTGATTATTTACGGCTACCACTACTTTGACAACACGGTAGATTACCATTTTAAAATTAACCTGCACAAGTTGTTGGCGCAAAAGTTCCGCCGCCGTACCGATTTGGTGTATATGGAGGATGATCCGTACGAAGGGTTAAATATTTATTTAAGCATGTCGGGTAAACTAAGCGATCCGCAGATAAAACTGGATAAGGCCAGCACCCGCAACAAAATTAAGGACGACTTCCGCAAGGAGAAAGATGTGCTGAAGAACCTGCTGAACAATAATCCCGTTAATGTGGATCCGAATGAGCAGAAACGCGAGGAAAAGTATTTTGATGTTAAGGAGCAGCCCCAGTTTATGGACTTTGACGAAAACAAGGACCCTTAGCCACATACTTGAATAATTGGACGTCCGTTATTTACAGGCTTTTTATAAGTTAGCTACGCTTAGGGTAGCAAGCTGCCATGGATATATACACGCGTAAATCGAATTTAAAACTGGTTTTAATGGCCCTGGGCCTGGTTATAGGCGTGGCTACCGTGCTCTATACCAATCAGATTGCCAACCGCCTGGCGCAGGACGAAAAATACAAGGCCAAACTGTGGGCAGAAGCCATCGGACGCAAGGCAAGGCTGGTGCGTTATACCAAAGAGTTGTTTACCAAACTGGCAGATGATGAACGGCATAAGGTGGCTGTTTATGCGCAGAGCACTAAGTTTATCTTAACCGTGGAGGATAACGACCTGCTTACCTTTTTTAATGAGATCATTACTTCCAATAACGACATACCGGCTATTCTTACGGATAATGCCGGTAACATTGTAGGCGCCCGCAACATCGATATGCCTCCCGGCCAATTTACCTTCGAAACGCTGCCCGATAGCATCAAAAAGGAGTTTTCGGTATATGCCCCCATCGAGGTAAACAGCCGTTATAGCCGCAACTTCATATACTACAAGGATAGCAACCTGTTTACCAAGTTGAAGCAAACCCTTAACGATTTAATAGAAACATTTATCAGCGAGGTGGTGGTTAATTCGGCTTCGGCCCCGGTAATACTTACCGATGAAAAAATGAATATCCTCGATTACGGGAATATCGATTCATCGAAAATCCGGGATGAGGCTTCTGCATTGAAATTGATAAAAGAGATGCAGGCCGATCATGAGCCGATATTGGCTGATCTGGGACCCGGGGTTAAACGTTATATCTATTACGATGACTCCATGACCCTTAAACGCCTCCGGGTTTTTCCGTTCGTGCAGTTGGGCATTTTCGCCACCTTTTTATTGATAAGCTATGTGGCTTTTAGTAACGCCCGCCGGGCAGAGCAAAACCTGGTATGGGTGGGTATGGCAAAAGAGACTGCTCATCAGTTAGGTACACCAATTTCCTCGCTGGAAGGCTGGGTGGAGTATCTGCGCGATACAGATGCGCTGAAGGGCAATGAAAGTATATTGAATGAGCTGCAAAGCGATGTAAACCGTCTATCGCTGGTGGCCGATCGTTTCTCGAAAATTGGTTCGGTTCCCCAACTGATGCCGCATAACGTATTTGCCACGCTGGAACGAAATGTAAACTATATGCGCCGCAGGGCCAGCGCACAGGTTAATATGGAACTTACCAGCGATCGTAATCTGCAGTTTAATATCAATCCTCAGTTGTTCGACTGGGTGCTTGAAAACCTGCTTAAAAACGCGCTGGATGCCATGGAAGGGGCAGGCAAGATACGCGTGGAGGCCGGTCAGGAAGGCGACCAGGTATTTATTGATGTAACCGATACCGGAAAAGGTATTCCTAAAAACAAGTTCGAAACCATTTTTGAACCGGGATTTTCAACCAAACGCAGGGGTTGGGGTTTAGGCCTCTCCCTTACACGCCGTATTGTGCAGGATTACCACCGGGGCAAGATTTTTGTACGGCACAGCGAAGTAGGCAAAGGCACTACCTTCCGTATCCTGTTACCATCGGTTGCCTGACGCCGATAACAAATATTGGCGGTGAATTTGCCCGCACTAAACTTTTTTAGCTCACCTTTGTTTTAGCTGATACAGAACTTTTTATCACGTTAAATGTAATTGTATGAAACTTATTGCCGCCGCTTTAATTGCCGCCTTCTCCGTTTCCCTGCAGGGAACTAAAACCGTGCACGACTTTACCGTAAAAAATATCGATGGTAAGGATGTGTCGTTGAGCGAGTATAAAGGCAAGGTGCTGTTAATTGTAAATGTGGCCAGCCTTTGCGGTAACACACCGCAGTATAAGGATATACAAGGCCTGTATGAAAAGTACAAAGGTAAAGGCCTGGTAGTATTGGGTTTTCCGGCCAACAATTTTATGGGCCAGGAGCCGGGCAGCGATAAGGAAATACAACAATTCTGCACCCGTGAATATGCGGTTACCTTTCCCATGTTTTCCAAAATATCAGTTAAGGGAGCTAACCAGGCACCCCTATATGCTTACCTCACGCAAAAGTCGGAGAACGGTGTGATTGACGCACCTGTTACCTGGAACTTTCAAAAGTTTTTAGTAGGTAAGGATGGAAAAGTAATTACTTCGTTTGCGCCCAAAACACTGGTAACAGCAACAGAAGTAACTGCGGCCATTGATAAAGCGCTGGCTCAGTAATTCTTACTCCTTACAATCGAAATAACTATAGGTAAAATATTTGGTCTGGAAACCCGGGCTCAGGTAGGTTTTTACCGTTTTTGTAACGTAGTCATTCGCATCTAATTGATGTTCGTATTTAATGCGGATGGTATCGCTGCTGGTAATGATCCACGAACTGTCTAACAGGTTGGCAGAGGCATTTCCGAAATAAGGCGCGTACAGATTTGTAAGGTCATCCAGGCCTGATTTGTTCTCAGCAGTGCCGGCAAAAAAGTTATAGGTCTCTGCTTTTACAGCGCCTACAAACTTCGAACCGCTTACACGGTTGCCGCCGGTAAAGTTATAGGTGTAAATGGTTGTTCCTCCTGTATTACTAATCGTTTGCTGGGTTAGGTTCCCATCTGCATTATAAGTGCAGTTAATGTTATCGGTGCCCGTAGCCTGACCAAAATAATCGTAATAGGTTTTCGTGCCTGTAACCACATGGCCGCTGCCATCGGTAATGGCACGCAGTAACGTCGTCAGCGAATCGCGGTTATCGAAAGTAAATACCCACATGGTATCGGCATTGTAAACCAGGCTATCAAAATCGCTGTTGGGGTACTTTACAGAACTTAGTTTTTCGTTACCAAAGGCAAATACGGTTGGGTTGGGTGTAGTGCTGCCATCGGTAACATACGCGCGGCCCAGTTTGCAGGTTTCAATCTTTTTTTTGCAGGCACCGGTAAACAATAGTCCGCCTAATGCAAGTAGTAGTATCACTTTACTTTTCATCGCAGGTTACTTTTTTGCCTTTGTTAAAATAGTTCGGATAGCTTTCCTCGCCGGGTGTGTTTACACAAAAATCGTAGCTATAGGTTGGTGCGGTTGAACTACAGGTATAACCGGCAGCAGTATCGGTTGAGATAGCCGCATTATACTCCGCTTCGGTGTTAAAACTATCCCTGCAAAGGGTATGCGAAAAGCTATTGGAGCCCACCGTAATGGCGCATTGCACACAAGTATTATGACAGGTAAAGCATTTTTTACAACTGCTGAAAGCAAGGGCAAAAAGAGCAAAAACCAGGGTGGCCGCGGCTAATTTTTTCATGGACGGTTGTTAACAGCCGTAAAGATATAAACGTAGGTTTAGCCTGCAAGGCTTTTAAAAGGCCTAAAACATTACTTTTGTCCTGTTATGAACGTGTATCTTGATAACGCGGCCACTACCCGTATTGCGGATGAAGTGCTGCAGGAAATGATGCCTTTTTTGACCGATAACTATGGTAATCCTTCGTCGATTCATGGCTACGGCAGGGTGGCGAAAGCTGCCATCGAAAAGGCCCGGAAAACGGTTTCGCGCTATTTAAATGCCTCAACGGCCGAAATCTTCTTTACCGGTAGTGGTACGGAAAGCAACAATACGGCGATTAAGAATGCCGTGCGCGATCTTGGGGTTAAGCGCATCATCTCCTCCAAAGCCGAACATCATTGCGTATTGCATTCAGTAGAGGCGGTGCAGCAAGGAGGAGTACGAATCGACTATGTAGAGCTGGATAGTGCCGGGCGTGTAAACTTTGCCCAATTGGAAAAACTGTTGCAGGATACTACGGCAGGTACCACCCTTGTTAGTTTAATGCATGCCAATAACGAAATAGGTACGCTGCTGAACCTAAAACAACTTTCTGATCTGTGCCAGCAGTATGCGGCCTACCTGCATTCCGATACCGTACAAACCATTGGATACTTTCCTATTGATTTAAAACAATTGAAAGTACATTTCCTCAGTGGTTCGGCGCATAAATTTCATGGTCCCAAAGGCGTGGGCTTTTTGTATATCAATAGCGAGGTGCACCTGAAGCCGTTTTTGGATGGAGGTGCACAGGAGCGTAACATGCGCGCCGGTACGGAGAACGTAAGCGGCATCGTAGGCCTGGGCAAAGCACTGGATTTGTCGGTAACTAACATGGAGGCTAACCGCAGTCATTTGCTTGGTTTAAAGCGCTACATGATGAACAGCCTGCAACAGCACATACCGGGCATTCAGTTTAATGGAGATACAAGCGAAGAAGGCAGCAATTACAAAGTGTTAAGTGTATCGCTGCCGCCGCATCCTAAAACCGACCTGATATTATTTAACCTGGATATGGCCGGCATTGCGGCCAGCGGTGGCAGCGCCTGTACGTCGGGTTCCGAAAAGGCTTCGCACGTTTTGGAAGCCATAAATGCGGATGTACACCGCAAGGCCGTTCGCTTTTCTTTCAGTAAATACAATACGGAAGGCGATATAGATAAAGCAGTAGAAGTACTGGTAAAGGCGCTGGGTACTGGCACCAATCCTTAGTATTACAGGCTGCCTTTCTTTAGGTAGTCAATGGCTTGCCGGCTTAAGGCCAGCACCACGGGTAATAACGTGGCAAAGCGCGGATCCTGTGTGTGACCCTGTTTCCAGCGGGCATAAATTTGCTGCACTATTACGGCGTTCTTCAATAGTCCGAATACATAGTAAAATAAAATGTTATCCAGGTTGCGTCCGCTTTTTAATGCATAGCGTTCTGCTGCTTCTTTTTTAGTTAAGTTGCCCGGTAACCAGGTAAGGTTAAAGAATCTGATTTCTTTGGAGTCATTCGGTTCGCTCCAATAGGCCAGGCTGGCCCCAAGATCCATAAGTGGATCGCCAACGGTGCTCATTTCCCAATCCAGTACACCAATAATCTCCGACAGGTTGTTGGGGTTCAATACTACGTTATCGTACTTATAATCGTTGTGCAGCAAGGCAGGGGAGGAGGAGACCGGAACGTTTTGCTGTAACCATTTGGCGGCCTCATTAAATGCTTCTATTTTATCCGTTTCAGCGTTGTAATAACGTTTAATCCAGCCTTCTACCTGCCTGGTAACGTACCCTTCCGGTTTGCCTAACTGGACCAGTCCGGTGGCTTCAATATCCAGGTCATGTAGCGCAACTAAATTATCGATCAACGCTTCGCTGGTACTGCGCAGTAGTTCGGGGGCCAGGTTCATTTTAGGCGCGTTGGCCGCACGCAGTATAACGCCGTTCAGGCGCTCCATGATGTAAAACGGGGCGCCTATTACACTTTCGCTTTCGCAATAGGTAATGGGAGCAGGTACCTTGGCGTAATGCGGTTTAAGCAGCGATAGCACCTTAAACTCGCGCCCCATGTCGTGAGCCGACTTAATGTTGGCCCCAAAAGGCGGGCGGCGCAGGATAAATTCGCCTTTGTTGGTTTGCAGACAGTATGTAAGATTGCTAAACCCACCGGGGAACTGACTGATGGATTGAATTTCGCCCACCTGGTTAGCCTCCGTTTTCAGCCACGCGTTCAGCGCCGTTGTGTCTAACTCTTCGCCTGCGCGGGTAGCTACCGGTGTATCGGTGTTAATGGTTGACATGCGTACTGCTTTAGGTTAACGATTGCTCAGGCTTTCTTCTTTTTCTTTACATCCAACCCGTATCCCTTTAAGATGCTAAGGGCCAGATTTTGTTTATGCACTTCATCGGCACCATCCCAAATACGGGCACCGCGTTCATGCCGCCAAATGGCATTAAGTATTACATCATCCGAAACTCCCAATGCCCCATGCACCTGTATTGCACGGTCTACTACACGCAACATCATATTAGCCACATAAAATTTAATGGCTGATATCTGATCGCGGGTGGAGGCTGCTCCAAACAAATCAATGTTATGGGCCGTGCGTAGCACCAACAGGCGCGCAGCATCAATCTCAGCACGGCTCTCTGAAATAAAACCCTGTATAAATTGTTTTTCGCCCAGCATTACCCCTTCTTCAATTTCGCGTGTTACCGCACGCTGGCACATCATATCAAAAGCACGCTCAGCAATGCCTATCCAACGCATACAGTGGTGTATGCGACCCGGGCCCAGGCGTTCCTGCGCCAGCCTGAATCCCATGCCTTCTTCACCTATCAGGTTGCTAACAGGTACCCGGCAACCGGTAAAGCGCACCTCGGCATGGCTGGCCCATCCGTAGCCATGGTCACCAAAAACCGGCACGTTGCGCACAATTTCGAAACCTTTGGTTCCCATGGGCACTATTATCATACTGGCACGCTGATGAGCCACTGCATCAGGATTGGTTACTGCCATTACCACAGCAAAAGCAGCGCCTTCGGCACCACTGGTAAACCATTTATGGCCGTTTATTACGTATTCATCCCCCTGCCTTTCGGCGGTGGTGCCCAACCGCACGGGATTAGAACCTGCAAATTCGGGCTCCGTCATAGCAAAGCAACTTCGGCTCTTACCTTCCAGCAGACTGTGTAAAAACTGCTTTTTAATTATTTCTGATGCAAAGCGGCTCAACAATTCCATGTTGCCGATGTCGGGCGCCTGGCAGTTAAAAGTGTAATGGCCGTATGATGGAGCATACCCAAGCACTTCACTTAATTGGCCAAACTCGCAAAGCGTTAACCCCAACCCACCTTCATCTTTGGGCAAATGAATACCCCAAAGTCCTGATGTTTTTAGTTTTTCCCGCTTCGCTTCTAACAGCGGTGCAATTTCGTTGAAGTTATATTTATGGTGGTCTTTTTCAAGCGGCAGTAATTCCTCGGTTACAAATGCCTTTACCTTAGGAACCAGGTCCTTAATGCGTGGGGTGGCAAAAATTTCTTCCATAGGTTAAAGAAAACAAAATCGGAAGAAATGGGGCGAGGCTATTCTATCCTTCAGCGCTTTTCGAAGCGCCCTGTTTTTTCACTGAGCTTTATACGGTATACAACAGCCTTTACACCGTGTGTATCAGCGCGGTGTGTTTCTTGCACGCCATGCGTAGGCATACTGGTTTGGCTGGTAATAAGCGGCATCAGTTTCGTCATTAGCAGTTGCATAGCTGTATGGGCGGCTTCGCCTTTCAACTCCTCAAAGGTGCCCCAGGCAATTACGCTCTGCCAGTTAGCCATGTTTTCCATATGGTCAACCTCAAAGCAACAGTTGGGGTTTCTGCGCAAATAATCTACTTTCATGCCTTCGCCGGTATGGCCAACTATGTAACCATCCTGATACACATAGGTTACAGGAACTACGTACACTTTGTTTCCGTCGCAACATCCTATTCTGCCGATTACATTGCTTTGTAATACCTGTTCAATTTCCAATTCGTTTAATTGTCCGAGCATACGTGGTGGATTTAATTTGTAGTGTTATTCTGCAAACTCTTCTCTGCTTCGTAGATATTCTCGATTCCCTTTAACAGGGCATCCGGATTAAAGGAAATGCTGTCTATTCCCTGTTCAACTAAAAACCGCGCAAACTCGGGGTAATCGCTGGGTGCCTGTCCGCATAAACCTATTTTAATACCCGCCTTGTGGGCGCGTTGAATAGCAGTGGCAAACATCCAGGTAGCGGCCGGGTTACGTTCATCAAACAAATCGCTGATAATGGCTGAATCGCGGTCAATACCAAGCGTAAGTTGGGTTAGATCGTTTGAGCCTATCGAAAAGCCATCAAAAATCTTAGCAAATTCTTCCGCCAGTATAACGTTGCTGGGTATTTCTGTCATTACATAAATCTGTAATCCGTTTTCGCCCCGTTTCAATCCATACTCTGCCATTAAATTAACTACTTTTTTGCCCTCCTCTACCGTTCGGCAAAAGGGTATCATCAGTTTAACATTGCTCAGCCCCATTCTCTCGCGCACCATTTTCATTGCTTCGCATTCCAGTTTAAAACCTTCCTTGTACCGCTCGTTATAGTAGCGCGAGGCGCCGCGGAATCCCAGCATCGGGTTTTCTTCTTCAGGTTCAAAATATTTACCGCCGATAAGTGCTGCGTATTCGTTGGTTTTAAAATCGCTCATGCGCACAATCACATCGTTTGGGTAAAAAGCGGCGGCTACCTGCGCTACTGCCCGCGCAAGGGTTTGCACAAAAAATTGCCCTTTACTGCTATAACCTGCGGTAAGTTGCGCGATAGCCTTCTTGTCGTTACCATCGGGCAATTGATCATATCGTGCTAATGCCATAGGATGTACTTGTATAGCATTATTGATAATAAATTCCATACGCAATAAGCCAACACCCCGGTTAGGGTAAAAGGAAAGTTCAAAAGCCCTGTCGGGGTTGGCCAGTATCAACATGGGAGCTGTACGCGTTGCGGGAAACTTGTCCAGCTCCAGCGTTTTTACATCCCACTCCAGTTTACCATCGTATACCTTTCCAATCTCTGCTTCGGCACAGCTTACTGTTATCACCTGTCCATCGCGTATTACACCGGTGGCATTTACGGTGCCTACAATGGCGGGTATCCCTAACTCGCGTGCCACTATGCTGGCATGGCTGGTGCGGCCACCTTTGTTGGTTACTATGCTTACTGCTTTTTTTAGCAGCGCATTCCAATCGGGGTTGGTGTTGTCGGCCACAATAATGTCGCCTGTCTGTAACTTCAGTCCATCGGCAAGCGAGTTGATAATACAGGCACGACCGGTTACAATGCTTTTACCAACAGCTTTGCCCTTGCATAATTCAGGGCCTTTCCTTTTTAATTTATACGTTTTAGTAGTACGTACCCTGCTGTGGCCATGCACGGTTTCCGGCCGGGCCTGTACAATGTATATCTTACCGGTAAGTCCGTCCTTGGCCCATTCAATATCCATGGGTTGCCCATAATGCGTTTCAATAGCCTGGCACCACTTGCCTAATTGCAATATTTCCGGCGCGCTCAAAACATATTGATTGCGCTTATCGGCACTGGTCTTTGTATTAACAGTCCCAGCACCTGCTTCATAAATCATAGTGCGCTCTTTAGCCCCCAGACGTTTTTTAAGCAAAGCATCCTGTCCTTTTTCAAGGGTAGGTTTAAACAGTACAAACTCATCGGGGTCAACTGCTCCCTGAACAATATTTTCGCCCAAACCCCATGCACCGGTTAAATAAATGGCGTTGCGGAAACCGGTTTCCGGGTCCAATGTAAAAGCTACACCCGAAGCACCCACATCGGCACGCACCATTTGCTGCACCCCAACCGATAAGGCCACCTGCATATGGTTAAAACCATTATCAATGCGGTATTTGATAGCACGATCGTTAAATAAAGACACATAGCAACGTTGACAAGCCTGTATTACCGCTGCGGTGGTTTTTATATTCAAAAAGGAATCGTGCTGTCCGGCAAAACTGGCCGTAGGCAAATCTTCGGCTGTAGCACTGCTACGCACAGCAACCGAAAACGAATCATCATCCGAGGCAAGTTCTTCATAGGCTGTTTTTATCGCTTCAGCCAATGCGGTGGGCATGTGTGCATCGCTTATTAACTGCCGGCATATCTCACCCACCTCGGGCAGGTTCGAGAGCGTTTCGCTATCCAGCGTGTTCAAAGTATGCTGCAGTTGTTCTTCCAACTTATTGTGCTGCAAAAAGTAACGGTAGGCAGATGCTGTTACAGCGAATCCATCAGGTACTGCTATACCCAGTGGCTTTAGTGTATTAAACATTTCACCCAGCGAAGCATTCTTTCCACCGGCCTCTGCTAAATCGCGCAATGTAAGAGCTGAAAAAGGAAGGATATACATAGCCTCTTTGTTTTATTTAATGATGCATTCGCAATTTTACTTTCCCCCTGTTTTGGGTTTCATGGATGGCGAAGGATTTTGTTTGGGTTGTGGATTCACATTAGGTTTTGGCTGTGGTGCCGGCTGGTAATTCGGTTTAGGCTGTGCCGGTGGATTGTATTGCTGTTTTGGTTGTGTTGGCGGGTTGTATTGTTGCTTAGGTTGTGTTGGCTGCGTGTTTTGCTGTTTTGGTTCGGTAGAAGGCTTGTATTCGTTTTTAGGCTGATAAGCAGGAATATTTTCGCCCGGTTGCTGTTTGGGTTGCACAGGTTTCGCATCCGGTTGTTTCTGCTGATCGTAGTAATCGTATTTCGGATTATCGGTATTTTTAATGGGTTCAACCGGTTTGTTTTGCTGATTGCCCCCTTGTGGCACCGTAGTGCTTTTATCGGGCTGTGTGCCTGTTTTACCCTGATCAAATGTTTTTAACAGCGGGAACTCGCCACTATGGTTTTTCAGGTAATCGTTTTCGCTTACCGGTACCGCATTTTTCTTGTTGTAAGCTTCCCGGTCCATTTCAAACTTACCGAGTTGTTTAATTTCCTCCACCCGGTTATAGGGGTTGGTGCCAAAGTCGGCGCGTACAATGTCGCGACTGTGTTGTACAAAATTGCCAACCTGGGCTGTGTTGGCAGGTATAGCGCGGTGGTGACCGTAGTAGTAATTGATATAGCAATTGGTTACGTGCGGAAAATGATGGTGGTGGTGAGGGTGCCCGAAATGCCAATGCATAAAATACCAGCTTGGTGGCGAAAGCCACACTAATTGTCCGCCCCAATAGGTAAAACCCCAGTAATACCAGTACGGGTAAGGATACCAGCACTCATATTCATACCACCAGGGATAGCCACACCAGTAGGCATAAGGTACATATACATAGCGTTCGATAACTACAGGATTTGTATTGTTATAATAATCGCCGGTGTAACCGTATTCACTGCCAAATTCCTTTGCTGCTGCCTGGTATTCTGTGGCTGCATCAGGGTCGTTTTGCATGGTGGCTTTCCAGTCTTCCAAATCTTGTGTCTTTTGTGCTTCCAGTTGGTTGTGCAGCGTTTCAAAAGCCGGAATTACCAGCGTGGCATCTTTATGATAGATATCGCCCAACCGCACTGTTAGGTTCATGTTGGTGCTCAACAGGTTTAGCAGATCAGGATAATTCAGCAGGCCTTTAAAAGCGGATTGGGTAGTACCCGGTAACAGGGCAATCAGAGCACTATAACCTTCCGAAAATTTATTGTTGGTAAGGTTCACGTCCTTTAAAACCTCAAAATGATTTTTTACGCAGTTTTCTGCATCAGTCCGTATATCTTCCGGGTAGTTAGCCAGCAGGTTTCTCCTGGCTTCGTTGGCTAATTGGCCTGCGCTAACCAATTGGTTAATCAAGCCTTCGTAGCGCGCCAAATTCCAGATCATTTGTTGCACCTCGCGGGGGTAGGTGCTAAGTTTCGAGCGGAACTCGTTATTGGTTTTTATCCGCAGGTCATTCAAATTGGCAATAACCTGCGGTTGCGTAGCTGCTTCAAACACCTGTTGCCGCACGGCGGTAGGGTAACCTGCTATAGTGCTTACATCTACACTATCGCCTTGCATTAATTGGGTTAAAGTTTCACGCAAATCCTGCGCTTGCAGGTGGCAGGCAGCTACCAAAATAAAAGCCAATAGCAACATCCTTTTCATACTTCCTGGTTTTGAAGTAGTAAAGGTGGTTGGCTGTAAATTATGAATGTCTGATCCTACTCACTGAGCTCGGTGATTGAAATCAGCGCCATGCGGTGTAAGCGGTTGGTTTTTAATTTGTCCTATATGTTAAAAACTTATCACGCAATCATCCTGTTCCACCATTACCCCTTCGGCCAGGTAAACCTTTTTAACGGTGCCTGCTTGTGGAGCGGTAATGGTGCTTTCCATTTTCATAGCTTCTATTACAAATAGAGGTTGGTTTTTAGTAACGGCTTCTCCATCCTTTACCATCACCTTCACCAGTTTGCCTTGCAGTGGTGCGCCAATTTCGTTTGCCGCTTTGGCTTTGTAATGATCTGCTTTCTGCACCTTAATACTGCGGTCGCGAATACTTACGCTGCGCGTTTGGCCGTTAATTTTAAAGAACACATCGCGGTTACCGTCCTCGTTAGGTGCACTCATATACATAAAGCGCACCAACAGGCTTTTGCCGGGTTCTATGGTAATTAAAATCTCTTCGTTTGGTTTTAACGGGTAATAGAAGGCCGGCGTCGGCAAATGCTGTACATCGCCAAAGTGCTTTTTAAAGTTGTAGAACTCATCCCATACTTTCGGATACATCTTGTAACTCAGGAAATCCTCCATGGTTACCATATCATCATACTTTTTGCGGAATTCAGCTACCTCGCGCTCAAAGTCAATGGGACCGAGGTGTGCATTGGGTTTATCGGTATAAGGCACAATATCCTTCAGAATGATCTCCTGCAGTTTTTTAGGCCAACCGCCATAAGGTTGCCCTAAATCACCACGAAACATCTGTTTCACCGAATCAGGGAAAGAAAGACTTTCGCCTTTTGTAAAAATGTCTTCAGCTGCCAGGTTATTGCTGGTCATAAACAAGGCCATATCACCCACTACTTTCGAGGAGGGGGTCACTTTTACAATATCACCGAACAGGTGGTTTACTACCTCATAGTTGTGCTTGATAGTCTCAAATTTGTCTTCCAGGCCTAACGAGCGGGCCTGTGGCAACAGGTTGCTGTATTGCCCGCCGGGTATTTCATGTTCGTACACCTCAGCCGTGCCGGCCTTCAATTCGCTTTCAAAAGGATAATAGTATTCACGCACCACTTCAAAGTAGTTGGAGTAGGCGTTCAGCGATTTCAGGTTCACCGGGCTTTCGCGCTCATGGCCCTTCATCATTGCCACCAGGCTGTTAAAGTTCGGCTGACTGGTTAATCCGCTCATACTGGCCTGTGCCACATCAATAGCATCTATACCGGCCTCAATTGCTTTTAAATAAGTGGCGGCCTGCAAACTGGAGGTGTCATGTGTATGCAGGTGAATAGGAATGCGGATATGCTTCTTCAGTTCGCTAACCAGTATTTCGGCTGCGTATGGTTTCAGCAAGCCTGCCATATCTTTTATGCCTAGTACATGTGCCCCTTCCTGCTCCAGTTGCTTTGCCAGTTCTACATAGTAGTTCAGGTTAAACTTCTGCCGCTCGGGGTTCATGATATCGCCGGTATAGCAAATGCAGGCTTCTGCCAGGGCATTGGTTTTGTTGCGCACGGTACGTATGCTCAACTTCATGCCATCCAGCCAGTTCAGCGAATCGAAAATGCGGAAGATATCGATGCCGTTCGCTGCGCTCTTTTCAATAAACTTCTCAATCAGGTTGTCGGGATACGCTGCATAACCTACCGCATTGCTTCCCCTGAATAACATTTGCAGAAGCAGGTTAGGCATGGCCTTGCGCAGCAACCGCAGACGCTCCCAGGGGTCTTCATGCAAAAAGCGCATGCACACATCAAACGTTGCACCACCCCAAACTTCCATACTAAATACCTCCGGATGCGCTTTGGCAAAGCCTTCGGCAATAGTTAGCATATCTAAATTACGCAGGCGCGTTGCAAACAGCGATTGATGTGCATCGCGTAAGGTGGTGTCGGTGTAAAGTATGCTTCCTTTGGTACCATACAAGCGCTCCCCTTTACTGATGTACTCCAGAAACTTTTCGCGACCCATTTCATCCAACAGATTTTTATAACCTTTTGGAAAAGGAGCGGAGTAGTCTACAGCCGGCACTACCGGTGTTCTGAATTTCTTTTGCGGGTCATAGGTTTTAATATCCGGATGACCGTTCACTTTCAATTCCGCCAGATACTTAATCATTTTGGTGCCGCGGTCCTTATCATAGCCCCATTTCGGTATCAGCAGTTGCGGATTACGGGCAATAAAGCCTACTGTGGCCTTACCTTCCTGAAACTCCTCGCTCTCCATTACATTGGTTAGGAAAGGGATATTGGTTTTAACCCCGCGGATTCGGAACTCCTGTAATACGCGGTTCAGGCGGTGTGTAGCACCTTTCAATGTGCGGCTCCAGGCCGAAACCTTCACCAACATGCTATCGAAGAAAGGTGAAATCTTAACGCCATCGTAGCTGCTGCCTTCATCTAAACGAATACCAAAGCCACCGGCGTTGCGGTAAGCCACGATGGTACCATAATCAGGTTTAAAGTCGTTTTCAGGGTCTTCGGTGGTAATACGGCATTGTATAGCCCAGCCATTACATTTTACATCGTCCTGCGTGCGGATAAAAATCTGGCTGTGCGAAAGCTCGTGCCCTGCTGCAATAATTATCTGCGAACGAACAATATCTATCCCGGTAATTTCTTCGGTAATGGTATGTTCAACCTGTATTCGTGGGTTAACTTCTATAAAGTAAATGTTCTCGTCCTTATCTACCAGAAACTCCACTGTACCGGCGTTGTTGTAATTAACCTGTTTGGCAATACGCAGGGCATAGCCAAATAACTTTTGCCGGGCATCTTCGCTAAGTATCGAAGGAGCAACTTCAATCACCTTCTGAAAGCGGCGTTGCACCGAGCAATCGCGCTCATACAGGTGAACAATATTTCCATAGTTATCACCCAGTATCTGCACTTCAATGTGCTTAGGGTCGTCAATAAATTTTTCGATGAAAACCGTATCATCGCCAAAAGCTTTCAGGGCCTCGTTACGGGCTTCAAAAAAGGACTTGCTCATGTCCTCCTCGTTCCGCACTACACGCATTCCACGGCCGCCACCACCGGCTGCAGCTTTCAGCATTACCGGGTAACCAACACGTGCTGCCTCGTTTAAAGCATCCGTCAGCGATTGCAGAGAGATATTGCTATCGGGTATAAGAGGCACGTTTACAGCACGTGCTACTTTTTTAGCGGCTACTTTATCGCCCAGTTGTTCCATTGCCTCCGGGCGCGGACCAACAAAAATGATCCCTTCTTCTTCACAGCGTCTTGCCAGTTTTACATTCTCCGATAAAAATCCGTAACCGGGGTGTATAGCATCCACCTGGTTTTGTTTAGCCACCCTTATTATTTCTTCAATATCCAGGTAGGGTTTCAGGGGTTCGCTGTTGGGGCCAATCTGATACGATTCATCAGCCTTGTAGCGGTGTAACGAGTAGCGATCCTCAAACGTATATACTGCTACGGTTTTTATTTTCAATTCGGAAGCTGCGCGCAAAATGCGGATGGCAATTTCGCCGCGGTTAGCTACCAGTAATTTCTTTATTTGTTTGCTGGGCATAGAAAGGAGTTATAGACGTTGCTTGTGAAGAGTAGCTCATGTTTTTACCTGAACACGGGCGCCCAAAATTGCTTTTGTCTACTTCGGATTTGTGTTTCTGCATACCCATTTTATCCACAATTTTTACACGCTGCTTATGGGAAATGGACAAAAAAAGTATTTTGCAGCCCGTCGCGAAGGTTACCTGGTTTAAGGGCCTTTTCTCACGGATTTTTAAAGGAAAATGGATATTTCGGTTTACATCAGCGAATTGCTGTACGAGCACGATTGCATCGTAGTCCCCGGTTTTGGGGGCTTCATCTGCAATTATAAGCCCGCCGAAATTCATCCCATCCTTCATTCGGTTTTTCCTCCTGCCAAATCATTAACCTTTAACCGCAACCTGGTACAGAACGACGGATTGCTGGCTAGCTATATTGCCGGTAAACGTCACGTTACCCTGGATGCGGCCAATGGCCTGATTGGCGATTGGGTGCATGCTTCGCACAGCCTGTTGGGCAATAAAGAGGTAATTAACCTGCACAAAATTGGTAAGCTGCATGCCGATATTGAGGGCAACCTGCAGTTTGAACCCGATGATCAGGCAAACTACCTGAAAGCCTCCTATGGCTTAAAATCGCTGGTAGCTGAACCGGTTTTACGCGGTAAGCAAATTGAGTTTACCGAAAAGTTTGTGCAGGAAACCAAGCGCCCAGCCACGGGCCGTCAACCATGGAAGGTTGCCGCCATAGTGCTGTTACTTATTACTATGGCTGTATTGGCACAGCTAACCTGGATGGGCGTCGAGATAAAAGGCATGAAACTGGACGAAGCCAGTGTTTTCGGTTTTGTAACCAGCATATTTAAAACACCTGAACCCGAAATACAGCCCCTGCCGGTAAACAAACCTGAGACCTCGGTTGATACCGTAGTTTTGGCAGAAAGCACTTCGGGCGATACTTTACCTTTAACACCGGACCCTACCTTGGAACCGGTTGTGCAGGAAGCCCCGGTTGTGTCAACCAACGAGGAAAGCAACAGTAATACTCCTTCGGTGGAGCAATACAGCAACAACTACCAGGCTAAAAGCGCACATACCTATTACGTTATCATTGGTGCGTTTACCGAAAGCGATAATATAGAAGCTGCCCTCAAGCGTTTGCAGGCAAAATACCCCGACTCTATTATCATTACCGATAAGGGCACGCACCTTACCAAAATTGGTTACGCAGTGGGCGATAACTTCCGCGAAGCAAAAGCTAAACTGGAAGAAGCCCAACAGGAAGATCCTACCTATTGGTTGATGACCAAAAAGTAAATTCCTTTTATTGCTATAGCAGAAACCCATCCGGAATGGATAGGGGAGATGTTTCTTTTGTGCTAACAGCCTGCTATTCGGCTCTCCTTTTAAGTAGGCTAACGTCTGTAACGCAACGCCATTGAATTATGAAATGCTGACAAAGTCGGCAGCGAAACCATTGTTCCAGACAATAAAAAAGCCCCGGGTTGCGGGGCTTTTTATAAAGTGGTTTATTGGTTTAGAACAATGCCGGACAGTGACCCGGACGAGGTTTTTTACGTGCACAGCCCTGATACATCAACATTACCTCAGGCGCACCTACCGATTTAGAGGCCGGCAACAGTTTCGATATGTTTACATCATAACTTAAACCGGCACTAAAGCCTTTTACATCAATACGTGTGCTGATAATTACAGCATCCATCAATCCGCGGTATTGAGCGCCGATATGCAGGGCTGTTCTGCTGGTGGCAGGGTTGCCTAAGGTGCATTTGGCATTTAAACCAACATTAAACTGATAGCTTGGGCCTTGTAACAACACCAAAAAGTGTGGCTGTAGGGCCAGGCGTTTGCCTACATTAACCGAAGCACCACCGTGTAAGGTAATCTTCATGTATAAACGTTCGTTGCCGTTGGCTGCATCCGAACCGTTCGGGCGGAAGGAAATCTTGGGTTGGTTTACGTGGTTCAATGCAAAACCGAAGAACAGGTTAGTTTGGTTTTTAACCATAGCGCTGTATAACAGCCCTAAACCTGCATCGCCAAAAATAACCCGTGTTTTGCCAAAGTTTTCCTTTATACCGTTCGGGTCAGCAATGCCTGTTACAGGGTCGTATTGCGAATCGAAAGTAGCATTGGCGCCATTGATGCTGCGATAGTTAAAGCCGCCTTGCAAGGCCGCAGAAATCTGCATAGTGCCTTTACGGTTCAGCATAAAGTGGTAAGCCAGCGAAAGGTCAACCCTGTTGGAGTTAAAGTTTAGATCACCTGCCTGGTCCGAAAAGAACGAAATGCCCAAACCTGCAAAACTGTTGTATTTGGTAACTTTTCCGATGCTCATATCAGCACCACCCGCAAACGTGCGATACGTGTTGCCGGTTGAAACCGTCATCCATTGGGTACGGAAGTTGGCATACACCCGGTAATCGCAATTGTTCATACCTGCCAGTGCCGGGTTTAATAGCAAAGGCGAGGAGTAGTACTGCGAAAAGTGAATATCCTGTGCTTGCGAACTACCCCAAAGAAGGAGAGCAGCAGCTAATGCACCAACTGGTTTCAGTAAATTTTTAATCATAGTTCCTCCTTCTTATCTAACTAATGTTACGTTTCCTTGTCCCTGCACAGTTTCTCCGTTAATACACTCTATTTCATAGGTGTAAACGAAAACTGCGTTATTAAGTTTCTGACCACTTAAATCCGTACCATCCCAACCCCATTTCGGTTCGTTTGGTGCGCCTGTCTGTGCTTCAAACACCATATGGCCCCAACGGTCGAATATGCGGAAGTAGTTGATTTTAGTAGCGGCCAAACCTCTGATCATAAAGATGTCATTCAAGCCATCACCGTTTGGCGTAAAGGTATTCGGCACATACACAATCTTATCGTTGCAGTTGTTTAATACAGTTATGGTAACCTGGGCCGAGTTGGTGCAGGTAGTGCCATTTTCGCTGTAGTAAATAGTAGCGGTGTAAGTGGTGGTAGCAATTGGTGTGGCTATTGGGTTCGGGCAGTCGTAGCAATCCAGCGTTCCGGCAGGTGTCCAGATAATGCTGTCAATCTGGCCTGGTATCTGCGAAGTAAGGCTGCTGGTTAAGCCTAATACAATCTGGTCTGGCGTAGCATCTACCTCAATCGGAATAGGCTGTAATACCCGTATACTGAACGTGTCCGAAGCAGCTGAACAAACGCCGTTAACTGCACTGATGATATAACCAATGTTCGCCAATGGGTTAACAGTTACGGTTGTGCTGTTCGGATTGCTGATCCACACGTTCGGAGTCCACACAATCTGGTCAAATACACCGCTTACATTGTAATCAACTGAGGTTCCTGCACAAATGGTGGTATCGCCCGGATAAATTACCAGTTGTGATATAGAGTCAACCGTTACGGTTTTTACGATTGTATCGTTACAGCCGTTCACATCCCCAACAATATACTGCACGGGGTACTGACCCGCAGGGAACTGGAACGATGTATTACAGTTGTTATCGTATACCGGGTTTAATGCGCCTTGCCAGAACATCCACTGGCAGTAGTTAAGAGCACCATCGCCGGGTGTCGAATTACCGGTCAATTGCATAGGGGTACTTTCGCAACTGGCATTCCAGTTAAAATTGGCCGTGGGCACCTCGTTTACTGTTACTACAATAGCGGCTGTATCGCGACAATTGTTTTGGTCGGTTACAACTAACTGAACCGTATAATTGGTTTGATAAGGTTGCGCATAGGTATGGCATGGTGGATTGTTGCCATTTACCGGAGTGTTCGGGAAATCGCCATAAGTCCATTGCCAGCCCGAAATTGCGGTTTGGCTTGTAGTAAGGTCAGTAATACAGATCTGCTGGTCGCTGCAAATGATGGTGTCGTTCAGTGCGAACAGCGCTGAAGGACTTGGTAAAATATTTACTTGCTTGGTTGTAGAATCAACGCAACCATGATTATCGGTAACCAGCAATTCGATGTTGTAGGTGCCCTGAGGGAAACCAAGGTAATTACTGCAAACATTAGCACCGTGTAACAACGGGCCATTATTGCTAAAGTCATATTGCCAGTCAGTAAGCGTACCATTTACGTTCGTAGAGGCATCCGTAACGCATATCGAATCATCCGAACAGAAGGTAGCCCCCACCGTAAAGTCGGCAAAAACCCGGGCAACCGACAAATGAATGGTAGAAGTATCAGCACACTGATACTGGTCGGTAACTATTAAGGTAACTGAATCGTCCTGGAATAATTGTATTGTTGGATTGCAGGTATTCGGATTTGAAACCGGACCTATCCAGAAGCAATTCGTAGTTCCTGTACCGTTTAACTGTGTAACAGCACCATAACAAATGGTCTGGTCGCCACCGGCATCGGCAATTGGATTATCTACTACACGGATGTAGAGAGAAGAGTCCCCATCCGGACAACCGGCACTATCCCAAACCGTCATCGTAACCCGGTATAAACCACCGGTGGTATAAATGTGGCAGGCATCCGGCGAATGAACGGTATCGGTGGTGCCGTCACCCCAATTCCAGATACGGAAGTCAGCAGCGGTAAGCGGGTAAATCCAACTGGTATCGTGGAAACAGGCCGGAGAGTAAGCACAAACCAGTGTGTCGTCGCCATAATAACCTGCTTGCGGATACTCAGATATTACCACCAGGTTGGTGATAATGGAATCGAAACAACCCAGGTTACTGCGGATATACAACTTAACATTGTAACCGCCTGTAGTATCGTAGTAGTGGCATGGGTTTGCAGAGGTATCAAAGTTTAATGCGCCTGAAGCTGGATCGCCGAAATCCCAGAAACGCTGTACCGTCCAGGAGTGATCTGGCGGTAAGCTGTACGAAGTAATATCCTGGAAGCAAACATTGCCACGCTCACAAACGCCATAGCTGTCGAAGGTGAATTTAACCACCGGAGAATCAATCCAGATGAAAGGTAAATCGCGGTAAACTAAACAACCCGTAGCATCTTCAAAAATCAACTGCGGCTGACAGGTATCTGTTTTGCAATAAGGGATAGAAAGATTAACTACGGTTGGATTATTAACCGAACCCGGTACAAGGTTGTTTACATTGGTAAAGCCCGAACTGCACCCCCATATCAAGGTAAGGTCAGTGGCATTAATTGTACTGATGGTGTAATCAACGGAATCCTTACAGGCACAAATACCCGGTTTGGGGTTATAATCAAAGTTGCCGTCGGGGCCAAATATTACCACTGTATCTACAATCGCACTAGCAGAACATCCGTCATTGGTGGTTACGGTAATTGTTACTTCGTATTCACCCGGACGGTCATAAATATGTGTGGCATTACTGATAGGCGAGAAATTACCTTCGCCAAAGGTCCAGTTCACAGTATTATCCCAGTATTGCGATAAGTTAGTATAGTTAATAACCTGTGGAGGGTTAGGGCAGGTAAGCGTATCAGTTGATATGCTGCCGGCCGCTATCGGGTAAGCTACGTGAATGGTAAAGGTATCGTATTTGGTGCACGACGAGCCCGACTGCATCCGCATATATACTTTGTAATCGCCGGCTGCAGGTAACGAGAAACACGGGGCCGCAGTATTGTAGGTACTGGTGGCGCCACCTGGGCTCACCACGTTCCATTGCCAGGTTAAACTTACACCGGTGGTGTTGTTCGAAACACAGGTACTATGACCGGGACATACAATGGTATCCAGACTGTAGTTGAAATTCACCAGGTTACCCATGGTTACCGTTTTGGTAATTGAATCGCGACAGCCAAGCGAGTTTTCTACTACCAGCTTGCACTGGTAAGTGCCGGGAGCCGGATACTGGTGCAGCGGGTTACCTACAGTATCAGTTCCGCCATCACCAAAGCTCCAATACCATTTGCTGATGCCGCAAATTGTATCGATGGAGGCATCGTAAAACTGTATAGGGTCAGGCATACACGCATTCAACGGACCGAAGTTCGGATCAATTTTACAGGCTGTAAACAGCGAGTGAACTACGGTAGTACACTGCGAAGCGCTGATATTGCGCATAGCGATATCAAAATAACCTGAGGACGATACAAAGTATACGTGCGATGCACCTGTTGAACCCGGATAGTATTGAATTGCTGATGTCGGATTTTGGTCCCAACCGGTCAGGTTCAATAAACTATTAGGCGAGGTATTGGTAAGCGTAATTTGTACCGACTGGTTTTTGGGAACGCAGAAACTGACCTGAGCCGGGCTTACACTGGCGGAATCGCACGGGGTGGAGAAGGTCTTATCATAACGGTGCACACAATTAAAGGTGTCGTTGTAAGCTACGATATTCATTGAGCAACTATCGCAACGGGGCACCATAATATAGGGTGCATTGGTACTGCTTGAATCTCCATTACAAAAATGCCACATCCACCGGTTTGCGCCTTTTGTTTGGTTTACCAGAAAGACGGTATCACCTGAACTACAGGTGGTAGAATCCTTGAATTTTGCAGCCGGAGGATGAACCAGAATAGGAATCTTGAAGGTGTCGCCTACGCAACTGTCTCGATAGGTAATAATGGTAGCAGTAAACGTACCATAACTGGTATACATGTGGTCAAATTCTCCGGTTTGCAGGTTGTCCTGCACAAAGTCGCCATAGTCTACGTGTATCAGGTTAACAGAGTCGCATACTACCGAAAAGTGCACGGAATCTTCTTCAAAGCACATCGTGTCTGGCGATGCAGTAGCACTACATACAGGTGGATTGCTTACGCAAATGGTATCTATAAGCTTCAGCGAGTCGCGGCAACCACTAAGTGTCGTCACATACAACATCACATCGTAACATCCAGTATTCGAAAATAATTTGGTTATAGGTGCTGAGGTACACGAAGAGGTGATAGCGCTGCCTGGGAAACTCCAGCAAACACTGTCAATCACTTCACCGGGGTATAGCGGGGTAAGGTTGGTGAACTGTACGGTTAATGGCGCACAACCGCGGATGTGGTTCAATCCTATGGCCGGGCGTATCCGTTTTAAGTGGGCTAAGTTCTTGGTAATGGTCGACGAACAGCCTGTGCCACCTACCTGAACCGTTAAGGTGCTGTTGGCAGGGTTGTTGGTAAATGTGTTATAGGTTGCGGTTACCGTTTGTCCTGTTTGTGGCGTGGGCGTAGCGCTCTGGAATGTCCAGCTATAGGTGCAGCCTGCACAAGGTGTAGCGGTATAAGTAATCGGGAAAGGTGCTTTACACGAAACCGTATCAGTCATGGTAAAGTCGGCAACAGGTTTGGTGTTTACAACCAATACTTGTTGCGAAATGGTAGAATTACATCCCGGGCCGAAGCTGGCAGTAACCGTTACGGTATAAGTGCCCGGATTAACGATCGTATAAGAAGGCGTTGAACTGGTAGATATCGGGAAGTTGGTATTAGGTGTTCCTCCGCTCAGGCTCCAGCTTATGGTGTGCGGCCCCCCCGTTGTAGTGTCGGTAAGTGTTAAGGTAGCCGGCGAACTGGCATTCACACACGCAGTTGTAATATTCTGACTAAAGGCTACAATGGGTTGCGATGTAACACAAACCAGGTCATTTTTTTTCAGCGTGTCGCGGCAACCCGAAGGGTGCGATACCACTAACCAAACGTTGTGGCAATTAGCACTGATGGGGAATGTTTCGGAATAAAGCAAACCTGTTGGAGCTTGCGCCGTTTGTTTTACTACGCCATCTACTATCCACAGGTAGGTCATGTTAGGACCTGCATCTGCTGCAGTAAAATCAACAGCAAGCGGACCTGAAGCACAGTGCGCTTTGGCATTAGTTTCTGTAAACGAAGCAACCGGTGGCGCAATGATGTGTATGATGTCGTTATAGGTGGTATCCGCATAACAACCAACCGAGTTTTTAGCGATAACGGTAATATCATAATAGCCCGGCGGGCAAATGCAGTTATGAGGAAGTTGGATTGGCGAGTTAGGGCAGCTGTTAAAAAACTGGATCGGACCGCAACCCGGCTGTATTACAAGCGAGTCAATAGTGCCGTTCGACGTGGTGATTTGGCAAGGTGAACCGCTGGTTACTATCTGGGGGCAGCAGAATTCAACCGGAGCAAAAGTTGTATTGATATGCGGATAATCCGAAACAATAATGTTGTTTATAGAGGAGGTACAGCTATCACCATGGCTGTTGAATACTGTTAGCACTAAACAAACCGTTCCTGGGGTAACATCCACATAGCTAAAGGTATTGTTTGGGCCGCAGGCCTGAAAGATAACGGCGTTGGTTAAACAATTCTTCAGTTTCCAGCAATACTGGGTTATGGTATATGGAGGTTGGCTATTGGCCGTAGCGGTAGCCAAAATTGGTTTGGGGGCACAATTGCCCGTTTGCTGTAAAGCAATCGAACAGGTAACCTGGCCATAACCATTAAAAGGGAGGAAGTACAGTATGGTACTTACAAGTAAAAGTAAAGCTGCGCGCATCAGGGGGTATTTCTTCATCATCAATACTGAATATAGGAAATAATCAGTTACAACATCATTAAATCAATAGAGGTGAAAAGCAAACGGTAAGTTGCATTTCATGTGCCCGATCTTTCCACCGTCTACAAACATAATCAAATGCTTCGTTTTTCAGAATCTGCACAAAGTGATGTAGATAGGTAGACATTCCTCCATCTTATCACTGTAAAATAAGTAGGTATCTTGGCTGCATGAATTATGGTATTGTTAAATTGAGCGTAGTTTCCATCCGGAGCGAGCCTAACCATCGTAGCGAGCAGGTTAGTCAGTTGCTTTTTGGTGAAGCCTACGAAGTTACACAGGAACAACAAGGGTGGCTGTTCATCAGGTGCTTATACGATGATTATACAGGTTGGATAAATGCCGCACAACACCAATCATTAAATGAAAAGGATTTCATGACATGGTCGGAAACGGATAAAGCGGTAGCCCTTGAAACAGCCTGCAGCGCTTCCAGCAGCGATACAAGCCTCGCAATTTTGGCGGGAAGCACGCTTCCTTCATTTGACGGACTTAACTTTAAAATAGGACGCGAAAAATTTGTGTATAACGGCCAGGCCATTATACCCGATAACAGCCGTAACCCCGTTTTGCTGGAAAAGGTAGCCATGCGTTATTTGAATGCCCCTTATTTATGGGGTGGTCGTTCACCTTTTGGAATCGATTGTTCCGGCTTTACCCAGGTGGTTTTTAAATTTTTGAACATAGAACTTAAGCGCGATGCCTATCAACAGGCTGAACAGGGCGTAGCCCTTAATTTCCTTGAAGAAAGTAGTGCCGGAGACCTCGCTTTTTTTGCAAATGAGGAGGGTAAAATTACCCATACCGGTATGTTGCTAAAGGATAACCGCATAATTCACGCATCCGGTAAGGTGCGCATTGATAAAATTGATCACTTCGGCATTTTTCAAACTGAAACAAAAAAGTACTCCCATCAGTTAAAGATTATCCGCCGCGTTCTATGAGTACTAAAAAAATAGTAGTGCTTACGGGTGCAGGCATTAGTGCCGAAAGCGGCATCAAAACATTCCGCGATTCCGGCGGCCTGTGGGAAAATCACCGCATTGAGGATGTAGCTTCACCACAAGGATGGAGCCGTAACCGGGGCATGGTGCTCGATTTTTATAACCAGCGGCGCAAGCAGTTATTAACGTGCCAACCTAACCGTGCACATTACGCCCTGGCGGAATTAGAGAAACAGTACGAGGTTGTAATAATTACACAGAATGTAGACGACCTGCATGAGCGGGGCGGAAGCACCCAAATTATTCATTTGCATGGTGAACTGTTGAAAGCACGCAGTTCGCTCGATGAAAGCCTGGTATACGATTGGCCCGGTGATATTAATGTGGGCGATACCTGTGAAAAAGGTTCTCAGTTGCGGCCACATATTGTGTGGTTTGGCGAAATGGTTCCTAAAATAGAGGAGGCTATCCCGCACGTTCGCTCTGCGGATATCTTTATTGTGGTCGGCACCTCGCTGGTGGTTTATCCGGCAGCAGGGTTAATTAATTATACTGGCTACGAAATCCCCAAATACCTGGTTGATCCGCACCCTATGCAGGTACCGGGGATACCTAATCTACACGTAATTGCCGAACCGGCCTCGGTAGGTGTAGATAAGTTGGTCAAACAATTGTTATCGTAATTCCAAAAAAATGATTGCCCGTTTCAAAAAATATCAATTACAATTCAAGTCTCCGGTGCTTACATCGCGTGGGGCTATGGAGGTTAAAAACGGGTATTATCTGTTTCTAACCCATAACGGCAAAACGGGTATTGGCGAATGTAGTTTTATCGAAGGATTAAGTAAAGACAGGTTAGAGAACTACGAAGAGGTGCTGACGGCCCTTTGCAGGGCATTTGAAAATAATGCCCTGGAGAAACTTGATCTGCACGATTATCCTTCTATACAGTTTGGTTTGGAAACGGCTTTACGGGATCTTGAAAACGGAGGCGGACACCTGATATTTGATAATGCTTTTTCACATGGGCAGCAAACTATACCTATTAACGGATTAGTATGGATGGGTTCCGAATCCTTTATGCTCCAGCAGATAAAGGAAAAGCTGGAGGCCGGTTTTTCTTGTGTAAAATTAAAGGTAGGGGCGTTGCCCTTTGAAGAGGAATGCCGCTTGTTGACCTATATACGTAGTCGATTTTCGCCGCAGCAGATTGAACTGCGCCTGGATGCCAATGGTGCTTTTAATGCTACGGATGTAGAAGCTAAATTGGAGACTCTGGCCGCATTTAGCATTCATTCCATTGAGCAGCCTGTAAAGCCCGGGCAGTTAGAATTGATGGCCGGGCTTTGCAAAAATCCGATAATACCTGTGGCGCTGGATGAAGAATTGATAGCACCTGAACCTGCAGAAAAAATACGGATTCTAGAACGCCTGAAACCTCAGTACATCATCCTGAAACCGGGTTTGTTGGGTGGTTTCACAGTTTGCGAACAGTTAATTCATCGCGCAGGTGAATTGGGCATCGCCTGGTGGGCAACCAGTGCACTGGAATCTAACATTGGTTTAAATGCTATTGCCCAATGGGTGGCCGGGTTCGATACCAACATGGTGCAGGGGCTTGGTACGGGAGGGCTCTATACCAACAATGTTTCGTCCCCGCTCTATATAAAGAATGGAAAATTAGGCTATGATCAAACAAGTGGCTGGGGGAAAGTAGATTGTTAGCCATTATTATTGCAGTAGATGTTCACGATCGATTTTTTAAATGTCAATGATGCTCAGCTGCAACTACTTTGTGCTGAAAAATTAACTGCTGCCATTGATCCTTGGGAACAAAAAGTATGGAGCTTTTTAAGCCATTGGCTCGATCCGCAGGTAACCGAAATTACCGTCTATACATCCGGCTCAACAGGTAAACCTCGCCCGTTTGTACATAGCAAGCAGGCCATGATGGCCAGTGCACAGGCTACTTGTTCCTTTTTGGATATTACGCCTGGGCAAATCGCACTATTAGCCTTGCCAGCCGATAAAATCGGCGGAATGATGATGCTGGTGCGCAGCTGGCTGTGCAAATTACCCCTGGTATGTATACCTCCTTCTGCAAATCCCTTAAACGATATCCCGGCTGATTTACAAATCCAGTTTGCTGCTTTTACGCCGATGCAGCTAATGCCGGTGGTAAATTCCTATCAACTATTCCGGCGGTTAGAGGCAATTAAAACGATTATAGTTGGAGGAAGTGAGGTGCCTAAGGGATTAACCCAGTGGCTAAAGGGATTAAGCAATAACATCTATTTAACTTTTGGTATGACGGAAACCGTTAGCCACATTGCCCTTAAAAAGTTAAACGGACCCGGGGCAGATGCGCATTTCCGCTTAATGCCCGGTGTGGAAATTACTACCGATAGCCGGGGGTGTTTGCAGATAACTGCCCCCGGATTGGGGGTAAAAGGCCTGCTTACCAATGATGTGGTTAATGTTATTAACAAGTACGAATTCGAATGGCTGGGTCGTGCTGATAATGTGATAAATACCGGGGGTGTTAAAGTGCATCCCGAAATGCTGGAACAGGCCATGAAGGAGGACTTGTTGGTACCCTTTTTTATTGCCGGTATTCCGGACCCGGTAACCGGTCAAAAAGTGGTGCTGGTAATTGAACGGGATACTATCAGCGATAAGGAACTGGATGCAGCACGTGTTTATCTGCAGCAATTGGTAGAAAATACCCGGCCACGGCAGATACTGTTGGTTCCCCGGTTTATACGTACCGAAAACGGAAAGATCAAACGAGCAGAAAGTTTGGCTCGTGTGGATACCCGTTTCGATTTATAAACGCTCTATCATAACCGGTTGGGGGTTATAGGGAAAAGGCTATTTTTGGCCCGCGCATTTCAGGCCTGTGGGTCCCGGAATTCAAAAACTGAGCGTATGGTTACAGAGAACAATTTGATAAAGCATGTAGATCAACAGGAAGCACGTGTGTTTGACATGGTGGAGCCCATGGGGCACGAGCAGGTTATGTTCTTTAATGATGCTGAAACAGGACTGAAAGGAATTATAGCAATACATAACACCGTTCTGGGCCCTGCCCTTGGCGGTTGCCGCATATGGAATTATGCCAACGAAAGCGAAGCCCTTTGGGATGTACTGCGCCTTTCGCGTGGTATGACGTTTAAGTCGTCCATAAGTGGTATTAATCTCGGTGGTGGTAAGGCTGTAATTATCGGCAATCCTAAGGTAAAACGCGACGAAGCCTTCTGGCGCCGTTTTGGTCGTTTTGTTGATAGCCTGAACGGCAATTACATAACAGCCGAAGACGTAGGTACGAGTACCGATGTAATGAGCATTGTAATGCAGGAAACCAAACACGTTACCGGTAAGCCGGTAACCGCAGGTGGCACTGGCGATCCTTCACCTTTCACCGCTTACGGCGTGTTTTTGGGCTTAAAAGCAAGTGTTAAGCAAACCACCGGCAGCGACTCGCTGCAAGGTAAAAAGGTAGCTGTGCAGGGCGTTGGCCATGTAGGCTATTACCTGGTTAAACACCTGACTGAACATGGCGCAACTGTATATGTGGCGGATATCAACCAGGCTAACCTGGATGCAGTAACCCGTGATTTTAAAGTGAACGTGGTAGCCCCGGATGCTATTTACGACCTGGATGTTGATATTTATGCCCCTTGTGCACTGGGCGCAACGGTTAATAACGACACCATTGCACGCCTCAAGTGTTCCATAATTGCAGGTGCGGCCAACAACCAGCTGGCTGAAGAGAATATCCATGGCCATATGCTGTTGGATAAGGGCATTCATTATGCGCCCGACTTTTTGATTAATGCAGGTGGCGTTATTAATTGCTACCGCGAAGTTCACAGCCTGAGCGAAAAAGAAACCAAAGATATTATTGAGCATATTTACGATCGCACCCTGGCTATTTATAAAAAAGCCAAGGACGAAAGCATACCTACACAGGAAGCTGCTATCCGTATTGCAGTAGACCGTGTAGAACAGGAAAAACTTAAACGCCGGAAGGGCTAAACCAATCATTAAAACGTTCTTATAAATCATGCTGGGTAGAAGAAATTTGAGGGTAAAGGTGATGCAGGTATTATATGCCTGGGAAATGGACCGCGACTTACCCATAATTAAGTTGGAAAATCAATTGCATCAGCAGATTCAGCGCTCGGTAGATCTTTACCTCGCTAATCTGCAATACCTGGTAGAGGTTTGTAACTATTCCATGGTGGACAAGGCCCGCAGGCTGGCCAAGTTTGTGAAAACCGAAGAGGATGAAAAGGCAAGCACCACCATTGCCGCCAATCGTATCGTACGTTATTTGCAGGAGAACGACTTGTTTAATACCCTTTCAAAAAAGGGTAATGTGCGCCATTATATTTCCGAGGATGTGGTTAAACACTTGTTTAACGATTTGGCAGGCCGCCCTAAATACAAGGAATACGCCGCATTGCAGCAGCCAACCCTTGAGCAGGATAAGGAAATACTGGACCTTTTGCTGAAGAAGGTATTTGCCGGCGATAAAAACCTCACGCAGCATCTGGAGGAAACCTTCATCAATTTCGACGATGATAACTCGTTACTGCTGTTGATTATTACCAAATACGTGGAAGGATTTAAGGAGGAGGGAAGCAGCTTTTTCCAAAACATGGATACCTGGGAAGAGGAAAAGAAATTTGCCAACGACCTGCTGATTAAAACCATTCATAACAGCGAGGAGTTGATTACCTACATACAACCCAACCTTAAAAACTGGGAGATGGACCGGGTAGCAATTCTGGATCTGATCCTGATGAAAATGGCTATCTGCGAAATCAAGTATTTCCCTACCGTGCCTGTTAAGGTTTCTATCAACGAGTATATCGATATCTCTAAGATGTACAGCACGCCTAAAAGCAAGGATTTTGTAAACGGCGTGCTAGATAAAGTACGCCTGCAGATGCTTGATAAAGGCGAAATCAAGAAGTACGGTCGGGGCTTGCTGGAGTAATTGTGCCGCGGTTCCATCTATTTGATAAACAGTTTTTTATGACTGTTTCATGTTATTAACACCATGATTTTCGTCAACACAGGGTCAGGTGTTGGGTTTTGCTGTAATTTAGCGCCGTAATTAAGTGGTAAGATGAATAAGTTGCACATTGTATTGTTGCTTACAGTAGCCTTGGGTGTGGGCGTAATTATTGCTCAATCCGGGGATTATACAACCTACGCCAATTTCGGACAGGCAAAGGATAAAGCAGGCAAGGCTGTAAACGTAGTTGGTTACCTGGTAAAGGATAAGCAAATGGTTTACGACCCGAAGGTAAACCCCGATTACTTCTGCTTTTACATGAGCGATAAAGAGGGCGTGCAAACCCAGGTAATTTACAAAGGCAGCAAACCCCAGGATTTTGAACGCAGCGAGCAATTAGTGGTAAAAGGCAAAATGGAAGGCGATGTTTTCCGCGCTTCCGAAATCAGCATGAAGTGCCCTTCCAAATACGTGAATGATAAAATTATTCTAAAGGAATCGGATTATACCGTAAAATCGCAGCTGTAATTCTGTGTGGCAGGTTAACCTGCTGAAAAATAACAAGGAGATACGCTTCGATGCTGCTAAATATATTCACTGATCGTTTTGGCTCAAACGGCTTTTTAGGCGAACACTTATGGATTGGCCATCTCGGCCACCTGTTTATTGTGCTTTGTATGGCAGCTTCACTGCTGTCCTTTATGGCTTACTTCGCGGCCGAGTTTTCTACAGATCAAACAAAAAAACGGCAGTGGCAAAAAATTGCCCGCACTGCATTCGTTACCCAAAGCGCATCCATCTTTGGTGTGTTTGTACTGCTTTTTATTATGATCCTCAGCCACCGGTTCGAGTATCATTATGCCTGGCGCCACTCCTCCCTCGATCTACCGATTAAATACATCATTTCCAGTTTTTGGGAAGGGCAGGAGGGTAGTTTTCTCCTTTGGATGTTCTGGATTGCTGTGATGGGCCTGGTGGGCATTTTCACGCTTAAAAACTACGAACATCCTGTTTTAGGAGTAGTATCCTTAACGCAGGTGTTTTTGGCCAGCATGGTATTGGGTGTTTATGTGTTCGGTTTTAAATTGGGTAGCAGTCCTTTTATTCTGTTACGTCATCAGCTGAACCTGCAGGAAATGGCCCCTGTGGTATTTGCCGACCCCGATAAACTGCACCACTACCTCGACTTTATAAAGGATGGGAACGGCCTCAACATTCTGTTGCAAAACTACTGGATGACCATTCACCCGCCTGTGTTGTTCCTGGGCTTTGCTTCTACGGTTTTTCCATTTGCTTTTGCCGTTGGCAGTTTGCTGCGCCGCGATTGGGATGGCTGGATAAAAGCCGTTATGCCCTGGGCATTATTCAGCATTGCTGTATTGGGTACTGGTATTTTAATGGGCGGCGCCTGGGCGTATGAGTCGCTTAGCTTTGGCGGCTTTTGGGCCTGGGACCCGGTTGAGAACATGAGCTTTGTGCCCTGGTTGATGGTAGTGGCCGGCCTGCATACTGCACTGGTTTATCGCTATACCAAACATTCACTCATCAGCACCTACGTATTCTTTATACTGGGTTTTGTGCTGGTGCTGTATTCTACCTACTTAACCCGCAGTGGTCGCTTAGGCGACACTTCCGTGCACTCTTTTACTGATGATGGATTGGAGCCGCAATTGCTGGCTTACCTTTTCTTCTTCATCGTTGGTTCCTTTACGCTGCTCTTGATCCGGGTTTTCCGCGGACAAATCACTTCGCCTAAAAAGGAAGAAGAGTTCAAAAGCCGCGAGTTCTGGATGTTCATCGGTTCGCTGGTGCTGTTGCTCAGTGCCGTGCAAATGACCTTCACCACTTCCATCCCGGTTTGGAACCTCCTGTTTTTCGAAAAGTGGCATGTGTTTAAGGATAAAATCGCCCCGCCCGAAAACGCTGTAGAACACTACAACTCCATTCAGATTTGGTTGGGTATAATGGTAGCGCTTTTATCAGGTGTAGTACAGTATTTCAGCTACAAAACGGGTCGTTTGTCTTCTTCCGCTAAATGGGCCGGCATTACTTTCGGTCTATCCGTATTGCTTTCTATTGTTATTGCACTGCTGGCTCAAATTGGGTTTACCCAGCATTATGTGGTCGATCTTTCTGCCGTATCACAAAAGCTGTATTTCTCATTCAATTTTGTTTCAGCCTATTATCTGCTATTGCTTTCAGGCATTTATGCGGTAATAGCCAACCTGGGTTATTTGCTGCTGGTAGTAAAAGGTAATATCAAGCTATCAGGTGGAAGTATAGCACACGTTGGGTTTGGCATTTTTGTTATTGGTGCGCTTATATCCCAGGGCAAAAAAGAAGTGATCTCTACCGGAGGCGTGCCTATTCAAAGTTTTGATGCAAAAGAAAAAGCAGAGAACATCCTGTTGATGAAGGACAGCGCCGATATAATGGGCAATTACCTGGTTACCTACAAAGGCTCCGAAATGGTTGGCAAAAGCACCTTTTACAAAGTGCAATATCAGCGTCGCGATAGCGCCGGCAACCCCGAAAGTTTTGAACTGCGCCCCGAGGCCAGCTTAATGAAAGGCGGTAACCTGAATGCCAACCCCGACACCAAACATTACCTTACTCGCGATGTATTTACACACATCACCTCCGTGCCCGACAACACCAACCTGCGCGATAGTACAGGTATAGCCGAGGTCGCATTAAACGATTCGTTCCGGTTCCGCATGTATACCGTGCATATCGATTCTTTTAATACGCACCCTAAACTGCCCGAAGGCTACGAAACCGAAGGCAAGCTTATTGTGGGTGTAAACGTGCATATCAAAACCATTGATGATAATGTGTATACAGCGCAACCGGTATTTGTAATTGATATGAAGAATGGTAACACGGTATCCTCTATCCCTGCCGAAATGCCTGTGCTCGATTTATCGTTCGATGTGCAGCGCATCGATCCTACCAGTCATAAGCTAACAGTCGTAGCCCGTTACAAGGAACGCCCGCTGGATTATATCGTTATGAAGGCCATTGTTTTCCCATATATCAAACTGGTTTGGTTAGGTGGTATCATCACATTCCTGGGTGCCCTTATAAGCATGGTGCGCCGCTGGCTGGAGAACAAAAAGGCCGCCGCCTAACGAAATACCCACATTCCGTTTACCCCCATTGTTAAGCCCGTAAACACGTTTAATTTCGTTGGCATTATACATGCTATGGCAAAAAAAATGAACGTTGCTACCTTCACCCGGAGGGCCTACAGAAAAAAGAAAGAATTATCGAAATTCCTGCGCAAGCTGGGCAAATCAAAAAAACGCAGCCTTACTGCTATTGCCCATAAAGCCGATAAAGAAATGTGGCAGGAAGTAGATTGCCTGGCTTGTGGCAATTGCTGCAAAAAAATGACCCCAACCTACTCTAAAAAGGACATCAACCGTATCTCCGCCCATCTCGGTATGACCTACAAAGAGTTTTACGACAAGTGGCTGGAAACCGACGATAACAATGATATTATCAACAAACTGCGTCCGTGTCAGTTCTTGGGCAAAAACAACAAGTGCAGCATTTACGCTATCCGCCCTACCGACTGTGCCGAATTTCCGCACAGCAACCGCAAGGATGTGATGTATCAGGTGCGCGAAAAAACATTCGAAAACAACCTTGCCTACTGTCCCGCCACCTTAATATTTGTGGAGAAATTGAAAGCAGCCGTTGAAGCTGCTGAGGTATTATAACAACAGCGCAGTATGCGCGCAAACATCACGGTATATGCAATACTACAACAACATAGTGGAAACCATCGGCGATACGCCCCTGGTTAAGCTCAATAAAATAACGAAAGATATTCCCGGTCTGTTTTTAGCCAAGGTGGAGTATTTCAATCCCGGTAACTCGGTAAAGGACCGCATCGGCATTAAAATGGTGCTGGATGCCGAAGAAAAAGGCCTGTTGAAGCCCGGTGGTACTATCATTGAATGTACCAGCGGCAACACCGGCATGGGCCTGGCATTGGCAGCCGTAGTGCGTGGCTACAAATGTATTTTTACAACTACCGATAAGCAGAGCAAAGGCAAACTGGATATCCTGCGTGCATTAGGCGCCGAGGTAATCGTATGCCCAACCAATGTAGACCCCGAGGATCCGCGATCTTACTATTCCGTTGCCCGCCGCCTGGCAAAAGAAATACCCAACAGCGTGCATATGAATCAGTACGATAACCTTAGTAATCGTACGGCGCACTACGAATCTACCGGCCCCGAAATTTGGGAACAAACCGAAGGCAAAATCACGCATTACGTAACTACCATCGGCACCGGTGGTACTGTCATGGGTGTGGCCATGTATTTAAAAGAAAAGAACCCCAACATTAAAGTATACGGCATCGACGTATACGGCTCGTTGCTTAAAAAATTCCACGATACCGGCGAACTGGATATGGGCGAAGTATATCCGTATGTTACCGAAGGTATAGGAGAGGACTTTGTGCCCCAGAACTACGACATGAAGTATATCGACCACATCGAACAGGTAACCGATAAGGATGGCGCTATTATGGCCCGCCGCCTGGCGCGCGAGGAAGGTATCTTCTGTGGGTACAGTGCCGGTACGGTTATGCAGGGGCTGGTTCAATTGAAGGATAAGTTCGGCAAGGATGACGTAGTAGTGATCATACTGCACGACCACGGCAGCCGGTATGTAGCCAAAATTTACAACGACGAATGGATGCGCGAGCGCGGCTTTTTAACCGATGAGCCGGTTACTGCAAAAATGATTGTAGAGCGTAAACAGATCAAAGAACTGGTGGCAGCCACTGTTAGCGATACTGTAGCTTCTGCCTTCAAAAAAATGAAGGATATGAACCTTACCCAGTTGCCGGTAATGGATGGCAACACAATAGTGGGAAGCCTTACCGAGCACACCATCCTGCAACTGTTGATGGATAACCCCGTACACCGCGAAGATGAAGTGGGCAAAGTTATGGGCCGCCCGTTTCCACAGGTGGATCTTACCGCTACAGCATCCGATATTTCCAAACACATCTCGAAGGAGAACACCGCCGTGCTGGTTAAAACCAACGCAGGCTCTTACAGCATTATTACCGAGTTCGATTTGATCGAAGCTATGGCTTAAGGCCTAGCCCGGTAAATCGATAGTATATGTAAAACTGTAATGCAGGTCAAAAGGCTGGGTAATACCATTAACGGTGTAAACACCTTTAACCTCCTCCAGTCTAACTACATCCTGTAGCTTTAATTTCCGTATTGCAGCTTTCATGTCAGGCGTAAAAGTGCCATCAGCCGATTCATACACGCGGTCGCCAATGCGCAATTTAAAGGAGCGCAGTGCTACATTCTTATGCGTAAAACTGCCGGTATTAAAGCTTAATTCTTCGGCTCCCAGCAAATCCTCCCGGGTAATGCTCAACCTGGTATCCAGTAGTTTGTTCCCTGCTTTCAATAGGTCGTAATCATAGTAAGGCGAAGGCAGTTTCTGCACAAGGCTTAGCTTACGCTCTACCACCACCACATTGCCGGCCGTATCAACCGCACTCACTTTTAAGGCAACTTCATGTTCATCACGGTTGCTCCAGCTAACATTTAAGTCAAAGCCGGTATTTTGCTTCTGCAAACAACGGCCGCCATCCATCTCCACTTTCGTAATCAGCAATAGCGGTGCACCGGTAAGTTCAAAATGGTAATCCTGGTTGTAGTAGAGCACAGTGGCATCGGGTGTTAGGCTTACTTGCGGGGTATTGTGCACCGGTAAAGGGGCATTATCCGCCGGCGCAGAGGTCGCTCCGGGTTTAGCCAATACACTGATGGGTACGAGTAACAGGAAGATGTATTTCATAAGGATGGGTTTGTTTTGTAACGTGTTCCCCGCCCGGATATTTCGGCTGCACGCTGCCTTAACATACTGCAGTAACTTATGCTTACTATTGTAGGGTTTTACGTATGCCGCTTATCACTTCTACCGATCAAATGGGGCGTTTATTACAAATGCCTGATTATCCGAAGCGTATCGTTTCGTTGGTGCCTTCCCAAACTGAATTTTTGGTAGACATTGGCCTGGAACCCTACTTGGTGGGCATCACCCGTTTTTGTATCCATCCCGCTGGCTTAACCCAACGTCTTCCCCTGGTTGGCGGCACCAAACGTTTCGATTTTGAAACAATAGCCTCCCTCAAGCCCGATTTAATCATCGGCAACAAAGAAGAAAACTACGCCGAAGGCATAGCCGAACTGGAGCAGCATTATCCGGTATGGATGAGCGATATCCTTACGTTAAACGATGCCCTGGCTATGATGCTGGAGCTGGGCCGCATAACGGACCGTTTACCGCAGGCAGAAGCCATCACGGGGGCTATCAGGTTTAATCCCCCTGCTGCTTCCTCCACGGCAGCCTACTTCATCTGGCGCAAGCCTTACATGGTGGCTGCAAATAATACGTTTATTAATGAGATGCTGCATTGCTTTGGTGTTGCCAACGCATTTGCCGGTTTAACGCGGTATCCCGAAATAAGCCTGGAGGATTTAGCACAGGCAAACCCCGACTTCATCTTTCTCTCTTCCGAACCCTACGCCTTCGGCGAAAAGCACTTCGAAGAGTTCCGGGAGGTATGCCCACGGGCAAAAGTAGTATTGGTGGATGGCGAAATGTTTAGTTGGTATGGCAGCAGATTGCGATGGGCGGCAGCCTACTTTACGGAATTACGCAAACAACTGGGCATGCCCCTTTAATCGGCATAAATCACAATCCGGTTCCAGATCACCTTTTTGGTTTTGCCCAGCATGGCATCCACTTTTATATAAACCGGTGTAGGGTCCTTTATCTTTTTTAGCTCCCGCATGGCATCCGAAGTAATCGTATCGCCCGGCGAAACATATTGTTTGCCTTCCTTTTCGTAAAGGGTTACAGTTACACCCTTAATCTCCATCTTGTTCATGTTCGCCTCGTTATCATACATGCTGATAACCGGTTGCTTATCGGTAAACAGGTTTTTAGGATACGGGCGGTTCCGCTCTAAACCAACCTTCTCGTTGATAAACATCAGGTTGGTTTTAGGGTTGCTGATGATGGGAAACATCTTGGCAGGCACCTGAATGATAAATGGTTTTTGAAACAGGAAAATCCGCGAGCCGCTGATGCTGGTTACAATTACCCGTAGTATGGCGGTATCGTAATCGCCGTACTTGGTGCTGTTGGGTATTATCTTCAATACACTGTCGTTCTGTATAGCAAGACCTTTCTCAAACAAAAACTGCGAGATCTTGTATTCAGGGCTTACCCGTATTTTAAATTCGTACTCGGTTTTATTTACCAGCGTATCAATCCGCGGCTTCATCCATATTTCGCTGCGGTTGTTCAGGGGTATAAACATTTCGCCATTTATCTTCTGGGCCCACAAGCCCGAAGCATACAGCATTACCACTAAGGTGGTTATGTATTGGCGTATATGCATAAACCTCTTATATATACTTTCAACGAAATTTAGCGGAATAAGTTAGGCTCACCCTGGTAGGTTCCGTCTTATTGCCAACAATTACAAGGGTTGGGTTGTAAAGAATGGACAGCGCCTTGTAAAGCCGGGTCATTTACCACCGCTGCCGCGGCTGGCGGATATAGAAGTTCTTCAGGTAAAACAACTCCATAGTGCCATCTTCCTTTTTACGGAACAGCTTCAGCATCCCTATACCCTCAAATTTACCCGTCATAAGTTCAATGTATTTGCCTCCGCCATACAGCTTGTAGCGCATATTAAAGGTGCTGATGCTGTCGTATAAGCCCGCCGCTTCGCTAAAATCAAATACGCTCCCCATCATATAAAGGGTATCTACCCCGGCAAACAGGTTTAGCTTATACAGGCGCTGGTATTGCTTTTCGGCCTTTAGGCTATCTGCCGGTTTCTTCACTTTAAACACAAGGTCCTGTTGTGCCGGTAATACTTCCGCCGCCAGCAACAATATCCATATGGCTAAAACCGCTTTCAAAACTTCTGTATCTTATCGTTAATGATGTAAACGCGCAAAGTCCGGCTTAAGGTAAGTGTATCGCCCCTAACTACATAGCGTATGGCGGTAATGTTCAGGGTGCTGCCGTCGGGCAGGTGGTCCACCTTATCCTTCATGGCGTAGGTAAGTTTATTGCCGGTAGCACTCAAGGTGTCCATAACGCCGTTCTGTACACTCTCCATCCTAAACGACACCACCGGATAGCTGATGCGTTTTAAGGCCTCCTCGGTGCTTATTGGCACATTTACAAACCCTTGCGCTACGGCCTTCATACTATAAATAGCGCTGTCGTTACTTACGCCATCCAGGTTGGGCGCCGGTTCACGAAATGTTTTTACACTAAATTGCTTTACAAGCACCAAACGGCTTTTACCATCAGGCAGCTTTTTATATAATTTCAGCAACGCAGTTTGTAATTTGGTAGCTTTCAGCACTAGCTGACTATCGCGCAGCACAGCGCTGCCTCCGTTAAAGTATACCGAATCAAGCTGCACACCGGCTGCGCAAATGAGCTTAAACCGGCTGTTGATGTTCTTATACAACTCATCCGTTTCCGGACTCAGCTTTACCATGCCATCCGGTGCTTTTACTATAAAAACCGAATCCCCGCCCTGAGCTTGGGCGAGGAACGGTATCACCAGTACCAAATGCCAGAAAACTTTCATCATCCTCTTATAGCCGCTGCTACCCGGCCGGTATTAATAGTGTTCCCACAGTTTCAAAGCGGGTTTTATATGTTTAAATATTCTTTCACTTCTTCGCTGCTGTTAAACTTACGTTCTACCACTTCCGCTTTAAACTGGCCTTTGCCTTTTTCACTGGTAGCGGCTTTAAAGTCTTCGGCGCTTACTACGCATACACGCTGATCGTACGTTACCGCCCATACAAAGTTGGTTTTGGCAGGGTCGTATCTAAACTTGTTCAATCCATCGGGGTAGTAGCTGAACATTACATTGCGTCCTTTTTCAATCAGGTAGGCAGTGCCTATCTGTATGTGTTTACCGGTTTGTTTATCGGTAAACTCGGCCACTACTTCGCCTCCTTGTGGTAATTTTTGCGGGCAATCGCAGTTAAAAGTGCCAAACTGGTTTACCTGAAAGGTGCGGTAAAACAGGTTGCTCTGGTCAAGCCTTGCTTCGTATTGTTTAATGCGTTCCTGTTGCTCGGCTATTTCTCTTTGTATCTGCGCTTCAATGGCTTTGGCCTTGGCTTCCAGCTCTTGTTTTAACCGGGCCTGTTCGGCTTTGCGTTCGCTTAGCTTTTGGGTATAGTCGGCATATTTTTCATCAAACACCTTTTTTGCAGCATCATAATCTTTCTCATCCACCGCAGGTGTTGCTACTACCGTAAACGATTCATCGCGTTTAATAAAGGTTATCTCGTAGTTCAGCGTGCCGTTTACGCGCTTCAGTTGTACATCTTCCCATACTACCGAGGCCTTCTTCATGTCATAGCCTTTTTCATCCACCACCTGAAACTTCAGGTTGTTGTAAGCGCTCAGTTCAGGGAACTCCTTCTCATCTACCTTAATCGAAAAGCGGGGCTTTTTCTTGTCCGTTTTTTTAGGGGCCACAGGCTTCTCTTTCTCTACCTCGGCAATTTCCTGGCACACCTTGCGGTATGCCGGCGATTGGGCTTTTAAGGCTTCTTCGGTGTTGGCTTTCGGGGCAGCTGCAGGTATTGCCGAAGCAGGTAACGAATCCGTTTCGTTGAGTGCTTCGCTTGCCACCGGGTAATTGCTGTTTGCTAAATACACCCACTGCCTGGCAGTAGTATCCAGGTAGTAGGAATTAAAACGGTCTTCCTGGTTTTTCGAAGCCAGTTGAACCGTTATCAGTGCCTGCGGATTGGTGCGCAACGGCTTACCGTTTTGCGAAGCTGCAATATCCATCATACCGGCTGTTTCAAAATGGTAGGTTTCACCGGCACTGTCGTAGGTCATAGGTATACCAGCTAAAAACACATCGGCTACATCATGAAATTCGCGGTAACTCAACTGCACGGGGCCGTTTACTACGTTACCGTTTTCGTCGGTAAAGGCATTGGCTGGCACTATAATTTTGCTGCCGGTTTTATAATCCAGTACCGAATCCGCTCCGGCAATCAGGTTGTAAGTAGTGTAAGCAATATCGGCGCTGCTGATCGGCGGTTGTATAAAACTTCTGGCGCTCAGTGGTTCACCGGCTTTATCGGCCGGGTTAAAAACCTTAAACAGCAGCAGCGAAGCCACCGTGGCTACCAGCACCGCCCCGCTGCCAAACCAGAACTTAGCGGTTTTAAAAAAGGGCGGTTTTAATGCTTTATAGGCTTTAAGCACCTGTCCGAAATCTTTTCCGGCTTGCAGGTCGGCTTCGCTCAGGGGCTCGCGGTTCGTATTTATTTTATAGTTTTTCATGACTGTGCTGCGTATTGTTGTTTCATTCTCAAAATGGTTTCGTTTCCGGCAAGGGTTACTGGTTCCATACTTTCTGCAATTGCGGCTTCAGCTTTTCCAATATGCGGTATAAGCGCATTTTGGCGGTCGCCTCGTTAATGTTTAATAATTCGCTTATCTCCTTAAAGGGGCGCTTTTCAAAAAAGCGCATCTCCACCAATTCAAAGTCCTCCTCATCCAGGGTGCCGATAACATCCAGCACGGCCTGCTCTTTCTCTTCCGTGCTGTGGCCATCAATTTCCTCCACCAGGTCTTTCAGGTGTTTTTCCTCCAGGTTTATACCGCGCTGCTTCTCGTTTTTGCGGAAAATCTGGTTCATCTCGTTAATGGCAATGCGGTAAAGCCAGCTGCTGAACGGAAAACCGCGGTCCTCGTACTTAGGTAGCGAAACAAGCGCCTGCAGAAACACCTGTTGGGTTATATCGTACGCATCCTCCTTGGTTGTTACGCGCTGGTATACAAACTTCAGTATCTGGGCATAGTACTTTTCGTAGAGCGGCCTGAATTTGTCAGGGTTCTTCTTGGCAGCGATGATCTGCTCAGCTTCTTCGCTGTTGGTTTTCACGTCCGTTGGTTCCATGCTCCGGGCTATTAAAAGGGTTCTGTTTACCTGCATTACAATAGGAAAATGCCGGCGGGTTTTAAAAGTAACGGAATCCCCCAAAATAAATTCGCGGTAACC
>JBGAIB010000007.1:0-297887 GCA_044225825.1 Chitinophagales bacterium
GTTTTGGGATTATTATGATGAATATCTGATAGTAAAAAAGCGTGTCATCAAGCACAGTAGTTATAAGTCATCTATGACCGCCTACAACCGGTTCAAAGAATTCTGCAAGTGCGAAAAACTCTTAGCCATAAAGTTTGAAGACATCGCCCCGCCACTGCTTGCACGATATACAGACTTTCTGATTGCGAACCGGAATACCAACAACACAATTCATTCGAAACTTAAGCAGCTAAGGCGGTTCATGTCGTACGCAAAGAAATTAGACCTCCACTCTAACCTTACTTACAAAGAGTATAATGTCTCCCCGCGAGCAAAAATTATATCGTTCCTTGAACATGAGGAGATAAAGCAGTTGATGGAAGTTGAGCTTGATTTCGGACTGGAAACAGTTTCCCGTGACTTACTTCTTTTCGGTTGCTTTACGGGTCTGCGGTATAGCGATATAAAGAACCTTAAACGGACAGATATAAAAGAGCACCGGTTTGAAGGTATAGAGGCTGTATTTCATGCTGCTCATATACGACAGGTCAAAACATTGAAAGAAACTATTGTACCTCTACTACCGGAGGCTCTATCACTTCTTAAGAAATATGAAAATCTGCGAGGAGAGTCTGCCTTCCCTCAATTCCCACTGCAAACCGTAAATAATACTCTGAAAGTAGTAGGTCAAAAAGCTGAGTTAACCCGGAAGCAGAAAACAGAATTCTTTGTAGGTGTGGAACGAGTTACTGATTACGTACCGAAGTGGAAGGTTCTCAGCACACATATCGGGCGCAGAACTTTTGTAACCATAGCAGCTACCAAAGGCATCCCCATTAACGTTGTAGCTTCAATAACCGGACAGAATCCTGCAACAACGATGAAGCATTATATGGGTGTGGTAAGCGTAGAAAAGTTCAAGGAGATAACAGAGAAGTTTAAATTCAGTTAGGTGAACTCTTCATTTACATGCACGATTTACGTGCACTTTTTTTCACAGGATTACTTTGCATTATACAGGAATCCTGTTTGATTTGTGGCTCGTTCTTACACCAGTGGCTTAGAACCAATCTTTTGTAAATATTGTTTAACTAAAATATACATGAGGACGGGAAAATTTGGGAGTTAAAAAACGCCCCGTCCGATCCGCAAAAAGCTCCGATATTTCGGGGCTTTTTTGTTTTATGCCCTTTACGGTTTATATCCTACAAAGTCTGAAAGACCAGTCTTTTTACATTGGCTCTACCTCCGATATGGAGAGACGTTTGCAAGAACACAACGAAGGGCTTTCAGTCTACACTTCAACAAAAACACCCTGGAGAGTTGCTTACACCGAACTTTATGAAACAAGGACAGAGGCCATGAAACGCGAAGTCTTTCTCAAGCGTCAACGTAACAAAGCATTCTATCAGCGATTAATTGATTCCAATAAATGAGGTCGCGGGTTCCCCCGAGTACTCGGGGCGTCCGATCCGCAAAAAGCTCCGATATTTCGGGGCTTTTTTGTTTTTAAGAATTCCTCTACCGGGTTTTCTTGTAAAGACCTATCAACTCCCCTTCAGCCAGTACATGTCCTTTCATTGCGTGCTGTAGTGTAGCCTTATCAGCATTCGGCGGTAAACTTAATTGCGCATCGAGCGCATATACCTTGAAAAAATAACGATGGGGTTTCTCATCAGGCGGGCAAGGACCAGTATAGCCCGATTGGCCTCTGCCGTTTAGGCCTTGCACACCCGGAACAGAATGCTCAGCAATTGAACCAACCGGAGCAATGTTCCAGGCCAGCCAGTGGTCGAATGTTCCCATAGGTGCATCGGGGTCATCAACTATTAATGCCAGCGATTTCGCACCTTCCGGAATATTGCCAATCGCAAGCGGCGGGTTTACCCCACTGCCCTCACAACTGTATTTTTTCGGTATGTACTGATTGGCTGCAAATGCGCTGCTGGTAATAAGCAATGTTTTTGCAGGGGGCAACTGTTCCTTTGGTGATGCCTTCCATGGATGAGAACAAGCTACCGCAAGCACTATCAGTATACTAAGAGCTAAAGTTTTCATGCCTTTCGATTAACTATTGTTAGAGAAATGAACCAACGTGATGATTATTGAGGCAAAAAATACCTGCCATTAAAGGTAAACAACTATGTAAGTTAATTACCCCGTTTTAACACTAATATCCTCAAGAACAACCAACTAATGCGGCAGTTAAGTTAAAAGAATAAACCCATATGAAACCTTAACCCTTTATCGCCTTTGAATTCAGTGAATATTGTAACCCTTTCCTTTAAAAGTGTAACGGATTCCCTTACCTATTCATGAACTTTATAGAGTAGAAACGTTACGATTAAACCGTACGATCACTCACTCAATAAATCAGGAACATGGATACAACAGAATTAGAAAATTCATCGGAAAAAGAAGGCACGATTGATAAAGGCCAAGCGCATATTATAGTTGAACTGGTAGAATACGAAGATAATTCAGTTGTCAGCAAATCGGTGATGAAAAGAGCCACAGGCAGTATACATGCCATGGCGTTCGACAGCGGGGAAGGCTTAAATGAAAAAATATCGCCTTATGATACCTATGCACAGATAATTGACGGCAGCGCACATATTGTTATCGACGGCAAGGAAACTACACTTTTAATCGGACAGGGAATAATTATTCCGGCACATAAGTCAAGCCACATTAAACCCAACGGCCGATTTAAAATGATACTGACAATAATTAAAAGCGGCTACGAAGATTAATTGAACATAAATCACTGCATATGAGCCTACCCATAAGAATTTTACTTGTAGAAGACAACGAAGATGACCAGCTTTTTTTCACCATCGCAGTAAGCTATATTAAGGGGGTAAGTATACAGGGCATCTCCAGTAGCGGGAAAGAGGCTTTAAACTGGCTAAAAAATACAGCCGTGTTGCCGGACCTGATATTTACCGATATAAATATGCCGGGCATGGGAGGTTTGGAGCTGCTATCAGAAATAGTTCACGACCCCAGGACAAGAGAAATACCAGTGGTGATACTATCCAGCGCTACGGAAGAGATTATACCCGCCTACAGGTTAGGTGCTAAAGCTTTTATACCCAAGCAGAACAGTTGCGCGGCCTTACAAATTAAACTGGAGCAAATGATTACATTAGGATTTATTAAACACAAGGAATTGGCGGCCCTCTCTTTTACTCCCCGCCAATAGCTAACAGCCTTTATGAAACTGTTCGTTAAATACATGGTATCGCTGCGTTGCAAAAATGTGGTTAAGGAGGCATTGACCGAGCTTAATATACCCTATAAATGCGTAGCCATTGGCGAAATTGAATTATCGGGAAAGATTTCTACAGAAAAGCGTTTACAGCTCCAGACAATCCTGCTACAATTGGGACTTGAGTTAATCGATGATCGGAAAGCGATCCTGATTGGAAAAATAAAAAGTGTAATAGTTGAAATGGTGCATTACGAAGAAGATTACCCCCGGGTTAAATTTTCGGAATACCTGTCGCAAAAACTACAATACGATTACACGTATCTATCTAACCTGTTTTCGGAAATTACCGGCACCACCATAGAACACTACCTGATTGCGCATAAAATTGAAAAAGTAAAGGAGCTGCTCATTTACGATGAACTGAGCCTGACCCAAATTGCATATACATTACATTATAGCAGTGTGGCCCATTTATCCAATCAATTTAAAAAAGTTACCGGTCTAACGCCTACCTTCTTTAAACAACTGAAGGTAAAAAAGCGCAATACGCTGGAAGACTTGTAAGTTTCCTTCGGAACCGGGCCTACGGCGCAATTCGATACACCATAAAGGCAGCAAGAAAAGCCTCCAGTAAACTTAGCGGAATGGCATAGGGTAAAATACCCAGCGGCAATACAACTAATAACAAGGACCACACCCCCACAAAGCCCCATTTACAGGAGCGGATGGAAATACCTGCCCCATCGCCGAATAGTGTTCAATCCAGTATGATTTTACGAGAAACTCATTCCTCACAAACTCAGATATACTTATCCATACAGCAGCGCCAAGCACAGCGCCAAAACTTTTAACAGCAGCCATAAAAAAAAGGGTGTTTAAAATTTAAACACCCTACTATATGCTTTTGAAAAATGTATTCCGAAAGATGATTAATAGGACATTTTACTAACAATATCTTCCTTCGACCCGATATAGGTATCCTCGTAAAAAACCACCTTACCGCTGTCGAGGTAATGTTTACCGCCTATGATGGCAATTTCGCCCTTTTCAATCATTTGCTCCAATATATAACTGCGGTCGATAACCGTTTTTACAGAGCGGCGTATATTCAGGTCGGTAACGTTCTCAACAAATGTATCATTGCCTGAATGGCGTAAGGTAATATCATTCGTGCTTCTTTCCTGGTAAATGGCAGGTTGTATTTTAGCTAGCAGTTCGGTTAAATTCCCCATCTCTACATGGTCGCAGGCACCTTTTATGGCACCGCATTGCGTATGCCCCAACACCACTATCAATTTTGAGCCGGCAACTTTACAGGCAAATTCAATACTGCCAATTATATCGGTATTAACTACGTTGCCTGCAATACGGATGGAAAAGACATCACCAAGACCCTGGTCGAAAATTAATTCGGCAGAGGTGCGGCTATCAATGCAACTGAGAATAACCGCAAAAGGCCATTGTCCATCGCGGGTATCGTTTACCTGTTGCAACAAATTGCGGTTAACTTTTAAATTGCTAACAAACCGCATATTACCTTCTTTCAGCATGTCCAATGCTTTGGCAGGTGTAATGGAGGCTTGCGTTTCGGAGGTATGAGCTTTCATTTCTTTCTTCATTTAGTTTGATGTTACGTGCGTGGATGTTCCGATTTGGTATTCCTCGCGGAAACCAACCAGCGACACTTGAATATTTTTATCTTTTGAACCAACATTTAAAAAATCCTTAATCAATTCAACTACGTCATGATCGATGTAAACGCTGTTTTGCGCATTGATTACTACGCTGCTATCAGGAGGTAAATGACCTAATGTTTGTTTAATGGCCGCTTTATTCAGAAAGGACACTTCCTGTGCCAGATCAATATGAATGGTTTCGCCCAGGTGGTGCTGTTCCTTTTTGAAAAAATAGGCTACCCGCATATTGGTCCGTAAAATATAGAACATACTTACCGCCAGGCCAATGCCTACACCCTTTAATAAATCGGTAAACACCACCGCCGCTACAGTAATAATAAACGGCACAAACTGAAATTTGCCATTCTTCCACATATGCTTGAACACAGTAGGGCTAGCCAGTTTATAACCTATCAAGATCAGGATAGCAGCTAAACACGCAAGCGGAATTTTATTAAGAATAAACGGAATGGATACCACCGCCAATAGCAAAAACAAGCCATGAAAAATAGTGGCCAACTTTGTTTTTGCCCCTGAGTTAATATTGGCTGAGGTGCGAACTATTACCGAGGTCATAGGAATGCCGCCCAGTAAACCGCTAAGCATATTACCAATACCCTGGGCTTTTAATTCGGTATTGCCGTTGGTATAACGTTTTAGCGGGTCCATTTTATCGGCCGCCTCAATACAGAGCAAGGTTTCTATACTGGCAACAGCAGCAATAGTAGCTGCGGTTATCCATACCTGCATATTGGTAATGGCACCAAAATCGGGCAGGGCGAATTGCCCCAGAAATGCAGCGAATGATGCCGGTACCGGTAGGTTAACGAGGTGCTCCTGTGCAATGGCCAGTTTGGATCCTGTAGCTTTAAATACCTCATTAATAAGTACGCCAGCTACCACGGCCACCAATGCTCCTGGAACCGCCTTAATTTTTTTGAGCGCAGCTACATTGTTCCACGCTAGTAGTATAGCGATTGACACCAACGTAATAATAATAGCCCCCGGGTGCGCGAAATTTATGGCATCAATAACCGCCGAAAAAGTATTGCTGCCGGTTCCTTTTTCGATGAAGAAAAAATCGCCTTCATTGTCAGCATCATATCCGATAGCATGCGGCAACTGCTTTAAAATAATGATTACCCCGATGGCCGTTAGCATACCTTCAATTACGTTTGAAGGCAGGTAATTTGAAATGGTACCGGCCTTGGCAAAGCCCAGGATCAACTGAAACGCCCCGGCTAAAACAACGGCTAATAAAAACACTTCGTACGAACCTAATGACGATATTGCCGCTAACACAATAGCCGTTAAGCCGGCAGCAGGGCCGGATACGCTCAATTGCGAATTACTAAAAAAGCCTACAACAAGGCCTCCGATTATACCGGAAATAATACCCGCAAAAAGCGGGGCACCGCTAGCCAGGGCTATACCCAGGCATAATGGCAGAGCCACTAAAAAAACTACCAAACCTGCTAACAGGTCTGATTTTAAAAATCTAAAATCCAGTTTCATCCTCTTCTTCTTGGGTTAAAAAATGCGCATCAGCTAATGATACCGCGGGGCCAACAATTGACCATGCCATTAGTAGCCACAGAAAGATCTGTGCCTGTTAAGCATTACTTTAATGAAAGAAACGCCGCTTACGCCCTGCAATCGGGAGGAGGAGTTGGCCGTTCGGCCCAATATTGGTGGGTGAAACACTCCTGCGTTTTTGTTATCAACGAACAGGTAACTGCTGCATGAAAGAGAGGCAGTAAAGCTTGTGTATTTTGTTTGATTGCGTGATCAGGGAAACTATCCTCTTTGGTTTCCTTTTCCTTTTTGGTTTCCTCTTCGCTCATATTCATCATACCCAAAAAAGCAGTGGTATCCTTTGCAAAGGCTGAAGCCAATTGTGTAACACCTACACAATGGAAGAGGATAATGGAAGCGATAAAATATCGTAACAGCCTGAGCATATTAATGGTACAAACTTAGCAGAAAACCGGTTAGGGCATTTAAAAAGTTCCCTGAAAAAAACGTTAACTGGCTTTAACTGGTCTTAGCGTCAATAAGTTACACTTAAAAGCTGGTGGTAACAGATAAAACAAATACAAGCTGCCGTTTGTTCGAAAGATGGCTAAATATGATTTTAATCCTATGAAGCTAGGTTTATGTCAAGGTTAAATTCACTTATCTTTGTTACGAAATTTATGAATACTGAGAGAATACTTAAAATGCTTTACAGCAACCGGGAGTTGATCCAGCGCAACACACGCGAAGCTATAGAGGATTTACACACCCTAAAAAGGGACTACGCTGCTGTAACGGACGAGGAAGTGTTATTGAATTTTGAATTCAACAGCAGTTTGTGCGAAATGGTTTTTCATTCAGCGCATCAAAAATCCATCGAGATATCGCTCAAAGCACTTGCGCAATATCCTGATACCCCGCATCATACCATCCTATCCTGGCACTACTGGTTGATAGGCCATAACCACGCTATTTTAGGCAACCACAGCGAGGCTACCGGCTATCTCGAAAAAGCAATTGCGTTGAATGAAAACGATGATAGCACCGTTGCTAAAATTATTCAGAGCGACAGTTACCATACGCTTGCCATGAATAACGAACTAGGAGAACTTGGCAGCGAAAAATCCATGGAATATCTGCAAAAAGGTTTGGCCATTTTGCCCGAAAAAAAGGGTGATGTACGCAGGGCAAACTTGCTTATGGGTATGGGCAATATTTGCCTCAACACAAATAAGCTGACCGAAGCGCTTGAATATTACCATGAAGCAGCTATAACATACGAACATCATTACGACCTGCCAAATATGGCCGGAGCATATAGTAATATAGGAACGTGTTACATTAAATTGCAGGATTTAGCCCAGGCTGAAAACTACCTTCAGAAATCGCTCGATCTGCGTCTCCGTTTTGGTTCCCCGGAACATATCAGTATCTCTTATTACAACCTGGCCATCGTGTACCGCGATAAAGGTGATTATACGACTGCACGTGAACTGCTGATAAAGAGCCGCGAAATACTTAAGCGCAGCGGAAGCGTTCCCTACATGGAAATGACCATGGGCATGCTGGAAGAAGTTGAGGCGTTAATAGCTGCTAAGCAGCCCAACAGCCAATAAATTGTTCCAATTTATCGGGACGTAACAACCGTGCCACTGGCATTAACTTCTACTGTGGTGGTGCCAGCCTTTATTTCTGCGCAACTTACAGCCTTCTTGCTATCATTCACAATGCACACCACATCTCCCGTTTTAAGATAGATCACATTTGTGCTTCTTCCCCCTAATACACGAACCTTAGGGGCGCGGATACCTTCCTTATCGCCTGCATATACCGCTACATTGGCCTCCGCCAGATTTTTAAGCGTTACGGTAACTTCCACCTTAGCGGCTGGGGCAGGTGTACGTTTAACAGGTGCCTGTTTGCCAGGTTCTTTAGGTGTAGTTTTAGCTTTGGTATTTTGTGCAAGTGTTACCTGCGTTACCATTACACCCATAAGCAGTACAGCCAGTTTAAATGCCGTTTTCATACTACACGTTTAGCTATATAACGCTTAAGGCAGCAAATACACATCAATGCACCGCCGGATTGCTGTTCTGTTTCTTGCCACCACCCATATCCCTGAGCTTTTTAATGACCTTGCGCGGATGTGGAACGCGACTATCAATAGCCAGAAAAATTGCCCAGATCAGTGCTACCAAAACGGGTATTACAAACCACCATAACATGGGTTTGTGCCAGATATCGCTGTTGGATAACAAAACATTCATTGTAAGCATAACACACATTTTATTGGTTAGAAAAAACTAACCTCATGCGTCGCTACAGGCAGGAAACATACGGCGTATGAAGCCAACAGAGGTATTATTTTTCAACCCCTGCTGCATACGTACAACGGCTATGATCATTCTTATAGTATGCCCGTCAGGCCATGAAACTGTGTTAATTAGTGGCCTTTACCGCCTCCACCACCCAGGCGTTCATTTTCGCCTTTGTCGTTACGCTTTAAGCCCTGCTTGCTGCCAAACAGATAAGAGAGGGTTATAGTTACATGGCGGCTAAGACTTTGCCAACTGCCATCGGTTTGCAGGTTGGTATTATTTACCGTCCAGTGCCATTTCATCGTATTAAGCAAATTGTTGCCGGCTATGGATACGGTAAACTTATCCTTGAAGAAGGATTTCCGGATACTGGCGTTCAACATACCTACCGGGTAAATTAAGCCCTGCGATTGCACACCCCGGCTATTAAACCAGCCATTAATTTCCAGTGAGGCATTCTTCCAGAATTTAAAACTGGTGGAGGCCCATAAACTATATTGATGCCCGCTGATAGGGGCCAGATTAATGCCTTGTTTAAAGCTATACACGTTGTAGGAGTAGCTGTGGTTCATTTGCACATCCCACCACTTGGTAAGCTGCAAACGGAAATAAAAATTAATAGCCAGTGTTTTGCTATCGGCACCATTAATGCTGCCTCCCCTGGTTATCCGGTTGCTGTCTACCCGGCTCGATTCAATAAAACCACCGGTTTGCCAGTTGCCCACAGCTTCCAGAATAAACATATGCTGCTTAACCATAGCCGAGTAGTTTACGCTCAGGATATGCGAGAACGAGGGCTGCAGGTAAGGGTTCCCCTGCCAGGTACTAAACTGATCGATATACGCCACGGTGTTATTTATCTGGCGGAATTCGGGCCGCTGAATACGCCGGCTGTAACGGATGCCTACGCTATGTATTTCTTTAAAATTGGCATCCAGCGAAGCGCTGGGGAAGAAACTGATGTAATTACGGTTAGTGGTATTGTTAGTGCTGCGTATATAGGTATGTTCCGCACGCAGGCCTGCACTCCAGGTTAACCGTTCCTTGTAGCCCCCGTTGTAAATAAGGTAAGCAGCGCTGATGTTCTCGGTGTATTTAAAGCCGTTGCTCAACAACGTATCATGGTGTTCGGCACCAGCGATGGTGCGGTAAGCATCAAATACGTTAGCATTCACGGTAGCCTCATCCTTCACACCTGTTTCAATTTTATGGCCTGCCCATTTTTTGAACGGATACACATAATCCAACTGGGCAATTACATTGTGAATGTTGTTGCGCGAATCGGTGCGACGCAGCAGGCTGTTCACTTCACTGTAATTACCGGCTGAATCGTAAGCCGATGACACCAGGGGTGCTTTATTATTGCCCAATACATAACTGTAAATAACCGAAGCGCTCAGTTCATTACCGGTAGTATCAAACTTATGCGTTAACGATATATCGTTACTTACCGAACCGTTGTTACCGCGTTCATCATCTACACTTTGATACGTATTTAACAGGCGGCGATACACATCCCTGTTTTCTGAAACCGACTTGCTATACCAGCGGTTTTTTGAGTAATCGCCGCTAAGGGTATAGGTAAAACTGGTCTTATCGTTGATGGTATAATCAAAGCCCGTTTTAAGGGTAGAGTTAATCCGTTGTTCAGTGCTCTTGCTATCCAGGTCATAATAGGTAACGGTATCATTCACGCCTATTTTGCGGCTTTCGATATACCGGTTGTTCAGGCCTACGTAGTTCACCGAAAAGTCGGCAAACACATTCAGCTTGTTCTTGCGATAGTTAATAGCTGCAGTACCGCTATAGCGGTTTAAAATGCCATACGCTGCCGAGATATTGGCATTCAGGCCATCGGCACGTCCTTTCTTTAACTTGATGTTTATAATGCCGGCGTTCCCTTCTGCATCATACTTGGCCGAAGGATTGGTAATTAATTCAATGGCCTCAATGGCGTTGGCAGGTATCGATTTCAAAAATGCGGCCAGGTTATTTTCCGCCATGGCATTTGGCTTGCCATCCACCAAAATCTTTACACCCTGTTTTCCTACAATAGAGATATTACCTTTTTGGTCAACACTAACTCCGGGCATATTGCGCAATACATCTTCGGCATTGCCCGTTTGGCTGGTAGGGCTTTCTGCTACACGGAAAACCGTTTTCTCGCTGTTGCGGGTAATGATGGCTTTTTGCGCAGTAACAACGGCTTCGCCCAAAGCCTGCGACACAACACTCATGGGCACATTGCCAAGATGCTGGTTGCCCTGTATCTGCAGCGCCATGCGCCTGGTAGTATAGCCCACCAACGAAAAAATTAACTCATACTCCCCTCCTGCCAGGTTCTTAATTTCAAAAACCCCTCTTGCATCGGTAGTAGAGGTGGTTAATACCTGGTCGCTTGCCTTTTGTTTGATGGCCACCAGCACAAACTCCACCGGCTTTTTTGTAATCGAATCGCCAACCACACCATCAACGATGTAGCTATCTTGTGCTTGAACAAAAAGTGTTATAAGTAAAAGCGCTGCGAGCGCCATTATTCTTACCATATACTGCTTTAAATTATTGCCGGGCTAAAAATAACACGCTGGTATTTCCAAACACCAGGCAGGTGGTTAACGATAAGTTAAACCACCCCATACGGGTTACATTGCGTATTTAAATTTCCAATCGCTGAATTGGAACAAAACCGGGAAGTGCAAATCTAATGCTTTTGGGGAATCACTCTATCAAAAGGTGCCCTGCAAACTTGTATCACTAAATTCGGGTAGTCGCTTATTATACCATCTACACCAGCCGCCTGCAGTTTTTTCATTTTATCTGCATCGTTCACCGTCCAGGGTATAACCTTTATATGCTGACGGTGGCAGGCAGTAATTAATTTTTTGTTTACCAGAATAAAGTTGGGGCTGTAGATGGCTGGCGTAAAACCCAGACGGTTGATGTTCTTCTTAAAACCATCGGCATTAAATACCAATAAGGCCAGTGTTGCGGTTGAATCTACCCGGTGTAGTACCTGTAAGGTGCGTGGGTCGAACGATTGTATGATGGTACGGGCTAAAATACCTTTGCGCTTTACCAGATCGTATAATTGTGTTGCAAAAGGCTCCGGTGCCGGGTGTAATACATTATCGCCTTCGGGTGTACTCTTTGTTTCAATATTGTAATGTACCGGCATTAAATGGTTTGCTGCAATGTATTTTTCTACGGTATCTATCACCTCGCTTAGCAATGGCTTTACAGCAAACATCTTTTTCTGGTCGGGAAATTTTGAATTAACCACACTACCGCAATCAATAGTACGGATGGTAGTGTAGGGTAAGTGATAGATACGTTTTTCCTTGTCTGCATCACCCTTGCAATAATCGCAGATATCGCAACCAATGCTCGGGTCGTGGCTGACCACCAATTGCGAATCGGCGCTTACCACCACATCCATTTCCAGCGTGTTTACACCCAGCTTAAGCGCCTCAATAAAGGCGGGAATGGTATTCTCAGGATATAATCCCCGGCAGCCGCGGTGGCCTTCAATATCAAAATTTTGTTGTCCGCTTACCGAACCAACCCAGGCTAATAACAACAGCAGGCTAAACCATTTCATACACCAAAGATGACAAAAAAAGCCCCCCAGAATACCGGAGGGCTTATTAAATAGTTGTTATGAATTGGGCTTAACGGATCAGCGTAAAGCCGCCTTGTATCTTCACATCTTTGGTTTGGCCAATCTGGGCATCATCAGGCACACGCACTACAATGTAGTAAGTATACGTGCCGGAAGGCTGCTCTTTCGAATTGAAGGTGCCATCCCAGTTGTTCGTGCTGTTATGGATAAGCGCACCCCAACGGTCGTAAATTCTGAACTCAGCAACCTGACCGCCTGAACCGCTGATAACCGGTCCGAAGAAGTCGTTGTGTCCGTCGCCGTTCGGTGTAAACACGTTTGGCATGGCCACTTCGGCGCCAAACAATACGTAAACGGTAACCTGTGCAGTATCGGCACAACCGGTTGAATCATCCACTACAATTACGGTGTAAGCAGTAATATCTTCAGGTGCTGCGCTGGTGCTTGCTGCAGTTGGAGTGCCTAAGCCGGTTACCGGTGTCCAGGTGTAGCTAAAGCTTCCGTTATAATCAACAGTAGCGGTTAACTGAGCTGAATCGCCAAAGGTAATGGTATCAGGAACAGCAGTTGCGGTAGCGTTAATGCAATTGATGTAAACGGTAGCCTCGGCCGTTGCAGTACAACCATTGGCATCGGTTACGGTTACGCTGTAGTTAGCAGGGGTGTTGTTGGTTGAGTTGATAACCAATACCGAGTCGGTAGAATTATCATTCCATACATAGCTAAAGCCTTCGTTGCTGCCGGCGTTCAGTGTAACTGCGGTGCAGCACGATGTAGTGGTTGCAGGCAGGCTGATTACCGGAGGATTAGCAGCGGCAATCGTGATAGAGTCAACACCGATACAGCCGTTTTGAGTAGCCGTAACGTAGTAGGTAGTAGGATTCAGTACCTGGATAGTTGGTGTAGTAGCACCACTTGGCGACCAAAGGTAAGTTACACCTGCCTGGCTGCCGGCATCCAGCGTGGTTACGCCCTGGCCTACACAAATGGCAGGAGGAGTAGCCGTAATGTTTGGTTGCGGTGAAGTAGCAGTTGTTACTACGGCAGGATCAGAAACTACCTGACAACCGTTTAAGTCGGTAGCGGTGTAGTTGTAGCTGCCTGCAGTGCTAACTGTTATCGAGAATCCTGTTTCAGTTGTACTCCAAACGTAGTTGGTAAAGCCCTGGTCGGCAGTTATTACAGCCGATTGACCATCACACAAGGTAGTATCGCTGTGTGCGAATGCTTCGCTTGCAGGGAAGTTAGACAGGGTAAATACATCGCTGAAGTAAGTACAGTTGCCGTCGTTTACAGTTACCAGGTAATTGCCCGGAGCCGTTACGGTAATAGTAGCAGTAGTTTGGCCGTTGCTCCATGCATACGATACATAAGGCGAACCGCTTGGTGAAACCACTATGGCAGTGCCTGCACAAACCGTAGTATCGTTGTTAAGCGTTACAGGCGGGTGGTTGTTCTGATATACGGTTATTGAACCGGTAGCAGAGCAATTGCCGCTGCTAACAGTAACCGAATAAGTACCTGCTGTGCCCACTAAAATGGTAGGTGTGGTTTCGGTAGTGTTCCAAACATAGGTAAGGTTAGTACCGGTAGCATTGGCTGCTAAGGTTGAAGAACCGCCCTGGCAAATTGTATCAGGTGATGCTGTTGGAGCAACCACCGGAGTTTGTGTAAATGTTACAAGTGCAGTATCGCTCGAAACGGAGCATCCATTTGCATCGGTAGCTGAATACCAGTAAGTGCCGCTGGTGCTTACGTTAATAGAAGCAGTAGTTGCACCAGTGCTCCAGGTTACGTTGGTTAAGCCGTTGGCACTGTTTAACGTTACCGGAGTGCCCTGACATACAGTAGTATCAGGCAGGTTAGGATGAACTACCGGATAGTTGCTGAGCGTAAAGGTGTCGGAAACGTAGTTACAGTTACCATCGTTAACAGTTACCCAGTAGTTACCTGCTGCAGTAACTGAAATGGTAGGCGTAGTTGCGCCATTGCTCCAGTTATAGCTTGCATAAGGGGCACCACTTGGCGTAACAGTAACGCTGCTGTTAGGACAAACCAGCGTATCGTTATCCAATGTTACAGGTGCATGGCTGTATTGGTAAACCGATACCGAACCGGTAGCCGAACAGCTGCCGTTTGATACGGTTACAGTATAAGTGCCAACAGCGCTTACAGTAGTAGTTTGTTGGTTACCACCGTTCGACCAGTTGTAGCTATAAGCACCGCCGGAAACACCAGCATCTAAGGTGCTTGAACCACCCGCGCAGATAGTTTCAGGTGAAGCTGTTACAGCCGGCACTGGAGATGGTCCGAAGGTTACAGTAGAGGTGTCAGAAACCGCCGTGCAACCATTGGCATCAGTAGCCGTGTAGGAATAATCGCCATCGGCATATACAGTAATGGAAGTAGTAGTAGCACCTGTGCTCCAGGTAATGTTGGTTAAACCATTGGCCGCATTCAGGGTTACTGAATCGCCGGTGCAGGCGCCTGCATCAGCAAGTGCCGGATTAGTTGGAGGATAATTGCCTAACACAACCGTGTTCGACACAAAGTCGCAGTTACCATCGTTAACGGTTACGGAGTAGTTGCCGGCAGCGCTAACAGTAATAGATGATGTTGTTGCACCATTGCTCCAGTTGTAGCTAACATAAGGGCCTCCGCTTGGCGTTAAGGTAATTGATTGACCGGCGCAAAGCGTTGTATCGTTGCCGATAGTTACCGTGATAGTTGGGTATTCGCTAACCACTACTGATCCGCTGGCAGGGCAGAAACCATCCGAAACGGTTACCGAGTAAGTGCCAGCTGCTGTTACCGTAATATCCGGCGTAGATTCCCCGGTATTCCAGCTATAAGTAAGGTTAGAACCTGTAGCATTTGAGCTAAGAACCGATGAACTGCCTACACAGATGGTATCAGGTGAAGCCGTTGGGTTAACGGTAGGAGCAGGTGTAAAGGTTACGGTAGCAGTGTCGGAATTAACGGCACAACCGTTACCATCCACTGCAGTATACCAGTAATCGCCATCAGCCGAAACTATTATAGAATCAGTAGTAGCACCATTGCTCCAGTTAATGTTGCTGAATGCACCGGCATATAAAACGATATCACCGGTTCCCTGACAAGTTCCAGTATCGCTTAATGGCGGAATGTTCTGTATAAAGTTATCCAGCACAAATGTGTCGGAAGTAAATTCACAGTTGCCGTCGTTAACGGTTACCCAGTAGCTGCCAGGTGTGGTTACATTAATAGAAGCAGTAGTTGCGCCGTTGTTCCAGGTATAGCTATTATAAGGGCCACCACTTACTATATCCACTGTTACGCTGGTGCCGGTACAAACTGTAGTGTCGTTGCTTAGCACAGCAGGCGAATGCGGATATTGGTAGATTGTAATCGTATCAGATACAGCAGGACAACTGCCGCCGGTTGCAGTTACTGAATAATCGCCGGGAGCAGTTACTGTAATGGTAACAGTGGTTTGTCCGGTGCTCCAGTTAATTCCAATACCGGGAGCCGAACCTGTTGCATTAGCTGTAAGTACGGTAGAACTACCGAAACAAATAGTATCAGGTGAAGCTGTGATGTTAACCGAAAGACCTGGCAGTAAAGATACAGTTGAAGTATCAGATACAACCACACAACCGTTCGCATCAGTAGCGGTGTAAGAATAATCGCCGGTGGTTGTTACCAGAATAAACGGTGTTACATCACCGGTGCTCCAGGTTATATTAGTTAAACCGGCTTCTGCGTTTAACAGGATATTTAAAGAACAGCTCGCTGTATCAGGCAGTGTAGGGTTAACCACGTTAAAGATACCCAGGTTAATTGTGTTCGATACAAAAGTACAGTTACCATCATTTACAGTAACTGAATAGCTACCTGCAGTGGAAACCGTAATGGATGAGGTAGTTTCGCCGGTGCTCCAGTTGTAAGTAACAAACGGACCACCTGTTGGGGTAAGTACTACTGTTTGACCCGAACATACCGTTGTATCGTTGCCGATAGAAACGTTGATAGTAGGGTATTGATAAACAGTTACACTTCCCGAAGCGGTACAGGTACCGTTAGTAGCTGTAACCGTGTAGGTGCCCGCAGCATTTACAGTAATAGTGGCTGTTGTTTCGCCGGTACTCCAGTTGTAACCGGTTGCGCCGGTGGCATTGGCATCTAATACTGAAGTGCCGCCGCTGCAAATAGTATCAGGAGAGGCCGTAGGATTAACCGTAGGAGCAGGAAGCACTGTAACGGTGGCAGTATCCGAAATAACCAAACAGTTATTTGCGTCGTTAGCTGTGTAGCTATAGTCGCCGGCAGTGCTTACCGTAAGTGTATTTCCGGTAGCACCCGTACTCCAGGTAACACCTGTAAACGATGGATCAGCCGATAAGGTAGTGCTTGCACCCGGACAAATATCGGCATCAGCCAATGGACCAGGTGTTTGCGGATAGTAATTAATAGTAACCGGTGTAGCCGTAACCGAACAACTGCTCGAAGGATCAACCACAGTAACACCATAAGTGCCCGAAGTTGAAACCGTAATAGAGGAGGTTGTTTCGCCGGTGCTCCAGTTATAAGAACTCCATGGGCCGCCGCTTGGTGTTAAAGTTACAGGGCCTGCATTCCAGCAAAGGTTTTGGTTTGGTCCAAGATTTACCGAAGGCAAAACATATACCGGTACGGTAACCTGGTCGGATATTGAACAACCTGCCTGATCGGTGGCCGTTACTGTATAAGTAGTAGTAACCGTTGGTGTAGCAGTAGTTACCTGCGCCAGTGGGTCGGAAAGTGTACCTGTTGGCGACCACTGGTAAGTAACCGTTCCGTTGCCACCACTTAAGGAAGCACCGATGGTTACAGGTGTACCCGGACAGACCGTAGTATTTGGAACCGCCTGCGCACCTATGGATAATTTATTAGAGTTAATAGTGACCGATTTGGTACTGACGCAGGATCCAAACGTGACGTCGACATTATATGTTATAGTTGAATCGACCGTCGCGACCGGGTTAGGACAGGTGGTACACGATAGCCCCGTGGCCGGCGACCAGGCATAGGTTCCCCCACCCGTGGCCGTCAATTGTACCTGCGCCCCCGAACAGACCAGCGTAGAAGAGGCCGTAGCTGTTACGGCAGGTGGATCCTGAATATTAATAGTAGCACTGCTGATAGGTTGACCTGTGCAAGGGTCTAAAACTGTTAAGGTAACGGTTTCAGTTCCTTCAGTAATACCATCGGTGTTAGGGTTTACATAAACCAGGGCAGTACTGGTGCCCGGGTTAACGTAGGCAGTACCGTTTAATAAAGGGTAGTCAGTTCCGTTGGTAGCCGTGCCGCTGATAGTATACTGAATAGGCGTAGAAGAGCTGGCCAGGTTAGGCACATTAATAGTAAAGTGACCACCTACGCAACCTTCAAAAGTAGTTGCAAAACCACCATCGATGGTGGCTGTTACTGTTGGAGGATTCGATACAAACGAACCCGCTTCTAAAAACACACCTGAGTCGTAAACGCCGTCGCCTGCATCACCTACAGCCAGTTTGAGGGTGTAAGTTTGGCAAGGTATTACCGCGATACTGGCAGTTAATACAGTTGTAAAACCGTCATATACTATAGTAGAACCGCCGTTGTTAACGTAATAGCTGCTGTATGCTAACGACTGACAACCTGACGAGGTGTAGTTAGCACCCGGTACGCCCGGGTTAACAGTATTAATAGACACCGAAAGACCGGTACCCGGAATTAAGGCAATGTTGTTCTTGTTATAGTTACCACCACCCGGTATAGGGCCGGTGATAAAGAAACCGAACACGTCGTTAAACTGAGAACATACGTATTCAGGATATTCTTCAGAACCGAAAACGTAACGGAAGGTTAAGATGTTACCCTGTGGAACACAGTTGAATTGCAACACACAAACGTCCTGCGTGCTGGCCGGTGCAATGGCGTTCAGGTCGGCATCGCCACCGTTGGCATTATCGGTTGATGCAAAACCACCCGGTGCCTGAGGCACTGCCCCCGAGGTTCCTGTGGTTAACACAACACCGCTGTTTAAGCCAAGGTTAGTGCTGTTACCGTTGGTGAAAGTTCCGGCTGCTGCGGAAGGACAGTTAACGGTAACATTACTAATGGTAACACCTGTGCCTAAAAGGTTTTGGGCAAGGGTAGTACCGTTGTTTGTGGCTGTTACCTGTAACTGGGCTTTAACCGGTGAAAAACATAGCAGGGTAAATGCTGCTGCAAGGGTCAAAAGTCTTTTCATATTAGCAACGTCAGGGTTTAAAGGGCCAAATATAAGCTTTATGGCCATTTTATGTACGAAAAATGCTGCAAAGTACAAGACGATGTAAACTACCCTAAGCGTTGTGCGCCAACCGGTTCAAACAAAAATTCTTTTTTTCCGGCCGCAAAAAACCATCAGCGGGAAACCGATTCCCCCTCCTGGGGTTTAAATCGTTGAAATAAACGTTCGGTTATTTCGCTCAGGTAGCTGCCGTTACCGGGGCCAAACCAACCCATGGTGCGGGTTTCATAAGCATCCATTTCATAGCGCTCGTCGCAGGTTATGTAACCAATATACCCCCCGTTAAAACTGGTTGGTATAAATCTTGCTCCTCCGTTTTGTGCTGTGGTGGAGAGGGCGGGAACTAATTCTCCCGAAAAATCGCAGGGCATGCCCACAAATGTTAAATTCCCAACTTGCAAATAGTTCACAAATACATCGGCATCTCCAAAAAGCCGGTGGAACAACCAGGGACGCACCACCCAATTACCAACAATTCGCAAGTTAGGCCCGCGTAAAAACAGGGGCAGGTGAACCATACGAAGGGTTAATCCTGGCGTAGTGGTTATTGAATCGAACCCCTCGGTTACCAGCCTGGCCACATTTCCTGCCATGTAAGCTATCTCCTCATCCTGGTTTTTTGAATATGCGTAGGGCCCTTGGCTGCCAACTGCTCCTGCACTAAATGAAATAAAGTTGATTTTGCCTCCTTCGTTTACCTCCTTCATCATCGCCGATGGCCAATCGCCGCTAATTTCCATCATGTTTTCGTGGTACACGGTGGCATGTGCGGCAAAGGTTACAATAGCAGCCTGCTCACCGCCCTGTTGTTTAATTTTTACGATGTGCAACAGCGAATCAACCTTCCCCCTGTCACCTACCAGTCGATTAAACACCAGTTTGGTGGTTGGTATTTCACGGTATCCTATTTCAGCAGGTTGGCAATCACTTTCCGCCAATTGGATGGCCTGTTTAAAGCAGGCAGCCAGATGCACCGGCATCCGTGGATCGAATTTACCGGCAAACTTCTCCCCTACCCACGAGTTTTGCCAGGCACCCAAGCTACTATGGGCATGCGTAGCGGTATAGTAGATATTGGCGTTGGTATACCCCATCTCACCCAGCGAGGTATCCAGCAGGCAGGAAACAGCCGGAGGGATAATGAGTAAGTCGGCCGATAGATAAGCTACCTTCTTATTCCCACTTTTAAAAACAACAGCCCTTATATATATAGAATCGTGGATAGCCTGATAGTGTTTGCCTCCGCGATGGGCATCAATGGCAATGGGGGTTGTAAAAGGTGGTTGTAAGTTTACACGGGCCCAACCGGCATACAAGGTATCGGAAACGGCTGTGAGCGGGGTTATTGTATCAAGCGTGCTTACTTCCCTTTTGTAAAATGCTGTTTCCCGGTAAGGGGTTCGGTCGAGCCGGGTAAAAAGTATACCGGCTATTAGTACCAGCACCAACACTAAAACCAGAAAAATTCGCAACATTTTTTTCATGCCGTAAATATAAATGATGTATTTAGCCGCGCATGCTTATTAGTATTACAGGCACCGAATCAACAGGAAAAACAACACTGGCTAACCAGTTAGCCCGCCATTATAGGGCAGGTCTTGTTCCTGATATTTCACGCATGGTGGTGGAAGGACTGCAAAGACCCTATGATGTGGGTGATATTGATCAAATAGGCCGGGAAATAATTAAGCAGGAAGACTTGCTTTTGCAGCAAACCAATAATGGCATCATTATCAGTGATAATTGCCTTTTCAACATTAAAATATGGCTGCAGTATTACAACTGGCCTTTGCCTTCCTGGTTGGTTGATAGCCTGAAACAGCGCAAAAGCGAGCTTTACCTTCTATGCGATATTGACCTGGACTGGATACCTGATCCCCAACGCCAAAACCCGCACGACCGCGGAGAACTGTTATTCCGGTTTATGGAAGAAATGGCAACGGCCGGTGTTAATTATAAATTGGTAAGTGGGACCGGGCAACAGCGACTGGAGCACGCCATTGAACAAATTGATGTTTTTTTAAATTACCGGCAAGTCTGATATCTTCACCGGGTTAACAATTTTGAACAAGCGTGCATATGTTAATTGGCCACATAATTAGGCCATCTGTCGTGTATTTCGAAACTTTTTTGACAACACCCCGTAAGGTTAAGCGGGAATTTTAAATGGGTGGCAAAACAACGATTGAAGAGAACAAAGCCAGCCGGATGGAGGAACTGCTGAGTGCGTTTGAGGAAAAGAAAAAAACGCGCGACAAGGAGTCTGCACATCTGGGCATAGAGGCTTTTGAGTTTGCCCAAAACTCCGGCGAGCCCAACGCCATCATAAAAGCGGGCACCTCACTTTCCCATTATTACACCGATATCACCAGCGAATTTCATAAGGCCATACAGGTAATACTCGATGTAATTCCGCATTTAAGCGAAACCGAACATGCCGCTACCATCTCCGAATTCTACCGCCGCCTGGGCTTAAACTATGATTATACAGGCGAACTGGTAAAATCGAAAGAAGCCTATGATAAATCCATTACACTGCTCGAGAACCGGAGCGATTTGGATGAAAGCGGCATACTTACCCTGGCCAGGTCCTTATTTAACGTCTCTATTATATATGGCAACCTGGGCCTCGATAATTTATCGGAAAGCAACCTTAAAAAGGCCTATCAGTTATTTGTACAGGCCGACTATAAAGGCGGCATCTGCCGTTGCCTTATTTCGTTTGGTGTTGCCCTCTACGACAAAAAAGGAGACACCAATGATGTATTAAACTACTATCGCGAAGCGGCAGAAATTGCCCGCGAAATAAACGATGACCCACCCTTTTGTGTGGCGATGGGTAACATCGGTATTGTTTCAGCAGAGCAGGAGGATTTTGAAACCGCCCTTACCGCCGCTATGGAAGCCCTGGAGGTGGCAGAACGCTCAGTAAACAAACACTTTTTGTTTAGCCTGCACCGGCAGTTAGGGCGCATTTACCAACTACAGAAAGACTACGAAAAAGCAAATACCTGGTACGAAGGCGGCGAGAAGTTGTTTATAGAGATGGGCCGCACCCTCGATCAGTTTGAGTTCTACCGCTTTTGGGCCGAAACCTTAAATGCCATGGGCCGGCATGAAGAAGCCTATGCCAAGCTCTATAACTTTATCAGCCATAAGGACGAACTCCATAAACTGAATAAAGAAGCAGCAGTAACAGATGCCATGCTTCGGTTTCAGTTGGAAGAAGGCAAAAAAGAACAGGAGTTGCTGAAAAAGAAGAATGCAGAAATTGAAGAATACGCCCGCAAACTCGAAGCATCGAACCACGAGTTGAACCAATTTGCCTACGTGGCTTCGCACGATATGAAAGAGCCCCTGCGTATGATCAGTAATTATTCGCAACTGTTAAACCGTTCGCTGGGCAGTCACCTCTCCGAAACCGATGCTCAATACCTTCAGTTTATTAATGAAGGGGCCAAGCGCATGGTAAACATCATCAACAGTATCCTGCAGTTATCTAAAATCAATACCATATCACAACCTGCGCCTATCAACCTGAACAAAGTGCTGGAGGAGGTAAAACAGGGACTTGGAGTGCAAATAGTGGAGCGGTCCGCACTAATATCAGCACCGGAGTTACCGACCGTGCAGGTAGATCATCCTCAAATGCTGCAATTGATGCAGAACCTTATTTCAAATGCTATGAAATACAACCGCAGCAATGAAGTAAAGGTGGAAATAGGGCACGAGGAAAGCGAATATGCACACCAGATAAGCATTGCAGATAATGGTATAGGTATTGCACCTTCGTACCGCGATAAAGTGTTTATCATCTTCCAACGCCTGCATGGCCGCGAAGAGTTTGACGGCACCGGTATTGGCCTGGCCATCTGCAAAAAGATTGTCGACAATTTCAAAGGCAAAATCTGGATAGAGGATTCACCTTTGGGCGGTACCAAATTCTGCTTCACCATTCCCAAGCAATAATTGCGCTTGGTTTTAACGATTTTACTTTTATACATTTGCACCAGCTTTCTGGGGGCGTTCCTGCATGTAGCAATACACAGGATCTGAGAAGAACCCTTCGAACCTGATTACGGTAATTCGTGCGCAGGGATAGGAAGACAGGCGAGCCTGTTCTCTCTCGAAATTTCTTTTCCACTCTTAGAAAGAATAATTCTTAACCCAATATTGTTATCGGGATGAAAAAGACATTATTCTTTCTGTTGTTGGTCAATAATGCATTGGCTCAAACAGATACCTTAACCAACAGGCAGGTGGGGTTAAATGATTCAACCGCCGTTCGCCCTGCGGGTGTAGTAAGCTCTATCAGCCTGCAGGAGGTAAGTGTTACTACCATCCGCGCAGGTGCTAATACACCTACGGCTTCGCAATTAATCAGCAAACAGGAATTAGAAAAAAACAACCTGGGGCAGGATCTCCCCTACCTGCTTGATAACACCGCCAGCGTGGTAACTACCAGCGATGCAGGTGGAGGGGTCGGCTATACCGGCATACGCATTCGCGGCAGCGATAATACCCGCGTAAACGTTACACTGAACGGCATTCCGGTAAACGACGCCGAAAGCCAGGGCACTTACTGGGTAGATATACCGGACGTAGTTAGCAGCGCACAAAACGTACAAATACAGCGCGGTGTAGGCACTAGTACGAACGGTCCTGGTGCCTTTGGCGGTACTGTAAGTGTACAAACACAAACACCTGCGCAAAAAGCATACGGTGCTGCAGGTATTTCGGTAGGGTCGTTCAGCACATTTAAATATTCGGCACGCGGGGGCAGCGGTTTGCTGTGGAACCACGTATTTGTGGAAGGTGCAGCTTCGTGGATTACTTCCAAAGGATATATCGACAGGGCCAGTTCTAACCTGCAATCGTATTTTGCTCAGGTAGGGTTTATGAGCGCTAATACACTTATTAAGTTTGTATACTTCGGCGGCCGCGAAAAAACCTACCAGGCCTGGAACGGCGTACCGCAGGATTCGCTGGCCACCAACCGCACCTTTAATGATTTAGGCACTGATTACGGCCAACGCTTTCCTCCGTATAAAAACCAAACCGATAACTATCAGCAACACTATTTCCAATTGCTGTATGCGCAAAACCTGGGTTATGGCCTGTACTTAAACCTGGGCGGGTTTGCTACAATTGGCAAAGGCTATTACGAAGAATTTAAAGCAGGTACAGATATCAGCAATTACTTTCCGGACCACACCTCGGTTACCACCGATCTTGCCCGGCAAAAATGGCTCGATAATATTTTCTACGGCGGCACTTTTTCGCTTAACTACAACCGTAACCATTGGGATGTAACATTGGGTGGCCTGCTGGGCCAATACCGCGGCAAGCACTTTGGCAAGGTAGTATGGGCCCCCGAAGTAAACGACCTGGACAAAAACCGCCACTATTACGATGGCCATTCCATTAAAAATGATTTTAACGTATATGCCAAAGCCAACTACCAACTGCTGAATAGGGTTATATTTTTTGCTGACCTGCAATACCGGTATGTAAGTCACACCACTTCGGGAATTGATAACAGCTTAACACCTTACAACATTTCGCGCACCTGGCATTTCTTTAACCCCAAGACAGGTGTTACTTACAAGATCAATTATCTCAATCAGGTTTACGCCTCCTTCGCGTTGGGCAACCGCGAACCCAACCGCGACGACCTGATGGCCGCCACCACAACACTACCGGTAAAACACGAAACCCTGCGCGATGTAGAAGCAGGCTATAAAGGCACCCTTAATATAGGCTTTCACAACATCCAATTCCAACCCAACTTCTTTTTCATGCATTACAAAAACCAGTTGGTACTAACCGGCAGGTTAAACGATGTAGGCAATCCCATTAAAGCCAATGTGCCGGTTAGTTACCGTACGGGTATTGAGTTATGCGGAAGCTTTAACTTTTTCGCCCGACAAAAAGGAACTCAAGCGGAAGATCTGAGGGATGTAATTACAGCCAACAGCGTCCAAACTCTTGTCGTTACCGCTCAAAAAGTATTTGCCATCAACTATGCCTTTACCTGGAGCTTGAACAAAGTCAAGAGTTTTGATGAGTACATTTACACCTACGACGAAAACTATAGCCCGGTTGATTCGCTTACCCTGGTCATTAACCACAAAAATACCGATATCTCTTTCTCTCCTTCTTACATTGCCTCACTGGAATTAGTAGCCTATCCTGTAAAAGGCTTATCCATCAGCTTAATGAACAAGGCCGTAAGCAAACAATACCTGGATAATACATCCAATGAAGACCGGAAACTGAAAACCTTCTACTACACCAATGTAAACATCAGCTATAGTTTACCTTTTGGCCGCAGCGACCGCGAGATTACTTTCAAAATATTACTCAACAACATCTTTAACCGCTTATACGAAAGTAACGGCTATACATATAGCGAGCGTTACACCTACCCCGACGGCAGTGGTGGACAAGTGCTGGATGGCCCTTATACCTACAACTACTACTATCCTCAGGCCGGCTTTAACTGGCTGGCCGGCGTAAATATCCGCTTCTAAATTCTTTATCCCGACCCATTATCAACGAAGAAGGCCCTTACGGGCCTTCTTTAATTTTATCAGTAACTTGATTCGGTTACCTGTTTGTTTTTAGGATACTTAACTGTATACGCAAAGCGCAGCTTCTTACTTTCCTTTGGTGCCAAATTCAACTTCCACTCCAAACGGCCTATCTCGGCTGTGTAAACAGCACCATTCGTATCGCCGGGTTCCACTTTAATATCTTCCTGTTTCGATACCGGTAATTGATCCAGCACTTCAATTTCAATAGCCACCGGTTTCAGGTTTTTCAGTGTTATATCATACACATAATTATCAATCTTGGTATTCAGTATACACTTCTTGCTGCTCAGGTCGGTTATCAAGGTGCGCTTTACATTAATGCGCTCATCGCGCCCGAACGAAAGCAACAGGGTATCGCTGGTAATAGCAGGATTAATATAGGACTTTCCTACATACGCACCATCCAGAAATATGCTGGCATTGCCGGGCAACAAATTGTATTTGCTCCAGTCGGTAACTTTTGCCAGTAAAAAGGCAGCAGGGTCCAGTTTAGGTACCGTATGGTATACATAGGTGGCAGTTAAATCCTGCTTATCGTAAGTAATGGTATGTGTTTTACCATCACTGGGCACATCCTGGCGAAGGGCTAAATCGTAACTTACGTTTACGGTATTGTCACTCTGTGTAGCAGCTACATTACCGGCCCACTCATACGTAGCACCGTTATCATCCTCATATTTATCTTTTCTATTGTAGATAGCCATGTTCATGGCAGGTGCAGCTTCGTTAGTTTTATAAACGCGGTATTCCAGGTAGTTTATGTAAATAGGATTTAAAACCGGGCGGCTGTTATTCTGGCTCGGATTACCCGTGCAAATACTCAGTTTTACATTCTCCCAATCAAGGCCGGTATTTTGATACACATTGGCCTTTTGTGCCAGGGTTACCGGCGAGCCGGGACCATCGCTGCGCAAATCATATTCCGCATTCCAACCCGAATTTCCGGCTGTATAGGCGCACTTTAATGAACCTGTGGTGGCCTGGGTAGCATATAAGGTTAGCAGCAACTGCCCCCTGGGCTGATTGCGCTTTGCATTTACTTCATTCAACTGCGCCTGCAACTTGCTCTTTAACTCAGTTAACTGCTTTAGTTGCTTATCAATTGCCAACACCTTCTGCTTAAGTTCCAGTTCGCGGCGGCGGAACATATTCGCCAGCGATTCCACATCCGTGGCTGTAAACGGTTGTTTCTCGTTTCCCAGCGATTGATTGCTTTTTAATAAAGCCTGCTCCTCTTCATAAACTGTCTTCTCCACTTTTAATTGATCAAAGCGGTCATCCAGCAATTCAATACTATCCTGCCAGCGTTTCACCTGCACGGGTTCATCCTTCTGACTTAAAAAATCAGTACCATAAGCTGCACTGATCAATTCCGCCTTGCCTTTTAAAAATACCTGCAGACTGGCAGGGTCAATACTCGTGCTTATATCCTGTACAATCAGCTCCGTGGTGCCCGCACCTATGCTGAACTCTGCCTCGTGCACCAGACGCGATTGACTGCGGTAAACGGTTACTTCTTTTAGTTTGGAGTTAACAGGAACCGTGTTATCCTTCGAAAAAGCCGGCAAGGCTGCGGCCAGCAAAAACGCAAAAAATAGCTTGTACATACATATTTGGTTTGTGGTGATTTTTAAAAATGCCTCTGGCAAAGGCTCTAGTGCGATGCGGGTTAAGTTTCATTTCCATAAAATTAAGCTCACCGATTATAAGCTAATCAACTAGCAACCAGCAACAACAGCCTTATCCATGCCCGTTTACCATGCGCAAAATCATTCGTTGAACGGCCTGTTAAAAGTTATATTTGATCGTCAATTCATGCACATGAAAAAACTTTTACCCCTGCTGTGCGCCTTGTTGATAGCCCCTTTGGCCAAGGCCCAGTTTTTTAAAGGATTACAGAGCAGTCCTTATGGCGGTGTAACCAACGTAAGTTATAACCCTGCCATTGCCGATAACAGGTTTATTGCCGATATAAATTTAATAGGCGCCGGTTTTAACCTCAACAACAACTACGTTGGCGTTAGCCGCGATGTGCTTTTGAAATCAAAAACTGTTGATTGGGACAACTTTCAGGATTTGTATTTAAAAGAACGCTTAAACGGCAAGGATAAATACCTGTACACCGCTACGCAAATTCAAGGACCACTGTCCTTTATGTTTAGCTGGGGCAAAAAGAAGAATAATAATGCACTTGCCTTTACCTATAATTTCAACAGCGTTACGAATGTCGATAATATAGATGAAACCTTTACCCGTATTGCTTATTACGGCGTGGGTTACAAGGCCGATTCGTTACTGGGCTTCCGCGGGGCAAGTCTGAACGATGAAAATATGTCGGTAAAAACAAATACCTGGATCGACTACGGTATTACCTACTCCCGCGTAGTTTGGGAAACCGACAAGCACATGATTAAGGTAGGTGGAACACTGAAATTTATACAAGGTATTTCCGGCGGCTATGCGTTTGTAAAAGATTTGAAATACAAATGGGAGAACTACGATACCCTATCCATCTTTCAAACAAAGGCCGATTACAAATATTCCAAAGGCTTTCTTACCTCCGATGGTTACGCACCTTCCGATTTAAATAACTTCTACAACAACCTCATCTCCTTTAAGTATTCCACGCCATCGGCGGCAGTTGACTTAGGCCTTGTATACGAATGGCGGCCCGATAAGGAGAAATACAAATACCAGATGGACTGCGAGGACAAGTGGCGTTTCGATAAAAACCGCTATACCCTTGCTGCCGGTTTTTCTTTAATCGACTTTGGTGCCATCAACTATAAAAAGGGCGAATACAGCGGCAACTTTGTGGCCGATATTCAGAATTGGGATGTAAAGAATGCCAAGTTCCCTGATGGCGTTAAGAGTATTGATGATACCATCCGCGCCCGCTTTGTAGTAACACCCGATCAGTCCAATACCTTCCGGATGTGGTTGCCTACCCGCTTTAACTTCTTTGTTGACTATAACATTGCCTACGGTTTTGGTGTGAATGCCAACGCCATGCTAGCCGTTGATATGAGCCGCCAGCATACCATGGCACACCACGTGTCTGCATTTACCTTAACACCTAAATTCGATCATAGCTGGTTTGGTTTATACCTGCCGCTTACCTATGATGTGATGGGGAACTTTAGCTGGGGTGCTACCATGCGCTTAGGACCACTAATTGTTGGGGGACAGGATCTGTTAGGCATGCTTATTAAAAAGCATTCGTTTGGCACCGATATACACGTAGCGCTTAAAATTCCTATTCCTTACCATAAGATACGCGACCACGATAAGGATGGCGTTTCGAACAAAAAGGATATGTGTAAAAAAGAAATTGGAACCTGCCTTACCAAAGGCTGTCCGGATAAAGACGGCGATGGTGTAAAAGATGCGGACGATAAATGTCCGGATGTACCGGGTCCGATTGAATTAAACGGATGCCCTGACACCGATAAAGACGGCATTATTGACATTGAAGATAGCTGCGTTTACGATCCGGGCCTGGCTGAATTCCATGGATGCCCCGACCGCGACAGCGACCGTATTATCGACAAACTGGACGAATGCCCTGATGCACCGGGTGTACTTGCCTTTAACGGTTGCCCTGATCGTGACAACGATAGCGTGCCTGATAAAGCTGATCGCTGCCCTGATGTACCCGGCGACATCAACCACTTTGGTTGTCCGGATACGGATGGTGATGGCCTTTACGATTACGAGGACAAGTGCATACAGGTAAAAGGACCGAAAGAAAACAACGGTTGCCCTTGGCCTGATACCGATGGTGATGGTGTTTACGATAAGGATGATCAGTGTCCGAAAATATTTGGTGTGGCAGAAAACAAAGGCTGTCCGCAACTGGAGAAAAAGGAAATTGAAACCGTTAAGTACGCTTTCGAGAACCTGGAGTTTGAAACCGGCAAGGATATCATCCGCAAATCATCGTATGCCAGCTTAAATGCACTGGCCGATCTGTTAGTGAAGAAGGCTAACTACGGTTTACGCATCGAGGGGCACACCGATAATGTTGGCAGCGACGAAAACAACCTGATACTTTCCAACAAACGCGCCAATGCCGTTAAAAATTACCTGGCTAAAAAAGGCGTTGATGCAGGCAAACTGGAAGCTTACGGTTACGGCGAAAGCCGTCCGGTTGCTACCAACGATACTCCGGAAGGCCGTCAGAAAAACCGCCGTGTTGAAATGACTATTACCTTTAAATAAGCGCTTCCAGCCGCAAAACAAAAAAGCCGGGTTGCCCCGGCTTTTTTGTTTTTATACCTAAGCAGGGTGCTTACACCCCCGCTCGTTGTGTTGTTATTTACGCGAATAATTCGGAGCCTCTTTGGTGATGGATACATCGTGCGGGTGGCTTTCCTGTATACCAGCCGAGGTAATGCGCACAAAGCGGGCCTGTTGTAATAATTTAATTGTTTTTGCACCGCAGTAACCCATACCGGCACGCAAACCACCAATGTATTGATACATTACTTCCTGTACGCTGCCTTTAAACGGCACACGGCCTACAATGCCTTCGGGTACCAACTTTTTAATATCATCTTCCACATCCTGGAAGTAACGGTCCTTGCTTCCCTCCTGCATAGCTTCCACCGAACCCATGCCGCGGTAGCTCTTAAATTTCCGGCCTTCGTAAATAATGGTTTCACCGGGGCTTTCGTCGGTGCCTGCAAAAATACCACCCGCCATCACGGTATCGGCGCCGGCAGCAATAGCTTTTACAATATCGCCGGTAAAACGTATGCCACCATCTGCAATAATCGGTACACCTGCTTTTTTACCGCTCAGGCTGGCTTCGTAAATGGCAGTAAGCTGCGGTACACCTACACCTGCTACTATACGCGTGGTGCAAATAGAACCCGGACCAACACCAACTTTCACCGCATCCACCCCGGCATCAATCAGCGCTTTAGCACCTTCGCCGGTAGCTACGTTACCACCTACTATATCTATGTTCTTAAATGTTTGGCGCGCCTTTTTAACCGAAGCTAATACCCCTTTCGAGTGGCCGTGCGCGGTATCTATGCAAACCACATCTACGCCTACCTGCACCAGTGCATCTATACGGTCCAGCATATCGTAGGTAACACCTACGGCAGCGCCGCTTAATAAACGGCCCAGCTTATCTTTCGATGAATTTGGGTTGTTCTTTACTTTCAGTATATCCTTGTAAGTAATAAGGCCTACCAGCACACCGTTTTTATCTACTACCGGCAGCTTTTCAATCTTATAGTTCTCCAGTATTTTTTCGGCACTCTTAAGGTCGGCACCCTTTGGGGCTGTAATCAGCTTATCCTTGGTCATTATCTCAGCCACCTTGCGTTTAGGATTTTTCTCGAAACGCAAATCGCGGTTGGTTAAAATACCCACCAGTTTTTTGCCTGCTGTAACAATGGGAATACCGCCAATCCGGAACTCATTCATCAGGCGTAAGGCCTCGCCTACGGTCGCATCTTCGTGCAGGGTAACCGGGTCGATGATCATACCGCTATCGGCACGCTTTACTTTGCGCACCATCTCGGCCTGCTTTTCAATACTCATGTTTTTGTGGATGATGCCTATACCGCCTTCGCGGGCAATAGCTATAGCCATAGCCGATTCCGTAACGGTATCCATAGCGGCCGAAACCAGGGGCACATTAATGGTTATGTTGCGGGTAAAGCGGCTGCGGATATCTACTTCGCGGGGCAGCACTTCCGAGTAGGCCGGAACCAATAAAACATCATCAAACGTAATACCTTCGAAACCGAACTTATCGGCGGGAGATTTTTTGATTGCCATGTGCAAACCTACTCCAAATTCAGAAATTTCAAAACCGGCCCGCGTTTGCCGGCCCCACTTTTTGCACAAGCAGGCACCCTTCCCCTTTACCTATTTGGGGCTTTGCCGTTCGTGCCATAAAAAATACCTTTAGCCAATCATGGCAAGTGCCCCCGGCCTTCTGCACCGCTTTCTGAAATACCTTAATATTCATCCGCAGTTAAACTGGGGGCTGGTACTTGGCTATTTTCTTTTTATCCTGTTCATGCACGACCCGCTCGTCCACCTTTCTATTTGGGTGGAAGCACACCTCAGCCTGGCCCTTTACAATCAGGTAACCGTAGTGGTTTACTTAATAACCTTGTTTAGCATAGCGTTTATACTACGTAAACAGTTACGGCTGCATCCGCAGCACCTGCCGCGTAAAATTTTCTACCTGGCAGCCACCTGCCTTCTCATTGGTATCCACGCCCGCTTTTTGTTCGAAAAAAATATCGAGATCATTCACTCGCTCGAGTTTACCATACTTGCATTGTTGATGTTTCCCCTGGCAGGCACCTTTGGCGGGGCAATCTTTTTCTGCCTGCCTTTTATGTTGCTGGATGAGTGGTATCAATACATCTACCTCTATCCCGATTGGAATGATTACCTGGACCTGAACGATATAGTGATGGATACCTATGGCACCGCCCTCATGATGCTGGCTCTTATGATTTCAGGAGTTACGGCCTATCGCACAGCAGGGCCTGTATGGAAACGCCGCGAGTTTTATGGCCTGGTTTTCCTGCTGGCCCTGGTAATCGGTGCTTTATCTACCTGTTACTTTTCGCCCTATGCCGATACAGGCTGCTCCAATACGGTATTCCTCTTTAACGAAAACGCCGGACCCGAGCCCTTCTTCCGAATCAGCGAAGGCAGCGGCGCCAGTTTTCATGTAATGAAACCCTACGAAGGTATTGCTGCTATTACAGCCGTTATCCTGTTTTATTTTGGTTTAGACGGCTACTTCTTTAAGTAACTATTAATAGCCTCTACGTATTGCTCAAAAGCAGCAATGCCTTTTTTGGTAACCCTGCAGGTGGTAAGCGGGTAATTACCCCTGAACGATTTTTCGATGACCAGGTAATCGGCCTCATACAACTTTTGCAACTGCGCACTTAGGTTGCCCGCTGTAGCACCGGTCTTTTCTTTCAGATACGAAAACTCGGCTTCCTTTACACTTACCAGCAACGATATAATCGCAAGGCGTAATTCCGAATGCAGTAAAGGATCAAGGGGCTTAAACATTTTTCTCGGCTTTGGCAGCGCGCTGCAAAATAAGACCGGGAATGATGTATCCCGCAAAAGTTGCTCCGGCATTAATCAACAACTGATGCAGGGGCGAGGCAAAATCGGCTGCCACGGCTCCCAGCCAAAGTACCATGCCGCCGGCTATCAGCGATTTTGCCTTTAAGGCTGTGCCCGAAACAAAGGTTCCTAAGCCTGCCAGCAGCAACACATACGGTATAGGTGATTGCTCAGCCCGCACGCTAAAGAATATCACCAGAAACAAGGCCACACCTATGCCCGCCCACAGGTAACCGAAAACAATATCCACGTAGGTTTTCACCTGCTCGGTTTTGCTTTTACGCCATTCGTAAAAAAAGGCGGTTGGCATACCAACCAGGGGCATTACCATCCAGGGCCAAAAATTATTAACCACCTCGTGCAGGGCCAGATAGTATTGGCCTAAACTGGCGGTAATTACCAATATGCCCCATAGTAAAAAGTGAAAGCCATCATCACTTATCTTGTTCTTAGCCTGGGCTATCATGCTTTGAATGATCTGCATGCTCTGGGCATGGCTGATTTCTTTGTCCTGGATTTCCATGTCGCTGTGTTTTTAGTTTATTTATAAACTTGACGCAAATATAAACTGGTTTATTTTATAAACCAAAATATTTTAACAATTATCCCGGACACCTTTTTCCTTAAAAAATGATTAGCTCTTTGCGTACAAGGTGTTCACTACCTCATCTTCATTGGTAAGTTCAAGGTATTGGTCGCGGGCTATCAGGGTGTAATACAATAGCACAAAAGGAATGAAGATTTTATAAATACGGCCGTAAGCAAAACTGTTGAGGGTAAACCGCAGTTGTTGTTCTTCGGCAATGGTAAAGGTTACTTCCTTACTGCTGCACCAATCTACCCGGGCTTGCAGCCTGTGGGTGCCGGGCTTTACCATAAAATTCTGCTTCTCGCCGTTTTTCACCACCCCTACTTCCACCCCGTCCAAAATTATCCGTATGCCACGCAAGCGGTTTGTCCACTCCCGCGAGCGCTTAACCAAAACTGTAGTCATGCCGAGTATTTGATCAAAAATAAACTTTGTACAATATAAACGCACAGCAGTTGTGCACGCAGCGTAAATTATTTGGGTGCCTTTTTTAGCAGGTAAAAACCAAGCGCCGCAAAAATAAAGTTAGGTATCCACACAGCCAGTAAGGGTGGCAGCGAGGCATTGGTTGCAAAGGTGATGGAAAACTTCATGATAATCTCATAAATGGCGCTCAGGGCTATGCCCAATACCAGGTGCCATCCCAGTCCGCCGCGCATTTTGCGCGAGGCCACACTAACGCCTATCAGTGTTAAGATGTAAATACTAAAAGCCGAAGCGGTACGCCTGAAGCGTTCAACTTCATAAAACTCGATATCCGGCTGGCCCGATTGATACATATACTGGATATACTCCTTCAACTGCGGGGTGGTCATCTCCTCTTTCAGGTGCTGTGTAAACGAAAAGTCCTCGGGCTTAAAGGGTAATACTGTATCCAGCGATTGCCCGGTGCGGATAACATCATGGTCGCCATGCACCTCGCGGGTATAGTAATTGGTAATATGCCAGCGTTTGCTGCCCTTGTTCCAGTTTATACGTTCCGAGCGGAGTTTAAATACCAGTTTCCCCTTCTCAAACTTATCAATCGAAAACTTATAGCCGCTGCCATCGGTAGGTTTATAGTTCTCAAGGTAAACGATAGTGCCGGGTGCAACCGTGCGGTGAAAGTTATACCCGATACCTTCAAACGGCTTGCTTACGTATTTATGCTCAAAAATATTGCGCTGCACATTGGCATAAGGCACCACATAATTGTTGCCAATAAAAAATCCCGCAGCTATAATAGTGGCACCTAAAAAGTATGGCCACAGCATGCGGTAAAAACTGGTGCCGCTGTTCAGTATGGCAATTATCTCGGAACGGTTGGCCAGCTGACTGGTAAAAAAGATAACCGATACCAGCACAAAGAAAGGCCCAATCATAGAGGTGATAAACAAGATGAAATACAGGAAGTAGTCGAACACCACTACTTTTACCGTGGCATGGTTTTCTACAAACCCGTCAATCTTTTCGCTCAGATCAATCACCACGGTAATACACAGCAGCAATGCCATAATGAACACGAACGTGCCCAGGAACTTTGCTAATATGTACCAATCCAGTTTTTTCATGCCGGGGTTTACAGGCGCGTCATTAATTTTTTCACCATCTCTTTTTTCCAGGTGCTAAACGTTCCTTCCAGTATTTTCTTGCGTGCCTCGCGGTTTAACCACAAATAAAGGCTCAGGTTATTTACCGAAGCTATCTGGGCACCCAACATTTCACCCGTATGCACCAAATGGCGTAAAAAAGCTTTGGAGTGAAAACGCACCAATTCGCAGTCGCTTTCCGCATCAATGGGCGAAAAGTCGTCCTTCCACTTTTCGTTCTTTATGTTGATGATACCATTACGGGTAAACAGCATACCGTTGCGGGCATTGCGGGTAGGCATCACGCAGTCAAACATGTCCACACCTAAGGCTATTCCTTCTAAAATGTTGGCAGGGGTACCTACACCCATCAGGTAGCGCGGCTTATCAGCCGGTAATATACCGCACACCAACTCGGTCATCTCATACATCTCCTCATCGGGCTCGCCAACCGACAGGCCACCAATAGCATTGCCTTCCATGCCCTGCTCGGCTATAAACTCGGCCGATTGTTTGCGCAAATCGCGATACACGCTGCCCTGTACAATAGGAAACAACGTTTGCTCATAACCATATAAACCTTCGGTTTCTTTAAACCGCTTGATACAGCGTTGCAGCCAGCGGTGGGTTAAATCCATACTGGTTTTGGCGTACTTCATTTCGCAGGGGTACGAGGTGCATTCGTCAAAAGCCATCATAATATCAGCGCCTATTTTCCGCTGTATATCCACCACACCTTCCGGCGAAAACAAATGCTTGCTGCCATCAATATGCGAACGGAATTCCACGCCCTCTTCGCGTATCTTGCGTATATCGCTCAGGGAGTGTACTTGATAGCCGCCGCTGTCCGTAAGTATGGGGCGGTCCCAGCCGTTGAATTTATGCAGGCCTCCTGCTTTCTCCAGTACCGTAGTGCCGGGGCGCAAATACAAGTGGTAGGTATTACCTAAAATGATCTGTGCATTCAGGTCGCCTTTTAGCTCGGCCATGTGCACGGCCTTTACAGCCCCCAGGGTGCCTACAGGCATAAATACAGGGGTTTCAATTTTACCATGCGCGGTGGTTATTTCACCGGCCCTTGCACGGGTTTCTTTATCGGTAGCTTGTAACTGGAACTTCATTGGCGGGCGAAGATAATTAAAGTACCCGCTTAGGGATAAACCACTCTTTTAGCACCATTTCCCTTTCTTATTCTTTTGTCCTTCGCGTCTTTGTGTGAAATGGTTTTCCTCTTCAGGTTACTTCCGTCATTTTAACTTCTTTGCCGAAAAATTATTTTCGCAGCCTGATTATCAAAACAGCAAACATGAAAACGGTTGACAACTACAATTTTGCCGGTAAGCGCGCGCTTATCCGTGTTGACTTTAACGTGCCATTGGATAAAAAAACCTATGCCGTTACCGACAATACACGCATTAAAGCCGCTGTGCCCACCATTCAAAAAATATTGAAGGACGGCGGAAGCGTAGTGCTGATGAGCCACCTGGGCCGTCCGTTGAAGAAGCTGAAAGAAGACGGCACCGTTGATTACGAAAAACACTCACTGAAACATGTAGTGGCTAAAACGGCAGAGTTGCTGGGCGTGCAGGTAAAATTTGCTACCGATTGCATCAGCGAAGAAGCATTTGCGCTCTCTTCCGCCCTGAAGCCCGGCGAAGTGCTGTTGTTGGAAAACCTGCGCTTTTATAAAGAAGAAGAAAAAGGCGATGCCGGTTTCGCTGAAAAACTGAGCAAACACGGTGAGGTATATGTAAACGATGCCTTCGGTACCGCACACCGCGCGCATGCCTCCACTACTATAGTTGCCAATTACTACACAGCCGAAAACAAAATGTTCGGTTACCTGATGGCAAATGAAGTAGCCAGCGCCAACAAGGTGTTAAAAGGAGCTGAAAGACCATTTACCGCTATTTTGGGTGGTGCAAAGGTTAGCGACAAGATTTTGATTATCGAGAACCTGCTGAACGTAGCCGATAACATCCTTATTGGTGGCGGTATGGCGTACACCTTCTTTAAAGCACAGGGTGGCACCATAGGCAGTTCGCTGGTAGAAGAAGATAAACTGGAACTGGCCTTACAGTTAATTGAAAAGGCAAAAGCCAAAGGCGTTAATCTGCTGCTGCCGGTTGATAGCCTGCTGGCCGATAAATTTGATGCTGCCGCCAATACCTCGGTTGCCAACAGCAACGCTATACCCGATGGCTGGATGGGGCTGGATATTGCCGAAAAAGCAATAGCCGATTTTAAAGCGGTAATACTAAACAGCAAAACTATTTTGTGGAACGGCCCTATGGGTGTGTTCGAAATGGAGAAGTTCCAGAAAGGTACCGTAGCCATTGCACAGGCAGTTGCCGAAGCTACCGCTAAAGGCGCTTTTAGCCTGGTAGGCGGAGGCGATAGCGTAGCAGCGGTTAACCAGTTTGGCTTAGCCGATAAAGTGAGCTATGTAAGTACCGGCGGCGGCGCCATGCTGGAATACTTTGAAGGAAAAGAACTACCCGGCATTAAAGCCATCGAAGGCTAAACCAACTGTTTTAGCAGCCTATATATAGAGAAGGCCTGTTCTGCAAGTAAGCAGGGCAGGCCTTTTTAACACTCGCAATTTGGAATATTGTTTCTTATTTTATTATTTTTGTAAGCGATGAAGTGTAGAGGTACTGTTCGGCCTTCCTTCTGTGCTCCTAACTGCCATGCCGGTGCTGAACAGCCATACCCCAAAATGCCTCATATTATTTTTTCTACAATTTGTGCACATCAAAATCACTTGCACAAATGTGCACAAATGCAAAACAGTTGAATGCGATAAACACCGCTTTTAAGCCGGAATCAGGAAAAAACAATGGTTTTGGCTAAACCGGGAAAGCAGCAACAAAAAAAAACTGTAAAGCAGTGTAAAGTTATAAGAGGCCAGAGATTTGAAAAAGTGTAAAGCAGTGTAAAGTTTGAAAAGACCCGATACAGAAAACTGTAAAGAAGTGTAAAGTGTGGCTGCAAACACCCTACTGTCTGTTCTCTGATATCTGATTTCTGACCTCTAAATCGTGTAAAGGAGTGTAAAATTAAGGATGCAACCACCCTACTGTCTGCTTTCTGATCTCTGATCTCTGGTTTCTGCTCTCTGCTCTCTGTTCTCTGATTTCTATTCTCTGCCTGCAAAACCTCGTCAACCATAAAAATCATATCCAATCAGCGTTCTATAAAACAACTAATTACTGCTGCTGTGCCTCGCGCAAACGCATCTTAATGCTGTTGGCCATCGTAGTATTGCCGCTCATTTCGTAAGCAACACTCAGGTAATACAGCGCATTAGGGTTCGAGGGGTTTAAAGCCACCGAAGCATTCAGGGCCGCAATACCCTTCTCCATCCGCGAAGGATCTTTTTGCACCGTGCTTAAATAAGCCATGCCCAGGTTCATCCAGGCGGCATCGTTCTTTGAATACTTAACGCAATACGGTTCCAGGTAACCAATGGCCGCCTCAAAATCCTGCTTCTTCAAGGCTTCCTGCCCCAGGTAATCGCCCTTGTCGGTTTTCTTAATCACACACGATAACGGCACACCATCCGCATATACCACATGTATAGCCTGCTCCGGCGGAAAACAGCCGCCCACCAGCAGATCGCGGTCCACAAACCGCGAATACAGTATCTCATAATCAGCCGGCACATTACTGCGGTTGCGGAAGCTTACATAACCTGTCAATACATCGGTAGTATCCTTAATAAAGTAATGGTAGGTAGGTGCAATGGCATTGCTGTAAATAAGCGTTTTACGGCCTGGTGTTTTCAGGTTCTCATGTTCTTTCAACCAGTCAGCACATTGTTTAACCGAGTTCATATAATAATCGGTTTCGTAATTCTGATACGCGCCTTTAATACCGCCCACCAACTCGTTGAAATACACATACTCGTTGGGGTGGTTGGCAAACATAAAACGCGCCGGTAATGCCACTAACACCAAAATACCCGCTACCACTATATACTTTCCTGCACCTTCCATACGGTTCAGGAAGTAGTTAAAGGCCAGAGCTGCCAGTATTACCAGGCTAGGATACACAAAGAAGAAGTGACGCATGGTATCGTATAACACCGACTTCTTATAGATCACGTAGGCAATCGGGAAGAATAAAGTGAAGTAGATAAAGCCCAGCAACAACAGGTTTTTCTCCTTCATGGCTTTGGGTATCAATACCACCGAAGCGGCCGCGCCTAACAACGCAAACAGTGGACTGGAGATCAAAAACCATTGGGGTATGTAGTTCCAGGGTATCAGCGATACAAACTTGCCGTCCTCACCCTGCTGCGCGGTAAAAATGTGTTTACCATCAAACAAGATGCGCATCGTTACGGGGAATTTCTCGGCAACACCCAATGCTTCCAGCGGGTGACTGATTGGGCTAACCAAACCAAAAGGCCAGAAGATAAGCGCCAGCACATAACCTACACCTGCAGCCAGCAATGCGTATTTAAAGCTTGGCCAGATGTTCTCCTTAAAGCGCGAGAAGTTGAACAGTTCGCTCCAGCCTAAGCGGGCCAGCATCGCCAGGCCGTAGAACAGGAACAGGTAGGGTATCAACAACAAACCACCGATACGTATACCCATGGCCATACCAATGCTGAGGCCGAGGCCAAGTGCGATTTTCCAGTTAGGCTTTGGCAACTGTTTAAGGAACTTGATGATGAACACATACGACAGCAGGTATCCGGCGGCCATGGTAATATCCTTCGGGTTGTTCATGCTCTCGCCAAAAAAACGTGGCGAGAAGATCATAAACAGCAGGGCCAGCAGGCCGGCCTGCCAACCGGCAAGTTCAACAGCAACTAAACCGGCGCACAACATGGCCGTAAAACCGAATACCGAGTTCCAGGCATGGCGTACGTTCCATTCGTTTGCCGAACTGAAGGTTTTGCTCAAAATGGCAGCGGTGCCGTCGTAAAAGCCCCCGTAATAGCGCATAAGGCTATCCGGACCCTTTTCAAGGGTGCAGGTTTTATCGGCACCGAAGCTGGTATAGAAGTTTACCACCCGGTGGCCATATTCGCGGTGAAAGTTCTCATCGCCCGATATACCATACTGGTGACTTACGGTTAGCATGGTAATAAACAACACCGCAGCAAGGCCCCAGAAAACACGCTTGGCCCAAATTTCAGGAATAAGCGGTGTAAGGGTAATAACAGGTTTGCTCTCGGGCTTTTTGCTTTCGGGTTTTGCAGAAGGCTTGTTCTGATACTTGGCCATGTATACGGGTTTGCGGGGCTAAATATAATGGGAGTTGGCAGTTGGCACACAGCCGCAGAGTGTTTGTGGTTATATTCACGCTATGATGAAGCGCTATGGGTGGCTTATTTTACTGATTGTGGGACAACTGCTCGGTATAGCATGCTTTGTAATCTTATCGCTGGATAACCTGCTTACGCTAAAGTATGAAGTAGAAACAGATATAAGCCATACAGCAACGTTGGCAAAGCTCTATCAAATGCTGGATCATTACACCTGGCTATTCATCGCTTTGGTAGCCTTGCTTCTCTTTCAAAATGTGCTCATTTTTCGCTTATTCAGGAAACAACAGCACAAAGCCTAAAACCGTCATGTTTTTGCGTGTAACGGAGTTATTTTACCAGTCTTATTAGCCCGATATTCTGTGGCTTATTTTTGAAGTAGCTCAAAAACGGTATAAGACACTGATTTTCAACAATCAATTCTTTCCACAATGCCCCGGCAAAATGGGGGATAAAAAGGGTTAAAAACCCATGAAAAAGAGGCCCTTTTTTCTATCTTCGCCGGGTTAATTACTGCAGGCATTTTTTGCCTGTTTTATGTTTAAAAAATCTGATGCAAAATGAGTGAGGGAACCGACGAATTAATTATGGAGGATACCGTTAAAAAACAAGATTATTCGGCCAGTAGTATTCAAGTACTCGAAGGCCTGGAAGCCGTGCGTAAGCGCCCGGCCATGTATATAGGCGATACCGGCGTTAAAGGCTTACACCACCTGGTATACGAGGTGGTCGACAACTCGATTGACGAAGCACTGGCAGGCCATTGCAAAAACATCTTTGTAACCATCAATACCGATAACTCCATTACCGTTAAGGACGACGGACGGGGTATTCCGGTTGATATACACGAGAAGGAAGGCGTTAGCGCCCTGCAGGTGGTTATGACCGTACTACACGCCGGTGGTAAGTTCGATAAGGACAGCTACAAGGTATCCGGCGGTTTGCACGGTGTGGGCGTAAGTTGCGTGAACGCACTTTCAACCCACCTTACCACCGAAGTTCACCGCGGAGGTAAAATGTATCGCCAGGAATATAGCCAGGGAAAACCGCTGTATCCGGTAAAAGAAATCGGCCCGTCCGATTATCGTGGAACTATCCAGACCTTTAAACCGGATGATACCATCTTTACTTCAACGGTTTACAGTTTCGATACACTGGCTGCCCGTTTGCGCGAGTTGGCCTTCCTGAATAAAGGTATTGCACTTACCCTTACCGATCTGCGCGAACTGGATGCACAAGGTAACGCCAAGTCCACCTACTTTTTCAGCGAAGGTGGTTTGGTTGAGTTTGTAAAATACCTGGACAGCACCCGCGAACCTTTAATACCGGATCCGATCCACATTGAAGGAAACCGCGATAACGTAGCCGTGGAAGTAGCCATGCAATACAACACCAGCTACAGCGAAAACGTACACAGCTATGTAAACAACATCAACACCATCGAAGGTGGTACGCACGTGGCCGGCTTCCGCCGCGCCTTAACACGTACCTTCAAATCATTCGGCGAAAAGAATAAGCTGTTTGAAAAACTGAAAGTGGAGATTTCGGGTGATGACTTCCGCGAAGGCTTAACTTCCATCGTGTCGGTTAAGGTGCCTGAACCTCAATTCGAAGGGCAAACCAAAACCAAACTCGGTAATAACGAAGTGGCAGGTATTGTGGAATCGATCTTTGGCGAAGTGCTGGAGCACTTCCTGGAGGAGAACCCCAAGCAGGCCCGCATGATTTTCGATAAAGTGGTATTAGCTGCTACCGCCCGCCATGCCGCCCGCAAAGCGCGTGAAATGGTACAGCGTAAAGGTGCCTTCAGCAGCGGCGGATTACCCGGCAAGCTGGCAGATTGCAGCAGCAAGGACCGCGATGCATCCGAGATATTCCTGGTCGAAGGTGACTCGGCGGGTGGTACCGCCAAACAGGGCCGCGACCGTAACTTCCAGGCTATTCTGCCACTGCGGGGTAAAATCCTGAACGTGGAAAAAGCCATGGAGCATAAGATTTATGAGAACGAGGAAATCCGTAATATGTTTACGGCACTGGGTGTAAAAATAGGCACCGCCGAAGACAATAAGGCTCTCGACATCTCGAACCTTCGCTACGGCAAAGTGATTATCATGTGTGATGCCGACGTGGACGGTAGCCACATCACTACCCTTATTCTTACCTTCTACTTCCGCTATATGAAAGAGCTGGTGGAAGCAGGCCACATCTATATTGCACAACCTCCTTTGTATTTGGTTAAGAAAGGTAAAGAACAACAATACTGCTGGAACGATGCGCAACGCGAAGCGGCTACAAAAGAATTAGCCAAAGGCGGTAGCGAAGCATCCGTACACGTACAGCGTTACAAAGGTTTGGGTGAAATGAACGCCGAACAGCTGTGGGAAACCACCATGAATCCTAATACCCGTACATTAAAACAGGTAACCATTGATAGTGCTGCGGAAGCAGATTACATCTTTAGTATGCTGATGGGTGATGAAGTTCCACCACGCCGCGAGTTCATAGAGGCACATGCTAAATATGCAAAAATTGATGCATAACTTAGCACAGGTAGCATTATACAAAAAGGGACCGTCTGTAAAAGACGGTCCCTTTTTTATCTCCTTTTAGACGCCGTTTAACCCATAAGAATGCATGTATAACTGCTCATGGTTTACTACCAAAATGCCCTTTAAAATCAGATAAGACTTCAATTCGCCTCTCTTTTAAGGGTTTTTACCGCATTTTTGGGGTTCCGTACACCTCATCAGGCTTGTAAATTCATAAATGGACGTCAACCGGACCGCTGACAGTTTTTAAAAATCAGCCAATAGCTACCTTTACAGATTAAATACAATACTGAGTAATGAAACGTTTTTCCCCTTTACAGTTTGCGATACTGTTATTCCTTGTTTTAACCACGCAGGCACTAAGCGCACAACGCACCTGCGGTTCGTACGACCACCTGCAGCAAATGATGCAAAACGACCCTGACTTTGCTGCAACTCGTCAGGCTATAGAACAACAGACCGCAGCCTTCTTAGCAAATCCTGCTAACCTCAACAACAATCGCGCGGTAATTACTATCCCTGTAGTTGTGCACGTGGTTTATAACACTACAGCACAAAACATCAGCCAGGCCCAGATACAATCCCAGATTGATCGTTTAAACCTGGACTACCGCAAACTAAATACAGATTGGACTAATACCCCTTCCGTTTGGCAAAGTCTGGTGGCCGATTATCAGATTGAATTTTGCCTTGCCAGCCGCGACCCGAACGGTAATAGCACAACCGGTATCATTCGCAAGTCAACTTCAACTACCTCTTTCAGCACAAATGACAATGTAAAGAGAGCAGCAAACGGCGGTGATGATGCATGGCCGGCTGCAAGCTATCTGAACTTATGGGTTTGTAACCTAAGCGGTGGTGTATTAGGCTATGCACAATTCCCCGGCGGAGCTGCTGCTACAGATGGCGTTGTAATTAACTATACCGCCTTTGGCAGCACCGGCACAGCTGCCGCGCCTTATAACCTCGGCCGCACTGCTACACACGAAGTGGGCCACTGGTTAAACCTCTATCACATCTGGGGCGATGATGGCACGGGCTGCACCGGTTCCGACAACGTGAACGACACACCCAATCAGGCTGATGAGAATTATGGTTGCCCTACTTATCCCTCGGTATCTTGCAGCAATGGCCCTAACGGCGATATGTTCATGAACTACATGGACTATACCGATGATGCCTGCATGTATATGTTTACCAATGGTCAGTATGCACGCAGCGCTGCTTTGTTTACCAGCGGTGGTTCGCGCTTTAGCTTAACTACCTCGCTGGGCTGTCAGGCCGTTAGTCCGCTACCTGTAGCTAACTTTAGCGCAACACCTACCAGCAGTTGCACAGGCCTCATTCAGTTTAACGACCTTTCTACAGGATCCCCTACCAGCTGGTTATGGAATTTTGGCGATGGCTCTACGTCTACACTTCAAAGCCCTTCGCACCTGTATGGTCAAAACGGAACTTACACCGTTACCTTAACAGTTACCAACTCATACGGCAATAACACCAAAACCTTAACATCCTATATTACTATCAATAAACCAACAGCGCCCACCGCAACGGATGTACAACGCTGTGGTCCCGGTAGTGTAAGTTTATCAACCACCTCAACCAACCCGGTTAAGTGGTACGATTCAACAGGAACTGTGGTTTCCACCGCTAATCCTTTTGTTACACCAACAATTAACGCTACCAAAACCTATTGGGTATCCGATTCGGTGGCTTCTACACCTTACCATGTAGGTCCGGCTGATAACACCATCGGAACAGGTGGCAACTATACGCAAACTTCTGAACGTGGCCTTATATTTAATGTGCTCACAGCAGGTACGCTGGAAAGCGTATATGTTTACGCCTCCACGGCTGGCAATCGCACCATTCGTTTATTGAATTCAGGCGGCACAGTACTTTATTCAACTACCGTTAACGTTCCTGCCAATGGCAGCCGTGTTACATTAAACTTCCCGTTAACGGTTGGTACAGGCTACCAGTTAACCGCTACAGGTCCGGCTAACTTATACCGTAATAACGCCGGCGCAGTATACCCTTACAACGATGCGGGAGGTTATGTAAGCATTACCGGTAATACTGCGGCTGCTTCAGGCTACTATTACTTCTTTTACGACTGGATTGTTAGAGGTGCTGGTTGCGTATCGCAACAGAAGGCAGTTACGATAACTATTAAACCGGCTATTGTAGCCACTGCCACCGCTACCAACATATCCTGCAACGGCGGCAACAATGGTTTAATAAGCTTAAACGTAACCAGCGGCACTCCTACTTATACCTACAGTTGGAGCAATGGCAGCACCAGCAATTTTGCAAACAACTTAGCTGTTGGTTCTTATACAGTAACCATTACCGACGCAGCAGGTTGCACTACCACCAAAACATCCAGTATAACGCAGCCAACAGCGCTTACAGCCACAGCAAGCGGCACAGGCGCTAATTGCGGACAGAACAATGGCAGCGCTGCAGTAATTGCTTCGGGTGGCACTACCGCTTATTCTTATTTATGGAACAATGGTGCTACTGCCGCATCTATAAGTAATATTCCTGCAGGCAGCTATACCGTTACCGTTACCGACAATAACAGCTGCACAGCTACGGCATCTGCCACTGTTACCAGTTCAAGTTCCATAACCTTAACTCCATCAACTACAGCGGCCAATTGCTACGGTGCAGCCAACGGCAGTGCAGCTGTAAGTGCAAGCGGCGGTAATCCGGGATATACCTACAATTGGAGCAACGGAGCAACGTCGGCCAGTGCCAGTAATTTGCTGGCAGGTACTTATACGGTTACCGTGGCTGATGCTTCGGGTTGCTCTACTACACAAAGTGTTACAGTGAATCACCCGGCACAATTAGCCGCCACCACAACAACCACCAATGCCTCGTGCGGACAAAACAATGGCAGCGCAACTGCCAGCGTTAGTGGAGGTACCAGCGGTTATACTTATAACTGGAATACAGGCAGCACAAGTCAAACTATCAGCAACGTTGCATCCGGCAATTATACATTAACAGTAACCGATGCACATGGCTGCACATCAACAGCAACCACCTTTGTAAGTAACAACGGGTCATTTACGTTAACGCCGGCCAACACCAATGTAAGTTGCTATGGCAATAACACAGGTAGTGCCAGTTTGAATGTTACCGGCGGCACGGCTCCGTACTCCTATAGCTGGAGCAATGGTGCAAGCAGCAGTGGAATCAACAACGTACCGGCAGGTATCTATACTGCCACGGTTACAGATGCTGCTTCCTGCAACTCTACAGTAAGCATTACCATTAGCCAGCCCGCGGCTTTAAGCGTTGCTAATACCGTTTCAAACGCCAATTGTTCTTATAGCACAAATGGCAGTATTGCAACGGTTGTTACCGGTGGAACTGCCGGTTACAGCTATGCATGGAGCAATGGTGCTACCACGGCCACGGCAAGCAACCTGGCGGCCGGTACTTATACCCTTACCGTAACCGACGCCAATAGCTGTACCACTACACAAACGGCCACCGTAACTGCACCTGCAGTTTTAACAGCTGCTGCAAGCAGCACCAATGCGTCTTGCGGTCAGGCTACAGGTTCGGCTTCCGTAGTTGTTAGCGGTGGATCTGCTGCCTATGCATACCAGTGGAGTAATGGCGGCAATACTACTACAGTTAGCAACCTGAGTGCAGGAACCTATACCATTACAGTTACGGATAATCATAATTGTACGGCAACTGCCAGCACCACCATCAGCGGCAGCGGTTCGCTGGTTGCTACGCCTGCAGTAACCAATGCTCTTTGTCATGGTATTGCCAACGGCTCAGTTACTTTATCTACCACTAATGGAACCGGCCCTTATAGCTATAACTGGAGCACCGGCGCTACCGGTGCAACTGTATCGAACCTGGCAGCAGGCTCCTATACAGCTACCGTTACCGACGTCAACAATTGCAACACAACAGTTTCAATAACGGTTAACGAACCTATTGCCTTAACCATACTAACCAATAACCAAATGCCATTATGCCATAGCAGTTCAAACGGCGCAAGCAGTGTAGTGGTAACTGGCGGAACGAGTGCCTACACCTACTTGTGGAGCACAGGAGCTACAACACAGGGCATTACCGGCTTAACCGCCGGTAGTTATGCTGTAACCGTTACCGATGCACACGGATGCACTGTTTCCAGCAGCGTTAATATACCTGAACCTTCAGCAGTTGCGGCCAATGCCTCTTCAGTCGATGTGCTTTGTTTCGGCGAACAAAACGGAACGGCTTCAGTAACAGCATCAGGTGGAACACCGGGGTATAGCTATATCTGGAGTAACGGTAATTCCGGCTCTACAGCAAGCAACCTGGTAGCCGGCAGTTATACAGCCACGGTAACCGATAGCCACGGCTGTACGGCAGTAGTAAATACAGCGGTGGGGCAACCCGCCGATATCCAGTTTACATCAACCAGCACAGTATCAACGGCTGGTGCAAACGATGGTACTGCTACCGTTGGCAACATCAGCGGAGGAGTTTCACCTTACACTGTATTATGGATCAACGGACAAACCGGTTTAACTGCCACTAACCTTGCTGCCGGTAGCTACACGGCTACTATAACCGATAGTAAAGGCTGCACCAAGACCGCCAAATAACTTAAGCTTTGTGGTATATCCAAATCCAGCCAAGGCAGAATTAAACGTGCAGGCGCAGTTGGACGAAAATGCCACTATTAACCTGCGCAATGTGCTGGGTCAAACACTTATAAGCTTAATTACCGGCACAGCCAATAGCACCGTTAAACTGGATGTTTCCACATTGGCTGCCGGGGTATATTATGTTGAACTGAAAAGTGGCTCAAAAACCGGCGTGAAGCAGGTGATTATTAGCCAATAGCGAACTTCTTAGTTTATCGGGGCTGCCCGATAAGATTTATAGCGATTTACATGGTTAGCCATAGCTTCCGAAAGCGGAAGATATGGCTAACTTTACTATACGACAAAACCATCTCCTCCGATGAAGAAATGTTTACTCTTCGGCCTTTTGCTCTTTTTGGCCGGAAGCAACTTCGCACAACGTGCTTTCGAAACCCGCGAACTTACAGGAACAGCAGCCGCAGCCGTATTTGAAGGCGCTGAACATGTTTGGCTGAAACAGGATAATACCGTTCCTGCCTTTATTCAGTTCCGTGCCGGTCAGGAACCGGACGAATCTTTCTTTTTCTCCTACCTGAAAAAGAAGTTTCACTTGCCTGTATCGTACAGCTTTCAACTTCAAAGCTCCGAACCCGATGGGTTGGGCTGGCAGCACAAACGCTATCAGCTTTTGATAAATGATGTGCCTGTTAGCAATGGACAATTTATTACGCATTTGCAGGCAGGCAGAGTTGTAAAGTTCAACGGCTATTTATTTACCGGGTTAACCATGAGCACCAGCCCGGTATTGGATGAAAACACCGCTTTACAAAATGCGCTTACCGATGTAGGTGCAGTACGTTACAAATGGCAGGATAAGGACGAAGAGGCTTTCATTAAAACCGAAAAAGGTGACCCATCCGCAACCTTTTATCCTAAAGGAACGCTGGAGATTGTGCAGTTAGGTGGAAACACCAGCAATGACTTCCGCTTGACCTGGAAGTTTGACGTGTATGCACAAGAACCTATGAGCCGCTATTATGTATTTGTGGATGCACAAAGCGGTGAAGTAGTAAAAAAGGAATCGCGCATTTGCAATGCCAACGCCAATGGTACAGCCGTAACCGCTTACCGCGGTGCACGGGCAATTGTGGCCGATAGCTATAACGGCTCTTATCGTCTGCGCGAAACAACACGTGGACTTGGCATACACACTTATAACCTGCAAAAAGGAACCAATTATGGTGCCGCAGTAGAATTTACCGACGCGGATAACTATTGGAATAACGTAAATGCTAATCTGGATCAATATGCCGGTGATGCGCACTGGGGGGCTGAAATGACCTACGACTTTTACCAAAGCATGGGTCGCAACTCAATTGACAATGCAGGTTATGCGTTGAACCTGTATGTGCATTACAGCACCAATTATCTGAATGCTTTTTGGGACGGCACGCGAATGACCTTCGGTGATGGAAGTTCGGGCTACACACCACTTACGTCTTTGGATATTACCGGACACGAAATTTCGCACGGCTTGGATGAAAAAACAGCTAACCTGACTTACCAGGATGAAAGCGGTGCTTTGAACGAATCGTTCAGCGATATTTTTGGTACCGCCATTGAATGGTATGCCGACAGTACTGTGGGCAACTGGCTGATAGGCGAAGATATAGGCTCTGCCTTCCGCAGCATGAGTAATCCGAACTCTACCGGAGACCCTGATACTTACCTGGGAACAAACTGGTATACCGGCACAGCAGATAATGGCGGCGTGCATACTAACAGCAACGTACAAAACCACTGGTATTACCGGCTTTCGCAAGGCGGCAGCGGCACCAACGACATCGGCAATGCATATAATGTTACTGCCATTGGTCGCCATAAGGCCACGCAAATAGCCTGGCGCAATATGGTATTTTATCTTACCAGTTCAGCTGATTATGCCGATTCGCGCTTCTATGCTATTCAATCAGCCAACGACTTATTTGGCGCTTGCTCTCAGGAAGCTATCAGTACCACGAATGCCTGGTATGCAGTTGGTGTTGGTGCAGCGTTCGTATTTGGGGTAGATGCACAATTTACCGCCTCACCGGTTAGCGGCTGCTCAGTTCCATTTACTGTAAACTTTGTAAACAACAGTACCAATGCAGGTTCTTATAGCTGGACCTTCGGAGATGGTGGAACAAGCACAGCTACCAACCCTTCGCACACTTACAATAGCTTTGGCGTATATACCGTTAAATTGATTGCTAATGGTGGCAGCTGTGGAATAGATAGTTTGGTATCTACCAACCTGATTAATCTGAACGCAGCCAACCCTTGCGTAGTAATTATGCCCGACACCGGCACCTATGCAACACAAACAGCTTGCACAGGTACGGTATATGATAACGGCGGTCCATCAGCCAACTATACCGATAACACCAACAGCGTAGTTACGATTGCCCCAACCGGCGCTACGAGCGTAACCCTACACTTTACGCAGTTTGCTATGGAAAACACATACGACTTCCTATATGTGTATGACGGCCCAGGCACTGGTAGCACATTATTGGGTTCTTATACAGGCACAACTATCCCGGCCAACATAACCTCCAGTGGCGGCTCCATTACACTCCGCCAGTCAAGCGATCAAAGCGTAACGGCAGCAGGGTTTGCCATCACCTGGAACTGCCTCTCCCCTACCCTTCCACCTGTTGCAAATTTTACAGCAGATGTAACACAAACTTGTACAGGCACCATCAAGTTTACCGATCTCTCTACCAATACACCAACCTCGTGGAACTGGAATTTTGGCGATGGACAGACGTCAACCCTTAAAAACCCAACACACGTTTATGTCAACAACGGAACCTATACGGTTGTATTAACAGCCACTAATGCGTTTGGCAATAATACGATGACTAAAACGGCCTATATAACAGTCAGCAAACCGGCCGGGCCTACTGTTGCAAATCAGGCATCCTGCGGTCCTTCTGCCTTTACGCTATCGGTTACTACCACCGATACATTAAGCTGGTCCGATTCAACAGGCGCCATACTTTCGAACGCGAATCCGTTTACCACACCGGTATTAACGCAAACACGCACCTACTGGGTTTCCAGTTCGGTAACTGCTCCTTCCTATCATGTTGGGCCTACCTATCCCGCAGGCGCAACCAACTACACACAAACCACCGAACGTGGTGAAGTATTTAATGTATTGAAGCCAGGCGTTTTACAAAGTGTATACGTAAATGCTTCGGGCGCAGGTAACCGCACTATACGTCTGTTAAATTCAGGCGGCACGGTACTTTATAGCACAACCATAAACATACCTGCCGGAACCAGCCGTGTAACACTAAACTTTCCGCTAACTGTAGGTACCGGCTATCAGTTAACGGCCACAGGACCTGCCAATTTGTATCGTAATTCATCTGGTGCTGTTTATCCGTATACCGATGCCGGTGGTATTGTAAGCATCACCAACAACACAGCCAATGCCGCAGGCTACTATTACTTCTTTTACGATTGGATCGTAAAAGAGAACAATTGTATTTCGCTGAAAACACCGGTTACCTTAACTGTGAATCCCGCAGTTACTGTAAGCACCAGTTCAGTAAATCCGGCCTGCAACGGCAGTACCAATGGTTCTGTAACAGTAAGCGTATTAACCGGTTCCCCATCCTATACTTATAACTGGAGTAATGGCCAAACCAATGCTACGGCCAACAACCTTGCCGCTGGTACCTATACTGTAACCGTAACCGATAACAAATCGTGCACTGCTACTGCATCTAAAACATTAAGCCAACCTGCTGCTATTGTAGCTACAGCAACTAAAACAAATATATTATGTAATGGAGCAGCCAATGGCACCGCTACTGCTGCAGTAAGTTCAGGCGGTACCGCACCATTTAACTACAACTGGACAACCGGTGCTTCCACGGCAGCCGTTACCAATTTAAATACCGGAAACTATACTGTAACTGTTACGGATGCCAACTTGTGCTCCGCTACTGCAACCGTTAACATAACACAGCCCACTGCACTTTCTGTAACGGGCACTAAAGTGAATCCCAGTTGCAACGGTAGCAGCAATGGAAGTATTTCGCTACAACTTAGCGGTGGAACTGCAGGCTATACCGTTACATGGAGCAACGGCAGCACTTCAACTTCTCTTACTAATCTGGCAGCAGGCACCTATAGCGTTACCGCACACGATGCTAACAATTGTTCAGCCACAACCTCGTTTACACTTACACAACCAACGGCGATAACCATTACACCTACTGCCACTAATACAAGTTGCGGCTATAGCAATGGCGGAATCAATACCAGCGTTACAGGCGGTACGGGCTCTTACACCTATAACTGGAATACCAGCGCAACCACATCAGGTATAAGCAATATGGCAGGTGGCAACTACGCTGTAACCGTTACCGATGCAGCTAATTGCACTTCCAGTGCATCAGCCACGGTTGGCAGTTCCGTGGGCCTGGTTACAACAGCCACAGGCACCAATATTACCTGTAATGGTGCGGCCAACGGCAGTATAACCAGCAGCATCACATCAGGAGGACTTGCACCTTACAACTACAACTGGAATACAGGAGCAACTACCCAAAACATCAGTGGACTTGTGCCTGGTACCTATTCAATAACCATTACGGATGCGGCCAATTGCACGGCCAGCGCTTCCGCAGGCATTACCCAGCCGGCAATTTTGACTGTAAACGCAATAAAAGCTAACCCTACCTGTAATGGGGGGAGTAACGGAAGTATCGCCCTTCAGATTAGTGGTGGCACAACTCCTTACTCGGCCAGTTGGAGTAATGGAGGCAATGGCACCACGCTAAATAACCTGATAGCCGGCAATTATTCGGTTACCGTTAGTGATGCCAACAACTGCTCCTCCTCCGCAACACATTCCTTAACGCAGCCCACAGCCATTAACGCTGTAGCCACTACAACTAATACAACCTGTGGCAATAGCAATGGTACCGTTAACATTTCGGTTAATGGCGGTACCGGTGCATACACATACGTATGGAACAACGGTAGCACGGCAGCAAACCAAACGGCCATGCCTGCAGGCAGCTATAGTGTAACCGTTAGCGATGCTGTAAATTGTAGCAGTAGTGCTTCAGCCACAGTAGGTAATTCTATAACCCTGGTAAGTACCGCAACCGGCACAAATAGTACGTGTAACGGAGCCGATAATGGCAGTGCCACAGCAAGCCTAACTTCAGGGGGCCAGGCACCTTTTACCTACCTATGGAGCACGGGGGCTACCACGCAAACTATAAACAACCTTACCGCAGGAACTTACGCCGTAACCATTAGCGATGCTTATAATTGCAGCAGTTCTGCATCAGCAACAGTAACTCAACCTATTGCCCTTTCCGCAACGGCAACTAAGCTCAATCTAAGTTGTAATGGAGGAGCAACCGGCAGCATTGCATTGCAACTTAGCGGCGGAACTTCTCCCTATACAAGCACCTGGAGCAATAGCGCAGTTGGCACCACTATCAGCAACCTTAGCGCAGGCACTTATACGGTTACAACCACCGATGCTAATAATTGTTCCATTTCTGCCTCCTATACGGTAACACAGCCCAACGCAATAGGCATTACCACCAGTGTAACCAATACCACTTGCGGTAATAATAACGGAGCAATTAGTACAAGCGTAAGCGGCGGAACAGGTGCATATAACTATAGTTGGAGCACCAGCTCAACTACAGCCACCATAAGCAATCTTGCATCAGGAACCTACCTTTTAACCGTTACAGATGCTAATAACTGTAGCAGCAGCACATCAGGCACAGTAGCAGGTTCACAGATAATTAGTGCAAGCATCAGCGGTACAAATGCAAGTTGTAACGGAGCCTTTAACGGCAGCGCTACGGTAACAGTTACCAATAACACCAATCCAACTACCTATAATTGGAACACCGGCTCAACTACAGCCTCTATCAATAACCTTAGCGCAGGAACCTATACGGTAAGTGTAAGTGATGTCAACAATTGTTCAGCCACAGCCGCATACACAATTACGCAACCGGCAGTGCTTAGCATCAATGCCACAGCTACCAACACCAATTGCACAGGTGCAACCGGAACCATTACTTTACAAACCACCGGCGGCAGTGGCAACAACGGCTATGCGTGGAGCAATGGAGCCACCAGTGCCTCTATTACTAACCTGGGGGCAGGAACTTATACAGTAACGGTAACAGATGGCAATGGCTGTTCAGCAACAACGGTAGCGACAGTAAATAGCCCCGGTGGCATTAGCGCCGGCATCAGCACAACCGCAATAAGTTGCAATGGCGGAGCAAATGGAAGTGCTACTGTAACGGTTACCAGTGGCACCGCACCTTATAGTTATAGCTGGAACACAGGTAGCACCGTTGCTACGGTTAGTAATTTAGTTGCAGGCAATTACAGTGTAACCATTACCGATGCCAACAGTTGCTCTTTTGTTTCGTCGGTGAGTATAAACCAGCCTGCTGCGCTTGGCGTTAACATAACTGCTACCAACAGCACCTGTGGCCTTAATAACGGCAACCTGCTGGCTACAGGTACTGGTGGTACGGGGGCTTATAGTTATCTATGGAATAGCGGTGCAACAAGTGCGGCAATTACAAATTTAAGCGCCGGCACATATACTGTTACGGTTAGCGATGCCAATAACTGCACGGCTCTACAGCAAAACACTATTGGCACCACACCTGCAGTAACGCTACAAACCAATTTAACGAATGCATTATGCCATGGTGGTTCAGGCAGTGCTGCTGTAACGGCAATAACAGGCACATCACCTTATACCTATCAATGGAGCAACGGCAACAACACAGCCAACGCCGGAAGTTTAGCCGCAGGCACTTATAATGTTAGCGTATACGACTCGCCCGGTTGCTCGGCTACCGCAATGCTAACCATTACCGAACCTACGACTATATCAGCAGCAGTTAGCACCACTAATGCCGGTTGCGCCGGTAACGATGGTAGTATCGCGGTTTCAGCAACAGGCGGCACCGGTGCTTATACTTATCTCTGGAGCAGCGGTGCTACAACTACTTCCTTAAGTGGGATTTCAGGTGGTAATTATAGCGTAACCGTTAGCGATGGCAACAACTGCAGCAGCAGCGTAAGCGCTACGGTTGGAAGCACGGGTGGAATTACGTTGAACGCCACTTCAACGGATGCCCTTTGTTTTGCGCAAGCCAGTGGTACTGCCGGGGTAACCGTAAACAGCGGAACTGCGCCATATACCTATGTATGGAACAATGGATCCGGAACCGCTACCATCACAAATGCCGCAGCAGGTAGTTATACAGTTTCTGTAATTGATGCCAATAATTGCTTTGCCCAGGCTACAGTAGTAATCAGCCAGCCGGCTGCATTAAGCACCACACTTTCAGGGGTGGAACCGCTTTGCCATGGAAGCAGTAACGGACAACTTTCTATTGGCGTAAATGGAGGAACCGGCACTTATACGTACGAATGGAACAATGGCGCAACAGGTGCTTTTGTAACCGGCGTTGCTGCCGGAAGCTATTTGGTAACTGTAACTGATGCCAATAACTGCAGCGTTACCGCAGGCAGTGTATTAAATCAGCCTGCCGCCTTAGCTATCACCTCTACTGCAAACCAGCCTTTGTGTAGTGGCGATCATAATGGCAACATTCAACTGAGTGCCCAAGGTGGCACCGGAACGTATAGCTATAACTGGAGCAACGGTCAAACGGGCTCAACCATTTCAGGCTTATCGGGTGGTTCTTATACGGCCACTGTAACTGACGCGAATAGCTGTACGGTTATTCAATCTTTCAACCTCAATAACCCCGCAGCGCTAGCACCTATGGCAACCGTAACGGATGCCTTATGCTATGGTGAAGCCAATGGGTCTATTGCGTTGAATGTTAGCGGTGGTACTCCTGGCTATAGCTACAACTGGAACACCGGTGCTACAACTTCCCAACTTACGCAGCTTGCAACCGGCAACTACAGTGTAACCGTGGTGGATGCCAACAACTGTTCAGCCTCGTTTAGCGCTACCGTTAGCGAACCACCATCCGTTTCGTTCAATATAGGATCATCGGATGCTACTAATGGCCAAAGCAACGGAACTGCCTGGGTCTCTAACCTAAGCGGTGGGCATGCTCCTTATAGTTATGCCTGGACAGGTTTTGATTTCTATAACAACGACACACTTTACAATATTGCAGCCGGCACCTATTGGGTGGTAATTACAGACAACAATGGTTGTACAAATACCGATTCGATAGTCGTAGACGCAGTCAGCGGCATGGAATCACTTGCTAATAGTATTCAACTACAACTATTCCCTAACCCGGCAAGCGATCAAATAACCGTTAGTGGCGAAATCTATACCAGTGGCGAACTGAGCATTAAAACGGAACTAGGACAAACTATGGACGGCGTGTTACTACCTGCAGGTAAATTCAATCTTCAATGGCCGCTTAGCACACTTGCGGCGGGGGTATATTACCTGGAGTTAAAAACACCTAAACATCACGTGGTTAAACGGTTGGTTATAACCAGATAAAGCAACAGCCATAACAGTGTAAAAAAGGAGCCTGCTGAACGACCTTCACAGGCTCCTTTTTTATCTTTACAGTAAATAATTGTAACGCCTGAAAGGCCTCTTAGTAAGTAGCGCTTAAGAGCCATTTTTGCAATTAGGACGCTTAAAACAAGCTTCTACTTTCGCTTTTAGAATAGATAAATACTTTCACGGTTAATAAACCACTTCAGCGTATGAAACAACTTTTCTTCTGTTGCCTTTTACTGACCTTTGCAACAGCTAAAGCAGCTACAGGCTTTGAACCCCGGGAACTGCAAGGCAAAGCCGCCGACCAATATTGGCAAGGCGCTTCGCATATCTGGATTAAACAGGACAATACCATTCCGGCCTTTGTAGAGTTCCGAGATGGCAATGAACCTGATGAGACCTTCTTTTTCACCTATGCGCAAAAACGCTTTACCCTGCCTGCAAACTACAGTTTGCAACTACTGGGCAGCGAAACAGATGCCTTGGGTTGGCAACATAAGCGCTACCAACTTATGGTGGGGGGTGTACCGGTAAATAACGGCATCGTGCTACTACACCTGGTAAATGGCAAGGTAAAGAAGTTTAACGGCTATCTGTTTAAGCAGATTACCACCGCAACTTCTCCTTTAATAGATGAACAAACTGCATTACAGATAGCGATCAATAGCATTGGCGCTACCCAATACAAATGGCAGGTACCCGAAGAAGAACAATTTATACGGATGGAAACAGAAAACCCTAACGCTACATACAAGCCCAAAGGAGAATTGTTCCTGGTACAAAAAGGAGATAATGAAAGCAATACTTTCTGTCTTGCATGGCGCTTTGATATATACGCCCAGCAGCCGTTAAGCCGAGATTATGTTTTTGTGGATGCACAAACTGGTGCTGTAGTTAAAAAGAGTTCGCGTTTATACAATGTAGATGCACCAGGCACTGCAACAACTGTTTACCGAGGCAATCGCAGCATTGTTGCAGACAGTTATAATGGTTCTTATCGCTTGCAGGAAGCGAGCCGGGGCCTGGGAATTCGTACATTAAACATGCAGGAAGGCACTAGTCATAATGCTGCCGTTGATTTTACAGATGCCGATAACATCTGGAACAACGTAAATACCAACATGGATCAGTATGCGGGAGATGCCCACTGGGGTGGCGAAATGACCTATGATTTTTACCAGAGCATGGGGCGCAATTCGATAGACGGTAACGGTTATCGTCTTACACTTTATGTGCACTACGATCAGGCTTATTACAATGCCTTTTGGGACGGCCAAAGCATGAACTTTGGCGATGGCGATGGTACGGTTACACCACTTACCTCGCTAGACATTGCCGGTCACGAAATTTCGCACGGCTTAGATGAACGTACTGCTAACCTCGATTACCAGGATGAAAGTGGTGCCTTGAATGAGTCGTTCAGCGATATTTTCGGTACGGCCGTAGAATGGTATGCGGATAGCACAGTTGCCAATTGGTTGATTGGCGAGGATATCGGCGGTGCTTTGCGCAACATGAGTAATCCGAACGCCACTAGCGATCCTGACACCTACCACGGCACCCATTGGTATAATGGCGCGCAGGATAACGGTGGTGTACACACGAACAGTAATGTACAAAACCATTGGTATTACCGGTTAGCACAAGGCGGCAATGGTACAAACGACATCGGAAGTGTTTACAGCGTTGCCGGCATTGGCCGGCACAAGGCTACGCAAATAGCCTGGCGTAACATGATCTACTACCTGACCAACTCGTCCGATTACGCCGACTCGCGTTTTTACTCAATACAAGCAGCAAATGATTTATTCGGTGCCTGTTCGCCAGAGGCTACCAGCACTACCAATGCCTGGTATGCGGTAGGTGTAGGTGGTCCGTTCGTATTTGGTGTGGATGCACAATTTACACCTAACCCGGGCAGTGGCTGCACAGTGCCATTTACGGTTTCCTTTACGAATACCACTTCCAATGGCAGTTCCTATACCTGGGATTTCGGTGATGGTAGTACTTCAACCAGTGCAAACCCATCGCACACATATACATCCTTCGGAAACTATACCGTTAAACTGGTGGCAGATGGCGGAGCTTGTGGCGTAGATAGCCTGGTAGGAACTCCTATTAGTGTAAATGCTGCCAACCCTTGTGTAGTAATACTACCACAAACCGGTACCTATCAAACCCAAACCGCCTGCAGCGGTACCTTGCTTGATAATGGTGGTGCAGCGGCCAATTATTCCGATAACAGCAATAGCACCGTTACCATTTCACCTGCCGGTGCCGCAAAGGTAACGGTTAGCTTTACCCAATTCGGAATGGAATCCACTTACGACTATTTGTATATCTACGATGGCCCTACAACCTCCAGCCCCTTACTGGCTTCTTATACCGGCACTACTTTGCCAAACAGTGTAACATCAACTGGGCCATCTATCACAGTTAAGCAGTATTCCGATCAGGCTGTAAACGATGTGGGATTCACCATGCAATGGACTTGTGTAAATCCTACCACCCCGCCAACGGCAGCATTTAAAGCAGATGTAACCCAGAGCTGCTCGGGGCTTATACACTTTACTGACTTAACAACCGGTGGGGTGAATTCATGGGCCTGGGACTTTGGCGATGGCAACACCAGTACCGACCAACACCCAACCCATATGTATGTAGCCAGCGGCACCTATACCGTTAGCCTTACAGCATCTAACAGTTTCGGACCTAATACAGTAACTAAAACAAACTACATTGTGGTAAGCAAGCAAGCAGGCCCCACTGCTGCGAGCATTAATGGTTGCCATGCCGATTCGTTTGCATTAAGCGCAGCAACTGCTAATCCGGTAAACTGGTACGATAACAATGGTAACCTGGCCGGCAGTGGTAATCCGTTTACAACACCTTACCTGAGCACAGGTACTACTTATTATGCCGAAGAAATATTGCCGCAGCCTGTATTTAATGTAGGGCCGCTGGATACCACCATTGGTACAGGCAACAACTTTAACAGTAGTAATAACCGTGGCCTGCGCTACCGCGTATTTAAAAATTGCCGCTTGGTAGGCGTATTTGTGTATGCAACAGGAAGTGGCTATCGCATCATTCAACAAAAGGATTCAGCAGGTGCAGTCATTCAACAACGCACGGTATTTTGCCCTAATGGAGGAAGCCGCATTTCCCTGAACTTCGATATGATACCAGGCACGTATCAGTTAGGTTTAAAAGACACACTGAACCTGTATCGTAATAATTCCGGTGCTACATATCCTTATACCGATGCCGATGGTATGGTTAGCATTTATGGAAACAATGCCGGCGGCAACGCTACCAACTATTATTACTTCTTCTATGATTGGGAGTTGCAGGAAGCGGATTGTATTTCAGCCCGCACTGCTGTAAATATCGCTATTGGCAATACCTCCATCCAATTTACTACCTCCAGTACCGATGCTGCCATTGGTTTGTCTAACGGATCGGCTTCTGTAAACAACATTTCCGGTGGCAGTTCACCTTATACTGTGCAATGGAGCAATGGACAAACAGGCAGTACAGCAACTGGATTGCAACCCGGCACCTACACAGCTACCATTACTGATAACAGTGGCTGTCAGCAAACCACCAACGTTATTGTAAGCGAATCGGTGGGGATCGAAGATTTATCAGATCCTTCCTCACTACTGATGTATCCAAACCCTGCGAACCAAACAGTATTATTTAGCACTACTGCCGAAACGATAATACAGGTTCGTATACTAAACAACATGGGCCAATTAGTAGCCCGAGCGGTAAGTGTAGCAAGCTATAACCTGACCATGGATGTTACGCAGCTTGCAACAGGTCTCTACCTGGTAGAGATAACTACTTCCAAAGGCCGTTTAAATAAACAGCTGGCTATAACCCACTAAGAACAATGCTCCGACAATAAAAAAGCCGCCCTTTGCGAGGCGGCTTTTTTATTGTATCCGGTCAACGGTTTAAAAGATATTAATGAACCCTAACTGTACCACAAATCCTTTGCTGTAGATAGAATAGTTTTTGTCGGTAACGTTATACAACAGGTTATACGAAACCATTAATGGAAAAAAGAAGTTCTTGCTCTGCAGGAGGTTATATCCGGCCCCAATCAAGAGTGCGGGTATTGTTTTATCAACTTTCGGGATATAGACTTTGTAGGCATTAGTAACCGGATTGACCGTAACATTTACATCCTGACTATAAAAGTCATCGAGCCTGCGGTGTAATACCTCTAGTTTTATACGTCCAAAAAAACCACGCCAGATATTATATTGCAAAAATGCACCTCCGCCAAACGTGTGCCAGTTGGCGTTAGCATAATATACCCGTCCCATATTATCGGTAAAGCCGATATTGCGGAAACCGGTATAGAAATAGGTTAATCCACCACCTGCATATAATCCGCCGCCGGTAACATTCTTTTTAGGCGCCCAAATCTGGTATCCTACGTAAGGGGATAAGCCGAAATCCACACGGCCCTGGCCAATGGAAAGATTGAAATTAGGCTCAATAATAAACTTAGATAGATCGACTTTCTTCTTGGCTTTAAAGCCCTGAAAATCATCAGGAGGCATATTACTATCCTGCTGACGGGGTTTGCTGGTAGGGGGCGGCAGGTCGTCGTCCTGTGCAAACAGGGGGCTAATGCCGGCTACCAAAAAAGCAAGTATCAATAGTTTCTTCACAAAGCGGAATTATGCTGAAAAACGTTTACGAAGTTAAGGTATTTTATAAGACGCCCGGTTTCTTTAGAAAGTTTAACCGCACAGCGGTAAAAGTGCCTTTTTAACGGTTAAAACGCCATTATATCCATGAAAGTTGCCTGCCTATCCGAAAATCTTACCTGGGTTAAGGATATTGTTGGGATCGAATACCTTTTTGATGTCGCGCATCAGCTGCAGCTGCATTTCCCTGAACTTAATATCCATATAAGGAATCTGTATCCAGCCTATGCCGTGCTCCCCGGAAATGGTACCTTTTAACTCCACAACTTTTTCGAATATCTCCCTTATGCCTTTAGGCACCTCATTTTTCCAATAGTCGTCGCTAAGTTGGTCCTTCAGAATGCGTACGTGCACATTACCATCACCCGCATGGCCATAACATACCGATCTGAAATTATACTTTGTTCCTACCTCCTTAATATGGCGCAGTAGTTCAGGTAAATCAGCACGCGGCACAACGGTATCTTCTTCAACCGTCATATTGGTTTTTTTAACCGCGTAAGCAATATTCCTGCGCATACGCCACAGGTCTGCCTTCTGAGCTTCACTATCCGCAAACAATATTTCACCTACTTCAAAACCGCTCAATACCTCATATACCTTTTCGCAATCCTTCTGAATTATTTCCAGGTCATTGCCATCTATCTCAATTAATAGGGTTGCTTGTGTATCGTCGGCCAAAGGAATATTCACATCACCTAAAAAACTACATACATAGGTGATGGCATCGCGTTCCATAAACTCAATAGACGAAGGAATAATACCAGAACGAAAAACAGCGCTAACCGCTGCGCTTGCATCGTCCATACTTTTGAATGGGGCAAGCATTACATTATTAAACCTTGGGTAAGGCAACAGTTTTAAAACTATTTTGGTAACAATACCAAGGGTTCCTTCGCTGCCCACCAACAATTGGGTAAGGTTATAGCCTGTTGAATTTTTAAGGGTATTGGCACCGGTCCATATCACCTCTCCATTCGGTAAAACCACCTCCAGGTTCAGTACAAAATCCTTTACCACACCATATTTCACGGCTCTCGGTCCGCCACTATTGCACGCAACGTTACCACCTATATAACAAGTGCCCCGGCTACTTGGATCTACGGGATAAAACAAGCCCATTTGCTGAACTGTGTTTTGCAACGCTTCAGTTACAACACCAGGTTCGGTGGTCACCTGCAGGTTGCGTTCGTCAATGTGTAATATTTTATTCAGCCGGTCGGTAAGCAACATTACGCCTCCAAACAGGCATAAACTGTTTGCGCTTAAACCCGTGCCTGCAGCCCTGGGCGAAACCACAATGCGTTGTTCGTTACAGTATTTCATTATGGCACTTATATCGGCTGTATTGCCGGGCTTAAGCACCACCTCAGGAGCAAACTTCACCCCATCTGTTTCGTCCTTACTATATTTTTCGATAGACGCCTCATCGGTAAGTACGTAATCCGCGCCCAGTGCTGTTTTAAACCACTCTAGATCGGCGGGTGTAACCTGCTTATAGTTCATAGCACAAACATAATAGCAATACGGTAATCGTTCTGCCCGCTATGTGGGTATCTTAGTGGTTCCAGCTTAATTTCAGCTTCGACCATATGCGCTGCTCCTGTGCCACTGGCACAAAGCCGGTGCTTCCACCATTGTACGAGCCATAATCATTGTTATAACCACCTGCAGGGGCACCCAGGCTATTGTTCATACCATTGTTGTTCAATCCGTTATTATAGGGATTGGTACTATTCATACCGCCATTCATCATACCTGAATTATTGCCCCAGGCTGAATTGGCATCATTGTCATCCGACTTATCAGTTTTGCGCTCCCCCATTTCAACCGCACCTACCACCATACCAAAACCAAGTGGTTTAACCGTATCGGCGGCAACAACCGCACGGTTCAAAATATAACGCAAAGGAATACGGTATTCTACGCACAGGGCATTCGTGGTATCCCAGGCAAAGGCAGCCGATACATTATAATCGTTCTTGAGGGCGAGCACTTGATTAGGGACAGTATTTAATCGTATAGCCTCCAGCGAAGTTTGCTGCTGCGCAATAAACAACCGCAAATGGTTAATATCGTGTGGTTGTCCTTCTCCCGGCGTTTCACCACCCTCCTCCTTCTTCTTGCTTTCACCCGGTTTCCGAGTACGCTTCATAGGGAAACCTACACCGCACGTTTCCGATTTTTTTCCCTTTGGATCGAACCATAGATTAAAGCCGCCTCTGAAAAATCTTAACTGTGCACCTTCCTCATTTAGTTTGAGGCACACATACACCGAGCCGGTATCGTTCGCAATAGAAAACTGTATTTGGCTGGCACCATCATAGTAACGGAATTGCGCCGGCCAATCCCATGCTTCGCCATCTACCGCAATGCCTTTTTCGGCCCACCAACTATTGAGATCCTGGGCATGTAACCCTAAACTTAATCCTGCGAAAAGCAGGCAAACAAGTATCCTCATCACGCTTAAATTTCAAACGCCGGTGGCTCTCCGGCAAGGTCAAATATCCAATAAAAATGCAAAGCCGGCTGTTAATAAACGTTTGCCGGAAACAACTAAACGTATTATTTTCCGTTGAATAAGTAAATCTATTCCTATGGCGGAGCTACCTGAAAACTGGTTAACCCAGGGCTGGGTTGACTTTGAGTATAAGAAATATCTTTTACTGGCCTACCTGCAGGAAGCCGGAACAACTTTCCACCAAAAAAAGCTCTATCCAAAGCTTTCAGAGTTAGTTGACCATTACAGGCACTTGAACCTTTTTAAAGCTAAAAAGTTGTCCTTGGAGAAAGGCTTCCCCAAAGAAATTTCCAAGCTGGACTTTGAGCAGTTTAAAGTGGAGTACCGTCAGTTATTTGAGGATGATGAACTGCTGAAAGAAATAGACCAGATAGTTGAATTCGCCTTGCCTGAATTTGAGAAACACCTTGGCTGGGGCAAGGAATTGTACGAAGAAGTAGAAGAACAGCTGGAGGTTTTTCCCGTGGGCATCATCCCGCTTCGGAAGGAAGAAGGTTACCTGTTTTTAACTGACTTTCCGCGTAGGTTGGTAAATGTATATTACTACAGCCTTAGCATTTTCGAAAACGTACAGGAGAAATTCCGGGGCATTCACACCAAACAATTATTCAACTATACCAATAGTATTACCGAAAACTACGAGCAGGTTAAATATCGACTGATTACGGAAAATCCCGAACTGCCTGCACCTGCCGCCTATGCAATTGAGTTCAAGCAAAGCTACCCGCTAAGCGAAACGATGTTGCCTGTAGCCAAACGAAGCCTCATCCGCTTTCTCAGCCTATAGGATCAGCGCTTAAAGCTAGGGCAGAAAACCTTACGTCCGCCAAATTGCCGGGTAAAGCTGCCGATATGCACAATTGAAATTTCAGGGCCGCCGTTAGCTCGCGAAGCCGTTATTAATTTGGATAGTGTTACGTCATAGCTTAACAGAATACGCGTTTGCTGAAATTGATAGCCCGCTACCGGAGCCAGAGCATCCTTTATGCGATAATTAAGACCCAGAAAAACCGTATGATCTACGGCACCACGCCTGCCGCCGTAAAAACCATACCCAAACAGGGTGTTCAACATTATCTCGCTTGCTTTCTTTTCGTATCCGTAATAAGCATTAAGCGCTAACTGCAGGCGCTCGTTTATATACCCCGTAACTCCTACGTTAGCCTGGTAGCGAAAACCTAATCGTTCCGTACTACCTAAAAATGTGTGCTTAGGCCGGTTAACGTGTAACATAGCAAAACCTGCCTCCAGTTTCACCTGCTCATGCACGTAAGCGTTAAAATTTAACCCTGCATTCAAATCCAGCATACTAAAGCTTTCGCGCTGCAGGGGCTCACCATTAGTGGCACTCAAATCAAATCCCACATCATCTACCCACTGATTATTGAAATAAAGCTTCGCGAAATCAATGGAACGGATAACATAATTCAATCCCACTCCTGCCGAAAGCACATACCGATGATCCTTATCAAATGCCTGATGATAAGCAGCGCTTAATCCGATACGCCGGTAAGTCAGGCGGCCATCGCCGGCCTGGTCATTCAAAAAATGTGCACCAACACCGAACCAACCGACCTTGATGCGACGTTCCCCAAAAGAAAAATCTACGTAAGGCGACTCGCTGTGATAATTATATACAGAGGACTTAATAGCCCAGGGCCATTGCAGTTTTGCATTAAATCCTATGCGGTAATTGCCGTCATAAAATCCTGTTTGGCCGGGATTTAGTCCAAGAGGATTGGAATAAAACTGCGAATAGTGCACATCCTGGGCGGATAGCCGATTATACATTAAACCGCATAAAACCACAGCCGCTGCGAACCATAAGCGCAGCATACCATGTATGTTATATGATTTAACGCAGATCATCTTACCAGTGTTATATTCCCTTTTAAAGGCACTTGCTGCCCATTAATCAAAGTTGCTTCAACAGCATAGGTATAGACATCCATTTCCTGCATTACACCCTTGTAAATTCCATCCCAGCCTACGTTCTTATCAGTTGTTTCAAACACCTTTTCTCCCCAGCGGTTATAAATACGGAAGCTGAGTTTTACAATTCCACGGCCCTCAATGCGCACCTGATCGTTAATACCATCGCCATTAGGTGAAAAAGCATTAGGTACACCCAATAAGGCATTAAAATCAATGAAAATATCTTTACATGTGGTATCAGCGCATACGGCATTATAAGCAACCAGGCACACAGTAAAACCATTCACATTCTCATAGGCATGTAAAGGATTCTCTTCATCGGATGTGGAGCCATCGCCAAAATTCCACAACACTTGATCATAAAACAGGCTCTTATTTATAAAGGGCACATCCTTTTCAAACATGAACGTATCACCCGGCGTGGTAAAATCGGCAAGAGGCTGCGCGTGAACGGTTACATCTTTCGTCAGAGTCTTGGTAATATCGCACGTGGTGGAATCAACAATAATCAGTTGAACAGTATAAACACCGGACGATGTATAATTATGAACCGGCGCATAAACTCCTGATTGTCCATTATCACCGAAGTGCCAGGTAAATTGAGCAAGCGGATTACTTAAGTTTTGGAATACAACGGGTGTACCCATGCAAACATCAGCCACTGTAAAATCACCTGTAAGATTGGGTAATAAAGTCACCGGCCTAATTACTGTATCAACCGGATGGCACCTGGTGGTATCGGTTGCAATAAGCATAATATTATACGTAGCAGGTTGCGTGTAGGAATGATTTTCGTTTACCTGCACCGACCCCGTACCATCTCCAAAATACCACTGGTAACTAACTGCATTGGTACTTTGATTCAATAGATCCACTACCAGGTTCGAATCACAACTGTTAAGAACATTCAGTTGAAAGGCTGCGTTCACAAAGTCATCAATAACGGTTATCTGCCCAAAAGCCGAGTCGGCCCCTACACAGGCATTCGTATCTGTTGCCACCATTGTAACATCAAAAGTGCCAATAGCTGTGTAGGTATGGAGTACGGTGTCACCAAGTCCGAAGTTCCCATCACCAAAATACCATGTAAAATCGGTGGAGAATAAAGCTGAGTTCCCTATAAGGGTAGCGGTAAACGGTAAACAACCGCCGGTATCCGGTATTGTAAGTGACACGTTTAAGGGCAACAAACTTACAGCAATCTTCTCCGTATCAAGCGGGTGGCAAATCTGTTGTACATCGGTTAAATAATGGCTAATGGTAAATGTGCCGGCAGTATTGTATACGTGCGATGCCGAATCACCTCCAGCCTGTGCTCCATCACCAAAATCCCAAAGTTCGTTCTCCTCACCTATATACGTGCTCCAAACCGTTACACGCACAGAGTCACAACCATAAAAGGTTCTGCTGAAGTGAAACGAAGCATCCGCTGCCGAATCATATGCAACAATTTGAGCGTAGGCAGTATCTGCCAAATTGCAGGAAGTGGAATCGGTTACAATCAACTGCACAGTAAAACTGCCCTGCCCAAAGGAGTGATTGGGGCTGTTTTGGGTGGAGGTGGTTCCGTCCCCAAAATTCCAGTTATACTTGGCCCCTGCCTGGAATGGCACATTGAAAGTGACGAACAATGGTGTACAGCCTACAGAGTCATTAATGGCAAAATCAGCATCCACCTTTGCGGGTATAAATATCTGGTGGGTAAAGGTATCGGCCAGATTACACTTGGTTGTATCAATTAAGATAAGCCCTACGTTATAAGCCCCCGGCAGTTGATAATAATGCGTTACAGAATCTTGGGTAGAAGTTGCTCCATCGCCCAACGTCCAGACATATTGCGAGGTGCTGAAAGCCTGGGATGCAAGGAATACCTTATTGCTATCGCAATCTATTTCCAAAGCCGGCAAAAAGTCAGCAGCCAACGAATCATCCCTTACCCATACATCAATATAGGCGGTATCAGAAATATTGCAGGAATTTGAATCGATGCCAACCAACATCACGGAGTAGGTTCCTGTATCCACATAGGTATGCTGTGGATTCTGAAGATTGCTGGTGTGGCCGTCGCCAAAATACCAGGTAAAACTTTGCGCATTGTTAATGGTACCCTGAAACTGCACAGTTAAAGGCACACAACCGGTTGCCCTTGGAAATGCCTGCAACTCCACACTCGTACCACTAAGATTAAACGCCATCTTTAACCCCAATTCATTACAGTTACTACTTCGGTTAATGGTGCTCCAAACTCCGGGAGTAGTAGGTGTTAGGGAGTTACCGCCGCACCCCGCACACATGGCTTCGTAAATTACACCACGTTTATCGAAACGACTGGTTCCTCCATCCACGTGTTCAATGGAGCCGTTACCACCGAAGTACGAACCATACAACATATTCTGCGCATTCTTCGCCAGCACAAAAAAGTAGAAGTCAGTACCATCAGTCGTGGTCTGATAGGCATCCGGGGTAAGTGGCATGTTAAACATGCTGTTCTGAAAACCGGCAAATGCCGAGCTATTGGTTCCCCAACCAGCTACATATACGTTCTCGCAGGTATCCACCAGAAATGCTGTGGGGCTTATATTGGGTGCACCATTGCCGTTTCCGAAAACCGTAGAATAAAAAATGGAACTTAAGTTAGGACTAACCTTGGCAATAAACTGCCCGCTGTTGGGGTTTGAATACACAGCATTTTGAACAGGATAAGTGCCCGTAGTTTGACCTATGAAATACACATTTCCAGCCGCATCAAGTTTTACAAAATAAACCTGGTCGTTACCACCGGTTCCAATATAACTGCTGCTTAAAAGTTGGGTGCCGGTAGCATTTATTAAACCTACAAATCCATCGTATAACCCTCCCTGGTAATTGGCATGCAAAGTGCCGTTCGTAGTTGGAAAGTTGTTACTCATAGTACCACCTGCCACATACAGTGTTCCATTGGGTCCGGGATCCAGCGAGTAGCACGCATCGTCATTACCTCCACCCAAATAAGTACACCATACCAGTTGAGAACAATCGCTGTTCAGTTTAAAGGCACATCCATCCTGCCCGCCACCTAACGTGCTTTGTAAAGCGCCACCGGTTACCGGAAAATCAAAGGAGCCGGTACAACTCGCTACATAAATATTCTGCTGTGCGTCCACGTTCACTTCACCTCTGTTCTGGTCGCCATAATTTCGTTTAAGGTTGCCAGCGGTAAATTCCTGTGGATCGAAGTTGATACCGTCGTTTAACGCGCCCCCAATAAAGGTGGACCCCATCAGCGCAGTACCGGATGAATTAAGTTTGGTAACTACTATATCGCCGGCGCCATTTTGCGTTTTATCGAATGCATTTACCGTTACAGGGTAATCGCTGGAGTAACTAACACCATAAATAATCAGGTTGCCCTGCGCATCCACCACCAGCGAATGCGGTGTTTCATTATCGCTACCGCCTATATAGGTCGAATAAACAAGCTGCGTTCCATCAGGGGAAAATTTGGTAATGCCCATATCGCAGGCATAGGCAATACCGTTTCCGGTACCGCTGTTACCGCCTGTTCCACCACCCCATACAGTTTGAAATGCACCGGTGGTAGTAGGATAAAAATTACCGTTAGGAGGAGCCTGGTTTACATAGCCTCCGATATACATACTACCCTGATTATCGTAGGTAGCCGTATAACCCCAGTTATCGGCAGTAGCGCCGGTATAGGTACTAAATACAACACTGGGATCAATAATCAGCGGCAGGGAATGATCATACCCCTGTGGAAACTCAAAACTTACTTCCCGGCCTTGTAGAACAAACAAGCAGTTAACCGGTTTTTTAAATCCGTTAATTTCCTGGTAGGCGTAAGGAGCTTCTTCTACTACGTTTCCCACACTTGTAGCAATGCTTAATGCTCCCTCCTGAATAGATATGGCGTCAACACCATCGTACCGGATTTTAATCTTGGTAACATCCGCCCCCGCCTTAGCAACAAAGTCGTATTTCAGTTGTCCTTCTGCCCTGCTGTAAACCGAAAGATCTATACCGGGATAAATATCATGGTAATGAACCTGACCATAATTTTTAACTCCAGTAGCCCAGTGGGCAGGGTCATTACCTACATAGTAGTTGTTATAGTTTTGTTGTTGAGCCCAGCCACTGACGGTAGCCTGCATATTGGCCCCCACAAATTCTTCGCGGAAAACGTGGCCATGTACAACCACCTGCGCACCGCCGGGGTGATGAATTTGGGCTACATCCTGTTGCGCGAATAGAAAATAACAAAACGCGTTCTGCTCCAGCATCATATTACCGCCGGGAACAGCCACCTTATACTTAAACAGCGGATGCCATTGGCCTTTGTTCTCGGTAAATTGCATGTAACTGCCCGCATAGCCCGTAGCCATACCTACACACATCAACAGCACAAAAACAAAAAGTAGATGCTTTTTCACGCCGGTTCTTACAGTATTAAAGATAGCTAAAAATACAAGGAGGTTGCCAGATTACCGAACAACCCTGCAGATTAACCTACCGGCTTAAAACGTTAAAAATTAAGGGCAAGTTGCCTTCCCTAACAGTTATCGGCCTTTTGAGCGCAGTAACAATTCCTCGTAGGCTTCCATCTTGGTCTTCATCTTGTTGAAATCCTCAATAACCTGAGAATAGGTTACGTTGGCAAAACGCTGCATGGTTTCGTCGTTAATCGGGATATCGTATGCCAACAGAAAGGAAAGATCCACCTTCATTACCCGGCAAAACCGGCGCAGGGTTCCAATTCGTGCATTGGAACTGCGACTCTCCAGAGAGCTATAAGCCTGCTGGCTTATCTTCATCTCCTCCGCTATGGCACTTTGCTTAAATCCGCGATACTCCCTAATCTTTTTAATTCGTTTTGCTAGTAACATAAATGTGAATTTATAATAGCGCAACGCCTGCAGGGGTAGCAGCGGTGTTACACCCTGCTAAGATAAGTACTCCTGCTACCATTTACAGCCAGTCTTCCACATGCTAATGTTAAGTGTAGTGCACAAAGCAAAAAGCCGGCTGCACCTGCAACCGGCTTTATATAGAGCAAACCGAATAATGTTTAGAACATAGCAGGACAATGACCGGGATGAGGTTTTTTGCGGAAACTGCCCTGATAAAGGATGGCAACTTCCGGAGCGCCTACTGTTTTAGAAGCCGGCATAAGTTTCGAAATATTCATGTCGTAGCTAAGGCCAATGCTTAAGCCTTTATAATCAACACGGGTATTAAAAATTACAGCATCAAACAAACCGCGGTATTGCATACCGAAATGAACGGCGGTTTTACTTAAAGTCGGGTTACCAACTACAGCTTTAAAGTTACAGCCAACGTTGAATTCATAGGCTGGCCCTTGTACTAGTACCAAAAAATTAGGCATTATAAACAAACGTTTACCAACGGGAACCGAAGCACCGCCGTGCAGGCTAATTTTCATATACATACGCTCACGTCCGGCAACATTACCTTCTAATCCATTTGGATAGAAAGATACTTTAGGCTGGTTTACGTGGTTTAATGCTACACCAAAATAAAGGTTGGTCTCCTTTTTAGTCATCCCGCTGATCAATATACCTGCACCTGCATCGCCATATACCACTTTGTTGCGGCCAAAATATTCACCATTGCGGGTTAAATCGGCCTGGCCGGTATTAAAATCATATTGTTCGTCAAACGTAGCACGCGATGGGTCAAAACTCTTATAGTTAAAGGAGCCTTGTATACCCGCCGATAACTGCAGCGTACCTTTGCGGTTCAGCATAAAGTGGTAGGCAAAAGACAGGTCTACATGATTTGTATTCAAGCGGATTGCACCGGCCTGATCAGCAAAAAAAGAGATACCGAAACCTGCAAAACTATTATGCTTGGTTATTCTGCCCACCGCCATATCGGCACCACCTGCAAAGGTACGATAGGTATTACCCTGCGATACCGTCATCCATTGTGTGCGGAAATTGGCATAAGCACGGTAGTCGCCGGCGTTCATACCGGCCAGCGCAGGTGATAATAATAGTGGCGACGAATTATATTGAGAGAAATGGATATCCTGCGCCTGTGAGGTTTTAGTAAAACCCAATAACACAACTTGTAACACAACGAAAAGACGTATAAAATTTTTCATGGCATAAATTATATGCTTGCTGAAACGGGCAGAAGGCTACATAAGATGCCGATTTGGTGTAGTGAATAACAACATTGAACTTGTAGGTTACGCTATAACCTTCAGGCCTTCACAATCGTAAATTGCTGCTCGGGCAACTATAAAACAAAGATGCCCAGCTTGTCATTAGCCGGGCATCTTTTTAATCCCTAATGAAAAATATTAAAGAGCTAGTAACGCTCAATATAAGGTCAAAATAATCAAATGCACTAAAATTATTCTATTTATCTACCTGTTTTTCAATTGCATTTTGTTAAAAAAATCAACCTTAAACTGCAAATAATAACATCAGTAGTAATGCTAGATCTAATTATGATCAAAAATGAGCAGAAATTCTCCTCCTGAAGTTGAAGAACCGAATTGGTGCGGCAGACAGTTACTGTTCCGGCCGCTGCCATAAACTAGTTACTCATCAAGTCATCTTTATCTATGATAATGATGCCATTCTCTTTTTGCCAGCTGGCCCAATCATCACTCTGATCCAGCAGAGCCTTCTTCAGCTCATCTTCCTTGAGGCTAAGGTTTTTTTCGGTTGAAAAATAGGTGATCGCAGCGGTGTCTTTCTCAGAATAAATAAATCCAAGACTCAACAGTAAAGAAATTAGAAGTTCCATGTTTTGTAAATTTTGTGGGTTTACGAATAGTGCAAACGTCCGGTTATATTTTCAAGGGTTGTTTATAACAAGACAGGACTTGGTAACGACATAAAACGTTACTAAAACATGAAAATCAACAAGTTGTGAGCGTCTCCCGGCAAACTACAGCAGCAAAAAGTGAAATTAGTAACACCACTTTCTATTGAAAAATAGGAGGTTACGATTTTATCAAAATGGTATATTCGCTGAGACTAATAGGTTACAGCCATGTTCGAACTACGAGAAATAGCTAAATTAGTAACACAACACAGGCGCAAGTTCAGGGAAAGTTTGCAGCAAAAACAGCAGGAACGCTCGAACGAACACATGCTCCGCATGTTTAAAGGTCTCGTAAAGGACGAGTTTAAGACCGACGAACAAGCCGCCAAAGCCCTATATGGAATCGATAAGCCCGATAAGCGCTTCCGGATGCTGAAAGGACGCCTGGTAAGGCGCATGATGGATGACCTGTACTTCTTCGACCAAAGCCAGAGAAACCTCTCCCCGTATCTGAAGGCCAATTTCCGTTGCGCAAAAAATTACCTGGGAGCCCGTATTTTGTTGCTTTATGGTGCCCGCACTGCGGCAACCAAAATGTTTAAAACAGTGGCTGCAGACGCCGAAAAGTTCAGGCTGTATGATATGGTTATGCTCAGCTGCCTGCATCTGCGCTCCAACTACAGCTTCGCCTCCGATCCGCAGCGCTTCCATTACTACAACAAAAAGTTTCACGAGGCCCAGAAAGAGTTTTCCGCTGAAAGTTATTCGAACGAATGCCTGGAGACGATTTACGCCATAATGGGTAAAACCACGGCACGCAAAGCAGATATAGCCGACAGATCTGAAAAGTATGTGGCAGAACTGGAGCAGATGGCCAAAAACCTCGATTCCTATCACCTTCACTTTAATCTTTTCCGCCTCAAAATTATAGCTCATCAGCAACGGGGCCGACATATGAAAGCTATGCACGAGTGCGATATGGCCATGGCCTACCTATATAGCAACAGGCCATTTATGCAGCGTGTTCGTTTAGCGGAGTTGGCTTTGATTAAAATGGAATGCTGTCTGCTGCTTCGAAATCATGAACTGGCAGAAGAAAATGAAGTAATCTGCCAGAAGTATTTCCCAACCGGGCACTTTAACTGGATGATATTTCAGGAAATTTACCTGCTTACCTGTTTGCATACGGCGCACTACGATAAGGCCTATGCTATTTACCAGGCGGTTATCAGCCAACCTAACTTTTCTAAGCTGGGTGAAGCCAGGCTCGAAAAGTGGAAAATTTTTCATGCATACATGCACATTCTTAAAAATAGCGGGTATTTACACGGCATGAGCAGTGATGATCGCTTCAATTTACCGCGTTTCATGAATGAACTGCCTATCTTTTCCCGAGACAAACTGGGACTTAACCTGAGCATCCTGATTGTGCAGTTTACCTACTTACTGCAGAAGGGTGATTTTGAAAAAGTGGCTGAAAAAATGGAAGTTCTACAATCCTATCGAAGCCGCTACCTGGCTAAAAACAAGGTGCATTTCAGGAGTAATATCTTTCTGAAGATGCTGTTTTTTTATGCCAAGTACTATAACGACCGTAAGAAACTTCAGTGGCGAACCGACAAATTAAAGCAGGAACTTAAGCAGCACCGCGAATCAGCTTACCTCTCTATTGAGAATCACGAAGTAATACCTTATGAAGTGCTATGGGATTTGCTCACACGACCCCCTAAAACAGCTAAATAAACACACGTCAATAAGGCTACCGTTCTCTTTTTTACAATTTTCATTAGATGTTTTATAAGTAAAACACTGTATTTTACACATTTACATATGTATAAACAACTAATATTTACATTTTTTGAGCGTTACCAATAGGACATTATAAACTATTTTTTGGCTGTTATAACGTGTAATCTTGGATAGTATTTAATTAAGAAAATACGCTGAGCAGTATGCTTATCCAAGATACCCTGATATACATGGAAGACGAAACCAAGAAGAAACCCGCAGGTAGGCAGGGTAATCCGGCTGATCCTTTTGACGAGTTAATGTACGCAAAAGTTACAAGCACGGATCCTTTTCATGATATGTGGGAGAAAGTGTTTAAAGGGCTCGCGCCATTTGATGATGCAGAACTTAAAAAATCGACAAAAAATAACAGCTTTCTGAATAACGAAAATAAGAGTAACCCCAATTGGCCATTGCGCGATGGGGATTTATAGGGACACTGCATTTATGCGCCATAGCAGCTGGGTAGAGCTGGCTATGGCGCTGATGCGGTACCAGTTTACCTGCGAACATCGGATGAACGATTAGTGTTGCCGTTGATTAGTTCTTAACCATGCCTCCTCAGCCAAATGCCACCAAGCAACAAAGCCACACCACGCCTTTGTTTGATTCAAAAACCGCATCCATGTTGTTGTCAAATTATTTCAAAATTCAATTTACTGACGAATACATCACAACTGATGCGTTGAAGGCTTTTACTGAAGATCATTTGCGTAAACTTAGCCTGGCAGGTCAATCGCGTATGCTTAGTGGTTTATTATATGAAACACGGGACGTCTACCTGCAACTTTACGGAGCTGAAGCAGACAGCGCTATTCACCGGGCTGCAGAGGAAAACCAGCGATTGCTTTTATACCATCACAAACAGGCTTTACTTAAAGAAATGCGCAATCTGTATGGATTCATACATTACAAATTCCACCTTGCTCCCGACACCATTGCGGCATTTTATCCAATGGGGGTGCAGGAACTTGAGTTACTTGGGGATGCAGCCTTTGACTCTTTCTTACAGCAATTTGTTACAGCACTTGAAACGAACCGGCAGCAATTTTTACAGGTAGATATTGCCGAATTCGAATTGCTTCTTGAACTCTATCATCGCCATTTGTCAGTTAACGGCACTTCCGCAACCGTAGCAACCGATAAAAAGTTCGCTCACCTTCAATTGTGCAAACAACTAACCAAAAACCTACTTGCTATTGCGCTCAACAATCTTGGACACGAAGAGGTGCTGGACCACTATTTCAATCAAACCTTGTTAACCGCTAAAGCCGAAGCAACAGAAATATAAATAGCATAATAATCATCTCGAATCTGATTACTAAACGAACAACCCTATTTATTCATGAAATTTTATTTGTAAATTTGGTAATACCGTCTTATGTAACCGAGCGGGCAACCAGCGAATACACCTGGCAATACTGTTATATTACCCCCTATAATAGTCTGTTTGGAGTGCGGTACAACCTGCCATTCGGCGGTTAAACACCTAAACACTATGAGGAATAGTACGTTTCAACCAATTGTGGCCATAGCAGGGGGATTCCTTACAGTACTCACAGCGTTAGGCGCATGTGCTTTCTTGGTCTATCCGCCAGCGGGTAAAGGCCCGCTATATGCTCCGCTGTTAGCCGGTCTTTTTTTGTTACTTGCGTTAACCCTGGCCTTGTTTATTACTTTTATTTTTTACCACATCCGCGCCATGGCCCATTCAGAACAGCAATGGCAAAAGCAGCGTTTCATCATTGATGCAATTATTGACAATGCCTCAGCAGGTATTTACGTTAAAGATACCGCCGGCAGGTATATTTTGGCCAATAAGCAAATAGCCGCCAACCTGGGTAGCAACCTGCCAGGCTTATTGGGCAAAACATTGTTCGACGTACTGCCTCATGAAAAAGCCGTGCGCATACATGAGCACGATGAAAAAGTATTACGCACCGGCGCTACAATAGAAACAGAAGAACATCTGTTCTTTCATGGCGCATGGAAAACTTTTATTTCCACCAAATTTCCAATACGCAATGCGCAGTATTCTATAATGGGGGTTTGTGGAATTGATACGGATATCACCCACCGTAAAGAAGATGAATTGAAATTAGAACAGGCGTTTAACCGCATCAACGATTTATACAACAATGCGCCATGCGGTTACTATTCACTGAATGCTGAAGGAACCTTTATAGAAATCAATGATACTCTGCTAAGGTGGTTAGGCTTCACAAGAAGCCTTGTTATAGGCAAGTGTAGTTTTATAGATTTCCTTACACCGGAGAGCAAACAGGTGTTTTTGGAAAAATTTCCAACCTTTTTAACTACCGGGTATGCGTCACACCTCGAATTTGAAATGTTGCGGGCGGATGGATCAACATTTTGGGCATCGGTATCGGCCACGGCGGAACATGATAAACACGGTGCTTTTCTGTATAGTCGTTCAACTCTTCACGATATCACCGAGCAAAAAAAGGCTCAACGCGAAATCAACTTATTGAACAACGAGGTGCTAGCTAAGCTAAAATCGCTGGAAGAAGCGAACAACGAACTCACCACCTTTACGCACTCCGTATCGCACGATTTAAGGGCGCCCTTAAGGGCTATTCACAGTTTTATCGGCTTGATAGATCAGGAATACAAGGCGGAATTATCAGAGGATTGTCAAAAGATGTTTGAAAGTGTGCAGAAAAACGCCGAAAGAATGTCGAACTTAATAGATGATTTGCTGGCCTATTCCAGAGTAGGTCGTTCAGGTATTAAACCGGTTGAAATGGACATGTCAGAGTATGCCCGGGTTGTGATGAGTGAGTTGATTACGACAGAAAACAATCCCGGGATTACATTCGAATGCGAAAACACGGGTAAAGTTGTTTGCGACAAGGTTTTGATGCGGCAGGTTTTGGTAAACCTGCTGAGCAATGCAGTAAAATACAGTGCTAACAATTCCAAACCCATGGTAACATTTGGCAGAAAAGAGGACAAGGACCAAATCGTATTTTACGTTAAAGACAACGGGGCAGGTTTTGACATGCGCTATGTAGGCAAGCTATTTCAAATGTTTCAGCGGTTGCATACCTCGCGCGAATTTGAGGGAACCGGCGTAGGTCTTGCCATTGTACAGAGGATTATTCATAAACACGGCGGTAAGGTTTGGGCCGAAGGTAAGGTGAATGAAGGGGCAACTTTCTATTTTTCTCTACCCGCCAAAAACAACGTACATGAACTCAATTGAAGTTTTGCTTATTGAAGACAATATTTACGATGCAGAACTAGCCATTAGAGAGCTTCGCAAAAACCGGCTGGCAAACGAAATAGTACATATTGATGACGGCGGTGATGCGCTTGATTATATCCAGTGTAGGGGAAAGTATTCCAATCGTAACAGGGAGAATCCTAAACTTATCCTGTTAGACTTAAACCTGCCAAAAGTTAGCGGCATAGAGCTTTTACGCGAAATAAAGGCGAATGCCAATACCCGGGATATACCGGTAATAATAATGGCTTCTTCAAGATTGGACCCTGACATAGACACTTGTTACAAACTTGGTGCAAATAGCTATATACCAAAACCGATAGATTTGGAGAATTTTGTAAAATCGGTCTCAGACGTAGGTATTTACTGGCTGTTGGTTAATAAATAGCCCCAATAGTTGCTTTCCAACCGAAATAAACCCTGAAATTGTTACATGGATAATCCCAATAAATTTCTGCTTCCGGAACAGATAACCAACGATGAACAATTTTTCCGCGCGTTGGTTATGCACTCCTCTGATGGGGTGCATGTTTTAAACGAAGAGGGCCTTATAACTTTTGTTAGCCCTGCCTGCGAAAAATTATTGGGCTACACGCCGGAGGAAATGAGCGGCAGGCCGGCAACCGAATTTTTACATCCGAATGATGTGGCTTCCACGCTTGATATACTGAAACAAAGAACTAATGGGACATTTGAAATTCGTGTGCGCCATAAAAACGGCAATTATGTATGGATGGAAGTTGTCCGTAATTTCAACTTCAATCATCCGCTCATACAAGGTGCAGTAGTAAATTACCGCGATATAAGTGAACGCAAACTAGCGGAAGAAAACCTTAGAAAAAACGAGGCCCTTTTCCGCTCGATGATTGAAAACAGTAACGACATCATCATGCGTCAGGACCGCCAGGGGAACGTAAAATATATAACTCCAAGTATTACCAAAATCGCAGGTTATACGCAGGAAGAATTCAGTACCCAACTGCCGATTGCCTTCCTGACAGAGGAGGATGCTCAAAAAGCTAATCAAGATTTCAAACAAGCGCTTAAAAAACCGGGGGAAACCATCACGAGCCTGTACCGGTTGAGACATAAAAATGGCAGCTTGCTCTGGATGGAAAGCAAAGCTGTGAACCTACTGAATGTTCCTGGTGTGGAATCCGTAGTCGTTAACATTCGCGATGTTACCCAAACACGTGACGGTGACGAGAAATTGCGTAAACAGGAGGATTTTTACAAAGCGTTGATTGAACACAGCGAAGACCTCACCATTATGACCGATGCCGAGAATCGGTTAATTTATTGCAGCCCCTCCATTTTGCGCACGCTTGGCTACACCGCAACAGAATACGCCGGTATGCACCCCTTACAAGATACGCATCCGGATGACATGGAAATCGTTCAAACCGCCATGCAGCAGGCCGCCAAAACGCCGGGTGTGGCAGTACAATTAGTGCTTCGTCAAAAAAATAAAGACGGACACTTTCTTTGGATGGAAGGCACGGTAACCAATTTGTTAAACACGCCGGCGGTGGCCGCTATCGTATATAATTTGCGCGATGTTACCGATCGGATTGCAGCTGAATTAAAAGCACGTAAAAGCGAAACTATCCTTTCTTCCTTTTTCGGCAGTAGTACGGAGGCGTTCTTGCTGGTTGACCGCAACTATCGCATAATGACCTTTAATACCAAAGCCAATCAATACACCTTAAATTCTGAAAATCGTTCACTTGTAGTAGGCGAAAATATATTAGACGCACTACCTCCCTCCCGTAAGGAAGATTACGCCAATCTACTTGCTAAGGTATTTAATAACGAATCGTTTAGTTTCGATTCGCAGGCTACAGATACAGGATTATGGTACCATGTTGTGCTGAATCCGGTACGCACTGAAATGGGCACTGTAATTGGCGCATGTTTTATAATATCCGACATAACCCAGCAGAAACTTGCACAGGAAGCGCTGAGTAAATCTGAAGCAAATCTTCGCACTATTCTGAACAATGCCGATACCGCCTACGTGTTGCTGAACAATAATTTCGATATCCTATCCTTCAACCAATTAGCTAACGATTATGCCTTGCTGGATCTTGGAAAGTCGTTAGTGGAAGGAGATAACTTCATACAAACACTTTGGAAAAAGTGGCAACCAACCGCCTTCACTAACATGAACAAAGTGCTGGAAGGTGATACAGCCGAATACGAATCGAGCTACCTGCAGGCAAATGGCGAAAGACTTTGGTTCCACGTTCGGATCAATCGTATTATGGACGAGCGTGAGAAGGTTATCGGCCTCTGTATATCTGCCTCTAACATTACTGAGCGGAAATTGGCGGAAAACCAAATCCGCGAGTTCAGTGTTCAGCTAGAACAAAAAGTTAAGGAACGCACATACGAATTGGAAGTAGCTAACAAGGAACTGGAGAGTTTCAGCTACTCCGTATCGCACGATTTGCGGGCTCCGTTACGAAGCCTGAATGGTTATAGCCAGGCATTGCTGGAAGACTACGGTTCAAAACTAGAAGAACGTGCGCAGCACTATCTAAAGCGCATTCAATTGAACAGCGAAAGAATGGCCAACCTGATTGATGACCTGCTCAAACTATCACGGGTTACCCGTCAGGTACTTTCCAAGCAGGAAATTAATCTCTCCAAAGTGGCACGCGAAGTTGTGAAAGAACTGGAAGAGAAATATCCACTGGAGTACACGAACGTACATATCGATAGCGGTATGATTACCCAGGCCGACCCGCACCTTATCCGCATAGCCTTACATAACCTGCTGGACAACGCTATTAAATTCAGCGCCAAGGCCGAGCAACCTGAAATTATTTTTTCTTCATTTGTAGACGAAAATAACCGCAAAGTTTGGTTCGTTACTGATAATGGTGTAGGTTTCGATATGCAATATGCCGGCAAACTTTTTGGGGCTTTTCAACGCCTGCACGACAAAGATGATTATCCCGGAACGGGTATCGGACTATCCATCGTGCAGCGTGTAATTAACCGCCACGGAGGCAAAATTTGGGCCGAAGCATCGGTAAACGGTGGCGCAAAGTTCTTTTTCACGCTTTAAACACTCGAACAATGGAAATAGCTAAAGATAAAATTATACTGCTCGTAGAAGATAATTCAGATGACGTAGCCCTCACCCTGCGGGCCTTCCGAAAAAGCAATCTGAAAAATGAAATAGTAGTAGCCGAAGACGGCGCAGATGCCCTGGATTATTTATTAGGCGAAGGCAAATATACCGGGCGCGATACTTCCATTGCCCCCACGCTGATACTGCTGGACTTAAAATTGCCCAAAATACCTGGCCTGGAAGTGCTACGCAGAATACGTGCGGATGAACGCACCAAATTGCTGCCCGTAGTAATTCTGACCAGCTCGGTGGAAGAACAGGATTTGATTACCAGCTATAAATTAGGAGCCAACAGCTATTTACGGAAACCCGTAGACTTCAATAAATTTATTGAAGCCGTTCAACAGCTAGGCTTATACTGGTTGGTTTTAAATGAATCACCTCCGCGTTCTTAACCCTTCAGCACTATGGATAAAGCTTTACGACTACTTTTAATTGAAGACAATGAGGATGATGCGCACTTTATTCTGCGCATGTTCGAAACCCATGGCTATGATGTAGACTGCCAAATGGTAAAATCGGCAGATGGGTTAAAGAAGGCATTAAAAAAGGAGTTTGACATTATTGTCTCGGATTACTCCTTGCCTGGCTTTGATGGTGGCAAAGCACTCAACATTGTAAAGGAGCATGGACTAACCATTCCTTTTATTATCGTTTCGGGTAAAATAGGTGAAGATGTAGCGGTAGGCCTGGTGCAAGCCGGTGCTACCGATTATATAATGAAGGATAACCTCAAACGCCTGATTCCGGCGGTTGAGCGTGGCCTTCAGGAAGCGGAGATCAAAAAAGTTGCACGACGCTCCGAGGATCGCCTTCAGACCTTATCCCAAATTGTAAAGATGACCAACCACAGCGTTACTATCACCGACGCTGCGGGCCGCATTGAATGGGTAAACGATGGTTTTACAAAATTAACAGGGTATTCGCTTGAGGAAATAATAGGTAAAAAGCCGGGCGATTTCTTAATCGGACCCGAAACCAACAGCGAAACCGTTCAGCGAAATTCCGAATTGGTCCGCAACCGTCAGCCTATAAACTGTGAAATACTGAATTACGCCAAGAGTGGACGCAAGTATTGGATTGAATTACAAACCCAACCCATCTTTAATTCACTAGGCGAGGTAACTAAATTCTTTTCCATCCAAATTGACATAACCGACCGTAAGTTATTGCATGAACGCGAACAGCGCATCAATGAAGAACTGGAGAAAAAGGTAAAAGAGCGTACGCTTGAACTGGAAAGCATTAACCGCGATCTGGAACGTTTCAATACCACACTTTCTCATGACTTACGCAGCCCTCTCCGTCAAAACAAAATGTTGCTCGAAATGATGCAACGTAAATTGGGCAAGCAGCTGCAGGAAGAAGACCAGGAGAACATAACCATTATTAAAAACAACATTTTGCGAATGGAAATGCTGGTGAATGGTTTATTGGCGCTCTCCAAGTTAGGGAATAAAACACTTGAGTTCAAAGAGGTGAATGTGCAGGAAGAAGCGACAACGGTATTAAACGAATTGCAAACGGAGTACACCCCTCAACAACACGAAGTTACGGTAGATGAACTACCCGTATTACAGGCGGATGGTATGCTCGTACGGCAAATACTGCACAACCTGCTTTCGAACGCATTTAAATACAGCAGCAAAAAAGACCAGCCTAAGGTTAAACTGGGCTATAAGAATAACGGAAAGGAGCACCTGTTTCTGGTTAGCGATAATGGTGCTGGGTTCGATATGAAATATTACGATATCTTATTCGGCAACTTTAGCAGGCTGCATGCCAACACCGAGTTTGAAGGAGTAGGCCTGGGGCTTGCCAATGCAAAACGGTTTGTCGAAAAATTAGGGGGCAAAATTTGGGCTGAGAGTAAACCCAACATGGGAAGCACCTTTTACTTTACTATTCCGGAAATCACTTCCTGAGTCAGGTGTTCAAAATAAAAAGCCCTTCATGTATTTATCATGAAGGGCTGCAGTTCACCTAAAATTACTTCACTACAAGTGGTTTGGTTTCACTAATCCCGGTTCACTTTAAAAATTAAACAATTCCGTTGTGGCTGGCCACTACCGGCCGATACCCCCTCGGCTCTACTAACCCCGGCCAATCTACCCGAATGCCTGGGCTAGGGCAGTTTACAAGCCAACCACCCGGAAATTGTTTAAGTATTAGGCTGCCTGACGCGGCATCATTTTATCTTTCATCAACAACTCTTCGTAAACCGAAAGACGGTTTAGCAACTTCTTGTACTCGTCTACCACGTTCGAAAGGTGGTTGTTATCAAACATACGCAGGTTCTCATCGGTAACCGGAATGTCCATAGCAAGCAGGAAAGGCATATCCACCTTCATTACATTGCAAAAACGTTGCAGGGTTTCAATTTTAAGGTTACCTGCCTTTGTTTCAAGGCTGCTGTAAGCTTGTTGGGTAATATTCATTTCCTGGGCAACAGCGGCTTGTTTTAAACCACGGTATTCGCGGATCTTTCTGAAACGTTCTGACAGAGTTGAAGTAGAAGTTGAATTTGTAAACATGACGTATGGTTTTTATGGTTTTTTAGTGATTATATTTTAAAAATCTTTGTTACTTGTTATTAGCGCATTAAAGCAATGTTTTCGCTCTTTAGCAGATTACCGCCGTTCTCGCACTGGCCTTTTACTACATATACATACACTGCCAGTGGTGCGGGTTGACCGTTTACAGTGCCGTCCCAACCTTCCTGCACATTGTTGGTTTCAAATACCAGGCGACCCCATTGGTCAAATACGCGGAAGTATTCCAGGTTGCTCAGCGAGTTAGAGCGAACGAACATGCGGTCGTTGCTGCCGTCGCCGTTTGGCGTAAAGGTGTTTGGCAGGTAAACACTGTTCGGATCACAGCTTACTACATGAATGTTCATCGAATCGGTAACAGAACAACCAAACTGATTGGTGCCGGTTACATATACAGTTTGCGATTGGGTTGGGAATACAGAAGTTCTTCTGCAATCGCCGCAGCTGATTGAGTCAATAGCCGACCAGCTGTAAGAAAGAGTAGAATGAGAGGCTGCATATACAGTTACTTCTGCACCCGGAGTTGTTGTAACGTCATCCGATACGGTAATATCAGGTGTAGCACTTACCTGGATGGTTACCTGAGCGGTATCCGAGGCACAACCATTGGCAGCAGCAACTACGGTAAAGGTCATCGATTGATTTTGCACATAGGCTACCGGGTTAGCTACATCAGTTTGACTTACAAACGCAGCCGGCGACCATACCAGGGCAACACCTGAATCCGGACCTTGGGTAATCTGAGAGTTAAGTTGAACAGTATCGCCGGCGCAAAGGGTTTTATCACCGGCAGCAGCTACTTCTACTTTGTCAACAACATTCACTTCAACAGTGGTGGTAGCAGCACAACCCAGTTGGTTGTAACCGGTAACGGTATAGGTAGTTGACTGCAGTGGATGGCAAGCCGGAGATACTGCAGTTGAATCGCTCAGGTAAGTAGCAGGCGACCAGTTGATCACCGAAGCATTACCTGCAAACAGATTAACACGTTGGCCCTGGCACACCTTAACTGGTGCTGGCGAGCTTAAAACCGGCATTGCTTCTACGTTAACCGAAAGACTGTCAACTACGTTACAACCGTATTCGTTGGTAGCGGTCACACGGTAAGTAACCGATTGCAGAGGGTTAATAACTACGCTTGCACAGGTATCGCAGCTAAGGTTGGCTGAAGGCACCCATTGGTAGTCGTCGTTACCGGCATCTACCAGTATAACTGAACCGGGGCAAACAGTGGTATCATTTAATTGTAATTGCGGCGCAGTATGTGTAACAATAACCGGCAGGTCGTAGCTAACCATGCAACCGATGTGGTCCAGCAGTATAAACTTAGGATGGAAGCTATCTACCTGGGTATAAGTGTGAGAGAAAGCAAGTGAATCGCTCACTACACGACCATCACCAAGGTCCGACCAAAATGAAAGGGTATTTGATGATACAACCGCTGAGATGCTAACGTTCAGTGGCAAACAGCCTTCAGTCGGGTTTACCGCAAATACACCTGAAGGGCCCTGCACAACAATCAGGTCGGTATAGATTACTGTATCAGTACAACCATAGGTGGTTTTGGCAATCAATTTAACGGTATATACACCGGGATAGAAGTAGATGTGGGTAGGGTTAGCAGCAGTATCCACACCGCCGTCACCAAAATCCCAGGTATACTTCAGGTTTGGTTTGTTAGCTGTGCTTGAAAAAACAGCTACAAATGGAGGACAAGGTGAAAATGTTTGGTTCACAGCAAAGTCAACCAGTACATTGTCGATGTGGATGCGCTTGGTGATGCTGCTGTCGCAACCCTGGCTGTTATAGGCAGTTAAGGTTACATCGTAATCTCCAACTTGAGCAAAGGTATGGTAAGGGTTTTTAAGGGTAGAGGTATCGCCATCTCCAAAAGACCACAGGTAACTTGAAGCAGCTACTGAGTTATCGAAGAAACGCATGGCATTACCAGGACATCCTACAGTATCACCTTTAAAGCGTGGACGAGGCAGTGAGTTGTTTACCATGGCAGGCACAACACCTGTTACACTGCAACCGGTTGAATCGGTAACAGTAAGGCTTACGCTGAATGAACCGTTAGAGGTAAAGGTTTTGGTTGGGTTTTCATCGCTAGAGGTCGTGCCATCACCAAAGGTCCAGTTATAAGTAGCACCGCCTGGTGTGTTATTGGTAAAGTTAACGGTGAACGGAGCCTCGCAACCGGCAACTGCATCGGCCGAAAAGCTAACTGCAAAACCGGTAACAATAGTAATGTAGTTAACACGGGTAAAGGTATCGGTGCAGGGTCCGTCGCGCAGTATTAATGTTACAGTGTAAACACCTGGGGTGTTGTATACTTTGGTTGGTGTAGCTGAAGTGGAGGTAGTGCCGTCGCCAAAATCCCACAGTCTTGAAGTGCCCGGGAAGTTAGAGGTGTTGGTGAACTTAATGCTTTCACCTGCACAAGCCTGAGTTTTGTTAGCTACAAAATTAGCCTGTAAATCGGTTACGCTTACTCTAACACCGGCCGAATCAACACAACCGTTCTGGTCGGTAACAATCAATACCACCTTCTTCTTTTCCTGCTCATATAAATGAACCGGATTTTCATCGGTCGAAGTAAAGTTGTCATCTAACTTCCACAGGTAAGTAAGGCCGTTGCCGGTTGAGTTATTGGTAAAGCGGATAGTATCGCTGTAATTACATGATACAGCAGGAACAGCTACAAACGAAGCATCAGGCTTGGCAAATACCTGGATGTAGTTATGCTTGGTAGCATTAGCACTGCAACCGTTGGCATCTTGTACTACTAAAGTAATATCGTAAGTGCCTGCACCATTATATAAGTGGCTTGAGTTGGTATCGCTGCTGGCTATACCATCGCCAAAACCCCATGCGTAATCAGTTATAACAGCATCGCCGGGAGTTACATTGGCTAAAAAACGGGCAGTATCATTCGAACACAAGTTGATTACCGGAGCGGTGAAGTTTACAACCGGCAGGTTGTGAACGGTGATAATTTTAGAGATGGTATCGGTTACACCTGCATAAGTAACCATCAGTTTAACACGGTAGTTACCCGAGTTTAAAAACATGGCTGAAGGGTTAGCTAATGTAGAGCTGTTACCGTTACCAAAATCCCAACGGAAACCTGCGTTTGCCGGAGCTGAAAGATTAGTGAAGTTTACTAACAGCGGAGGGCAACCTTGTGCCTTATCCGGTGTAAAGTCTGCGTGAACAGTTGCTTTAACAGCAACCGAAAAACACAGCATAATGATTAGTAAAATATCTTTCATGGCGTAAAGAATTTATGCTATGTTTTACGCCATGGTTACTCCCGGAGATGCTGTATTTGAGGCCTCACTTACAACACACACATAGAGCTTTAAAGCATCCATTGTTTGGAATACAACAAATAACTTGTATGCGCGGAATCAGGCTTTGTTTTGCACCTATTTCACCCGATTCATATCGTTAAAAGCTATCTATAAACAGCAGCGGCTTTGTTTGCTATCTATATATATAGAGTAGCAAACAAAGCCGCTGTTTAAAAGCCATCAGTAAATTGCTGTGGCTGGGTAGGCTTGCCTATATCTTTACCAGATCAGGGTTGTTTTGTAAGGCTTCTTCAATAAAGCTGAAGGTGGTGAGTATTTCCGGGGCGTTGGTTTTAACCACCACCGTATGCTCAAAGTGGGCCGATGGTTTGCCGTCCTGCGTGGCAATGGTCCAGTTATCGCGCTTACTATATATATCGCGCTTACCAAGGTTAACCATGGGTTCAATGGCTATTACGCAGTTTTCGGGAAGGCGGGGGCCACCGCCGCGTTTGCCATAGTTAGGCACCTGAGGGTCCTCGTGGAGTGTATGGCCTACGCCATGGCCTACCAGTTCGCGCACGCACTTATAAGGGTGTTGGCGCTCACAGTAGTCCTGAACGGCAAAACCTATATCGCCGGTGCGCTTACCAGTGGCAGCCTGTTCAATACCCAAATACAGCGATTGCTTGGTTACTTTTAATAACTGCTGCACGGCCGGGGCTACATTGCCCACCCCGAAGGTATAGGCCATATCGCCATGGAAGTTGTTCATAAATACACCGCAGTCCACAGAAATGATATCGCCATCCTTAAAAGCCGCGGCTTTAGGTATGCCATGCACCACCTCGTCGTTAATAGATATACAAAGCGAATTGGGGAAGCCTTCGTAGCCTTTGAAGGATGGTGTGCCCCCATTATCTCTAATGAACTTTTCGGCCAGTTTATCGAGTTCTAAACCATTACCACCGGCCTTGATGGCCTTGGCTATCTCGCCCATGGTGCGGGAAAGTAGGTCGCAACTCTTGCGGATCAATTCAATCTCTTCTGCGGTTCTGCTGATTATTGCCATTTTTAAACAAAATCCCCTCTCGTTTTGGCGAGAGGGGCGATTTTATAAGTTGGTTAAAACATTCGTTTACTATTAGTATGACTGCTGATACATGTTACCCTGGCGGCCTTTGATACGTCCGCTGCTGGTTAAGCCGTCGTAGTGGCGGTTTAACAGGTAGGTTTCAATGGTTTGCAGTGTATCCAATATAACGCCTACCATGATCAGGATGGAGCTACCACCGTAGAACAGGGCAAAAGCGCGGTTAACGTTGAATAACATTACAATAGCGGGCATAATAGCTACAAAACCTAAGAATATAGCGCCCGGTAAGGTAATACGTGAAATAATGTTGTCGATAAACTCCTCTGTCTTTTTGCCGGGCTTAATGCCTGGGATAAAGCCGTTGTTGCGCTTCAGATCGTCCGCAATTTGAGTTGGGTTGATGATTAACGCGGTATAGAAGTATGTAAAGGCAACGATTAATACGAAGTAGATCAAGTTGTAGGAAACCGAAGTTATATCGCTCAGGGCGATCAGTACGCTGCTGTTGCTGGCTTTGTTGCTGATGAACTGGCCTATGGTAGCAGGTAAGAACATGATAGCCTGTGCGAAGATGATAGGCATTACACCTGATGCATTCAGTTTAAGCGGCAGATACTGACGAACACCGCCGGCCTGCATCATTTTACCGCCTTGAACGATGTTACGCTTGGCATACTGCACCGGAATACGGCGGGTGCCCTGCACTAACAGGATACAAGCTGCAATAACCAGCATTAACACGGCTATTTCAACCACAAAACCGAACAAACCACCGCTGGTAGCGCGGGTAGAGAATTCCTGTAATAAGGCCTGAGGGAAACGGGCCAAAATGCCCACCATGATAATTAAAGAGATACCGTTACCAATACCTTTGTCGGTAATACGCTCGCCCATCCACATCACAAAAAGGGTACCTGCTGTAAGGGTAACAACCGTAGATAACCAGAAGATAAACGGAGAAAGCGTGGTGATAACCGCTCCGGCATCCTGGCTACGCAGGTAAATAACGTAACCGGCACCCTGGAAAGCAGTAACCACGATAGTTAATAAACGGGTATACTGGTTTAACTGGCGGCGGCCGCTTTCACCTTCCTTCTGTAATTTCTGGAAGTAAGGGATTGCCAGGGTTAATAACTGGATAGCGATGGAGGCCGAGATATAAGGCATGATACCGAGGGCAAACACCGAAGCCCGCGAAAATGCTCCGCCGGCAAACAGGTTAACCAATCCCAGAATTCCTCCGGAGCCTTGCTTGCTCAGGTTATCGAGCATGGTAGGATCTATACCGGGTAATACGATATAGGTACCAAGACGATAAATGAGAATAAGACCCAGCGTAAGAAGAATCCGTTGGCGAAGTTCCTCTATGCTCCAAATCTCTTTAAGTTTCTGAATAAGTTTCATTTGAGTCTTGTGCTTTCTCTATGTGAAAAAGGATTCCGAAAAAGGAATCCCTCAATACTTTACTTAAGCGGATTACTTTTTAACTACGGTAGTAGTTCCACCCAGTTCAGCGATTTTTGCTTTTGCGCTTTCGCTGAAAGCATGGGCGCTAACGTTTACTTTCGATTTCAGCTCGCCGGTTGATAATACTTTCAGCAGCGCGCTTTTACCAAGTAAACCTTTTTCGCGGAGGTTTTCTACCGTAATTTCATTTAAACCGTGATTATCCAAAATATGCTGGATTTTTCCAAGGTTCAGGGCAGTATATTCTACGCGGAATGGATTTTTGAAGCCCACTTTAGGCATACGGCGCTGTAAAGGCATCTGACCACCTTCGAAGCCCAGCTTTTGCTTGTAGCCCGAACGAGACTTAGCACCTTTATGACCACGGCCTGATGTACCGCCATCGGTAGAACCCTGGCCACGGCCTTTTCTTTTCTTGTTTTTACCTAACGAACCTTTCGCCGGGGTAAGATTACTTAATTCCATTTCGCTTACTTTTTATCGTTTACTAAACGTTTTCAACTTTAACCAAATGATTCACTTTGCGAACCATACCTGCTACAGCAGCATTGTTTTCAAGAATGTTGCTATCGCCCACCTTGTTTAAACCCAACGCCTTCATTGTTCTTTTCTGGCGCTCGTCCTTTTCGATGGTGCTCTTTACTTTGGTGACTTTAATCTTTGCCATGGTATATCTTTATTAACAGGTCTTCTGTACTATAAATGCCGGGTTCAAAAATTACCCTTTAAATACTTTTTCCATTGCTACACCGCGGTTTTTGCTTACGGTGTAAGGGTCGCGCAGTTTACCCAGTGCATCAAGGGTAGCCTTGATTACGTTGGCCGGGTTTGAACCACCCTGCGACTTAGCCAGTACGTCCTTAATACCGGCGCTTTCCAATACAGCGCGCATAGCACCACCGGCAATTACACCGGTACCTTGAGAGGCAGGGCGTAACATAACCTTGGCAGCACCAAACTTACCGAACTGAACGTGCGGGATAGTGCCTTTGAATACCGGAATGTTTACCAGGTTCTTCTTAGCGTCGTCGATAGCTTTTTGAATAGCTTCCTGCACTTCGCGGGCTTTGCCCAGGCCTTCGCCTACGATACCGTTACCGTTACCGATAACTACGGTTGCCGAAAAGCTGAAGGTACGACCACCTTTGGTAACTTTGGTTACACGGCGGATGTTCACCACTTTCTCTTTTAATTCCAGTTCGCTTGCCTTAAGCTTTTGAACATTAAGTTTTGCCATCTTGGTTATATTAACTGTGTACTATTTCTAATTCTGATTCTATTAAAACTGTAAACCACCTTCGCGGGCACCTTCGGCCAAAGCCTTTACGCGGCCGTGATACAGGAATCCGCCACGGTCGAACACCACGGAAGAAAGACCTTTTTCAACGGCTTTTTTAGCGATGGCTGTGCCTACGGCTTTGCTTTGCTCGGTTTTGTTACCGTTACGTGCAAAATCCTTATCGCGGGTTGAAGCGGCAACCAGAGTTACGCCGTTATCGTCGTCGATCAACTGGGCATACATTTCCTTATTGCTGCGGAAGATAGCCAGGCGCGGACGTGCCGCAGTGCCTTTGATCTTTCCACGTATTCTGCTTCTTATTTTTTCCCTTCTTGCTTCTTTACTGAATGCCATCTTACCAATTTTTTAAGATGATTAATATTTAGGCCGGCCTGTTTTAGCAGTTCCCGAACCAATTACTTAACTAATTATTTTTTCGCAGCGCTCTTACCGGCTTTTCTTCTTAAGATCTCATCGCTGTACTTAATACCTTTTCCTTTGTAAGGCTCAGGCTTACGGATACCGCGGATTTTAGAAGCTACCAGACCCAACAGTTCGCGGTCGTACGACTCGAGCATAATGGTAGGGTTCTGGCCTTTTTCCTGTTTGGTAGCTACTTTAACCTCAGCTGGTAATAATACCACCACCGGGTGAGAGTAACCTACGTTAAGGGTAAGCACCTGTTTGTTAGCCTCTGCACGGAAACCCACACCAACCAGTTCCATGTTGCGTGTGTAACCATCGCTAACACCTTTTACCATGTTGTTAAGCACAGCGCGGTAAGTACCGTGCAGCGCCTTGTGGCGTTTTTGTTCAGTTGGGCGTTCTACAACCAGTTCGCCGTTGTTAACCTTAACGGTTATATCCTGGTCAACTTCCTGAAAAAGTTCGCCTTTAGGACCTTTTACTTTTACAACATTGCCGCTCAGCACTTCTACCGTAACATTCTTAGGCAGGGTAATGGGGGCTTTTCCTATACGTGACATAACTTCCGTTTTATCGCTGTCAAAAATTAATTAGAATATTTCGCACAATACTTCGCCACCAATGCCTTTTTCGCGGGCTTCCTTATCGGTCATAACACCTTGCGAAGTAGAGATGATAGCAACACCTAAACCACTTAATACACGTGGTAATTCGCCATGGCCTTTATATTGGCGCAGGCCCGGAGTTGATACACGGCTCAAACTTTTGATAACCGGTGTTTTAGTGGCTGCATCGTATTTCAATGCAATTTTGATAAGTCCCTGGCCGTGATGCACGCCATCTTCGAACTTGTACTTCAGGATATATCCTTTATCGTACAGAATTTCGGTGATGCGCTGCTTCAGTTTGCTACCCGGAATTTCAACAAAACGGTGACCTGCCTGTTGGGCATTTCTGATTCGGGTCAGGAAGTCGGCAATTGGATCAATAACCATTGTATTTATTTTATTTCTTTCTTACAATTTGTGTTCTAAACCGGTGTTGGCCGGTTGTTTATCTACCAGGATGATTTTGTTACTCCTGGAATTTTGCCCTCGCTGGCCAGGTCGCGGAATTTGATACGGCATACGCCGAAATCGCGCACATAACCACGTGGACGGCCTGTTAAAGCGCAACGGTTGCGCAGACGAACTTTGGAAGAGTTCTTCGGCATTTTGTCCAGCAAACTCCACTCACCGGCAGCCTTCAGTTCTTCACGTTTCTTTGCGAACTTGGCAACCAGTCTTTCTCTTTTGCGCTGACGAGCTTCAATTGATTTTTTAGCCATCTTTCAGTTTTATACTTTGTTACTGATTATTTCTTTTCATCTTTTTTGAAAGGCATACCCAGTGCTTCTAACAGGGCATATGCTTCTTCATCGGTTTGGGCAGTGGTAACGAACGTAATGTCCATACCATTGATTTTGGTAACCTTGTCAATTTCCATTTCAGGGAAAATGATCTGTTCCTTAATACCGAAGGTATAGTTACCACGGCCATCGAAGCCTTTGCCGTTGATACCTTTAAAGTCGCGCACACGTGGCAACGATACGGCAATCAAACGGTCCAGGAATTCATACATGCGGTCCTGACGGAGGGTAACACGCGCAGCAATCGGCATGTTTTCGCGCAGTTTGAAGTTCGAAATCGCCTTTTTAGACTTAGCGGCTACTGCCTTTTGGCCTGCAATGGCGGTCATTTCGTTAACGGCAACGTCTACCAGTTTCTTATCGCTGGTTGCACCGTTTACACCCTGGTTTAAACAAATTTTTTCGAGACGGGGAACCTGCATCACAGATGAGTAGTTGAACTTCTTCATCAAAGCAGGTGCAATTTCTTTTGCATAGCGCTCTCTAAGGCGCGGAGTATATTTCGCTTGACTCATTTTCTATGTTTTTGTGCACGATCCCAACCGTGCTGTTCCTAAAAAGGACGGCAAAAATAGTGATTAATGGCAGAAATGCAAACCTTTTGTAAATATTCTTGGAAAGGGGGTTAAAGAGCCTCCTCCTCCCCCGCCTGTAGCCCGGCCTGCACTAACTAATGGTACGGGGTAGCGGGGTTACACTTTTTTTGTAACCCCGTTTTAATAACTTGATTACCAACTATTTAATTTTTAACGGGGTTACAAAGTGGGGTTACAAATTTAACTTAAACACATATATTTCCCCTACATCTATATTAGGGCTGCCCTATTCTTCTTTTATACACCCGCCATACATGAAACTAGTTTGTTAAATACCTTGCTGCGCAAATTAGTTGCGCAGCACAGGGCGAAATTGCCTGAAAACACACAAACATGGAAACCAATGAACAAACCCACACCAAGGATGGTAAACCAACCGAAACTGCCCTTTTAAACAAACCCGACCATATGTTGCTTTACCAGCGCCTTTTAAATGAGGAGGTGGTAGACGAAAAAAAGCTTTCGGAACTGGGGGAGGCAGGGAAGAAGGAGTTTATGACCTGGGTTCAGCAGAAAATACGGAATGCAGCTGATGAAGACAGGATTAAGCTGACTGACAAGGTTGCCCACCTATATGAGTTTAATGACCGGCGACAGCAAGTAACCTGGGAGGAAAACCATGCCATCATCATCAATTTTATAAGAGATTGGGCCCACCGGTATAATTCAGTTCCTAGTAAAACCGAGATTTCTATCCGGTTGGGGCTTAGCCGAAAAACGGTTTCGAAGCATCTGTCGGACTTTAAGGAGAACCAAAAATATAAGGACAGGCAGGAGGCGGAGGCCTTTATGCTGGATGCGATAAAGGACCGGGTTGCCGCATCCGCTTTAAACGGAGATATAAAGGCGGCTAAACTTTATTGGGACTTTGCCGGGCAGCTTAACCACAGCAGCAATCCGGAAAAGGGGCATACCTATATTAATAACCAGCACAATTACCTGCAGTTAAACGGGATTACACTTACCCAGGAGTTGATTGCGTCGTTAACGCCGGAACAGTTGAGTAAGATTGAGGAGGTGTTGAAGGGGGGATGAAGGTAATTGGACAAATTGGACGAATGGGGTTAGGGATTTTTTGAGGAAGGTAGAGCTTTCTTAGTTAGGAGTGTATCTTGAGCTTATTGTTACTTTCTTTTACAAAGAAAGTAACCAAAGAAAGCGTCCGTTTTAAACGCTCCGCGAAAAACGGACAGGCCGCGCGCAATATAAGCGTTGTGTGTTGCCGGTGTTTTGCGCTTTGTTTAGGCTCACGTTTTGGCTGCGCGCGGTTTAGTCGGTGGTGCTTGTGGAGGTTAGGGCGTTCTATCTGTAGGTGGGTATAAGAGTAGTGGTTGTAGGGGTTTGTTGAGGTAGTGCGTCAACCACCACGGCAAAGCTGCGCATTGCCGCCCCTCCTTATTTAAGAAAAGGAATTTGGTGTAGGGCATGTTATCACCGTTATAATACGCTAATACTATGACGCTCTGTATGAGATGTATAATTTGCGATTATAGCTCATCAGAAATCTCGCCAACCGCAATAATTCAATAGAATTATTGGTCATATTTGCTTTAAATCAAAATTGTGCTTTCAACAGAGACAGCCTATAACATTTGCAGAAATGACCGCAATTATAAGGTCCGACTATTTTTATATAATGGCATTGCATTCAACTGCATTCCAATAAATTTCAATCAATCCGAAAACACTTTAGAGGTTGTGCCATTAAACAAGTTTGGACAACCCCAAAAGGAGGAATTTCATCGAAGAGACACTATTGTACATTATAAAGAACTATCACCATCAAACAATATAGCCCATCTAAGCAACCTAGCATATGCAGGTGAGCATGCAAAAAAGTTGATAATTATAGGAGCAGGAGCTTCATATGGCTATTCGGACCGATTAAGTGAAGATCGAAAAAAATTATGCCCACCGCTTGCAAATCAAATATTCGGCGATCACTTCGATAGTATCCTAGACAAATTCCCGGGAGCTAAAAATATCTCGACCACCGCGATGCACACTGAGGACATTGAATTGTTCTTTCAACAGCAATGGGACAGGATATCAAATCGTTCGAACTTTGACCCTGCAACTTTAACAACTCTCATAAACACTCAGTATTATTTAAGTTCCTTGTTTTTAAGAATTTCTGATGTTCAAAAAGGAAACCGTTATAACCATTTCCAAAGTCTAATTCATGATATCAATAAATATCTTGCTACCGGAAGATCAAACTCGGAAAAGGTGTTAATTGTGTCTTTTAACTACGATTTACTTATAGAAGAGGCACTCTCTAATTTCCTAGGCTATTCCTTCGATACAGTTGAGGACTATACTGATTTCAAGCAACGCGATATTCTGTTATTTAAACCACATGGCTCATGTAATTGGTTTAAAAAAACAATGGCTGGCAACGTAATTCACGCCTTCAGTAATTTACCCGACGCTATCGAACAATACTCAGCTAATCTATTAAGAAAGAGGATTTCTTTAGGGGAAATAAAGAAAACCATAGAGGATAAAATCGAAGTTTTCAACCCACATACCTTCGACCCAAATGATCAAGAATTTGGTCATTTCCCTGAACTATTAATTCCATACAAAGACAAGGATGAATTCGCTATGCCAACCCAACATACTCAACTGCTTGAGTATCTTTTGAGCGCAGTAGAAGATGTATTAATTATTGGATGGAAGGGCACAGAAGCATCATTCCAAAAATTATTAAAGTCCAAACTCGAACACAAACCAATTAATCTATATTATGCCAATTGTGATGACTATTCTATAGGATCAAGTTACTCAAATCTGCTACCTAAGGCGTCCATCAAGAATATTGACCAATATCTTTCAAATTCACAGATAACCGGCTCAGCCACATTCTCTAATTTAATTAAGCTATTAGTCAAACAGGGAATTCCTTTTTTTGAAAGAAAGCAAGTAGAAGAAGGTTATGATGTTTCCTAAGAATGGGCCCACTAATATGTTTACTCAACCGATATTATTAGCTGCCCTGTTTCCGTTTGTTGAGTTCGTCGCGGATGCGGGCGGCCTTTTCGTAGTCTTCGCCTTCGATGGCAGCCTGCAGGGCTGTTTGCAGATCGGTAACGTTCATTTTAGGGTAATCGGTAGACGTGGTGGCAGCCGGTGGGGTGGTTAACTCGGCAATTTCACTTTCTTCCTGCGGGCTTACGCCGGCCTCTTCGTTCGGGTCAGCTTCTACCCCTGCTTCGGCCAGTATCGATTCTTCCACATAGATAGGACAATCGAAACGCACGGCTAAGGCCAGTGCATCGGAGGTGCGGCTGTCTATTTCAAAATATTCGCCTTCGCGTTTGCATACCAGGTTGGCATAAAACACACCATCCAGCAGTTTCGATATATAGATGTATTCCAACTGCACATCAAAGGTATCGCACACGGTTTTCATTAAATCGTGGGTAAGGGGACGGCTGGGTTTCATATTATCAAGTGCCACCGCAATAGCCTGGGCTTCGAAACCGCCAATTACAATAGGTAAACGGCGGGTACCGCCTACTTCGCCCAACACTACGGCAAAGGAGTGCGATTGGGTTACACTGTGCGAAAGGGCAATTATTTCCAGTTCAATCTTCTTCATTCGTTGGGTCAAGTTAGCACAGCCCGGGCGAAAAGTAAAAGGATTATTTGAAAATAAAAACGGCAGTATTCCGCTTCATTTATTTAACTCACAAACTGCATTTGTGGTATGGGAATGAAGCGATTTATGCGCGGTTTTAATTTATTATTTAAGATTTATGGTGCAGGCTGTTGATGTAAAAACAAAACCGCCCGTAGGCGGTTTTGCTTGTTATAACTTCAGCACTATTAGTGCGCCGCTTTAAACTTTTTGTATTCTTCAATCAGCTTCGGCATTACTTCAAACGCATCGCCTACAATACCGTAATCGGCTGCCTTAAAGAACGGAGCTTCCGGATCGATATTGATAACTACGATAACTTTTGAACCGTTAACACCTGCCAGGTGCTGGATAGCGCCGGAGATACCCACCGCGATATACAGGTTAGGGCGAACCGTTAAGCCGGTTTGGCCTACGTGTTCGTGGTGCGGACGCCAGTCAACATCGGCTACTGCACGCGAGCAGGCTGTGGCAGCACCCAGTTCGGTTGCCAGGTTCTCTACCATCCACCAGTTTTCAGGTCCTTTTAAACCACGGCCGCCTGATACTACCAGTTCAGCTTCGGTTAAAGGAATGGTGCCGGTGATCTTATCAACGCCTTTTACTACGGTAGTAAAGTCGGCATCGCTAACAGCAGGCGCAAATGCTTCTACCGCTGCAGTGCCAGCACCTTTAACCGGAGATAAAGAGTTAGGGTTAACCGAGATAACTTTGGTTTCGGTAGCTACTGCGTAATGGGCAGAAGCTTTACCCGAGAATACGTTTTTGGTTACTGTTGCAGTAGCACCGTCGAACTTAGGCAGTTCAACTGCACCCGGCACATAACCGGCCTTTAAACGTACCGATAAACGCGGAGCCAGTACTTTACCGTTGTTGTTGAACGATAAAACCACCACGTTAGCGCCGGCAGCAGCAGCAGCTTCGGCTACTACTTTTGCAAACACCTTCGAATCGAATGTATTGAAACGGGCATCGGCCGCGTGTAATACTTTTTTAACGCCTACCTGACCTAAAGCGGCAAGGTCGTCGGCATTTGCGGCACCCAGCACCAGGGCTACCGAATCGGTACCCAGGCTTTCGGCGGTTTTAGAACCGTAGTAAGCGGCCTCCACAGAAGCCTTCTTTACTTTGCCGTCGGCAACTTCTACAAAAGTTAATACTGCCATGATATATTGAATTTTACTTTTTTTGAATGAATTGTTCCTGCACTATTAATTAGATCACCTTCGCTTCTTCGTGTAATAAACGAACCAGTTCGGCTACATTGTCCTTATCAATCAGTTTCACCTGCTTGGCTTTTTCAGGCAATGCAAACGAAGCGATAGAAGTAAGTTTATCGGCACCTACTGCAGGCACAACAGCCAAAGGCTTGGTGCGGGCACCCATAATACCTTTCATGTTAGGGATGCGGGCTTCGGCCAGTTCCTTTTGCGCGCAAACTACCAAAGGCAGTTTTACTTCAACGGTTTCTGTTCCGCCTTCAATTTCGCGTTTCATGGTAGCTACACCGCCTTCAATTTCCAGTTTTTGAACCAGGGCAACGCAAGGCAGGTCTAACAGTTCGGCCACCATACCGCCCACCTGGAACGAGTTGAAGTCGATTGTTTCCTTACCGGTAATAATCAGGTCGTAGTTTTCGGCTTTAGCATGGGCCGCAATCTGCGAGGCTACAAAGTAGGCATCGGTAGCGTCGGCATCCACACGCACGGCTTTATCGGCACCAATGGCCAGGGCCTTACGGATAATTTGTTCCGCATCGGCACCACCTACGTGTATTACCACCACTTCGCCGCCCTGCTTCTCTTTCAGTTCGCAGGCGCGCACCAGGGCGTACCACTCGTCGGTAGGGTTCATAATAAAGGTTACGCCATCCGGGTTAAAGCGGGTGTTATTGTCAACAAAGGCGATTTTCGATGTTGTATCGGGCACTTTGGCAATAGGAACAAGAATCTTCATCTTTATGCTTTTTAAAATTGCGCTGCGAATATAGGCAGTACAGGAGATTTCCAAAACATAACTTCCGTCAGTAGGCCGGGTGTTGATTACCTTTCCCTACCATCGGTAGATATACGGCAGAAGGCGGGGTTTTACCTCTTAAAACAAGTGGATATGGTTATTAACAGATTGGAGAAACTGAAGGAAATGGAGGCGCTGAAGCCCGAAGATCCGTTCCTTAAATATGCCCTGGCACAGGAATATTACAGCCTGGAGCAGTATGGCGAAGCGCTGAAAATTTACCAAACCCTGTTAGATAAGCGCCCCGATTACCTGCCCACCTACTACCAGCTAGGGAAGCTTTATGAGCAACTGGGGCATTTTGCCGATGCCCAGCGCAGCTACGAACAGGGAATGATAATTGCCCAGCAGCAAGGTGAGTTGAAAACGCTGGGCGAACTGCGGGCCGCTTTAGAGGAACTGTAAACACCCGGTGTAGGAAAGAAAAAATAGCTTTGCGTTTGATGCGTGGAAAGAATGACCTGTTAGAAAATTTTATTGCCTTTAACGAGCGGAACAAACTGGCCGGCAGGCATAAGCGCGTGCTGCTAGCAATCAGCGGCGGTATGGACTCGGTAGTGCTGGCCGATTTGTTGCAGCGCGCAGGCTATACGTTTGGTATAGCCCATTGCAACTTCGGTTTACGCGGTGATGAATCGGACGGTGATGAACAATTGGTACGTAGCCTTGCTGAACAATACAAGGTGCCCGGCTACTTTAAAAGGTTCGATACGGAAGTTTATGCTACCGAACACAAACTAAGCATACAGGTAGCGGCGCGCGAGCTGCGCTACGCGTGGTTTGAACAGGTGCGCCGCGAAAACAAGTTTGATTTTATTGCTACCGCCCATCACCTGAATGATAATATAGAGACAATACTCTACAACTTTATTAAGGGTACCGGCATACGCGGCCTGCGCGGCATTTTACCGAAACAGCAAAAGATTATCCGTCCGCTGTTGTTTGCCACCCGTGAGCAAATTGCAGCCTGGCAGCAGGAACATAAATTGATATACCGCGAAGACAGCAGCAATGCCAGCGATAAATACACGCGCAACAAGTTGCGGTTGCAAGTATTGCCTTTACTAAAAGAGATAAATCCTGCATTGGAAGAAACCATCGGCACGCGGGTGGAGTTGCTGCATCTGGTGGAGGACTTATACGACAAACAGATTGCCCGGCAACATAAACGCCTGTTTTTAAAACGTGGTAACGACATTTATATCCCTCTTGCACTGCTGGAGAAAACAACCGGCGCGGAACATGCTTTATTTGAATACCTGAAAGCCTATGGCTTTAACGCTACCCAGGTAAAAGAATTGATGGAAAGCACAGCTGCCACACCGGGCAAACAATGGCTGGCAGCGCAGGGCCGTATAATTAAGGACCGCAGGTTTTATATCCTGAGTGCCTACCCTGCAAAGCAACAAAGTGTGCTGGCGTTACAAGAAGGTGATACCGAGTTGCACACGGAAGGGCTGCAGTTACAGGTAGAAAGAAAACCTAACGCTGAAGTGCAGATTACCGCCGACAAAAACACGGTTTATCTGAATGCCGATAAGTTAAGTTTCCCCTTACTGCTGCGCCGCTGGAAACAGGGCGACTACTTCTACCCATTCGGTATGGGAATGAAGAAAAAGAAACTGAAGAAGTTTTTTACCGATCAGAAAATTGCGCTGCACGAGAAAGAGCAATGCTGGGTAATGGAAAGTGATAAGAAAATTGTTTGGCTGGTAGGGCAGCGCAGCGATGAGCGTTTTAAAGTAACACCTGCTACCAAAGAAGTGCTGGTGGTGAAACTTTTAAACAAGAAACAATAGTTGCCACAAAGACACAAAGCAACTAAGTTCATTTTCAGGAAAAACAAATACTATTCACACAAAGACACGAAGAAAGGAAGGGAGTTTAAAGGAATACCAGGAACGAACCTTATTCATAACCCCTAGCGCCTTTGTTTCTTTGTGTTATATCTTCTTTGTGCCTTTTTACCCTAGTGGCAATGTTGTTTAGTTTTTGGGGTCTTAGTAAGCAAAGGAAACGGGCGGTTATAAAACATCGTGGGAAGGATTATCTTTGAAGCCTCTTACAAACACGACACACGTTTAAATTACAACGACATGCTTTCACGATTTACTGCTGTAGGTACTACTGCTGATGAAAAAGAAGTGATCCTCGCTTACGAATTAAAAGAGGAAGAATTTAAGGTGAACCTTACCATTGTGCCCAAGAAATTACTGAGCACCGAAGAAGTAGCCAAACTGGAAAAGGAATGGATAGAGGGGGGAGAATTTACGTTCCCTGAAGAGGCTGTGAAGGTAAATCCTAACCTGAACAGCGAAACCATTTTACCGGACGACATCCGTTCGGGTGAAACAGGAAAAATCCGTATCAAGCAAAACGAATGGGCTTACCAACTGCTTACTGTTAAGTTGTGGGAAAGCTATTTGCTGGAACTGGAAGAACTGAAAAAACGTGCTGCTGCACTTACACAATACGACCGCGCTTTGTTTGATGAAGCAAAATCGTTTTGGGAGCGTGTGCTGGAGCATCGCAAGGGCCGCGACATCAGCCAGGAGAGCCTGGACAAGATAAAGGATGATGTAAACTCCATTTTTGAAAAACTGAAAACTTTCCGCAAATCGGAGAGTGCCGAGTTTGAAGCAGCCAGCGCTAAACTGCGTGATGAATTTAATGCCAGGTTAGAGGACATCCGCAAACGCGCCGAAGGCCATCCGAACTACAAAGCGCTGTTAGAAGAACTGAAGCAGTTACAGGCCGCAGCCCGTAAAGCACGCCTTACCAAAGCCGACGATACCCAATTGCGCAAAGTATGCGATGCGGTATTTCAGCACATCAACGAACAACGCAACAGTTTCTTTAGCGATAAAACGGCTTCGCGTATTAAAGGCTTAACCGAAGTAATTCAGAAAATGGAAGCTTCGCTGAACCGCGACAAGAAGGACCTGGAATACATGCTGAAGAAAACCAACAGCAGCAGCATTAAACAGCTGGAACTGCAACTGGTTAAGGTTAAGACCAACCTGCTGAACGAGGCTATTGCCAGCAAGGAAGCTAAACTGAAAGATATTTATGCTACCATGGAGAGCCTGCAACAAATGAGCAACCGCAGCCAGGGCAAAATTAAAACCGAAGGCAAGGCAGAAGAAGGCGCAGAAGAAAACCCGGCAGTGGAGCAGGAAGCCCCACAAACCGATGAGGCTACTTCGCAGCCAGGCGAATAGCTTTTACACGGTTATTAACCGTTACAGCAATATTGTAAACTCCTTTTGGTAATGTGCTTACATCCAAAAGGAGTTTTTGTTTTCCGCCAGGCAGTTGCTTATCGCACAACAGTTTTACAAGGCGGCCTGTCATATCCAATACTTCCACTTTTACAGTTTCAGGTTTCAGCAGGGTAAAGCATATCTCCGACTCTGCCGATGTTGGATTGGGGTAGGCATAAAAATCGAGCACCGGGCTGCTTACCTCCACAGGCTTTATACTATTAGGGTTTTTATTGATATACACCTCGAACACACGTTGACTACCAAAGCTTAAACCAGGGTCGATAGTATTGATGTTAAGGCCGGTACTTTCTATACCGCCGGCGATATAACCTATGCGCTGGTGATTGCCGCAGGTAGTGAGGTTTACATACCGGTTGCGGTACAGCGGCACACTATCATCGAGAAAGAAGTAAGCATTGGAACCAAGCAAGGCCGGCATTTGAATTCCGGCATTCACCTCATAGTAGTTGTTATCCATATCGCGCACCACATCGCTAATGGTACGTACAAACGGCACCATGCTATCGGCCACAGTAGCGCCTGTTGAATCGACATAATACATGCTCATACCACCAAAGAAGAGGTGATGGTTGATGGCATTAATAGAGTCGATAACCGGACAAAAAGCGCTGTGATACTGGCTTAGGTTCTGGTTAAAATCGTTACGCACGATAACGGTATCGGGATAGATCTCGATGCAGTTGAAATACGGGAGGTCGATGTTTTTGTGGAACACCCCGCTATAGGCTAACAGCCCCTCTCCTTTCCAGGCGTTAATAAACGGTATGAGGTTATAATCGCGGCGGTGGAAATTATCGGTGTCGCGGATGGCTGTATACGCATAGATACCGAGATTGGTGCCATCGTCGCTGATACGGAACTTACGGATCTCCTCGCTGTACACCTGCACATGAAAACCATTTGTATCCGTACGCTCGTAGTAGCCATCGAAGCGATGACCGAAGACGAGGTAATAGGTTGAATCGAGCTTTTGCAAGTGTGCCCCGCAAATAGCCATGGTGGTATCCTGCAATTGGCGGAAAAACGAGGCAATCGGCTGATTGGTGATTACGGCATTCATGAGTCCGGGCATGTTTACCGCCGTAAGCGTTGGCCAGGTTATAAAATTCTGAATGGCATCCTTCCAGCCATAGCCGCCGATCATGTATAAGGTAGAATCCTGTAGATAAAACTCCATGTTGGACGAAGTGATGGCTTCGCGGATACTATCGGGCAGGGAGTAGACATCGGCAGTCCACTTTTGATTGGTAGCAGGGTCAATAACATAAATAGAGTCGTTGATGCCTGAGGTAGGAAAAGCAAACGGCGGCTGAAAGCCATGCAAGCCGTTTTTGCGGCCACCAATGGCAAACCACTTATGGTTATAGCTGCCAAAAGCACCGGAATGCACCGGCAGGTTAATGGAAAGACCGGAAGGCACTACTTCGAGTGTAAAAAGTTGTTGCGCTTCGGCTACTAAGGCAGCAACAGACAACAGCAGGAAGAAAAAGAAACGAGGCATGCGAACTATTTATTGAATAACAATTTTGCGGCTTACCGTTCCGCGTGTATTGGTTACCGTTAAGGAGTATACTCCTTTAGGCTGCATAGTTACATCTACAGCTAATGTAGAGGCAGCGGTACCCGCTTGTATATTTTTATTAAAACAAATGCGGCCTGTTAAATCGGTTAGTGAAACCTGCACTGTTTCCTTTACCAGCGATTGAACGCTAAGCGTGAATAAACCGTTGCTTGGGTTAGGCTGCACCTGCAATTGCAGACCGGCAGCAGTTTCGTAAATACCCTCGCAAATGGCGGCCAGTATAACAACGCTATCCACTGATTGACAACCATACTGATTGGTATACGTGTAGTAGGCGGTAAACGTGCCGGGCACCTGGGTATTAAAATTGTTGTTGGTTACACCCGTTCCGCTAAACACACCACCAACAGGCGTTATAAAGCCTGCCAAGGGCAGATCGGGATCGTCGAAAGCGCAGTATAGGATATTGGTGCTATCAACAGTTAAGGCCGTAGGCGCGCCAACACTCATGTTAAGTTGCGTGGAGGAGGTACACCCATTTATATCGGTAAGTGTATAGCCAAGAGCTACATTGCCAAGGCCGGCACTTGCGGGAATAAATAAGGTATCGGCACTAACACCATTGCCACTGAATACACCTCCTGCAGGTGTAACAGCGCCCACCAGCGAAAGAGCAGGTTCGTTGGCACAGAAAACGGTATCGGATATGTTTTTAGTAAGTGCTGCGGTATCGTGTATGGTAACACCAAAACCGTAGGAGGAAGAACAACCAAATTGATTGATATAGGTGTATTGCAAACCGGCAGTACCTGCACCAGCCGTAAGCGTACTTAACTGATTAGCTGCCACACCCGGGCCGGTATAGGTTCCTCCCGCAGGGCTTACATAGCCAGCCAATGGTATGCTGCCTGAATTCTGACAGAACTCTTTAGGCAGGTTGTTATCAGTAAGAGCATCGGGTTGATGAACGGTTACGTAAATGGAATCGGAAAAAGCTTCGCAGCCCGCCTGCACTTTGCTTACCCTCACCTTATACCAATCGCTTGTGGTGGCGGTAAATTCGTTGGACGTAGCGCCGCCGATACTGCCGGCGGTGTTATACCACAGGTACGAGAGCGTATCGCCTTTGAGTGCAGAAAGTTTAACAGAGGAGCAGCCTTCGATAGAATCATTGAAGGAGATGAAGGCTACGGGATTACAATCAGAGGTTTCGGTGATGCGGTAAACGCGGCCATTTTCGGCGCATACATACATTTCGCCCAGGTTATCCTGCCCGAAGCTCATATACTGATTATTGAGAAAATCCTGTAATGTATCCGGATCGAAGGTATTAGGACCGGTGCGCTTCACACTCCAGAACTGACCACTGCAATAATCGGTAAGCAGATAGCGGCCCCAGAGCGCACTGTATTGCGTGCCGCGATACACATAGCCACCGGTTACAGAACAACTGGTAAAATTAGAGTGGCTATATTCAAATACCGGGTCGGTGTAGTTATTATAAGGGCAAACGGTAGTATTAGGTCCGGCATGCAGACCTTCGCGGCAACGCCAGCCGTAGTTGTGCCCGCCGGTATCGCCTGCCGCCTGAAAGTCTATTTCTTCGTACGTGCCCTGGCCTACATCGCCAATCCAGAAATCGCCGGTGATGCGGTCGAAACTGATACGCCATGGATTGCGCAACCCATAGGCCCAGATCTCTTCTTTGGCATTTGCTACACCAACAAAAGGATTAGTGGGCGGTATAGCATATGTGCTTTGGTTGGTAACATCTAAACGCAAAATTTTTGCCAGGTAGGTGTTGATGCTTTGTCCGTTGCCATTAGGATCGTTCTGACTGCCGCCGTCGCCTTGCCCATCGTATAGATATCCATCGGGGCCAAAACGCAGGGAGCCACCGTTGTGGTTGGTGTAAGGTTGTGTGAAGGTAAGCAGTATCACCTCGCTGTTCGGGTCGGCCACATTGCTATCGGCTGGTGAAACACTGAAACGCGAAATGCGTGTTGAACCGGAGCCTGTACCATTAGTGTAGTTTACATAAAAGTAACCATCCTGTTTGTAGTTGGGGCTGAATGCAAGCCCCAGTAAACCCTGTTCGTTACCGGTTGAAAGTACGCGGGAGGTGATATCGAGAAACGGTGTTGCGCTTACCACACCGCTTTTGCTCATTATTTTGATACGGCCTACTTTTTCGACCACAAAAATGCGTTGGTCGCCGCAGTTTTGAATATCGACAGGGCGGCTAAAACCCGTGCCAACCTGCACCAGATTTAACTGAGGCAATTGCGCAAAAAGGGCAGCTGCCATAAACAGGAAAGTAAGTACCGCGTAGTATTTCTTCATACAAGTAAATTATACCCTGAAAGTAAAAAAGTATGCCTCAAAAAACGAAGTTGCCGGAGGTATACTACTAACATAGCGCTACCTGCCTGAATTAAAAGGGCTTATCCCTGAACCGAAGAATTTACTGCGGTAATTTTATAAAGCGATGGCTATAGCTCTGCCCGTTATTATTTACCGATAGCAGATACATACCTGCCGGCAATTGAGTAACATCCAGTGTAGTTGTGCCGGCTTCCAAAACAGCTTGCTCTAACACTACCCGGCCAACCAGATCAACCACTTTTAATTGTTGCAGGGGCTGCTCCGTTTTGATATATAAACTGTTGCGCACCGGATTAGGGAATGCCTTTATGTCGCCTTCGGATAAATCTGCCAGGCCTTCGGCCTCATCATCAATAATGGTGAACGTAAAGCCGGAAACTGCCGTTAGTATACCGGGTGTAACATCGGTTAGGTTGAAGTTTATCTGTTCGTTCAGTTCAACAATGGCATCATTCACAAGTGTTACCCACACCTGTGCTGTATCCACCATGTTAGGCATAAAACGAATGATAGTGTCGTTAAAGAAGTAATCGACGTTTTTGGTAGCGCTGCCATTGGTTACTGAAATGCGTGCAGAGGCTGTATCGGAATAAGGATTATTCAGAATAACCTTCACGGGCACTACACCGTCGCTCTCCAGGTAACTAAAGCCGCCTCCTATAAAACCAATCTGTACACGATCGGTATCGGTAATGGAGATAACCATGAACGAGTCGGTAATAATTTTCAGATTTTCCGAAACATCATCAAAGTACAATACAATAGTTTCGGTAGGTTCCACCAGGTCGTCATCGTGTAATACGATGGTCACCGTATCGTTAGTAGTGCCGGCCGGATAGCTGCGATTTTGTTCGATAAACGTAAAATCCTTGATGTGTGTTGCTGTAGAAAGCGGCGTGTAGTTAGAAACCTTTGCACCTACACCCTGTGTGGAAGTGCTGACCACCTGAAATGGTATGCGCAGGGTAGTATTCTGTTCCGCTATTGTTATAGCAGGAGTAAGAAAACGAATAGTGCCTTCTATATCCGGTGCGGGGTGTGCACAGGATTGCGAATAGTGCGCCCCCAGCGAATCAATCAAATCGAGCGGGTGCGGGTACCAGAAGTAGCCGGACACATTCCAATCGGCTTGTGGTTTTGTAATTGTAGGAGCGCGAAGATACGTATGATCGGTAGTAGTACCCGGACCCACATACCAGCCCTGTACACCGGGATCGTGACCGATAAGTCCAAACACATCGGTGAGTACACTGCCGTGATAAAGTGCCAACGCATCGTTGCCGTTAAAATCCAAAAACGGCGTAACCGTATCGGCCAGTTGCAACAACGGGGCAGAAGAAAGCGCACCTACTACCACAAACACATCGCCCGAGCGGATGGTGCCGCTTAAGCGAAAGAAACCGGTTGTAACGCCGCCATCCATCGATTTAAAAATATAGTAGTTGCTGAGGTCAATAGAATCGGTAGTGGGGTTATAAATCTCCAGCGCACAATCGTTACCGGAGCCTTCTACATATTCACTAAGAAAGAGATCGCCGCAGGAGTTGGTATCCAGCGTTTCATTATTCAAAATGGTGAGCAGAAAGTTGCTGTTTATCAGCGATGCATTATTGGTTGCGTTGGCGATTTTGAAGTTAGCTGTTTCGTTGGCCTCAAAGATGTTGTCGTCTACCACTGTTACAGGCACCATGATAATGCCGGCCGTACCTGCGGGCCAGGTAATGGTGGTATCGTTAAAGAAAAAATCGCTACCCGGTTGCGCGGATACGCCCGGCACCAGTTGTACAGTAACGGAAGTTGGCAGTGGTGCAGGATTACTTAATTGCACTGCTATGTTGATGGTGCCAATGTTTTCGTATTGGGCCTGCGCGGAAGGCGAAATAGTGATAGAGGGTGGTGTGTTAACAATAATTACACCCTTCATGCCGCCGGCGGCATTGGCCGTGCTTACATAATAATGCGTGCCAACGGTAAGTCCCCCGATTTGTGCACCGCCCACCGGAACACTAAACCCACCGGAAAGCGGGATAGTGCCGTTGGCATCCCAGGTAGTTTGGTCTACTTCCACTGCGTCGTCGGGTGCTGTTAGAGCAAATAGCACGGAATCGCCCTGCAGAATAGTGAGGGTATCAGGCGAAAAAGCGTTTGCCGCCCCAGTAATTGTATAAGTAGCCGCAAATGCAGACGCAGCTACAAGTATACCGGTAAGCAGAACAAACAGTTTTTTCATGTGTTAAAAGTTGAGTTGCCAAATGTCGTAAAATATCAGCAAACCATAGTGGCACAAAATTCGTATGTGTAAACAGGCGTTTATAAGTAAAAAGGCCAGCCGTTCCGGCAACCCTTGTTTTTGCTTATTATAGCTTTATATACTTCTGTTATGGATAATGGCCATCAGATCTGGAATTACGAATTCGAAAAAGAAAAGAACATAGTTCCCGGCTCGCTTTTGCTGTCGGAACCCTTTATGTTCGACGACAATTTCCGCAGAACGGTTGTATTGGTATGCGAGCACAGCGAAGAAAGCGGCACGGTAGGTTTAGTAATTAACAAGCCTATTGATCTGCGGCTTCAGGATGTAGTAGAGGAATTCCCGGCATTTAACGGACGTTTGTTCCTTGGAGGACCGGTAGGAACAGATACCCTGCAGTTTATACATACGCTGGGCGATAAGATAGAGGGCAGCCTGCCCATTACCCAAAAGGTTTATTGGGGCGGCAATTTTGAGCAATTGAAAGAACTGATCGCCAAAGGAGAAGTGGCGCCCTATGAGGTTAACTTTTACCTAGGCTACTCGGGATGGTCGCCGGAACAACTAAAAACGGAATTGATGGACAACTCGTGGATAGTTGCCAAAGGCACGCATAAACTTATTTTTAACGCCGATTATACCCGGCTTTGGAAACAGATAATGAAAGAGATGGGGGGTGTTTACAACACCATGGCCAGTTATCCCGAAAACCCCGGGTTAAATTAATGCGCATGTATTTGTTTAGCCCTGCTACAACCGCCTTTAAGCGGACACTACTTTTTTGCAGCTTCCTGATTTTGTTACTGCCTGCCTTGCGGGCAGTAGAAGCACCACGCCTGACCGATGCGGCTAAAGTTACGCTGCTAACCGTAGCACCCGGCGAAGAAGTGTATATGCTGTTTGGACACACAGGTATACGCGTGCAGGATGACAGCCTGGGTATAAACATTGTTTTTAACTACGGCACATTTGATTTTGAGCAACCCGGGTTTATTCCCAATTTTTTGCGCGGCAAAATGCTCTATATGTTATCGGTGGATGACTTTATGCAGTTTTTGGCGCAGTACGAATATGAAAACAGAAGAGTTGAAGAACAGCAATTATTACTAGGCAAGGACGACCAACAAAAGATATTTGATTTTTTGGTAAACAATGCGCAAAAGGAAAACCGGCAGTATTACTACGATTTTTTTTGGGACAACTGCGCCACGCGTCCGCGCGATGTATTTGAAAAAGTATTGGGGCCAAGATTACAGTACAGTTATGCCGGGTTTGATACGACCCTTACCCTGCGCCAATGCCTAAAACCCTATGTGGCTAATGTGCCGTGGCTTGATTTCGGGTTTGACCTGATATTAGGTATGCCCTGCGAAATTAAAGCCACGCCACGTGCTCAAACTTTTTTACCTGACCGGCTGGCGCTACTGTTTGACCATGCAACGGTGGATGGAAAACCTTTTGTAACGGGTAAGGAAGTGTTGCTGGATATACCCGTGCATCCCAAACCATATGAAGGCATTACACCCATTTTTGTAACGTTTTTACTACTGCTGATTGGCATTGGACTAAGCTTTGCCGAGCGTATACGCAAGGTGCATTTCTGGTGGCTTGATTTTATTGTTTTCTTTTTTGCCGGTTTTATGGGGAGCTTCTTTTTGTGCATGTGGATTTTTACCACCCACTATTCCGTACCGGAAAACCTGAATATGTTGTGGTTACTACCTACTCACCTTGTAGTGGTTTGGGTGTTGCTAAAGAAAAACAAACCCGATTGGCTTACCTACTATTTTGGCGCTAACCTGGTGCTACTTCTTTTGTTGTTAATTGGCTGGAAGTGGAATCCGCAGCCGTATAACCTTGCCGTGTTGCCGCTTATACTGTTGCTGGCTGACCGCTCCCTGAAAATATTATTGGCCATGAAACTGCGTAAGCTACAGCCATGAAAGAAAACCATATAGTAGTAAACCGTACTGCCCGCTTCTTTACGGAAGGCACCCTTGGCGAAAACACTAAACGCATCTGGATTGTGCTACACGGCTTTGGTTACCTGGCCGCTGACTTTTTGAAGAGCTTTGAAGAACTGTTTAGCGAGGATGACTTTTTTATTGCCCCTGAGGCATTGAACCATTTTTACCTGAAAGCAGGACGCGATAAGGTTGGCGCTACCTGGATGACCAAAGAAGACCGGCTGAACGAAATAAAAGATTACTGCAATTACCTGGACGACTTGTATGCGCTTTTTGAACTGGAACGTTTCCCCGATGCAGAAGTAATTGCCCTGGGTTTTTCGCAGGGGGCCAGCACGGTAACCCGCTGGGCCAGCCATACCGATTATAAGATTGATAAGCTGGTAGTATACGCCGGCGAAGTAGCGCCGGAACTGCTGCCGTTAGCGCCCCATTCGCATCTGCTGAAGAGCGAGAACTACTTTGTGTTTGGCAATGAAGATGAATATTTCTCGCTGGAATTGCTGGAGCAGATGAATGAGGCGTACGAGGAACTGCGTATGACCACCATACGATTTGAAGGCAAGCACGAGATAAACATCGACGCACTGCGGAAGATAGCCTATTGATCAATCGCGGCGGCAGATGCGCGCAAATTCGCAGTTGGCGCAACGTTCGATGAATGTAGTTTTGCGAAACGCAGTTGATTCATCAAATAATTCTGTCATTAACTTCTCCAGTGTTTGCTCAAACTGTTGCAAGGCCTGTTCGGTAAGCACATCATCGCTTCCCAATTTTAAAGTATCGAAGCCTTTAGCCGAATCGCGCAGCCAGTAAATACCCGAACGCACCTGTAAGGCCTTTGCACTTTCTGGGGGCAGACTTTTCCAGTATAGCCATGCATAATTGAGTAACTGCATGGCCTTGGCAAACTTTGGATCAGCCGTAAGGCCCTCCATCTCTTCCGTATTAATTTTACTGCCTGTGGCACTGCCTGTTTTGTAATCGGCCACGTGGATGACCCCGCCTACACGCTCGATCCTATCTACCTTACCGGCAATATGCACCGGCCTGCCGTTTATCAGCAAAGGCTGCTTCATGTTGGCTTCCAGCATCAGCACCTGCATGCTGCCACCGGTATCGTCCAACAATTGCAGGTTGCGTTTTTCCTGTTTCAAAAATTCCTGCACCAGTTTTTTACAAACCCGGTATAAGAGGTAGTTACGGCCATGCCGCAATGTTTCGTCGTCGAACCTATCCTTGAAGAACTCTTTCAACAAGGCATCAATACGCCCCTTATCGGCCGTCCAGCGTTCAACGTCTGCCAACGTAAGGTCGCGGCCTGTTACTTCGCCATACAACGTTTCGAGCACAAAGTGTACTGCCGAACCCAGCGTAGATGCCTCCATACTCTCTTCAATATCCTCCTGTTCGCGCAGGCCGGCTACATAGCGCATGTAATATTGTAACGTACAGTTTATATAAGTGTTGATGGCGGAAGGAGAAATACCATATTCAGCATTGGCCCATAGTTTTTGCATAACCATTTCATCCTTCACCACAACTATATCCTCTTCGGCCATAGCAGCAGGCGGGTCAACCGAATACACATATTCCTTTACCACCGCATTCGGATTCTTTTCGTTTAACTCGTGTTGCAGCTGCAACATAAAGCGGCTTTTTTCGCCACCACCCAATTCATCGGACTCCGTGTTGTATAAGAGGTGCACCTTTTCAGCGCGCTGTAACAAGCGATAGAACGTGTAAGCCGCCAGGGCATCCTTATCGTGATGGGTAGTGAGATACGCCTTGCGCATTTCGTAAGGTATATACGTTGCCTGAATTTTGGAGGTAGGAAAAATGCCATCGTTCATCGAAAGCACTATCACATTTTTAAAATCAACCGCGCGGGTTTCGAGTATACCCAATAGCTGCAGACCTTTTACCGGTTCGCCTTCAAACGGCACTGTGCGGGTGCGGAAATGCTCGAGCAATACTTTGCGCAGCGAGGCGGTGCTAAGTTCGCGGCCGCTATCGTGCACCACTTTATTCAGGTTATTGATAACCATGTACGCCTGGTAAAGCCATTCCACATCAAAGGACCTATCCTTCTCCGTATCGGCGGCAAAGCCTACCCGTAGGGCTTCAATCAACTCCAGCAACCGGGCTAACAGCACCTTTACATCATCGGTATACCAAAACAATTTTTCGTATTGCGTACCGGCGAATGGCTCCTTCAGTTCCTTTTCGCGCACCACCACGCGGTTGTAATACTTCATGCGTTCAATAAAGGAGTTAACCGCCCTGGTATCGGGTACCAGGTATGCCGCATACGGATGCCGCAACAGATCGCTCACATCGCGGTGATAGTAGCGGGTTTCGCTACCACCACGTTGACGGAATCGTTCGATGTTATCCTGCAGGTTAAATATTATTTTAATCAGCTCGGCAATAGGCGTATGGTTAAGCGATAAACCCATTGATACGTTCAGGGCTGATATGCTTTCGGGTATTGCGCCAATAAGGGGCTGCAATAACTTTTGGTCGAGCACCACTACCGCCGTTTCCTTTTCTTCTTCCGGGGTTAATTGTAACTTACTGAGGATATCGGCCACGACCCGGGTTTGCCCAATGTTTTTGGCAACGCCAATCATGTGCACTTCCTTTTTATCCTTCAGCAGGTGATCGCTAACCCATTTCTCTTCTACCCTGAACTTTTTATAGTATTTGCGGAAGAAACTGCCTGCTTCCTGAAAGGCATCGGTAGTATAGTATTGATCGCAATCCCAAATAACCTCGGCCCTGCCTTCTGTTACCAGGTATTCCATCAAGCGCTCTTCGCATTTGTTTACCGAAGCAAAGCCAACGAAGTAGAGCTTGTCCTCTCCTACCGGTAATTCAGGCAGCCGCTCTATCAGCTCACGGTAAATCATACCCAGGTAGCCCTTTTGTTTAGCCAGCAACTGTTTCCGGATGCCACTATACAGGTGACGGAAATCGGTCCAGAATTTTTGATACTTCAACGAATATTCGGACAGTTCATCGGTGCCCGGCTCGTACACTTTCAAGGATTGAAGTTTTTCCAGATCGTTGAAGAAGTTTTTTGCATTCGCCAACTGCATGTCCACTTCATTAAAGTCGGCCAGCATTACTTCTGCCATGGGTAAAAACTCATCGGCAGTATCCTCCCCAATGCCATCGCGGTACACTTCGTATAACTCAAAGGCCTGTTCCAGCGGTTCTAACAGTGTAAGGTCGCTTTTGGCAAGCAGCCAATCCTCCAGGGTATTAATTTCCGGGGCCCAAACCGTATTGCCTGCAGCATTTTTTAAAGCTTCGGCAAAATAGGTGCAGCTACGGCGGTTAGGAAACAAAACGGTAACACCGCTCAGGTTATTACCATGCTGCTGCAACAGGTGCCGTGCTACTTTTGATAAAAACTTTTCCATCACACCTCCTCCACCTGTTTAGTTTCGGTATACACCAATAAACGTTTTACGGTTTGCATGCCCAGAGCTTCCAGCGCCTTGCTGTAATCGCGCAGTTGTGTGGCATGCTCCGGCAAGGCTTCGCCGGTTTTATAATCTATTAAAACAGCTTCCTTTCCCTTTACCGCTACTCGGTCGGGTTTACGCAAACCCTGCTGGGTTATAATGCGGCGTTCATTTATAGCCCTGTAGGAAGGGGTATAATATTGCTGTAATTGCGGATGTTGAATAACAGCTTCAATTTTTTCGGTTAAGCGTTGTGCCTCATTTTCCGTTAATAAACCATCGGCCAACATACGTTTAACCACACGAGGCACATCGGCGGCAAAACGAACCCGACTAAGCGCCGTATGTACTACGTTACCCCAGTTTATTTTTTCCTGCACACCGGTAGCCCATAACACCTGCGAATTTTTACGGATGGCCAGTTCGCGCACACCAGTAGTAGTTTGCATTGTTGGCCCGACTTCGTATAAATGATAGGCTCCCGGTTTTTCAGGTTGGATACGGCGCGTTGCCACGTCCCCGAATTGATAGGTTTTCCAACCTGCCCAACGATTGGTTTGTTGCAAAAAGTAAACCCATAGCGCAGTAACCGAATTGTTATCCTTCGGAAGGTTCTTTAACTCGCCGGAAAGGATATACAAGACATCCGCAGTGCGGGTAGTGGCCACATAAATTACATTCAACACGTCCAGAAAAGAGCTGGCCACTTCCTGTTCATATAATTGCGCAAACTCCGTTTCCTTTAATTTTTGATTGACCGGTAAAATACCCAGGTGCAATTCTTTTAACCAGGGCTTATCGAGGTTAACCCAAAAATGTTTGCGGGTAGTTTTAACGGGGAAATCGGCCTCTGCCAGAATAACCACCGGAAACTCGAGACCTTTCGATTTGTGGATAGTCATAATGCGCACGGCATCCAGCGTATCGGGATAAATGATGGATTTATTGCGGCGCACCTCGCCCCACCAATCCAGAAATTCGCGGATATTACTGCGGCGGTTAGCGGCAAAAGACATTACCTCGTCCATAAAAAACTGCAAAAAAGGATCGCCGCTGCTAAGGCCGTAAAAGGCAGAGAGCCGCTGCACCATTTCGGTTATATGGAAAGAGAGGAAATCGTAACTCCGGAAAGGCTTGCCCAGCATGTCAGAAATCTGCTGCTCGAATTCTTCCTCCGTACAGCGGAAGTTGCGTTTTCCGAAATCGGGACTGGTGCCGTGTTGCAAGGCATTGATGTAGTAGGCAATTTCGGCGCGTGCGATGTGATTCAACTTTTGATCGAAGTAATTGAGTGTGGAAAGCAACAATCGCACTTTGGGCGAACGATCGATCAGCAAACTTTCAGACGAAATAACCCGAATGCCTTTCTGAATTAAATATCCTGCAATAGCGCTGCCGAATATATTGCTTCGGGTAAGCACGGCTATATCCTTAAAGGCATAGCCGCGTTGCCGCGCATCTTCAATCAAAGCCTCTACGCGCTTACAATATTGTTCGTCGTGCGTTTCGCCTTGCGGTTCGGGTAAAAATTCCAATTGCACATAACCGCCTTCCGGGGTTTTATCGCCGGGCAACTGCGCTGAATTTTCGTAGATAGATTTATTCAGCAACTCCGGTGCCGTGGCTACTACCTCGTATAGTTCGTTATTGAAGGCTATGATGTTTTTACGGCTGCGGTAGTTATACGCCAGGTTCAGGTTTTGAACCCCATAGTTATTGATGGCTACTTCGCGCTCCTTTAGGCGCAGGTCGTTCTCGCTGCCATAAATTTTAGGCAATAGGGCAAACTGCTCCACCTTACCATTGCGAAAACGGTAAATAGCCTGTTTGCCATCGCCTACTACCAAACTATCTTCTGTTTTAAACTGTGAATTCTCCACCAATGGCAACAGATTTTGCCATTGCAGCACTGAAGTATCCTGGTGCTCATCAATTAAAATACTATCAAACCACTCGCCGATACGCTCGTAAATTACGGGTGCCTCCTGCTCGCGTACAATGGCGTGCACACGCTGCTGAAATTCGCTGATATGGAGCAGGTTGTTTTCCTTTTTGTATTCCTCCAACAACTTTTGAATATCAGTAAGGAGGATAAAGGCATAGAAACGCTGTAAGAGTAACTGTGCCAGTTGATAATCGCCACCGGCTGAACGGTTATGGCGCACCATGGTTTCGTAATGCTGCCGCAGTTGTTCTTTAATGCCTTCCAGCGAGGCCAATTCGCCGGGAGATAATTTAGCAGCGGCCCACTTACCTTCAGTAATAGTTTTTATTACATAACTGTTTCCTTCGACATCGTTAGGGAAACTCTCCTCGGCATATTTGCGGAAAAATCCGAAAATGCCGCGGTCGCCCTGGTGAAAACTTTTGGCGGTAAGGCCGGCATTCAGTATAAGGTTATAGGCTTTTTTGCCTTCGGAGAAAAGCCCCTGCTCGAAACTATTTACATAAGCATGCAGCGCACTACGCACCTGCTTTACTTCGTTTAGATCGTATTTGTTAAGTTCCTGCAGATGTGGAATGGCCTCTTCGTTAAACAACTCGCGGCCCAAGGTCATTAATGCATACTCAATGTTCCAGCTTTTGCCTTCTTCGATATTGCTCTCGGCGTACTCCACTACTGCATTGGTAACCTGGTCGTCCTCATCGTGCAGACGATCCATCAGCAGTTCAATTACCTCGGTCAGCAGTTTATCGCGATCCATCTCGATATCGAAATTCATACTCAGCGATAAATCGTGCGCAAAGGCGCGGATAACGCGGTGTACGAAACTATCGATGGTGCTTACATGCAAATCGGCATACTGGTGCAGGATGTTACGCAGCATTTCGCCTGACTTTTCGCGCAGGGCTGCAGCACTTAAGCCAGTTTCGCCTTCCAGGTCTTGCGCCAGTTGTTCCACTTTGGCATCGCCGGTTTTTAATTTACCGAGGGTGGAGATGATGCGCTCCTTCATTTCGGCAGCGGCCTTGTTTGTAAAGGTAATAGCCAGTATATGCCGGAATTTTTCGGGCTCCTTTAGCGCAATGCGCAGGAACTCCTTAACCAGCGTATATGTTTTGCCTGAACCTGCCGAGGCTTTATAAATGCGTAACATGAGTACTAAATGCGCCTTTTAACTGATGAAGCAAAATACGAACCTACGAAGCTTCTGCGCAATGTATTTGCGCACAGGTTGGGGAAATAGCAATTAATTAACCTGCTTTAACGAGGCGGAATACCCTGCTTGCGCCGGAAGCATTCGTTAATACGGCTATATACATCCCTGCCGGCAGGTGCGGACAGGCTTGTGTGTAAGCCGATGTTACTGAGGTCTGCAAGAGTTGCTGGCCCTGCAGATTGAAGAGTTGTAAGGTGCAGGGAGAATAAATGTTAGAGATCATAAGTTGGTCGTACAGAAAGACGGCTTTAATTTGATTTAGACTTTCTTCCGTAATACCAACAGGGCAGTCAGCCAATAGACCAGCGGACGAAGCCGTATCAACGGCGGGGCAGTTGACCTGAGCGTCGCGGACGCGCAGGGGTAGCGTATAAGTTCCGCCGGCGTGATTAAAGCCAATGTCCATTGTTAAAACTACCCGGGCATTGTATTGACCCGTAGGAGATTCAGTAACACCACTAATAATCACACACATACTATCGCCGTGCTGCACGAGGTTATTTGTTTTGTTGGTACGGAAGCAAAGACCGCATGGCAAGTTATTTATGCTGTCGACCCTGATGACGTCCACATAAACTGAAGCATTATTAAACTGGATATAGCTTGAATTATTTATTACCAAGGTGGTGCTGTAAAATGAATCCTGTACAATGCAATCGGGCGTGCCGGAAGGGCTCCAAATCCAATAGGTGCTATCGGGTACTGCTTGCGGCGTGCAGACAGAAGGACCGGAGTTGCCGCAATATTGGGCACCGGCACTGAGGACAATTAATAAGAGAATGAATGCTGTAGCAAAGTGTTTCATAGCAGGACATTAGTTGTCTTAATTTTGCTTTACCAACCGCATAGTTTTCTTACCGCTTGAATTGGAGAGCGCTACTACATACAAACCGACTTGCAGATTCGGGAATGCATTCGCATATGTATCGCTAACTGTCGTTTGAAGAATCAATTGCCCCTGCAGATTAAATACTTGTACTTGTGTAGAAACGGTAGCATTGTTGATAATGATTTGATCGCCGATAAAAGCTGCTTTCACTTGCGCCAGGTCATTTTCCACGATGCCCACGTTAGTGCAGTTAACAAAGCTGCCATTGGAGAAGGTATCCACCTCCGGGCAGTTGCCCTGGTCATCCCGAATGCGGAGAGGAAGCCATAGAGGATTGTTGTGGTCATTCGGATCGGTAGGATTTATAGCAATGGGGAAACCAAGATCGGCTGTAGCCAGTATAGTTGCGTTGTATTGGCCCGGCATGGAATGTGTAATTCCGCTGATGGAGACACACATGCTATCGCCGTGATAAACGATGTTATTGACCTTGTTAGTGCTATAGCACAATCCGCAAGGCAGATTAAGGATGGTATCGATGCGAATAGAGTTGACACTAAGTGTTTGGCCACTGAAAGTAATGTCGGTCTTATTATAGATGGTGAAGGAGGTGCTGTAGAATGAATCGCGGACGATGCAGTCGTGCATGTAGGAAGTAGGCCAAATGCGATACGTACTATCCGGTGCCGCCACGGGATTACAAATGGAAGGTCCGGAATTACCGCAATATTGAGCGACAGCGTGCGAAGTGAGCAGAAAGGAAAATAACAGGATGGAAAGGTGTTTCATATTTATTGTTCTATGAATAAATATAAAACATTTTAAAGGTAAGTGCTATTGCACAACTGCCCTTAACATTTCGCGCTTACCGGGAGGGCCGGGGATTTTTTCGATGAGGAAGCCGGCTTCTTTCATCGCTTTTTGCACGACGCTTTTGGAGCAATAGGTAACTAATACACCACCTGGTTTTAAGGCACGGTGCATTTTGCGGAAGATGTCGGCTGTCCACATTTCGGGTTGGTGGGTGGGGGCAAAGGCATCGAAGTAAATAAGATCGAAGCGGTGTTCGGGCAATTCGCGTTCTACCAAGGAGCCCTGCATTTTGGTGAATGCAAAAAGTGGTGTTATCTGGTGTTCCTCTTCCCAACGGCACAGGTGTAGTGTGTGGTAAGGACCATAACAGAATTCGTAACCCAGCTGAATAGTGTAGTTCAGTTCCTTGATGGTTTCGATAGGAACCGGATACAGTTCAATAGTAGTGTAATTAATACTGCGGTGCTGTTTCTCGCCTTCCAGCATGGTTAGCATGGCATTTAAGCCTGTACCAAACCCCACTTCGAAGATATGTATGGTTTCAGGGTTCCGTTCCAACAGAGGTTTTAAACCTGCCTCAATAAACACATGTTGGCTTTCCTGTATAGCACCATGACGAGAATGATAGATCTCGTTAAACTTCCCGGAGAATAACGTATGCGAGCCGTCGCTGGTAGTAATAATATGCACGCTGCCTTCCTTTTGTGCAAAGATACGTAATACTACGCCGCTGAATTGTTAAGCCTGCGGGTAAAACTTTTTGCCGCTTGCTGCATACTCGCGCAGGATGGCAGCAGGCTTGAAGCGTGCACCGTATTTTGCAGAGAGATCTTCCATTAAAGCCAGAACCTTATCCGCTCCTACATGGTCGATATAGCGGAATGGGCCGCCCGTGAACGGAGGAAAACCTAAACCAAAGATAGCACCTACGTCGCCATCGGTAGGACTTTCAAGAATGTTCTCCTGTAAACAGAGCAGGGCTTCGTTTACCATCATCATACCCATGCGATTTTGGATGGCCTCGGTGCTGAACTCCTTACGGGCGGGGTTACCGAAGTATTTATAAACGTTCTCGTCGATGCCCTGCTTTTTGCCTTTTTCGTCGTATTTATAAAAGCCGCGCTTGTTCTTTTTACCATAACAGCCGTCCTTAAACATTTTGATGATAGCATCGGTAGTGCGGGCGCCCTCGCGTTTTTTGGCTTCCTGTGCAAATTCACCGCTCATGATGTGGGCCCCTACGTCGATGCCCACTTCATCCTGCAGTGTAACAGGACCAACAGGAAAGCCCCACTTCTTCATAGCCTTGTCGATTAAAGCGGCATCGCAGCCTTCTTCAATCAGCAGGAAGCACTCATTCATATAAGGAGCCAGAATGCGTGTAGTGTAAAAACCCGGACCATCGTTTACCACAATACATGTTTTACCCTGACGGATGCCGATTTCGAAGCAGGTAGCAGTAACCCAATCGGCAGTTTTAGGCGTTTTAATAATTTCCAGCAAAGGCATTTTAGGCACGGGACTGAAGTAGTGCATACCAATGATGTTCTCGGGACGGGAAGCTTTTTCAGCAATGTGGCCGATTGGCAGGGCCGAGGTATTGGATGCAAACACTGTTTTAGATCCGGTGGCAGCTTCACATTCTGCTACCACCCGTTGTTTCAGTTTAATTTCTTCAAACACCGCTTCAATGATCACTTCTACTTTATCGAAACCTGAATAATCCAGTTTTGATTCTACACGGTTCATGATCTCTTCGGCTTCGGGTTGGCTCATGCGTTTACGCTTCACCTTTTTATATAAATCGCCCCAGATGGTTTGTTTGGCAGAAGCAATGGTTTCTTCTTTTATATCCTTCAACAGCACGCGCATACCATCCATGGCGCTAACTTCGGCTATACCGGCGCCCATAAAGCCTGCACCTACCATGGCCAGGTTATTTACATGCACGATCTCGGCTTTGCCCTCGTATGGGTTCTTCTTCTTCTCCGTCATATTGAAGAAGATATTTATTAATTGACGGCTTTCGTTGGTGAGAATCAGTTCTTCGAACTTCACGGCTTCGGCTTCCAGGCCGGCGGCCATGCCCTGTTCCATGCCTGTTTCCACACATTCTAAGATGCGTAGTGGGGCAGGATAGTTACCCATGGTTTGCTTCATCACCATTTCTTTGGCCTTTTTATATACGATGCCACGGGTGATTGAATTGCTTTCGAGCACCTTCTCTACAAGCGTGCGCTTATCGGAGCGTTGCAGAGGCGCTTTTAATAATTGCTTTGCGAAATCGATAGCTGCATTCAGCAGGCTTTCTTTGGTAGTTATCTTATCGGCCAGGCCCAGGCTGATTGCCTTTTTGGCGTAAATCTTTTTACCTGTTAACAGCATATCGAGCGAGCGCTGTAAACCAATGAGGCGAGGCAAACGTTGTGTGCCACCGCCGCCGGGTAACAAACCCAGCATAACTTCCGGTAGGGCAAAGTGAGTTGCAGCATCGTCGCTAACAATACGACCATGACAAGCAAGTGCTATTTCGGTTCCCGCACCTAAGCATGCACCGTGTATGGCGGCCACCACCGGCTTGCCTGATTTTTCCAATCTGTTAAGCGAGGCATGGCCATTGCGGGTAAAGTCGATAAAATCGCCTTTCTTCTTCACCTTGCCAAACATGTCGATATCGGCACCGGCAATCCAGTCCTTCTTTTTAGAGGCGATTACAGCCGCTTTAATATAACTATCGGCTTCCAATTGCTGAAAAAGGCGGTCTATTTCATCTACAAAGGCTGTAGAAACCTTGTTGATCTTCTCATTAGGCTGGTCTAACCAAACAATGGCTATTTCTCCGCGTTTCTCGATAGTGGCTATGTTGCTCATCCGTAATATTTTGGGCTAATATATAGAAGGTTAACGGTATCGCGTTTGGTAAAAAATAGAGCAGCAAGGGCAACATGTGATGTATTACAAACCAACCCTTGTAAAATGAGCCACGATACATACAACCCCAACGCTTCCGGTGCCGTAAACACAAGCAACAACCGCAATCGCCTCCTGAAGATTGCAAGGGAAAACAAGGAACCTGAGCGTGTTATCCCGGTTTGTTCCAAAACTATTAGTGGTTATAAAATTGAAACGTGTATGGCAACGTCGGAAGCAGAAGTGTATTATTACGAGAAAGGAAAGCAGGATTATAACATTGGGTTTTACGATCAACCCTTCCCCAGCCCCATGGCTTTAGAATTAGATGAGTTTGAGCTGCGTTGCAATAAGGCGTACAAGCGTGGCTATTGTGATGCGATGGACGAATTGAAAAAGCAACTGGCTCTGGTTAAATAAAACATTATTGCATAAACCAACCCGGCACCTTACTACTACCGGAATTAAATTGCTGTAACATGGTCTGTAACGATGTTACGGGTTCGGCAAAACCCATCAGTTTACCAATATACAAATAGAATTTTTCAGGCGTTGCAGCTTGTGCACGCCACCATTGCAGTGATTGACTACCTGCGGATTTGGATAACTTATTACCATCCTGATCCCTTATTAATGCATGGTGGTAAAAATGTATATCGCTGAATGCTGTGAAGTTTGCTATTTGTGCGAGATAAAGTTGTGCAGCGGTACTAACGATCAGATCTTCTCCCCTTACAATGGTATTAATGCCGTAATCTAAATCATCGGCCAGAGAGGCAACCTGATAGGCTGCAATTCCATCGCGGCGGCGAATTACAAAATGCCGCATAGTTTCAAACAAGTCCATTTTCACCGACCCCTTTAATTCATCCCTAAATGAGCTAATGGTTCCCTTTGGTGTTTGAATGCGCAGTGCTGTTTCCGGCTTTTGCAGGGGCAGTTGCAACGGGATACAGGTTCCGGGATATTGCCCAGCACCCACCAATTTGCGTGAACACTGACAAGCAAATACGAGGTTGGTTTGCGTAAGTAAATGGAGGACCTGCGCATACCGCTCGCTGCGAAGTTTTTGAGAGAAAAGCCGATGGTGTTCATCGGGTGATTGAGGACCTTCGTCCCAATCGAGACCCAGCCATTCAAGGGTTTCGAACACATCATTTAAAAATTGCGGTTGCATACGCGGGGCATCCAGATCGTCGATACGGAGGCGGAGCAGGCCGTTGTTGGTGCGCACAAGCAGCCAGGTAAGTATAAAATTAAGGGCATTACCGGCGTGCAGGTAGCCACTGGGTGTAGGCGCTATGCGTGAACGAACTTGCATGACCGGCTGTTATTAAGCGGCCTAATTTATAGAAGATGTGGCAAGGTCAGAAAACAAAAAAGGCCGCCAAAGGCAGCCTTTTTTATGTTGTTGGAATTGAAATGAATTACTTCAGTTCAACTTCAGCACCTGCTTCTTCCAGTTTCTTTTTCAGATCTTCAGCAGAAGCTTTGTCTAATTTTTCTTTAACTGGTTTTGGTGCACCGTCAACCAGATCTTTAGCCTCTTTCAGGCCCAGACCGGTCAGGTCTTTCACCACTTTCACTACGTTCAGCTTCTGAGCACCAGCGCTCTTCAGGATCACGTCGAATTCAGTTTTTTCAGCGGCAGCAGCACCACCACCAGCGCCCGGAGCAGCAGCAACAGCTACAGCAGCAGCAGCAGGTTCGATACCGTAATCAGCCTTAAGAATGTTTGCCAGTTCCTGTACGTCTTTCACAGTCAGGTTTACCAGAGTTTCAGCGAGAGCTTTTAAATCAGCCATTTTTATTTTGCTTTTAGAGTTTAACCATATTGCCCTTTTGTTTTGCGCTGCTACGGCTCACACCCCATCGCAGTTGGCTCACAAAAGAACCTTAATTTGCCGTTTTTCCAGGGAAAGTTGGAAGCAACCCTTTAAAACGGACGGCAAAGATAACTTTCTACTGTAAATTTCAAAACTGCCGGAGCCAAAATCTTACCGGGTTTTAACAGTAAGGTAGGGCTTGAGTTTGCGCAGGGTGCTGTCGGGCAGAACGCTTACCGAGCGGAGGCCGTCGGGTGAGGTAAAATTACCATTTTTTTTGCGGTAAGTGATAATGGCTTTGGCCTGACTGCCAGATAGATACGGGTGTCTGGAAAGGGTAGGCGCGTCAGCTGTGTTCAGGTCTATTTGCGTTACCCGGCCATCGGTTTGCAGGCGGGGTTTCAGGCGGCGATACGTGCTATCAGGCAAGCCCCATACCTCCTGCAATTGCTCCACCGAGGCATACCCGCCCAAAGCACGGCGGAAATTCAGGATACGATGAGCCAAAACAGGGCCTATACCTGGCAGCCCTTCGAAGGCAGCTGAATCGCCACGATTGATATTTAGAGATGCTGCCGCAGTTGCAGGAGCCTGGGATTGCTTGTTAGGGCCGGTACTGGATACCGGTGCAGTATCCGATAAGTCCGTAGCACCAACGGGTAAATTAGATGGCTTTGTGCTGTTTAAAAAGGCCTGCACATCGCTTTGGAGTGTAGTATCGACCACGGGTTTAACCGGCCGGAAATAGAAATACAGACGTGGACTAACCAGGGCCAGTGCTGCCAGTGTTAGCAGCAGCACGATGCCGTTACGTTCCCACGCCGCATAAGTAAAGTAGTTGCTGAGCCACTTAAACACGGTATTATAAATATAGGACAAGAAGTTGATAAGCAATACTGCACACTTACCGCCAGTAAATAAAAAAGGGATGCGTTGGCATCCCTCTTTCTTATTTGTTTTTTGCGTTACCTAGGCCATTTGACCGCCTTCGGCACACACAATAACTTTGTTGTTAAGGCACTCTACAAAACCGCCGCCGATAGTAACTGTTTTCTCACCGGTTTCGGTGTTGAACTTCACTGTTCCTTTTTTCAGGGCTGAAATAAGGGGGGCGTGGTTATTCAGAATTTCGAACAAACCGCTGATACCGGGCAGTTGCACTAACGTAGCTTCGCCGCTGTATAGCTTTTTTTCGGGTGTCAATATCTCAAGAATCATATTACCGGATTTTAGACAATAGACGTTAGTTAAAAGGATTGTCTTTAATCTAACGTCTATGTCTATCTTCTATTAAAATTATTTAGCTGCTTCAGCCATTAACGCTTCGCCTTTCGCAATAGCGTCGTCGATAGTACCTACCAGGTTGAAAGCTGCTTCAGGATATTTGTCAACTTCACCGTCCATGATCATGTTAAAGCCACGGATAGTTTCTTCAATTGGCACAAACACACCTTTTAAACCGGTGAACTGCTCGGCCACGTGGAATGGCTGAGAAAGGAAACGCTGCACACGACGAGCGCGAGATACAACCAGTTTATCTTCTTCGCTCAGTTCATCCATACCAAGGATGGCGATGATATCCTGTAACTCTTTATAACGCTGCAGAATTTCTTTTACGCGCATGGCACAACCGTAGTGCTCTTTACCCAGGATAGTTTCGCTAAGGATACGGGAGGTAGAGTCAAGAGGGTCAACCGCAGGGTAGATACCCAGGGCGGCGATCTGACGGCTCAATACCGTAGTAGCATCCAAGTGAGCAAAAGTAGTAGCCGGAGCAGGGTCAGTCAAGTCATCCGCAGGTACGTAAACGGCCTGTACGGAAGTGATTGAACCGCGCTTGGTGGAGGTGATACGTTCCTGCATCAGACCCATCTCGGTAGCCAGGGTAGGCTGGTAACCCACCGCAGAAGGCATACGGCCTAAGAGTGCCGATACTTCGGAACCTGCCTGGGTGAAACGGAAGATGTTATCTACGAAGAAGAGGATATCGCGACCGCCTTTAGCATCGTTCTTGTCTCCATCGCGGAAGTATTCAGCGATAGTAAGACCAGACAGGGCCACACGGGCACGGGCTCCCGGTGGTTCGTTCATCTGACCGAACACCAGTGTAGCCTGCGACTGCGCAAGTGCGGTAGCATCTACTTTTGATAAGTCCCAACCGCCTTTTTCCATGCTGTGTTTGAACTCCTCGCCGTATTTGATAACGTTTGATTCGATCATCTCGCGCAGCAGGTCATTCCCTTCACGGGTTCTTTCGCCCACACCTGCGAACACTGATAAACCAGAGTAGCGCTTAGCGATGTTGTTGATCAATTCCATGATCAACACCGTTTTGCCCACACCTGCACCACCGAACAAACCGATCTTACCACCTTTTGCGTATGGTTCGATAAGGTCAATTACTTTAATACCAGTGTACAGCACTTCTGATTCGGTAGCCAGATCTTCGTAAGCCGGAGGCATACGGTGAATGGCATAACCACCTTCTTTAGAAACTTTCAGTTGGATACCGTCGATCGCATCGCCGGTTACATTGAACAGACGGCCTTTGATACCCTCGCCAACCGGCATGGTAATAGGCCCACCCATATCAACGGCATTCAAACCACGGCGGAGGCCGTCGGTGCTATCCATTGATACCGTGCGCACGGCATCCTCACCCAGGTGCTGCTGCACTTCCAGGATCAGCTTAGAGCCGTCTTCGCGGGTTACCTCTAAAGCGTTCATAATCTGAGGAAGGACTGCGCCCTCGGCCTCAAAACTCACGTCCACTACCGGACCGATAATTTGTTTGATTTTACCTACGTTGGCCATAATTCGTTATTCGTGAAATTGTATGGGAGGGGGTCAATTGCCTTGTTAAACCACTCCTCCTTAAAAGGCGGTGCGAAAATAGGCAGTAAACGCAATTTTCAAAGCAGGTTTTGATAGTTTCCTGCTATAAAACCGAAATATAATCCACATTTGGTGCGTTAAAATAAAACCCGGCCACCCGGGAAGGGCAAACCTGCCTAAAAACTGCCCATATGAGCCTGTTTACATTTCTTTTCATGCGCGGCAGGACGTTGAGAAACTGGAAAAGCAGTGTGGGTAAAACTTGTTATTGTTGCACTTTATAAAAGATACGGACCAAGCCATGCTGATACTGTTACGCTGCTACCCAAAAATAACCGACTGGATATACCTGGCATTCAATCAATCACCTGCTGCCGACTACCGGTTTCTACCGGTATTCAGCTATGGTTTTTTTGTAGCGGTGGGGTTTATTTTTGCTGCTACTCTTGCCACTTTAGAAATGAAACGTCGTGAGCGCTTAGGCCTGATGCCCGGCATTGAAAAAGAGGTTACTGTTGGCGAAGCACCTAAGCCGGTGGACCTTGCCTTGACCTTTTTGATTGGTTTTGTAGTGTCTTTCAAGGTGTTTGGTATTATCATTTTTCAACCGGAGCTGAGCCAACACACCCTTAGCCTGATGGAATTGATAAAGAGCCCTATGATGGGCAGTTGGGCCGGTGGTATTTTAGGTGGTTTGGCCCTTGCAGGCTTCAGCTATTACCAGCAGCACAAGGCCCGTTTACCACAGCCTGAAAAGAAAAAAGTAAACCAATATCCTTCGGATAATATTGGAGACCTGGTAGTAATTGCAGCCATATTCGGCGTGTTAGGTTCCAACTTCTTTAATTTTCTGGAGAACCCTGATGATTACAAGAACTTTTGGGACAACCCCATCGGTTCCATGTTCAGCGGCTTATCGGTGTATGGCGGTTTAATCTGTGCCGGTGCAGCATTTGCGGTGTATGCCCGCTTTAAAAAGATTCCTATCCCCCACTTTTTCGATGCCGTTGCACCGGCCTTTATACTGGCGAACGGTATTGGCCGTATAGGCTGCCAGGTATCAGGCGATGGCGACTGGGGCGTAAGCAACCTTGCCACTAAACCGGGTTGGATGCCACAATTTATGTGGGCCGACCATTACGCGCATAACATAATTGATGAAGGCGTAGCCATTGCCAATTGCACCGAGGAACACTGTATGCAACTGGCTAACCCCGCCTATCCTACACCTATCTACGAATTTTTGATGTGCACAGCCATCTTCTTCATACTATGGAGTTTGCGCAAAAAGCTAACCTATAAGCCCGGCATGATATTTACCATTTTCATGATACTGATAGGTATACAGCGCTATGCTATTGAACAATGGCGTGATCTTTCGGGACGTGACCTGTATCATATTTTAGGAGGCGCCTTTAAACAAAGTGAACTCATCTCCATCGTACTTTTTATAATTGGTATAGCAGGAACCGCTTACCTTTACAACTATTACAAAAACAAACCTAACCCGGCTAAAGTTTAACGTTAGCCGGTTGGGTTAAACGGACGAACATGACCCAGGTTGCCGCACCAAAAAAGCCTCTACCGCCATTTCCCAAAGAAAAACACTGGCTGTTCGGCAGCGGTTACCTGTTGAAGGATAATACCTTTGAACACGTTAAATTTCTTTTAAATAAATATGGCGATCTGGTCAGCCTGTCATTACCCTTTGTACGATTGGCTATTGCCGCCAATCCCGAATACACCAAGCATATTTTACTGGATAATCAGCGCAACTACACCAAGAGCCTTGCGTACGATATTCTGAAATTACTATTGGGAAACGGCCTGCTTACCAGCGAAGGTGAATTCTGGCGCAAACAACGGCGTTTGATAGCCCCGGCCTTTCACCGCAAAAAACTGGAATTGCTTACCCAGTTAATGGTAGACCGCGCAGAGCAGGCCGTTCAGAAATTTGAGAAGTTAGCGGAAAGCGGTACGGCGCACGACCTGAGTGATGAAATGACAGCACTTACGCTTGATATTATATCGCGGGCCATGTTTAGCTCAGGCGTAGAAGATAAAGCGGCCATGGTTGGCGAACAGATTACCCTGCTAAATCAATACAGCATTGAAAAAATAAACCAACCCGTTCGATTGCCGGCCTCGATACCTACACCCTTTAACATCAAAGAGCGCAAGGCGATTAAGCTGCTGGATGATGTGATTTATGACATCATCAATACCCGGCGAAAGGAAGGTGTTTCGAAAGATGACTTGTTAAGCATGCTGCTCGACGCGCGTGATGAAGATACGGGCGAGGCGATGGACGATAAGCAGTTACGCGATGAGGTGATGACCATTTTTATCGCCGGCAACGAAACCTCGGCCAACGCGCTGGCATGGACCTTATACCTGCTTTCGCAAAACCCGGATGCTGAAGCAAAGATGGTTGCGGAAATTGACGAGAAACTGAACAACGGAACCGCACTGGATTTCCACTCGATTATGCAGTTCAATTATGTGCGGATGGTTATTGAAGAAAGTATGCGCATTTACCCGCCTGCCTGGAGCATAGGGCGCAGGGCCATTGAAGATGATGAGTTGGGTGGTTACCGCATTGCGGCGGGCACCAATGTGCTGATACCCATTATTTATTTTCACCATAGCGAAAAGTACTGGGAGCAGCCCAATTTGTTTAAGCCCGAACGCTTTGCCCCTGAAAAACGGCAGGATATTGACCGGTTTGTGTACTTCCCTTTCGGCGGCGGACCGCGCACCTGTATTGGTAATAGTTTTGCCCTTATTGAAATGCAGATTATCCTGATTAAACTTTACCGGCATTTCCGTTTTAAGCTAAAAGAAGGCTTTAAGGTGGAAACGGATCCGCTGATAACGTTACGGCCTAAAAACGGCATGGTGATGTATGTAGAGCGAAGGAAGCAGGCAATCCGACTTTGATCAGCGCTTTGCGGGCACGAGATGCTACACTCCGCTCAATCCCCGTTCAGCATGATAGTGAATGAAAACAAAAAACCCATCGTGATTAGCGATGGGTTTTGTTTGTTTAGCCAGTGCAGCAGCTTATTCTTCTGCAGCGCCTTCAGCAGCTTTATCTTCTTTCGACTTTTTAGGAGCCGACTTTTTAGCAGCAGAGCTACGACGGGTCTTTTTCTTAGGCTCAGCAGCTTTAGCAGCGTTTTTGTTTTGTGTGTAGATTTCGTTAAAGTCAACCAGCTCAATTAATGCCATTTCAGCTGCGTCGCCAGGACGGAAACCGGTTTTAATAATACGGGTGTAACCACCTGGACGGTCGCCAACTTTGCCACCTACTACGCTGAACAGTTCAGTTACAGCTTCTTTGTTTTGCAGGTAGCTGAATACTACACGACGGTTGTGTGTGGTATTCTCCTTGCTGCGGGTAACAAGTGGTTCAACATAACCGCGAAGCGCTTTTGCTTTAGCCAGCGTAGTAATAATACGCTTGTGCTCAATCAACGACGCTGCCAGGTTTGCCATTAAGGCGTGGCGGTGGGCGGTCTTTCTTCCGAGATTATTTACTTTATCTCCGTGTCTCATCTCAATACTTATTTTAAAATCCGGGGCGCTTGCTTACAGCACTCCTGTTATTAATTGATACTAGTTTTCGTCTAACTTAAATTTGGCTAAGTCCATACCAAAGCTCAGGCCTTTTTCGTGCAGCAGGGCTTCGATTTCCACCAGCGACTTCTTACCGAAGTTGCGGAATTTCAACAGATCGTTGGTATTGAATTGTACCAGTTCTTCCAGCGAGTTGATTTTAGCCGCTTTCAGACAGTTGAAGGCACGCACTGAAAGATCAAGATCTTCGAGCGGGGTTTTCAACAGTTTGCGCATGTGTAATACATGTTCGTCCACCATTTCGGTTTCAGCAGCAGTAGGTGCATCAAACGAAATATGTTCGTCGGTGATCAGCATCAGGTGCTGGATAAGGATGCGCGAAGCATCTTTCACAGCTTCTTCAGGGTGTACTGTTCCGTCGGTAGTAACTTCCAGAATCAGTTTTTCGAAGTCTACGCGCTGTTCAACGCGGAAAGGTTCAACACTGTATTTTACATTCTTGATCGGCGTGTAGATAGCATCGATAGGAATGTAACCGATAGCATGCTCTTTGCTGTTTTCGTCGGCAGCAACGTAGCCGCGTCCTTTAGTGATTGTTAATTCAATCTCCAGGTTCACGCTGCTTTCCATATTGCAGATAACCAACTCGGGGTTCATTACCTGGTAAACGTTGGTGTGCTTTTCGATATGCTCAGCCTTAAACTGGGTTGAGTTCTTTAAAGCGATATAAATTTTTTCAGCAGCATTCTCATCATCCATCACTTTCTTCAAACGCACCTGCTTCAGGTTCAACACAATCTCCGTTACATCTTCCAGCACGCCTTTGATGGTAGAAAATTCGTGTTCAACACCCGAAATTTTGATACCGCTGATAGCGTAGCCTTCCAACGAAGAAAGTAATACGCGGCGCAGGGCATTTCCTATAGTTACACCGAACCCGGGTTCCAGAGGCTTAAATTCGAAGGTACCTTCAAATTCAGTAGCTTTCTGCAACGTAATTTTATCGGGTTTTTGAAAGGTTAACATGGCCATATTTGGTTTTAGATTTTTAATATTGATTAGTTCCCAACGCCCTCCTGCAAGCTCAACTACTACTTAGAGTATAATTCCACAATCAACTGTTCGTTGATGTTTTCCGGAATCATTTCTCTTTCAGGGAAATCAACGAAAGTACCTTCAACAGCTTTTTCGTCAATTACCAGCCAGTTAAATTTCTTACCTCTTTTGCCCATAGAATCCTGCACTACGTCCAGGTTCTTGGAACGTTCGCGCATAGCAACTTTATCACCAGGCTTCAGGGTATACGATGGAACGTTTACAACCTGGCCGTTAACGGTTACGTGTTTGTGACCAACCAACTGACGGGCCTGTGCACGAGAAGCGGCAAATCCTAAACGGAATACGGTGTTGTCCAAACGAGCTTCCAGCAGTTTAAACATGTTATCACCGGTTTTGCCCTTACGGCGCGAAGCCTTTTCGAACAGGTTGCGGAACTGGCGTTCTAACAGGCCATAGGTATATTTAGCCTTTTGCTTTTCCTGCAACTGAATAGCGTATTCGCTCTGGGTCTTTCTCTTTTTAGAAACACCGTGCTGACCCGGAGGGAAACTTCTTTTATCGAAGTACTTATCCGGACCGAAAATCGCGTCACCGAATTTACGTGCTATCTTGGTTTTTGAACCTGTATACCTTGCCATTTATATTCTAATTTTCTATTTAACTATTGGTTTATGAATCCGCCCGCGGGCTATGCTTACACTCTACGAGATTTAGGAGGGCGGCAGCCGTTGTGAGGGATTGGGGTGGTATCGTTAATAACGGTTACTTCGATACCCGAAGCGAAAATGGTACGGATAGCAGATTCGCGACCGGCACCAGGGCCTTTTACGAATACTTCTACCTTACGCAAACCGGCTTCGTGGGCAACTTTTGCAGCTTCGCTGCTGGCCATCTGAGCAGCATAAGGCGTGTTCTTTTTAGAACCGCGGAAACCAACTTTACCTGCTGAACTCCAGCTGATGGTTTGACCCATCATGTTGGTAAAGGTGATAATGAGGTTATTGAAAGTAGCATTGATGAAAGCTTTGCCTTCAGCATCTACTTTTACTACTCTTTTCTTTGCTTTTGCTTTGGCGATTGCCGACTGCTGCTGCTGCGATTGCTGTTTTGCCATTTTTATTGGTATTGTCTGTCGTCTATTAGTTAATGTCTATTACTTAGTAGCTATCTTCTTGTTAGCAACTGTTTTACGCTTGCCCTTACGGGTACGGCTGTTGGTTTTGGTGCGCTGGCCGCGAACCGGTAAGCCTTTACGGTGGCGAATGCCACGGAATGCACCGATATCCTGCAGGCGTTTAATATTCTGCTGTACTTCCCCTCTTAATTCGCCTTCCAGTTTAAGGTTAGCGGCCAGGTATTGCAGAATACCGTTGATCTGCTCGTCATTCCAATCCTTCACCTTGATGTTTACATCAATGTTGTTAGAGGTTAGAATTTTAGCAGCGGTGGTTCTACCGATACCATAAATGTAAGTAAGGGCAATTAAGCCTCTTTTGTTCTTAGGAAGGTCTATACCAGCAATACGTGCCATGCTCTTATACTTGTTTTATAGAATGATTAACCCTGACGTTGTTTGAACTTGGGGTTCTTCTTATTAATAATGAATACCACGCCCTTACGACGCACTACTTTGCAATCGGCGCTTCTTTTCTTTACGGATGCTCTAACTTTCATGACTTTATTGTATTTTTAAAATACTCTATTCCTTATTTATAGCGGAAGGTTATCCTTCCTTTATTTAAGTCGTAGGGACTCATCTCCACGCTCACTTTATCACCGGGAAGAATTTTTATATAATTCATCCGCATTTTCCCTGAGATGTGCGCGATTATCTCGTGCCCGTTCTCTAACTTCACCCTAAACATGGCATTGCTCAATGCTTCCGTAATGATTCCGTCTTGCTTTATTAAGTCTTGTTTTGCCATGAAAACACTATACCCCTTTTAAAAAGGGAACGCAAAAATAAAACTTACGAACAGGTTTCCAAATAATAGTTGAAATTTTGTTTAGAGAGTGGACAGTAGCCCTAACCACTTAAACTACTCATTATCAACTATTTTACCCCAATTTTAGGGGGCTTTGACAAATTTTAGGCCAAGCTGAAGATTTTTGCGAAAAAAGCCTGAAAGGAGCGAATTTAACAAATTTGAGCGTTCAATTCAGCGAAAATTCGCGGATTTTGACCCAGACAGTATAACTGTTTTTGGCTGTTTACCTATTATGAAACTATATAGCTATTGTTTCACGCTGGCTTTTTTACTTCTCACTTGTCTTTACGGGTGCAAAAGGGCTGGGCATGAAAATGTCTCCGGGAATCCGGCGATGGTTCGACCCATTGCTTTACCCGATACCTTTTATAAAAAGTTGACAGGCTACATCGGAAGCATTCCTGTTTCGCTAGACCTTATTAGAAAAGACAGCATGCTTACCGGCAGTTACTATTATAATAAGGTAGGGATAAACCTTAGCCTGGTGGGGAAGATCATGAAGGATGGCTCGATAAACCTTACCGAAAAAAGCACGAACGATGAAGTAACAGGTTACCTAAAGGGTACATTTACCAGCGATAGCACTTTCAGCGGCACGTGGGAGGATCCACAACAACAAAAAACGCTTAGCCTAACCTTAACAGAAAGGAAGGGGGACTATGCCGGGATAGAGTTCATAAGTTATCACACCGAAGATTGCAAAGCTGCTGATGCATTCAGGATGCATCCTGAGAACATTGAAAGTTGGTTTGACACCCTTTGCGCTACACTGGACGTTGAAGTGATTCAGGTAAAAACTGAAAATGCGGTTATAACGCAAAAGATTAACAAGGCAATAGCCGATCTTATGCCGAGCGGCAATTTTTCGGAAGAAGAAGCAAGCCGTGTGGAGGACAGCCTACCGCAGGTTGAGCCTAATACGCAAACAACCGTGAGTTGTGGTGTTATCACCAACGATCATCACGTTTTATGCATAGCCGTAAGTACAGGAACCTATAATTTTGGCGCAGCACATCCGAACCATTCCGGCAACTTGTACAACTTCGATTTACAAACCGGTAACTTACTGGCGCTGGAGGACCTCTTATTACCGGGATACCAGGCCTTACTAACTAAAAAAGCTGAAGCGTATTTTGTGAAGGCTAATGGCAGTGAAGGATGGAATTTTGAACCCGGCAAATTCTACCTGAGTGCAGATTTCGCCATTACAAGTGCCGGCCTATTATTTATGTACGATCCTTATGAAATAGGACCCTACGCTGCGGGCGATCCGGAAGTTTTGATTCCGTACAAAGACATTAAGGAGTTGATTAAACCAGATAGCCCGGTAGCCATTTGGTTAAAGTAAAGAAATGAAAAATCCCAGGTTGGCCATTCCCTGACCAAACCCGGGATAGAAACAATAACCCAATGGTATGTTGACACCCGCAGGTGTTTAGTTAAAAAAATACCCTCCGAAAAAACTTCGCCCTTTTTTGAAGTTTCATCCACCCCCTACGCCATAAAAGGTTGAATTAACTTTCCCTGATGGGCTCGTTAATCGGAGGGTAATTAGGTTTGGCATTTGAAATAAACACATGGCCCAAAATACCCGGCGTATAGTATGTTATGAAAGGATGTTTGCAGGGTAAGACGAGGAGCAGGGGCCTGTTACCCCCTGCTATTAAACCCGTTGTTGCTCACCTACATTAATATCCCTCCTTTTTTGCTCTATTAGTAAAGAACGATGCGGCTACACGATATAATAGGCTGCCGAAAGCCCGTATTCAATTTTAGTTACCAGGCACAACCAGCGGTGTATCCATCATAGCACCACCCATCTGGAAGGATTGCGTAACTACTTTGGCATTGCTGCATCCGTTGCGTGTGCTTGCTACCAGGCGCACGGTAAAATTGCCGGGCACATCGTAGATATGAACCGGATTAGCGGCTGTTTCGGTGTTACCATCACCGAAATCCCAGATATACTTTAAGCAGGCCAGGTTTGTTTTATTTTCCATGGCGCACATAAAAGGTGGAACTGGTGATGGGGTTGCATGCACGGTAAAGTCAACCGGTATGGTATCAATTTTAACATGGTTGGCCAGTTGTAGCGTTGAATCGCAACCGCCCTGTGCATACGCTGTTAACGACACACTGTAGTTACCCTTGTTTTTATAAATATGTCGCGGACTTTTTTCGGTGCTGCTTTCGCCGTCGCCGAAGGTCCATAAGAACGAAACTGCATTACTGGTATAGTTCATAAAGCGAACCGGGTAGCCGGGGCAGCTGAACGTATCGGCCACAAAACGCGGAGCAGGTTTAGATGCTTGTATATAATTCTCGAACTTGCTTTTTACCGTGCAACCGTTTACATCGGTAACAGTTAACGCCACCGTATAGTTACCGGCCTTGCTATACACCTTGGTGGGGTTTTCAGCAGCACTTTCAGTACCGTCGCCAAAGCTCCACAAATACAACATACCGTTAGGTGTGGTGTTTTTAAAGTTAACCGGTGTTGGCGAGCTGCACGACGAAGTAACATCGGAAGTGAAGCTAACCGGTGCACCGTGGTTAACATTTATGTAAGCCAGTTTGGTTTCGGTGGCGCTGCAGGTTCCGTCGTTAACAGTAAGCTTAACGGTATACACACCTTTTTCGTTATAGTGCTTTACCGGATTGCTTTCGGTTGAAACCGTTCCGTCGCCAAAATCCCACATCCAGCTGGTACCTTTATAATTAGAACTATTAATAAACTTTATATCCTCGCCTGCACATGCTGCTTCTTTCGAAGCCATAAAATTTGTTTTTAACTCGCCTACAGCAACGCGGTGGTTGGCAGTATCGCTACATCCGTTTGCATCTTTCACCACCAGGGTTACATCGCGCTTGCCCTCGGTAAAGAGGTGTGAGGGGTTGCCCGAGGCGCTTGTAGCACCGTCGCCGAAGAACCATTGACTTGACTGGAGGTTACCTGTTGACTGGTTGGAAAAAAAAACCTGCTGAGTAGAACTACAGCTGCTGGCAGGGTTAGGCTCGAAACTTGCCCTGGGGGCAGGTTTCACTTCGATGGATGGTATAGTGACCTTATTGGAACTACATCCGTTTTCGTCGGTTATAACCAGGGTAGCAGTATAATTGCCTCCCTCCTTATACCGGTGAGCGGTATGCATATCGGTGCTGGTTTTACCATCACCAAAGGCCCATACATAATTGCTGATAGGTGCATCGCCCGGTGTTGAGTTATTATGGAAGTTGAGTATTTCGTTACTACATAAGGAGGCTTTCTCGATACTGAAATCAGCTTTAGGGGCTGCAAAAACATTGATGGTAGTTTTTACGGAATCGGTTGTAGCGCCGTTGCTAACCACCAGTGTTACGTTGTAAACGCCAGGCTCCATAAACACTACTGTTGGGGTTGCCTGATTGCTGGTATAGCCATTGCTGAAGTCCCACTTCCACTGACCTTGCGGAATTTCGGAAGCACTAAGGAAGTTAACCACCAAGGGGGCACAGCCTGAGTTTTTGTCAGCTTCCATACGTACAGCTGGTTCTGCGCTGGCAGCTACCGACAGTAGTAAGAATAAGGCGTAAAATGCTGATTTCATATTGTGCTGATTTATTTAGGTAAACGGAAAAGCACGGTTCCATGGTTATGGTTTTGGTGCCCTATTATACAAGGCACACATTGTGTGTTACCGTCCTAAAGGTTACATCAGCCAAAAAGAACTAGGGGATATATATAAGACGCAGTGTTTGCACCACCGCACCGGATGTACAACGAAGGAAATACAAACCTGCAGGCAAATTATACGAACGTAAATTGAGATGCAGATAGGTTAGCGATTGTATGTTTGCGTATTGCGCGAGTTGCTGGCCAGTTATAGAAATCAGATCTACGGCAGCAGGCTGTGATAATGCACCGATAGCTATTACCATCGGCCCATTCGTGCAGGCAGCACTCATTAAGCGGAACGGCTTATCCTGTATTGTTTCCTCTACCGCATCGGCATGCGGCGGAAAGTTGACGAGCGCCGTCCAAACGCTGCTGTGGCCGGTATCGATGCGGGTCCAAATGGGACGTACACAACCGTTAACTGCTGAAACATTTATATAGTCGCCTCCAAAAACCGAATCGGCAGCAATAAACGGTGTACTACTGATGCGGTAGTTTGTAAATTGTTGACCGCCATCAACAGACCTTGCCAGGTATACATCGGTTGCTGTGCCCTGTGGATGATTGCGGCGATCATAATAGATTATATATACATCGCCATTGCTCTGATCCACGGTCATCCAACTCATAAAATTTTCCGCTGCGCCTACATCATCATTCACCACTTGCGGTAAACTCCAGGTTGTACCACCATCTATAGATTTACTGATAAACACATCCGCATCGATGCCATTTACTTTATCAGTCCAGTTTAAATAAAGCATACCGCGGTGCGGGCCGTTGCTTAAATCGGAATGCAGAATGGGCATGCCGTTACAGCGGTAAAATCCGGTAACCGGATAATCCCAGCCTTCGGCCTGGTCGGCCACTACTACTTCACTACTCAACCAGGTATTTCCGAAATCGGTAGAGCGGTTGAAGTAAATTTTGCCACTGAGTGCATAGGCCAGATAAACTTCGCCATTAGGACCCACAGCCGGAAAGGCCCCTTCAATAGTGCTGTCATTATCTATACAATCGCCGGATAGCGCGCCGATTACCTGCGCTGTTGGCCAGGAAGTGCCACCATTAATTGATTTTGAAAAAAGGATATAGGAGGAATCGGTTTGAGCGGAACTTCCGTACTCTTCAAATTCTGTCCATGCGCAGTATACAAAGTTACGGACAGGGTCAACTGCTGCCCATTCCTTATCCTGCATTTTAGGCGGACGAAGTCCCATAAAGGTATCGACATACCAGGTATTTCCGCCATCCGACGTTTTTTGGCACACAATACGGTCGCACCACTTGGGCCATTGGGTAATAGACGTATTCCAGGCGAGGTGATAATAGAGGAAATCACCGGCGGTATCGGCAACGATGCATGGATCGCCAAAAACTCCAAAGGCTGAAGTGGCGGTGCCCGTACTCCAGTTGCGTCCGGCATCGTTCGAATAATAAAAAGCATCGGTATTTGCGGCGGCGGCTATACGGTTTGTGTCAACCGGACTTATACAAATGGTAGGCTCATTTGGATTACCATCGGCACTTATAAGCACATTGGTAAAAACAGTTTGCGCTGAACTACCTGCAAAAAGGTGCAGCAGAAAAAACAAAAAAGAAATACGGGATGCGGCTTTCATTATTCGTAGCGCAGGGCTTCAACGGGGTCCAGGTCGCCTGCTTTAATAGCAGGATAAATACCGGCAGCCAGGCCTACAATAAAGGTAAATACAATGCCGCCAAAAACCCAGGCATATGGGAACAGGAAACCCGTTTGCAGCGCCAACCCAACTAAGTTACCAATGCCAATACCCAGAATAATACCCAACACCCCTCCTATCTGGCAAATAACAATAGCCTCCGTTAGAAATTGAATACGGATCATACGGCGCGTTGCTCCCAGTGCTTTGCTTACCCCGATCTCGCGTGTACGTTCGTTTACGCTTACCAGCATAATATTCATGAGGCCAATGCCGGCGCCCATGAGCGTGAGTATGCCAATTACAATGGTTGCCACCCGAACGTATTTTAACTGGTCGAGCATTTGCTCGGCAAGGCGCTCGCTTTTAGCAATGGTAAAGTCGTTTTCATCGTTTAAGCGCAAGCGGCGGACAGCGCGTAAAATACCGGTGGCTTCGTCGATGGCTAAATCCAATTCCGCCGTATTATTCACCATTACATTTATTATATACGAGTTGTTATTGTCGGGAAAGCTCCACCGTGCATTCTGCACGGGAATAAAAGCCTGGTTATCTGTACTCATTTGGCTGGCCCCCTTGGAGCCAAGAATGCCCACTACCTTATATTTTTTAGAACCAATGCTAACCATGGAACCTACAATGGTATCGTAGGGTTCAAAAATTTTGGTCACTACATCCTTTCCAAGCAAAATAACATCGCTGCCGTTTTCCAACTCGGTGCGCGAGAAATTACGGCCTGAGGCTATGGTTTGTCCACTCACTTTTAAATAACCTTCATCGATACCAAAAACACGAACGTTGGGATTGGTTTTTTTGTTGCTGTGTTTAAGGATGGCCGATTCGTTTGCCACGCTAGAAATAGAAACGACAGAAGGAAACTTGAAGTTCTTTATAAAATCGTTCGCTTGTTGAATGGTTATCGGGGGATTTTCAGCTTTGCGGTTGCGGCGCGGGCCACCATGGCGGCGCACCATTCCTTCGTTTTTGATACCAAAGGTATTGGAACCCATTTCGCTGAAGCTGCTCATCATTTTTATGCGGATGCCCTCGGTAGAGGTAAGAATTCCGATAAGCGCCATTATACCAAGCATAATGATGACCACCGTAAGCGATGTCCGCAGTATGTTGGCACGTATTGCACGGATGGCGAGCCTAATATTCTCGGTTAAATTCACTGCGCTAAAGTAATAATTGCTGTTAACCCTGCTTATTGAATGGCGGCCAAAACATTACCTTAGCCGGGCATGAAAAAACCGATGTTGCTGCTTTTGCTGTGGTTGCCTGCCTTTTTAACAAAGGCACAGGTCAACTTTAATTATCAAAAGGATTATGAAGTTATTGCAGCCCGCACCGGCGATTTCCGTGATGTGCTGTATTACGATAAACTGCGCGACCGTTTTACCCGCAACGATACCTCCCTTTCCAATTTTGAGGTGTTAAGCCTGTTGATTGGCTTTAGTAAGCAAAGCAATTTTAAGCCGAAGGAGGATTATCAAAAAGAGCAGCGCATTTATGACCTGAACAGCGAAGGCAAATACCAGGATGCCATTACGGAGGCAACGCACTTTTTACGCACCCACCCTGTGAGTCAACAGGCCATTATTGAAAAATCGTACGCCTTTATGCAATTGGGAAAAAAGGACAGCGCCGATTTTTATCTGTTGCAGTTTAGCTTAATAATGAGTGCCATGAATTACAGCGGCGGTGGGCTCTCGGCTGAAGATCCTGTGTTTGCGCTGGCACCCGGCGATGCGCAAAACTACATTGTAAAATACCTGGTAGCTGACGTCGGAACTATGAGCTCCACTATTGATAAAGCGGGCAACTATATTGATGTAATGGAAGCCAAATTTGCCGATGGACATGTTACACCTTATTACTTTGTAACCGAACATGCGGTAAATAAAATAGTGGCGAAGCCCGGAGATGTGAAGGACGATGGGGCTTCCTCCAAACCAAAATAAGCGCTACGTAGTACATAGCCTACTCAAATGCTTGGGCTAATAAGGATACCCAAAATTTAGACTAAGGAACTGTATCGCACTCTACCACCTGATTAACCTGGGTATGCACGGTGCTTTTAGTGATGCGGAATTTTAAAAAGTCGGCGCGCACATCCAGCAATTCAAACTCAATTGAATCGGCACCGAAGAAGGCAGCGCGAACGGCTACATGACTATCGTCTTTAAATCGCCAGGTACCCAAAGCCTGGGCATTGTAATAATACACGCTATCACCGCCATATATATAAGGCAGAGGCGTAGAATAACCGGCGGGATTAGAGATATACCATGCCCGATCGGCGAAAAAGGACTTATCGCCGGTATCTTTTTTGCAACCACCAACAAAAGCCAATGGAAGTAACGCGATAAGCAAAGCAAGAGATAAAGGGAGTTTCATGCAGTAAAGGTTGCTGCTAAAATAATTATTAGGAGCACAGGCAATTGCTACCTGTTTAAATGCCACAAAAAGTAATTGAGTACAATGGCAAAGCTGACCCAAAGTATGTAAGGCAGGAGTAGCCAGGCAGCAGGTTTGCTGACGCGACTAAAGAGGTAAATACAACCACCAATTGAGAGCCACAAGAGGGCATTTTCGGCCAATGCCAACCCGGGGTTTTTCATACCAAAAAAGATAATGGACCAGAGCGCATTAAGCCCGAGTTGAAATATAAAGGCACTAAGTGCTAACCTGACCTCCGGATTTTCGGTGCCTTTGTTCCAAACCATACCAGCGGCGATACCCATAACTATATATAGAACGGTCCAAACCGGACCCAGGAGCCAGTTAGGTGGATTAAAGGATGGCTTATTTAGGGTTACATACCAGGTTTCGAGAGCATTGGTGGTAACCAGGCCTGATAAAAAACCCGCCGCCAGGCAGATAAACACTGCAATTAGTATCCTTGGAATCATCTTTATGCTTTTTTATAAAGAACGCCATTTCAGGCAAACTAGTTCGGTAAATTGTAGTTCAGGCTGGGATTCAAAAAAAATAATTCCAAATATTTATTGATATTCAGCGAATTACAAAGGCCCCTTGAAATATTTCAAGCAAATAGTTGGTAAAACCGGGGGGTAATTCTACATTTGCGCTCCTTTTAAGAAAAAGAGTACTAAAAAGAAAACAATATGCAATCACGCAGTTATAGCACCCGCACAGTAAAAGCCAGCGACGTAAAGCGCGAGTGGTTTATTGTGGATGCAGAAGGGCTGACTTTGGGCCGTATGGTTTCTAAAGTTGCTGCAGTTCTGCGCGGCAAACACAAGCCAACCTTTACACCAAACATGGACACCGGCGATTTCGTAATCGTAATCAACAGCGCCAAAGTGCGTATGACCGGTAAAAAAATGACTGACCGTTTCCTGGTTCGTTACACCGGCCACCCGGGTGGTCAGCGCCTTACCTCTCCAAAAGAGTTAATGGCTAAAAACTCGAATAAACTAATTGAACATGCTGTAAAAGGTATGCTTCCTAAGAGTTCTTTAGGCCGCAAAATGTTCGGTAAGTTGTTTGTTTACGAAGGTGCCGAGCACCCTCATTCCGTTAACAAGCCAAAGCAACTTGAAATAGTTGGCATTGCTAAATCCTAAAATTAAAATCCAATCATGGAAAAAGTTACCGTAGGAAGAAGAAAAGCATCTGTTGCACGTGCCACTGTAAAGGCTGGCAGCGGCAGCATTACCGTAAACGGCAAGGATTACACCGATTATTTTCCGGTAGTATACCTTCAGAATAAAGTTGAAGCTCCTTTAAAAACTGCTGAAAGCGAAGGCACCCTGGATATCTCCATCAACGTATTTGGTGGCGGACAGAAAGGTCAGGCTGAAGCCGTATCGCTGGCTATTGCCCGTGCGCTTATTATCGATAACCCGGAAAAACGCCCTCCTTTAAAGAAGGCCAAGTTACTGCGTCGCGACGCCCGCGTGGTAGAACGTAAAAAGACCGGTTTACGCAAAGCCCGTAAGAAAGAGCAATACTCTAAGCGTTAATCATTGTATAACACCATTAACAGAAACGATATGCAAAGACCAGAACATAAAGCCTTATTGGAAGCCCAGGTACACTTTGGTCACCTGCGCCGCAAATGGAACCCAAAGATGTTACCTTACATTTTTGGTGAAATAAAAGGCATACACATAATTGACCTGAACAGAACCATCGACAAGCTGGAAGAAACTGCGAATGCTGCTAAGAGCATTGCCCGCAGCGGTCGTAAAATTCTGTTCGTGGCCACCAAAAAGCAGGCTAAAGAAGTAGTAAAACAAGCCGCCAGCCGCGTAGGTATGCCTTACGTTACCGAACGTTGGTTAGGTGGTATGCTAACTAACTTTACTACCATCCGCAAGAGCATTAAGAAAATGCAAGGCATTGAAAAAATGCTGGGCGATGGTACCCTGGATAGCGTTACCAAAAAGGAAAAGCTGGTTTTAACCCGCGAGAAAGAGAAGATGGAAAAAGTACTGGGTGGTGTGGCCAACATGAACCGCGTACCTGCTGCTTTATTCCTGGTTGATATCATGCACGAGCACATTGCATTAAAAGAAGCTCAGCGCCTGAACATCAACACCATGGGTATTGTTGATACCAACAGCGACCCTACGAAAGTAGACTTTGCTGTACCAGGTAACGATGATGCAGCTACTTCTATCGCTTTATTGGTTAACTACATTGCCGACGCAATTGCAGAAGGTTTAGCTGAAAGAGCTGCTTCTCAGGAAGGCATTGACCAGGAAGAAGAAGACAACAACGATGGCGACAACTTCGATCGTTTATTAAACGAAGAAGAAACCAATGCAGACGGCAGCCCAGCTAAAAAGAAGCGTGGCAGCGGTAGCGGCGGTGCAGGACGCAGCAGAACAGGCGGCGGCAACAGAGGTGGTGCAGGCGGCGGCGGCTTTAAAAAGCCAGCAGGCAAGTAAGCAATACCAACATATACTGAAGGCGCCAAGTTCTTAACCCGACTTGGCTTCTTCATTTAATATCAAACAGGAACGGGTTTCCATATTTTAATAAAAATTTAAATACCATATAACATGACAATTACTGCAGCACAAGTAAACGAATTAAGGAACCTGACCGGTGCCGGTTTAATGGATTGCAAAAAAGCGCTTACCGAAGCCGGTGGCGATATTCAAAAAGCGATTGACTACCTGCGCAAAAAAGGCGCTAAAGTTGCCGAACTGCGTGCAGGCCGTGCCGCCGCTGAAGGTTTAGTGATAGCTAAAACCAGCGCTGACAACAAAAGCGGCGTAGCTGTTTACTTATCGTGCGAAACTGATTTCGTTGCCAAGAACGAAGATTTCGGCAAACTGGCCAATGCCATTGCTGAAGCTGCCCTGGCTAACGGTTCTAAAACAGTTGATGATGTATTAGCCCTGAACATTAACGGCAGCACCGTTAAAGACGCCGTACAGGAGAAAGTATCTGCCATCGGCGAATTAATTGCTGTATCAGCTTTTGAACGCGTAGATGGTGAAGGCGTTGTAGCTTACAACCACATGGGTAACAAAATCGGCGTTCTGGTAGCTTTAAACAAGCCGTTAAATGATGCTGTAACCACCGTTGGTAAGGATGTTGCGATGCAAATTGCTGCTATGAACCCTGCTGCAGTTGATGCAAGCGGTGTACCAGCTGAAGTATTAGAGCGCGAAAAGGCCGTAGCCCGCGAAAAAGCTGCTGCCGCTGGTAAACCAGAGAATATTCTGGATAAAATTGCCGAAGGTGCTGCAAACACCTTTATCAAAGAAAACACCCTGTTAACACAGGCCTTTGTAAAGGATGGCAGCAAAACTGTTCAACAAGTATTAGGCGCTGCTGAAAGCGGTTTAACCGTGGTAGCATTCAAGCGCGTTGAGAAAGGTGCGAAGTAATTACCTCCTTATATAGAACAATAAAAAAGCGGCTCGAGGGCCGCTTTTTTATTTTACAGCATCCGGTAACCTTACCAGATTTGCTCTAAATCCTTAGCCGTATATTTGTGGTTTCGGGTAAAGTAGTAGGAATCACCCTTCTCCTTTTTAAGTTGCAGCAGATTGGTTTTCGAAAACAAACGCATCAACAGAGCAACAGGAAAAAGGAAAAAGAAGAATACAATGCTCAGTATAATCTTTGGCATTATCAGCCCCAACACCTCACTCAGTTTCATCCAGGCGGCAGCTACATAAGTAGTCAGCACCTTTGAAAAGAGACCGATGGCACCCAACAGAATGGCTACTGTAAGCAAGGCCTTTTTGTGCGTGCCAGCAAGTAACTGCCGTTCGCTCACCAAAAAGATAACCACCAGACCAATACAAATAGTCAGGATGGTTTCCAGCTCTCTTTCTCGGTTCAGTTTTCTTTTCATGCTAAAACAGGGTATAGATAAATGGAGCCATAGTGCTGCTTCCGCCAAATACAATCAGTATCCCTATCAGCAGCAATACTACTATCACCGGTAAGAGCCACCATTTTTTTCGTTCCTTCAAAAACAGCCAGAGGTCTTTTAAAAAATCCATGCGTAAACAATTTGCTATTAATCCAGTTTAAATTCTTTCTTCCAATCGTCCTTCTCTTTCCATTCCTTTTGGGCGCTTTTTTGCAATAAGAAATTGCCAATTACCAAGTAATCCATCTCGGTGCGCATAAAGCACTTGTAGGCATCGTCAGGTGTGCATACGGGTGGTTCGCCACGCACGTTAAAGCTGGTGTTAACCATTACCCCATAACCGGTTTTTTGCTGAAATGTATCCAGCAATTTCCAGTAACGCTCGTTTGTTTCCTTATGAATAGTTTGCACCCTCGCCGAAAAATCGATGTGGGTTATTGCAGGTAAATCGCTGCGGAGGATATACAGGCGCTCCAGCAACGGGAGGTTATTGTAATTAGCAGGCATTTTGCACCGGCGGCTTTCTTTAACAGGAGCTACAATCAGCATGTACGGCGAAGCTGATTCGAGGTCGAAATATTCCCGGCAGGCTTCTGCCTTTACCGATGGAGCAAACGGCCGGAACCCCTCGCGATACTTAATTTTCAAATTGAGTTTTTTCTGCATCTCGGGGTTACGGGCATCGCCTAAAATACTGCGGTTACCCAACGCCCGTGGGCCAAACTCCATGCGGCCCTGAAACCAACCAATAACATTGCCGGCATTTATCAGATCGGCCACTGTATCACTCAGTTCATCAAAATTGTTGTATTGGCGATATACCGCTTTATACTTTTTAAGGTCCTGCTCTATATCCAAATCGCCAAATTGGGGGCCGAGGTATGCACCCTGCATTTCATCCTGTGTGTTGCAGGGCTGCCGCTCCTTATTGAAATGAATAAAGTAAGCAGCCTGTGCCGCCCCTAATGCCCCGCCGGCATCGCCTGCGGCAGGCTGGATAAAAATGTCTTTAAAAATCTTAGCGCGTAACAGTTTGCCGTTGGCTACACAATTGAGGGCTACACCACCTGCCATGCATAAATAATCGCAACCTGTTAAGCGTTTGGCTTCAATGGCCATCTTCTGCACTATTTCTTCGGTTACCAGCTGGATAGCGAAACCTAAATCGCAGTGGTGCTGTTCCAGTTCGTCCTCTTCTTCACGGCGTTTAAATCCAAACAGGTTTTCCCACTTGGTATCGTGCACCATACGAAGGCCCGTGGCGTAGTTAAAATACTGCTGATTTAACCATAGTGAGCCATCTTCCTTTATATCTACTAACTGCTCCTTAATGATGCGAACATATTCAGCAACCTTTGGTGAGTCGGGATTACCATACGGTGCTAAACCCATTAATTTGTATTCGCCTGAGTTAACCTTGAATCCCAGGAAATAGGTGAAGGCGGAATACAACAAACCCACCGAATGCGGGAAACGCAGCTCTTTCAATATTTCGATGCTATTACCCCGGCCAATACCAATAGATGCAGTGGCCCACTCTCCTACTCCATCAATGGTTAGTATTGCAGCCTCATGATAAGGTGAAGAATAAAAAGCACTGGCCGCATGCGATAAATGGTGTTCAGGGAAAAGGAATTTGACACGACCCTTTTGGTAGCCTTCAATCTTTTCCAGTTCCTCATTCAGCACTTTTTTAAGGAACATTTTTTCGCGCACCCATACCGGAATCGATTGCAAGAATGAAACTACCCCACGCGGGGCAAAACCATAGTAGGTTTCCAGCAGGCGTTCGAACTTTAGCAGAGGTTTGTCATAAAACACAATGGCATCCAGTTCGTTGATATCTGTACCGCTGAATTTCAAACAATACTTCACGGCATTGATCGGGAAATCGGGATCGTGTTTTTTACGGGTAAAGCGCTCCTCCTGGGCAGCGGCTATAATTTTGCCATCCTGAATAATAGCAGCGGCGGAATCGTGATAAAAAGCAGAAATACCCAGTATGGTCATCGGGTGGCTAAAATAGGAAAAGCGATGGTGCCCGCAACGGGTTGTACGGGAAGGGAATGGCTACTTGACTTTTACTTTATCCTTTACGATAAAAGCCCCGGGGTATAACAATACTACCTGCTGCAAATAATAAGTAGCATCCAGCCTGGTTCTAAAATCGCCGAGGCGCAACTTGTAGTAGGGCTGTTCATATTCCACGTAAGAAGGAAGATCGGGAAACTCCTGATACATTTTACCCTTGCTGTTGTAAATATCGGTGCGCACATCGGTATAAGTTACCTGAATGCGGTATCCGTCGGTAACCTCACTCTTCTTATTATAAGCTTTGTAATCCTCCACCAGTTTGGTGATAGAACTATCGGCTACCACACTGTAATTACCTGGTTTAACCACCACGGCCGTATCCTGCGCACGAAGCAACATATTGCCAAGCATCAATATTACTGTAAACAACCAATTTCTCATGATACTATACTTACACTAGCCGAACATCCTAAACGGTCGGCACCCGCTTCTACCAACTGTTGGGCAAATTCCTTATCCCGGATACCTCCCGAAGCTTTAATTTTAATTGACTTAGGCAAATGAGCGCGCAATAGCTTGATAACTTCTACCGTAGCGCCAGGTTGCACAAAGCCGGTGGACGTTTTCACAAAATCCACTGTCATTTCCTTACACAATTCGCATGCCGTAATTATCTCTGCTTCACTTAAAAGTCCTGTTTCGAGAATTACCTTCAACTTTCCTCCACGTAGCTGGGTTATTGTAGCTACACTGGTAAGCTCGTTACGGAGGTAGTTTAAATCGCCCGCTTTAAGAGCGATTATATTGATAACCATGTCAATTTCATCCGCTCCCTCATCGATAGCCCGACGCGCTTCTTCCACTTTGGCGGGTGTATGTGTGTACCCCAATGGAAAACCAACCACAGTGGCAATTTTAACATTTGTATCGCGCAGCCAGCCCTTGCACTTACGAACAAAGTACGGGGGAATACAAACGGCTGCAAATTCGTACTGCTTTGCCTCCATGCATAACTTCTTGATTTCCTTTTCAGAAGCATCCGCCTTGAGGAGCGTATGGTCTATTTTTGATGCCAGATTCACCGCCTGAAAATAAAAAAGGACTACTGTTATTTAAAAAAAATTAGTAGGCAAATAATGTAATCCAAGTCTATACAAGAAAACAGCTTTCCTTTCTATATGCCTCTCTTTCTAATTGTTTGAAAATTGGACAGTTATATTCCCGCAAAGTAGGATAAAGAGGTCATTTCCCCTTTCCAAAAATAAAGCGTTAAAAACATAACTAATTGATTTTCTTACCTTAATAAAAAATAAATACGATAATTTCATATTTGGCACATAATTGGGGCAGAACTTCCGCAATTAATTAGAAAATCATAAATCGCGCTATGATGAAATTTTCCTGGATCCTGTTAACACTAGCTCTTATCATCAGTTCACCTCTCTTGGCACAGAACGTAGGTATCGGCACAAATTCGCCTAATGCAAAGCTGGATGTTGTCGGTAACCTGGCCCTCCGTGAAGGAACAGCACTAAGTTTTTCGAACGGAGCCAATAACGATGTTACCCTTACCTCGCCAGTTTCTTCGGTTTACCGCATTGTAAACCCTACTGCTTCTTTTTCATTAAGCGGTATAGCAGCAGGGCAGAACGGACAAATCGTTACCCTAATTAACACTACTGCTAACGATTTTACCCTGGTAAATGATGCGACTTCCAGCACCAATAACAGGTTATATCTACCGGGTGGCGCATCCCGCACAATTGGCGGAGCGTATAGCTCGGTAACGCTTCAATATAATTCTTCTTTAGCGCGATGGATTGTTACTGATATATCCTCTGATAAGGATGGAATAAACTGGTCGTTGAGCGGTAATGCAGGTACCACATCTGGAACCAACTTTATCGGCACCACCGATAGCCAGGATTTTATGATCAAAACGGGGGGCAGTGCTTCTTCTAATGAAAGAATACGTGCGACCTCTGCAGGAGACGTAGTAATAAATGAACAGGGTAACGCTAACGATGTACGGATAGAGACCGACAATGATGCCAATGCCCTGGTAATAAAAGGAGCGTCGGATAATATAGGCATAGGTGGCACCCCTGATTCAAAGGCAAAGTTAGATATAGCTGCTACGGATAAAGGGATATTGATTCCAAGGTTAGCACTCACTTCTACTACCGCGCCTATCGCTAACCCTAAGCCCAGTGGTTTAATGGTTTACAATACCTCAACAACCGGAGCATATCCTACACCAGGTTTATACTTATGGGACGGAACCGATTGGCAACGGGTTATCTTAAACAGCACCTTATCAGGCTCGTTGCAACCTTTAAGTGCAACAGGTGGTGGAGGTTTACAATTTGCACCGGGCAGCTACAATGGCGGCACCAGCACAACTGTTGGTATTGCCACCGATGGTATAAACAATGGCATGTTACAAGATAACATAGTTACCACTAACGAAATATTGAACGGCACTATAACCACAAATGATTTGGCTACCCCTGCTGTAAATGCCAGCAACCAAATTTTTAACACTCTACCGGTATCAAATGGAGGCACTGGGCAATCATCGCTAACTACCAATGGCGTACTTATGGGGAATGGGGCTTCAGCTATAACAGCCACAGGTGCTCCTTCTCCCGGCCAGGCCTTAATTGGCAATGCATCCAACGTACCAACCTTTACATCCCTATCAGGAGATGTAGCATCGGTATCTGGCGCAGGTAATGTACAACTTGCCACGACAGGGGTAACCGCAGGCAACTATGGAAGTACTACAAAAGCACCGGTAATTACTGTGGATGCAAAAGGCCGCATAACGAATGCCAGTGAAGTTACCATCAGCGGTACCAGCCCCGGTGGAGCAGCAGGCGGAGACTTGAGCGGCACATATCCCAATCCTACTGTGGCACAACTTCAGGGCCGACCCGTTAGCAGCGGAGCGCCATCTACCAATGATGTTCTGGCATGGAATGGCAGTAGTTGGGCGCCCTCAAATAAAGGAGTACCTAGCGGTTTAATTGCCTTGTGGAGCGGTACTAAAGCTGCCATACCTTCGGGATGGGCACTTTGCGATGGAACCAGCGGCACACCTAATTTGCTGGATAAGTTCATTTTGAGTGTAGGATTAAGCGCCTACACGCCCACCGATATCAATGTTACCGGCGGCTCTCATAACCATACAATTACTATAGCAGAGTTGCCCAACCACGTGCATACCGGTACTACGGATGCTACAGCTCCGGGATTAAGTTTTACTGGTACACCGGCCACTTTAACACATAGCGTAACGGGTGCCGGCTATACTCCTGCCGGTAGCGTATCGGTTGCAAACATAGCTTATACTCCTGCGGGAACTGTTGCCGTTGCAAATACATCAGTTACTCCGGCAGGTAGCGTTTCCTCCAGTTTTACCGGCTCAGCTGTTACCAGCGGTGCTGAAAGCGGACACACACATAGTATAAGTTTAACCACCAGTTCTAATGGCGACCATACCCATACGGTATCTTACACTACCGTATCCGGCTGGCGTGGTTATATAGCTGCTTATAATGGTAACAACGAAACTACCGGCAGCAGCTATACTACCGGAACAAGCACAACGTCAACTAATGGTGCGCATACCCATACTGTAAGCGGAACTAGCGGAGCCGGCTCGAGCCATACGCATAGTGTAACAGCCGCAGGCACAGTAAGTTCCTCATTTACCGGTACTGCTGCCAACCACAACCATACGGCTACATTTACAGGTAATGCGGCAACGCTGTCAACTACTGCGTCGTTTACAGGAACAGCTACCACCATTACGCCATCAGTAGCAGACCACAGTTATACCCCTGCGGGAAGCGTCAGCGGATCGAACCACACACATACATTTAGCACCAGCACCACTACCGGGGCCAGTGCAACAAGCATTGACATACGTCCGGCATTTTACCGCCTTGCCTACATTATGAAGTTATAATTTGTGTATTAATAGAATATTGTGAAGCGAATTACAGTTGAATGGCTTATTTTAATTAGTAAGCCCGTTTTGATCGCCGGCTTGTTGATCTCCTATACTGTATCATTTAGCCAAAGCAACGGAAAACTAAATAAGGCGGACCAAAAATACGCCGACAAACAACTACAGCTAATTGCACAGGCTAGAGATGTAGAAGATCATACCACCGCCATAATAGGTTACTACAATTTACTTTCCATAGGTTATAACGACTCGTTGGTTTATCTTAATCTGTTAGCAGAATATTTCAAGAGCGGACAGTACAATCAATGTTACCAATTAGGTAAAAAACTGGATAAAGTATACCGCAACGAAATTACTGTATTAGACCTATACGCCAGATCGGCCGAACTTACAGGTAGATACAGCGAATGCATTATATTATACGACAAACTATACGCGTTAACCGGCGATTGCTATTATGCCTATATGTGCGCACATGCACAATTATCTTTAACTCGTTTAAAGGAAGGCCTTGAACGAGTTCAAAAATTACTAAGTGTTGAAGATTGTACCAGGCGATATGTAACTATTGAAGACAGCGAACATCGAGCACAGGAAGTTCCGGTTATGGCGGCCTTATATAATTTGGCAGGAGCCTTTTACGAACTAGATGGCAACACCGTAAAGGCCCTAGAGATGTATCAAAGCGCGGTTACTTTATTACCGGAATTTGCCGTTGCAAAAAACAATCTAACGCGGTTGGTGCCTAAATAACTAATACTCAATCGGCCTATCTTTATCCCCTTTTTCCGTAGGGGTATATTCGATAATAAATCCAAGCATTTCATTACTTGTAGTCATATCACCAAAACTAACGGGCTCCGGAGGTACATTAGGATTTAATGGATTTTGATCGGTGTTATCAAATACAGCAATAGTTTCAATAATGCTGCCGGAAGGAACGACCACATAGTTTTTAAAGTAGTAAAACTCCTGCCAATAAAAATTCCATTTGGGAATTCGCATAATAGGTATTGTATCGCCCTGTGGGGTGATGGCCCGCAAACTCATTTCTTTGCCCAACAGGTGCATATGCAACTGCACCGACATAATGCTCATATCCTCCTTCAACGGTTTAGAAAGCATATGTATAGTAGTTTCCTCGTTGGCAGGTAAAATTTGTGTAAAGTCCTTAAACAAAGCCCCATAATAAATGGCAGGTCGCTGACTGTCATTGGTTTTATCAAAAAACAACTCTACCTGCGTATCGTCCCATTGCTCCAGATTGCCCGGGGCATAATGCATTAGTAGAACAACTTGCTGGCCTTTATGCAAACGATAGCTGCAACCTTTGGGGAATTTGGTATAATATAAACCCGGAACATAGATAAACTTGCAGTTTACCTCGGTCATTCGGGCAATTTCCTCTGGGCCTAATCCACTTTCCAGAATCTCGCGGTCAGGCCCCAATTTAAAATCAATAGCGCTATCAACAATTTCTATGCGGGCATGATGCACCCTTATCTGATTACCCGGCACTATTTTTACCGCTCTTAATTGTTCATCTTTTTTGAGTGGAAAATCAAGCACTACGTTAAAAAACTCATCCTTATTATCGCTCCGTATTTTGTGCGGCTTTTTCATTTTCAATACCATATCCGGTTTGCCCAAAACTTCAAATGCCGGTGGCTCTACCACTGTTGTAGCAGTTCCTTCTCCCCTGGGCATGCCACCAGCAATCCATTCATTCAATACCGCAATTTGCTCCGAACCCAAACTTCTTCTGTTCAGCAAATTATGCATAACGGTATCGGCATACCACGGTGGCATGATTGCAGCGTTGATTACATATTTTATCAAACCGCTGTTAGCCTTTACCTGTTCATACGTTTCAAAAGCCAGGGGCGCTGCGCCACCCTTTTTATGACAATAATTACAATTAGCCTTAATAATAGGGGCCACATCCTTATTGTAGGTTATGCTCTGTGCAGTTAACTTGAAGGAGCCAGGCAAGAGCACGAATATTGCAGCCAGCCAACCTGAAATGGCCGGAATAAAATAACTTAAGACTGCACAAGAAGGTCTCATCGTTCTAATGATTTATCCAAGGAAGATTCGTGCCGGGAATAAGAGATTGTTAGACATAACATTTCCTGCGAAGTTAAAGGACCTTGTGTTATTATTTTTGTAGGACTATTGGGATTTCGCGTATTGCGCGTAGTATTATTATACGAAGCCTCAATTACAAACTCATCCCCCTTTTGAATCTGTATCGGCCTATCAAACTGGTAAAACTCCTGCCATCGAAAGTCCCAATCCGTAATTTTGACAAGAGGGATTGTATCGTTGCGAGTTGTTACTATGTAAGCTTTAAAAGTTTCGCCAATTAAGTGCATATGCGGCTGGCAGTTATAGAGCAGCATATCCGTTTCTGCCCTGTAACGCACTTCAAAATCTTTAACAGAATCTGCTGGAATTACCAAAGGCGGAAATGGCTCTGCAAGCCCCCCAAGGGTGCCTATATTGTCAAAGTACAATTGCTTGGTAACAACTTTAGGAGCAAAGTAGATATAGATGGAAGATTGATCCACAGCCTCCTTAGGGGAAGGTGCATAGTGCATTATCAAAGCCAGCAGGCTGTTTTTTGGCAATCGGAAGCCAACTGAATCAGGAAAGGTCATAGGCGAGGATCCCGGAAGCCAGCCGCCATAATAGAGCAACTCCTTCATTTGAAAATGGGTAAATGGTTTTTCCGACTCCAGAGCCGGTTCCAAATAGGTAGCATATTTTAAATTGTAGGTACCACTATCAGGTACGGCATAGATAATTGGATTACAGTGATGGAGTATAGTCTCATTTCCGGGTACAAATTTCACCAGCGCTACATCCGTATCAGCAGGAATGCTAATAGGTAATATAAACTGCACAACCTTATCCTTATTATCCCCCCGGATAGCAAACGGTTGAGGCATCTGGATAATCAAATCCGGCGTATCCAAGTCAGTTGCCGGTAAATTAACCTTGCGTACAGCCCCCTTATAATCTATTACAGCTCCATTTTCAATCCAGGCAATCAGTTTTGCTTGCTCGGCTGCGGACAAAATATTCTCGTTTGCAAAGCGCCGATAAGCTGTATCAGCCTTCCAGGGCGGCATATACCCATGCGTAATAACATACTTAATGTTTGGCACGTTGCGGGTAAGCGACTTCTTATCCAAAAAGGAAAACGGAGCAACGGTATTATGCAAATGGCAGGGTGTACAATGTATATAGAGTATTGGTAAAATATCCCTCGAAAAATCGGGTGATTGAGCATCCGTTATAGCAGAACGGAAAACCAACAGAATCAAAAAAAATCCCTTAATTCGTTTAGAGAAAACAGGTGCCGTTATGATCATCAAAAAAGTAAATTTTTTATTCGTTTTCGGTGCATGTCTATTTGGCATTTTCCTGTTCCTTAGCACCGCTACACTAGGGTCAGCGGTGCAACAATCTAAAAATAACAAGGTTTCAACAAGCAGCAAAGAGCAGATAGCCTACTTTCAACAACTTTATAGTTTGGCCTATGAATTAAAAGATTTGCAAACTGCAAAATTCTGTTTACTGAATTTAATTTTGCTCGATAATTCGGATACTGCCTCATTAGCTCAGCTGGCCAAACTTTATTTTGAAACAAATGAGTATGCTTCTGCAGTTAAAGCAGCCAAAAAATATTACGCCGTAAATTCAGCCAATGCTGAAATAGTTAAAATTATAGCTCTAAGCAATGAGAAAACTGCTAATTTCTCCGATGCGCTTATAAGCTTTACCGAACTCTATTATCTAACCAAGGATATCACCTATCAATACAAGGCTGCTAATATGGAATATGAATTGTTCCGGTACCGCGAGGCATTACAGACATTACAACTGGTATTGAACACTGCAGATTCAAAAGGTAAAAATATCGTACTGATAGATGCCAGCGACAACAGTTCCCAAATGGTTCCACTTTCTGCTGCTGCCTACAATCTGATGGGCCTCGTATATCTGGACCAGAAAGACCGCGAAAGTGCGCGCCAAAGTTTTAGCACTGCACTAAGCATTCATCCAGGTTTTGTGCTGGCTCAAAAAAACCTTGAGTTTGTTTCAAAGTAATAGGCTGATGAAAGCGTGTTAGTAATGCATTTCAATCAATTCGTCTCCTTTTCGGTAAGGCACCCCATATAAGTTAAATTCCAACATTTCATCCCTGGTTCGTTGGCCATAACGAACCAATTGCGGTGGTGAATTCGGATTCCGGATATTGTACTTTGTATTATCATAAATCACTTCCGCCATAAATGTTGCTCCCGAATCAAACTTTAATGGATGTGGCGGAAAATAATATCCTTGCCAATTAAAATCCCAATTCTTGATATGAATAACCGGTAGAGTATCGCCATTAGGTTCAACGAGCCAAACTTTAAAGGACTTCCCTAACAAATGCATATGAGGAGACAGTGCCAAAACAGTAAAATCCTTATCTATTACAGTATTAAGGGTAAACTTCATGATAGTATCGGGAGGAATAACCAAAGGAGGATAAGGTTCAACTATTCCCCCGAGTGTACCATACCTTCTTCCTTCCGCGATACGTTCCACAGGTTTCTTAGCATAGGTAAGTCTAAGTTCAAACTGGTTTTTGAATGCCTTAGGTGCAGGCCCATAGTGTACCATATAGATTAACATTCCTTTTTTAGGAATTTTAAAGCCTATGCCATCGGGCATACCCACCGCAGCTTGACCAGGAACCCAGCCACCCGCAAAAGTTAAAAATTCAGTTGTATAGGTGCGTCTATTGAATTGCCTGCCATTCCAGTAATCGTGCGGATAAAATTGAGAAATATATCCTGCAGACTCTTTCTTTTCAACGTCTTCTATAGCGAAGAATATATGGTGTATCCCCGTACGAAAACCTGATGATATATTAGAAACGAAATCGTAATAGGAAATAAATGTGTCCCGCTCTATCTCGTAAGGCACCTCCAGATATACATTTGTATCAACACTGCTTGGAACAATGTTAACCGTAAACGGGAGTTTAATTACTAAATCGGCTTTAGTGGCAATAGCGCTGTTATAAGGCCCGGGTCCTGCACTAATACTTGACCTTTCGCCTTCTGCGCATCCTTCATTTAACCAGGCTAAAAGCTTTGACTTATCATCTTCGCTCATTACCCTTTCATTCTGAAAGTGAGAAAAAGCAGGATCAGGTTTCCACGGTGGCATGTAACCCGAAGCCACAACATTTTTTATGGTCTCTTTATTCTTTATAACCGCCTTATAGCTTTCCAAACTAAATGGAGCATACCCATCCTGCTTGTGGCAACCCGTACAATATTGATCAAGCAAGGCTTTACCACCATTGTAATATGTCAATGACTGCGAATACGAGAGACAACAATAGCTAAGCAATAAAAAGACCAAAGCTATGCTGCCTCCTTTTTGACTCATGCTAATTTTTGTGTTTTTGCTCAATTAATGAAACAACCTACAGGGACTGTTTGCTTTACCTTCGGCTCCTTTTGTTCCAATATTGCATTTACTGCATCCAGTAAATAAAATTCCGTTATAACGGTTCGCCTTTTACCAATATCTTCAAACCAGTTATCAATCTTACCGGAGTATTGCAACTTGCCGGAAGAGTCAATAACAAAGGCCTGAGGAGTAACAGTTGCGTTAAGCGCATTTGTCAGTTCCATGGACTTATCTAAAAATGCCGTAATTTTCAGTTTGTATTGTTTTTGAAATTTCCTTATGAATCCTTTACTATAGTAGCCGCCGGGATAGATAAGGATCATATTCACTCCTTTTGGTTTTATGCTGTCATACAAAGCTTGAAGTGTTTTTGTTTGAGCAATGCAAATGGGACATTGAGGCGCATAACAAACGATAACAGTTGCTATCTTTTCGCTATCGTACAATTCGGCACTACCACAAATCCGCTTGATATGAAAATTTGTATCGAGGTTAATCGTTTGCGCATTAATGACCGCAACTATTGCGAGCAAAAACATGCTAACAACAACACTTTTCAAGGCTTGCATGGCAATTGTTCAATAGACCTAAGATAATCAATAACTCAGATACTTTAGATAAAAACCACCAAGCTTATCAATTCTAATACGGTTCATTCCGACCTAACCTCTTGAGCTCCGCCCTTACTTTCGGACGGTACGTTTTCTTCCTATCCTCGATTTTTGTGCGGGTTTCATTCATCTCCTTTTGTAAGGTATTCAAACCTTCCTGCTGTGAGGTGGTTGGTTTGCCTTCGTAGAAATTAACGCCCCAGTAAATATCACTCACCTTTTCGCGCAGGTTTTCTTCATCTACGAATAGCACGTTGTTACCTTCTTTTACCGGCACCAGGCTTTTACGGATGGCTTCTAAACTGTCGTAGTATTCCTTAATAACAGGTGAAAGATCTTTTACCTCTTTGATTTGCTTTTCTTCACTTAACAGCGAGTCCATCACTACGGCCAGTTCTTCATGCATGCGGGTAACGCGTTCCACTGCGGCCCGGTTTTCTTCCTTTTCCTCTTTTGTAAATGAACCACGGGGATCATCAATCAATTCCAGTTCGCCTTCGCTGCTCAGGTCGTTTACCACAATCTTAACCTTATACTTTCCTTCGCTTACCATAGGGCCTACTGTGCTAGCCCAATCGGCCTTAGAGCCGCCTTCGGCTACACGCGGTGGTGCGACACGCATGTTCCACGTAATCTTGTTTAACCCTTTGCGCTTGGTGCCGGGCAGCTCTACCAGCTTGTTGCCTTTTTGGTCAAATATCTGCACGGTAACTGAACCGCTGTTTACCCGCTGCTTTAGATAATAAGCAATAGGTGCTTCTTCACTGGAATTAGGACCAACGAACCCTCCGGCATCGGGCCATCCTTGTCCATAATGGCCATTGGTTACGGGGGTAGGACGAGAAGGTATATACTGCACATCGCTGGACAGTAACTGCGCGTTAATTTTACGCAGTGGTGATATATCATCCACAATTAAAATGCCGCGGCCGTGTGTAGCCAGAATTAAATCGTTGGTTTTAGGGTCAATCACCATATCGCGCACCAGGCAGTATTCAGGTATATGTGCTTTCATCTGGGTCCAGGTTCCACCGCCGTCAATACTGGTATATAAGCCCATTTCTGTTCCTAAGAACAAGAGATCTTTACTTACAATATCTTCCTTGATTTTATGTGCATGGCCTTTGAATACATCGCTGCGTAACATCGTCCACGTTTTACCCATATCGTTGCTGCGTGCTACATAGGTTTTAACATCGCCATACATGTGGTTATCGAAGGTGGCATACACTACATTTTTATCGTAGCGCGAAGCTTCGATACTGCTAACCCAGGTTTGAGCCGGCACGCCACAAGCTTTGTAATTATTGGCCACATTGGTCCAGGTTTTACCGCCATCTGTGGTGAGTTGCAGGTTACCATCATCGGTTCCCACCCAAATCATATTAGCATCCAGTGGCGACTCTGCAAGTGTGAATATGGTGCAGTAGTTTTCGGCAGAGGTGTTATCGTTGGTTAATCCGCCGCTTTCTTCCTGCTTTAATTTTACCGGATCGTTGGTGGTAAGGTCAGGTGAAATACGTTCCCAGGTTACTCCGCGATTATCGCTGCGGAACAGGAACTGGCAAGCCATATAAATACGTTTGGTTTTGGTAGGCGATTTCACAATAGGCGTATTCCAGTTAAAACGGAACTTTGGATCGCCAATACCTGCTTTTGGCTGAATATCCTGCCACTGGTTGGTGCGCAGATTTAAGCGGGAGGCGTGACCTCCCTGATATTCGCTATAAACGATCTCGTGATCCTCGCCATCCGGCTGAACCCAAAAACCATCGCCACCGCCTACATTTCTCCAATCGCCATTTTCGATACCACCTGTGCTTTGCGAAGGGGCGCGCCATGAGCCATTATCCTGCAGACCACCATATACATAATAAGGATCCTGATTATCAATAGCCACATGATAGAACTGCGACACCGGCATGTTGTTCAGGAATATCCAGTTGTTGCCACGGTCTACACTCATGTAGACACCTCCATCCGTACCTAAGTACATCTGCGAGGTATTTTTAGGGTTGATCCATAATGCATGCATATCGCTGTGTACCCAACCACTGCTGTTTTGAGCACGCACCCAGCTAAAGCCACCATCCTCGCTATACGAAAATTCGAACGCAGGGCGATAAACGCGCGATGCATCGAGGGGATCCACTACAATAGTGCTGAAATAAAACGGACGGGCACATACGTTGTCATCTGCACTTTGTGAAGCCCAGGTTTCGCCTGCATCAGATGAAATAAACAAACCGGTTTTTTTTGATTCGACGATCGCCACCAGTTTGTTAGGATCGGTTGGAGCTAATGTAATAGCTGCACGGCCAATATCACCTTCAGGTAAGCCTTTCTGTATTTTCTTCCAGGTTTTACCTCCATCGGTAGATTTCATAATGGCACTACCGGGCCCGCCTGATGAAAAAGCATAAGGCTTGCGGCGAAATTGCCAGAAGGTAGCATACATCACATCCGGGTTCTTGGGGTTAATGGCAAAGTCGGCGCATCCGGTTGAATCGTTTACAAACAGAATTTTAGACCAGGTTTTGCCGGCATCCGAAGATTTGTATAAACCGCGTTCGGCGGAGTTGCTGAACAACTTGCCAGGCACTGCAGCAAACAACACATTATGGTCGGTGGGGTGAATTACAATTTTGCTGATATGCTCGCTCTCAGGCAAACCAAGAAATACCCAATTTTCGCCCCCATCGGTGGTTTTATAAATACCATTACCCACCGAAACAGTGTTGCGCATATTGCTTTCGCCGGTACCTACATAAACAATATCCGGATTAGATTGATCGATAGCCAAGGCACCAATACTCTGGCAATGCTTATCGAACACAGACTTGAATTGCGACCCACCATTAGTAGTTTTCCAGACACCGCCACCGGCCGTGCCTACATATAACGTCCGGGGATCAGAATTTACACCTTCGATAGCCGTGATACGACCACCCATAACTGCCGGGCCTATATGGCGAGCTTCCATTTTGCCCAGCGCGGCTGAGCTTAATTTGGCGGCAGGTGGAGGTGTGGTTTCCTTGTTTTTATTTTTTTGTGCTGTAGCACCCAGGCTAACAGCAATCAACAGTAAAGCAGTAAGTATATTTTTCATGTTTTACTTTTATAGTATTGAAAGCTGTTCAGATTATTGTTTAGGTTGGTTGAAAAGTGAAGCATCCACAGGCACATTCACTTCCACTTTGGTATAATTAGTAGGGCCTCCCTGTTCCTTTCCGTTTTCATCTACACTCTGCTCGCTAAACGGCACTATGATGCCATAGTCGGTTTTGCGGAAATCGGAGTAAACGACGTAGGATTTTTCCTCTTTGTCCTTCAGTCGCACATTACGGGTAACCTTCAACAGATAGTAGCTTTCGTCATCAATTTAATAGTAGACCATATCGCCGGCGCTGTTAACGAGCCGTAGTTTATATACATCGCTGCCGTCCATATCATCCATGCCCAGGTATTCAACGGTGCAGCCTTTTTCTTTATAGTTCAGCAATAAGCCCTGCGGGTCGGCAGACAAATTGATAGTCCGTATATCGTTAGGGGAGAGCGGATCGGCCATCCGCTTACCACCGAAAGGGTTGTAACTCCAACCGCTATCGCCGCGCATGGCCTGCTTACTGGTCATACCCTGCCAGCTAAAATCGCCGTAAAACCCTTTAAAAGGTTTAGCTACCAATATGGTAGAAGTAGGTGCTAACATGCCCGGCCCCAGTACATAGTTACCGGTAAACTTAATGGAAACCACCTTGCTCCATTTGTCCACTCCACCTGTAGCGGCAAAGTGCTTGGCAATAATGTCATCAGCCGTTTGACCAAAGGTTTGAACCGCTGTAATCAGCAGTATAAAAAGCCATCCATAGCTACGCATAGTCTACTATTTGAAAGCCAAAATAAGAAAGGTTTCGAAAAAACGTAAGTACTTACATTTTATTCTGCTCAGATTGTAAATCCGTCTATTGTTTTATCAGGTATTCCCATTTCTTTTGCCCGCCGAGGCCCATCAATTCCATTTTACAAACGCGATGGCCGGCCGGTCCGCTTACCGAGATCTTACCATAGTTCTTTTTAAAATAGCCCATGGTGGGTAAGCAAAATGAGTTCTGGTAACCGCTCAAGTGCTTAACGGGTACTACCGGACTAGTCATGGGTGAGGTAGTAAAATCGTAGAAGGTATAACCTTTCCAATCGCGGACACTCATCTCGGCATAGTGCTTATCACCGGTTATAAAAATTACCCCGGGTATTTTGTTCAGAGCTATAAAGTCCAGCAGTTCGTTTCGCTCCACTGGGTATTTAGCATACGATTCGCCGTAGTAGCAATCGTTTAACACCTGCGAACCAATGCAAACAAATTTGAACGAAGCGGTGCTCTGCTGCAGCTTAGCTTTCAACCAGTTTAACTGCTGGCGACCGAAGAAAGCCCCGGCTGTATCTCCTTCCGGATCGCGGTTATAGCGATCATCCATCATAAAAAATTCAGTATCGTAATATTTGTATGAAAAGTAGTTACCCTTCACCGTATCCGTTTCGCCGTAGTTGTTGGGCCAAAATCCTTTGAATACGGCCAGTGCTGTATCCTTTAAAGGGAACTTCTTATCGGCATCGTTCCATCCGTAATCATGGTCATCCCAGATGGCATAGTTAGGCTGGGCGGCTAAAAAATCGCTGAGGGTTACGAACTCGTTACGGATGCGCAGGTTACGGGTAAACATGCCCTGAAAACTGTTGTAGTGTTTACTAAAGTAGTACACATTATCGCCCAGCCAGAGCATGAACTCTGCCTTCTCCTTTTTCATGCTGTTGAAAATAGCAACCGATAAACCGGGGAAGGCTATACGGGTAAAGCCGGTATTGAGCAGCGAACAACTACCCGTTACAAAGTCAAAGTCCTTTACGGTACTATCACTAAGGGTGCGGATTAAGCAGCGCGGATGGGGATTAACAATCTCCAGCGCATACACCGGTTTATAAATATGATCGGGTTCCAGGCCGGTAAAGTCCATGGTTAAGGCGGTAGTGCCTTTGCGGTCGTTTAGCCGGTGGAGGCCGGTAGGGTTATAAATTTGTCCGGTAGCGGTATCCATCAGGCTTACCAGGTTAAGGCCATTGCCTTTATACGCAATCCATAACTTAGCAGAAGTAGGCGTTACAGCACCGATAACAGGGCCTGTAATTAAACGGGTGCGTTCGGGGTTTTGAGCAGCCAGTTGCAGGGTAAACAACAGACCGATTACCAGGGCAGGGAGGAGTTTTTTGAGCAGCATGGGGGTATATAATCGCTTTAAGGGGCTAAGCTAAAATACAGCGCGGGGCTTTAAAAAGCCCCGCGCCGGTTGTTCCTTTTATTAGGATATTTTACAATTAAGAGGCTACCTGCTTGCGGATGATGTTTAATGCACCGCCAGCTTTAAACCACTCAATTTGTTGTGCGTTATAGGTATGTGCCACTTCAAACGAATCGGTAGTACCATCCTTATGTGTTAAGCGGATAGTTAAGTTTTTACCGGGAGCGAAAGTGGTAAGGCCAAGGATATCGATCACATCACCTTCCTGCACTTTGTTGTAGTCGTCCTTATTAACGAAGGTAAGCGCAAGCATACCCTGTTTTTTCAGGTTGGTTTCGTGGATACGTGCAAACGATTTAACCAAGATGGCACGCACACCTAAATGGCGTGGTTCCATAGCGGCATGCTCGCGTGAAGAACCTTCACCGTAGTTTTCGTCGCCTACTACTACGCTGCCAATGCCTGCTGCTTTGTAAGCGCGCTGCACTTTAGGCACTTCGTCGTAAGCACCGGTCAGTTCATTCTTAACGGTGTTGGTTTTTTCGTTGAAGAAGTTTACAGCACCGATCAGCATGTTATTAGAAATATTATCTAAGTGACCACGGTATTTTAACCATGGACCAGCCATACTGATGTGGTCGGTTGTACACTTACCTTTTGCTTTAATCAACAGTTTTAAGCCGTTCAGATCGGTACCTTCCCAGGCGGCAAACGGAGCCAGCAGTTGCAGGCGGTCGCTGGTTGGGCTAACTTTTACATCTACCGAAGCGCCGTCTTTAGCAGGAGCCTGGTAACCGGCATCTTCTACCGCAAAGCCTCTGGTTGGCAATTCATCACCGGTAGGGGCATCCAGTTTTACCTGTTCGCCTTTCTCGTTGGTAAGGAAATCGGTAAGCGGATTAAAGGTAAGGTCGCCGGCAATAGCAAGGGCAGTAGTTAATTCAGGTGAAGCCACAAACGCATAGGTGTTAGGGTTACCATCCTGACGGGCTGCAAAGTTACGGTTGAAGGAGTGAACGATGGTGTTCTTCTCTTTCTTATCGGCACCGGCACGGGCCCACATACCAATGCAAGGTCCGCAGGCGTTCGAGAATACCTCTGCACCGATTTTGTTGAACACTTCGATAAAGCCATCGCGCTCGATAGTGAAACGAATCTGCTCGCTACCCGGTGTAATGGTGAACTCGGCTTTTGCTTTCAGGTTCTTATCAGCCACCTGTTTAGCCAACGAAACAGCACGTGAAATATCTTCGTACGAAGAGTTGGTGCAGCTACCAATTAAACCAACCTGCACTTTAGTAGGCCAGCCGTTGGCAGCAGCAGCTTCTTTCATTTTAGAAATAGGCGTAGCTAAATCCGGTGTAAACGGACCATTGATGTATGGTTCCATTTCGCTCAGGTTAATTTCAATTACCTGGTCGAAATATTTCTCAGGGTTTGCATACACTTCCGCATCACCGGTTAAATGTTCTTTAATGCCATTTGCCAGGTCAGCTACTTCGGTACGGCCGGTGGCACGCAGGTAGCGGTCCATACTTTCATCGTAACCGAAGGTGGATGTAGTAGCGCCAATTTCGGCACCCATGTTACAGATAGTACCTTTGCCGGTGCAGCTCATGCTGGTAGCTCCTTCGCCAAAGTATTCAACAATAGCACCGGTACCGCCTTTTACAGTAAGGATACCAGCCACTTTTAAAATCACGTCTTTAGGAGATACCCAGCCATTGAGTTTACCGGTTAATTTTACACCGATCAGCTTAGGCCACTTCAGTTCCCAAGCCAGGCCCGCCATTACGTCGCAGGCATCAGCACCACCAACACCTATAGCGATCATACCCAAACCACCGGCGTTCACGGTGTGCGAGTCGGTACCAATCATCATACCGCCGGGGAAAGCGTAGTTTTCCAACACAATCTGGTGAATGATACCGGCACCCGGTTTCCAGAAACCGATACCGTATTTGTTAGATACTGAAGCCAGGAACTCATATACTTCCTTGTTGCCGCTTACTGCAGCAGGCAGGTCGGTTTTGTTACCATCCTTGGCGGTAATCAAGTGGTCGCAGTGTACGGTAGAGGGAACGGCCACTGTAGGACGGCCGGCCTGCATAAACTGTAACAGGGCCATTTGCGCCGTAGCATCCTGCATGGCTACACGGTCAGGGGCAAAGTCAACATAACTTTTACCGCGCTGAAAATCTTCAAACTTCTGGTCGGTATGCAGGTGGGCAAAAAGGATTTTCTCGGAGAGCGTTAAAGGGCGGTTCAGCTTAGCCTTGGCCTCGTTAACACGGGTGCCAAAGGCGGCATACAGCTTCTTAATCATCTCCAGGTCGAATACTTGTGACATATAGAAACAGATTTTAGGTTTAAATACAATTTGCGGGGCAAATATACGGGGACTTTGGAAACCACCAAAGTAATTTAGCGAAATTTCGCTGGAGGACGGATTGCCGGGGGTAAAAGGAATATATTACCACAGATAAATACAAAGTTTAGCGTTTACGGTCTACTGCTTACAGTTGTGGTGCCCGGTCAAAGCAGGAATGGGGTTGCGCTTTGAAGGCTTAGCGTGTCGTCCACTCACCCCCCGGCCCCCTCTCTGCTACGCAAAGAGGGGGTGGAAATGCAGATTTGTGTTAGTTGTTGGGCATTTTTGAAGCAGAAACAGAAATCAGAGATGAGAAAGCAGACACTACCTTAGCTGCCACCCGGTCACTTACACTCCTTTACAGTTTTTGAAACAGAAATTAGAAAACAGAGATCAGATAACAGACCTGCGTTAGGCCCACCTTGTTACTTTACACTGCTTTACAGGTTTTTTGTAAGCCATCGGCTCCCAACTTTACACTCCTTTACACTTTGTGTAGCAGAAATTAGAAATCAGAGATCAGAATGCAGACACCACCTGAGCTGCCACCCAGTCACTTTACACTCCTTTACAGTTTTTTCCTGTACACATATTAGATAATAATTTATAGAAACGATTTTTCTGTTAAATCAGCTCAAATCCAAGATTTACCACTAATCGATTTCGCCATTTGTGCACATTTGTGCAAGTGATTTTGCAGTGCACAAATTGGAAAAAATTTAAAGTGTTTGGAATTGGGTATGGCTGTGCTATTTGAGCCAGGCCAAGTAAGCCAACCCCCTCCGAAAAAACAAGGCTATTCCACAGCCACACTTTTCTTGTTTTTTCTCGTCCCCCTGAACAACGCAAAAAGGCCTGGGAAAGGGGGACAGCTAATTTGCCTAACGTGAATATTGTGCGGACAGGATTTCTCATGGCCTCCTTTAGCAAAAGGAGGCTCAATCTGCGGCGTCTCCACAAGGGTTAATGTTTTACAAGCACGTTAAGGAACGTTGGTTAATACAAAAATACAATAAAAGACGTTTTGTTTCTTATTTAATCCCTTTTTTAACTAAATATTTTTTAGCACGAGCAGGAAATTTCAATAAGCTACACCTGAAAAGAACAAAAAACACCCTCAAAAATGCGCACTATTTGGCATTTTTGGGGCATATTTAGAGGCATTTTTGTTTTTTGAAATGCGGTGAAATTTAGCGCAGTGGTTACAGTTGGGTTACTATCCCAAATGGATACTAATGAGAGTTTCAAAGAACGTTATATCACTATGTAACATGATTTAAGTAGACTTAAGCACCGACTTATCAATCCTTTAAGGTGATATTCAAGATTTTAGTTCTTACACGATTATCATACTAATTCTAAAAAAGCGTAACTGTGTATAAAGTATACTCATTACTAATATATTCTCATGAGCACGCTATTCTGTAGCGATGAAATTATTTGTTAATATTTTGACTACTGCTTATATTTGAGTGTTAGCCGCAATGCTTGGGCGACCTGCTAACATCAAACTGACTGCAAGGCAATAAACGGAAATAATGGACTTAACACCAAAACAATTTGAGGAATTACTTTGTGAGTTTTGTGCTCAAGATATACCTCCAAACTTTACAGTTGAACATGATGTGAAAGACATGGGAGCTGAAAGTGGCAACAAGCGACAAATTGATACGAAGATTAGGGGTAGATTGGGAATTTCGGACATCCTAATTTGTGGAGAGGCGAAGTATTGGGATGAACCTGTTGGCAGCGAAACAATAGACGGATTAGTTGGAAAATATCTGTCGGGTGAAATTCGTGCAAACAAAGTTATTGTCTTCTCAAACAAAGGATACACTGCTCCTGCAATCACCAGAGCAAAATTGCTAGGGATTGAACTTTTAGAACCACACGAAATTGGTAATGCTATAAAGACAATTCCTTACATCGTTGGAATCGGTTACTTAGGACTGATGATTGTAAAAGCATCCCATAAAAGCCCACAACATAATTTAATGGCTATCAACCCTGACGATTATATTTTCCTAAAAGGAGATGAAAGAATTTCCTTTCAGCAAAATGTATTTAGGATTGTTGTTTCAACTTTAAGACAGATGGGACCGAAACATATTTTCACTGACCTATCAAAGCTAAACATCAAGGATAGTAATGCTCTTTACGAACTTAAACAGAAAGAAGGGTATCGCTACAATGCAAATTTTGAAATTGAAGTTTCATTAACTTGGGATTACTTCTTTGAAAATTTGCCAGCAGGAATTTTAAATCATCTCAATACAGGTGAAACTAATTTTGTAAACCTACAAGGACATCCAGGAGAACTACTGTATAAAGTTTTAATGTCCCCAACAAAAGGAAATTACGAAAGTCGAGAAGAGTGTATTGATAAAGTAGTTAAGCCAAGTATCGGACATACATTTCAATTGTGCATGCCTGACCCTGACAGACATAAAACTCATCCGAAGGAACCAATATTTACATTTGTATAATGAGAGCTTTAAAAACATTTTGGGATTGGCTTGTAAGAAACCTTGGAAATGTATTTAGCATTTTAGGATTTTTCTTGACAATTTATTTTGGAGTTTATTATGTTCCTTCCTACTTGAGAGAATCTCAAAACGAACGACTGAAAAATGCTCAAAGCGAAATTCAGCAGTCAGTCAAAGAACTTGTTTTTAGTGATTCAACTTTCAGCATTACGGAATTGACAACACTGGTTCATGCAAAGGAAATTTCCCTTAATGAAAAGTTTCCCTTGTCGCTTACAGATATTCTGACCAAAGCAGAAGAATCATTTATGGAGGACAGGTTTTTACCTTTAATAAAACGCAGAGAACTAATTAGAAAAATTGAAATTGCAAAGCAACAGCTGCCAAAAGTAACTACCACAACAACGGACAATCAAAAATCAGAGAGTAAAGGAACATGGTGGGCTGAACTCATTTCTATTATTGCTGCTATTGTAACAGGAATTACAGGGATAATAAGTTTCATCTATAAATATCAAGCGGATAAGGACAAGGAGGAAGAAATTAAAAATGAATCACAGGACATTATCCCGACTAAAGAAATAAAGCATTATGCTTATGAATTTGAGAAAGCAATTGCAGAAGTTCTTCGAGAGAGAAAAGACATTCAACTTAAAGAGCAAAGCGGCAACGACAGGGGTATTGACTTTGAGTTTTCACACAACAACAAGCACTATTTTATTGAAGCAAAATATCTATCACGAAGTAAGATTGGACTAAACACTTTTCATCAACTTACTTATTTTCTCCATGACAAGAGTGGTGAGGTTTGGTTAATTTATAATACAGACCTTACTCCACTTGTTGTAAAGGAAATTGAGAATTTTAATGCAAACAACAAGCAAACTAAAATTAGAGCCATTCGTGCGACAAGTGCAAAAGAGTTCTCTGATAAATTAAATGAACTTCTAAGCTAATTGTAAGCTCCCCTGAAAATTGAGCCAGTTAAAAGTTGAAAAAGGACAAATTTTTCACAACTTTAAAAAGCTCAATTATGAAAAAGTCAAACTTCACAGAAACCCAGATTATCAAGGCCATCCAGGAACATGAAAAAGGCCGTGATGCCAAGGACATTTGCCGGGAGTTAGGTATTACCACCGGTGCCTTTTACAAATGGCGGCAACGTTACGGCGGCATGGAAGTAGCGGAATTAAAGCGTGTAAAGGAATTAGAAGCTGAAAACTCCCGTTTAAAGCGCATGTATGCGGAGCTGAGCCTTGTGCACCATGCTTTGAAAGACGCAGTAGAAAAAAAGCTATAGAGCCTGATGAGAAGCGCGAGCTTGCGAAACACATGATTGAAGAACATGGCGTAAGCATCCGTCAGGCTTGTAAAGCGCTGCACATACCGCGAAGCAGTCAAAATTACCGGCCGGTAATTAAGGACGATAGCAAGGTTATAGAACAACTACAGGTGCTTGTGGAAAAGCACCCGGCCATTGGCTTTTGGCAATGCTTCTACCGCATCAGGCGACAGGGATTTATCTGGAACCATAAAAAGGTGTATAGGGTGTATACAGACTTAAAACTCAATATCCGCAGGCGGTACCGTAAGAGGCTGCCTGCCCGTGTAAAACAGGCTCTATTCAGGCCAGAGGGCGTTAACCAGGTATGGAGTATTGATTACATGAGCGATACCTTGTGGGATGGCAGAAGGTTCCGCTTACTGAATATTATTGATGATTATAACCGCGAAGTATTGGCTATAGAAGCAGACCTGTCTTTACCCACACTGAGGCTCATACGAACCTTGGAATACTTAAAAGAATTCAGAGGCTTACCCGTTATGATAAGAGTAGATAATGGCCCTGAGTTTATCTCTCACCAACTGGACATGTGGTGCAAGGAACACCAGATACAACTAACCTTTATTCAACCCGGTAAGCCTATGCAAAATGGATATATAGAAAGATGTAACGGCAATGTACGCCGTGAACTCCTGAATGCTTATGTATTTAAATCACTGGATGATGTAAGGGAGAAGGCAGAAGAATGGATGATAGATTACAACAATCACCGCCCACATAAAGCTTTGAACTACCTAACCCCTGCTGATCTTTTACCTGATATTGTATATTCGTAAAATCAACTAATAGCTGGCCTAATAACAGGGAAGCCTACATAATGACTGCAAACTTGGAACGCCACATCTTCGGACGAACAGTAGCACATGCGGCTAACAAGGGCTTGCCAAAAGCGGAGGTGACGTGCTTCGCAGACACATTTATGCAAAGTGGAAGTTCAGTTCTCCAAATAAGGTATAGTGCTAAAACACCCTGCCATCGCCCCCCCCCCGAAACGTTGGCGGTAATTTCGATAATGCCTGCTTTCTCCGCTTGGAGTTACAATTGATCGAACCATCAGAGAACATGAAAAACAGTTCTTTAAGCTCGATTTTGTTTTAAGTTACCCCGAGCGGAATCGAACTTCAGCTAAGGGATTTTGTGCTTCTTTCAACTATTTACAAGTTGTAAGAGAGGGATCCTCTCGTCGGACCGAGCCGGGCAGGCTTCGCTGCCGTTTATTTAATGGCTTGGCACAGGATGACAGGATGGTTAAACTGTAGTTCTGCTTTTCGGGCTGCTTATCCTTCTTCTACCTTATTCGCATAATCGTCGATGATCTGGCCGAGGATGTTGGCAAATTTGTATTCGTGGCGTTCGCTGAGTGGTATACTGGTAAGCCGTTGTCCACCATCGCGCAGGGTTAGTTCTTCAGGTATGTAATCTACATGCGCTACATACACATATTTGCGGTTGGGTATGCTTTCGCCAAAGCTATCGTAGTCGCGGTAAAGTGTAAACATGTTCAGCCTTATGCCCAACTCCTCCTCTACCTCGCGCACCAGGGCACGTTCAGGTGTCTCGTCTTCTTCTACCATACCACCAAACAAATCCCAGTGATTGGGATAGCTTATCTCCGGTTTATCATCGCGCAGGTAAATGAGTAATCGTCCGTTGCGATCAAATAGAAGGGCTGTGGCTACCTGTAGAATCATACTTATAACATTATAGCAGCCAGGCTGCCTTACTGTTTAACCAATACTTTATTTAAACGCTTACCATCGGCGTATAGTGTCAGGGTATAAACGCCGGCAGTTAAACTGTTCAGGTTTATTTCCATGGAAGATTGCTCCGCTCCTACTTTTTGCATTGCTACCTGTTGCCCCCAAAGATTATATACGGTAACCTGTGTTACACCACCGGTTGGAAATTGCAGTTGCACATACCCTGTTGTAGGATTAGGGAACAGCGTAAACCCTTCCTGTACGGTGGCAGGCACATCCACCTGTTGACGACAGCTTATATGCTGGTTGATTACTGTTGGCAGGCCGGCATTGTAAACAGCCAGGGCATATTCGCCGGTTGTTAGGTGCGGGATGGTGATGGTGCCTACCCCATCGGCATTGGTAAAGCCTTTATTGAAAACAGCTGAGTCAACCATCGCCCAATCATCCGTTTGCTTTGCGCGGAACATCAACACCAGACTATCTTCCACGCTGCTAATAAAGCCATCATCCAGGCCGGCGTTATCGTAACTAACCGTAGCAGTGGCATCAAAATCGGTATCCCATACACCACCTACCGTCCAGTACCGCTGGTTGTTTAAATGCAAACCCGGTATAGGTGTTCGCATGGCATCGGCGGCAATCCAGTTATGCTCCACGCGCATTAGCGAAGGGTTGTTTACCTGATTAACGACAACCTGCATTTTGGCAGTGCCGAAATTATAGTTGCCGGTGTTACCAATTACCAGAGCTTCGTCGGTAATGGCATCCTGTATGTTCTCATCAAAATCAAGCGCAATATAGGCGGGCGTAAAATTCAGCGCATCCGAAACAAACTCGGTACACTCACCACTAACTGTTGCTATACCGCTAACAGAAGTAAGGTTACTGCGGAAGAAGGTAACCTTTACCGGTACGTTGTTGTAGTAATGCGGTGCGTGGTGTAAACGCTGGCGGATGATAACGTGCACATACTCGTTATTGGTTCCCGAGGCAAAAGTTTCCTCAATAGAAAAATGCGGAAAACCTTCTGCCATTACCCAATCGTTGAAATAATCGGTGATGGCATTATTGCCGGAGCATTGCTGCAGGTAATCGCGCAATTTGGTATTGCTGCCGGTGCTAAACATGTTTGCTTCCAGATACTGCTTTACGCAGGTAAAAAAGGTATTGTCGCCCAAATACCACCGCAGGGTATGGATGATGTCCGAGCCCTTATCATATACTGTGGTGCCATAGGTTTGCTGCGTTGGCACATTGCCTACCGGCAAATAAGCTCCATCGCTGATGTGTGCATCGGCAAGCACGTGTTCGTGATTATTGCGCGTGTACTGCCGGGCGGCGCTATCGCCATATACCTTTTCAATAAACAGCGGTTCGTTGTATGAGGCCCAGCCTTCGTTCAGCCACATTTGTGCGGCGTCCTCGCAAGTAACCAAATCGCCAAACCAATGATGGCTGAGCTCGTGCGCCATGGTTGTTTCGCACTGGGCGGCATACGCTGTAAGATAATACAACATAAAGCCAATGTTGGTGGCGTGCTCCATGGCACCGGCATTAAAGGGCACTATGCAATAACCCACACGGTCCCATTTATAGGGGCCCCAGGCGTTTTCCTGTATATGAAAGGCGTCGTGCAGATGCACGAACAAACTCTTCATGGCAGCGGTATCGTTAGCACGGGCAGCCAATTGCACCGGCAGGGTTCCCAATTGTCCGTTTACGGTATCGCTTAAGGTTTGATAATCGGATACTGCCACCGAAGCAAGATAGGATGGTATATCCTGCCCCAGTTTCCAATGCCAGATCTGTGTATTGCCTGCAGCAGGCGTTACACCTAACAACAGGCCATTGCAAAATGCTTTGTGTATGTTTTTAGTGGTTACGAAAAACTCGTAGAAACTGCGTTCGGTAAAATTATCGAAGCAGGGAAACCACACGCGGCCATAGGTATGCGGGTCGGCTAAAAAGCTTACCCCGATATTAAAGGCATAAGTGGCATCCCAATAAAAGCCACCAAAATCGCCGCTGAGTTGCAAGGGGTGCCCATGATAATACACCCGTACCGTAGCGGAATCGCCCGTGTTTAAGGTGGTAAGCAAGTTTACATTCAACACGGTATCGTTATAGTCGAAGGGCACGTTATACAGGCCATCTACATTCACCGAATCAACGGTCAGCTTCAACAGATCGAACCGGATACCTTCTACCCCATTTTGGCGGGCCTTTATGCCAATGGTGGCATCGCCCCGCAGTATTTTGGTGGCAAAGTCGGTTACGTTTAAACGGAGCTGATAAGCGCCAATGTCAATGGTATCGCCACGCAGATCTTCGGCAGCAGCACGGGTAAAAAACAAAAGCGTAAAGCAAAAAAGCAGCAAACGGTGCATCGCAAGCATTTGCGCTAATATAGGCTTAATCAACTTTTGGCAACCCACTTAAAATAAACAACCCCGGGGGTAAACCGGGGTTGTGGGGTAAATGAGCATGGGTTGTTTATCTCTTTTAGAATTTCAGGATCTTGAATTCTGTACGACGGTTTTCCTGGTGTTCGGTATCGGTACAAGGCACGGCAAAGGTTCCTTCGCACTGGCACTTGTTTACCAGGCGGCTTTCGCCATAACCGGCAGCAATCATACGGCGGCCTTCTACACCTTGTGAGGCGATGTAGTTAACGGCAGCTTCGGCACGCTTGCTGGAAAGCTGCATGTTGTACTGTGCAGTAGCGCGGCAGTCGGTATGCGAACTCAACTCAATTTCCATGGTTGGGTTATCCTTCATGATCTTAACCAGCTTGTCCAATTCCTTGGCAGCATCCGGACGGATAAACCACTTGTCGAGATCGTAGTAAATGTTTTCGATCTTGATAGCCACACCTTTCTTCACTTTTTCCAGTTCCATTACCTCGTATAAGGTAGTAGGTGCTTTTACACCTTTGGTGCTCTTGGTGGCAGTTACAGTCAAGTATTTAGTATCGGGTTCGCCGGTTTCTTTCGAAGCCTCTAAACGGTAGTTGGTCTCGGGCTCGAGGGTAAATACACACTTACCGTCTTTGTTAGTTGAGCAAACCTCATCCTTCATAGTAGTAAGGTTGGTAACCTTTACTTTTGCTACTTCCAGCGGGTCGCGGGTCTTTTTGTCAAGCACGGTGATCTCGAGGTTTATACCACCTTCCTGCACCATTGGTATTTTAACCAATTCAGGTTTTTCTTTTACATCGGCAGTAACCTCAGCCGGCAGGTAGCCAGGCTTGGTAGCGTAGAACTTGTATTTTTTGCCAGGTGTAGCCGGGAAGCTGAAGTCGCCTTCTTTGCCCGATTTGGCTTTGCCTTTCTCTACGTCTTCCTCTTTCATTACAACCTGAGCATCCGGAATTGGCAGGCCGCTTGCAGCGTCATAAACAATACCGTTCAGGATAATACCTTTCTTCACAAAGCTGTAGATATCATCATCGCCCTGGCCACCGCCACGGTTCGATACAAAGTAACCTTTCTTGTTGTCCTTGTTGATGATGTAACCGAAGTCGTCGGAGTTGGTATTGATCGGGTAACCCAGGTTCTCAGGTTCGGTCCAGGTAGTGATTTTGTTACCTGTTTTAATGCTGGTGGTAGAGTATACATCTAAACCGCCCAGGCCGGTGTGGCCGCTGGAAGCAAAGTAAAGTGTTCCGTCCTCAGCAATGTAAGGGAACATATCATCGCCCGAGGTATTGATTTTAGCGCCCAGGTTAACCGGAGTACCCCAGGTACCGCCGATTTCGCGGGTGCTTACATATAAGTCAACACCACCGTAACCGCCGGGCTTATCGCTGGCAAAGTAAAGGGTCTTGCCATCTTTGGTTAACGAAGGGTGACCTACGGAGTATTCTTTATCGTTGAAAGGTACCGCTTCGATTAATTCATCGCCCCAACGGTTTTGGTCGGGCAGCCAAACTATACGGTAGATTTTAAGTTTTACGGTTTTATCGGCAGCAGGGAAAGCACGTTTGCCATTGTAGTTGCTACGGTCGATATACAGTTCCTGCATTTTATCGTTATAGCTGCTGGTACCTTCGTGGAATTTGCGGTTAGGTTCGCGGCCGCTCATCATTTTAGGCGCACCCAGTTTGCCGCCTGAATCAGTTTTGAATGCTTCAAAAATCTGCAGGAAGTTGCCACCTGTCCAGTTATCCTTATGCACTACAAAGTTATCGGCTACGCGGTTACTGGTAAAGTAAATGCCGGTATCCTTATAAAACGTAACACCAAAGTCGGAGTATTTCGAGTTGATCTGTTGCAGGTTTTCGATGGCATAAAAGCCACAGTCCTTGCTGAGGGTTTCCAGTTGGTCGATACCCTTTAAACGTTCTTTTACGCTTAAATCGGTAGGCACCTGGTCCAGATACTCTTTGTAATAAATTTTTGCTTCTGCGTATTTCTGGGCCGAGCGGAGCGCTTCGGCATAATACAGCTTATTGATTACGTTGGCGTTTTCCATTTTAGCCAGCTGCCCGTAATACTGCTCGGCGGCAGTATCGTTAATAAGGCGGTAGCTATCTGCAATACGCTGTAACACGTATACATCCCGTTCATCCTTTTTAAGGGCACGCTTGTAAAACTCAATCGCCTTGCGGAAGTCGAATTGCTTATAATACCAATCGCCAACTTTAACGATGGGTTTTTCCGCCTGTACCATCAACAACATCAACAGGGCGGTGAGCAATGTCAGGGATTTCTTCGTGCTCATACTAATATCTTTTAGGGTTAACCTTTTAAGTGCTTAAATTCTTAGAAGTATTTTACGTAACGCGGTGTTACAAAACGTTTCTTATCATACCAAAAATCGTAGCCAATCATAATCTCGTGCGTACCGCTTGTAAAGTGGTGCAGATCGCCAATTACACCATCGTAAGCATAACCAACCTGCAACTGAGGGGTAATCTTAAACTGGGCAAAGGCAATTACGTTAGATACGCCGAAAGGAATTTTCTTGGTGCCATCGATGTTGTAAGCATCGCCCTGGGTACGGGCTGATACACCCACCCATAAACGATCGATAAACAACAAGGCCAGGCTGAGATCAATCTGCGGGATGTTCTTAGGCAAACCTTTCTGATACTTCAGCAAAATAGTAGGACGGAACTTTACGATAGAAGGATCTTTGCCGAATACATAGCCGGCAGTAAATACGTAGTAGTTATAAATGCGGGCAATAGCATCGTTATATTTTACCACATTGGTTTTGCCGCGCAGGGTAGCCGGCATTAAGTGTGGCACCGAAAAACCGATAAAGTAGCGCTTGCCGTAAGCGTAGATACCTGCGCCTACGTTAGGCACAAACAAACTTGAACCGTCAAAGGCAGTTTGGTCGTTTACGTCAATCGGGTTGGCTTTGCCACCGTTTTGGTAGAAATAGTTGAATGAAGCCTGCACACCAAAGCAGAGGCGGTTTTCGTGCGGTAAACGCAAGCGGTACGAGAAGGCCGGCGTTACGCTAAAGTTGTTGCTTAAGCCCAGCTTATCGTTTGAAATAGTCATGCCTATCGCATACTGATCGCGACGGAAAGGCATATGGAAGCTAAGGTTAGCTGTGCGCGGAGCACCATCGATACCCACCCACTGGTGGCGATAGATACCCATTACGCTGATAACCTCGTGGCTGCCTGCATAAGCCGGGTTAATGAACAACCCGTTGAACATATACATGCTGTAGGCCGCATCCTGCTGCGCGTTTACGCCGGTATAGAGGGCGATTGCCATCAGGGCTGTGATAAGTAACTTTTTCATACTATATCTTTTTCTGGGTTTTGAATTTTAAAAAGTGCTTCCTGCCATTGGCGGCAGGAAGCACTGCCTTATCTATTAACGGTGGATGACTACGAATTTCTGATCGCGGCGTCCGGTTCCGTCGTTGTAAGAGTAAATGAAGTAGTAGGTTCCGTCAGGACAAACCACACCTTGCTCGTTGTGGCCATCCCAGTTGTTCTGGTAGTGTCCGTGGCTGCGCCATACTTCGGCACCCCAACGGTCGTAGATCTTCAGATCTGCTTTCTCGTTATCCTCGTTACAAGGTATTACGAATACGTCGTTCACACCATCACCGTTAGGTGTAAAGATGTTCGGCAGGTCGCAATCGGTAGTGGTATCCACTACGGTTATACAAACGCTGGCCGTATCGCAGAACGAGTAAGGACCTGTAGTTACACAAACCTGATACTGGAACTGAACAAGGCCCGAAGAATCCTGCGCAGGTGTAAAGGTTATGCTGTTATCGGCATTTACAGTTGCGGTGCCCATTGGTACGGTTCCAAGAACAGTTACCACGGTATCGCCGCCAAACGGTATAATGTCGTTATCAAGCACATTCAGTGTAAGTGCATTGTTCATTACGGTTGAATCCACATCACAAGGTTCGTCAACAGCCTGTATCAGCGTATCCAGCACCGAGATGTAAACAGGAGCTACAGCGCAGTTACCCAGGCTATCGCAAACTGTTACACAGAAGGTGTCGACACCGAAGAAGCCGGCATCAGGCGTGTAAGTGAAGCATGAATCGGTTGTGATGGTTACAGTTCCGTTTTGAGGATCGCAGAACGAGCTGATTGAGAAGCCGGTGCTGCTTACCACTTCAATACCCGGAACTAAGCAATGTGTAACCGGTGTGTTGATGAAGGTAGTGTCGTAGATAGTGTCGACCTGGATTGGAGGACAGTTGTTTACGACTACGTAAACCTGGGCGGTATCGCAAAGGTTAGGTAAGCCATCATCACAAACCGAGTAGCTCATTACATAAGTGCCAGCCTGCAGTGTTGAGTTGTAGGTAACTGAAGTAGAGTTGAATGTAGTAGTACCGGTAGCAGGTTGGCTAACAATCTGTATCACGGTCATCTGACCACCATTCGGATCTACGTCGTTCGCCAGCACCGGTATGGTAATCTGGGTTCCGGCACAGATAGATACGGTATCGTTAACCGCATTTGGCGCTGTGTTACAGTTCACCGTTACGATCAGGAATCCGGTATCGAATCCGCAAGTAGTTTCCAATTGGTAAGCCACGCTATCTAAACCACAGAACGAGTTGTTAGGATCGTAGTGGATAGTAGTGCCGGTAACATAAGCCGAACCATTAGAAGGACCGCCAATGATTGCAATGGTAGCAGGGTTACCACCCAGGGTGTCGTTCACCGTTACATCCAGCACCACCGAATCGGTAGGCAGAATAGTGTATTGGTTATCAACTGCCACAGGGCGTTCGCAACAGATAATGGTTACACAGTTGGTAACGGTATCGGTTGCACCGTGCACATCGCTAATCACATACTGGAATGAATCGACATAACCGCAGGTATCTGCACGAGGCACATAGCTGATGGTTCCGTTTGGATTCAGCGACACAGTACCTATGGTGATAGGCATTTGTATTACGCTTACCAGGTAGAAGCTGTCCGTTTCAGGATCGAAGTCGTTGCTTAATACATTCCAAACATTCACCGGACGTTGGTAGCCTGTGGTTAAACACTCAGGCACACCCTGCACCGAGTTGTTGATATAAACTACCACAGTAGCAGTATCGCACAGGTTCGGTGTTCCGTTGTCGCAAATCACGTAACAGAAGGTATCAGGTTGGTTTGCATTAGCCGAGCTGTTAGGTGTATACAGGATGTTGCTGCCAACAATCTGTACGGTACCGTTAGCCGGTAAGCAAGGAGTAGAAGTAACTGTAATCGGATCGCCGTCCGGATCGCTGTCATTCGCTTTCACAGGAATGCTAACAGGAGTCTGATAGTTAGTGGTAGCATTATCATCGGTAGCAGCCGGAGGATTGTTGCCGGTTACCACGTTGCTAACACATACAAAGATGGTTCCTGTATCGCAGGCATTGTAAGGATCACAGATTACGTAGTCGATAGAATCGCAACCTACCACCGGCGAGGTGTATGTTACTGAACCGTCAGGGTTCAGGGTAATAGTAGCGCCAGGTAAGGTTGGGTTGCCCAGGTTGCTTACGGTTAACGGATCGCCATCGGCATCAAAGTCGTTGGCAAGTTCGTTCACCACAGTTGGGTTGTTGAGCGTAGTAGTAGCATTATCATCGGTAGCTACCGGAGGATTGTTGTTGATTGCGGAATCGCAATTGATTACGTAAACAACAATCTGGTTGGTAGAGCACAATGAGTATTGCGGTATAGCGCTGGTATCGCAAGCGGTGTAAGAGATAAAGTAGTAACCAGGTTTATCGCCCCAGAACTGGATAGTTCCGTTGCCGGTTACAGTGATAGCACCATTGCTGTTAGCCGGGCCGTTAACCGGACCATAGCTAAAGTGTAATGGATCGCCATCCGGATCGCTTGAACCGGCTGATACGTTAATACCAATTGATGTGCTATCGCAAACCGTAGCATTCACCTTAACAGTGTGCGGAGGACGGTTAGCACCTAACACTTCGATAGTAGTAGTACAGATACCGCAGGCACCGGCTGAGTCGCAAGCCTGAATTTGAATCAGCTGCGTGCCGATGAACGAAGCATCCGGCGTAAACACTACGCAGTTGTTAACTACCGTAGCAGTACCATTGATGGTTTGGCCGGTTACAATCGATACGGTTACAGCATCGCCATCTACATCGCTAACCGAAGCACAAGCCGTATCGGTTTGGCCCTGGTAGATAGTATCGATAACACAAGCGATAACCGGAGTATCGTTGATCGGACAAATGTTTACGTATACCAGTGCAGTATCGCAGGCATTTGCGCAGTTGGCGTTGCATGTCTGGTAAACGATGGTGTCGAAACCATTGTAATTAACTGCAGGTGTATAGTTGATGTTGCAGTTGCTTACAGTAGCGGTACCATTACCAACCGAAAGCACGGTGATAACGTTAACATCGTTTTCAGCATCAATATCATTCAAACAAGCAGGTATTGAAACCGTTTGTTCTTCGCAGGTATTGGCTTCGTCATCCACAGCCACCGGCGATTGGTTTACATGGATACAAACTGTATCGCGGGTAATACAACCGTTTGGTGTGTTAATAGCGGTAGCCACTACACAGTAGTCTACACCAGTTGGGTTAACAGTAATCGGGTTCAGACCTGAGCCCAATACAGTGCCACTTTGTGTAGCGAAGATGATATTGAATACATCGAAGCTGTAGGTAGGTGTAAGTATAGCCGAACCGCCTGCACATACCGTGCTTGCAGAAGCAGTTACATCTAAGGTTGGTGCACCTTTCACGTTCACTACAAACGTGGCGGTATTCGAACAACCGGTTAACTGATCGGTGTAAGTGTAAGTAACTGTGTTGTTGCCTGAGTTAGCTAAAGCCGGGCAGAACTGGTTACCTGATACACCCGGACCGCTGAAGATACCGCCGGCAGGTGTACCTGTAATGGTCACACAGCTATCGGCTTTACAGTAGGCAGCGTTCAAGCCGCTGATAGTAACATTTGGCAGCGGGTTAACCGTTACGCAGATAGTAGTATCATCGGTGCAACCTGTAGTTGTATTGGTATAAGTATAAGTAATACAGTAGTAACCAACACCCAATGTAGCAGGCTGGAAGATGTTACCGGTAACGCCAGGGCCGCTGAATACGCCGCCAGAAGGAACACCGGTCATAACTATGTTACCTGCATTTACACAGTATTGACTGTTAAGACCGGTAATGCTGGCTTCGGTAGGTTGGTTAACAATTACTGTAGCTGAATCGGCAGCCGCACAGCCTTTGTTATCTGTTACAATTACTGTGTAAACAGTAGTAGCCAACGGACAAGCCTGCGGATTAGAAATCAACGAATCGGTAACACCACCAAACCACTGATAGCTGTATGGAGGGAAGCCACCTGATGCAGTTGGAACACCGCCCAGGTTAACACAACCACCCACGTTAGCACACAGGCTACCAAGGTTAGAGCCGGCTTCCACAAAGATGGTGCTTGGTAATACAGTTACCTGCACATTGTCTGTAGCCTTACAACCAAAGGTATCGGTTACGGTTACAGTAAGTATTTGTGTAGCGCCTAACTGTTTAATAACTGGGTTAGCTACTGTGTAATCGCTTAATGTAGGCTGGCTGAATGGCGGGAACCATGCGTAAGTGTAAGGTCCTACAGTGCCTGAAGCAGTTGGAGAACCACCTAGCACAGCGCTATCGCCGCTACAAGAAGTAATTGACACATCCGGACCTGCATTGGCAGTAGGCAGTGCACGTAAGCCAATGCTTACAGCGTCGCTGGCCTGACAGCCTAATGAGTCGGTTACAGTTAAGGTGTATGTAACGTTGTTGGTAACACCTTGTGCAGTAGGATGAGCGATACCAGTACCGTTCAGGAACTGCGAAGGAGTCCAACTATAAGTATAGTTACCTGTGCCGCCAACAGCCACCGGATTACCACCCAGTACTACATCAGTAGCAGTACAGATGAGGGTATCGATGCCGGCGTTAACAGCTATTTGCGGGCTAACGATTACCGTCATGGAGTCGTAAGCCATACAGCCGTTTTGATCGGTTACAGTTAAGAAGTAAGTAGTAGTATTTAACGGATTAGCCTGAGGGTTAGCCGTTGTAGCATCGCTTAAGCCCGGTATTGGCGACCATTGGTAACCGTAAGGGCCTGTGCCGAACTGTGCTGTTGGGCTGCCACCAATTGTTATTGGTGAAGAAGCAGAACAGTATATCTTGTTCGGACCGGCATCTACCTGCAGGGTGCTTGGGTTAACAACTACCAATACCTGGTCGGTAGCTGTGCAACCGGTTGCATTATCCAACACGGTTAATGTGAACAGTGTAGTAGTATCCAGGTTAATCACCAACGGGTTAGGCTGGGTTGGGTTGAACACCACTTTCACACCACCAACCGAATCCGGAGTCCAGTGGTAGCTATAGTTACCCGAACCACCGGTAGCAGCAGGGTTATCGCCAATGGTTACAAACGAACCACCGCAAGCCACCATTTGCTTGTCAGCACCGGCGTGTGCGAATACACCCTGATTAGCGGTGATAGTTTGGCAAGCTGAAGACGAACAGCCAACCGCATCGGTAGCAGTTACACAGTAAGTAGTAGTGCTAAGCGGTGTTGCAATCGGGTTAGCACAAGTAGTGCAGGTTAAGCCTACACCCGGATTCCAGCTGTAGCTCATACCCGGACCAGGAGTGCCGCCTGTTGCAGTAGGTGTACCACCTAATTGAACCGGACTGCCCTGGCATACTGCAGTATCCGGAGGTAATACCACCGTTACAGCAGGGTTCAGGAACAATACCATTGAATCAGCAGCAGTACAACCGTTGGCATCGGTTACCACTAAGGTGTAAACTGTAGTATCAGTTGGGCTAACTGTTGGGTTAGCAATGTTGTTAGCATCGCAGATACCCTGAACTGGGCTCCAATCGATAACAAACGGACCGGTGCCACCAGTTACAGAAGGCGCACCGCCTATCTGAACGCATACTACACCACCGCCTTGTTCGGCACAGATAGCCTTGTTAGGACCTGCATCGGCAGCAAGGTTGCTAGGTATTACGCTTACCACCACCTGATCGGTAGCAGTACAACCGTTGTTATCGGTTACTGTTAATGTATAGTTAGTAGTAACACTCAGGTTACAGATTACAGGGTTAGGTAATCCGGTGTTAGAACAGCCAAAGCCGGCACTTGGGCTCCATGCATATAAGTATGGAGCTGTACCGTTAGTAGCTGTCGGAGAACCACCAATACCCACCTGTGCGTTCGGACAACCGATTATGCTTTGATCGGCACCGGCATTAGCCACAGGGTTTTGGTTAACACGGATAGTAACACTTGCGTTGTTGCTGCAACCCAGCGAGTCGGTTACGTTAACGTTGTAAGTAATGCTGTTGGTTGGGCATGCAATTGGGTTAGCTACGTTAGCTGCAGACAGGAAGTTGGTAGGAGTCCATGTATACACATAAACCGAACCAGTACCACCTATAGCAGTTGGTGAACCACCCAGGGTTAAGCAAGCACCAGCACAAACAGTATCTGCCAGACCCGGATTAACAGCCGGACGAGGATTGATTGTAATGCGAACTGTATCGGAAGCTACACAACCATGTGCATCGGTAACCACCACGGTATAAGTAGTAGAACCAGTAGGTGTAGCAACCGGGTTAGCACTGTTGGCAGCGCTTAATGTTGCTGATGGAGTCCAAACGTAGCTGTAAGGAGTAGTACCACCCACCGCAGTTGGAGAACCGCCGATGGTTACAGATACTGAAGCACCCTGACAGAAGGCCACGTTGTTACCAGCTTCTGCTACCAGTGAGCTATTAGAAACAGCCACCTGAACCTGATCGGCAGCAGAACAGCCAAACTGGTCGGTAACGGTTACATTGTAGCTAATAGTAGAACCGATATTCTTCACATAAGGGTTAGCAGCTACCGAGTCGGTTAAGCCGCCGGTAGGTGACCAATTGTAGGTAAAGGTACCGCCACCGCCAGAACCGGTAGGTGAACCACCGATTTGAACGCTATCGGACGAACAGGCTACGATTGTCTTATCCGGACCTGCATCAGCAACCGGGTTAGGACGAACAGTAATCTGCACGTTATCGCTATTGCGGCAACCTTTGCTATCTACTACAGTTACTGCATACGTTGTTGTTGTTGCAGGTTGTGCCGTTGGATTAGAAGCGCTGGATGCACCCGCACCGATAAGGCCTGTTGTAGGCGCCCATGAGTAGGTGTAACCAGGAGTGCCACCCGAAGCAGTTGGATTACCGCCTAACTGCACCAGGTTACCGGCACATATAGCAGTATCTAAACCGGCATTAGCAGTAGGTAATGCATTAACTGTTACAGTCATTGAATCAACTGAACTACAGCCTTTGCTATCGGTTACAGTTACGTAGTATTTAGTTGTAGCAGTTGGAGTAGCAACCGGATTAGCAACTGTGCTGCTGCTGAGGTTTGCACCACTCCAGTTATAGGTATAACCCGGAACACCACCTACCGCAGTAGGAGCGCCACCGATTGTTACACCATTGGTTCCAAAACACATTGACAGATCGTTACCTGCATCAGCAGTAAGTGTGCTAGGCACAATCTGAATAACAGCAGCATCTGTTGCAGTGCAACCGTTAGCATCTGTAACTACAACCGTGTAAGAAGTAGTAGTGCCCAGGCCAACCACCCATGGGTTAGCACAGCCTGTACAGCTTAAGTTGCTTGCAGGAGACCAACTGTAGATATAACCACCAGGGCCTGAGTTACCACCGGTAGCAGTTGGTGAACCACCAATTTGGATACTATCGCCGGAGCAAGCAGTTATCTGATGATCGGCGCCAGCGTTGGCAACCGGTAACGGACGAACGGTAATGGTCATTGCATCGCTGCCCTGACAGCCGTTTGTATCGGTAACTAATACAACATAGGTTGTTGTTACAACCGGACAAGCCAACGGATTAGCCGTGTTGTTGGCATTTAATCCTACTGTTGGAGTCCAAGAGTATTGCAGTGTGCCTGAGCCACCGGTGCCGGTAGACGCTGTGCCTAATTGAACACAGAAGCCCTGACAAACAGCCGTATCAGCACCTGCATTAGCCGAAGGAGCAGCATTAAAGCGAACTACCACAGAATCGGTAGATACACAGCCTTTGCTGTCGCGCACGGTTAAGTAGTAAGTAGTAGTAGCTGCAGGAGTTACTTGTGGATTAGGTAAGCTGCTGGTAAATCCGGCAGGTGACGAAGTCCATGAGTAGGTGTATGGGGTAGTTCCACCGGCAGCCGTTGGAGCACCGCCGATAGTTACCGGAGCACTTGAGTTAGAACATACCTTAGCATCGTTGCCGGCATCCGCCTGCAGCGTGCTTGGTGTAACGTTCACTACTACATAGTCAACTCCACGGCAACCGAAGGTATCGGTTACTATTAATTGATACGAGTAAGAGCCCGGAGTAAACAGACCTGTTACAAGTGGGTTCTGACCAACCGAATCACTCAGGAATGAACCTGGGGTCCAATCGTAGGTGAACGGAGCAGTGCCACCGCTTACAACTACCGGCAGGTTACCGATAAATACGGTATCGCCACCGCAGGCAACCAAGGTCTTATCAGCACCTGCATCAACCACAGGGTTGGTGCGTGGTGTTACGGTTACTTCATCCACTGCAGCACAACCCTTGCTGTCGGTTACTACCAGTTGGTAAGTAGTTACAGCAACAGGAGCGGCAGTTGGGTTAGCAACATTTGGTAACGATAAGCCGGTTGTTGGATTCCATGCGTACGTGTAAGCAGGTGTACCACCGGTTGCAGAAGGACTGCCACCGATACCTACAGCGCTGCCGTTACATACCGAAGTATCAGGACCGGCATTAGCAGTAGGACGAGGGTTAACCGTTACAGTTACAGCACCGGTAGCCTGACAACCGTTTGCATCGCTGATGGTTAAGTTATAAGTAGTAGTTGCAGCCGGGCTTGCTATTGGGTTAGCTACCGAAGCATTGCTAAGGCTAGCTGACGGATTCCAAGTGTAAACATACGATGGAGTACCACCCACAGCAGTAGGTATACCACCTAACTGAACGCTGATACCGGCACAAACCTGTGTATTGTTGCCCGGATGAGCAGTCAGGTTGTTCGGACGAACGTTAACAGTTACGTTATCGCTGCTAGAACAGCCATTTACATCATAAACAGTTAAGGTATAGGTTTGGGTAGCAGTTAAGCCTTTTACAACAGGGTTAGCGCAGCTATCGCAGCTTAAGCCTGTGTTAGGTGTCCATACGTAAACGTAACCCGGATTACCACCTACCGCAGCAGGGTTATCTCCTATTATTACGCTATCGCCAGGACACATAAATAAGTCCTTATCCAAACCGGCCTGTGCTACAGGTACCGAAGTAACGTTCACTACCACGCTGCTGGTGGCTGTGCAGCCGTTGCCGTCGGTAACCGTTACTGAATATGTAGTAGTTGCAGGAGGTGTAGCTGTTGGGTTAGCGCTGGTAATGCTGCTAACACCTACAGTAGGCGACCATATATAAGTGTATCCGCTGCCGCTGCCGTTGCTGGCTGTTGGGTTACCGCCTAAGCGGGCCGGGCTGCCTGCACATACGCTGGTATCGGTGCCGGCATTAGCTGTTACAAGCGGATAAACATTGATGCGGGTTGAATCGAATGCCTGACAACCTAATGCATCGGTTACAGTTAAGTAGTAAGTAGCCGAAGCAGTTGGGTAAGCAAACGGATTTGCAGGGTTGGTTAAGTTCAAGCCTGAAGGTGCCCAGGTATAAGTGTAAGGAGCTGTTCCGCCAACCGCTGTTGGGAAACCACCCAGCATTACACTGTCGCCGCTGGTGCCGCAGAATGAACCGCCAGAACCTGCTTCCGCAGTTAATGAACTTGGAGTTATCGTTAATACCATTGCATCGGTAGCCGAACAGTTGTTGCCATCTGTTACAGTTACGGTGTAAGTGGTGGTATTCATTACACCACAGGCAGTAGGATTAGCTGCAGCAGTATCGCTTAAGCCTGTTGCAGGACCCCAATGGTAAACCAGGGTGCCGGCACCGGTGCCTGTAGGCGATCCGCCAAGGGTTACACAACTTGCCGAGCAAGAAGTGGCACTCTTATCAGCACCTGCATCAGCCACTACGCGTGGGTGAACAGTTACCGTAGAGAAGATCGTATTAGCAGGGCATCCGTTAAATGTACCGTTGATGGTATAGGTAACGGTAATGTCGCTGCCTTGTGTATTTACAGGACTATCGTTGATAGTGGCGCTGTTACCGCTGTTGCCGTTGCTACCGCTCCACAGAATGCTGGTTCCGTTGATGCTGGAAGTGATGGCTACTGTAATAGGCGCACCGCTACAGATAGTTTGTGTAGTTGGGTTAGCTGTTAAGGCCGGTTTAGGTTTAACTGTTACATCCACACGCAGGGTATCGCCGGAGCAAGTGCCTGCAGTTGGTATAATAGTATAGGTAACAGTAATGTTAGCTGTACCGTTGTTAACCGGATTATCGCTGATGTTGTTACCGGTACCGCTGGTGCCGTTCGAACCGCTCCAGGCGTACGTGGTACCCGAAATGTTCGAGTTCAGGTTAATCACTACGTTATCGCCGCTGCAGAACAGGGTTCCGTTTACAGAAGCTGTAGCCGTAGGACGAGGCTTAACAGTTACTGGTATAGTGATAGTAGTGCTGCCACAACCACCCGGTGCAATGCCATTTACTGTGTAAACAACAGTTTGGTTAACCGAGGTTAAGTTGTTCAACACGGTATGAATGTCGCCGGTACCATTGGTGCCGTTAGTGGCAGTCCAGGTAATAACAGTGCCAGGAACGGTAGTAGTAAACGTAATGTTTACGCTATCGCCACTGCAGTTATTGGTAATGCTGGCAACCGAAGGTGTAATTACCGGGTTACCGAATACCTGGATAACCGCCATACCGGTATCGCACAGGCTAGGTGATCCGTTATCGCAAACGCGGTATAACAAGGTATCGTAACCGTTAAAGCCTGTGTTAGGATCGTATAAGTAGATGCCTAATGAACCAGCAGTTAAGGTTCCGTTGTTCACGTTATCGATAATAGTAACCGAAGTAAGCGCGTCGCCGTTCGGATCGTTATCGTTACGCAACAAGTTCAGCGTTACCACACCGTCGCTGCACAGGAAGGCGTAGTCGTCTACAGCTACCGGCGCATCGTTTGGTATAGAAGTTGAATCGTGCGAAATGTAAATAATGATCAGGGCGTTATCGCAAAGCGGCTTAGGCAGGTTAAGTGCTGTAGGATCGCAAATAGTGTAACCAATCGTATCGTAACCAAAGTAGCCGCTGTTTGGCGTGTAGTTTACAGTGCCGTTAGGGTTAACGGTGTAAGTGCCATGAACAGGATTTTGTGTTACAGTTACAGCCAGTGCATCGCCGTCCACATCGTAGTCGTTGGCAAGCTCATTAATTACAACCGCATTACCCATTGGGGTAGTGGCGTAATCGTTGCTGGCAATTGGTGCATGGTTAACCAGGGTATCGCCCGCAGGTAATACCGTTACGATAATAGCAGCGCTATCGCACAATACGTTTACTGCGTATGGGCTAAGATCGCATACACCATAAGGTATAGTAAAGGTGCCGGTAAAGCCGCTGTTAGGTGTTACAGTAATTGCACCCAGACCAGTGGTGGTATAAGTACCGTTGGCCGGAGTTACAGCACCATAGCTGTAGGTAAGCGGATTGCCTTCCAGATCGCCGGTTGCAGAAGCTACGTTTACACCCACAGGTTGATCCTGGTAGGTTACTACATAAATAGTATCGGCATAAGGAGGATCGTTTACCGGTGTAACCACGATAGTAATATGCGTAGTGTCGCACAGGCCTGGTGTGCCATTGTCGCATACAATTACACACATCGAATCAAGGCCGTTGAAGTTGGCCAGCGGTGTGTAGGTAACACACAATACATCCGGCGTATTCGCATTGTTGGTTACAGTAACCACTGCATTACCCCACAGCGGACTGCCGCAAAGGGTGTAGCTGTGGTTATCGGTAATATCACCATCATTAATTGGCTGACATACGGTAATTGGTCCGCAATCTTCGCAATTAGTTACAGTGGTATCCACTACTACCGGAGGATCGTTTACACAATTGATAGTAATGTAAGCAGTAGCTGTATCGCACAGGCTAGGCAGTGGTGTTCCGCTATCGCATACACGGTAGATGAACGAGTCAACACCACAGAAGCCGCTGGTTGGAACGAAGGTGAATGAACCGTCAGCACTTAAGGTAAGAGCGCCATGGTTAGTACCCACAACAGGTGTAGTAGTTACGGTTAATGAAGTAACAGGGTTGTTATCGGCATTGTCGTTATCGTTCGCACGAACACCGGTTGCGGTGGTAGCGGTTAAGGTAACGTTTTCGCCGGTTGAGTAACCATCGTTATTGGCAATTGGCGGATCGTTCACCGGTGTTACAGTAATATGGATGTGGGTGGTATCACAAGCTTGCGGCACACCGTTATCGCATACAACCAGGCAAATTGAATCCTGACCGTTGAAGTTAGTATTGGCTGTGTAAGTTACACACAGGGTACCAAGCACCAGGCTGCTTGAGGCAGTGCCACTGTTAGGACCGCAGAACTGAGCTGCAATGGTGTAGCTCTGGTTCACATCCGGATCGGTTACCGGAATACATACAGTGGTTGGACCGCAGTCTTCACAAGTCACAATCGGTGTATCTACTACAACCGGTGGATCGTTCAGACAGTTTACAGTAATGTAAGCTGTAGCGGTATCGCACAGGCTTGGCAGCGGTGTGCCGCTATCGCATACGCGGTATTGGAACGAATCCGGACCGCAGTAGTTGCTGGTTGGAACGTAAACAAACGAACCGTCACCGCTTAGGGTTAAGGTGCCGTGAGCCACGTTTACAACAGGCGAAGTAGAAACAGTTAACGAAGTAACCGGATTATTATCGGCATTGTCGTTGTCGTTTGCACGAACACCAGTGCCGGTAGGAACGGTTAAGGTTTGATCTTCGTTAGTAGTGTAGTTGTTGTTCAACGCTACCGGAGGATCGTTCACCGGCGTTACCGTGATGGTGATTTTTGTAGTATCGCAAAGCTGAGGCGAACCATTGTCGCACACCACTAAGCAGATAGAATCGTTACCATTGAAGTTGGTGTTAGAAGTATACGTTAAGCATACGGTGTTAAACACGATGCTTGAGGTAGCGGTGCCGCTGTTCGGACCACACAGGGTTTGAGCAATGCTGAATGTTGAGTTTTGGTCAGGATCAGTAATTGGCACGCACACTGTAATTGGACCACAATCTTCGCAATTGGTGATTGGGGTATCAACTACTACCGGTGGATCGTTCAGGCAGTTTACAGTAATAAAGGCTGTAGCTGTATCGCACAGGCTTGGAAGCGGAGTGCCGTTGTCGCACACACGGTATTGGAACGAATCTAAACCGCAGAACTGCGCGGTTGGAACATACACGAAAGAGCCATCGCCGCTAAGCGTTAAGGTTCCGTGGGTTACGTTTACTACCGGAGTTGTAGTTACGGTTAACGAAGTAACCGGATTGTTATCCGCGTTATCGTTATCGTTTGCACGAACACCTGTACCCACAGGTACCGTTAAGGTTACATCCTCGTTGGTAGTGTAGCTATTGTTAAGCGCTACAGGAGGATCGTTCACCGGTGTAACGGTAATGGTAATTTTAGTGGTATCGCACAGTTGAGGAACACCATTATCGCAAACAACTAAACAAATAGAATCGTTGCCGTTAAAGTTAGTGTTTGATGTGTAGGTTAAACATACGGTATTGAATACAATGCTTGAAGAAGCAGTGCCGCTGTTAGGCCCACACAGGGTTTGTGCAATAGTAAAGGTTGAGTTCTGATCAGGATCTGTAATAGGAACACAAACAGTGATCGGACCACAATCTTCGCAATTGGTGATAGGAGTATCTACTACTACCGGTGGATCGTTCAGGCAGTTTACAGTAATGTAAGCTGTGGCAGTATCGCACAGGCTTGGCAGCGGTGTGCCGTTATCACAAACACGGTATTGGAATGAATCGCTACCGCAGAATTGTGCAGTAGGCACATATGTAAATGAGCCGTTGTTGTTAAGGGTTAAAGTGCCGTGAGCTACGTTAACAATTGGCGTAGTGGTAACGGTTAAAGAGGTAACCGGGTTGCCATCTGCATTATCGTTATCGTTTGCACGAACACCGGTACCAACAGGTACGGTAAGTGTTTGATCTTCGTTAGTGCTGTAGTTATCGTTCAGCGCAACAGGAGGATCGTTCACCGGAGTAACGGTAATAGTAATCTTGGTGGTATCGCACTTAACAGGTGAACCATTGTCGCAAACAACCAGGCATATCGAATCAACGCCGTTGAAGTTGTTATTGGCAGTGTAAGTTACACATGCAGTATTGAATACAATAGATGTATTAGCGGTGCCGCTGTTAGGACCACACAATACCTGACCAATGTTAAAGGTGGTATTATCAGGATCGGTAATTGGCACACATACAGTAATTGGTCCGCAATCTTCGCAGGTTACAATCGGGGTATCCACTACCACCGGAGGATCGTTCACACAAATTACAGTAATGTAAGCGGTAGCAGTATCGCACAGGCTTGGCAGAGGCGTGCCGTTGTCGCACACACGGTAAACAAATGAGTCGCTACCGCAGTAGTTGCTGGTAGGCACATAAGTAAACGAACCATTGCCGTTCAGTGTTAAGGTGCCATGGGCCACGTTAACAATTGGCGAAGTGGTTACAGTTAAAGTAGTAACCGCATTGCCATCGGCGTTATCGTTATCGTTTGCACGAACACCAGTTCCAAGAGGTACGGTTAAGGTTACATCTTCGCTGGTAGTGTAAGCATCGTTGATAGCAATTGGAGGATCGTTTACCGGAGTAACGGTGATACGGATGTGGCTGGTATCGCACTTGCTTGGCAAGCCGTTATCGCAAATGATGAGGCATAAGCTGTCGTTACCATTGAAATTAGGGTTAGGTGTATAGGTTACACAAAGCGTATGGAAGATGTCGCTTACGGTGATGTTGCTAACCGCACCTGAAGCAGGGTTGCATAACAGGTTGGCAGCATGTAAGTCGGTAACATCCACATCGCTGAAAGGAACACATACAGTGATTGGCTGATCTTCAGGAGTAGTGATGGTTGAGTCGCCAACTACCGGAGCATCATTTACAGGCGTAACAGTAATGTAAACGGTAGCGCTATCGCACTTAACCGGTACACCATTGTCGCATACTGCATAGATGAAAGAATCTAAGCCATTGTAATTAGAAGTCGGCACATAAGTGAACGAACCGTTGCTATTTAAGGTAAGCGTACCATGCGATACGTTTACAACTGGCGAGGTGTTTACTGTAAGCGTGCCGCCATCCGGATCGTTGTCGTTGGTCAATACACCCGTTACAGGCACGTTCAGTGTTACATCTTCCGGTGTAGTGTAAGCATCGTTGTTAGCAATTGGCTTGATGTTTACACAAGAGTAATCGAGGATGGCTACGCCGGTATCGCAAAGATTTGGTGTGCCGCCATCGCATACTACGTAGCAGAATGAATCAACACCGTTAAAGGCAGGCGTTGGTGTATAAACAAAGTTACCGTTGAGTTGCAGCACCAGGGTTCCGGTAAACGGACCACAGATAGTGCCGATGGTTTGCATGGCAGGACCATCAATATCAATATCGTTGCCTAATACGTTTTTCCGGATAGCTGTGTCAATACAAGAAGGATAGATATCATCAACGGCAATAGGCTTATCGTTAACCGGGGTTACGATGATGGTAATCTTGGTAGTATCGCACAGTTGTGGAGTACCGTTGTCGCATACCACTAAACAAACTGAATCAGTTCCGTTGTAGTTGGCATTTGGGGCGTAGGTAACACAAACCAGGTGCGGGTTACCGGTATTATTTACGGTAGTACCCGAAATGTTACCATTGTTAGGGCCGCAGTAAATATTAGTAATAGAGTGCGATTGTGTAGCTGTTTCAGGGTCACTGATTGGAATACATACAGTTACCGGAACATCTTCAGGAGTAGTAACGGTAGAGTCGTTAATTACCGGCTTATCGTTAACAGGTAACACATTTACAATTACATATGCTGTATCGCAAGCAGCAGGACTTTCGTTATCACATGCGCGGTAGCAGAATGAATCGACACCAGTATAGTTAGATGCAGGTGTGTACGTAAAGCTGCCGTTTGCATTGATGGTTACTGAACCGTGCAGCGGACCGCAACCAGCCGGCTGGCTAACAGTTAACGGTTGTTGTGGAGTTGCAGGATCGTAGTCGTTGGTTAATACGCCCGGAGCTGAAATGTTCAGCGGGGTATCTTCATTGGTGCTGTAGTTGTCGTTTACAGCAACAGGAGGACAAGAATTTACAGTGGCCACTACTGTTGCGCTGTTCGTGCTGCTGCAACCGCTTACTGTAACTACCAGTGAGTAGGTACCGCTCATGGCTGGCAGTGCATTTGCACGAACCGGATTTTGAACGGCAGAAGTATAACCCGCAGGACCACTCCAGCTATAAGTAGCACCTGCAACAGTTGCGGCAAACAGTTTTAAAGTATCGCCATAACATACCGGGCTATTGCTAGTTGGTGTGGCGGCGGTTGGTGTTTGATTAACTGTTACGTTTACTGTTCCGGCAGTTGTAGAAGTACAACCTGAAACTGTTTGAGTAACTGAATATAAACCAGTACCTGCAGTTGTTATAGTAGCAATGGTAGGGTTTTGTGTAGTTGAGCTAAACGCGTTAGGGCCGGTCCAGTTGTAGCTAGCACCAGGCTGGCCTGTTGCGGTTAAGCTTAATGTGTTGCCACTGCAAATTGGATTTGGAGTAGCGGCTGCAGTAGGTGCATTAGGTGTAGTATTTACTACCACTGTTACAGTAGCAGTATCCGAAGTACAGCCACTGGCTGTTTGAACTACTTTATAAACACCGGCACCGGCTGTAGTAATAGAGGCCACAGTTGGATTTGCCAGAGCGGAGGTAAATCCGTTAGGGCCAACCCAGCTAAACGTAGCGCCGCCTAAACCACTTACACTTAAGTTAAGTGTTTGGCCAGTACAGATCGGATTAGGTGTTGCAGTTGCAGTTGGGGTGGCAGGTTTGCTTACTACAGTAACCGAAGTGTTTGCGGTGGCAGTACAAGTATTGCCATCAGTAACGGTTACCGTGTAAACACCGGTAGCTGCAGTGGTAGCGCCAATAATGCTTGGATTCTGTGTATTTGAACCGAAGCTATTAGGGCCGCTCCATAAGTAAGAGTAGGAGCCGTTACCACCACTTGGTGTAGAAGTAAGGTTTACATTGAATGTTTGACAAACCGGTGTATTGCTGCCTGCAGTAACTGAAGGACGGGCATTTACCACTACTGCTGTTGATGCAGTTGCGCTACAACCGTTCAGGTCGGTAACACGGATAGTGTAGGTGCCTGCATTGGCAGCACTAACGTTAGTTATAGTTGGGTTCTGCGTAGCATTGCTGTACGAAGAAGGACCGCTCCACAGGTAGCCGTAACCACCTGCACCACCGGCAGGAACCGAAGAAAGGTTGATATTGCTGTTAGCGCATACCGGACTGTTGCTGCTTGCACTTACACTTGGTGTTGGATTAACTACAACAGTTGTTGAAGTTGTAACCGTACAAGAGTTGGCCGCAGTTACAAGTAAGCTATAGGTACCGCCCATTGGCACGGTAGAATTAGTACGAATTGGGTTTTGCAGTGCTGAAGTAAATCCAAGAGGACCGCTCCAGCTATATGTTGCGCCTGCAACTGCAGTAGAGAACAACCATTTGGTATCGCCCGCACAAACCGGAGTATTGCTGCTTAATGTTGGAGCAGATGGAGCAGCCGGATCTGTTAGGGTTACTGCAGTAGTGTATGCAGCAGAAGGACATCCGGCAGCAGTAACTACAAAGTTATTATAAGTGCCAGCTGTTAAGCCGGTAATGGTTACCTGGCCTCCGGCAGCTACTAATACCACAGGACCTTGTGGGGTTCCGTTCTTAGTGTAAGTTACTGAATAGCTGGTGCCGTTGGTTAAACCACTGATGGTTACTGAACCCTGTGAGCCACCACAGGTGGTTGGGTTAGAACCTGAAGCTGCAGTAATAACCGGAGTAGGGTTAACAGTAAGTGTTACCGTTGTAGCAGGCGAAGTACAACCAGCCACTGTTTGGGTTACTGCGTAAACACCACCGAAGTTGGTAGCAGTAATTAAACGAGTTGGGTTTTGCAGGGTGCTGCCTGAAGCTTTGTGGGCCTGTCCAGCTGTAGGGAAGCACCGATTACGCCGGTAGCATTAAACTGAACCGTTTGACCGGTACAAGCCGGGTTAGGAGTTGCAGATACGCCGCTTGGTGCAGCAGGTGTTGTAGGATCGCTTAGTGTTACAGGACCTGCAAACGTTGAAGAAGCACAACCGCTAAGCGTAGCCGAGAAGTTTGTATATGTGCCGGCTCCTAAACCGGTTATTACAATTGAACCACCGGCGTTAGAGTTGATAGTAACAGGGCCTTGCGAAACACCATTCTTAAGATAGGTAACTGAATAGGTAGTGCTGGCACTGAGACCATTTAAGGTAATTGAGCCATCTGTGCCACCGCAGGTGGTTGGATTAGTTGAACTGCTGCCGCTGATAACAGGTGTAGGGTTAACATTTACCAGTACAGTAGCCGGAGCAGAGGTACAACCTGCAACAGTTTGTGTAACTGAGTAGGTGCCTGCCATGGTTAAAGTAACCGGTGTGCGGGTTACCGGAGAACCGCTGGCAGTACCTCCACCGTTAGGGAAGGTCCAGCTTAAGTTGGTGCCGGTAGCAGTTAAAGTTAAAGTGCCGCCCTGGCAAACCGGGTTAGGTGTTGCAGCTACGTTTGTAGGAGCAGCCGGTGTGCTTGGATCGCTTAAGGTTATAGGACCTCCATAGGTGTTCGAAGAACAACCGTTGAGGGTTAATATAAAGTTAGTGTATGAGCCAGCAGTTAAACCGCTAACTGTAAGAACGCCACTGGCGTTAGTTGAAATATTGAAGGTACCTGCAGGGCTGCCGTTTTTATCGTAGCTAACCGCATAGGTAGTGCTGGCATTTAAGCCAGAGAAAGAAATAGAACCGTTAGTGCCACCACAAGTAGTTGGGTTAACACTGGTGCTAAACGTTACAACCGGTTTAGGGTTAACCGTTACGCTAACGGTAGCAGGTGCTGAAGTACAGTTATTTACTGTTTGTGTAACACTATAAGTGCCACCCATTGAGGTGGTAACAGGTGTGCGCGTTACAGGTGAACCACTTGCAGTGCCACCACCACTTGGGAAAGTCCAGGTTAAGTTGCTGCCTACGGCAGTTAAGGTTAAAGTGCCGCCTTCGCAAACAGGGTTAGGTGTTGCTGCAACACTGGTAGGTGCAGCAGGGTTGGCCGGATCGGTTAAAGTTACCGGACCAGCTACTGTATTAGAAGTACAACCGCTAATGGTTACGCTAAAGTTGGTATAGGTGCCGGCAGTTAATCCGGTAATGATAACCTGACCGCTACCGTTAGCAACAATGGTTACAGGTCCCTGGCCAATACCACCTTTCAGGTAGTTAACGGTGTAGCTCTGGCTGGCTACTAAACCGGTTAAGGTTATAGAGCCCTGGTTACCTGCGCAGGTTGAAGGATTAGTAGTAGTACCTAAAGCAATCGCAGGCGTAGTGTTTACAGTAACTACAACAGTAGCTGCAGGCGAAACGCAACCAGCGACAGTCTGTGTTACTGAATAAGTTCCTGCCATTGCGGTAGTAACGTTCGTACGGGTAAGCGGGCTGCCGCTAGCGGTAGGGCCATCAGGGTACGTCCAGCTTAAGTTACTGCCTATAGCCGATAAGGTTAAGGTAGCACCTGTACAAATAGGATTTGGACTTGCTGTAACACTTGAAGGAGCCGCAGGAGCACTTGGATCGGTTAATGTAACCGGACCGGCAATTGCATTAGACGAACAACCGTTTAATGTAACTACGAAGTTGGTATAGGTGCCGGCTGTTAAACCGGTGATAGTTAATATGCCGCTTGCGTTAGTTGCAATGTTAACCGGACCAACGTTGCTGCCGTTTTTAACATAGCTAACTGAGTAAGTAGTGCTGGCAGTTAATCCGCTAAAGCTAATAGTGCCCTGGTTGCCCGCACAAGTTGTTGGGTTGCTGCTGGTGCTAAAGCTAAAGGTTGGCTTAGGATTAACCGTTACTACTACAGTAGCCGGAGCCGAAGTACAGTTATTTACAGTTTGAGTTACGCTATAGGTGCCGCCCATGGTTAAAGTAACCGGTGTGCGGGTTACAGGCGAACCTGTTGCTGTACCACCACCATTAGGGAAGGTCCAGCTAAGGCTGGTACCGGTAGCACTTAATGTTAACGTACCGCCTTCGCAAACCGGATTAGGTGATGCTGTAACAGCAGTAGGTGCAGCAGGGTTGGCCGGATCGGTTAAAGTTACCGGACCTGCTAGAACGTTAGAAGTACAACCACTAAGTGTAACTGAAATGTTGGTGTAAGTGCCGGCAGTTAAACCGGTAATTACCAACTGGCCGCTACCGTTGGTAGTAAACGAAGCAGTAGTAGGAGCGCCACCGTTTTTAGTATAGGTTACACTATATAATGTAGAGTTATTTAAACCAGCCAATGTTATAGTACCGTTGCTGCCGCTACAAGTAGTTGGGCCAGCACTGGTAGATAAGGTTATAGCAGGTGTTGTGTTCACTACAAGCGTTACTGTTCCTGCGCTGGATACACAACCACTGATGGTTTGTGTTACCGAATAAACACCGGCCATAGCAGTTGTTGTGATAAGGCGGGTTGGGTTTTGCAGGGTGCTTGTAAATCCAGAAGGACCAGTCCAGTTAAAGGTGCCGGTACCGGTTGCATTCAGCTGCACGGTTTGACCAGTACAGATAGGATTTGGTGTTGCAGAAGCGGTTGGTGTTGGAACCGAAGAAGGCACTAACACCAGCGGACCTGTGATAGTATCGCCGCACAAAGGGTTGGTTGGGTGAAACACCTGAACCGTTGTATAAGTTCCGGAGTTCAGACCAGGAATAACCAGCGTACCGTTGTTTTGGGTAGTAAGGTTAAACGGACCTTGTGGCGCACCGCCATTGTAGCTATAATATATAGTATAGGTTACGTTCGGCAACAGGGTGCTGTTAGAAATAGTAATGTTACCATTTGGCGGGGTACAGGTTGTTGGACTGTTAGCTGTGATGGTAGCACCGGTTAAGTCTACACAGTGGTACTTCAGTACCATGTAATCCTCAATTTCACCGTTTACAGCATTCGCAGTTGGCGAAGGAGTAGCTGTAAAGAATGAAGTTTGAGCTGTAATTCTTAAGCGCAGGTATGATGTATCACTTGCCGAGTTAAAGTTGATACCGTTCCAAATAAGGCTGGCGCTGGTTGCACCACTGGCCACCATGGCGGTATCTACTTCACTGTTATCGAATACACCGTTACCGTTAAAGTCGATCCAGCCAATTACCACGGCATTAAAACCGGTGGTATTTACAATTGGGAAAGTTAAACCATAACGGGTGGCAGTATCCTGAATCATCACCTGTGTTACAGACAGAGCGTCTTCGTCATCAGGAGAGGCACCGGCCAAGTCATCCACGTCGGCTTTTTTACCAGGTGTAGGTGAATGGAAGTCCTCACGGTCAATCTTTGAACCCAGTTTTAAGCTATTAAAGATGTAGTGGTTAGGGCTGCTGGTTGATCCCAGGTTGTAGCTCAACGGGGCATCACCAAAATCAAAGTTCAACAGGTTACCACCGATACGCCATTTAAATACTAAGTGTACGTCATCGTTGTCGGTATCATCTGCTCTGGAATTATCGAATACCCCTGCAGGACCAACAGGGTTAGGCGTAAGGGAAGAACTGTGTACAGTAGTACCTAAACAGATAAGGGTATCACCTTCCACCTGGAAGTGGTTACTACCTTTTGGCACACCGGTTGCACCCAGGTAGTCGTTCTGCGAACCACCTATATAAGTAGCAAAGTATTGGGTGCTAAGGTCAGTCCCCATAACCATGTAAAAGATATCCCAACCACCGTTTGAAGTACTATCGTAGAACGTACCACCGTCGGCGAGGTTTTTACAAGGGAAGTTGTTTGACTGGGTTTCACCGAACACCATCACCGCGTATGGGGTATATGTGCGGAGTGTGTTACCGCGTTCATCGCCACTACCACCAAAGTAGGTAGCCTGCCAGGTATTCGTTCCACCCAGTTTTGGCAACTTGGCGATAAAGGCATCCTGACCACCATTCTGAGTAATATCAAAACGGCTACCTGTTCCTAACGGGAAACCTTGAGCCGTGCTGCTACTGGTAATACCAGTTACAAAAAGGGTATCGAAAGGTCCGATGGTTAAGCCATAACATTCATCACTTTGAGTTCCCCCAACCTTGGTTAACATGTCGAACGTACCACCGGCAGCAGGTATAACACCTACCACACCATCCGTACCGCTACCGGCAGCGCCGGCAGAGTTAACTAAACCTGGGAATGAACCAGTACTGGCGGTTGAACCTGAGAAAGCAATTTTACCATCGCTGAAAACGGCTATGTCGTTCAAATCGTCGTTGTCGTTACCACCTATGTAAGTACCGAATGCGAGTGTATTGAAGGAGGTAAACTTACCAATATACATTTCGCGGCTACCGTCGTAAGAAGCATCATATGCGCTACCGATGTAGTTAGGAGTAGTTGTAGATAAAGCAGCATTTACAATACCACCAACTACAAAACTGTTGTTGCTTAAACCGCGGATAGAACGCATTTCATCGCCGTTACCGCTACTACCGATATAAGTACAGTATTGCAGGGTATTAAGGGAGGAAGAGTTAAGCGCAATAACGAAACCATCCTGCGAACCACCGATAGCATTGTCAAATGCAGTACCTGTAGTCGGAATGGTGCCGTCGGTATAACCGCAGGCGTAGATTACACTTTTATCTGGTGAAAGGCCTAGACCATACACACCATCCTGGGCAGTACTACCAAAGTAAGTTACAGCCAGAATAGCTGTTCCATTGGCATTAATCTTATAAACGATACCGTCAACGCTTCCGTTATATGAGTTATCGTAACCGAACAAGCCGGAAGCGATATAGGTTGTGGCAATAGACATGTTGATCTTACCACCACAATACACGTTGCCGCTGTTATCCAGTTCAATGGCATATAAGTATTCGTCGAAGTTGTTGTCGTTACAATCAAAGAAAATACCCCACTTTAAGCTGGGGTCAATGATTAATGGAAAGTTAGGGTTAACTTCTCCCTGGATATTAAAAGTGGCTACCTGACCGTTAACTACAAAGTTGGCATTCAGTAAAACCTTTTTGCCATTTATTACCTGGTAAACTTCCGGGATATCGAACTTAACTTCCTGGAAACGGAGTTTTACTTCCAGGTTTCCCTTTTCATCGATGCGCAGGCCATCCTGACCCTTAAAGCGCATTTTGATGTTTTTGTAATCAGCACCGGCATTTACCACCCAGTCAAACTCCATGGTGTTTTTTTCCTGGCTATACATACGCAGGTCGATACCATTGTAAATATTTTTCAGGGTTTGTTCGCCGTAAGCGTTAACATCAGAAGTATTAGATGAACCATCGCCCAGGAAATAGTTGTACTTCGTTACAAACGGCTGGCTGCGTTCCACCGTAAAGTCAGGATTGTATCCATCGAACGAAATACCCCAGCCATGGGCCTCGTGTACCTCGTTTTCCTCGTCCTCTTCTTCTTCGATCACCGACTCATCGGCATCTGCCTTGCCATGAGGCTTAATAGTGATGAAGTTCAGTTCATTTCTTTTTACAATCAAACTACCTACGTTGGTTTGACCGATAGCAATGGTCTGAGCAGGCCATTGACCTTTGTTTTCAATGAACTGGATACTATTCCGGCTCTCTTTCAGCATTTTTTCAACGGCTGAAACAGGCGGTGCTACCCGCTGTTGTAAGGCGGTTTGTGCAAATGCACCGGTAGCAGCTAATAGATTGATTGCCAGAACAAACAGACACGCAGAAATAGTTCTGGTAGAAGGTAGATTTTTTCTAACCATAAGGGCAGATTTAATAAAATTTTGGACGCAGTAGCTGGGGGGAACACTCCTGGATCCGTTTTACACTTGGCGCAAATATAGTTTTTGGGGTAATACATGGCAAGCGTTTGCCTACTTAATTTTAGGTTATCTTACTCATGATTAGCGTTTTTGGGGTGTTTACCCATAAATAACCTTAATTAGTCCCTTTATTAAGGGAGCCCGCTTCATATAGGTGTCCTCCTTTTTATTCACTTGGGCAAAAAAATACTTCGGATTATCTTAGTTGTTCATAAAAACAAGCTCATGAAATTCCATTTACCCCAGGCAATTGCAATTTTGGAACGCACTCCAGGGGTACTGGAGGTGCTTTTGCGCGATTTACATGATGACTGGACCATGAGCCACGAAGGACCTGATACCTGGAGCCCTTTTGATGTACTGGGACACCTGATACATGGTGAAAGACATGATTGGATGGAGCGCGTAGATATTATCCTTAGCGCCCGTGTAGATAAAAAGTTCCCTCCTTTCGACCGTTTTGCACAGTTCAAGGAAAGTAAGGGCAAAACAACAGGACAGTTGCTAAACGAGTTTAAAGGCACCCGGCATGCCAACCTGGAACGCTTGAAAAAGCTAAAGCTCACCGAAAAACAGCTAAAACTAACCGGCACCCACCCGGCATTTGGCGAGGTTACCCTGCGGCATTTACTGGCTACCTGGGCAGCTCACGACCTTGCCCACCTGAACCAGATAAGCCGCGTGATGGCCAAACAATACAAGGAAGAAATAGGCCCCTGGATTAACTATATGCGAGTGATGGGCCAGTGATCAGAAGCCAGTAATAAAAAAGGGCCTGTTAAGGCCCTTTTTACATATCGGTTATTCGACTACGATTTTAAGATCTTGAATTCGGTGCGGCGGTTGATAGCACGGCCGGCAGGATCATCCTTACCTTCTTCGGTAGTGTTAGGCACCTTAGGCTTGCTTTCGCCGTAGCCTTTTGGCACCATGCGATCCTTAGCAATGCCTTTGCTGATAAGGTAGTCAACACAACTTTGAGCACGTGCCTGTGATAACTTCATGTTAGCTGCATCCGAGCCGATAGCATCAGTATGTGAACTCAACTCAATTACGAAGGTTGGGTTCTCAATCATGATAGTATACAATTGATCTAGCACCCCTTTCGAGTTCTCGGTAAGGGTACTCTTACCAAACTCATACAACACGTTCTGCAGGGTGTAATCCTTACCGATTTCGAGTTTCGGTAACAGAATGTCTGTTTTGATAGAGTCGTTACCGTTACGGCCCTTAGTGGTAACCATAATGGTTTTGCTGAAGTAGCCTTCTTTGCGGGCACTGATTTTGTAATCCTTGTTCATTTCAAGGTCGAAATAGTAGGTATTACCTGCACCTGTTTTGGTGTTCAGCAAGCCTCTTTCATAACCCGATTCTACTTCAGTTAGCGTTACATAAGCATCGGTAATTCTGTTGGTAGGGTTACCTTCTTCCAACACGTTACCAAAGGCAGTATAAATACCTTTCTTAACGGTAATGTTGTTTTGAAGCGTGTCTTCATCAGGCAAACCTTTAGTTGAAATGGCTTCAATTTTAGGTTGGTAACCCGGACGTTCAACGGCAATTTCGTAATCTGTTTCAGGATTTAATTTAAAGAAGTAGAAACCATCCTGAGCCGCTTTGGTAGAATCAACACCCACCAGCACTTTAGTGCCATCCGGATCTTTGCGGTATAATTTAAATACACCACCTGTTAAAGCACCGCCGCCTTCCGCACCGCCCTCTTTAAATGCCATACCCTGTACGCCGTATTTAAAGTTCTGCCAGCCGAATACATCATCAGAAGCCGTTTTAATGCCATTTAATGGCACACTACCCAAACGGTTCGATACCAGGAAGCCAAAAGTCTGGTCGCTGCTGCGGGTGTAATAAAGATCATCTGCACCTGTGTTTACCGGGGCGCCAACGTTTACTACTTCGCTCCAGCCTAAGTCCTGTTGTTCGGTGCTTTTGAATACATCGAAACCACCATAACCGGGGTGACCGTTCGAACTAAAGAACAGTGTTTTAGTGCTATCATCAAATGATGGAGTCAACTCATCGCCCGGCGTATTAATAGAACCTTTTAAAACCTTAGGACCTTTGAAGTCGCCGTTTTGTGCACGCAGAAAATACCAGATATCCATACCACCTGCACCACCAGGGCGGTCGGTAGAAAAGTAAACGATTTCCATACCATCTTCGGAAGTACGAACAGATGGCTGCGTAGAAGTATATTTTTCTTTCTCGTTGATTGGCTCAGGTATCTGCTTAACGTTGCTGAATTTGCCATCCTTGTGGTCAGCTACAAACAGATTACATAATGGACGGTCATCATCCATTTCCAAACACTTGGTAAAATAGAAACGTGTAAGATCTTTATTAAAGGTGCCGTTACCTACAGTATAACCATCCTGGTTAATTTCTTTATTCTCTACCAAACGTCCTTTCAGCCAGGTATCGCCGGCATGTATACTGCGGTAAATGGCATAGGTGCGTTTGTTCTTTGTTCCATCATAAAAAATCAGTGTATCACCACCGCTTGTTCCATCAATACGGAGCGAAGAGTAATACAAAATAGAATCTGCAATACCGCTTGGTGAAGATTCGGTGTAGGAATGGTTAATGCCGGTGCCTAAGGAAGTAACTTTAACTTTAGCCTTAGGTGCAGTTTTAGCAAACTCACAACCCGCTACTTCCAATTTTGCCAGTTGCAGCATGTTATCTGTTTCGTTAACCGGTTTGTAACGATGGCTGAATTTGTTCAGGTATTCAATTGCTTCGTCGTATTTGCCGTTGCGGTGTAAAACCTGGCCGAAATAGTAACCGCCTTTTACAAACAGTTTCTCATCTTCTTCAGCCCATTTTTTGGCATTCGATTTTTCGCCGGGCTTGATGCTGTAAAACTTGCGGAAGAAAACTTCAGCATTTTCATAATCCCTGGCCTGTAAAAGGCTCATGGCTAACCAATAGGTTGCATAACGATTTGCTGAATCCTGGCGCACCGCATCTTTATAAAATTCAGATGCAGTATAGAAAGATGCTTCGGCGTAATAACGGTCGCCCAGTTTCATTTCCGTGTTAGCGTTTTTGGAAGGAACACGGTATTTCTGCGCTACCACTGCCGATAAGCCAAAAACCAGTATAGCAGTTGTCAGGGTTAGGATCTTCTTCATTCCTCTGGGTTTTGTGTGTCAGGGTTTATTCAAAAAAACCTGCACTGTTGCAATGCAGGTTTTAATTCTTTATACGGAAAACGGTAATTCAAAATTAAAATCTGCGGCTTGGCAATGATTTGTTAGCCTTGAATGACTTCACGCTCTCGCCAATGTATGACAGCGAAATTTCGAATCCACCTTTGTTGATGGTGCTGGTTTTCAGAGTCGAGATGTTTACGTCGTAAGCAAAGCCTAAGCGGAAGTTGCGGAACTCCACATTTGCCATTGGTATAACGGCATCAGGTGTGTTGCCACCAACGCGGAAACGGGCACCTAAACTAACGCTGTTGTTATTACGGAAACCTGTATTGAAATAGTAGGTTGCTGATAAGCCGGGCAGAATTTCCATGAAAGGTTGCTGATACATGAACAGGAACTCAGGGCTTAACGAAACACGCTTCTTTTTATCAAGGAATGCTTCGATGTTCAGATCGGCAGTAAATTTGCGAGGTATTACAGACTTCTTATCCTTATCGCCGGTTGATTGGTTGAATACGATAGACTGCTTAGGCTCGATTAAGTGGTAAGCACCCACACCAAAGCCCAAACGAACTACATCCTTAATATTAGAACGCCAGTATAAACCTGCGTTGAAATCGCCCTGGATAAAGCCGTGGTTATAGTTTTCGGCAGAAGCGTTTGAAGGAGTAGCATTGTGGCCCAGGAACTGGTCGCCGAACAATGGATCTTCCACACGCTTTTGAACAAAAGCACCCTGTAAGCCAACCGATAAGCGGTGTTCGCCGTTACGGCCAAAACCTTTGTGGTAAGCTACAGTTAGGTTAGCATTGGTAATAGATAGACCAGCCTGGCCGCTGTGATCGTTAAAGAAACCAACACCAATGGCAAGTTTATCAGTGCGCAGGTAACCTTCCAGCATACAGAAGTCCACATCGGCACCAACCGATTGGAAACCATATTTCTGCCCTAATGCACTGGTCCACTGGTTACGGTAGATAGCAGATAAACGGTAGCTGCCATCGTAATTACCAACCAACGATGGGTTTAGGGTAGAAGCCTGCGTATAATATTGCGAAAAGTGAAGATCCTGCGCATCGGCAGTATAACATGCAATAGCAGCAGCTGTCAGGAAAGCGCCTTTAACAAAACGGGTAAAAAATTGCATAGTGCCAGGTGTTTGTTAGTGAATCGGTTTCAAATTTATAAAAGGTTTTTAATCAACAAAGAAATTATCCCGGTAAAGAATTTTTTTTTCGGATTAACCCATAAAACGGCTAAAACCAGCCTAAAAGGGCCTGTTTGAGCCATCGGCAGATAGCCTTAAAATAATGGTAGCTTAATCAATCCTGAACTTCACCCGTTGGGTTTGGTTGCCAGCCTGCACCTGTAGCACATAAATGCCCACCGCCAGGTCCGCCGTGCTTACCTGCACCGCCCCACGGGCCTCTTGCTGCCGGAGCAACTTTCCGGTTAAGTCGTATAAATAAAGGTTCATTAGCCGATCATCTACCGGGTTTACATGACAGCCGGTTGACCCGTTGCAGAGCACTTGAATAGGTGAAGTTTCCGGCTCATTTAAACCTGAAGGCAGTATGCTGATAGTAACTGTATCGGTGCGTTCGCAGCCAAACTGGTTACGCACTTTCAATATAACTGTATAGACTCCGTATTGCTGGAATTGGTGAAAAACCCCCGGATAGGCCGCCGCCGAACTATCCCCATCGCCGAAGTTCCAATAGTACAAGGTGGTGTTGGTAGTATCGGCATGGAATACCCCGTTGAAATTGGTAAGCTGATAGCTTATATGCGCCGCCGGACAGGAGTCAACCTGTAACTGCGTACTAAATGTATCGGTGCAGATATGGTTATCGGCCACCAGCGTTACCTGGTAGGTTGCCCCGGTGGTGTATTGCTTTACCGGACTTATATCCACGCTATTACTGCCATCGCCAAAGTACCACTGGTAATCGGCAGCATGGCTGCTCCAGTTGGAAAGCGTAACCTGCAGTCCATCCTGTATATAACCAAAGTTGGCTACCGGTTTTGGCGCTACGTAGGTGCTGAATGAAATCAAATCGCCCTGGGCCGCCTGGGCGCTTAGCTCCCGCACCTGTATGCTTACGGTGCCCGTATCTGTCCACAACACCGTGATGCTGCTGCCTGTGTTGCTAATAACCTGCCCGTTGCCGCTTAACTGCCAGCAAAAATAACTGCCATCCCAACCATTAACACTGTAGGTGGCCGTTGTGCCAAGACAAAGCTGTTGCGGTCCGCTGATGGGCGAGGTAGTTGGTTTTAGCATTTTGGCCAGAAAGACGCGACTATAGTTCCGGATAGTATCGTTTAATTGAGGTGCCAGTAACTCCGGCTCGTGCCCATATCCTACCAGGGTGTGAAACTCATTGAGGATACCCAGATTATTCAAGCGCTGGTGGATAGGTACGCTGCCGTACACCTGGGGAAACACAGGCAGTTGAAACGGATAACCATATACATAAGGAACCAGTATATCCTGATCGCCATGAAAAGAAATAACCGGCACATCCTCCGCTGCTGTTATATAAGTGGTATCGAGTATGGCGCCCCATTGATTTATTATGGCTTTGATTTTAGGTATGCGATGACCGAAGTTGGTATTGCCCGAGCAATCCATACAACCCAAATCATCCGGCTCCAGGAAAGTTCCAAACGTACTGGCCGGGCGGTCGGCATCGGTAGTATAGCAGTTAGCCAAGGCACAGAAACAACCTGCACTGGTGCCCGTTAAAAAAATCCAGGAGGTATCTACTTTATATTGCGCGGCATTCTCAGCGAGGTAACGCAAAGCCGAGCGTTCGTCCTGCACACCGCGGTAATAAGCGCGAATAGTGCTGCCGGTATCCAAAGGGTTTAAGCCAATACGGTAGTCGATGGTAGCCACCACATAACCACACTTGGCAAAGTATTCGCAAAAGCCCGGTATATCCGGCTCGGTGCGCCAACCAATGGTAAAGCCCCCGCCAAACTGAAATACGATAAGCGGACGTTTGGTTAAAGTGTCGTTTGCAGGTTCATAAATATCCATATATAAATCCTGCGGCAAGGCCAGTGCGCCATAAGGTGTAGCTGTACCGAAGTAAACACCGGTAGTAACTTTTACCTGATGAAAAATGGTATCGGTATAACGCAACGAATTGCAACCGCCCTGGGCATTACTAACTTGAATACCCACTAAAAACAACAACACGTAGAATGCTCCCTTCATTACCATAAAGCTAACAAGGCTTATGGAATTGTAAAACTGTTTTAACCCTTCCCGGTTAAAGTTGGATAAGATAGCCTACAAATGAAGGTAGCTTAATAAGCGCTGTTGCAAGTTGCTATTGCTTCAATTTCTCCTGGAGGAACTCTCCCACTTCCTTCTCCACCTTCTTCATACCACTCCAGGTAAAGGCGATCAGCAGCAGGCCACCGAGCAAGCCACGAACGAGGTCGTTGGGCTGCGTGCCGGTAACGGTAATTTTGTTATCCTTCATTACACGTACCCAGGCGCCAACAAAGGCCGACTTTTCTACCTGTACGTATTCGAAACGCAGCAGCGGGTTTTTACGCAGTTTAATTTTATACTGCGGCATGCCTGCTTCTAATAACTTGGCAACTTCGGCCGGGGTAACTGTTAATGAACTTACAAATTGCATAGTATGGGGGTTTAAGGAGGCAAGTATAACAAAAATGTTTGCTCGTTCATCTGCCTGCCGGCAGTTTACTTACCGCGGCCGTACAACACCGTAAGCACCGTATAAATCATAATCTTGAAATCGAGCATGACACTCATATTCTCGATATAAATAATATCGTATTTCAGGCGCTTAACCATTTCATCTACGGTACTGGCATAGCCGTATTTAACCATACCCAATGAAGTAATACCCGGCTGCACGCGGAACACATGCGTATAATAAGGTGCCTTTTTGATGATCTGATCGGCAAAATAGCGGCGCTCGGCGCGCGGCCCTACAATGCTCATATCGCCTTTAATAACATTCAAAAACTGCGGCACCTCATCGATACGGTATTTGCGCAGCACCTTACCTATAGGTGTTATGCGCGGATCGTTTTCTACCGTTAACTGCGGCCCCGCACTTTCAGCATTCATATACATGGTGCGGAATTTCAATATATCAAACGGCTTGCCATAGCGGCCCAGGCGCTGCTGTTTGTAGAAGATGGGGCCTTTATCGGTTAACCGGATGCGGATAGCCACATACAACAGCAAGGGCGAAGTTACTACCAGTGCCGCCAGTGATGCGACCACATCGAACCAGCGTTTGGTTATGCGTTCCCATTCCGACAGCATTTGTGTATGCACCTCAATAAAACCTTCACCTATTACATGGTTCATACGCACCGTGCCCGACAGGATATCATACATATCGGGTATAATGCGCACCGTAACTTCTTTATCGGCCAGACGGTTCAGCAAATCATTCAGGCTGTGGTGTTCACTGCTTTCGATGGCAATAATTACCTCCTCCAAATCGGGATGCGCGGCCATAACCTGTTCCAGTTGTTGCAGGGTGCCCAGTTCTTTTAACTCGCGGGTAAGGGCATTATCTACCTTGCCGTTAGTTTCGAGGTAGCCTAAAAATTTAAACCCGAACGAACGCTCGCGTGCTTTTAATTCTTCATACAATTCATTGGCGCGCTGGTTGCTGCCGATGAGTAAGGTGGCAAAGCCCACGCGGCCACTCCATATATTACGTTTTACCCTGCTAAGTATTACAAAGCGGCCCAACCAGGTAAACACAAATTGCAAGGCCAGCAACAAAAAGAACGTCAGGTAATAATCGGAATAACGCCTAACGTAATCATCCAGCAACAGCGAAAAGAACAACACAATCGTACCCAGAACCGTTACCACGGTTGTTTTGCCTAATTCCTGTAAGCGCGATTTTTTATACAGGTCGAAATAAGTGCCGGTTACGTAATGCAGCAACACCCATACAAAAGGCACTACCAACATAGCGATCCAAAAGTTGTTATCGCTAAAAGGCATAAAGAAATTGAAGGGCTGCCCTTCGATGACCAGTTTGCGGAACAAAAACAGGCAATACCAGGCTGCTGCCGAAGCCAGCAGATCGCTGAGCACATAGTAACCTAAAATACCTTTCCGCTTAGTCATCACCGTTCAAAACACGCTATAGGGTAAGCAACTTAACATTATCAATATACACCGTACCGCCATTGCTGCCATAAGGGCGCAGGGCTTCGAAATAAATGCTGTAGGTACTGGCCAGGGAGGCCGCCACACTTTCACTAAGTTTTACATACAACTTATTCCAGCTGCTGCGGGCGTTTACAAAAAGTACCTGGTTGGTGCTTACCACGGTGCTACCCGGGTAGTGCCCCTGGTAACCTACCCAAAATGGTACATCACTTTTATAATCCACCTCCAGCCAAATTTCCTGACCGGCAGTTAAAGGAATGTTTGTAGTTTGATAAGCCATTTTGTTGGAATCGACAGCCGTTACCGTTATGGTGCCACAGCGGGTTCCGTAATGGGCAGAATCGTAACTGATGCCCATATCAGTAAAGTTGTTGCCTATTTCAAAGTTATCGGCAAAGGCCACCTTAGTTGCCTTTATATACCGGAATACCGGTTTACGGGTATACATCTGACCACGCTCGGCCTGCAGGGTAAAGGTATCGGGCGCATAAAACGGATAGTTTACGCGCACCGCGCTTTGCCCGCTTTGGTAAATACCGGGGGTAAGGATAAACGATACGGCTCCTTCTTCCAACACAGGAATACTGCAGGGTCTTTCAAAAGCGCCTAAGTTGGTGCTTTTTGTTTCGGCCCATATATCGGTTATACGCTCGCTGAGGGTATCGGTGCCTGTGCTATCCACTACAAAAACGGTATCCACCTTTAAAAAAAAGGGCACCCCGTCGTTAGGCATAGGTTTACAGGCCGGTGAAAAAAACAGAATGGCTAAAAAAGCCAATGGTATAAGCAACTTCATGATCAAAAATTCAGCGCTAAAACGCATAGAAAAGCAAAACATTGCAAATAAAGGAGTTTTTCGTTGACCCCGGGGCGATTTGACGTTACCATGACCCTTGTGCCGGCGGATGAACAACTACTTCTTCACTATCAGCTGCTGGTTGATCTTATCCAGTATTTGCTGGGCCAGGTGCATGGCATGGTAGCCATCCTGCACGCTAACCGGCACCGGTTTGTTTTGGGTAATGGATTTGTGAAACAGTTCCAACTCCATTTTAATGGCGTTAACATCCTTCTTCTCGGCCATTTCGTAGGTAATGTATTTCTTACTGTTGTCGGGCAGTTCTATTTCCATCGGCGGAAAACCATCGAGGTTTTCGGGGGCCTGATCTTCGATACGGAACACATCGCTTTTCTTCTTCAGAAAATCCATGCTGATATACGAACCTGGCTGGAAGATGCGCATCTTGCGCATGCTTTTTAGCGATATGCGGCTGGCTGTAATATTTGCCACGCAGCCATTATCGAATTCAATGCGGGCATTGGCAATATCCGGCGATTTGCTGAGGATAGCTACCCCACTTGCGCTCACCCGTTTTACGTTGGCCTTCACCATACTCAGGATAATGTCAATATCGTGTATCATCAGGTCCAGCACCACCGATACATCGGTGCCACGGGGGTTAAATTCGGCCAGGCGGTGCACCTCTATAAACAAGGGCTTCAGAGTCTTTTTGTTCAGGCTTAGCAGGGCGGGGTTAAAACGCTCCACATGACCCACCATCGCTTTTACGCGAGCCTCGTCCACCAGCTCCATTAAATCGTGCGCTTCCTTTAAACTGCCGGCCACGGGTTTTTCTATAAAAACGTGCTTGGCTTTTTTAATAGCATCGTGTGCCAGCTGGTAATGCGTGGTGGTAGGCGAAACAATATCCAGTGCATCGCAGCTTTCAATCAGCTTTTTGGGAGATTCGAAGCGTTTAAGACCGAACTCCTCCACCACCTTTTGGGCATTGGTATCGTCGGGGTCGTAGAACCCTACTATTTCGTAACCCGGTATCTCCTTTAATAAGCGCACATGAATTTTGCCCAGGTGCCCTACTCCAAAAACGCCAATCCGTACAATTTTAGCCATTGCTGCTTCCTTTCTGCTGTTCGACCGGGTAAACCGGTACTTGCTGAAACGAATTTATAGGCAGGCAGGTTGTGCACAGGGAAAGATGCTGACAGGATGTTAAAACCGCTTTGTGCATTGTATAGCAGGGGGGGCGGCAGTACCATCAATGCCTGTTTAAAGTTTCAGGTTTAATGTTTGAAGTTAAACAGCCGAAGCCGGAGCCGGGTGAAAAGTGGCTGTGCCGGGCTGGGTTATCCACACTGCTTGTGCATGCTTGTGCAGGTTTTTGCTTGTGCATCAATTAAAGAAATTTGCATACGAGGTATTTTACTGTTAAAAGGGCATGAAACACTCTTTTAACGCATTAGTCTTTTTGCCATTTGTGCAGATTTGTGCAGTTGATTTTCAAGTGCACAAATCGTAGAAAATTTAATTTGATGCTGATTTAACATAAACGGGGTAGTTAAGGGACCTGACCGATTGGCGGTACCGGTCCCCTCTAATCTCCTCCCCCGACTTTTATAAAGCCAAAGAAGTTCACCGCTGGTGTTTCAGCCTATGTCAAAGAGCTACTAAAAGGATGTAAAGATACTAATTAGGATTTATAGTTTCAAATATTATTTCTTAATTTTTAAAAAGTCTAGTTCTTCTGATAGCACCCTTGTTTGACTATGGGCGTACCGATGGGGCAAAATTGCGATTAGCCAGCCGGTTAATATCTATTCTTCGTCGGGAGGACAAGAAGTGGTGTCGGATATACATTGAACTCTGTTTTAAACTAAAGCTGCCACCGCCACCCAAACTTCTTCTTCGCTATCGGGGTGGTTGTGTTTGTATTTCTCACCCAAGACTTCAAAATGCGGGCGGCTGGCATCGGGGCGGAGGTTGCGGGCCGGCAGCCATTCGGCAAAGAGATAGCGCAGCGTTTCGCCAAAAGTAGCAGGGGTGCCGGTGTAGGTAAACACCACATATTCACCGGCAGGAATCTGTAATACTTCCATACCATCGGGCAGGGTGGCGGTATCGCTCACCTCTACCGTTGCCCATTTTTGCCAAATGGTATCGTGGGTAAAGTCGCGAAATTTGAAGTTAGGGTGGTAGACCTGCACCGAGATTAAATTACCGGAAACGGGATGTTGTATCTCCTTACGGCGGGGCATAAAGCGCTGCCATAATGCGGGTGTGTTATCGTTGGCAATAGAGGTTTGCGTATGCATACCTACCAGGGTTGCACCACCAAAAGTTTTCAGTTGCGGTTGAATGGCACTCATTACAGCAAAGCTACAAAGAAGGAGCCAGGTTGTTGCTTACTTCCAAAGCGCTTCGCGCTGCTGGGCCACTACATCACTGTTGAGGAAAGTATCGAAATCCATTTCTTTATCGAGGTTGCCTTTAGGGCCTATCTCGATAATACGGTTGGCGATAGTTTCCAGCAACTCGTGGTCACGCGAGGTGAAGATGATGGTACCTTTAAAATCGTTCATGCCGTTGTTAAGGGCGGTAATTGATTCGAGGTCGAGGTGGTTGGTTGGTTCATCGAACAACAACACGTTGCCACGCATCATCATCATGCGGCTGAACATACAGCGCATCTTCTCTCCTCCGGAAAGTACGGTGCACTTTTTCAACACTTCTTCGCCGGAGAACAACATACGGCCCAGGAAGGAACGGATAAAGGTTTCATCCATATCCGGTGTAGAATACTGGCGCAACCAATCCACCAGGTTAAGATCGAGACCCTCAAAGTATTCGCTGTTATCGTTAGGGATATAGGCGCGCACGGTAGTAACACCCCAGTTAACGCTGCCCTGATAGTCCTTATCCTTACCGGCTAAAATATTATGGAAAGCAGTAAGCGCAACACTGTTGCGGCCCAACACGGCCACTTTATCGCCGCGCTTTAAGGTAAAGTTTACATTGCTGAACAGCACTTCCCCGTTCACGGTTTTGGAGAGGTTCTTTACCTCCAGAATTTCGTTACCGGCTTCGCGGATTACGTTGTTGAGTACGATGCCGGGATATTTACGGTTGCTGGGCTTAATCTCTTCGATGTTGATCTTCTCCAGCGCTTTTTTACGGCTGGTAGCCTGGCGACTCTTACTGGCGTTAGCCGAGAAACGGCGGATAAATTCCTGTAATTCCTTCACGCGGTCTTCAGCCTTCTTATTCTGATCGGCACGCTGGCGGGCGGCTAATTGCGAGCTCTGATACCAGAAGGAGTAGTTACCGGTGTAGATGGTCATTTTACCAAAGTCGATATCTACTACGTGTGTACAGATGGCATCCAAAAAGTGACGGTCGTGACTTACCACCAGGATAATGCCTTTGTAATCGGCCAGGAAGTCCTCTAACCAGTTGATGGTTTGCACGTCCAGGTCGTTGGTAGGTTCATCCAGAAATAACACATCGGGGTTACCGAACAGGGCCTGCGCCAACAACACGCGCACCTTTTGGTTACCGTCCAGCTCTTTTACCAGGCGGTAGTGCAGGTCTTCCTTAATACCCAGGTGGCTCAATAGTTCGGCGGCGGAGCTTTCGGCATTCCAGCCGTCCATCTCGTTAAAGATGTTTTCGAGTTCGCCGGCGCGGTGGCCGTCTTCATCGGTAAAATCGGCCTTGGCATAGATGGCCTCTTTTTCCTGCATCACGTTCCACAGGGTTTTGTGACCCATCAGCACGGTTTGCAATACAGGTATTTCGTCAAACTCAAAGTGGTTCTGCTTTAACACCGCTACGCGCAATGCTTTGGGGATGTTTACGGTGCCGGTAGTAGGGTCCACATCACCCTGTAAAATTTTGAGGAAGGTAGACTTGCCCGCCCCGTTGGCACCGATAATGCCATAGCAATTGCCCTCGGTAAACATCAGGTTCACGTCTTCGAACAGGGTGCGCTTACCGTAGCGCAGCGAAAGGTTATTAACCGTAATCATGTTGGTGTGCCTTTTTTAAGGAGGTGCGAAAGTAAGCTATTACGGCGAAGGTTACAGTACCGGACGCAAGGTTGGGAATACAATTCAACACCGTTAAGGATGGATTAACACAGATTTATACAAAAAGGCCCCGGCCAACCCGGCTAATTAATGCCCGGGATGGGGGAAACACTGCTCATGAAACAAGCCCGAGGTCTCGGGGCAGGATGATGGATTCTAACGTTTGCGGGGAGCGGAGCCGTCGTAGAAGTCGTTGGGCTTTTTGCTGACCCATTTAACAAAGCGCTGAATTTCTTCGTTGGCCAGCAGTTTCTCTACAGTGTTATAGTTTACCTGTATTTCGCGTTCGGTAAACAGGCTATGTATTTTAGTGTGGCATATGTGGTGCATCAGCACGGTATCTTCGAACTTGCCGCCTTTGCTTTTGGGCACTAAATGGTGTTTGCTGCTGCGGCCTTCGATAGGGCGGCCACATAAGGGACATACGGGTAGTTCCATATCAGGGCTTAAAAATAGGGCTTCTCCATTTTAATACGCAACCATAGCGATAGCACGGTATATAAAATCAGCAGGGCGATGATCAACTCCCTGCTAAAACTTTGCTGCCGGTATAAGCGCAGGGCCGGGTAAATACCCATTAACAAAGCCAGTATGGCACCGGCAATGGCAGTAGGTATCAGCTCTTCGCGGATTACGCGTTGAGAGGAACTGCTTTGTTGACGCGCATCTATTTTTTGCAACTGGGTAGCACCTGCCGGCACCGGCTGCTGATAAGGAATAAACAAGTGATAGAAATATACATCGGGTTGCAGGCTGCCTTCTTCAATCTTAATATCCGATTGTATAAAGTACGCACTGTAAGCACCAACCAGCGCAAAACCAACAAGCAACAGCAATACTTTATACATAGGCGTTGTAGCGGATCATGCAGGGTTATTTCTTTTTATTCTGTTGCAGTGTTGCATACAACAGGGTTACCTCGATGATGGTAAACACCGCATAGTAAACCAAAAAGTGCAACACCAATATTTTTTTATTGCCGTTTTCGAACAACAGAAAAGCCAGTAAAACCAGCAAATACAGCATCAACTTTAAACCGCTGGCCGCCATAAATTTGGTTACAAAAGCCTTGGGGTCGCCTTTGCTGGAACGCACTAAAAAGACGTGCACCAGCGTAACAGCGATGGCAATGATGGTTAACAACGGAATACCGTTATGCAATTGATTTTCGGCGGAGGCCTGTTGGTTCCATACAATTTGCAGTCCACCCAGCACCAGGGTAGTAACCAGCATTATTACGATAAACTTTATTTCGTCGGCTTTCATAACTAACATTTAACAGGCGATAAAAACAAAACGCCCCGCTACAAAGGTAATGCAGCGGGGCGTTTTTGAAAGAAGGCTTAGGCAACACGACGGTGGCCTACCCACACAAAGCGTTTGTTTACATACTCGGGGTTGGTAAACGAAGCATTACCTGCAGGGTTGCCACCTGTTACGTGGAAGTCGCTGAAGGTAGCATGCTGGTTCACCCAAATCATACCGGTAAGGTTAAGCGATACCGGCGCAAACACACTTTCCAATTCTTCGAAAATGGTATTGGCCGTTTGCTCGTCGGTAGTGTAAGCGCTGAAGGTAATGGCACCGTGTTTTTCGGCCATATGCTTGGCTATTTCGATTGATTGAGCAGTATCTTTTGTTTTAATGATAAGCACGATAGGGCCGAACAATTCGTTTTCGTAAACACCTTTATCGTGTGCATCTACTTCCAATACAATTGGCGAGCAGGTGCGTGCTTCGGGGAACTCGGAGTTAGCCACTGCACCCGGTTGCAGCAACACGTTTGCATCGAGGTCTTTCAGCGAGTTAACGCGTTTAACGGTTAATTCGTTTTGGATGGCACCCAGTGTGCCGGGACCCATTTGCGGATGCCCGGCAATACCGGCGATGGCATCTACCAGGGCTTTCTTAACGTCTTCGTACGGAATAACGGTATCGCCCTGTTTAATGCCGCCTGCAGGGATAAAGAAATTCTGTGGAGCAGTACACATCTGACCACTGTAAAGCGATACAGCAAAGCTTACGTTTTGTATTACTGCTTTCAGGTCGTTTACTGAATCGAGAATCACCGAGTTTACACCGGCCTTTTCGGTAAAGGTTACTTTGCCGGGGATGGATTCGATATAGCTACCGAATTCGCTGCCGCCGGTATAATCAATCAACTTAACCAGGGGATGCTCGGCCAGTTGTTTGGTGATGAGTTTAGAAGCTGAATCGACCGCTAACTGGCAGGTGTTGGGATCGAAACCCTTGGCCTGCAGGGCTGCCTGAATTTCAGCAATTACGATGGCAATAGGATAAACAGATTTTGGATGCGGCTTAAGGATAACGGCGTTGCCGGTAATAAGCGAAGCAAACATACCGGGAACGGAGTTCCAGATCGGGAAGGTAGAACAGCCGATTACCAGACCAATACCTTTAGGCACCGCCTTAAATGTTTTTTGCAGCACTACGCTGGTTTTGCCCATGGGCTTTTCCCAGGTAACATTTGAAGGGAAACGGTTCAGTTCTTCGTAACCCATTGCCAGTGCTTCTAAAGCGCGGTCGTTGGCATGCGGACCCGAAGCCTGAAAACTCATAATAAAACTTTGGCCGGTAGTGTGCTGTGTGGCGTAGGCAATTTCGAAGAAGCGGTTTTTCACGCGCTCCAATGCATCTACCAGTACTTCGGCACGTTGGTCGGCTGTGGCGGCTTTCCAGCTTGCCATAGCGCGGCCTGCACGCACAATCAGAGTATCCACTTCAAAAGAAGGATAGGTTATACCAAGGGCCTTCATGGTGTAGGGAGAAACCTCTTCGCCTACCTGTGCCACGGCATTTTGCTGCAACAAACCGGCAAATGGTTTGCCTACCTGGTTGTTGTAAGCTTCCAAACCTTTGGCAGGAGCTTCCTCGCCATAGGCTTTAGGATGTTCAGGGTACTGCGCAAAAAATGTGCGTTCGTGAATGGCCCTAATGGCGCGTTCTACAATCTCTTTGTAATTAACAGCAGCGCTGGTTGACATATAGATGATTTTAGGTGTAGTGTGTAAATTGGAATGTGAATATAGGGAAAGTACGTAAAGCCCTTACCTGCTATCCTGCCTGAATTTAAACAGCAGGTAACTGCTGCCATCGGCACTTAAAAGGGTTAGCGTATTACCGGCTACTTTGTAGGTTACCATCTCCTCCAGCATATCGGTTATAATATTTTCGAGGATGGTGCCGGTACATTCCATTTTGGTAGTTGCCAGTTGCAGGAAAGAAACTTTATACCCGGTGGCTACCATGCCGCCGCTGATGGTATTGCATACGCCGTGACCGCTGACTTGTTTTTCGTTGGGATAAAACTGCATGTAAACCGTAGATGTATCCAGCAGTTTAATGTAGTGCGAGTCGGCATACATTTGATAGAGATACCAACGGTGGTCGGCCAGTTTTTCGGCAGGGTCGTAATTGGTGCGTTTTTTACTTTTTACTTTCAGCAGGCGGTATTTTTCCTGCGTACCGGCCGGTGCGGGTTCTACTTCTACCTGCAATTGATATTCGAAGCCTTCCTCGTAGGTAAAGCCATTGATGCTGCCGCTATAACTTTGCCAGGCACCTTTTTTGGTTTCGCGTATCAGTAAACACTCCATGGTGGCGCTTTCGATACAACTGCTGCGGCGATCGGCCACATACAGGGTTTTCTTTTGCGCGAACACCAGCGAGGTGATAAAAAGGGCGCTCAGTAAAAAGGCATATTTTTTCATAAGCATAAGGCTAAGGAGGCAACTGCTAAAGCCGCGGCCGCAATATAATAAAACACGAATATCGGCCCCGGTGCCAGTAAAAACAGCCAAGGCCAATCCGTTTAGAATTAATTAACGGCCTAAAACTCTACTTCCACCTGGTTACGCAGCAGGTCTTCGAGGTTTTCGCGGCGGCGGATCAGGTAATCCTTACCCTTGTGCACCATTACCTCGGCCGGGCGGAAACGGGAATTATAATTAGAAGACATGGTAAAACCATAAGCCCCCGCATTATGGAACGCAATGATATCGCCCTCGCGCACCTCGGCCAATTTGCGGTCCCATCCAAACGTATCGGTTTCGCAGATGTAGCCCACGATGGTATAAATGCGCTGGGTGCCTTCGGGGTTAGAAATGTTGGTCATGTGGTGATAGGAATTGTAGAACATTGGCCGTATCAGGTGATTTAAGCCTGAATCGACACCCACGAACACCGTAGCCGTGGTTTGTTTGATGACATTTACTTTGGCCAGGAAGGTGCCGCCCTGGCTCACCAAAAATTTACCCGGTTCGAAATACAGATCGAGTTTGCGGCCATACGCCTGGCAAAACTCGTTGAAGCTGGCGGTTAGCTTCTGCCCTACTTCGTCGATATCGGTGTAATAATCATCTGGCTTGTACGGCACTTTAAAGCCGCTGCCAAAGTCGATGAACTCCAGGTCGGGGAAATGGTCGGTAACTTCGAACAGAATTTCGGCTGCGCGCAGAAACACGTCCACATCCAGGATATCGGAACCGGTGTGCATATGCAGGCCGTTTACGCGTATGTTCTCGCTTTTAATGACGCGCTCCACATGGCGCATTTGATAAATAGAAATACCAAACTTGCTATCGATGTGGCCGGTAGAGATATTGATGTTACCGCCTGCCATTACATGCGGATTAATACGCACACATACCGGTACCGTATTACCATACTTATGACCGAACTGTTCCAGGATGGAGATGTTATCGATATTGATCTGCACGCCTTCTTTGACAGCGAGTTCAATCTCTTCCATCGACACGCAGTTGGGCGTATAGATAATATCCTGTGGTTTGAAACCGGCACGCAGGCCGGTCCATACTTCCTGAATAGAAACGGTATCGAGGCCGGCTCCAACATTTTTGAAGAACTTTAATATGTTGATGTTATTTAAAGCTTTACAGGCAAACTTAATTTTGGTATTAGCCCCGCTGAAGGCATTCTTCATTTTGTTGTACTGTTCTTCCATAGTAGCTGTATCGTATACATACAGCGGCGATTCGTATTTAGCGCAGAGGTCCTGCACGTTTAACCCACCAATTTGGTATTGGTCATTTGTAAAGCGGAGCATAGCTGAGATTTTAAGGAGCGCTAAAATAAAATTTATAGGCACGCCTGCCAGCCTAAAAAACGGGTAGCCAGCTGTTTGGCGGGCACGCTGCCTGCTATTGCAAAACAACGTGAAAGCAGTAGGGCAAAGCGGCAGAAAGATTACATTCGCGGCATGTGCGGTATAGCAGGATTTGTGGATTTTGAGCGGCACGGCAATGTGGAATTGCTGAAGCAAATGAGCAACACGATTTACCACCGTGGCCCGGATGACAGTGGTAATGAAATGTTCTGTACGGCTACTGCAACCGTGGGTTTTGGCTTTCGCAGGCTTTCGATTATCGAGCTTTCCACCCTGGGGCACCAGCCTATGCGATTTGAGGAGGCAGAACTGACGGTAATTTTTAACGGAGAGATTTACAACTACCGGGAAATACGCAAAGAGCTGGAACAAAAGGGCTATAGCTTCCGGTCGCAGTCGGACACGGAGGTGATTTTGAAAAGCTATGCCGAATGGGGCACCGCCTGTGTAAACCGCTTTATAGGCATGTTCGCCATTGCCTTACTGGATCAAAAACAGGAGAAGGTGGTATTGTTCCGCGACCGTGCAGGAGTAAAACCGGTGTTTTATTACAAGCACAACAACGTAATCCTGTTTGGTTCGGAGTTAAAGATATTTACTGCCCACCCAGCGTTTGAAAAGCAACTGAACTACAGTGCGCTTTCGCTTTATTTTCAACGGGGGTATATTTCGGCACCACATACCATTTACCAAAACACCTACAAGCTTTTACCGGGGCATTACCTGGAAGTGGACCTGCGCACCCGGGAGAGTAAGGAAGTGAAATACTGGGATGTAACGGATTGTTACAACCAACCCAAGCTGAATATCAGCCTAGCGGAAGCGCAGGAAGAAACAGAGCGTTTGCTTACTTCAGCCTTTGAATACCGGATGGTGGCGGATGTGCCGGTAGGGATTTTCCTGAGCGGTGGTTATGATTCCACAGCTGTTACAGCCCTGCTGCAAAAGAACAGCACGCAGAAGTTAAAGACCTTTACCATCGGTTTTGAAGACCCTAAGTTTAACGAGGCCCACCATGCCCGGCAGGTGGCAGCTCATTTAGGAACCGACCACCACGAATACACCTGCACCTACCGCGATGCACTGGACATGGTAGAACAGTTACCCGGTATTTACGATGAACCCTTTGGTGATACTTCGGCTATACCAACTACGCTGGTGAGCCGTATGGCCCGCAAGCAGGTAACGGTGGCGCTATCAGCAGATGGAGGTGATGAGATATTCTGCGGTTATCCGAAATATTTAAATGCCGAGCAACGCATTAATCAACTAGATAAAACACCCGGCTTTTTACAAGAAATTGGCGGCAGCCTGATGGGCCTCGCAGCAGGTGGTAGCGACATTAGCAATCAAAACAAGCGAAGCAAGCTGAAAGATTACTTTACGCACCGAGATGCGGTAAAGCGGTTTGATATCATCAGTCAGGCTATGACTTTTGATGAAACACGCCTGCTGCTGAATAAGGATATAAAGTATCTGCAAACACCTTTTGATGAAGGGAACAAGCTAAACAATGGCAATGACCTGCTATCGAAGTTTCAGGCTACAGAGTATAAGACCTACATGGTGGATGATATATTACAGAAAGTAGACCGTGCCACTATGAGCACCAGCCTGGAGGGCCGGGAGCCTTTTCTGGATCAGCGGATAATAGAGTTTGTTTCGAGGCTGCCTTCCTCTTACAAGTACCATAACGGCACACCTAAATATTTACTGAAACAGATCGTTCATAAATATGTGCCGAAGGAGATGATGGAACGCCCCAAGATGGGTTTTGGCGTGCCGCTTATTAACTGGATGCGCAATGAACTGAAGCCTTTGTTGCTGGATGTGTTGAATGAAGATGCGCTGAACAAACAACAGGTATTTAGCACCAAACGTGTTATAGCCCTGCGCGATAATTACCTGGCCGGTAAACCGGTAGAGTTTCAGCGACTGAGCTATTTATTTTTATTTCAGTTGTGGTATAATAAGTGGATGCATTAAAGCATGGGTGTAATACAACGGCAAGGCATTAAAAACACCATCAGTTCCTACGCAGGTATCCTGCTGGGGTTTGTATCGCTTATAATCATACAGCCGCATTTTCTTAAAACCGAAGAGATAGGTTTAGCGCGCGTGCTGTTTGCCTTCTCGACCCTGGTAGCCAGTTTCATACCTATTGGTTCCACCAACATGACCATTAAGTATTTTCCGTTGTTCAAAAACGAAAAGAACGGCCACAACGGATTTTTTGGTTTTATGCTGATTTTCCCGCTTATCGGGTTTATCATTTCTTCGGTGGGGCTGCTGGTGTTTAAGGAGTTTATTATTGCGCAGTACCGCCGCGAATCGCCGCTGTTTATTGATTACTATAATTACATTTTCTCGTTTAGTCTCTTCCTGGCTTTTGGCACTATCATTACCACCTACCTGATAGCGCTGTTTAAAACCACGGTGCCCTCGTACTTAAACGACATCTACACGCGTGTAGCCTATATCGGGCTCATTTTCGCGTATTACTTTCAGTATATAAGCTTTAAACAGTTTATAGGCTTTTACGTTGGTATTTATGCGCTGCAACTGCTGCTGCTGATTTGGTATGTGTTGCGCGAAGATCAGCCGTCGCTGAACATTAACTGGAAAGCCTTCCGCGAGAATAATTTGAAGGAGATGGTGAGTTTCGGGCTGCTGTTATCGCTTTCTTCGATTGCTGCCCTGGGTTTAAAAACGCTCGACTCGGTTTTAATAGGGAAGTTTTTGCCCCTGAGTTTTGTAGGTGTGTATGCCATTGCCTCGTTTATACCAACGCTTATTGAAGCGCCTTTAAATGCGCTTGACCGGATAGTTACCGCCAAGGTGGCACATGCGGTGGTAGACAATAACATGGATGAGGTGAAGGATATTTTTTACAAATCGGTAAAGTACCTTTCGCTTATAGGGGCTTTGTTGTTTGTAGGCATTAACTGCAACATTACCTACCTGCTGCACCTGGTAGGCAAGGATTTTCAACAGGGCGTGGCGGTGGTATGGATTATTTCGATAGGCTCGTTAATAAACATGATGGGTGGCGCGAACACCTCTATCATTTTTTACAGCAGCAGATACTGGCAGGGGGCGCTGTTATTGCTTTCGCTGGTTATCATCACGTTTATCAGCAACATGCTGCTGATTCCCCGCCTTGGCATCAACGGCGCTGCTGCTTCTACTGCGCTCTCGTCGTTGCTTTACACCGGCATTAAACTATTTTTAATTCATAAGCGATTTAAGTTTCAGCCGTATAACGTGCAAACCATAAAAATTTTAACCATTGCGATAGGTTGCCTGGCTTTGAATTTTGTGCTACCAACTTTACACGGCGATGTAGTAAACATACTATTACGCAGTGCTGTGTTGGGAGGAACCTTTTTGGCTGCTGTTTACCTCTGGAAAATTGTACCGGAGTTCCACCATTACCTACCCTGGGACAGGAAATAGACTGTTAAGTAAAAGGCTTTTCTATATTTGAAAAAAATTAACACTATGAAGAGATTTGTTTTTGTATTTACATTTTTAACCATTTCCGTTTACACCTTTGCCCAGGGCGAATTCAATAACTGGTGTTTTGGCAAAGGAGTTAAGCTTAATTTTAATTCAGGTTCTCCTGTAGTTTCGAGCAGTGCAATCCAGGGCTGGGATAACTCTGCAAGCATTTCCGACTCCTTAGGCAACTTACTTTTTTATACTGATGGTGTAACCGTATGGAATAAGAACGATCAGATAATGCCTAATGGTGCAGGGTTGCAAGGCGATACTACCGGTGGGCAAGCTGCTACCATTGTAAAACAGCCAGGCAACGATAGTCTTTACTACATCTTCACGATGGATGATGGTTTTACCAACAATTATGGGTTTCGTTATTCGGTTGTAAATATGAATTTAAACGGAGGGTTGGGCGATGTTGAAACTGCCGGCAAAAACACCTTATTGGTGGCTACCAATTCCGAAAAAATAGTCCCTGTTCCGCATGCAGATGGAGTAAACATATGGATTGTGATGCATGAAGCAAACAATAACACTTTCCGTTCATACCTGTTAACACCGGATGGATTGCAAACCACGCCGATTATATCAAGCGTTGGCACTTCGCAAAGCGGCACCAACGATTTTATGGGACAGCTAACCGTTAACAAAGCGAAGAACCGCCTTGCATGCGTATTATACGGTTCAGACTTAATTGAATTATTCAATTTTAATAATTACCTGGGGCTGGTATCGAACCCTATAACAATTAGTGGAGTTAGTAAACCGTTAGGGGTCGAGTTTTCTCCTGATGGAAGCAAACTTTATGTAACCGAGTTCTTATCCTCCAACCTGGACCAATTTAATCTCAGCACCTATACACAGTCGGCCATTATCGCATCAAAAGTTAGTGTAGGCACCATACCCGCCAATTACGCCTCTTATCACGGTGGGTATGTTATGTTAGGGCCGGATGATAAAATTTACGTTACACCTACCTTTGGCAATTACATTGGACGTATAGACAATCCTAACGTAACAGGTGCAGGCTGCAACTATAATGGTACTGCTGTGAACCTATCGCCCAAAGGTGTTCAAGCAGGTTTAGTAACCAAAATTGGTGTTACTAAACCAAATTGTGTTATTGAAATCGTGAATGAAATTAAAGTTGTAACCGAAGGCAATAATGAATTGGTATTAAACCCGAATCCAACCCGTGGCATACTGAATGTTCAGTTCCCCCATGCTGCACTGTTTGACCTAAGTGTTTTTGATATTTCCGGAGCTCTCGTTACCGAACGCCATCAGGAAACAGGCACCACCACCCTTAACCTGAATGGACTGGCCAAGGGCACCTACATAATAACAGGAACCAACCGCTTAACCGGCACGCAGGTATCCAAGAAAATCATCATTGAATAATCAATTTTGAATTAAAAAGAAAGAGGGCAGTTCAAACGAACTGCCCTTGTGCTTTTAGGTAAGCCTGATTTATATCTCGAACTTGATGCCTTGCGCAAGCGGCAACTTGCTACCATAGTTAATAGTATTGGTTTGACGGCGCATGTAGGCTTTCCATGCATCGCTGCCGCTTTCGCGGCCACCGCCGGTTTCTTTTTCACCGCCGAAAGCACCTCCGATTTCAGCACCGCTGGTGCCGATGTTTACGTTGGCTATACCGCAATCGCTGCCGTTTACACTGAGGAAAGCTTCGGCTTCGCGCATGTTGGTGGTCATAATAGCTGAGGAGAGGCCCTGCACCACACCGTTCTGCATTTCGATAGCTTCGTTCAGCGAGCTATACTTCATGAGGTATAAGATAGGCGCAAAGGTTTCGTGTTGCACCACGGGCATATCGTTCTTTCCTTCGATTATGCAGGGCTGCACATAACAGCCACTTTCGTAACCTTTGCCTAAAAGAACACCACCTTCAACCCACACTTTACCACCCTGCGCCTTTGCCTGATCGATGGCATCCTGATACATGGCAACTGCAGCTTTATCAATAAGCGGCCCTACATGGTTGCGCTGATCGAGCGGGTTGCCGATTTTTAACTGGGCATATGCTTTCTTCAAACGCTTCTTTACTTCATCGTACCGCGATTCGTGAATAATTAAACGACGGGTAGTTGTGCAGCGCTGTCCCGCTGTACCTACAGCACCAAACACCACGGCCACCATGGCCATGTCCATATCGGTATGTGGCGTAATAATTATAGCGTTGTTTCCGCCTAACTCCAACAAACTACGACCCAAACGGGCACCAACTGCTTCGCCTACTTTTTTACCCATGCGGGTAGAACCGGTTGCCGAAACCAGGGGCACGCGGCCATCATGCGAAAGCAATTCGCCTATTTTATAATCGCCGATAACTACGGCGGAGATACCTTCGGGAAGGTTGTTGCGCTTAAATACACGGGCTGCAATGTTTTGGCAGGCAATAGCACACAGTGGAGTCTTCTCGCTTGGTTTCCAGATACACACATCGCCGCATACCCAGGCCAACATGCTGTTCCAGCTCCATACCGCCACCGGAAAGTTGAAGGCTGAAATAATACCTACCAGGCCCAGCGGATGCCACTGCTCGTACATGCGGTGATTTGGACGTTCGCTGTGCATGGTTAAGCCATACAGCTGACGCGAAAGACCCACCGCAAAATCGCAGATATCAATCATCTCCTGCACTTCGCCTAAACCTTCCTGCAAGCTTTTTCCCATCTCGTAGCTAACCAACTCGCCCAGCGGCGCTTTAAATTTTCGGAGCTCCTCGCCTATTTGCCGTACAATTTCGCCGCGCTGTGGCGCAGGCATATTACGCCAAACGGCAAATGCCTGCTGCGCTGTTTCAACCACCTGCTGATATTCCTTTTCGGTGGCCGAAGTTACTTCCGCTATTTTTTTACCATCAACAGGCGAATACGACACTATTGTTTCGCCTTTGCTTTTTAACCATTTAGAACCGGTGCTTACACCGCTATTAGTTGCGTTTATACCCAACTGTTTCAAAACCTGCTTCATATCGTTTACTAATTAGGCTGCAATGTTAAGGCTTTTATAGAGGATGAGAAACCGGGTAAAATGCCCCTGAAAACGAGGCATAAAATGACGGCTTTACGAGTAATACTTTCTATACTTAGCCGATTGACGGTATAGCAGCCAAATACCTTCTTAAGCATGTAAGAACCTAACCCGATTAGCTGGTGAGGGGCACAACCGTTTGTAACTTTGCAGAGTCTTAAACTAAACAACACTAAAACCTACATTAGCCAAACTCACCAACTTACACCTGCTAACGGCCTTTCTACTGGTCTTGTTGCTACCGGGTACCGGCTATGGCCAGTGCTGGCAACATCCGTTTGTGGTTACCCAAAGCATTATTGCCCCGTGTAACCACGATGGGCAAATTGATATATCCGTTAGCGGAGGAACCGCGCCATATACCTATGCCTGGCGCTTTAATGACCCTAACACTATAGTGGCCACCAGTGAAGATCTTACCAACGCCTCGGGTGGAGCTTACACGGTTGAAATACATGATAACAATAACCAATGCGGTACCTATTATATTTCTGTACCGCAGCCATTCCAAATCCAGGGCAGTACCACTCCTGATAACTGCCCCAATCATGATGGTTCGATATCTTTAACTGTACAAGGGGGTAACATTCCATATACCTATGCCTGGAGCAATGGTGCCAATACAGCAATTATCACCAACCTTACCGGTGGGGTTTATGATGTAACCGTAACCGATGCTGCCGGTTGCCAGGTGGTAGCCAGTGAAAGTGATAGCATACAGGGCTTATCTGTGCAAAGCATCAGCAACCTGCAATTGAATTTGAGCGGCACCGCAGCTAATTGCACTAACAACACAGGCACTGCAACGGTAAGTGTGACCAACGGAACAGCACCTTATACTTATGCCTGGAGCGAGAACTGGGGCGCTGCTAATGGCAGTTGGACAACAGCTACCATAACCGGACTGGCCGGGCCTAACTATTATGTAGCTACGGTTACCGATGCTAATGGCTGTTTTGCCAGCAATTACTTCTATGTAAATTTTACAACACCCATACAGCTAAGCATAACCACTACGGATGAAAACTGCCTGCAGCACAACGGCACTGCTACAGCTGTAGCCAACGGCAGTACAGGGCCTTATAGTTATTTGTGGAACACTGGAGCTACCACGGCTGTAATTAACAGCCTGTCCAGCGGTACTTATGATGTTACCGTACACGATGGAACCGGTTGCGAAAATAACGGCAGTACTACCGTGCAAAAATATTCGCCTATACACCCTAATCTGGTTACCACCAATGATTACTGCCAAACCTCGAATGGCACAGCTACTGTTAGCCCTACACTTGGAACACCGCCCTATACCATTACCTGGAGTACCGGCGCTACCACCCAAAGCCTTACCAATTTGACAAGCGGCTGTTACTATGTAACCATTTCGGATGCAGCAGGCTGTACGGCTGAACAAGGCAACTGTGTGTCGGCAGTGAGCAGCATTAGCCCTAACACCACGCATACCGATCAGGTTTGTGGAGGACAATTTGGTAGTATAACCACCAGCCCTGTGGGCGGACAAGCGCCCTATACCTTTGTATGGAACAATGGTGCAACAACTGCCAGTGTAACAGGCTTAGCGGCGGGCTATTACTGGTGCACCATTACCGATGCAACCGGTTGTACCGCTTACGCTGCTGCCAATGTTAATCTTACGTCGGGATTTAATGCCAATGCTTATGCAAGTACTTCTGCTACCTGCCAACAGCATAACGGTGCAGTAGTTGCAAGTGCCAGTGGTAGTGGCTTGAGTTTTACCTATAACTGGAGCACCGGCGCAAATACAGCATCTGTAACAGGACTTGCTGCCGGCACCTATGCGGTAACTATAACCGCCAGCAACGGTTGTAGCCAGGTAAAAAGCGCTACTGTATACGGCATCAGCCCCCTGCAGGCATACGTGCAGGTAACACCTGCCAACTGTATTTTTACTAACGATGGAGAAGCAAGCGTAATACTTAGCGGAGGCACGGCACCTTATACTTATAATTGGGGGAATGGCAGTACTGCAGCCACTGCTACCGGCCTGGATGCCCAATGGGGTATTGGCGTATATGTAGTAGATGCACAAGGATGCTGGGCACATGCGTATGCCAATAGCATAGGCTATCAGAACCTGAACTGTGCTGCGGTTATTGAAGGAAGTGTAGTAGATGATGCGAATGGTAACTGCACAGCAGATGCCGGCGAATACGGCCTTCAGGGAACATATGTAAGTTGTGTGCCCGGCGCGGGAACAGTTACCAACGCAACAGGTAATTACCGTTTTTATGTGCCGGCAAACAATTATGCAATTACACAACACGCGCAGTTCCGCAACCAAATTTGCCCGGTTGGTTCCATAACGCTGAATGGCGCAGCCGCCGGCAGCACCTATTCCAACCAGGACTTTTTTGACCAGCCATTGAATGTTGCGGATTTACGCGTAAGTATCAGCAGCTTGCCTGCACGGCCCGGATTTAACCACAATCTTTCGGTTTACATTTATAATGATGGCTTATACCCCGTTAGCGGACAGGTGGAACTAAATTATGATGCCGGTGTGTCCTATTTAAGCGGTGCATCAAGCGTAAACAGCGGCACCCATACTGCGTATATTAACTTTGCCAATCTTGCTCCGGGGGGAGACTACACATCGAGCGTATTAAGCTTTGTTACGCCGGTGGGAACAGCCCTTGGCACGCTACAACATTACAGCGCCCACGTAACACCGGATGTTAATGATGCCACGCCACCAAACAACACTGAAAATCTGACCCTTGAGGTTGTTGGTTCCTATGACCCTAACGATAAGTCGGTTACCCCTAAAGGCATGGGTGCCCCCGGGTATATCAGCGAGAACGATTCAACCCTGAAATATGTAATACGTTTTCAGAACACGGGCAACTATCCCACTTCATTTGTAGCCATCCGCGATACCATTGACAGCGACTTAGACCTTGGCACCTTTAAGCCCGGTGCAGCAAGCCATGCCTATCATACACAAATGCTTGGCAACAATGTGCTGGCCTTTATGTTTGATCCGATTTATTTATCGGATACGCTTACCAATAAAGAATACAGTCAGGGTTTTGTTTCGTTTTACATCAACCAAAAGAAAAACTTACCCCTGGGCACCGAGTTTAAAAATACGGCCAGTATCTATTTTGACTTTAATGAGCCTATTGTAACCAATACAACCGTAAATACCCTGCAGGCGGTTGGCATTAAAGATGTTGCTGATAACATTAAAATACAATTAGCACCCAACCCTACCGCAGGTAACACCGTCTTGCTGGTGGACTTAGAGAAAGAGTTTACCGGAAGTATGGAGGTTAGCGATATGCTGGGCAATATCGTGTTACAACAAGCGGTGGCCTTAACAGCAGGTAATAACCAGGTTAACGTTACCACTGCGGCATTGGCTGCGGGAGTTTATACCGTGCGTGTAAAAAATGCTGACGGTTCGAAGAGTTTGTTACTGGTAAAACAATAAATGCTATTTAAGAATTCAATGCCTATAGTTTAATTGGGAGGGGCGACTGTCAGGGTTGCCCCTCTTCTTTTTTATCCCTTCCTTAGCGGCGAATGTTTGCACAGCTGTATTATATGAATTTGTTCCTGGGCTATCTGGAATGGATGGCTGTGTTAACCGGTTTGCTTTACGTATTGATGGCGACCGGAGAAGATGTGTGGTGCTGGCCTTTTGGCATACTTAGTTCCGCCATTTACATCTATTTAAATATAGGCGGGCAACTTTACCAGGATGCCATTTTGCAATCGTATTATGTAGTAGCCGGTTTATATGGTTGGTGGGCCTGGAGCCGTCCGCAAGCTGCTGTAACAACCCTGCATGTTCACCGCCTGCCATTAGCCCGGCACCTGCCCTGGTTTGCAACAGGAGTTGTGTTAACGCTGCTTTGCGGTTACCTGTTTTCGAAAGTTGGCAACTCATATCCGTATGTGGATGCGGCCGTAACTGTATTTAGTTTTATTGCCACTTATTTAACAGCCCGGAAAGTTTTGGAGAACTGGTTATACTGGATAGTAATAGATTTGGTAGCTGCACCTATGTATTACCTAAAAGAGTTGCGCCTTACAACCGGGTTATATTTATTTTTTGCAGTGGTTGCCTACTACGGATACCGGCAATGGAAGAAGCAGTTACCTGCTTAGTGAATGCCGTGCATTAATTTTTTGATGAACGGAGAAGCAACCAGGATAAGTACACCACCTATCAACGACACTTTGGCAATTTGCAGACAACCATTCATGTAAATAGGTAAGGACTGCACTGCTGTAAAGGCAGAACCATCCGCATTAGTTTTAGGAATAGCCATCTGCGAACCAATCCAGCCGGCCAGGTCATGTCCGAAAGCAGAGGCAAGGAACCAGAGCCCCATCATATAACCCACCATGTGCAACGGTGAAAGTTTGGTGACCATTGATAAGCCGATAGGGGAAATAAACAGTTCACCTGCAGTGATGAAGAAGTAGCCTGCTGCAAAGTAGAAGAGCGGCATTAAACCGGTGGCTTTACCAAGTGTTCCGCCCAGTACAAACACCGTATAACCTATACCAATCAGTAAAAAAGCAATACCAAATTTTACAGGCGTGTTAGGTTCTTTTTTCCATTTGATGAGCCATTCCCACATAATAGCAAAAATGGGAGAGAGCAGAATGATGTAAAATGGGTTGATGGCATTGTTTACCATGGCAGAAGGCAAGGGATTGCCTGCAACGGTCATATCCACGTTACGCTCAGCCATCAGGTTTAAGGCACCGCCCGATTGTTCGTAAAAGCCCCAGAACACTACGGAGAAAATGATGAGGATTGCAGCCGCCCAGAGCTTTTGCATGGCCTCTTTATTTTCGCGCATACTAACGGTCACCACATATACTATTGCAATAACCCCAACCGGCACCATCACGTAATTCATTACAGCATAGTTGGGTACCAGTATCATCATAAGAGGCACTAAAGCAAAAGCACCACCATACAGCAACCATTCCTTATTGATGCCGGCAATTTTTTCCTTCAGCACTTCAGGCACGGGCGAATACCCGTGTTCCGTACCCAGCATACGTTGAAAGACAATGAATACAAGCAGCCCCAGCATCATAAACCCACCGGCTACACCAAAGCCCAGGTGCCAGTTAATTTTTTGACCCAGGTAGCCGCAAAGCGCACCACCCAGGAAAGCGCCGGTATTAATACCCATGTAGAAGATGGAATAGCCGGGATCCTTTCGGGGGTCGTTCTCGGAATAATAGCGCCCCAGGAAACTGGAGATATTCGGTTTGAAAAAACCATTACCGGAAATAAGAAAGCCGAGACCCAGGAAGAAAGTATCAACGCTTGGGATGGCCAGCACCAGGTGGCCTATGGCCATTAAAACACCACCCAACAGGATGGATTTACGGAAACCGAGGAGTTTATCGGCTATCCAGCCGCCTAATAGCGGCATGGTGTAGACCAGGGCATTATAAGCGCCGTATTGCAGGTTGGCAGGTTCATCGAGGTACCCAAGCACGTGCGTCATATACAAAATGAGAAGGGCGCGCATGCCATAAAATGAGAAACGCTCCCACATTTCGGTAAAGAACAACATCCACAAAGCCTTTGGCTGGTGATTGCGGTTTATGAAAAAGGTAACACCAATCATAATGGCGCTAAAAACCGAACCAATGAGGATGAGGAGTATTTCAGGATTCATACCTTCAATTTGTTCCAAATAAAAGGAAATTCACGGGTTTACCCCTGAAAGCACCGGCAGGCCGGCGATAGACCGGGCCGGGTGCCGTTAAATAGCCTAAGAATTTTACTTTAGCAGCCTTATAGTATGATAGCTTTTGTATCTCCCAAAACAGGTCAGGCCCTAACCCCGGCCGGCAACGAACTGGTAAGTTCATCAGGCGAAAAATTTCCGGTGGTGAACGGCATACCTCGTTTTGTGCCCGCCGATAATTATGCCAATGCCTTTGGCTTTCAGTGGAAGAATTTTGCCAAAACACAGTTAGATAGTTTTAACGGCACTAAAATTTCGCAGGAGCGTTTAGAACGCTGCATGGGCTGCAAAATTGAAGACCTGAAAGGGAAGAACATCCTGGAAGTAGGGGCAGGTGCAGGGCGCTTCACCGAACTGCTTGTAAAGGGTGGAGGCAACACGCATTCGATTGATTTGAGTGCCGCAGTGGAGGTAAACAAAGAGAACGTTGGCGATGCTCCTAACTATAGCATAGCACAGGCCAGTGTATATGAGTTACCGTTTCCGCAACAAAGCTTTGATATAGTGATGTGCCTGGGTGTGATACAACATACTCCCAGCAGTGAAAAAACGATTGAAGCCTTATGGAATATGGTAAAGCCCGGCGGCCTGCTGGTGATTGACCATTACATCTGGCGTATTAACTATTACTTTAACCCGGCCAGCTACTGGCGATTGGTGTTGAAGGAAATGAAACCGGAGACATCGAAGAAAATTGTAGATGGTTTGACCAACACCTTTTTCCCGTTGCACTGGAGTTTCCGCAACATGCCGGCGCTGGATTGGTTTGTAAAGCGTGTATCGCCGGTGATGACGTATATGAAACTGCACCCTGAGTTAAGCCGTGATGAGCACTATGAATGGGCGCGTCTGGATAGCTATGACTCGCTGACGGATTATTATAAACACCTGCGTACGCCCGAGCAGATTAAAGCCGAATTGGAAAAACTGGGTGGTAAAAACATTTGGATTAATAAGGGCGGCAACGGTGTGGAAGCCCGTGCCACCAAATAACAGCAGACCATGAGCGAACAATCGAAACAGGTTGGTGAATACTACGATAAGTTATGGGATGAATACGAGCAAACGAAGCTTAGCAAGCCCAACAGCCGCCACCGCACCATTTTTAAAAATTTGAAAAAGGCGGGATTAAAGCCCACTTCATCGGTTTTGGAAATCGGCTGTGGTATTGGGTCACTCTCGGGCCTTATTATCAATTACCTTACCGATGGTTTTTTTACCGGTGCTGATATCAGTTCGCAGACCATTACTTTTTTACGCAAGAAATATACCGACCGTAACCGTACCGATTTTGTGGTAACGGACATGACTGACTTTAGCTATAACCGTAAATTTGATTTCATCATTTTCCCTGATGTGCTGGAACATATACCGGTAAGCACCCACCCTAAAATTTTCAGCACCCTGAAAGGCCTGGTGCACGATGATTCGGTTATCCTGATCAACAACCCAGAGCCCTTAGCGCTGGAATGGGTACACAAAAACCGCCCCGACCTGTTGCAGATAATTGACCAGCCGCTGCATGTAAACCACTTTGCACAACTGGCCTACGAGAATGGTTTTTACATAGAGAAAGTAGAACCTTATGCCCTGCACACGCAGCAATACGACTACCAGAATATTATTATCCGCCCTAAACGCGAATTGAAAAGCCTGGACCAAAAGGCACAGGGCGATTTGATTGTTGCCAATATCAAGAGCCGATTTTAGATATGCCTGCGGGCTAAAAACTTATTGTCTGATTAACGGGCCGCAAGGCCCGTTTTCTTTTGGGCTATAATTCCGGCAGAATTTCGATATTAGGTTGCGAAACCCAAACCCTCTATGCCTCTATTACAAAGTGCCGACTACCTCGTATTCCTGATTTATTTTGTGGTAGTTATCGGTTATGGTAGCTGGATTTATTTCAGCAAAAAGAAAGCGACCGAAGATTCGAAAGATTATTTTTTAGCAGAAGGACAGTTGACCTGGTGGGCGATTGGCGCATCGTTGATAGCCTCCAACATCAGCGCCGAACAGTTTATAGGCATGAGCGGCTCGGGCTTTAAAATGGGGTTGGCTATTGCCAGTTACGAGTGGATGGCTGCCGCTACCCTGATTATAGTAGCCGTATTTTTTATGCCGGTGTATCTTAAAAACAAGATCTACACCATGCCGCAGTTTCTGCAGCAGCGTTACAACGGTACCGTGGCAATGATTATGGCCGTGTTCTGGTTGTTATTGTATGTGGTAGTAAACCTTACCTCTATTTTGTATCTGGGTGCTTTAGCGGTTAGCAGCTTATCGGGACTAAACCTTACGGTGTGCATGGTACTGCTGGCTGTATTTGCATTGGTAATTACACTGGGGGGCATGAAGGTGATAGGCTATACCGATATTATCCAGGTATTCTTTTTAGTAGTTGGAGGTTTGGCCACCACTTACCTGGCGTTAAACCTGGTTGCCTCGTTAAGCGGAGGCAGCGGAGCCCTGAGCGGATTTAATTACCTGCTGAGCAATGCAGGCGATCACTTTCATATGGTATTAAAAAAGGATAATCCCTTTTATATTGACCTGCCCGGTTTAACCGTGCTGCTAGGCGGCATGTGGATAGCAAACCTGAATTACTGGGGATGCAACCAATATATCACGCAGCGTGCGCTGGGTGCGGATTTACCAACTGCACGCAGTGGTATTTTGTTTGCGGCCTTCCTTAAACTATTGATGCCGGTAATTGTGGTGCTGCCGGGTATTGCTGCGTATGTTTTATACCAGCAACATATGGATATAGCTGCCGCCATGGGGCACGGCAAAAATCTGAACCCAGATCACGCCTATCCTGTTCTACTAAACCTGCTGCCTGCCGGTTTAAAAGGCCTTGCATTTGCAGCGCTCACAGCAGCCGTTGTTGCTTCTCTGGCAGGTAAAGCCAACAGCATTTCGACCATTTTTACATTAGATATTTTCAAAAAACATTTAAAGAAAGATGCTGATGAGAAAACTGTGGTGCTTACCGGGCGTATTACTGTTATTGCCGCCTTGTTGATTGCTGTATTGATTGCACCGTTTTTAGGGATTGATAAAAAGGGTGGCTTTCAGTTTATACAGGATTACACCGGCATGCTGAGCCCCGGCATTTTTGCCATGTTTATAATGGGTTTCTTTTACAAGCGTACTACCAGCGCAGCTGCCATCTTTGCTATGGTAGGCGGTTTTGTGCTCTCGCTTATCATATCGGTGCTGCCGAAATGGATGGATCTTTCTTTCCTTGCTTCTTCAGGTTTTGCCGCCTTAAATGACGACCATGTGTATGCCGTTCCGTTTCTTGACCGTATGGGCATTGTATTTGTGTTGTGCATAGCCGGCATGTGGCTTATCAGCAATCTGCAGGCAAAGGACGAAGAAAAAGGCAGGGCTATGGAAGTGGATACATCTATGTTCCGTGTAAGCAATAGTTTTGCCGTAGGCTCACTACTGATATTAGGTATACTGGCGGCCCTATACACCGTGTTTTGGTAAGCTATTTGTAAACCGCAATGGTGTTGCAATGCTTCAATCTGCGTTGCGTAGCATATAGCTGTAAACTGCCCTTTGTATAATTTAAACCTGCGCCATACCTGAAGCTGGCCCCCTTTCTACAAACAAAGTGCCGCGTAACAAGTAGTTTAAATGTAAATACCCCCCGCTCTGCCATATCCATTTTATAAAGATCGGCCCGGTTACGATTACCGCTATTGCAGAAACCCAACAGGTAAATACCGCTGCTATCACGGGCCAAATTAATGGATTGATAAGCCGGCCATTGAAGCGAATCGGGTACGTGATAGGTTGCAAAAGAATCGCAGGCGTTGTTTGCTCCACTTCGATAAAAATCGATGTTCCGCGTATCCCAATCCCCAACAGCCACCAGCATACCATAGGCAGGAGCAGAACATGCAGCTGTTGCACCGGCGGTGCTCCGTTTGAAAGTGCCACTTCTGCTTTTAACTACCTCGTGTTGCACACTGCAACCTGTATCGCTCACCATACCAAGCACGATTTCAGATTTGTTCTTAGCTATATTATCCTCCACACCCACTACCAGGGTATGGTTTAGGAGTTGAAAACCGCCGGCATGTCTGTAGGGAAACGAATCCAGCATTTGCATATTGCTGGAGGTGCCCTGGTGCGTAACAAGGCAGTAAGCGAAGCGACCGGAGCTACCGGTTAAAACATAATTCGGTTGCTCATCAGACAAAATGCTTTGCACGCCTTGCAGATGACCTTCGCCGGATGGTAACGGGCCTGTGTAAGTAAAGTGATCGAGAATGGGATTTGTTCCTAATTTTTGAAATGCGGTGAGCACCTCACTTGTCTGTGAATACCCATTCCTGCAAAAAATAAACACTAAAGAAAGTGCTGTCAATACGCGCATCATCAGGCAAATATAGGATTAGCGGTCAGCGGCATGCTGTAGGGGTGTTTGCTTAGTGACATTAAGCTGTTAAATTTGAATTAACCCGAGATATGATGCTGCACAGCCATCCCGAGCAAGAGCCGAAATTTTTACAATTTGAGAAGTTAGTTAAACTGCGCGACGAAGCGGCCGTGCAAGCAGGTTTTGCCTTACGTAAGCAGGCGGCTGAGGAAGGAAATAAGGCCATTGTAAACTATGTGAATGTGCACCTGGCAAATTTCTTCAGCGATGTACAGAACCGCTATGCTTTTGCCATTGGGTTTATACAAGATGCCTTAGCTGAACTGGATGCACAAACCGATTACGAGGCCATGGGCGGCTACTACATCAGCATTGGCCGCAACTACTCGCTGTTGGGCGATATGAACAAGTGCCGTGATTCCTACATCAAGGCCATCAGCGTGTTAGAAAAAAGAGAACTGAGCCAGAAAGGCAAAACGCGCCTTGGGTTAGCTTATCAAAACCTGGGAGCCCTATTTATAGAGTTAAAGCTTGGGCACCTGGCTGATGAATTTTTACAAAAGGCATTTGATGTTTTTACTGAGTTTGACGATAAGGCCCGCCTGTTTCTTACACACAATAGTTTAGCAGCCCGTACCGATGACCGCGCGCAAAAGCTTTTTCATTTCGATACCTCCATTTCATATGCCAGGCAAACCGGTAACGCGTTGGCTGCGGCAGTTATTACAGGGAGCAAGGGCAGTTACTTATGTGCCGATGAGCCAACAGAAGAAGGTATGGCCTGTTTAAATGAAGCCTACGACAGCCTTAGCAAATGGGGACATACACGCTATTTAAGCGATGTAACTCAAATGCTGGGGATTGCCTATGCAAAAACCGGTGCACATGACAAGGCCATTGACTTTTATAAAAGATCGCATGAGTTATTTGAAGAAAGCGGTGCGCAAACCAACCAGATAAACCTGTACCGTTATTGGGGTGATAGCTTACGCGCCCTGGGTAATTTAGGGGAAGCACTGGAAAAATACGACCTGCACGAAAAACACCGCGAAACCATGCAGGCATTCAATACCGCATCGGCGGTTACGGAAGCGCGGCTCCGTTTTGAGTTAGAGGAAGAGAGGCAGGAAACCGAACAATTGCAAAAGAAGAACAGAGAAATAGAAGAATACGCCCACCTTTTAGAAATAACCAATAGTGAATTACGGCAGATAACCCATGTAGCCAGTCACGATTTAAAAGAGCCGCTGCGGATGATCACCAATTACTCGCAGTTGCTAGAAAAAAGTTTGAACGGAAAAATTACCGACGAACAAAAGCAGTATATCAGTTTTTTAAACGAAGGGGGCACGCGGATGCTAAAGGTTTTAAAGGACCTGATAATGCTCTCTAAAATAAATGCCAACGAAAACCGGGAAGACCTGGAACTAAACAGCGTTTGGAACGCCGTTAAATTTGAATTGCGCGATGCCATTCAGGCACGAAATACAGTTTTAGAGTGTGACGAACTACCCGTAATAAAAGCGGATGCTGAAAACATTTACCAGTTGTTCTACAACCTGATAAGCAACGGGGTTTATCATACTACTTCCGAGCAACCGGTTGTTAAACTCCGGTATCAATTTTTAAATACTGAGCACAGATTTGAGGTGCATGATAACGGCATGGGCATACCTGCCGAATACCGGGAAAAAGTGTTTATCATTTTCCAGCGGCTACATAACCGCGATAACTACGAAGGCAATGGCATAGGACTTGCCATTTGCAAAAAAGTGGTTGACTATATGCGGGGTAAAATCTGGATTGAAGATTCGCCGTTAGGCGGTGCCTGCTTTGTATGTACTATACCGGCCTGACCCTGCACCGGTTGATCAGGGATTGTTATCTTAGCTACACATGACAGACTATACGCAACTGGGAGAACGTTACCTACTGCATCTGGGTAAGGATATGCTGCAATACTTTTTGTTTGCAGGCATCCCTTACCTTATCTTCTATGTAATTTTTAAGTCTCGCCTGTTCCGTTTTAAAATCCAGCAAAAGTACCCTGAGCATAAGCATATACAGCGCGAGATTTTGTATTCGCTGCAGTCGATGGCGATTTTTACCACAGTGGGTACGGCAATCTTCGCACTTAAACAGCATGGCTATACCGCCATCTATACCGACCTGCATGCACACTCAATGCTTTATTTCTTTTCATCGATTGTACTATTTATACTGGCACACGACACCTACTTTTACTGGAGCCACCGAATGATGCATCATAAAAAAATCTATCCTTATGTGCACCTCATTCATCACAAGAGCATTAACCCTACCCCCTGGGCAGCTTTTGCCTTTCACCCGATAGAAGCCATCATGCAAGTAGCTATATTGCCCATTATGGTGTTCCTGCTGCCACTACACCCATTCGCCATTATCACCTGGGGGTTATATCAGTTAGCACTCAATATTGGCGGACATGTGGGCTTTGAGCTTTTCAATAAAGGCTTTACCCAACGGCTTTTGACTAAATGGCATAATACCAGTACCCACCATAACATGCATCACCGCTATGTAACCTGCAATTACGGTTTGTATTTTAATATATGGGACCGATTGATGGGCACCAACCATGCCCGTTATGATGCGGAGTTTGAAGCCATTTGCGAAAGGCGCGGAGCTGAACTACCGAGCTTAAACAGCGAATTGCAGCAGGTTACCGAACCGGAATCGGTTTAGTTTCTATTTCCAGCGTATATACATCCTTACGCCCACATCTCCATTCGTGTATTCGAGATAGGAGGGCTGCTCTATCTTGGCCTTTGACAGGGTATCTGTTACAATAGCTCCCATACCATCATCGGCATCAAAGTCGTCGTTATCGAACACATAAACGGTAAGGGTGCGGTCAAGTGATACTGTTGCCGCCGGTTCTATATCAAAACCTATCGGTAAATTGCTGTGGTTGCAATTTAGCTTGCTATAAGCTGATGAAGCGCCGACCGTATCGCCAAGATTGTCGTACATCTGAATGGCAAGGTCAGGACGGCCATAAGGGTCGCTGATAAAAATTTCGCTGTCCCAGGTGCCGCCACCGGGTGGTGAGGGCGGAAAAGCTGTAACCGTTACTCTATAAACTTCCACGGCAACCGGGTTTTCTACTTTGTGGGCCTTTTTGCTGCAGCCTGACAGGAGCAGCGCTAATATTAGCATACGGGGGGTAAAAACCGCAAGACGCAGTATATTGGAGATGTGGGGCATACCTAATCTACGTTAATAAATGAATTTTGGTTCATTAAAGGTATTGTTTTAGACCTAACTGACGAACCGGTGATTTTAACAGCAGTTTTTAAAAAATTATTAGGTTCACAGGATAACCCAAACACCTATTTACACATACCTGCTAAGTAATTTCGTATGACAAGAGAATCGTGGTTAAAACTCTGCGCTACCCTGGGGCTGGGCGCAATGCTACCTAAAGGAGCCTTTGCGGAAGCCTTTATTGACAGCTTACCGGAATTGAAAGCCTCCGACTTCGGAAAAGATTTTGTGTGGGGAACCGCAACCGCCGCCTATCAAATTGAAGGAGGATGGAACGAAGACGGCAAAGGAGAAAGTGTATGGGACCACTTTGTACATAAGCATAAAGGCAAAATTAAAACACACGAAACCGGTGATATTGCCTGCGACTTCTATCACCGATACGAGAGCGATATTGAACTAATGCATAAAATGCACATTCCGGCCTCACGTTTTTCGCTGGCGTGGAGCCGTATTTTACCACAAGGCACAGGCCAGGTCAATCAAAAGGGTATTGACTTCTATAACAGGGTAATTGATAAGTGCCTTAAAGAAAATGTAACGCCCTGGGTAACCTGTTACCACTGGGATTTACCGCAAGCCCTGGAAGCAAAAGGCGGTTGGGCTAATCGCGATGTAATTAAATGGTTTGAAGAATTTGTAGAGGTGTGCGCTAAAAATTACGGCGACCGCGTAAAAAACTGGATGGTATTTAACGAACCACTGGCCTTTACCATGTTAGGATATATGGTGGGTATGCATGCACCGGGCCATGTTAATTTTAAAAAGTTTTACCGGGCCGTACACCATGTTACCATGTGCCACGGAGCAGGGGGGCGTGTACTGCGCGAGCATGTTAAAGATGGCCATATAGGCACTACCTTTAGTTGCAGTATGCTGGATGGCTGGAAGGACAAACCAGCCAATCTGAAAGCTGCCAAGCGGTTAGATGCCATGATTAATCGCCTGTTTATTGAACCGGTAGTAGGCCTTGGCTACCCTACCAAGGATTTGCCCGTACTGAAGCACGTAGAAAAACAGATGCTGCCCGGCGATGCTGAAAAAATGAAATTTGATTTCGATTTTATCGGTGTACAGAACTACTCGCGCATCGTAGCCAAAAACCTGGGCCTGGTACCAATGGTGCATGCTGTGAATGTGCCACCGAAAAAACTGGGACACGATGTAACCGAAATGAACTGGGAAGTATACCCGGAAGGCATGTACCGCATTATTAAACAGTTTGCGGCATACCCTAATGTCAAGAAAATTTACGTTACCGAAAACGGTGTAGCCTTTAAGGATGAAATGGTGAACGGAGAGATTAATGATCCTAAACGCATTCAGTTTTTACAGGATTACCTGCGCTACGTATTAAAAGCAAAACAAGAAGGAGTACCTTTGCACGGCTACTTTATCTGGAGCTTTATGGACAACTTTGAATGGGCCGAAGGCTTTAAGCCACGCTTTGGCCTGGTGGGCGTTGATTTTAAAACCCAACAACGCACCATAAAGGCTAGTGGTAAATGGTTTAGTGAGTTTTTACAAAAATAGACTACTTCAAATTCCTGTATGCGCATTCATTTTTTGGACAGCACGCGTGGTTTAGCGGCTTTGATGGTTATTATATTCCATGTAAACGGGCTGTATTTTTTTGATATAACACACTGGGGACAAACTAATGCCTTTAATATTTTAACGACCATTTTTAACGGTTCGGATGCCGTATCTTATTTTTTCGTATTAAGCGGCTTTGTACTTTCCTTTAAATACTTCCAGAGCAATTTCGATGAGCCGTTATTAAAATATACTGCCCGGCGACTATTCAGGATTTTACCGCTCTACCTGATCGTAGTGATTCTTTCCTATCTCTTTTTAGCTAGTGGCAATAGCAAAATGGATTTCATTAAAGAACTAAACCTATTCTCGGGCAGCAATAAGCTGGTGAAACCGGGCTGGTCGCTAAGCGTTGAAATCTGCTTATCGCTGTTAGTGCCATTTATGGTAATACTCATAAAAAATGACCTGAAGCGTTCGGTATTTTTGCTTGTGGTGCTTATATTAAGCTATAGGTGGATTACCTGCTTTACCACACACTTTTTACTGGGAAGTATGCTGGCTTATTTGGTTTCAATGCCCACTTCCATCAATTTTTTCTCCGGCATACTACAAAGCAGCGGTCGCCGAATAGCCATTTTTCTGCTTTTACTGCTGCCCTACTCCATGCGCTTTTGGATAAACTTAGTTCCGCCATTAAAAACCGCTGTAGACACCGGTTGCGAATTGATAAACCTGCAGAAAGATTATTTCTACTTCTTCCTCTCGGCCTTTGCCTCTTTTATGGTTATATACTTAGTGCTTAAAGAACCACTATTGCAAAAGATTCTGAGTCTATCTCCACTAACCTATTTGGGTAAAATATCCTTTAGTCTGTATCTGGTACACTATCCTTTGCTTAAATTTTTCGAAACTATTAACCCCATAGGAACGGAACTGATTAATGGCTCGCATGTGCAAACCTTGCTTGCTTACCAATTTATCATCATTGCCGCATCTGCTTTGGTAGCGTCCTTGACGTATTACGCCATCGAAAAACCGTTTATGGACCTGGGGAAAAAAGTTATCTACCGGTTAAATTTTTAACATCCACTTCCAGGCTAAACATTCACTAAATGGGCCTATAGACGGCAACTCTCTAGAAGTTGTCCCTTATATAATCGCGCGCCTGTTGCTGGGTTAAGGCGGCAAAGTTGCGATAGCGGTGGTGTACATCGATAATTTCCTTCAGCGCGTCCTGCACCAATTCAATATTTTCCCAGGTTTGTAAATCGGCTATCACCTTTGGCAAACAGCCCTTTTTATAGGCTATCTGTCCTAACACATGCACCAGTGTGTTCCGCACACGAGCGGTTTTATCAAACTGCAATTCCTTCAGCAGGGGTAAGATGTCCTGCGGATGGGTGCGCCCCCGCAATTCAATGCCATGACAAATTTCCCGACGTACTTCCATATCAGTGTGGTGCAGGTATTTTTTTGCCCAGGCTAAAACCGGTTCAGGATTCTTCTCTCCCATTTTTTTCACCGAGCCTATGACAGCATTGCGCACTGTATGGTGTTCATCAAACAACCCCTTATCAAAAAAACGCTCAACCACGGGAAAGGAATTGATGCCAATTTCGCCGGCAGCATTTACAGCAGTTTGGCGGATGTGGTAGGGCGTTGCCTCCATCAAGTTCCACAAGACCTCTACCACCCGAGCATGCAAATTTTTATGCGCGATATAAATGCGGCCAACAGCAAGATATGCCGCTTTGCGGATGTAGGTATCCTCCTCATTAAAATACACCAGGGTGTGGTGGTATTTCCCCGCCTTTAATTCGTTATGTATTGCCAGCTGTATCTCCTGCATTAATTGAAGACGCTGGTCTTTCGGTAAATCGTAGAATCCCATCGGACAAAAGTAAGAAGGAATGCCTTCGATTAAAAGGCGGAACAGCGCTGAGATACATATACACCGACCTACGTGTTAAAAAAGACAAGCATTCCATTTTTACAAAACAGTGACACTACAAATTAATTCTTCCCGTATTTGCGTCTTATCTTTGTAGTATTATTTAAAATAAATTTTAATACTATGAAAACATTAACTACTACACTGATGTTATTGCTGCTTAGCCTTCTGGCTATTGCCGAAAATGGAACAATGAAAGTTAATGGCAAACAAATGTCTTACAAACTGTCACCCCGACCCGGAGGCGGATTTATTGCGGCCAGTTTTCTTGCAGGGTCAATAAGCTATGTAAACGACCAGGGACAAATTGTATGGCAGAAAGGACTCGATAGTTTAAATACCTATGCGCTAATGGACATTATTGTGTGTCCGGATACCACGATTGCGATGGCATTTATCCGCGGATCAAGTACATTGGGCATTGATTACCGCATCGTAAAATTGGATCCGGCAGGTAATGTTTTATACAGTAAATCATTCGACCCGGGTTCAAACGTTAGCATTACTAACCATAGTATCCTTAAGGCCGGCAACGATGGTAGCCTTACCTTTGCCGCAACTATTAATGGTAAACTAACCTTTGTAAGACTTAACGCCGACGGAACGGTGGCTTCGGCTAAGGTTATTCCTTCGGGTGCAAGCGGGGCTGCTACCGACGCAGAGGGCACGGCTGATGGCGGGCTGGTTTTTGTAGGGACTACCCCATTTAACGGTACGGGCCCGGTAGTAGCCAAGTTAACTGCGGATACACTTGAATGGACCCTACACTACACGGACAACGACAACCCCGGGCCCACCTCAGTAATAGTTAGTAATGATGGAAACTATATAGTGAGCGGCTCTTTTGTTACCTCTAATAATTCTGTAAAAGGTGGCTTTATTTTGAAAGTAAGCGCCAATGGCATCATTATGTGGAGGAAAAAATTTCTTCCTTCCGGAGGGTTAACTGAAATGAGCTTTACACATGCCATGGAAAATGCAGATGGCACCATAATAGTTGCCGGTAGTGGATACGGCGCCAATCATCATCAACGTATTATTGCAACTCTTTCGTCAACGGGGCAACTGCTTACCTGCCAGGGTTTGGCCTATGAGCATACGAACGGAGCATATTCTTTTCCCAAGTTATGTGTAAGCGATAATGGCATAATGCTGAGTGACCTTTTCTCTGACCATCAGGATACCATTGGCTATTCAACACTTATAAGGATTGCAGACGTTAACGATTTGTGCATTGCAACTTCTTTTTCAATGACAGAAAAACCTGATACGCTTACCTACGGCACCACTAACTTTACGTTGCAACAGGTTCCTGTTCCACTGGATGTCCATGCTACCACACGCGATACAATTGATGCAATTTTTATGTCACCACTATGCAAAACAGTTTCGTCTATAGCAAATACCAATCCGGATAGCCGATTTACACTAATGCCCAATCCAGTAACAACAGGTGCTATTGTAACCATCAGCTTACAGGCAGATGAGCAGCTAAAAACGATATCCGTTTCAGACCTAAATGGAAGCCTGGTTCAAAGAGTGGAAGTAAACGGCAGTAATCAAGTGCAACTAAGCACGGTTGGTTTAGCTTCGGGCACTTACCTTGTGCAAGCTATCAACCAACAGGGGATTAAAACGGCCCTAAAAAGATTATTAGTTATTCGCTAATACCTATGGGATATGGAATGAAACCGGTTTGCAGATATTATCTGCAAACCGGTTTTTTTGCCTGTTACCCGGGTTAGATTTTGTTAGAGTCCAATTCCGCTTCCGCGAACAGGAATCGGTTATTTTGTAAGATGCTCCTATATAGTAAACACCCACCACATAAAAGTAACCACCCCTGCTTACCGATTAAAAGGTATCTTCAATACCATGAAAGAAGGCTTTGCCCATGTAAACGGTATTAAACTGCACTATGTAGAAGAAGGCAGCGGAGAAACGGTGGTTTTGCTGCATGGCTTTCCGGAGTTTTGGTATGGATGGCGTAAACAAATACCGGTATTGGCCCAGCACTATCGGGTATTGGCACCGGATATGCGTGGTTATAACCTAAGTGATAAACCTCCCCATGTAAACGACTATCGTATGGAATTGCTGGCTTCAGACATTGCCGAATTCATAAAAGCGATGGGTGTAGAAAAAGCGATAGTTGTTGGACATGACTGGGGTGCAGCAGTTGCCTGGGCCACCGCTGCTTTGTTCCCCGAGGCGGTAAGCAAACTGGCTATTTTAAATGTTCCGCATCCCGCTGAAATGAAACGTGCATTTCTGGGATTTAACCTGAAACAATGGTTACGCAGTTGGTATATATTTTTCTTTAAGTTACCTGTTATTCCCGAAAAAGTGGTTGGCACCGAACGGTTCTTCCGTAATACGTTTGGCAATATGAGCATGAACAAACAGGCCTTTACAGCGGCTGATATTGCAGCATATGTGCAAGCCTACCAACAACCGGGAGCCATACAATCGGCCATAAATTATTACAGGGCCACGATACGCCACTTTAATGCACCTGCACTACCCAAGGTAAAGGCGCCTGTGTTAATGCTGTGGGGCGAACATGACAAAGCGCTGGGCAAGGAGTTAACTTACCGCACCCGCGACTATTGCGAACTGGAGCCGATCATTTTATACGACCCCAACAGCGGGCACTTTGTACAACACGACAATCCCGATTGGGTGAACGAAAAGCTGCTGAAATTTTTCAGTCGGATAGAAACCAAACCTGGGTTTAGTTCTTCCATTTAATAGTGCAGCCAATAGCCTTGGTCGAAGACGGATCAACAGCTGTGCCGGCAATCAAATTATCCAATGCCTTTTCAGCATATTTTTCTTTTACGGCTGTGGCATCATCGCTATTATCATCAATGGCACCAATATATTTTACGATTAAGCTACCTGCTTCCTTTTGCAGAATAAATACATGCGGCGTGCGCGAAGCGCCATAGGCCTTTGCTATATCCTGGGTTTCATCCTGCAGGTATGGGAAGGTAAATCCTTTCTCACGTGCACGCACGCGCATATTCTGGTAGCTATCTTCTTCATATTGGGTGGCGTCGTTGCTGTTAATGGCAATTACCGGGTAACCTTTATCCTTATAGGCCTTATCGAGTGCTACAATTCTATCCTCATATTTTTTCGAGAATGGACAATGGTTGCAGGTGAAAATTACTATAAAGCCTTTAGCCGTACCATAGTCGGCAAGGGATACCATTTTTCCATCCACGTTCTTTAATTTAAAGTCGGCTGCTTTATCGCCAACCTTATAACCGGTTTCGGGCTTAAAAGCAACAAGGGCCACAAAAAGGGCCAGTACTACGGTAATATTTTTCATTTTATCTGATTTTAGTTTGAATCACTGAGTCTAGCAAATGCTGCGTAAATTCTCCTTCGTAAAATAACACCTTCTCCGCATTTCTATACATGGCTGTAGCTGGTATGGCCCCGCTCCAGGTACTGTCAATTTTATCAATCCAATCGTTGGGGTTGCCTGCATGCAGTAAACAAACCTCCTCGTTTACCTTTTTATTCTGTAAAAACACAGCAACAGTTTCCAACTCCTTTACCGAATTAAGGCTAACGAAAATAACCCGAACCTTTTGATTTCTGAAATGCCCTGCGGACTGAACAAAATAAGGCATCTCGGCTACACAGGGTTTGCACCAGGTAGCCCAAAAATTGGCAATATAAAGGGTATCGTTACCCGGTTGTTGGGTAAGGTTGTTATACTCCTGCAGGTTAACTACCCTTGGGGTTGCACTACTTAATGCCATTGATAAAGCTAGAAGAATAGAAACCACCATAATAGTTTTACGAAGTTGCCTAAAATAGTTGAGCAACTATCCTAAAAATGGTAAAACACCTAAGGTATCTGGAAGTTCAGGGAAAGCGGCAGCACTTTGTTTTCCTGATCGCCCAATGCAAAACTGTAGCTAAAGTTTGAGGACATGTAATCGCCGCTGCTAAAGGTATTGTTGCCATCAACATCCAATAAGCCATACAGGTAGTAACTGCCCGGGTGCATAAAGGAGAAACTAAAGGTGGGATCCGAAGCCGATAGAATTACATAACGGCTTTTGTATTTCAGGTTTTGCAACTGGGGAGTAATACCGCTGAACAAGGGCTGCGTGGTGACGATAAGAAACACCTTTTTACCTGTTGTATCAACCCCGGCAGGCAGGGCAACATTTACCGTAGTTTTACCCATATAAGGCTGTGCGCTGTGCGGGTAAACGTCGTTCAGTGTATCATAAAAAATCGACTCAGTTTTACCATCAAAAGCAGTACAAAAATCTTTTACCAACTGCTTTTTAGGGAATCCAAAGTGGGTAATTGCCGGTTGTGCTGCGGTTGCATCCTGACGTCCGGCATTCCATATAAAGTGCATTACAGCTGTAGATAGCGTGTTATACTTATTGGTATACACACGCATATAAAGACTATCGTTTACAAACAGTAAATCGGCATACGAGCGGGTTGTACCGGCTTTAAAATCTTTAAACCTGTAAAAGGCCGATTGCGCCGTTTCGGAAACGCTGTCGATTACCAGGTAAGAAATACGCTGCATGCCGGAGAAATAGCCTCCGTTCCGAAAAGCCAGTTTATAGCCATCGCAGTGCCATACGATAAAGAAGCTCATAAACAGGTCGTTCTTCTTATCTAACTCATTTTTTGCCGACACCTGTGCAGGTGAAATGGGGCGATAGTCGGCAGTGTACTCGGGAAAGTTTCCTACTGAGGTGGAGGAAGTAACAGGTCCGCTCCATATACCATTGATGTGTGAGAACAAACCATACCCTTTTACATCGGTACTTTCATTAATGTCGCCGGGGTTGGTGTTCGTGTTGTTTTTATCCTTATGACAAGCGTTTAAACCTACAAAAAGGGCAAGAAGGAGCAGCCAAAGGGCGGCAGTGTTGCGATACATAGAAAAAGTATATGGAACAAAGTTACAAAATGCTACCGCCGTTTAACTGATTCCGGTCATTTCTTAACATCGTAATCCAGATCAATAGAAAAAAGCTCCGGATGCTTGGGAGCTATCGGGCGATAGAAATCTGTAATTTCCTGCATGTCTTTCTGGATATCACCGGTTGGATAAATAATCTTACCAACGCCGGCTATCTTGTTCTTATAGTCCAGATAGCCCAGGGCAATAGGCACTTTAGCCCCTACTGCTACATGATAAAAACCGGTTTTCCATTTTGTTACCTTTTTGCGCGTACCTTCCGGGGTAACCATAACTACCAGTTCCTTATTTTTATCAAAGAGGTCTATCATGGCTTCCGTCATACTAGGCCGAGGGTCGCCGGGCTTTTTAGGGGTACGGTCAATACCAATTGCGCCTAAGCCATTCATAAGCCATCCAAATGGAAAGCGGGTCCATTCCTGCTTAACGGTAAAGCGAATTGGAATACCCATCATTGAAAATGCCGCCCGGGCAAAAATGAAATCCCAGTTACTGGTGTGTGGCGATGCGATCATTACACAGCGCTTGAAATCTGCTTTCAAATGGTCATCGAGCGTCCAGCCGAATAACCAGAATATAAAACGAGCGAATAGTTTACCCATACCGGGCGAATATACTTTGTTGCAAATAATTAGCCGATAAAAGGTAAAGAGATTTATAACAGTTATAACACCCAACGCTCGGGTGATGGTATTTCGTGCGGATTTTTTCGTCGGCCCACCAGGCTGCTAAAATGGTGGTAAACGGGCGTTTTACTGGTGCAGGTTTTAGGCATGTATTTACCGGTAACAATAGGAACATACATGACACGGCGGCGGCTTTCGCTCCCCACGAACGAAGAGGCCGCTACCCTGTGCCAAATACTTCCGTGATGAATAACAAGGTCGCCGGCATTTGCCTCAATTACTACCTCGCCTTCATCCTCCGTATGATCTACAAAATATCGTTTACGAAACAGCAGGCTCCAAAAGCCCTGTTTATGTGAACCCGGAATTACCCGTAATCCACCCTTGGCTTTAGGAGAATCATCCAGGTAGAGGCCCACATTTAACATAGGCTGTACACCCAAGCCATAAAAGATGTCACGCGCACCATCTGTATGCCATCCCATTTCCAGGAAGTTGCTTCCCTGGGCATTGACGTAATGGTTAAGTACTGCCCCATCCTTTTCGTTATAACCTATACGCGCCTTATCAGGTTGTGCCAAAAGATTTTTTAATGCCTCAAAACTATTCCCGGATATGAGTTTCTGCACCGGTGTACTATATTGATTCAAGAAGGCAAAGCGGTGCACGATTTGCTTCCCTGTTTCATCCAGCCCATACCTGATAGGCGTGCCATTAACTTTGGTAATACCCTTTGCAATCCAATCGGATTGTACCTGCTCGGCAGCATCAATAATTTCCTCTACACCCTGAGGGGTTAAAAAATTGCGGAAATGGATAAAACCATATTTATCGAAGAACGCTTGATGTTCTGGTGTAATTACTCCATTAAAATCAAATTTTAAATAAGCCATAGCTCCTGCTGCCTTTGGTTTGTTAATCGGATTGTCCACTAGCGTCCTTTCGGACAACAACCTTCCTCCCCTTCTAAACCATTTACAATACCCCGCATAAACAAAACATCCGTTATCCATTGCCTTACCATAACACTTACTATCAGTGGTGCAATAATAGTAAAATTCCAATACTCTATCGATTTAGTAGAGTTTTATTAAACTTTTAACAAACAAAAAGCCGCAGTCTTGCGACTAACGGCTTAGGATTCAATGAATCCCCCCGACACTTTGATTAAAGTGCCATGGGGAAGCTCATTTAGTACAACATAAGGTTATGGCAATAGTTTGTTCCGGATGCAGTAATTTTCAGTAGATAAACACCAGCCGGGTAAGGCAACTGTAGTTGTGTAGAAGAACTGCTCAACTCTTCGGAAAAGAGCAGCCGGCCACTTTGCTCAAAAACCTGTATTTGTGTTGCCCCGGCATGCTCACTTAGTTTAATATTTACATAACCGGCAGCAGGATTAGGCCAAATAGCAAACAGCGCAGATTGCGGCTCGTTAACACCGGTGCAGCCTTCTACTACTATTTGTGCCGTTGCTGTATCGTTGCAGCCTTGTTCGTTTATTGTACTGTAGCCGATAACATGCAGCCCTGGCGTGAGTTGCGATGGCTGCAATAGCCCGCCTTGTACACCTTCTCCAACATAAGTGCCACCAGCAGGAGAGCCTCCTGATAAACTTATGGGGGCATCCAGCGAGCAGATGGTATCAAACGGCAGCGTTAAAGCAGACGAAGGCTTTGGGGCTACGGTTATCATGGAATAAGCGGTATCGCTGCAACCAAACAAATTATAGATATAAGTTATGTTGTGGTCGCCTACACCGGCAACATCCGGACTGAACATAGCATTGCCTGCTACACCTGCACCAAGGTAGTATCCTCCCGAAGGGGAACCACCGGTTAGCATTTCCGCACCACCGTTAATACAAACCGTGTCGTGCAGGTTGTAGGAGGCATTTACTGCATTCACCACATAAAGGGTTGCAGTAGCTGTGTCTTTACAAGCGTTATTAAAAGTTACATAGTGGATGATAGTACCTGAACCGGCACCAAAAGATTGGGGATCAAACATCGTATCGTTGGCATTGTCTACTACCCATACGCCGCCCGACGGCTGACCATACGCGGTTAAGTTTACCGGTGCTGAGGCTTCACAAAAGGTATCCGAAGGCAGTGAAATGGCGGCCAACACCTCGGTATCAATAAAAACAGTATCTACCGCAGAACCCGTTCCGCAACCACCCGGATCAGTATAACTATATGTTATTAAATGAAGCCCGGCACCTGCTGCGGTTAAGCTCAGCACTCCATTTGAGACATTTGCCCCGGAGAAAGTTCCTCCCTGGGGACTACCCCCGGTATTAGCCAGGTTCAATATCCCGTCTGAAATACAGTAATGATCAGTATTGAGCAAGGTATAGCTAACAACAGGAACAGAGCCAGAAGTTGTTACAACCAGTGAGGGTGGCACCAACGTACAGGTATTGGATTGATTGGTTACTGATGCCGTATAAGTTCCTGCCTGAGAAACCCAGATGGTGGCAGAACTTTGACCGGTACTCCACAAGTATGTAAAACCGCCTGAAGCCTGTAACTGTAAAGAATCGCCCTGACAGATAGTAGTGGAACCCAGCGCCTGGACAAAGGCATTGTTATTCAGGATTACCGTTACATTTCCACTGCGGCTATTCACCGTTGCAATGTCATTCGCTCCATCATGGTTAAAATCGGCGCTTACAACTTCCTCCGGTGAATTATCTACTGTGTAATAAACGGGGCTCTGAAAGGTGCCATTTCCATTACCTACAAATAAGGCTACCTTATCGCCAATACTAAGCGTAACCAGTAAGTCGTAAATAGTATCGGCAGTGATTTTTGCTACCGCGATATCAGTAGGCCCCTGCGAAGCAGAAAAACTGTATGTACTTTGCGCCTGAAAGTTAAGACTGCCGCTGTTCAGAAGTATTCCAATATTATCTGCATTGGAATTAAGCACAGTTATATCCTGTTTACCATCACCGTTTAAATCGGCAAGCGCTATGCGCGATGGGTTAGCACCGGTAGACTTAACTATCGCCGTTTGAAAAGTGCCATTCGCATTTCCGGCTAAAACGGACACGGTATTATCATCATAATTAGTTACTACCAAATCCAGGTTGTTGTCGGTGTTCAGGTAGCCGGCAGCCAATTCCTGCGGCATGTTACCTGAAAAATATTTGACCGATGCCTGCAGGGTAAAATTGCCATTGCCCAACAACACTGAAATGCTATCGCTGTTATTGTGGCTGATGGCAAGGTCGGCTTTATTATCATGATTGAAATCGCCGGCTACGGCAAAAAAATCGCCACCTGTTGCAAAGCCTGTATTAAAATTGGCTACCAACGAAAAATTACCAGCTCCATCGCCCTGTAAGAAGTTAGCCTGTCCGTTGCCTATAATTGCAGCATCCATTTTCAGGTCTCCGTTAAAATCAGCCACTACTACTTCCTTTGCTGTAACACAGGAATCAAACTGCGTTGGTTGGAAGGTGCCATTGGCATTACTCAACAAAATCGCGGCATTCGTTGCATTATAATTAGCAGTAATTAAATCAGGCAGGGTATCGTTATTAAAATTGCCAAGCGCAATTCCGGAGGCTGCGGCACCGGCACGAAGTTCGAACGGACCGAATGAACCATCGGTTTGGCCTTTCGCAAAGGCAATGTTGTCCTGGGTATAATTACATGCTATAATATCCGCGCGACCATCATTATCAAAATCAGCGAGGCATGCACTCCGGGGCTCGCCATAGGCGCTATAAGCATTGTAAGGCCGGTAGGTGCCGTTGCCGTTACCCATCAGCGATTTTATTCCATCTGATTCTACGGCAACAACCAGATCGCGCACGCCATCGGCGTTAAAAAAACCGGTAAATATTTCGGATGCATAACCAGCAATAGCAATAGAGGGTTGCAGCGTAAAGTTCAACCCTCCTCCATTCTTAAATAACTGCAGATCTGCTACTGCTTCCACCAAAATATCACCATCGTTATCCCCATCAACATCGGCAATAGCCAGGTCGCGCTCTCCAACAGGAAAAGTGATCAGATACATGGATGTGCGGTTATTATATGTACCGTTACCCGCATTAATAAAGTAGGATACCGAATCGTTGGCGGTAACAGATCCATCATAAGCTACTGCGATATCCGCAGCGCCGTCATTGTTTAGATCTCCTACTGCCAGTTGATTGGGTTTGGTAAGGGTAAGGAGGGTATCAAGCGGGGTAAAAGTGCTGTTGCCGTTGTTTTTAAGCACCAGCAACGAGTTGCCCGTAAAATTGTTCAGAATCAAATCTTCGCGATTATCGCCTGTTACATCCGCCAGGCGCATTTCGTGTGTAGCAGTAAAATACGGGATATAGTTAAAAGTCAAGGGCGCATTAAAGCCGCCTGAGCCATTATTCACCAGCAAAGATAAACTGGAAGGATTGCGGTTAAAGGTGACGATATCCGGCCGACCATCGTTATTGAAATCAGCAGCCCCGATTGCCTCCGGACCCGTAGAATTAATGGAATACGTTTGCTGCGGGTTAAATGTACCATTGCCATTTCCTTTCAGTACACTCACGTTTGCATCCAGGTAGTTAGCTACTGCCACGTCCTTTTTACCATCATTATCAAAATCGGCATACGCTACAGCAGTAGGTCCATTGCCTGTTGAATAACGGCTATCACTTTCCGGATCAAAACATAAGGATTGAGCAGTAATTTGGCCTGCAAAAGCGGCCAGGAGAATGGTGGTGCAGATTCTCATGAGGACTTTAATTTGTTAAACAAAAGTGCTTCCTCCAGCCAGCTGTAACAAGTCAACATATATCCCATTTTAAGGTTTCCAGGGACCTACTACCGATATTACTAATTGATATTCAAACACATATGCAAAAATCAAATGTGTGAGAGAAAGTTTAATTTAGCAGACATGACCGCCTCCGATAGCCTGCACCAATTAATTCACGCACTTACCAAAAACGAGAAGCGCTATTTTAAGGAGAGCAGTGCCGGACAGAATTACCTGAAGCTATTTGATGCGATAAACGCACAAGAGCACTATGATGAAGTTGCACTTAAGAAGAAATTCCGGGCGGAACCCTTTGTTAAAAACCTATCGGTTTCTAAAAGCTATCTGTACGAGGCCATCTTACGGTCGCTCCGGCATTATAACGAAGGGAAACAGGTAGAAGAAAGCAGCTACGAACGGCTACAAAACATAAAACTACTGTACGAAAAAGGGTTGTTTGAGAACCTGGAAAAGCAACTAGGCAAACTGAAGCAATTCTGTTATGATTACGAGTTATACCCGAGGATACTGGAAATCCTGCACTTTGAAATGCAGTGGAACAACATCCGTATCAAAAGCAGTGAAGAGTTATACGATGAACGGCTCCGGGTTTTAACTATAGTAAGTAACATAACCCGTATCAATCGTATTTACGAGGAATTACTCCAGATAGCCTTAAAACACGGTCACGAAAGTCAGCAGTTACCTGAACATGTTACTACACTGATGAGCTCGCCCGTTCTGAGCGAAGAAAATTTATGTGGCGAACGTGATGAATTATATGCCTTGTGGAATGTGTTTTTTGTTTATCACTATATCCGGCGAGATTTCAAAGGCTCTTACGGTTTCAAGAAAAAGCAATACGAGTTATATAAGGACAGCGATACACTCTTAAAAAACAAGCCTAGAACGCTTTTACTGCTTATAGGCAACCTGATGAGCATGGCCTATAATATACCCGATAAAGAGGAGTTTGAATTTGCGTATTCGGAGATGCTGAAAGCACATGAACTGGTGGAAGGATGCGAAACCATCAAGTTTGAGCAGCGCTCCTCTTTTGGTTTAATCCTATATAAGTTCAGAAACGATTACTCCGAGTTGGACAAACATGAACAATACATCGAAAATTATCTGAAGGCACACCCTACAGACCTGTCCTTAGTTCGCGAAACCGATATGTATTTCAACATCACGCTCGCATTCTTCCGTAAAGGCGATTTCGGCAAGGCACTAAAATGGCTAAAGCAGCTGCTTAATCATCCACGCATCGAGGAGCGGCAAATCATCCACCGTTATTCCCGCAGGCTCGAAATATTGATTCATTTTGAATTAGGCAACCTGGAGTTATTGGACTATAAATTGACGAATGCAAGAAGGTATCTTCAAAACCGCGACGTGCTGGATACCTTCGATGAGCTATTCCTGGCGGGTTTCAGACAGATTATCAAAGCCGCAGATAAGTCTGAACGTAAGAAGGAATTTCAAAACCTCGTAAATAAACTAAAGGCCATTCCTGCCGATGAACTTCATAAAATAAGCACCGAGGAGTTTGAATATATGAAGTGGTTAGAGGAACAGTGTAAATAAAAAAGCCGCCGGTACTACCGACGGCTTATAAAACTCCAACAGTTCTTCCATTAATCCCAGAAGGCATAACCGTTCTCTGCAATCAGCTTATCAGCAACTGCACGACGGATGTTCTTGGTATTGATCATTTCGTATTTAGTGAAACGCTTAAGGCCCATAGCCATAATACGCAGTTCATCACCTTCGGCAAAAGCAGCAAGGGCCGATTTACCATTTACGTTGATGCGATCCATGGCGTCGAAGAAATAGCACTTCACCATGTCAACGTAGATCTGCGCCGCTTCCTGACCATGCAGGTTTACCAGTTTTTCAGCACGCAGCATACCGCTTTCCATGTTCAGAATATCCATTAATACATCAGCCGCATGAATCAGGATTTCCTGTTCTTTCTCCAGGCCCATCATCAGTTTCTGAACCGCACCACCGGCTACCAACAAGAAGGCCTTTTTGGCGTTCTTTAAAGCACGGCGTTCGTTGCCAAAAATATCATCGGCATCAGGTGTGCTGAAATCAGGTACACTCATTAATTCTTTCTGGATAGCCATGCCCGGCGTCATTAAATCAATTTTGCCTTTCATAGCAAACTTCAACAGGGCATCGATAGAAAGCATACGGTTGATTTCGTTGGTGCCTTCGAAAATGCGGTTGATCCGGGAGTCGCGGTAAGCACGGGCCATTGGATATTCCTCGCTGAAACCATAACCACCGTGAATTTGCAGACCTTCGTCCACCACAAAATCCAGGGCTTCGGAACCTAACACCTTTAATAAGGCGCACTCAATCTGGTATTCTTCTGCACCACCTGTTAAATATTCGGTCATTGACTTGCCGGCAGCTTTCAGCTCATGTTCTTTCTGCAGAATCATATCGCAAACGCGGTAAGAAGAAGATTCGGTCATCCAAACGCGAATAGCCATTTCGCCTAGCTTTTGCTTAATAGCTCCAAAGGAAGAAATAGGCGTTTTGAACTGCTGGCGCTCGTTAGCATAACGAACTGCCTGGCCTATGCCACGCTTAGCACCACCCAATACACCATTACACAGTTTGTAACGACCGATGTTCAGGATCTGGAAAGCGATCTTGTGCCCTTTACCGGCCTCACCTAACAAATTCTCGGCTGGTACTTTTACGTTATTGAAGAATACCTGACGGGTAGAAGACGATTTAATACCCATTTTCTTTTCTTCAGCACCTACGCTAACGCCTTCCATTGTTTTTTCAACGATGAAAGCCGTGAACTGCTTGTCGTCGCCATTGATTTTTGCGAATACCACGAATACGTCAGCAAAGCCGGCGTTAGTGATCCACATTTTCTGGCCGTTCAGCACATAGTATTTGCCATCCTCGCTTAACACCGCTTTGGTTCTTGCACCCAAGGCATCCGAACCACTCCATGGCTCCGTTAAGCAATAAGCTGCCTTCAGTTCGCCGCTGGCCAATTTAGGCAGGTATTTCGAGCGCTGTTCATCGTTACCATAGTATAGGATCGGACAAGTACCGATACCGGTATGTGCACCAATGGCAACCGAAATACCATGTCCCCAACCCAGCACTTCCGTTACATACGAGAACGAAGTAAGATCCTGACCTGAACCACCGTATTCTTCAGGAATGTGCAGACCCAGCAGGCCCAGTTCGGCAGCTTTGTCGATTACTTCAGGTCCTTTCATTGGGTCTTTATCCAATTCTTCCAGGCGGGGATCCACTTCTTTTAAAATGAAATCTTTGGTTGCCTGGCGCAGCATTTGCTGCTCTTCGGTGATCTGCTCAGGAATATAGATATCCTGCCACTGCGAGTCCTTGATCAGGAATTCACCGCCTTTAAGTGCTGTGGTTTTACCGGTTGTGGTCGACATGATAATTTTTTTTAGACGTTTGGGATTTTAATATTTAAAAACAGTATTGATTTTCGCTAATCAGTTTGTCGGCAATACGACGGCGAGCAGCAATGGTATTGAATGGCTCGTATTTGGTAAAGCGTTTCAGACCCATCAGCATAATGCGCAAGGTGTCGCCTTCGTTAAAGGCTGTGATAGCATGTTTACCTGAAATATTGATTTTCTCCAACGCATCAGAAATATAGGTGCGGGCAATATCAATCTGCAGGCCACAGGCATCAACCCCGCGAACGCTGATCAATTTCTCAACACGCAGCAACACCGATTCAGAAGCATACAACTCAATCAGCATATCAGAAATGTTCATGATTACTTCCTGTTCTTTATCCAGGTTCTGCATAAACTTCTGTACTGCAGCGCCAGCTGTCATCAGGATAGCTTTCTTGGCATTCTGCAGCGCTTTTTTCTCCGCAGCAAAGAAATCGTCCGAGCTATCGCCACCAAAATCGGGCACACTCATCAATTCTTTTTGAACGGCCATTGCAGGTGTTATCAGATCCAGTTCACCTTTCATGGCTTTTTTAACCAGCATACCTACGCTAAGGAGGCGGTTAATTTCGTTGGTGCCTTCAAAAATTCGATTGATACGCGAATCGCGGTAAGCACGGGCTACCGGGTATTCTTCACTAAAGCCGGTGCCACCAAATACCTGAACGGCCTCATCTACTACAAAGTCCAGTACTTCCGAACCAAATACTTTGAGCAGCGCACATTCAATAGAGTATTCTTCTGCGGCAATCAATTTGGCCTGTACTTTGTCCGTACCTTTGGCAGCCAAACCAGCAATCATTTCATCTATATCACCAGCCGAACGGTAGATAGCTGATTCCAGCACATAGGACTTGATGGCCATTTCAGCCAGTTTGTGCTTAATGGCACCAAATGAAGAAATAGGCACATTAAACTGAATACGCTCGTTAGCATATTTAATAGCTGTGGTAGTTGATTTTTTAGAACCGCCCAAGGCTAACACCGCCAGTTTGTAACGGCCTATGTTCAATACGTTGAAGGCAATTTTATGGCCTTTGCCAATTTCGCCTAAAACGTTCTCCACCGGCACTTTTACGTTGTTGAAGAACACCTGGCGAGTAGAAGAACCTTTGATTCCCAGTTTATCCTCTTCGCTGCCTAACGAAATACCTTCGCTTTTTGCATCAACAATAAACCCGGTGAACTTCTCGCCATCAATCTTTGCGAAAACGGTAAAGATATCTGCAAAACCACCGTTGGTGATCCACATCTTCTGGCCGTTCAGCACATAGTACTTTCCATCTTCGGTAAGTACAGCTTTGGTACGGGCACCCAGTGCATCGCTACCCGAGCCCGGCTCGGTTAAGCAATAGGCAGCCTTTATATCCCCGGCTGCTAAACCAGGCAAATATTTTTGCTTTTGTTCGGCAGTTCCGAAATACAGAATAGGTAAAGTGCCGATACCGGTATGCGCTGCATAGGCGGCGGCAAATGAATGGCCTTTACCTATCTCTTCGTTAATTACGCTATCGGTAATCAGATCTACACCCATTCCACCGTATTCTTCGGGAACTGTAGCGCCTAACAAACCCAGATCAGCAGATTCCTTCACTAATTGCACCACCAATGCATGATCGCCTTTATCGATGCGTGCCACATTAGGGTGTACTTTAGAAGTAATAAAATCTTCAGCCGTTTTGCCGAACATCTGTTGTTCCTCCGTCAACTCATCGCGGGTTGCAACATTAGTAAAAGGGGTTTCCTTAATCAGGAATTCGCCACCCTTTAAAATAGTGCCGCTTTTAACTTCCGTACTCATGGTATTTACGTTTTAAGTTTTTTATAAATTAAGTTGACAATTACAGGCGTTCAAAAATACCGGCAATACCCTGGCCGCCACCAATACAAGCCGATACCATACCATATTTATTACCGCGACGTTTCATTTCGCCATTCAGTTTTTGGAACAGATAGGTGCCCGAGGCCCCCAGCGGGTGACCCAGTGCAACAGCACCGCCGTTTACATTGATGATATCGGTATTTAAACCAGCTTCTTTAATTACTGCTAATGATTGTGCAGCAAAAGCTTCATTTAATTCGATCAGGTCAATATCGTTCAGTTTTAAGCCGGCTTGTTTCAGCGCCTTAGGAATAGCAGCTACCGGACCTATACCCATCAAGGTTGGATCTACGCCAACCGAAGCGGCAGTTACCAGGCGGGCAATAGGCTGCAAACCTAATTGTTTAACCATGCGCTCACTTACCACTAATACAAAGGCAGCAGCATCGGATGTTTGCGAAGAGTTACCGGCAGTTACCTGTCCACCTGCTTTAAATACTGCTTTTAATCCGGCGAGGCCCTCTTTAGTAGTATCCTTACGAGGCCCTTCATCCTGACTAACGATAAATTTGCGGGTCTTCTTTTTGCCGTCTTCAAAATACACCTCTTCTACTTCTACCGGCACAATATCTTCATTGAATTTACCGGCTTCGATAGCAGCAATTGCTTTTTGGTGCGAGTTAAAGGAAAACTCATCGGCTTGTTCGCGGGTGATACCGTATTTGTCGGCCACGTTTTCGGCAGTTAAACCCATGCCGATGTAGTATTCAGGATGATCTTTTGCTACTTCGTAATTCGGTACAGTTTTGTAACCTACGGTTGGCACCAGGCTCATGCTTTCGGTACCACCGGCAATAATTACATCGGCCATACCAGCACGTATTTTTGCAGTTGCCATAGCAATGGTTTCAATACCACTGCCGCAGTAACGGTTTACAGTTACACCCGGCACTTCTACGGGTAATGAACGAACTGCCACCCAACGGGCCATTTGCAGACCTTGTTCAGCTTCCGGCACCGCATTACCTACAATCAAGTCATCTACTAATGCAGGATCGAAGTTCGGCACCTTTTTCAATAGGTCTTTAATTGCATAATAGGCCAGGTCTACCGGTGTTGTAAAGCGGAAACCGCCTTTTTTTGCTTTGCCAATCGCAGTGCGCGATCCGGCGATGATATATGCTTCTTGTGACATAGCGTCTTTTTTTCTTTTGTGTTTTTTAATTTTTCCTGTTCAGGTTATTACCCCTTTGACGATCCTTCTTAGTTACGCAATGGTTTGCCGGTGGTTAAAATGCTCTGGATACGTTCCAACGTTTTCTTCTCACTCACCAGGCTCAGGAAAGCTTCGCGTTCCAGATCCAACAGGTATTGTTCAGTTACTTTGCTTTCGCTGGTTAAGTCGCCACCGCAGAGCACATAGGCAATTTTCTTGGCAATCTTCATATCGTGCTCGCTGGCGTAGTTACCTACCCGGAATGCGGCAGCACCTGCGTATAAAGCGGCCAAACCGCTACGGCCCAATACGGTGATATCGTCGCGTTGTGGCTTTTGCACGTAACCTTCAGCATCCAGTTCCAACACGCGGCGTTTTGCCTCGGCCAACTGACGTGCCTGGTTTACTACCACTAAGTCCTTCTTTTTATCCAGTACGCTTATACCAAATGCTTCGTAAGCACTGGTAGCCACTTTTGCAGTAGCAATAGCAGTAAACTTCTCTGCCAGTTGAGGAATCATCGGGTCGCCGTTATAGTAGGCATCGCTGGCACGCAGGGCCAATTCTTTGGTACCACCACCTGCAGGTATTAAACCTACACCAACTTCTACTAACCCAATATAGGTTTCAGCAGCAGCTACGGCGCTATCGCTATGCATGGTAAATTCGCAACCGCCACCCAGGGTTAAGCCGTGTGGGGCAGCAATTACAGGAATTGATGAATAACGAATGCGCATAGAGGTTTGCTGGAAGGCACGGATTGCGAAATCCAGTTCATCGTAATCCTGGTCAATCGCCATCATAAAGATCATAGCGATGTTAGCGCCTGCACTAAAGTTTGGCGCATCATGACCCAGCACTACACCTTTCCAACCTTGTTGCTCGGCAATTTCAATACCCTTGGTAACAGCTTCCAGTGTTTCGCCGCCAATGGCACTCATCTTCGTATTCCAGCTTACGTTCAATACGCCATCGCCGATGTCATCAATACGGCAGGCAGCATTTTTCCATACCGGTTTTTGTTCAGCATAGTTGCTCAGTATGATAAATGACTCGCGGCCCGGAATAGCCTTGTAACCTTTGCTGTTGACGTCGTAGTATTTCTGAACGCCGTTTTCTACTTTGTAGAATGTTTTGAAACCGGCAGCCAGCATTTCGTCCACCCAGGCATTTACTTTAAAGCCTGCTTCCTTCATTGCCCTGGTGCTGGCTTCAACACCAATAGCGTCCCATTGTTCAAACGGACCAATCTCCCAACCGAAACCTGCGCGCATAGCATCGTCAATGCGATACAATTCGTCGGAAATTTCAGGGATACGGTTGCTTACATACGATGATACGTAGTAAGTAAGTTTGCGAAGAAAATCGCCGTGCTTATCTTTTTGTTTAGCCAGTAGGGGTAAACGCTTCTTCAGATCTTCAACACTCTTTAATTCAGTGGTAGCCGATTTGGTTTTACCAGATGGCTTGTATTCCATCGTTTTCCAATCCAGCGTGCTAAACGATTTTTTACCGGAAGCATCTTTTGACTTCTTAAAGAAACCCTGGCCGCTCTTATCACCCCACCATTTGTTCTCGTTCATTTTCATGATCCAGTCAGGCACCTGCATTACATCGCGGTATTCGTCGTTTGGCAGGTTATCGTAAGCCCCTTTCATTACCTTAATCATGGTATCTAAACCAACCACATCGGTAGTGCGGAACGTAGCACTCTTAGGCTTACCTATCAACGTGCCGGTTATAGCATCTACTTCGTCGATGGTCATATCCATTTCCTGCATCAGCTTAATGACAGCTGCAATGCTGAAAACGCCTACGCGGTTAGCTATAAAGGCAGGAGTATCCTTACACAATACGGTTTGCTTGCCCAGATACAGGTCGCCATAGTGCATTAAGAAGTCGATAACTTCCTGGTGAGTTTCTTTGGTAGGAATAATCTCCAACAAACGCAGGTAACGCGGAGGGTTAAAGAAGTGCGTTCCGCAAAAATGAGCGCGGAAATCATCGCTTCTGCCTTGCGCCATCAGGTGAATAGGAATACCGGAGGTATTAGAGGTGATCAGCGTGCCCGGCTTACGGTATTTTTCTACCTTTTCAAACACCTGCTGTTTGATATCCAGGCGCTCTACAACCACTTCAATAATCCAATCGGCATTCTTTATCCAGCTTAAATTATCGTCGAAGTTGCCGGTAGTGATACGGCCAACAAAGTTTTTATCGTAAATGGGTGATGGATTGCTCTTAATGGCAAAGCTAAGGGCATCGTTCACCAGCTTATTGCGCAGAGCCGGCTTTTTAGCATCGGCTTCGCTTAAACCGGGGGTAACAATGTCGAGCAAATAAACTTTTAGGCCTATGTTAGCATAATGCATGGCTATACGCGAACCCATTACGCCGGAGCCCAATACCGCCACGGTTTTAATTTTCCGGGCTTTGGCCGGTGTTACCTGCACCGCCTTTTTTTCTGTAGCTGCTGCTTCCATTTTGTTGTTTACTATTTTAGAAGTTAGGGATATGTAGTTAATCTGTGTTCTTTATCAATTAGTCGTTCAAATACGCTGTTTCTTACAGTTTACCAACCAAACGGTTGGTAAAAAGTTCGCCTTAATTTTTGTCCTTACCGTTTACTACCGCTGCACCGCCTTTTGCCTTAGCGGTTGATTTTGCCGGCGCAGGATCAATGCGGTTCAGAATACGTTTAGTAGTGTTTTTTAAATAATTATGATCGTTAAATACACGGCTGAACATCAAACTGCCTTCAATCTCTGCAACACTGCGCTCGGCCAATTCATTTGCTACAGCCTCGCTGTATTTGTCAAGATATATGGTCTTTACTGCGTGAAAAAAATCAAGGAAAAAACGCTGCACCAGGGTGTTAAATTCAGGCGCCATCAGAGCGGTTTCTACACCCATGTTTCCTAGCAAGCTACCAGTCTGTTCATCCAGAAATACCTTCTCAGCCGCAGTAAAGAGGTTCTCCAAACGTTGTTGAGGCGCTACACTTTTATCGTAGGCATGAGCAAACACGTTTGTTTTAAAAAACTCGTGCACCATTTTGATAACGCGCTTCATCAAATCTTCCTTACTTGGGAAGTAGTGATACAACGAACCTTTCTGCAAACCACAGGCTTCAGCAATATCGCTCATGCTGGTGTTGAAGTAGCTCTTCTGACGGAAAAGCTTCAACGCTTCAATAATGATGGTTTCTTCGTCTACCTTTTGTTTCGGCACTTTTCTTACTCCCCATAGGGAGCCCTTTGTTAGTGAATGTCGAAAGTAGAAAGTCCTTTTTTATTTACCAAACGGTCGGTAGGGAAAATTGTTAAAATAGTTAAGCCCGGTCCTTGCCGATAAGAGCATCAGCACAAGGTTAATTAAGTAAATGATAATCAATACTTTTTGCTCCTGAAGATAACAAAGAGCATACGGAGGCCTAAAATATTGGCGATTACAAAACCAATTGCCCCAAAAATGGAGATGTGTTGGTAGGTGGGAGGAAACTTCACCGCAATCAGTATGGCGGCAGCCATCAGTATGGCTCCAATAATAAAGCCACCCGCTATGCGGTTGCTGGCCATGTCGATATTCTTGTTCAGTTCGCCCAAGCCTTCGTGCTCAATCGAGATTTTAACCTCTCCCTTTTTCAGTTTACCTATAATATCGCGCACATCACGGGGCAAATTCTCTAACAACGACAAGGTATCACGGGCAGATCCCAGAAACCGTTTTAAAATGCCCCAGGGGCTAAACTCTTCGCGCAGGGTTTTATTAATGTGCGGAGTAAGTTCCTTTATGATATTCAAATCAGGGTCTAAACGGCGTCCCACTCCTTCAATAGTTACCAGGCACTTGGAGAGCAGGAAATAATCGGGGGGCATTTTAATCGTGTATTTGTTCACCAGGTTCAATAACCGGTCGAACAGATCGCTCATGTTCATTTTATCAGGTGGCAGGGCATGGTAGTCGTTAATCAGGTCCTCTACCTCGTACTCAAATGCCTTTATGCCTTCGAACTGCTGGCTTACAGCAATATTTTTTAATCCCCATATCAGCGTTTTCGAATCCTTAGCGGTAACACCATATACGATATCTGCAAAAAACTCAACATCGGCTTTCAGCACGGTGCCCATCATACCAAAATCAATAAAGCAGATTTTATTGTTTGGCATGGCAAAAAGGTTGCCTGGATGCGGATCGGCATGAAAAAAGCCAAATTCAAAAATTTGTTGAAATAAGGCGAACATACCGTTTTTGGCAAGCTCGTGTCCGCTTGCTCCAATACGCCTCAAACCTTCCGTATCATAGGGGTGCACGCCATCAATAAATTCCATGGTCAACACCTTTTTGGTGGTTAAGTTGGGATAGTACTTCGGCACATATACCAAATCGCTCTTCGCAAAGTTACCAGCAAAGCGCTGCAGGTTATAGCCCTCGTGGGTAAGGTCTACTTCCTTATGTATGGCCTGATCAAACGCGCGAACAATTCCAACAGGATCCAAATTGGCCATATAGCCCCGCTCCTCCATTTTGCGGGCTATGTATTTCATAATTAGTATATCCAGTTCAATCTTTTCCAGTATATCGGGGCGGCGCACCTTTAGCACAACTACAGTTCCGTCCTTTAATTTTGCTTTGTGCACCTGTGCAATACTGGCGCTGGCAAATGGTATTTCTTCAAAGCTTTCAAATATCTGCTCAACAGGTTTACCAAATTCCTGCTCCACAATTTTACGGGCCTCGCTGCCGGGAAAAGGCGGCACCTTGGTTTGTAATTTTTCAAACTCATTTACCAGATCAATCGGGATAATATCAGGACGGTTACTGAGTATTTGCGCCAGTTTGATATAGGTAGTACCCAATTCTTCGGCTGCCATACGCATCCGCTCCCACTTGGTGTGCTGATGTATATTCTCTACCACCTTTGCCGGCAGGAAGGCCTCAATGATGCGTGCCTTTAACGATACACCTGCATCGGCCAGCAGATCCTGGAAACCATATTTAACCAGTATGCCTATAATTTCGCGGTATCGCCGTAATAATCTAAAGTCCAGTCCAAACATTGCACTAGCAAAATAGAAAGTTCCTTCATTTAATCGAAATGACCCTCGTCAGCCACTCTCCTGTTTAATCTTAACATTTCGTTGCATCCGGGTAGCAGGCCCGCAACAAACCACCTCCTTTAACGCTGAACTCCGCGTCCTATTTACCATACTGCTGTGCAAAGCAATTGGCCCCCTGGGTAACCGGTTTACATAGTTATTACCGTTCTTTGGAGAATAGTATGTGGACACAGGTTAAAAAACGAACTAAAAAACTGCCTGCCTTTTTACGTAATCCGTATTTTGTAGTAGGGATACTGTTTTTGGTTTGGATGATTTTTCTGGATGAAAACAATCTGTTGAATCAGTATCGCAAATACCATGAGTTGCATGGCCTACTCGAAAAAAAGGAGTACTACGCCCAGCAAACCGAACGCACACAAAAGGAGCTAACTGAACTTACCGGTGATGCTGAAACCCAGGAGAAGTTTGCCCGCGAACATTACTGGATGAAACGCGATAGCGAAGATGTGTATGTAATTGTGCATACCGGCAAGGATGGCAAGTAAGTACTGCGTAGCAGCCATCAGCTAAAAAACACTTATTTAGCCGCATGATTTTATCCTTAACTCCCACCAATTTTTCCGATTACGCTTTAATTGATTGTGGTAATTTCTGGAAACTGGAGCGCTTCGGACAGTTTATCACCATACGTCCTGAACCGCAGGCCGTGTGGGACCCCAGCCTGCCCATGAGTGAATGGGAAAAACAGGCGCATGTAAAATTTGTACCTAAAAGCAGCAGCAGCGGCGAATGGAAAAAGCTAAAGCAAATGCCTGACCAATGGATAATACGTTATGAAAAGAATAACCGTCTGCAAAACGTAAAGGATACTCCTGAAACAGGCGAAATACGATTACGCATGGGCCTTACTTCATTTAAACATGTAGGTGTGTTTCCCGAGCAGGCGGTGAACTGGGATTACATCAATGAAAGTATAGGCCGTATGAAAACCGGCAGTCCTAAATTTTTGAACTTATTTGCCTATACCGGTGGTGCTTCACTAGCCGCACGTGCTGCAGGTGCCGAAACGTATCATCTGGATAGTATAAAGCAAGTGGTTACCTGGGCTCGGGAAAATATGGAACTCAGCAACCTGGACAATATAAGATGGATAGTTGAAGATGCTTTGAAATTTGTGAAGCGCGAGGTGAAACGGGGCAGTAAATACAATGGTATTATACTGGATCCTCCTGCTTACGGACACGGCCCTGCAGGCGAAAAGTGGAAACTGGAGGATAACCTTAACGAATTGATGAAAAACGTTTTGCAATTGTTAGATGAAAAACAGCATTTCCTTATACTAAATGCCTACTCGCTGGGTTTTTCTTCGATGATATTGCAAAACCTGGTGCAGCAAAACTTTAAACCGCGCAACACCGAAATTGGAGAGTTATACTTAGAAGATAGCTTTGGTAAAAAACTGCCGCTTGGTGCTTTTGCAAGATTCAGGACTTAGCAGGTAGCGTAAAATAAAAAGTAGCCCCTTCATTTTCTTTCGCCTCAGCCCAGATAGTACCGCCGTGGCGCAACAATATACGATGAGCTGTTGCCAGCCCGATACCAGTGCCGGCAAACTGATCAGAAGTATGCAACCGCGTAAACACTTTAAACAGCTTTCCGGCAAATTTCATATCAAATCCGGCACCGTTATCCTTCACGAAATATGCAGGCCCCTGCTCCGTTTCTCTCCAGCCGATCTCTATACGGGGTTCCGCTTTACCAGCTGAATACTTCAACGCATTACCGATGAGGTTTGCCCACACTTGTCTAAGCAGGCCTTCGTCGCCATAGGTTTTAGGTACTGTGCCTGTTATAAACATGGCTCTTAAGTCGGGTTGTCCATTCTTGCTTTCATTAATCACCAGTTGCACCTGCTCTTGCATATCGACGCTGGTTTGGGCCAACGTAGTTTTATTAATTTGCGAAAAATGTAGTAAGTCGCGCACCAAGCGGCTCATACGTCCAGCACTTTGGCTAATCATCATAAGATACCGCTTACCATCCTCATCCAACTTATCGGTATAGTCCTCACCTAACATAGCACACAAAGCGCTTAATGCACGTAGCGGACTTTGCAAATCGTGCGATACCGTATAGTTAAATGCCTCCAGTTCGTAATTGGCTTCCAGCAATTCGGATGTACGTTCCTTCACCTTTAATTCCAGGCTCTCGTTTAATCCGCGTATTTCCTCCTCGGCAAGTTTACGGTCGGTGATATCTATTGTTATACCATCCAGCATTTTTAACCGGCCGTTTTCGGTAATGGGCGTCATACGCGCTTCAATCCATCGCAGAGCGCCATCTTTGTGCACTATTCTGTATTCAGCACTTATCGGCAAGCCTGCAACCAAATCCTGAAAAACAGCATTTACCCGGGCTCTGTCTTCTTGCATCACCACTTTATACCACAAGTCCGGATCCTTCATAAATTCCTCCGAAGAATACCCATACACTTTTTCGGTTTTAGGCGAAACGTAAAGCATTTTCTTCTGTTCCACATCCGCACCCCAAAAAGATACATCCAGCGATTGATAAATATGTTGCAGCCGTGCTGTGGTCTTTTGCAGGTTCTCTTCTGCCAGTTTGCTCTCGGTAACATCTATCATGGTGCCGTTCCATAAAACACTGCCGTCCTGTAATTTTTGTGGCCTGGCATTACCTCGTATCCAGCGGATGCCATCCTGAGGATGGTAAATCCGGAATAAAAACAACCAAGGGGTTAAACCGCTTGCGCTTTCTCTGATAGAAGTCCCCAGGCCCTTTAGGTCATCATAATATATCCTTTTAAATCCTTCGGTTGCATTTGCCGTTATTTCACCTGCCGAAATACCCAAAGTTTGCTGCGCACCTTCGCTTACATAAGGAAAACGTGCCTGTCCATCCGGCAGCAACATAAATTGAAAAACTACCCCAGGAATAGAAGCGCTTATTTCGCGCAGTTGTTTTTCGCTTTGCCTTAAAGCCTGTTGCGCTTCAATAATGGAGGTAATGTCCTGATGAATTAGGATTACCTGTGGTTGATTTGCCTTAAACAGTACCGCTTTCATTAAAAACCATCTCTGCACTTCAGCTGAGTGACAAGGATATTCGTATTCAAATAAGGGTAATTGTCCTTCAAATACAGCTTTAATGCCGGCCATAACTTTTCTGGTATCTGTATCACCCATTGCCATCGCATCCTGACAGGCCACAAAATAATTAGCGCCCTTGCCGATCACGCCCAGGTCAATTACACCATTGTCACGGGCAAACGCATCCCACGCTTCATTTACGGCAAGAATTTCGCCTGCCTGATTGATGATGACAATCTGGGAAGTGATGCTGGCCAACACTGCTGCATTAAAATCGCTTGTTTCCGATAACTGTTTAGTGCGTTCGTCTACGCGATTTTCAAGTTCTGTATTGAGATGTAGTAACTGTTCTTCTGCTGACTTGCGGGCAGTAATGTCCGATCGGATAGCAACGTACTGATAGGGCTTATTCTGTGCATTTAAGAAGGGAACAATGGTTGTATCAACCCAATAGTAGGAGCCGTCGCGGGCCTTATTCTTTATCTCACCTTTCCAGATTTGTCCCCTGGCAATCGTTTGCCACATCTCCTTGAAAAAAGCAGGTGCATGGTAACCTGAATTTAAAAGGCGGTGATTAGCTCCAAGCAGTTCCTGACGGCTATACTTTGAAATGCGGCAGAACAAGTCGTTCACAAAGGTGATATTACCCTGCAAATCGGTAATCGCTACAATTGCAGATTGATCGAGCGCATACTTGTAGTAGAGTTCCTCCTCATTTTTACTGAGCAGCCCTTTAGTAGCTTCCGGCCTTTTTACCAGGCTATACTTTGTTCTTAACAACAAGAAAGAGCCAACTATGGCAACCGTAAGGGCGAACAAGCTGCCAACTAATGAAAGGCCCGCGCACCGGTTCGCAGCAAAGCTCCTTACAGCAGGCAAGGGCAATTCCGATCTGTCCTGTTGGAAACAGTTATAAAAAATTGGTGTACTTTCCGAAAAACTATAACACAAGGTACCGAATGCTACCCCAATTAGCAACCAAAACCTATATGGCTTCTCCACAATTATCTGCTTCATCCGGCTGAGTGGGTTTTGCGGCAATTAGTCCAAACCGCTAATGGCAAGTAATTTAAGTGCTAAAAGAGAAAAAGACAAAAATGTCCGTCATACAATAGTGTGATTCAGGTCACACTCCCTGTTGGAGCGAACTCCGTAGGCCTTCCGGAATCAAAACTTACCCATTTCTGTAAGTCGTTGAGGTTTAATTATTACGATGTAGGAGTTTTGAATTGATATTATTTTATCGCGTTTCAGTTTGCCTAATATGCGGGAAACCGTTTCGCGTGTACTGCCGGTAAGAGTGGCAAGGTCTTCCCGCTTTAATTCAAAGCCTTTATGGCCTTCCACTACATATTTGTTGAGCAATACTAAGGTGCGTGCCACACGCTGTTGCGTTGAGCACTCTACCAATTCACCTATTCTTTCGCCGACCTTGTAAATAACCTCTCCAAACATCATAAAAAGGTAATCGGCTACTTTAGTATTCTGGCTCAAAAAGTGACGGATAACGTCACTGGGAATGGTACAAAAAGCTGTATCTGTTATGCCTACTCCAGTGGCAGGATATAATGAGTTGGGGGTAACGCTTACCAAGCCGGCAAGATCTCCATCCATTCTGAAACCAATAAAAATTTCTCTATCGCTTCTCCCTACCTTGCTGTGTTTAATTACCCCCCTAATTAGCATGAACAGCGCATAAGCCGGAAAACCCTCCTGAAATAATATAGTACCTTTCTTCTTCCGGTTAAATACCTTCTTAAACTGCAAAACGCCGCGCTGTTCCTTAGTTAGAACGGAATAAATACAACGTGACTTAAGCGAACACGTTTCGCATTCCTGTTTGGTGGGCACTTTTCAGGCAGGTTTAGGATTACAAAATTACCTTTTGGCGACGGCTAAAAAACAGCATTTGTCATGTTTAACCGTGACTTACATCACAGCCCGGTTTCTTCAGAGTAAATGCCAGTTAATCCGTTGGCCTAATCCATCCTTCAACGGAGTGCAAGGACTAAAGTTGCAAATTTTATTTCGGCTCAAATGAACTCAACCACCTGCTGAAAATTGCTACATATAGCTGTATCTGCCACCATTAATCAGTCATGGCATCCAGCATTTTTTGCAACAGCGCAGTTAATTGAGCGGCTTCCTTTTCGTTTAAATTTTGAGCAGGACGCTGCATTTCATCTTCCAGCGTGTCGATGGTGGCCAGGGTATTCAAACCTTTCCGGGTAATTATTACATCTACTGCCCGGCGGTCACGGGCAGATTGGACTCTTTCAACAAAACCGGCTTTGCGCAAGCGCTCCACAATGCGCGAGGCATCGCTCATGCGGTCAAGCATACGATCGCGGATAAGGTTTACGGTGCAGGCAGTGGGGAATTGCCCGCGCAAAATTCGCAGCACATTGTATTGTTGTAACGTAAGTCCAAAACGCTTAAAAAATACGTCGTGGTAGTTGTTGAGCAAGTTGCTGACCAACATGATACTTATGAGTGCTTTCTGCTTTTCGCTGCGAAATTTGGTTTGTTTAATTAAGTCTTCTAACTGGGCCATAGCGGCAATATACAAAAAAAAGAGCGAGGGTTAAACACCCCTCGCTCACATTAAAACCCCAGACCCAGCTCTTTATATTATTGCTTATTCAACTCCATATTAATGGTTATGGTAACATCGTTACCTACCACCGGAGTGCTTTCAATTACCTTGTCCCATTTCAGGTTAAAATCCTGGCGATTAATTACGCTTGTTGCTTTAAAACCAGCCACTGTTTTGCCCCAGGCCTGTTTAGTTCCATTGTACGTAACATCCAGCTTAACTCGCTTGGTTACATCGCGGATGGTTAGGTCTCCTTCCAGCACATATTTGTTGCCACTCACCTTCTTAAACGAAACGCTTTTAAAGGTCATAGTTGGAAACTTCTCAGCATTAAAGAAGTCATCGCTTTTTAAGTGCTTATCACGGTCTTCATTGTCTGTGCTGATGCTGGCAATCTCCGCGCTGAATTCTACCTGCGCATCCGTAAAGTCTTCGGTTTTGCTTGTTACCTTACCGGTAAACTTCTTGAACTCACCTTCTACTTCGCTCACCATCAGGTGAGATACCGAAAAGCGGATTTTAGTATGAGAGGCATCAATAGCCCAATTTGTTTGAGCCTTACCCACTGCTACTGCTGCTAACATGAACACTGCAATTACTACCTGTTTCATAACCTGTTTTTTAGTTGATAACACAAATATACGTTGAAACAACAAATGTAGCAACAACCTTTTATTAAAAAGTGCAAATACCCCTTAAGTTTTTGAAAAACATGTCCTTAATTTTCAGGTGCTGTGCCGTAAATGCCTTTCATTTGTGATCGTAAACAATTTGTATGCAGAAGAGCTTATTAATTTTAGTTGGCTTGTGCGGCCTGTTAGCCGTGGCCCTCGGTGCCTTTGGCGCACACGGACTGGAACCTAAACTGGATGACCGTCACATGCATATGTGGGAGAAGGGCGTGCAGTACCAGATTTACCATGTGCTGGCGGCTTTTATGTGCTATTTATATCTACGCAGGGAACCTTCAGTTTTGGTCCGCAACGCGGCTTTCTGTTTTCTATTAGGCATCCTTTGTTTCAGCGGTTCGCTATATCTATTGGCCACTCGTGAACTAACCGGCTTAACCGGTTCGTTTTTAGGACCCATTACACCCATTGGCGGCTTTTTCTTTATTGCCGGTTGGGGCTTCGTTCTGGCTAATGCCTTTGTAACATCGCAGGAAGATAACCAGGCTCAAGGATAGTTCTAGACATCCTCCTCCTTCCGTTTTGTTTTACTTACCTCCCGCTTCACTTCTTTATTCAAGTCGGCCTTAGGGTCGTTGCGCTTAATTTTATCGGTATGCAGGTTTTGGGCCAGCAGTAACTTGGCATTCCCGTATTTAGTTTTCATTTCGTCGATGGCCTTGTATAACTGCAGTTCTTTCTCGTTATCGTTAAAAAGATCGGCCTGGTAATTGCCTTCTTCCAGACTTGAAAACCGCACACCCAGCAAACGCACTCTTCGCCCTTTCTCATACGATTCATTAAACAGGTAAAGCGCCTTTTCTATCAGTATGCGCGAGTTGGCCGTGGTACCTATAGTAATTTGTTTTGTATGGGTTTCGAAGTCGTTGTATCGTACTTTAACCGCCACACACGAAGTAAGTTTTTGTTCGGTCCGTAAATCATAAGCCAGTTTCTCTGCCAGATGTATAATTACCTTTTCCAGCCAGGGCACTTCATTGGTATCGCGGTCAAAGGTTCGCTCGCTGCTCATACTCTTGGGGTCGTGGTAGGGTTGCACCGTGGTGCTGGCGCGTCCATGTGCTCTATTCCATAAGTCCACGCCCGATTTGCCCAGCCAGTTATGCAGTGCCTGGGGACTAAACTGTCTTAAATCGTGAATGGTAACCACCCCCTTTTCGTTCAGAAACTTTTCTGTCTTTTCTCCGCAAAAAGGAATTTTACCCACCGGTTTAGGATCTAAAAACTGCTGTTCTGTACCCAGGGGAATCATATACTGTCCATTGGGTTTGGCTTCGTTGGTAGCCATTTTTGCCAGCATTTTGTTTACCGATAGCCCCCATGAAATAGGCAACTTTGTTTCTGCGATTATCGCTTGCCGTAACTGGGTTGCCCATTCGTACACATTGAAGTATTTATCCATTCCGGTGAGGTCCACATAGAATTCATCGATCGAGGCTTTTTCGAAGAGCGGTGCCCTGTCGGCAATAATATCGGTTACCATTTTGGAGAAGCGGCCGTATTCTTCCATATGGCCCATCAGGTAAATACCATCGGGGCAAAGCTTGCGGGCCAGTTTAAAACTCATAGCACTGTGCACGCCCATTTTACGGGCTTCGTAACTGCAGCTGCTTACCACACCGCGGTCGCCCACGCCACCTACAATTACCGGTTTACCAATCAGCGAGGGATCGAATAAGCGCTCTACCGACACGAAAAACGAGTCGAGATCCATATGCAGAATGTAGGGCTGAGGCGCCATAGTTACAGGTTACAAAAATAGCATGTTTGCGAATACTAAATATTTTTGCCTATATTAGCTAAAATTTTTGGCCATGGATTTCATAGCAAGTAACCTCAAATTTTTGCGCAAACTAAAGGACTGGACCCAGAGTGATTTGGCAGATGAACTGGAAGTTACCCGTGCGGTAATAGGTTCGTATGAAGAAGGCCGGGCCCGGCCTACTTACGAGGTGCTGATAACCCTGGCGAAGATTTTTAACTGCAAGATTGACGACCTTATTACCCGCGACCTGCGCCAGACTGAAAAGGTGGCATTGTTTACCGACGAACAGTTAAAGACCGACATTACCGGTAAGAACATGCGCGTGCTGGCCATAACAGTTGATAATAAAGACCGTGAGAACATTGAACTGGTGCCTGTGAAAGCAGCAGCCGGTTACCTGAATGGTTTTGCTGACCCATCCTATATCAAAGAACTGAACAAATTCCGCCTGCCTTTTTTACCAGCAGGCACTTACCGCGCTTTTGAGATCAAGGGCGATTCGATGTTGCCGGTATTACCGGGCTCTATCATTATCGGCGAATATGTAGACAACTGGAAACGCATTAAAGACGGCCATACCTATGTAGTACTTACAAAGGAAGACGGCATTGTGTTTAAGCGCATTTTTAACCAGGTTGCCGAAAACGGCACCTTTATCCTTCGCAGTGATAACCCCTCCTACCCAGCCTACTCTATAAAGGCAGAAGAAGTATTGGAAGTTTGGAAGGCCGTATTACACATCAGCTATTTGAATAAAGGAACCGACACGAGTTTCCAAAATATCATTCAACTGATGCAGGAGATTAAGCAGGATGTAGAAGACCTGAAGAAGAACTAGTTTCTGTTCTGCTCCGCTGCTTTACAGTCCAGCAGGTAACCTGCTATTTCGTTATTGGTGAAAGTTGCGCCGCTCATCAATTTCAAATAAGCCATGTGTTGCTTCAGATAGGTGCAATAGTTCCGTAAGCTTTCATCGTACAGATAGTTTAACGCCAGGTTATAAGCCAATCCCGGATCATCGTAATCTGTTTGCCAGTATTTGATGGCTCCGGTACGCAGTTGTTGCGTAATGCGCACCACGTTATCGTTACCGCTGGCGGTATTGCGCCAATAACTATGTGTAAGCGTATCGGTGATTACATACGAAATAACAACCCTGTAACGAAGACTCAACATATCGGCCTTAGCTGCTCCTTTACCTGCCTGCCATTGCTTTACACCTGCTACGATGGCCTTACCACTTAAACTATCCAGGCCGTATAACAGGGGATACTGGTGCCCGAAGCGACTTATGTTACCGGTACCACCTGCACCAATTTCGAAGCTAACTATGTCCACCGCCTGCAGCTCGTACACCTTAAATGAATCGGGGAACACTAACTGCCGTTGTATGGCAGCAGCCAATGCCGTATCGGGGCGGCCTGCTGTTGTAACCTGCACCTGCACACCGTAGGCGGAGGCCGGTATAAACGATGTAGCAGGCTTTTTAACCTCAAATACTTCCTGCGCGGACAGATGATGCCAACCAATAAGCAAGGTGATTAAAAATGAGCTGAGGGGCTTCATACAACCGGAAAGATACGGCAGTTTATACCGCTTTACTAATTATGTTTTTTATTAATGTTTCTAAACCTAAAAAACCCCGGTATGTTTACCGGGGCCTTTCCTTTCCTTTATCGGGACCTTTGGGGTTTAGAACCCTTCAGGACTACCCTTCGATGATTACATAAGAGCCTATTGCTCCCGGTACTGCACCTTTCAGTAACACCAGATTATTTTCAGGCATAACCTTTACAACTTTCAGGTTCAGGGTTTCAACACGCTTACCGCCCATACGACCGGCCATACGCATACCCGGCATAGCACGGCTAGGATCAGAAGACGCACCCATTGAACCCGGAGCGCGCTGACGATCGTGCTGACCGTGCGTTTGCATACCCACACCGCTAAAGCCGTGGCGTTTAACAACACCCTGAAAACCCTTACCTTTTGAAGTGCCGATTACGTTTACGAAATCACCTTCTTCAAATACAGTAACTGTTATCGCTTCGCCCACTGGTTTTCCGAAATCGTAATCGCGGAACTCGTGCACTTTGCGCTTAGGGGTAGTGCCGGCCTTTTTAAAGTGGCCCTGCAGTGCCTTTGGCGTTTGCTTTTCTTTTTTGTCATCAAATGCTACCTGTGTAGCACTGTAACCGTCGTTTTCAACGGTTTTAATTTGGGTGATAACACAAGGGCCTGCTTCGATAACGGTAACGGCAACATTCTTGCCTCCGTCGAACACGCTGGTCATCCCAACTTTTTTACCTACTAAACCTTTCATATTGCTTTTTTTAGCGGAACCCATCCAACCGGAGGGGTTCATAAATGATTAAATACTTTTTAAATGCCCGAAGGCAAGGCTTACGCCTTAATTTCCACTTCAACGCCGCTAGGCAATTCTAACTTCATCAGCGCATCAATAGTTTTTGAGTTGCTGCTCAGAATGTCGATCAAACGCTTGTAAGTGCACAGTTGGAATTGCTCCTTACTGTTGTTGTTTACGTGCGGAGAACGGTTTACGGTGTAAATTTTCTTCTGGGTAGGAAGAGGCACCGGACCGCTAACGAAAGCACCTGTGTTCTTCACTGTTTTCACAATCTTCTCGGCGCTTTTGTCAACGAGGTTGTGATCGTAGCTCTTCAGCTTGATTCTGATTTTTGCCTGGCTCATTTATAAGAACGTTTTTAGTTATTATACAATTAATCTTCCTGTAATACACTCTTCGTACGACCTTGTGCTTTCGAAATTACCGTAGTGGCAATGTTCTCAGGCGCTGGCTGGAAGGCGAAAAATTCCATGGTTGAAGTAGCACGGCCCGAAGTAAGGGTACGTAACTGGGTTACATAACCGAACATTTCGCTCAATGGCACTTTAGCCTTGATAATGGTAGCATTTTGCTTACCGTCCATACCTTCCAGGATACCACGACGACGGTTCAGGTCACCTACTACGTCACCGGTGTTTTCTTCCGGAGTAACAACTTCCACTTTCATGATAGGCTCCAGCAGTTGCGGTTTAGCTTGTTTCGCTGCGTTACGGAAGCCCATTTTAGCACACAATTCGAAAGACAGTGCATCCGAATCCACATCGTGGTATGAACCGTCAAATATGCGCACTTTCAAAGCTTCGATTTCGTAGCCGGCTAATACACCGGTTTTCATCGCTTCTTTAAAGCCTTTTTCGATAGCAGGGATAAATTCCTTAGGAATTGCACCACCAAAGATATCGTTCACGAACTGTAAACCTTTTGTGCCTTCGTCGGCAGGTCCGATTTCAAACTTGATATCGGCGAACTTACCACGACCACCCGATTGCTTCTTATACTGCTCGCGGTGTTCCACGTTCTTGGTTAAGCACTCCTTGTAGTTAACCTGAGGTGCACCCTGGTTACATTCTACGCTGAATTCACGACGCAGACGGTCTACCAGAATTTCCAGGTGCAATTCGCCCATACCGCTGATGATGGTTTGGCCGGTTGACTCGTCGAAAGACACTTTGAAGGTAGGATCTTCCTCGGCCAGCTTAGCTAAGCTCATACCCAGTTTATCCATATCCTTCTGTGCTTTCGGTTCGATAGCCAATGAGATCACCGGCTCAGGGAACTTCATGCTTTCCAGCACAATCGGATGCTTCTCGTCGCACAGGGTATCGCCGGTACGGATGTCTTTAAAACCTACGGCAGCAGCGATATCACCGGCTTCAACGCGGTCGATAGGCTTGCGGTCGTTTGCGTGCATCTGGAATAAACGGCTGATACGTTCTTTTTTACCGGTACGGGTATTGAGTACGTATGAACCTGCATCCAAACCACCGGAATAAGCCCGGAAGTATGCTAAGCGACCTACGAATGGGTCGGTAGCGATTTTGAATGCTAACGCAGCAAAAGGCTCGTCGGTGCTTGGCTTACGGAAAATTTCTTCTCCGGTGTCAGGGTTAGTTCCCTTAACTTCCAATTTATCTTCAGGTGAAGGCAAAATAGCACATACGGCATCTAACACAGCCTGCACACCTTTGTTTTTGAATGAAGAACCGCAGAACATTGGTACCACTTTTTGAGCGATAACCGCTTTACGAACTGCAGCGCGGATCTCATCAGCCGAAATAGAAGTTGAATCGGCGAAGTATTTTTCCATTAAATGGTCGTCGAATTCAGCAACCTGTTCCAGCATTTTTTCGCGGTAGGTTTTCACATCTTCTACCAGGTCGGCAGGGATATCGATAACCTTGTAGGTCATACCCTTGTCTTCCTCGTTCCAGATGATAGCCTCATTGGTGATCAGGTCAACTACACCTTTAAAGTGTTCTTCGTTACCAATAGGAATTTGCATAACCATTGGAGTAGAACCCAGCATGGTTTGCACCTGGTTTACTACATTGAAGAAATCGGCACCCTGACGGTCCATTTTGTTTACGAAGCCTAAACGGGCAACGTTATAGTTATCGGCCAGGCGCCAGTTAGTTTCTGATTGAGGTTCAACACCGTCAACCGCAGAAAACAGGAACACCAGACCATCCAATACACGCAGCGAGCGGTTTACCTCTACGGTAAAATCCACGTGGCCGGGAGTATCGATAATGTTAACGTCGTATTTTTTGTCTTTCCAGGTCCACTGGCAACGGGTAGCAGCCGAGGTAATGGTAATACCACGCTCCTGTTCCTGTTCCATCCAGTCCATGGTAGCAGCACCTTCGTGCACTTCACCAATCTTATAGTTAACACCGGTGTAATACAGAATACGCTCGGTAGTAGTGGTTTTGCCGGCATCGATGTGCGCAGCAATACCAATATTTCTTGTATAGCTTAGGTCTTTACCCATTTTAGCCCCTCCTTTCCGGCCGGCATGCGGCGGAAACTTCCGGAGGTCTCATTTTTACTGTTTATTAAAAATTAATGCTCCTCAACCAATTAGAACTTAAAGTGGGCGAAAGCCTTGTTGGCTTCGGCCATCTTATGGGTGTCTTCTTTCTTTTTGAAAGCGGCACCTTCGCCTTTGCTGGCGGCAACCAGTTCGGCAGCCAATTTGTCGGCCATGCTCTTACCGTTACGGTCGCGGCTGTACTGAATTAACCACTTCATGCCGATGGCCTGTTTGCGGTCGCTGCGAACTTCGGTAGGAATCTGGAAGTTAGCACCACCGATACGGCGGGTACGAACTTCTACTGAAGGGCCTACGTTCTGGATAGCTTTTCTCCAAATTTCAAGACCGTTCTCTTTTGTTCTCTCCTCAATTAAATCGAGGGTATCGTAGAAAATGGTGTAGGCGATAGACTTTTTGCCTTGCCACATTAAACGGTTAACAAACTGAGACACCAATACATCACCGAATTTTGGATCGGGCTGAACGTAACGCTTGGGCGCTTTTTTCTTTCTCATGCTATTTAATTATCGCTGCTAATAGGGCAGCTTATTCTTAATTATCTGTTTTCTTGCCTAATTAATAAGAGACGACTATTTCTTTTTACCGGCTGGGGCAGCTGCAGCACCCGGCTTAGGACGCTTAGTTCCGTATTTGCTACGGCTCTTCTTGCGGTTTTCTACACCGGCGGTATCTAATGAACCACGCACGATGTGGTAACGAACACCGGGAAGGTCCTTCACACGACCACCGCGGATCAGCACGATTGAGTGCTCCTGGAGGTTGTGGCCTTCGCCCGGAATGTAAGCAATCACCTCTACCTGGTTGGTCAAACGAACCTTGGCTACTTTACGCAGGGCCGAGTTCGGCTTCTTAGGCGTGGTAGTGTAAACACGGGTGCAAACGCCACGTTTTTGAGGGCATGCATCCAGCGCACGGCTCTTTGATTTGGCACGGATAATTGAACGTGATTTTCTTACTAACTGTTGAATAGTAGGCATTCTCTCTTATTTTTAGGGACGGCAAAAGTAGCCTTTTAGTTCAGAAAACAAAAATGCCGGGTTTAAAATTTTCGTCAGGGCATGCAAGGCCTGCCGCAGTTCGGTTTTCCCGAAGGGGGAAAGCTTGTCTATATTTATAGACTTTTACCCTGCCCGGTGATGGGGTTACAGTACGCAGCGGGGTTACACTTTTTTTTGCTACCCATTGCAACAAATTGATTATCAATCACCTATTTTTTAACGGGGTTACAAAGTGGGGTTACAAAGTAGCTGAAGTTATATGTAAATGAATGAAATTTAATGGACCCAAAGAGGCCCATCCGCCACTCGTTCATTCCTCCATTTGTTTTTTACGGGATCTGTAATTCCTTTCCTGAAAGACGGAACCCTAAAATCCCCGACCGGGCCCAGAAACCAAAAAATTTATGCGTGCGGTGCCATTTAACTACTTTCGGGTTAATTGTTAAAATATATGGCTTATAACGAAGACCTGGCAGCCCGCATCCGGGAACAACTGGCCCTAACGCAAAAAAACGTGGAAGAAAAACGGAGAACGTGTTATTGCCTATTAAAAAGTTGGATATGGCATTTTTGCAGGCATTTATTAATTCTTCTATTGAAATGCGACACGGAAGTCTGAAGACTTCATTCTATAGTAACTTCGAGGTCGCCCTGCGGAAGACCTCGAAGAAGGTACCGTAATTAGTGATTGGTGGATTAGAAATCATCCAATAACCAAACGCTTGGTTATTTTGCGGTGGACTAAGCGATTAACCCCATGCCCAAAATACCCGTTCGGCACATTAAGGAGCCCGGCTTTACCGGTGGTTTTACCATTCGCAGGATCGAAGAGCCTTGAATACCGGAAAAAAGTTAGGCTATTGGGTGGGATTGGCCCTGGCTTATAATAAGGAGGCGAAGGCGACGAAGAAGCAAGAGTAGATTTTCATGGGAGGATTTGAGATAAATGGTAGACGGCAAAGAATAAGGAATAAGAACTCCGGCATAAATGGGCTTAGACTAACACCAGTAATTTTACCACATGGCAGAGATTGTTTAATTACAATTTGGACAACTCAAAAAGATTATAACTAAGAAACATGCTTACAACTAGTATATTTGTAATAAGATAGAGGCCATGAAAAAAACCATGCATTTTATTTCGAAAATAGTCCCATGGGATGATCCATTGTCTGCAACAAATGATGTGGTAGCGCAACGAGATGAATTCATTGACAGAAATAAAAAGATGATCGAAGATATAGCCAATGAAGAAATAAAGTTTGAGACTTCCAATGGATACCAAGGGGGACATCCTCGTATTTTTGCCATCCTGTCTCTTACTTATTATCTAAAACTATAAGAATGAAAAAAACCGAGTATTTCGCCTATTTGGATTCCAATTCTAACTTCGCTGTGGAGTTCGCCATATCAAAATGTAAAGCGAAACGGGACAAATTCCTTGGTGAAAACCAAGAAAGCATTGAAGATATCGAATCTGAAAATATGCAAATCACATGGTGTGGAGCGCATAACACACAATGCTGCTGTCTAATAGCAATTACATACTACGAAAAAAAGAAATGAAAACAACCAAATATTTCTACGGCCAAGGTAGCAATGGCAATTATACACCCATAGAAGCAATCACATCTGCTACCAAGGAACGAGATTTATTTCTCGCGGCCCACAAGGAAACCATTGAGGAAATAGCTGAAGAAAGCATTCAAATTGCGCCGCTTGTAGCAAACTTCCGTGAATTTTATTGCGTCATTAAACTTACTTATTACCCGAAAACGGAGATATGATCCTGAAAGAAGTTGAAATACATAATTTTAAATCAATCCTTAAGGACCACGTTGAAATTAATAATGAACAAACGTGCTTTATAGGGATTAATGAATCCGGTAAAACAAATTATCTAAAAGCAATAAGTTTACTTAATTTCTTCGACACTACTCTTGACAAATCGCAAACCTCAAAATTAAATAACAATCATCGCGAAACAACGCCATTAATATCTGCTGTCTTTGCTCTAGAGCCAAATGACATTAAATGGCTCGATGCAAATACCTTAATTAATTTCGACTTCCCTGATAAGAATAAACTCTTACTCCAAATAAAAAGATGGGGTAATGGAACTAACAACTTACAGATAGAGCTTTCCTACGATTATAACAAGCCTTATAACCTATTGGAAGAAGGTAAGACTTCTAGGCTCGAATTTATTGACTCCTTTTTCCAAAACTGCTATCCAACAATATTATACTTTGACAGGGAGGATTTGCTAGTTGAGCCCGCCAATTTAGATGACTTGGAGTCTGCAGATAATCGCTTTGAAACATTACGCCGTTTATTTGCTATAGGGGGCATATCTGATCTTTCCATTCTTCGTAATTCTAACGTTGAAGAAATTCATATGGTATTGGAAGATATAAATGAAAGATTAAAATCACTATTTCAGAATCATTACAAGCAAGATAACTCAATAGAGTTTTCACTTTCGCAAGTTCAAGATAAGTTTAACCTATTAATAAAGGATAATTCAAGGAGAGTCTATTTGCTTTCAGAACGCTCACCCGGATTCCAATATTATTTTGCCTTCTTGATTAATAAAATTTATTTAAACCTTCTCCATAAAAATAAGCGTGTTATCTATATACTAGATGAACCTGGCAACAATTTACACCCAAAAGGGGCGAGAAATTTATTGTCCACCTTTTCTGAATTTTCAAAAGAGAATCAGTTAGTCTATAGCACTCACAATCCTTTTCTCGTTCTTCGAAATTGTCCTGAATCTCTGAAATACGTTACCCGTGACGGGAAAAAGGGAAGTCGTATAATAAAAAAACCTTGGAAAAATAACTATCAAATATTCAGAAAAGATCTTGGCGTGCTACTCAATGATTCTTTTTTACTTGGCGATGTTAATTTAATAGTAGAAGGATCTGTCGAAAAGTATGTATTGCACCGACTGATCCATGAAAGGGGGTATCAAACATTAGAATGGCTAAACATTTATGATGCAGAAAGTGCAAATAAGGTGCCTCAGGTAGTCGCTTTTCTGTCTTCCGAGGGTATAGACCTAGCCGGAATAATCCTTTTAGATAGTGATAAGGAAGGTAAAACTACTTTAGGAACAAAGCAAGTGAAGAAAATTCTGTCCAATAAAAAATGGGATATCATAAGCATAAACGACATTTACACGGATCAAACTGAGCGCACCATAGAAGATTTGTTTCCGCCAGATATCTATGCTGCAGCATATAATAAATACTGCCAACTCTATAGCGAACAATTGGAAATAGAAGCATTTGAATCACTTGATACAACGTCTATAACCCCTCCAATTATAGAGCGAGTAAAACAACACTTCAATGGATTAAAGAAGGCTGATGGTAGTCATAAAACTTTTGAGAACGCAGTATCAAAATTACAAATTGCAATTTTCGCATTAGATATCATTGAGGGATTAGAAGTGGTCAACCAAAAAAAAGCATGCACATACTTTGATAATTTACTTTCTATTATTATAAAAAAGTATAACAACCTGACACAATAATGAGCCAATTTAAACACCAGTTATTCCAAGTTCACCTTGAAAGCAATACAGCTGATCCAAGTCAAGATGCTTTAAAACACATAAACTCTTTTTTAGACAACCCCAACTATCTTTATGTAAACCATTCCATTTCAGTAGCAGAAGCCAAAAACCAAAGCGGAAAAGTTATACATTATATCCTTTTAGTTAGTATGATTTATAAAGATCTTTCTATTATATATGGTGATCTAAAAAAGGTATCAAAAAAATCTCTTGTAAAAATCAAGAATTCCGAAGAAAGAGAGGAAAACCTACCACAGCCCGTTATACAAACTGGTTTTGATAAAAAAACACAAAAGGCTCCCTAAATCCGTCAAAATAATTTATCCAAAATCAACATACTATCCAGTCAATTTCAATTACCCCAACTCTTATTTGATACCCGTTCAAAACCTCAAAGAGCTCTAAGTAGATGATTAGGATACAAAGGCGTTAAAGCAGGCTTGAACCGAGAGGAAAATGCTTTTTAGTGGATTGTGATAATCCCTTCCTTATCTTACCGCCCACTAAGCGATTGCCCTCATGCCTAAAATCCCTGTTCGGCACATTAAAGAACCCGGCTTTACCGGTGGTTTTACCATTCGCAGGATCGAAGACCTGCTGAACGGAGAGGACTTGCAACAGGATGTGCACCGGCATAACTTTTACCTGCTGTTGCTGATTAAAAAAGGGAAAGGCGAACATGCCATCGATTTTGTGCCTTACACCGTTGCAGATAACAGTTTGTTTTTTCTGCGGCCCGGACAGGTGCATGAATTAAGCTTAAAAGCACAAAGCACCGGCTACCTGATTGAGTTTTCGCCGGGCTTTTATACAACGTCTTCCACCGGCACCACGGTGTTCAGAAAGGTGAGCCATAAAAACCATTGCAAGTTGCAAAGCAGACGCTTTGAGCGGATTTATACCGTGGCAGCACAGGTAATGGAAGAATACGAGCAGCGCGACGAAAACTATCAGCAGGCCATTAAAGCACATTTAGAACTATTGTTTATCGAGCTGCTGCGCCAAAGTAAAAACCCGCGTGCAGTTAAAAACGAGAAAGCCTTTTACGCGCAGGAAAAGCTGGAAGCGTTTATGGATCTGCTGGAGCGCCATTTTAAAACGCTCAAAAAACCGGCGGATTACGCCGCACTTCTCCATTTATCGAATTACCAACTGAATGCCTTAACACGGGAGACTTTAGACAAATCGAGTTCTGAAGTAATAACCGATTTCCTGTTGCTGCAAGCCAAACGCCAACTATTGGCTACTGCCGGCCAGGTAAATCAAATTGCCTACGAGATGGGGTTTCAGGATCCCTCTTACTTCATCCGCTTCTTTAAAAAGCATACCGGCGTTTCGCCCCAGGAGTTCCGCAACCAATTGCGATAAGTGCTATTGAATTGCGCGGTTGTCCTATAAGTCCGTTTACCCTGCCGATACTTTTGCGGTGTATTTCATTATTCACCAATTACAAAAGTTAAACACATGAAAATTATCATTGTAGGTGCCACGGGCACCATGGGCAAGTATCTTTCCGAAGCCTTTGAAAAAGAGCATACTGTTATCCGCGTAGGCTCGCAGGGCGGCGACATTGTTGCCGACATCACGAAGCCTGAAGAAATTGAAAACCTGTTTAAACAAACCGGTCCGTTCGATGCATTGATTTCTACCGCCGGCCCAAGTTATGTGGGTCCGTGGAAGAAAATGACCGACAAAGAATTCCGTATTGGTTTAGAAGGGAAATTAATGGGACAGATAAATCTGGTATTGATTGGCCAGCACCACATCAAGCCCAAAGGTTCGTTTACATTAATCACCGGTGCATTGACCCGCGATCCACAACTAAACTTTGCCAATGCTGCAGCTGCCAATGGAGCGGTAGATGCTTTTGTGCGTTCAGCAGCAATTGAACTGGATAATGGCATCCGTATTAATGCGGTTAGCCCAACGGTAATTGAAGCATCGCCGCAATACTTCCCCTACTTTCCGGGTGAAATACCGACCACTATGCGCGAACTGGAATATGCGTTCCGTAAAAGTGTATTCGGAGCTACAACGGGCCAGGTGATTGTACCGGGCCACTAAAGCTGTGCTACAATTCTATCTTATAAAATAATAAAGTATGAAAACGAAACAAAAACTAGTGGGTGCATTTAAAATATGGTTGGCCATCTATCCTTCCATTACACTATTCTACTATCTGTTTGGGCCGGCCCTTTCCACCCTAGTCCTACCCCTGCGAACGCTGTTATTAACGCTGGTGCTGGTACCCTGGTTAATTTTTGGCGGTTTACCTTTAGTAGAGTTATTTTTAAAACAACTAAACCTACAACCCGGCAAGCATGAATAACCCTACCAGGTATGATGTAATTATTATTGGCGGCAGCTACGCAGGACTGGCTGCTGCCATGGGCCTTGGCAGAGCCTTAAGGCAGGTATTGGTAATTGACAGCGGCAAGCCCTGCAACCGGCAAACGCCCTTCTCCCATAACTTTTTAACCCGTGATGGGGTAGCACCCGGTGACATTGCCGCACTGGCCAGAGAGCAAGTGGCCCAATACCCCGGTATTAACTTTTATAACGGCCTTGCCACCGATGCAGCCAAAACAGAAATGGGATTTGTAGTAACCGTGCAAGACGGAGAAATTTTTGCGGCTGATAAATTGATTATTGCAACAGGTATAAAAGATTTGCTTCCACCTATTGAAGGATTAGAGGCTTGCTGGGGAATTTCGGTGTTGCATTGTCCGTACTGCCATGGGTATGAAGTAAAAAACCAGGCTACTGCGATACTGGGTAATGGCGACCCCGCCTTTGAGTTTACGCGGCTGATTTATAACTGGACTAAAGATTTAACCCTGCTTACCAACGGAGCTCCGACCTTAAGTTTATTACAATTGCAGCAGTTGCAAGCGCATAACATTCGTGTAGATACGCGTGCCATTGCGCGGCTGGAACATGTAAACGGGCAACTTAAAAAATTGGTTTTTACAGATGGCGCGCAATTAGCCGTGGATGCGTTGTATGCCCCATCGCCTTTTGAACAGGCCAGCGACCTTGCAGCCCGTTTAGGCTGCGCCTTTACCCCGGAAGGTTATATACAAGCGGATGCCCTGCAAAAAACCAGCGTGAAAGGAGTTTATGCCTGTGGCGATGCTACAACACGTATTCGCACCGTTGCCAATGCTGTAGCACAGGGCACTACCACAGCCATAATGCTGAACAAGGAATTAGTAGAGGACCGTTTTTAAGCAGCATACAGGAAAGCTTCCTCAGGCTTCTTCTTTTTCGGCTACCCATTGAAAGGCATAGGCTTCATTTTCGTGCTCAAAGCACTTATAGGTACCGGGCACTATCTTATCCATTACCTTGGTAGAATTCTTAACAAAAGGTTCATCACTAACCAGGGCAATTTTGTTCCATTTGGTAAGGTTTTTTAGCCCTAAGAGGGCATCATCGAGCCAGGCGCCTATGGTCATATTCTTTACCTCGGTATCCAATACCATAATCATGTTCACCTCGTTGTATTTATCGGCTATCTGCTTTACAGCAGGAAATACCACCTCGTCGTAATCACTTTTCGTAACCTCTCCGCTCAGGCGGAACGCACCTACATGGTCGGCCGGGTATTCAATTATTTCAATCATATACAAGGTATTAGGTTAATAGCACATTGCTGCTAAACCATCAAAAAAAGTATGCCCATTAACCCAGAGACAGGCTACGTGCAGAATTTACCCTGAGAGGGGAAATAATAACTCGGTTACGAGATCGAAAAACCGGTAACTATGGATTAGTGCGCAGCAACTAACTTAAACACCGCCGTTTGGTGCGGTTGCAATTTTAACAGCAGCGAACTAAAGGTTCCGGCATCCACATGCTGCAATACATCGCGCCATTGGTATTTGCTTTCTTTACCCAGTAAGGAGGCATTAAGTGTGAACTGCTTTTCCTTTTTCGAAGTATTAAGCACCCCTACCGCTACGGAACCGTCTTTTAATGCCTTGCGGAATACGCGAATGCCCCCCAGGTTATAAACCTGCGAAGCCTGTAAGCCCAGCTCATCCTGATTGATATCGAGCAATTCGGGATTTAGCAAAATAGTGGAAGTTGCATCGTTCATATTGCGCAAATCGCAACTGGAAAGCAAGGGGGCAGCAAGCAAACACCATAAACTCATATGGCTCTGGTACTCGGTATCAGTCATTCCTTTAAACACCCCGCCTCCGCTGGTGGCTTTTCCTTTGCCGTAGTTACCTACGGTAAGCATATCGGGATCGTTAAAGTGGCCGGGGCCTGCAAACGACGTAATCTTTACTTCGCGGTTCAGGATGGTCATTAAAGTCATTTGAAACGGGTTGCCGCCTTTCCATCCATCAAAAATATCGGGGGTGCTACGCCAGTAACTGCCTCCGGCTTGTGCGGCCCACTTCCATGGTTTACGAATGCCCCACTCGCACACACTGAAGACTATTGAACGGCCGGATTTTTTTAGTGCATTGCCCATAGTGGTGTAACGGCTGATGGCAGCCTTCTGACTCCAGGGCGCATAACAATAATCGTATTTCAATAAATCTATACCCCATTCGGCATATTTTTTCGCATCTATCTCTTCGTAGCTATAACCGCCAAAGCGGCGGCCGCAGGTCATATTACCCGCGCAGGAATAAATACCCAGCTTTAATCCTTTGCTGTGTACATAGTCGGAAACATACTTCACGCCATGCGGAAACTTCTTTGCATCGGCTACGGGGTTACCCAAGGAATCGCGGACATCGGCATGCCAGAAGTCATCGATGTTGATGTATTGATAGCCTACATCGCGCATACCGGTACTAACCATGGCATCGGCCATCTGCATCAGCATCTGTTCGTCAATATCGCGGGTAAACACATTCCAGCTGTTCCAGCCCATGGCGGGTGTAAGGCATAGGTTATCTCCTACCCGAATGGTAAGATCGCGGGTGGCAACGCCCTTGCTGTTGGTAGCACTAACCGTGATTTTATAATCGCCTGCGGCCTGTGTTTTGCCGGTTATAATACCGGTACTATTATCTATCAGCAAGCCCTGAGGTAAACCCTGCACCGCAAAGGTTATGGGCCGCTGGCCTGTTGCCGGAACGGTATAGATAAAATCGGTATTAGGATAATTGCCAATAACAGATGCCCCATGAAAAACAGGCGGGCCTTCGTATAACAAGGTTTTTAACTGAGCTTGAGTTTGGGTAGCACACAGCAACAACAGCGGAAGGAGATATTTAGGCATGCGGCAAATTGAACAAATTGGATGGAATGAGCAAATTGGTGGAATGGTAGATTGGTGCATAGTGATGAGTGGATTAGTAATGGGCATTGGCAACGCAAACCACCGGCCGCCTTTCCAAAGTATCGGTAGGGAGAACCAAAACTCAGGTGCTTACTGGTACGTACTGGGAAGAATACACGACACCACCAATCTACAAATCCTCTAGTCTACCGCTCCACTACTTCAACAGGTGCGTCCGGATACTACTTACGGGGCCGGGGCATTCCTCCTGGTGGCATTTAATGCAAGAATAGACCATGGTATTATAACTTGTTTTACGCGCATCGCCTTCTGCGGCCTGGTAGTAAGCGTCCAGGTCGATGATAAACTGGCTGGCATATTGCCCGTGTTCTTTGCTCAGCGTTTTTGCGGCACTTTCTTTTGCTGTAGGCAGCTTTTTAAAAGCTTTAGGATACTTCTGCCTTGGCAGGTTGTTAGCTATATTCTGCTCCTCTGTTTTAATAAAAACCATCATTTTGCCCATCAGTTTAGCCAGGGGACTTTCCTTAGGTGTGCTGAAAGAGGAAGCGGTAATAAGCACCGTAAGCAGCACAAATACCGAAAGTATGATACGTTGACGCATACCGCAAAGATAACAGCCTGCCGCAAACGCCCGACGCCCTGAAAACTACGGTTCGGTATTAAAAATTTATCTATGCACAATGCCGCCGCGCCGGCTGCGTTTAGTTGCACTTAACTTAAAGTATGTATCAACGGAGTTTTATCCTGCTGCTGGCAGGCATTTTTTTTCATATATTTCTTGTCGCGCAGCCCGGCAGTAAATTCAGCGTCAGCGGCAGCGTAAAGGATGCAAAAACGGGCGAAGAGCTTATCGGCGCCAGTGTGTATGTAAAAGAGTTGAGCGGCGCAGGCGCTGTTACCAATGCATATGGCTTTTATTCGCTTACCCTGCCCCTGGGTAGGTATACGCTGGTAGCCCATTACCTGGGGTATGATGACTTTACCGCTACCCTCGATTCATCGGCCAACCAAACCATTAACATTGCGCTGGCACCAAGTACCGTGCAGTTAAACCAGGTAGAAGTAACCGCTACAAAAGACGATGGTAACGTGAAACGCGCCCAGGTAAGTGCTGTTACCCTGGATGTAAAGGAAATGAACAAGGTGCCCGTGTTGTTCGGCGAGCGGGATATTTTAAAAACTATTCAACTGCTGCCGGGTGTAATGCCCGCATCGGAAGGTAACAGCGGTTTTTACGTACGCGGAGGAAGTAACGATCAAAACCTCTTACTGCTGGATGAAGCCCCCGTTTACAATGCCAGCCATATGCTGGGGTTCTTCAGTACGTTTAACAGCGATGCCTTAAAAGATGCCACCTTATATAAAGGCAACATGCCCGCCGAATACGGCGGTCGCATCAGCAGTGTGCTGGATTTGAAAATGAAAGAAGGGAACGATAAGAACTACGTGATTAGCGGTGGCATAGGTTTAATTACCAGCAGGCTGAATATCGAAGGGCCGATTGTAAAAGACAAAGGTTCGTTCTTTGTTTCGGGCCGTACCACCTACGCCGATCTGTTTCTGAAGCTATCGAAAAAGGAGAACCTGAAAGAGAGCACCCTGCATTTTTACGATATAAATGCAAAAGCCAATTACCGCTTTGGCAAAAAGGACAGGGTATTTATCAGCGGTTATTTTGGTCAGGATATTTTTGGACTGGGTACCCGTTTTGGCATTAAATATGGCAACAGTACGGCTACCGCCCGCTGGAACCACATTTTTAACGACAAGTTGTTTTTGAATACAGCATTTATCTTCAACAACTTTAATTACACCATTAACATCGGTAACGGTTTTGATTTAAGCGTAAAATCGGTTGTGCAGGATTACAGTTTGAAACAGGATCTCGATTATTTTTTAAACACCAACAACAAACTAAAATTTGGCTGGCAAAGCACCTTTCACAGCATTGTGCCGGGGCAGGTTAGCAGCAGCGATACCAGCCGCTTAAACAGCTTTTCGCTGACCAAAAACTACAGCTGGGAAAACGGCCTGTATGCCCAACACGAGGTTACTTTATGGAAGAAGGTGAATATCAATTACGGTATACGCTTCTCCACCTTTACCATCACAGGCCCGAGCGATTACTTTCAATTCCACCCCGATGAAAGCATTGATACCTTTCGTTTGAAAACCGGGCAGTTTGGTAAAACCTACTTTAATGCCGAACCGCGTTTTAGTATGAGCTACAACTTTTATAAGGACATGAGCTTTAAACTGGCTTATAGCCGCAATGCCCAAAACCTGCACCAATTAAGCAATGCTACTACCAGTAACCCAACCGACCGGTGGATTATGAGCAGCAATAACGTAAAGCCTCAAATATGTGACCAGGTGGGCGGCGGTTACTTCCTGAACTTCTACAAAAACATGTTCGAGTTTTCGGTAGAAGGCTATTTTAAATGGATGCAGAACCAGATTGATTATAAAAACGGAGCTGTATTGCGTGCCAACGAAACAGTAGAATCGCAGTTGATTTACGGCACCGGACGCGCCTATGGGCTGGAGGTATTTTTAAAGAAACGCACCGGCAAATTTACGGGTTGGATAAGCTATACACTGGCGCGCAGCGAACGCAAGTTTACAGAGGTTAACTATAACACCTGGTTCCCCAGCAAATACGACCGCACACACGACTTAAGCGTGGTATTGATGTATGATATTACGCCGCGTATCAACGTATCAGCTACCTTTGTTTACTATACCGGTAATGCCGTTACTTACCCCAGCGGCAAATACACCGTAAACGGTACGGTGTATCCGTATTATGGTCCGCGTAACGAGGACCGTATGCCCGATTACCACCGTATGGACCTTGGTGCTACGTTTATTTTAAAGAAGCGCAAAAACTGGGAACACGATTTAAATCTATCTATCTACAATTTATACGCACGTAAAAACGCTTACAGCATCGATTTTGAAACCCGCGATTTGGAGAACAACGTAACCGTAGCTACCAAAACCTATTTGTTCAGGATTGTGCCGTCCATCAGTTACAACTTTAAGTTCACCGTGCTTAAAAAGCAGAAAACCAACTAAACCATGCGCAGCAAACAACGCACCTTACACCTAGTAATTTTCGCCGCGCTGGCAGCAGTGGTTACCAGCTCGTGCACCGAGGATATTAAACTAAACCTGAAGAGCGCTGAACCGCATTTGGTTATTGAAGGGAACATCTCGAACGGTGCCGGCCCATATACGGTTAAGTTCAGCAAATCGAAAGCGTACTACGAAGGCAACGATTTTGAAGCCGTAGCAGCGGAGTATGTGTTTATAGCCGATGATGCCGGTACTACCGATACCCTGCACGAAGTAAACCCCGGCGAATACCAAACCCAAAGTATAACCGGTGTACCGGGCCGCACCTATCATTTACAGGCCAAAGTAGAAGGCGTAGTGTATGATGCGATCTGCAAGATGCCATTACCGGTACAGCTGGACTCGCTTTATTTTGAAGAACCCGGCAGCGGCCCCGGGGGCCCTGGCAACGGCGAAAGCAACCGGTTACGTTGTGTGTTTCAGGATCCTGCCGGGCAGGGTAATTATTACCGTATTGCTACGGTGGAACACGGGGCTTATAACACCAACCTGCGTATTGCCAACGACCGGCTTTTTGACGGTAAACTGCGCGACATAAGCACGCGCGCCGGCGACCTGCAAACAGGAGATACCGTACGCGTAGAATTATGGGCTATAACCGAAAGCATTTACAATTACTACAATGTGCTGAACCAAAATAATTTCAGCAACCCGGTGAACGCTTCAGCGGCACCTGCCAACCCAACCAGTAATTTCTCTACCGAGGTATTAGGGTATTTTAATGCTTATTCGTTTACCGAGAAGACAGTGATTGTGCCGTAGCATTTGTTTTGAATGTGTATGTTAGCAGTGTAAGGAAGATTGAATGGCCGGCGTAAAGCGTAAAAACATCTTACTGTTTTATAACTACCTATCCTCGTTTGTAAAGAAGGATGTGGAGATGCTGTCTGAAGAGTTTTCGGTTAGCGGTTTCGACTTTTATACACCCAAAAAATCGGGCACGCCTTTTAGCTTTCTGAAACAGTTCTGGTTTCTGCTGCGCCATGCCTGGACGGCGGATTTAATTGTTTGTCAGTTTGCGGGCTACCATTCGGTATTGCCGGTATTGTTCGGCCGCCTGCTCGGCAAGCCCTCGCTGGTAATTGTGGGTGGTACTGATGCACATTATTTTCCGCAGATTGGCTATGGCAACTGGCAGAAGAAAGGGCTGGAGTTTTTTACACGCCTTACCTTTGTTGCCTGCACCCATATAGCCCCCAAGCACAAAACGCTGATGGAGTATGATTATAGTTACGATGTGCAGGAACCATCGGCACAAGGAATCTATGCCCGCATACCGGGTTTAAAAACACCCTTTACCGAGATACCAAACGGCTACGACCCTGCTAAATGGATAGCCTCGGGCGAGCGGCAGCCCAACACCTTTATTACGGTTAGCGGCGCCTGGGAATATCCCTTCCAGATTCAGTTGAAGGGGATTGATTTAATTCTTGCCGTTGCGCCCAGGTTTCCGGAATGCCGGTTCATTATACTGGGTGTAGACTCGGCCAATAGATTGCCTAAGCTGCCTGCCAACGTTGAAGTGCTGCCCGCCACGCCGAATAACCAACTCCCAGCCGTGTTTGGCAGTTGCACCTACTACCTGCAACTAAGCATGGCCGAGGGCTTTCCGAATGCCCTTTGCGAAAGCATGCTGTGCGGCTGTGTGCCGGTGGTTTCGGCTGTATTTTCAATGCCCGAAATTGTAGGGGATAGCGGGTTTGTGTTGCCTACCCGCAGCGCTGAAACTTTAGAGGGTGTTTTAAGAGAGGCGCTGGCCGGTGACCGGAGCGCCAGAAGTAAGGCTGCCCGGGAACGGATAGCCAGCCATTATACCCAGGCTATGCGCCGCGAAAAACTGCTGGCCTTATGCAGCCGTTTAATGAACGGAAACTAAAAACAGGACGGGAGTTTCTTGTATTGACCTTATATTCACCGGGGTAAGCTTCGCCCTCTCAATACATTTTATATTTTTAAGCCTGCATGCTTTTTAATAATACTTTCCGCAATCTTAACCGCACGCGCGAAATACTCGGTATCCTGATCAAATACGGGTTCGAGGATTTTATTGCCAACAGCACTATGCGCAATTTGGTTACGGAAAGCATGCGCTTAAAATGGCTGCGCGACGAGAAGCCCGTAATGGAATACACCCGTTGGGAGCGTGTTCGTATGGCAGCGGAAGAATTGGGGCCTACGTTTATTAAGCTTGCACAGATATTAAGTAACCGCCCCGATATTATACCGGAGGAATTGGTGAAGGAGTTTGAGAAACTACAGGACCGTGTACCACCCTTTGAATATGCACGGGCCAAGGCCATAATTGAAAGCGAAACGGGCCGCAAGCTGGAAGATATGTTCGATGATTTCCAGGAAGTGCCGATGGCCTCGGCATCAATTGGGCAGGTACATAAAGCCAAGCTGAAAACCGGCGAAGATGTAGTGGTTAAAATTCAGCGGCCCGATGTAAAGGAAATTATTGAACAGGACTTAGGTATTATACGCGAAGGCGTGCGCCGCATGGACCGTTACCTGAAAAAGCAGGGCGTGCTGAACGGAGAAGAAGTGGTGCGTGTATTTGAGCGTGCGATTTTTAAAGAATTAGACTACCGCAACGAGGCCCGGAACATTGAGCGCTTTAGAACTACCTACCGGCACCGTACCGATTTTTATGTACCTAAACCTTACCGCGAATTCAGCACCGATAAAGTACTGATTATGGAGTTTGCACCCGGTTGTAAAATTACCGATGTACAGAAGCTGAAGGAATGGGGTATTAGCCCTGCGCGGATCGTAGAAAAGGGCATGGAAATTTACCTGAGCCAGATATTTGAGTATGGTTATTTCCACGGCGACCCACACCCCGGTAACGTACTGGTAAACCAGGAAGGCACTATTATACTCCTGGACTTTGGGATGGTGGGGCAGTTGATGAAGAAGGACAAGTATGCCTTTGCCGGTATTTTTATAGCTATGTCGCGCTACGATGCGCGTGAAATGGCCGTGCAGTTACGCAAACTAGCCGTGGAGGATAATATTACCGACATGCGGCAGTTTGTTTATGACCTGAACGACCTGATTGAAGACTACGCCCACCTGGACGTAAGCGAAAGCAGCATACAGGATGTAATTGAGCGCCTGCAAAAAATAATGTACGATTATCACATTACCGTACCCGGTGGTGTGTTCCTGATATTCCGTGCCTTTGCCATACTTGAAGGCATAGGCAAAAAACTGCACCCTAACTTTAAAACGTACGAGTTTATAAAACCGTATGGTCAGCGCCTGTTAACCGACCAGTTGAAACCTGAGAACCTGGCTAATGAGGCTGCGCAGCGTTTCTCGAACGTAACTTCATTTTTAAATACGTTTCCGGTGGAGTTGCGCAACATTATGCAGAAGACCACCAAAGGTAAACTGCATTTTGAGGTAGAATTGCAGGGCTACGGTTATGCACTTAAAAAGTGGGACAGCATCAGCAACCGGCAAAACCTGGTATATGTTATTTGTGCTTTGATGATCAGCAGCAGTATAGCGCTGTTGGCGAATTACCCGCCTGAAATGAAATTCTATTATGGCATCAACAAGTGGAGTTTTATAGGCTATATGATTGCCGGTGTTCTATTCATCATCTGGGTTTACACCATTCTGCGTCAGAAGGTGTACAAATAAGCGTTACTCCCCGTTTTCTTTTCAAAATGCACCGGAACGACCATTTGCGGAAGGTTCCCCCCTACCCGCTAAATAATCGTCCGGCACAATACACTTAGGGATTTTCAAATCAGGGCCCGATGTTACTTTACGTATTACCGAATTACTAATGTAAGTGATGGTGCCGCCTGCCGCTATGGGCAGCCTTGCTCATTCCTCCGGTACAAGCAATAAAAAAGCCCTCCGTTTCCGGAAGGCTTCTGTTTAGTAGGTAACCAGTACTTATTTGTTGTTGCTGATAAGTAATTTGCTGGTGTAGGTTTTGTCGTCGGTTAGTACGCTTACCAGCACATAACCTGTTGCAAGGCTATTCAACTCCTTGGTGTAAATGCTGCTTTTAGTAAAGCGCTCACCGGTAATTTTGCGGCCAAGGATATCGTAAATATCAATGGTAGCATTGGTGTTCTTCAAGGCCGAAAAATCGACATACACCCTATTGCCATTGCTCCACATATGGAGTTTATCCTCCACAAGGCTACCGATGCCTGTTGCAGTTTTTGCGGTTACGGTTATCATTTGCTGTGTATTACTTATGCATCCGCTCAAACTGCTTACGGTAAGTTTTACGGCATACACACCATCGGTATTATAGTTGTGCGTGGTAGCAAGGCTTGCACTGTTGCTGCCATCGCCGAATTCCCACAAGTAAGTGGCGGCATTAGCTGTTGTTGCTGTAAACGTTACATCCTCGCCGACCTCGGCAGTTGTAGCACTGGCAGTAATGGTTGCGCTAATAGCTGTTGCGCCATTCACCAACACATTCTTAACCACGGTGTAACCATTGTTATCTACCAAGGTAATGGTATAAACACCGTTTGCCGCACTTACATTTACTGAATTACTATTGTTAAGACTGCCGCTGCCCACAGTTACCTGATCAACATTGGTGATGGTATAGTTCCAATTTGCCGGGCCGGGTTGTTCAATGTTTATCATACCGCCAGCCTCGCAGGTAGCTTGTGTTGTGTGTATTTCTGCAGCAGGTGTAAAGTGCAGCACAAAGCGATTCCAGTTATCATTTGCGTTGGCGGTAAAGGTGTAATCGCCGCTGCGTACATTGTGAAATACATTCAACAATTTATCCTCTAAGGTTATGTAGCTGGTTGGATCGAATGAACTGACACCATCGAAATGGAAGGTGTAGTTACCATTAATGCCAGGCTCGAAACCTACATTCACAGTACTGGTTTCTTCGATGCTCTTCAGGGTGTTTTGACACAACCAATTCATAGGATTGGTATTATAACTATACAGGGTATGGCGGGTTAAGGAACCACCGGCCTTAATAGCATCATAGTCACCGTCAAAATCAGCCGATGCACTGCTGTTAAAAGCAACAGTTGTAACATCTTGTAATTGCGTAGTGTTATTTTGGGCAATGAGTGTTAGCTGATGATCATTTGCTTGCTTTTGGAAAGTGGATGCTGCACCGCGTGTGCGTTGCGTTCCGCTGATAGGATAACTGATAGAACCACCGGGATTGGTTTTGTGCACCATAAACGCCTGAAATGGCTGCACCACCGTGGCCGCCTGATAACTACCGGCGAATACCCCTGCAGTGTGCCACACCATTTTAGTTCCATCGAAGCCGGTGGGCGTACTGCTTATATCCAGATTGCTGAGGTAAGGATTGGCCACCAAGTGCCAGCCCGATAACATAGGCCGGCCCTGTAACGAGGTATTACTCCAGTTGGCATTGCCCATACCCGTAACTGCATAACTGCTGCTTACGTTTGGCGCTCCTGTTAATGACAGCGTACCTGCACCGGTTTTATATATGGAATATCCTTTGCCGTTTTGGGCGTTACCGCTTATTTCAACTTTCCAACCGGCAGTAGCACAGGTGGTACCGTGGGTTTCGTCGTAACTAAATACGCTGCCATAAGGCGAGGAGGAACTTACCTGCGTTTCGTCGCAGGAACCAAGAGGGACTACGTAACCCGGAGTGCCGCTGGTGCCAAACTGACTTAAAGCAGCCGTATTAATTGGTGAACCCATCAAGTGCTGGTTATAGGTGCCTGCACCTGCTGCATCGTAATAACGTTGGGCCACCACATTACCCGTTAAGGTACCGCTAAAGCCTGCGCTGAAATTATCGAGTACTGCAATTTGCGTGGCACTGGTGCTGCGAAACCTTAGGGTACCTGCGGTAGTATTTAAATCGCCCGACTTAAGTTCAACAGCAGTAAAAATATCTAACAGGCTACCGGCTTGCAGGCTTGCATCGGAGCTATTATCAAGGCGCAGTGTTTCAAATTCTGTTTTACCGCTTATTTGTTGCAGGCTACTGCCGTTAAGCTCTATTATGCCGGCACCGGTAATTTGTGCTGCAGTGGCGCTACCACCGGTAAAATCGCCGCAAACAGAAACCTTCTTTGTAGCATCAATATCAATACTGGCATTATCCTGCACGGTTATATTACCAACCTGTGGAGAGGTGCCGTTTATATGCGGGAATTGTCCCCCTAACGGAGAAGTAGGAATGAGCACATCCGAAGCGCAGCTGTTTGGCACACTGCCGAAGGTCCAGTTGGCTGGTGTAAACCAATCGGTGGTAATACCTATCCAGGTATTGTTGCCGCAAAGGTTGATAGTAAGATTACTACCATTTTTAACGCCCGTGTATGCAGGAATACTACTTACCACCCGGATGCGGTATTGACTACCCGGTGCAATTACCAATGGAATGGTAGCATTGATAGTACCGGAGGTGCTGCCTGTGAGCGTACCAATGTTGGTAGGGCTTAGGAAACTGCCGGTAGCATCGGATAACTGTGCTGTAAAAACATTGGCAGCACTAAAAATACCAGTTGCGTAAAATGGAACACTTACGGCAGTATTATTACAAAACGGACTGCCCGTAATGTTTTGGGTCAGTATCTCCACTTCGGGTTGAATGATACCCTGGCTGAGCATATTGCCCCCGGCCGATAAGGTGGGGATAAAGCTTTCGCCAAAGGACCAACTGAGTTCAACGCCGCCGGAAACGTAGTTGCCGCCGGAGGAGTGAGACACTTTGGGGCTAAGGTTTTGTGCCATTGCCGTGTAGGTAAACAGGCAAAGCAGCAATACCAGGTTTTTTAAATATATTTTCATATCGCTTTATTTTTTACAGTGTTAGAGCGCTACTGCTTACCGGTGTTATAAACTAACATAGACAAACAATAGTCTCACTTTAACTAATTGCACTTCTTTTTTGCGCGTATCGGAATCCTCGATAACCAGGCCAACCACCATACCGCTTTTGGTTGCTTTTACTCCAACACCGGCTTCACCGGAAGAGGTAATAAAATCGCCTTTCTTAACGTGCCCATTGGTGGGTAGGAACTTCACTTCTGCTATGCCCTTTTCGAGATAGACAGCACTTGGTCTGCCACCAGGTATATCGTTATAGACGGCGAACATCTGTGGGTCGGCCGGTGTAGTGGATGTATTCATCTCGCCATCTGATAAGCGCGCCGTGTTGGCTGTAAGAATATCACCGGTTTGAAACCCTTTGTTTACGGGCCAATCCTGCGCATATAAACCTACGGTAGCCATCACGGCTAACAGCAGCGCTATTATCTTTCCTTTCATCGCATTCATATGAACAAAGATTAACGGTAGACAATAAGCCTTGCAGTACGGGCTCCGGTATAAGACTGCGTACCCGTTGTTCCGCCGGCACTGGTAGCAGCAGTTTGCACCTGTATGGTTTCGCTGGTGGTAGTTGTTTTGTTATAATATAAACGTATGCTGCACGGTGCACCATAATCACCGGAAACAGCAGGGTCCGGGAACTGCATGTAATAAGGCCCATCGATAGTTGTGGCAGATGTGGTATTCTGTAAGCGGGCCAACCAACCCAGGGCAGTTGTAGCCACTGGTGAACCCAACCATAGATCAAATATATAATGGCCAGGCACGGTTAAGGTAACCGAGTTGGATATGACTGCAGAGTACGTAGTAGTATTGTTGGTATAGGCTGTGCTCACTGCACCCTGAATATCGGCCACCACGGTAAGCGCACCGGTATAACTTAGGTTGCCTGCGCCATCGTTCCGCAGGAATGTATTAGCAGCGCCTTGTGCGGAAGGGAATGAGTAGGCTACGTTATTTATTTTGGTAATGTTGCCTGTAGAACCCACCTGAAATTGCGAGCTGCTACCAACGCTTAAGGTGGAAGCCGGTGAAGCAGTGCCAATGCCTAAACGGGCATTGGTGTTATCCCAGAATAGGCTACCGTTAGAGGACAGGGTATTTGTACCGCTCCAAAAGGCTACACGGGTTGAAGTGCCCGAACCACCAACTTTGTTATTAAAGGTATTCCAATCGGTTGAAGACAGATAGCCATCAGCAGAAGTGGAAGATTGTGTAATGCCGATGGTACCAATACCTGTAATGGTACCACCTGTTAGCGGTGCGGAAGTACCCACACTGGTAACCGTACCACCGGGGTTGCTTGAATTAATGGTAATGGTGTTACCGCTTTCGGAAAGCGATACATTGGTACCGGCCTGCAGGGTAACATCGGTGCTGCCAGAGGTATTGGAATGAATTACCGATGTAGTTCCGCTACCTGCAGTTACAGTAAGACTTCCTTCGTTGGTAGCATCTTCGGGGCTACCACCGCTGGCGGCGTATAGCGCATAAGCCACACTGCGGATTTGGTCGGTGCCCATATTAATATAGCTGGTGCCGCCGGTAGGGTCCAGTTCCACCTGCAGGTATTTTGCACCTGCCGCCCAGTTAATGGCCGAGAAAGTGCCGCTTACCACGGTGCCGGAACCAACATTTACGTTAAATAAACCGAGTTTACTGGTGGTTGGGCTTTGGGTCTCCTGGTAAACTACGGGGCCTCCAGCTGTGCCATCGTGCACCGTAAAACGAACGGATACAGGTTGCAGCGCGATTAGGTTACCTCCCGCATCGCGGGCTACAGCCTGATAAGGTAAACTTTGCGGAGATTGAGCGAAGGATGCCAGTACGGTTGAAACCGTAACAAGCAACAGGAGTAAGTGCTTTTTCATAAATAACGGGATTTTGTGGATTTATAATGGGACTAATAATTAAAGCCGAAAGGCAGCTTTCAATTTCACGTTATAAATCCTTGCACTTAACCGCCAGGCCTAAGTTATAAATTAATTACTTGTTCTTAACTTTTAGTGAGATATTTTTTAATGGTTCAATAACGTTACCCCGTCAAAGTTTGGCTGTAAAAACGATTTATTTTCAATAAAATCAACAAAAAATAAAATAAATAGCAAATTACCAGTTGCCACTACGTTATCAAAATTTTTTTTCATGATTTATTACCCTATTCAATAAGAAGGATTTCAGACCATTAGTAATCAACTGGTTTCCTTACCATCACTTACCTGCACTTAAAAGCCGAATCTGTACAAAAAAAAAGCCCTCCGTTACCGGAAGGCTCCTTTTTGATGTATGTAGAAGTTATTAGTGTGCTACGTTAATACGGCCTTTGCCTATAACTTTAGCGTCGGCATTGATTAACGAGAAGGTATAAGTACCGGTAGCCCAATCGCTGGTATTAAATTGGTGGTTGCTGCCGTTTACCAGTTCGTGGGTAACCACACGGCCACTCAGGTCAAATACCATTATAGAACTGTTGTTCATGCTTTCGCTGAAAGTAACAGTGGTATAAGCACTGGCAGGATTAGGGAATACATTCAGTGCAATGCCGTTATCGATTTCCTCAATTAAAGAAGGTGCATTCACGTAACCAAAACGGATAGCATCGAAATTGAGCGTAGAGCCGGTAACAGGCACACGGTTGCTGGATGTAAGTTGCAGGTTTAAGCTGTCAGGAATGGTACCTCCGCTGTACTGAGCAGTAAGTGGCACATACACATTGGCCCAGTTTGCAGAAGTATTCAGAAACAGACCACCGCCTAATTGCGTAGCACTTGGCGTATACAGGTAAATGCTGATGCTGGCAGTATCGGTGCCCGGTGAGGTATACTTGTAGCTGAAGAACAAGGTATCAGGACGGAAATGGAAAGGAACACCGAAGAAGTTAAAGCTGTTTGGTGGAGAATATGCGCCTGCACCTAATGAAGCCAAACCGGCAATTAGTTGTTTGTTTGGACCCGCCTGAATAGAATCGGTTTTGATTTTGATAGAGGCACTACCTTCGGTTTTGGTGGTGGTATCCTTAGATGCCAAACCAAAAGGTTGATTGAATAAAGATTCGAAAGTTGACCAACCATCCGGGTTATTAGGACTGGTCCAGGTTTCGAAACCGCTGTTAGGAGCCTGCTGGGCATATACACCGGCAAAGGCGGCAACAAACAATAATACAAGCGTAAATTTTGCTTTCATTC